>JBBRPZ010000056.1:0-2042 GCA_038227175.1 Pyrinomonadales bacterium | reverse complement strand
TGCCGGATTGATTACGAGCGAGGCTGGTTATGTCCCGAGGACGGGCGAACATCTCGATCTTCGCGGTCTAAATGTGGAGATTCTCAAAGCCGACGAAAAGAAGCTGTTTCTCGTCCGCCTGCGAAAAACACCCGAACCACCCGTAAATGACGACAACGGCCCGGTATAGTTGTTGTTTTACCTCGTCGGTTTGTTATAATTTGCTCATCACAGGAGGCGTATTTTATGGCTATCAGACTTGGCGATACCGCACCCGATTTTTCAGCGGAAACTACGCAGGGACAAGTTAATTTTCACGAATGGCTCGGCGACGGCTGGGGCGTTCTGTTTTCGCACCCGAAGGATTACACGCCGGTTTGCACGACCGAGCTCGGCATGGCCGCGCGCCTCAAACCGGAATTCGACAAGCGAAACGTGAAGATCATCGGTCTCAGCGTCGATCCGCTCGATTCGCACCTCGGCTGGGAAAAAGACATCGAGGAAACACAGGGCACCGCCGTCAATTTCCCTATGATCGCCGACAGCGACCGCAAAGTTGCCGACCTCTACGATATGATCCACCCGAACGCCAGCGACACATTCACCGTTCGCTCGGTGTTTGTCATCGGGCCCGACAAAAAAGTCAAATTGACGCTCACGTATCCCGCGAGCACCGGGCGTAACTTTGACGAGCTGCTCCGCGTGATCGATTCGCTGCAACTCACCGCAAATTACAGCGTCGCGACCCCCGTAAACTGGCAAGACGGTGACGATTGTATTATCGTTCCCACCATCTCGGACGAGGAAGCAAAAGCAAAATTCCCCGCCGGTTGGAATGCGGTTAAGCCTTATTTACGCATCACGCCGCAACCAAATAAGCAGGTATGAAACTCCTTGTCGATGTCGAAGACGAAAAGCACGAGGTTGAGATCTCGCGGGAAGGTGAGCGGCTTACCGCCCGCGTAAATGATCGCGAATACAACCTCGATCTATCCGAGCCGGAGCCAAATGTTTTTTTGCTGAAAAATGATGGGCAAGTGTTTGAAGTTTTCGCCTCGCTCGATGCTGCGACGCCAAATCATTATCGCGTAAAAGTCGGCAACTCTGAGATCGAGGCCACCGTGATCGACTCAAAACGTCTTCGCGGCTCGGCTGCGGGGGCCGAAGACGCTTCGGGCAAAGCGGAAATAAAGACCGCGATGCCCGGAAAAGTGGTCCGCATCCTCAAATCCGTCGGTGACACCGTCGAAAAAGGTGACGGCGTCATCGTCGTCGAGGCGATGAAGATGCAGAACGAGATGAAGTCGCCAAAAGACGGGATCATTCAGGATATACGCGTCGCCGAAAACGACACCGTCAGCACCGGCGATGTACTGGTGGTTATTGAATAGTGTCTGTTGCGATGATCTACGGGCGGAAACGCGAGTGTAAACGAGTGTGCCCATCACGTGAACGCACGCTGGTTTACACTCGCGTTTCCGCCCGCATGGTTAATGAGCCTTTGGAAGACTAAGCATATTCGCAAACAACCGATACGCACCCGAAACTCCGGACGGTAACTGCCTGAAAAACGAATAACTGCAATAAATATAGGTTCCCTTGCCTAATTGAGCGACCACCAATCCGCCTTTGTTTTCCATTTCACCTGCGTCGTGCGATTCGAGCAGCGGCGTGTATTTATCGTCAAATGTGACAAGATTATATGCATTTCGCTCCTGCACCCAGCCGTTAAAATCATCGTCGCCGATCTTGTTAGGGAAATTAAATATCGGGTGATCGGGTTTTAATATAGTCACCTTGGCGTTCTCATCAACCACACGCGCCACGCTTCCGGCGGTCGTTTTTTGCGTGTCGGTCATGCTCGCCGGATATGGCAGCAGATTTTGTTGTGCAAAGCCCCCTCGCTGATACTGGACGATCAGATTGCCGCCGTTTTTGACATAATCGAGCAGGCGTTGGTTATTGGCGACAAAGTCGGGCCGCGTTTCGGACGCACGGATGCCTACAACAATAGTGTCGTATTTTGACATGTCGCCCGACGCCAGATCCTTTTCCTCAAGCAT
>JBBRPZ010000055.1:0-2434 GCA_038227175.1 Pyrinomonadales bacterium | reverse complement strand
TGCGGCCGATCTCCGGCGCGCTACTCAAGAGACAAAGTACGTAGGCTTTGTTCCGCCGCCACACCTCACACAGAAAGGAATCTCACCGTATGCCCAACACACAACTCGCACCCTCCTCACCGCCGGATCGCGCGGTCCGTTCGCCATGCGCCGCGCGCGTCGCGTCGCAAAAGCAAGCGGGCTACGCTTATTTAAGGGCTAGGATACCAATCACGCCGATGGAGATGACGGTAAACCGTTCGAATTGCTTCGCCTCGCACAGCATAGGCATGCGTGCGATTCACATTCAATGGTTGATAGACCCAGTCATTAACATTCGTAGGCGGATGAAAATGAACCTTCAAACATTGCCCTCCCAAATAAACCATCTGCCAGTCGTCAGGCAGCTTTGCGAAAAATTGCTGAGCATCGTTGGTAAAATTCTCAGCAAAAATTGCGTCGTCTTCAAAAATCAAGATACTTTCCGCACCACGTTGCAAGCAGTCTTCGAAAACGCGAGCGTGAGATCGATGGCATCCCCAGGCACCGGGTCCACGAGTCCACCAGGGAGGCGGCGGACATAAATTTCCATCAATGCCGGCAAATCGCGTGACCGGCTTAAACGGCCAATCAACCGGTAACCTTTTCAGGAACTGTTCCCAGCGATCCGCACGACGTTGCAAATTAATGCAACTTACCTCGTCGAAGGGATAAACCAAGGTCAAGCCATTCCCATTAGGTTTCGCCGTAAACGTAAATAGAATGCTGCCGGAATACTTCGATTTAAACGGTCTGCGCCAGGCCGCCCATCAGTGTCACACGCTATTTAGGTATTGACCGATTAACCTGCCCTGAAGAATTCTTGTTCGGAATTACCGGTACTGCGGATTTCTTGGGCTTAATTTCCAAATAAGGGCGAAGAATTTTTTCCAATTCCGGATCATGTAGTTTTTTTAGGACGTTCGTCACATGTTCTGTCGCAGTCGGCTTTGTGGTTTCAGCTAAGAATTGAGCGGCTGCCTTCCTTGCTTCAGCGTCATCGGACTTTTCCAAAACGTCGACCAGAAATGCTTCCGCATCAAGGTTCGGAACGCGACGTTGAGCTAACAAGTCGATCGGGGCCTTAATCTTCGAAAGGTATTTGTCCCAACGAGCGCTGTTCTTCCACCGGCTCGCGGCAATCAAAGCAAACTCGTCAGATATTTGGCCCCACTCATTGAAGGAATAGAAGAGTTGCTCGCCTCCACAAAGATCTCGAAAACGTTGCTCAAAAGCGAGAGCGTCAACGTCATTTTCAATTCTGTCTGGCCACTTTAAAACTAGGTCTTTCCTCAATTGAGATTTTGACCATTCCAGTTCGACAGTTGAACAGAGCCGACGATCTAAATACATCTGTGCGGTCAACGTCAAGGTAGCTAAACTGCTCCAATTCTTAGCAAAATCGAGACAGATTTGCTGGTTTGCGGCAATATCTTCGTTGTGGTCGCCCTCCGTCACTTTCGTGCGCCAATCCAGTGCCAAACTAGAGACCCAGGGATCGCGGTTCAAGATCAGTTTCTCTAACAGTCGCTGCTGCTCTTGTGGATCTTCGGCTGCGATTTTGCTGAACTTGGTATAGACGCTCTGCAAACGTTCGAATCGTTGGTCAGAACCTGACCAAACCGGCGACCTCGGAATGCCGTATAGGCCTTCAAATATCCGGTAGGGATCCGCGACCTCCACTGCCAGGTCGTTGGAAGCTTCTTGGACCACGCAAATCATCCGATCGCCCGCTTTGTGAAGTGCGTCGTTCTTTCCAAAGTAATCGAAACTCGTTCCCAGCATCCATTTCGGACCGAGAAACACACGGCTGACGACGTACTGATCCGAATCTCTATTCGAGGCGCTCATTTTTGCCTCGATCAAGTACGGAGCAACATTTTTCAAAGCGCGGTGATTCTGTTTTATCGCCTCAAGATTCGAACTTACCTCGTCGGCCTTCGAATTTGCCAAAAAGCATACCGCGAACGTCGTGACTAGCACGACCCGTGTCAACCAATATGATGCGAGTTGCATGTTTACTTATCCGTTTGCTAACGCGAATCGTGCGATTACTTATTCTTTGTCACTGAAGTCCATTGAAAATCGCCGGACCGCAACAGATCATTTGGTGTGCTAGACCCCGGGTCTGCACTTAGGAACGACCGAAAAATAACTTCCTCTGAGTGAGACGCCCGCTGCTCGTGATAGCGCGCGTCGACCCGAACGAAAAACGGAAGTTATTTTTCGGTCGTTCCTTACTCCATTGTTATTAATTGTAAAACCCTCCACCGTAGGTGTCTTGGTTCAGCGGGAAGTGGACGAGAGTGTGGGTTGGCGTTAGCGGGTGGTGAAGTGGGTCGATGGTGTTTTTCGTGGCCGGAGGCCGCGAGGATTTTATCGCCTTGCGCCAAAACCGAAGGGAAGGCGGACGACG
>JBBRPZ010000054.1:0-4148 GCA_038227175.1 Pyrinomonadales bacterium | reverse complement strand
TGGTCAATTATTACCACCCGAGTCTGATATTTTTTGACGGAACGCCTGGTGACAGGTTTTTCAAACCAGCCTTTACGCGGTTTATGGCTCACTATTACAACTCCGCGTTGGATTGGGGTCAACAAGTTGGAGTCACATACAAGATCGGCTTTCCCAGCGATATCGCCATTTATGATGTCGAACGAGGCAAGCTGAAAGGCATCAGGCGAAATCCCTGGCAGAGTGATAGTTCGATCGGTAAGCATTCATGGTCGTATATCGAAGGTGAAGAATATAAAACGTCCGATCAATTGGTAAAAGACATGGCCGATATTGTCAGTAAAAATGGCAGTTTTCTATTAAACATAGGGCCGAAAGCGGACGGCACGATACCCGATCAGATCAAGCAAACTTTGCTCGAGTTCGGGGGATGGTTGAAGATAAACGGAGAAGCAATATACGGAACACGGCCGTGGGTGCGTTTTGGCGAGGGCAGCGTTCAGACCCCGACCGGCTCACAGTCCGATGCCTCTCAAATAAAATACACGGCTCAGGATATTCGATTTACGACCAAAGGCAGCGATCTGTACGCGATCTCGCTCGCATGGACCGACGGCAGCATCCTCATCAAATCGCTTGCAAAAGAACACGTAAAGAACCTAAAAATAAAAAATGTGACCTTGCTCGGATCAAAGCAAAAGATTGCGTGGAACCTAACCGACGAAGGGCTGCAAATTACTTTCCCAAAAGATAAACCGGGCAATTTTGCCTACGCTTTCAAGATCCACTTGGATGGACTTGTGATTAGCGACCCGGAGCTTTACTTCGTTGAAAGAGACCCGAATCCTCCGATATCGACTGATACTTACGTCTACAATCACGGAAAATCTAGTTCGGCGGCAACATTTAGATTGCTCGCTGATGGAAAAGAATTTGAAAAGAAGAAATTGACTATCAAACCCGCGTCTGTTTTCCGCATAGAAAGCAATATTTCCGGGATACCGAACGTCGGTTCAACGCAATCAAAATTTAGAGCCGAGATTGAGCGTTGAACGCTTGTCGTGGAAAATCGATTTTGAAATTGAGATTTGGAGTAACCATCATGTGCGTAAAAAACTTTCATACTTCTTTCGCAGTGCTTACCTTAACTTCTGTTGCGTTTTTTAGCGGATTCGGAATTGTCACTCTGTGGGGACAAGTTCAGCCATCGCCTACTCTCGTTGCAACACCGCAAGTACCGCCAGCTCAGACCTCGTTCAAATTCGACTTCGGGCCGGGCAAAATCGCGGCTGGTTATACACAGGTCTTGCCCGCAACGCTTTTTACAGCCGAATTAGGGTACGGCATCGAAGCCGGAGCCTCCGTCGTCGGTGTGGATCGCGAAGGCAGTGACGACCTTCGCGGTGATTTTCTCACGAGCGACAAACCATTCCTGTTTTCGGTAAAAGTGCCGGAAGGGAATTACAAAATTACCGTGACATTCGGCGATGCAAAAGGTGAATCGGTCAATACCGTAAAGGCTGAAACGCGCAGATTGATGCTCGAAGGTGTACGAACGGCCCAGGGAAAATTTGAGACGCGAACATTTGTGGTAAACGTGCGCAATTTCCAGGTTCCGCCGCCGCCATTAAACGCTCCGGGTGGAACGCAGATCAGGCTCAATCCACGTGAGATCGGGTCGATGACGTGGGACGACAAACTCACGCTCGAATTTAACGACGAGCATCCGGCCATAGATGCCGTCGAAATAACGAAGGTGGACGACGCTGTCACGGTTTTTATTGCCGGTGATTCGACGGTAACCGACCAGCCGGGCGAGCCGGGAAACAGTTGGGGACAGATGTTGCCTCGATTCTTTGGCCCGGGCGTCGCCGTTGCCAATCAGGCCGAATCGGGTGAGACGCTCAAATCATTTGTAACGGGAATGCGTCTCGACAAGATATTAAGCCAGATGAAGCAGGGCGATTACCTCTTTATGCAATTTGGCCACAACGACCAGAAAAAGCAGTGGCCGCAAACGTATGTCGAGGCATTTACAACCTACAAATCGTATCTGAAAACATTCATTGCCGAGGCGAAACTTCGCGGTGCGATACCTGTTTTGGTCACCTCGATGAACCGGCGAACCTTTGACGACAAAGGAAAGATCACAAATTCGCTCGGCGATTACCCCGAGGCCGTTAGGCAGGTCGGCAAAGAGGAAAATGTGGCGGTGATCGACCTCAACGCGATGAGCAAAACGCTGTACGAGGCACTCGGCGTCGAAAAATCTCCGCTGGCGTTTGGAAATGGCGGAAAAGATGCGACGCATCACAACAACTACGGCAGCTACGAGCTGGCAAAATGCGTTATCGAGGGAATCAAGACGAGCAAGATCGGCCTCGTCAAGTTTTTGGTCAACGACGTCCCGTCTTTTGATCCGGCTCATCCCGATCCGGTTGAGACTTTTAAGATGCCGGCGAGCCCGCCGCGCGGTAATCGCCTGCCGCCGAGAAATTAAGTCGGGCCGCAAAATACCCAAAAACGGCGTCTAATGGGAATCGGAAGCGAAAAAATTAAACCTAACGAAGATATGAAACTGTCACGCAATTTAGTCTTTCAGCTTATTATCATTCTATCAATTTGTGTGGTGTCCGTATTTTCACAACCACAGACCACGTTAGTTACATCTGTTGCCGATCTGGAGAAATACTTCCATACGCCGCCTGATGACAGCAAGATCATGATCCGCTGGCGGTGGTTCGGGCCTTTCATTAGCGAGCGGGAAATTGAACGTGACTTCATGTATTAAAAGATGCTGGTATTGGCGGCTTGAACTCGCGGTAGTTTATCCGCTTATCGTGGACGACCCTTCCCGTGGAATTCGGAATGATCGGTATCTGTCTCCGTCGTTTCTCGAAAAGGTCAAATTCACATCACGAAAGGCTCGGGAACTTGGGCTCAGAATGGACGTTACGATCGGCAGCGGTTGGTCTTACGGCGGCCCGTACATTACGCCCGAGCTTGCCGCCGCACGTCTGAGGTCGGATGCGATTGAGATCGAGCCAGCCAAAAATACTATCACTCCGCCGACTGATACGAAGGTGAAGAGCTGATCGGAGCATTTGTAGGTCTGGGAGCAAAGCAGGAAAATCCAAACACTTTCCGGGCGATCGATATTTCCGGCAACAGCCCGACTCTAAATATTCCGTCCGGTGACGGGCCGCGAACACTTGTTTTTTATTTCTCGAGTCGTTCGGGGCAAATAGTAAAACGTGCCGCGATCGGCGCCGAGGGGTACGTCCAGGATCACTATAGTCTTTCGGCCACGCAAACACACCTTCGCGAAAATGGCGACAAATTTATGTCTGCTGTCGAACCAGGCAGCGTGACGTCGATATTTACGGACAGCCTAGAGGTTTATAGCGCCGATTGGACCGCAGACTTGCCCGCAGAATTCAAAAAACGTCGCGGCTACGATCTGCTGCCCTTACTCCCGCTGCTGGAATATGACGAAGCACCCCGATCCGACGCGGTGAGGCATGATTTCGGGAAAACGCTGACCGAGCTTTTTGAAGAACGGTTTCTCATACCGATGCACGAATGGTCAGTGAAAAATAAGGTCTTATTTCGGATGCAGGATTACGGCATTCCCCCCGCACGATTGTCGAGCCAACAATTTGTTGATATTGCTGACGGAGAAGGCTTTCATTGGCGTTCGCTCGAAACGACTCGCTGGGCGTCGTCGGCCAACTCCAACACCGACACCGACGCCGACGCCAACACCAACGCCGACGCCGACACCGACTCCACCTCCTACTCCGGTTCCGACGCCGACGACATCGATCTTTTTTATCGATGACGTATCGCACGACGAGGGTAATTCGGGAACAACGCCGTATGTCTTTACGGTCTCAAGGCAGGGAGCGGTTGGTTTTACATCCTTAGTGCAGTTCGAGACGCGCGACGGCTCGGCGACGGTTGCGAATAACGACTATCAGGCCACGAGCGGTACTCTCACTTTCGGCCCAAATGAGCTTTCAAAGACCTTCACGGTGCTGGTTAACGGCGACACGGTGATCGAGCCGACCGAGACCTTTACGGTTCATCTCCGGACCAACCCGCTCAACGCTGTGATCGGCACCGCCTCGGGCTTGGGCACGATCCTCAACGACGATACGGGTGCGACT
>JBBRPZ010000053.1:0-5237 GCA_038227175.1 Pyrinomonadales bacterium | reverse complement strand
TTTCCCGAACACCAAACGTCTGTAGATGTGAGGGGTCTCTATAATCGTTATATGTCTTTATTCTATGGATGCGAGCCGTTCGTACACGATCATCATGAAAAAGTCACTAATGATCGAGTGTCCGGCAATGGAAATCCAATTCTAATCGAATACACCCCGATTCGGCACCAGACCATTCGTGTACATATCTGTATGAACTCGCTTCGTGAGATTAAGGTCTAGGCTTCTACGCGGTTCTTTGCGTCAGTTTCGCGCAAGGGAGTCGAGACTTTTGAAACGAGCCATGCCCACATACCGAGATGATGAAGATCACTGGACATTCTCAATTAAAGACGTTTCTGCGTTACTTGAATATAACGCCTGAAGCAACAAACAAAGTCGCGACCGTCCTTCAAAATTACATATCAGAAATAATGTCGGGTTTTGAAATAATTTCGGACGCGATGACTTGAATGGAGCATGCCACCGCCAACGCATAAGGTTCTCAATTCACTGCCTCAATTAATGGTCATGCTGTACCTCCGCGAATATCGCAAGAGCCTCCAAGTCAGGTATCCTAATATTCCGCCCCTCGTGAACGATTAGTTTCTGATCTTCAAGCCGCAGCATGCTCCGCGTCACTACTTCACGAACCGTCCCGATCCTTGCAGCAAGCCGATTGTGAGTTAATGGCAATTTTATTGTTATCCCTGATTCAGCACTAATTCCGGAAGCCCGGGCTTCCTCGAGCAGCAAGCCGGCAAGTCTTTGGCCGACTTCGCGTAGCGAAAGCGTCTCAACAAGTGCAGCGCACCGCCGAAGGCGTAAAGCCATCAATTTAGCTGCGGCCAATGCGAGCTGGGGAAACGCGATAGCCGCCTTTAGAATCAACTGTTTATCAAGAAAATATACGGTGGTCGACTCTTCTGCCGCTGCTGTAGACGGATAATTTCCACCGTCAAAAACCGGCACTTCAGCTATCGTTGTAACCGCATGTTCAACGTGAATGACCTGTTCGCGCCCATCCGTGCTGGTTCGAAATGCACGTACCGATCCCGACGCGATAATATGAAGTCCCTTCGAAGGCTCTCCTGCCAGAAACAGAATCTCATTGCGCTCCAAACGTTTCTTGATCGAGTGTTTCGCCAAGACAAGCAGGACATCATCATCCAAGTCGCGAAACAGTTCTGTTTGCTTAAAAATTGTGATCTTATCGTCGTACACTATCAAGAATCTTAGCTTGGCTGAAAAGAAACTACAAAAGTTCAATGCAATGGTGACTTGTGTCACATTTCGACGGCGATGAAAAATCCACAATGTTACAAAGTTGTGAATACATGAGGTAGAAATGAGAATTACTGGTGATTTGAAAATCAAGGAAGTCCTAGCACTCGATGAAGAAAAAATGATCGCGGCGTTGATGTGGCTGGCACCGGAATTCGATCGCCTTCGATATCCGAAATTGCGTCGTGCGATGGCCGGCCGCGTATCGGTTTCACAAGCAGCTCGCATCGCGCGCGTTCCCCTGTCGGAAATGCTTTATGTCCTTAATCTCGCTTTAGGCGAAGACGAAGTTGGGCTTTCTGATGAGTTGCGGCTATGCGGTTGGGATGAGCTTCAATACACGGATTCAAACCTGCCCGTACGACCCAACGAGATCGCGACTATTAACGATGCCCATCCGAATGTGATTTACGTTGATCTCATGCGACAGGCGGATGAGAAGCGCGACCCTATGCCCGCGATAGCCAAGGGATTGGTAAGTCTGAAAAGCCCGAGTGAGATATTGCTTTTGCGTCATCCTTTCGATCCGATACCACTAAGGGAGATGTTTGCACGGCGAGGCTTTGCGAGTTGGGCCGAGGAGCGAAAGGCCGGCGAGTGGTTTATTTACTTTTATCGTCCTGCGTTAATGGCGAAAGCGTCGGCCCATCCACAGGTCAGAAGCGATGTTTACGCGAGAGCTTTTGCAGCATCAGCCTAGTCGCCTGAGATCTTGAGGGCAGACTCATGATCTTCGGGATTATTCACATTAAAGAAGAAATTTGCGGAACCGCTTAGATCGGCAAGTTTGTCGAAACTAACAAATCGTGAATGTAAGGTTGAGACGACTTTTCGCATTTTCAGCTCACCTTTCTTGACCATATCTTTCACAACAGGCAGACATTTTTCGCGGTTGTAAATCGCACACAATGGCTGAGGATTAGCGTCGGGTTGTAGCGGGACAATTGCGTCGATCTCTTCGGAACGATACCCCGCCAGCCTTATCATCAAACCTCCGGTAACAAACGGCAGGTCACAGGCAAGAATCGCGATCCACGGCATTTTCGTAGACGCCAACGCCGTATAGAGTCCCACGATCGATGCCTGCGGAAGTTTTGTCCCTCGAAACTCAAGAAGATCCGGGAGAAGGGCGACATCCAAGCTGGTTTCAAAAGCTAAGTTAGCGGGAGTTCGACCCACAACAGTCACGGGCCCGTGACATATCGGGCTCAGCGCAGCAGCGGCTCTTTCGTAAAACCGTTTTCCGCCGACGGACATATGAGCTTTATCCTGGCCCATTCGACTGCTCGCACCGCCTGCGAGCACAAAACCTTCAATTAGCTGGTTGTCATTGTCGATCGGACTGATCATTGGGATCGTTATTTAGGTGTTACAACAAAGCGCGGCGGCAGATTATCCAATTCCCGTTTCATTTTATAGCGGAGCATGCGGGCGGCGTCCGCTACGAGCAACCTATCCGCCAAAGGGTAGATCTCGGATTCTTCTGTTTTGTTATGAACTATCATCCGTCGTCGGACATTTTCTAGCCGCTCATTCACTTCACCCAGACGGCTCAATTCGTCGCTATCTGGATCGTCAACAATTTGACGCATTGTTTTTATGGCCCCAATCATCTCTCGCATAAAAAAATTATGATCTTCGTGAAGCTTCTCGATCTTATCCTTTATCGCGGCGGCTTCGGTTGCGTCGAGCAAGTGCAAGGCTTCGGTGATCGTCGGGAACAAATGGAGATGTTCGGCCCGGATATGGATCGCAAGGCGTGCCCAAAAGAAGTCGATGGCTTTGTAAAGCGCCTCGGACTCACCCGATGTAAGTAGGTCCATGATCTGACCATCTAAAGCATCGATCTCAGAATGATCGCGTGTCAACATTTCGTCGGGACGCTTTGTTAACATTATCGATCAAGTTTCCCGCCGACCTTGGAAAAAGCTAAATAGCATGCCCACAAAGGCCGCGAGCCAGGCCGCTATCGCGAAATAAACAAAATAGCGTGGAACGAACATGAGAGGCTCGAAATGGATAGCATTGGAAAGCTGGAACGTACAGACGGTGTACATTCCGAGAGGAAAGACCATTCCCCAATACTGCGGATTGTACCTCAGTGGGAAACGCATATAGACGTGCCGCCAAAACCCTAGGACGATCAGCAACGGTATCCACCACGTTCCCCATGCCCAGAAAAATAGCGTGAAGCCTTTTAAGAACGGCAGTATCTCGGCGATGAAGCTCCATTCCGGAGCGGCGATGATCAATCTCGCACCGGCAAGCGTCGTGATCGCGACCGCGCCCATATTTATCCAATAGGGCGGCGAAAGCTCGGCTGCCGTAAATTCTTTGAAGGTAAAGCGATAAAAGATCAGCGTGATGAGCAGCAAGTACAGCATGCAGCCGACGAGGAACATGCAAAGAGTAAAGAATAGCAGCGCCTCGCGGTACGCGGCAAATTTATCCGAGAGCAATGTGCCGAGGACCGAGATAGATTGGGTTGCGACCGCCGCGATCAGCCATGTCCCGCTCATTCCCTTTTCCAGCGTTGGCTTTTCCTGTTGGATCGTAACAAATGTAAAGAACGTGTACATCGTCACCGCCCACAAGGCAAGTCCTACAAACCATAGGACCATCGCCACTTGAAATTCGCCGGCAACGATGATCAGCTGGCTGCCAAGGACACACGTTCCCGCCGCGACCGTGAAGAACCCCGGACCGCGCATGTGATCGGTGATATCTGCCTTAACGTTCGGGAAGTAGCGGACCAGTCGAATACCCAGAAACAGGGACAGAATGACGTATGCGGCGATATTAACGAACAAGAGCGACTTCGCAATCAACTGCATCTGAAGCAATTGAGTGGCGATCGAGACTATTCCTGTCGCCATGACCAATGCGAAATACCCGGGAAAAAGATCGGCGATAGCGGTGGCTAAGGCTCTTTTTGGCTCTTTCGATTCTTTCACAAGTGTCTATTTTTGCAGATTTTACAGAACCTCGCCCACAAGCCTAGAAATCTCTCGGCTCGGCGGTTTCGCATTTTTTACATTCGAGTTCCGCCTCGATCTTCCCAGCTCGTCCGGCAGCGGTCAGCGTCCATTCGCGCGTTATGAGCGGCGGGTCATGACGGACGTGCTGGTAATGCCCGCACGCAAGTTTGGCACGCCAATCCTGTTTATCATCCTGATCAAAGCCGATGATCTTCCGTTTCATCGGATATCGACCTGTCCGTCGGCCGACTGACGCCGACCTACCGGTTTCCACCACAAGAAGATCGAAAGTGCGATAAGCCAGCACACTCCCGAAGCGACAATGAGCGGTACAAGCTGCTCAAAATGGGAGGCGAGCGCGGCCTCGACGGTCGCTGACAGAATCCACAATTGTGCAATGTTGATCATAACGAGCAGAACCAGCCGTGCCTGCCAGACCGCCGTGCGGCCGCCGGTCAAGACTCTTTGCCGCGGCGGCTGAGCGCCCGCCCGACCTGCTATCGTGCCCTTTTGGTTAGGCTGACTCATGGCCACCTCCGATCTGCTTGCCGACGGCCCAGACCTCGCCCGCGCCGCGCATCTCAATTTGAATCCGATCGAGCGGACGCGGCGGCGGCCCGTAAAGTACGTTTCCGGTATGCACATCAAAGCCGCCCTCATGGCACGGGCACTCGATTCGGTCGTTTGATTTTGAGTAATATACGGGACACGTGAGATGCGTGCATTTTTGTTCGAAAGCGTAATACTGCCCGTCAAACGCACGTATCAGGATCGCCGTATCATTTTCTTCAGGATAGAGAAAATTGAGCGAGCTGCCAGGCGCCAGGGCTTCTGCCCCATCAATCTTCAGGGGAATAAACGTTCGGACACGACCTGAATCGTATGCCAGCTTCCCGGCAAAACCTGCGGCACCGAGAAATAAAACTGAAGATGTCAGGAAGAGAAAATTACAAAATTCACGCCGCGTCACCTGAGCTTCCAAATCTCGCTCATATG
>JBBRPZ010000052.1:0-5809 GCA_038227175.1 Pyrinomonadales bacterium | reverse complement strand
CGGCTTTCCCACATTCCCACAGCCTGCGGCTGCTACATAAATTTATTAAGAAAAAAAGGAGAAAAAACCGTTTCCCTAACAACCAATCTTCCACCTTAAAAAAGTGCTTTTCCTGTCTAGACAATGGGGTTCACTTTACTAGGATACTTTCCAGGATACCGCCGATGAAGATGGTTATGGGTGCCAAAGATCGCGCAATTGATGTAGATAGTCCAAAGATCCCCAGATCCAAAAGATACTGGCGGGAAATGAAGGGCAATCTTTATGCACGTCTTCAATACCGAGATGAAACCGGTAAATGGCGAGAGAAGTTAAGACCAATTCAAGACAAGCGAACCGCCCGAAGTACGGTTGAAGAAATGCGCCGTGAATTGGCCGCATACGGTCAAGAGGCTTTTCAATCCGACAAAATGACGTTTAGGGAATTCGCTCAAATTTATAGGGAGACCAAACTCACACCGGCCGTTTTCGAGAACAAAGTGAAAATCAGCGGAAGAAAATCAAATGTGGTTGGGGCCTATAATGCGGTCATTGATTATTTCGATTCAAAGCTTCCCCGCTCAATCAAACCGAATGACGTGGAGAGTTTCAAAACCGCTCGCTTGAACAACATCACTCGACGAGGCACGAAGCGCAACGTGGCGACCGTTAATCGGGAATTATCAATGCTTCGTGCGATGCTAATTTTGCACAACAAAACGACTGGATCCTTCAAAACCCATTTACTAAGGTTAAAGGGCTTATTGTCAGTTCGGCCGAAACAGAGCGCGATCGTGTATTAAGCTTTGAGGAAGAATCCCGCCTACTAGCGGTATTCATCGGCAGGCGCGCTCATTTGAAATCGATTTTCATCTGCGCTTTAGATACTGCAATGCGAAGCGGGGAAATCTTCAAAATGAAGTGGCGGGATGTTAATTTCGTTACTGGTGAAATTCATATCCCCCAAACCAACACCAAAACAGACGAGTCTCGTATCGTTGGCATAACCGCGCGCCTTAAAGCAGAGTTGGAAGTTCTTTGGGAAATGTCATCAAAGGAGCAAGATCAAATCGTTTTCGGAATCACTGATTCTATAAAACATGCTTGGAAAACCGCGTGCAGCCTCGCAAATGTTCAAGACTTCCGTCTCCACGACTGTCGCCATACGGCTACGACGAGAATGATTGCATCAGGCTCGCCACATACCGAAGTTATGAAGATAACGGGCCATTCCCAAATGAAAACTTTTTTACGTTACCTCAACATCACATCCGAAACGGCAAATAAAGTGGCAACAAAGCTGAGTGATTATATTGCGGAAAGCGCTATCGATGTTGACATGGCCTCCCAGACAATTAATTGACAACGTAGCAATATTCTCCTCTGTCCGGGATGCATATGTCATCGAACCCCCATCCCCGCGTTGACAAAATGCCATATTTCCCTTCAGACAACAAAACTTCCGGATCGAGTTCAAACGATGAGTCCATATCCCTATCATCCGATCACCATTGGTGATTATCTACGAAAAAAGCGACTGGACCTAGGGCTATAGCGGAAACATGTCGCCTCGAGGTTAAACACGAGTATAGCGAGTATATTGTATCCGGAACTGGGAAAATAACTGGCACGAACCCGATATCAATTCCCTGCCTAAAATCATCGAGTTCATCACATATTGCCCATACGACCTGACACTCACAACATATGAGAAGCTGGGTATCTGGCGACGATATAACGGGATCTGCCAAAAGGAACGCTGGTTTATATGATCGACGCTTTCGAAGATTATGAAAAGGACCATCGCCGGGGCCGTTTCAACGCCTTTCGTGCTATTTTCGGCCCTCAGGACGACTCACTTTCGATGGTAAATAAGAGGAGGATAGCGGACCTGATCCACGGTCTTGAAACCCAGATCGTGACGAAGATAGAACTGTTGCCTGTCTCCGCCGCACAGAAATCCCTCTTCATATCGCGACTTTCTCAGAACCTTAGCCGAAAACTTGCGGTCAACTTACATGTTCTCCCCGCAAGCCACTCGTGTGTCGTAAGGCCAATGGTGACGTTTAGGCAACGGCGTCAAGCCGCTGTCGCTAAGGCTACCTATTTGGCACGGAATTACTCCTGGCAGTGCCGCTCGTTTTCCTTTTTGTCTTTGCGTTTGCGGTCCTCGCTCCATCCGCCCAAACGCGCGAAGTACGTTCGGCCCGGGAATGTTTTGCGATGGGTTTTAACTTGATGTTTTTAGGATCTGTCGTCGGTTCGGTATTGGCTTTTCCTAAGACTTTCCTGTCATCTCCTCCCCCCTGATCCTAACGCCGCACCTGAAGAGGTTGCCAAAGCAGGCAAAAAGAAGAGTTCTGGTTGGTGCGACTCCAGCGATTGCTGTGATTGCTGCGACCTGCACGAGCTGTGACTGCTGACGTATCGACTGGTGTCGACAGAGAGACCACGGGTTATGGGAGCAATTGATCTGCTGCTGAACCCCACGCATAAACGACCAACGGTTCCCTTCGGAACACCGATCAAATGCGAAACGAAATGGCGGATGAACGGGAATGATCTATCGTCGGGATATACTACGAATATCGAGAATATTCTCCAAGTTCAACCGGCAGTCAGTGCCATTGCCACTGCACCCGTTATAGGGGCGAAGGGTAGAAAATTGGACATAGGAGAAAAAACTGCAATGTGACCAAATCCTTGAGCCGGGTGGTAGGCGGGTGGCGAAAAGAGAAGAAATTGTATTAAGGGCGAGATCGATTTTGTCCCTAATAATTCCTACAAACAAAAAAAAACAAAAGTTTTTAGAAATTATGAGCGCTTTTGCGAACTTTTACCGCTATATTAGGCAAATGAAATGGTTAATTATGAAATACATCGGGCCAAGGATTCGATCAATTCGGCTGGGCAGACTTCAGCGGCCGTTTTTATTACCGCTAATTGGTCTTCTCATATTGACAATGACCGCATATTGGCAGCCGTCGTCACTTATGCAGAATGTTGGCCGCATAAAGGATGCTGCACCGGAATCTCCGAGAGTTAGCGTTCAACCTGCGATCATGGCGGCAAGCGGTGCGAGCCGAACCGCAGTGACTTTTCTCGATCCGGAATCGAATCCGGCTTCGCAAGCCCTCGTCCAAGGGCTGCCATCAAATGCCAATCCGCAGGGTATTGCTTATTTTGGCAGCGACGGCGGCCTTCTCGCCGATGCCGGCAACTCAAGAATCTTTGTAATTCAGGCTTCAACTGGGGCGTTAGTAAGCACGATCGATACGACAGCGGCGGGATTTCCAGGCTCAGGAACGATTGCCGTTTCGCCCGACGGTAACACAGCCCTCGCGATGGGCGGGGCAACGAGCAGTTCTGCACCCCTGTTTGTCATTCATGCTCCGTTCAATGGGTCGTCGTCGATCTCGTCCGCAACGCTGCCCGGCAATCTACCCACGTTTCAAACCCAGGCAATCGTATTTAACAACGGGGGCCGAGCATTTGTTTTTACAATCGGCGGAATATCAGTCATAGATGCTCCGTACACATCCGTGGCGTTCACGATCCCGATCCCCAATTCAAATGCGGGAGCGGTTGCGATCACACCGGACGGAAATACGATTCTGTTTTCAGTTCTTGGCACCAATACGGTCGGCATTATCCAGGCTCCATTTAGCACGACATCAGCACAGACAATGAAGACCATTCCCGTCGGCGTCAGCCTCGACGGCATCGCGATCGCTCCCGACGGGTCCAGCGCGATCGTCGTCGACAATGGTGCTCACCAGGCTTTTGCTATCTCGTCGCCGTTTACCGTCAGTTCGGCTGTTTCGTCTATTCCACTGCCGCCTGGTGGATTTGATCAATTTGAGGACGTCGGTATCAGCGCCGACAGCCAACTGGCGATCCTTTCCGGCGGCAGCATCCTGGAGCCGGCAATCTTTGTCAATGCCCCTTTCAACTCGTCTTCTGTGACTTCAAGCGTCCCTATCTCCGGCGTTTCAAATACATCGCGCGGCCGCGGGTGCGCACGGTTTCGACCGCTTACGAGTTCACAAGTTTCAGGGCGGGCAACAACGCCTGACGGCCGCGGACTTCGAAATGCGGTAGTCAAAATAATTGACGTTAACAACGTAGTAAGATCGACCACGACAAGCTCATTTGGTTTTTACACTTTTGACACTGTGGCGGTCGGGCAGAGCTATACGATAGCTATTTTATCGAGGCTGTATCGTTTCCAATCGAGGTCGGTTCAGGTCTCGGGCGATCTAACGAACGTGGATTTTGTGGGACTGGAATAGGTATGCTGGCAATGAAAAATTGAACGGAACGGGCGCTCAATCCACCAATCCAGAACGACAGAACAGCGAGAATTATTACAAATCCGAGCATCCCACCTACGGTTTTTTGGCGCTGATAAAATGGCTTGCCATAGTTTCGTTCTGGTATGCTGCCATTCTCTGGTCTTTGCGGCGTTGGCGTTTGTGCCTGTTCGGTCGGGATAATACTCACAAGGCGTTAATTTGGATTCTGCCGCTACTCGTCACTTTTTTGCTAGGCTCCGGGAAGTTTGAAGCCATTAGCTATTCGAGACCCACAAAGTCCGGAAGCATCAGGTTGCCGTTGACCTGAATGGTTTGTGGGCTAAAACGGAACAGCCTGGACGATATCCTCACGGTGTAATTTTGTCCCGTAGCGGTATTGTCAAATGAGAAGAAATCGAACGAGCTGGTCGTCGCTGTTCGCACGTTGTTATTCGAATCGGTAATAGACACCGTCGCGTTCCGAAGCCCGCGGCCGTCGGATGTTAGCACACGGCCTGATACCGTGGCATTTGCTGAGGGTGCGGCACCGCCACCCCAGAATCCACTTCCTAATTGGTATGTCCCACCCGCGGACGTGGTGCCGGCAACGGGTTGGCCGATCGTGCCGTCGAGCGTAAATCCGCCGCCCGCAATCTGTCCGCCGCCGCTGGAGATGACGCTTTTTTCGATTTGGAACGAACCGCACGATTGCGTCCAGACCGTAATCGTTAGAATGATCGTAGCTATCAGGCAAATTCCACTCAAATTTGTTTTTTTCATTAGTTATACCTCAAGCAAATCCAGGCGGGGCGCATTAACGCTGGGCCTTGCCGGCTACCTTCCTTAACTTCTTCTCGATTATTAGCAACCGGCCCGTGAGGCGAGCGTTCGCCTTTGCAGGGTTTCGATCTGGGCTTGCTGTTCCTTAATGCCATTGAGCATTGCCCACAGGATCGGATCGTTGTTGACGAGCCGGTAGCCTTTTTCATTCTTCGTCACGGCTTCTGGTCGAAGGTCGTGCCGAGGATCATGCCGTTTGAATCGGCTGAGAGGTCTTTCACGACGCTGTCGTCGAAGGTGATCTTCGATTCACCGGCTGCCGCTCCACTGCGGACGTGGAACGTCACTCTCGCGATGCGTCTTGCTCCCTCAGGAATCGCCGTGATGGAATCGCTCGTTCCATTGAAGTTTTCAACGATACCGATCGTTCCGTTAGTTGCCCCTTCCGTGTTGACGTTCAGCGTTGTTCCCGATGGTGAATCCGTTCCCAACGTGATGTCGGGGTTCGAATTAACACCGCTGACGTCGCTGATGCTCAACACCGTTGGATCAAAGTGGAGGCTGTACTGGGTCCCGGCTTCGTTGCCTTGGGCTGACATCTCGATCTGGACCGTAATGTCGGAGCCGCGTGTTGCCCCACCCGATACCAGGCGGACAACGCGTGCCTCTGCTACTGCCGCTGCTTCCGGTACTGCCACTGCTTTCTCCTCTCCCTCCGGCTCGGCCGGTGGTGTGCAGCCGAGGTTGGTGATGGT
>JBBRPZ010000051.1:0-6701 GCA_038227175.1 Pyrinomonadales bacterium | reverse complement strand
CTTTGGCGAGGCCCCAGAAGCCTTCAAGTCGTAGATATGGTTGGTGGCGACAGCGAATTCATCCTTAACGGCTTAGTTTCCGCAAAGCCTTATATCTTTAGCAAAACAGTTATCTAAAAAGTTATCTAAGACTCGATGTTATCGCATGTTACAGATTTTGGGGTCCACAAAAGGGTAAAAGGGGTTAAAGCAGACGTTTTTTATGGTCAACGTCTGACTTTTTTTATCGTATGTTACAAAGGGACTTATGCTGTTAACCGAAGGGTTGTAAGTTCGAGTCTTACCTGCGGAGCCAATAAATACGGGCATTTCACAAATTTGTGAGGTGCCTATTTTGTCAATGTCCCCCAAGATGTCCCTGTAGAAGGTAATTTCACGCTCAGAAAGGCCGTCTGACAACTGAGTTATTGGCAGTCTCTTCTTTGATTTGATCTGGTTCACAATTGCCTGTCCAGCAAATTTACCCGACATAGCGTTTGCACAGCGTTCAGGACGTGGTGCACTCGTGAACAGACAAGCATCAATCTGTTGCCGACGTTCAGGAGTCATAAGCATTCAGAACTGCAGCTTGAGACTTAGTTGTATCGATCGGGGACCGCCAATCGCGTAGAGCGTCCCAACTCCGCCTCCGCTGAGATCCCTTCCCAACATTTGGGTCGACTGGCCAAAGAATGGATTACCCAACACGTTGAAGGGCGTGCCGAAGTTTGGATGGTTGAACGCATTGAAGAGATCAGCTCTCAGTAGGAGGTTGAATCGGTCGCTCAATGCCAGCTTGCGGCGGAGTGAAAAATCCATCTGATACGCAGGGAACCCACGCAGGACGTTACGGCCCAGTGTGCCTTGACGTCCGACTGGCGGGACGGCAAACGCGGCCGGATTGAGACGCCTGCCTCCGGCCACAGATGGATCATGAAGGTAGATAGGCACTCCAGAAACTAAATCCGGGCGCGGTCGGGCGTCGATTGAGTTGACGCCAAAGAGCACGCGAGTCGTGATCAAATTTACCGGCATGGCTGTACGAGCGCGAAAGATCGCATCAACGGACCAGTTGCCAAGTAATCTCCTGGCAAATCGGTTCTCAAACAGCCTCGGAATGTCATACGTAGCCGCCATCGAGAAAGAGTGGCGGACATCAAAATCGGATGACCCTCGATCGCCTTTCGGATCGATCTTTGACTCTGGAAGATTGATCGCGGAATCTGCCGAAGCGATATCGATCGAATGTGACCATGTATATGAGACTAAAGCCTGTAATCCGCGCGATAAGCGTCGCTGGAACTGCATCTGCAGCGCGTGATAATCCGACGTGGCCGCGTTTCGGTTGACCACAACGCGCGTGAAATTCGGATTTGGTAGAGCAGTCGCGCGCAGGATTTCCTTGCGGAGAAGCCGACGACCCGCAGCGCCCACATATGACACTGTTAGAGTTTGCCTAGAGCCGAGGGATCGCTCTGCAGCGACGTTCCATTGGAATGTTCGCGGCAGTTTAATATTCGGATCAAACACCGCTAGAGATGGATAGGGCGGGCTGGGATTGAGATTCACAGGCGGAATAGAAACCTGGTTGAAGGCAAAGGGAAACACCTGAAAGGTCTGACTTCTAAAGTAAGGGACAGTTCCGGGCTGGATGGCCTCACTGGCCGGTCCGGTACCGACATCATAAAATATGCCAAAGCCCCCTCTCAAAACGGTCTCGCGACCCTTGGACTGATCAAGCATATAGGCAATGCCAACACGAGGAGCAAAATTATTGTAGGTGGTCGTCCATAACGGGGTTCCTACTGGCGCGAGCGTCATTGTGGCCGGATCCTTCAACCCACGGACGGTAAAGGCAGGATTGCCACGCCGTTCCGTCGGAGGAGTATTTAGTTCCCAACGTAAACCGTAGGCAAGTGTAAGTCGCCGCGTCAATTTCCATGTATCCTGCGCGTAAGCGGAGAAATTAGTAAGAAGAGGGAAAACCTTGGCGGCGGTCTCTACGTCGACGAATGCCGGCGTATTAGAGATCAATGCATTCATGTCGTTGTAAAAGACATCCACTATGACCCCGTCCTCCCCCACGACGGCCGCAGTAGGTGCGAGTCGGCGATAGTCGATACCAAATTTCAACTGGTGTTTTCCGGCGGCGACGAGGAAATTGTCAACAATATTCAATTGCCGCTGAGAGCTCGAGACATCGTTCAGGCCAATAGCGTAATAAAAAGAAAAGAAGCCAAAATTAAACTGCGACGTCCGATGATTTGCAGAGGATGGAAACATAAGCGAATCCGGCGGCGAAACCGCTCCACCAAAGTTCTCGAGGCCGGAAAAACTTGTCCTCGTGTTCCTGCTGTAGTTGATTCGAAAGTCGTTGCTGATGCTCGATGAAATAGCTTGCGTTGACCCCAGCGTAACCGTGGTTGCATTAAGGTGATTCGTGTTCAACTCACTCAGCACACAGCAATCGCGTTGAACGCTCCCCGAGGGGGAGACATTGAACCGTCCAAACACGCTGACCTTCTTGGTTAGGGTGTGATCGATGCGAATGCTAGTGGCGTTCAGAGTTATTGGGTTTGAAAAACCGCCGAATGATTCTGCTAAGCCGTTTCCTAAGTCTTTCCCGTTCGGAATTGGAAAGGCAGCCAGAAATGGCTTGAGTTGCATTGGAGCGGCGTTACGGGCCGCCACCGTCGGCGAGCTTGTTATCACGAACTGCGGCTGCCTGAGGCGCAGCCCCTCGTAGGAAAAGAAGAAGAAGCTTTTTTCCTTGAGGATCGGTCCGCCTACGACTCCTCCAAAATCATTCTGCCGGAGGGCGGCCTTTGCCTGGCCGCGGCTGTTAGCAAACCAGTCGTTAGCATCGAGCGCGTCATTTCGAAAATAGTCAAAAACACCGCCGTGAAAACGATTTGTGCCGGCGCGCGTGACGACAGACACTTGAGCGCCCGGCATCCGACCAAACTCGGCAGCGTAGGTCGAGGTTTGAACGCGAAACTCCTGCATTGCGTCAACAGAAACGAGATTGCTCAAGCCGCCCAGAATGTTGAACGCCGGGAGGTTTCCGGCCATCGTACGGTTACCAGAGAACTGGTCACCAGTGATACCGGCGTTAGCACTCACCCCGTCGACCGTGAAGTAGTTGGCATTCGCGCGTTGCCCATTGACGCTGAATTGACCGGCTTCAGAGTTAGTCGACTTCGTCATTACG
This sequence comes from Pyrinomonadales bacterium, assembly GCA_038227175.1. GTDB lineage: Bacteria > Acidobacteriota > Blastocatellia > Pyrinomonadales > Pyrinomonadaceae > OLB17. Next base: position 3,511 of record JBBRPZ010000051.1, on the reverse strand, counting down.
ACTCCGGGCGTAAGCTCGATGAGTGAACCAAAGCTCCTGCCATTGAGCGGGAGGTTTTCTATAAATTGATGATCGACAACCGTGCTAACCGCCGCAGATTCCGTTTGAACAAGAGATCCTCCCTCGACTGTCACCGATTCGGTGATCTGGCCTATCTGCAAATGGACTCGAATCGAGCGCTGGTCGTTAACGTCGAGGATCAGGTCCGTGATCCTTACAGTCGCAAATCCCTGACGCCTGGCCGTAACGTCGTAGAGCCCGTTGGGCAGCAATGGAATCACAAAGTAACCGGCGCTATTCGTTACTACGCGGCGCTGCAATCCGGTATCACGATTCGCGACCGTGACCTCTACATCGGCTATTAAAGCGTCCCTCTCATCCACGACAGTACCTGCGAGCGTGGCCGTCCCCGACTGGGCGTGTGCCGTCACCATTCCAAACCTGTCGCTGCCCCTTGTCGAGCTGCTAACAAAAATGAGAAAGCACATCAATACAGGTACGAACCGGTTGCGTGCAAGACTATTGCTCTTCGTCATCATCATTAAGTTTCCCTTCGGACAAACCCGGAGAAAATCCCCGCTTCTCACGCCTATCTGCCCACCCCAGTCAATCGCTCCTCTACTTAAAATTGCTGATCACGACCGGATCGCGGGTTTCATAGCCTCGTGCGCAAAACAAATCGCCATCGCGGGACAAATCGAATCCATTAATTAACTCGGCGGTAAATTTGGTTAGAGGCCTCGCTGGGTCGCCGTTGACGGGCTGCTCCCAAATGTTCCCGACCCCTTTCTCCGTTTTGATAAAGGTTATCGCCTGACCGTCCGGCCGCCATCGAACAATCAAATTGAAATCGAGATTAACGTCAAAAACCTTGATTGGCTTTCCACCCGTGATCGGAACAATTCCGAGCTTGTATGGATCGGCCTGATCAAATTTGAATCGCACCGCGATAAACCGTCCATCCGGTGAAATATCGGGTCCGCCCGTGGAATAGTCGGTAAGCTGCACCGCGTCGCCCCCGTCGATCGAGGTTTTCCACAGCCGGCTCTTTTCGACGTCAACGTTGGGCCCGCCAGATAAGTAATAGACCGACCTTGAATCGGGCGGGCAGCGGGGCATTTTTTCGCCGTCGCCGTCGCCGTTGGTCAATTGAACCGGCTCACTGCCATCCATTTTCATTCTCCAGATGTGATAAGTCTTTCCGTCCGCGCGGTTTGATGCAAAAAGGATATAACGTCCGTCGCTGGTCCCGCAGGGATGAACATTGCCGCCGGCGTTGGAGGTCAACTGTTTCGAATCGGTACCGTCCGCATTCATTAGCCGGATATCACGGCTTCCATTTGCGTTTTCATTGCTCGGGAAAACGATCCGTCCGTCCGGGGTAAGCGCAATGTATCGATACTGCGCGTAGATATTATTCGACACGATCTTGGCGTCCTCACTTTTCCCATTTGGCAGACGCCAGAGGTTTCCGTGATTTTGCCATTGAATAGTTAAAAGCCGATCAGCATTCTCAGTCAGGCTTATCCCAGTGTATTGATTGAGATCGGTGGTTATGAGGCGTGCCTTTTCCCCGGAAAGGGGTAAAAACCAGACCTGCGTCAAACTCTCGCCCTCGTTGCCTGTCGCAAGCGCCAGCAATCCGCTGCCGTCCGGCAGCCAGGCCGCCTGTTCGATCAGCCGCCACTTTTGCTCCGACAGCATCCGAGTCTCGCCGCCCGCGATCGGAATCAGGGCAATATTCATAGGCTTGTCGCCGTTAGACACGGCTCCGGCGATGATCTTCCCGTCAGGCGACCATGAAACACCGTCCCCGAAAAATTCCGGTTCTTTAAGGCTAACCAATCGGCGCTCTCGCTTGCCGTCCGTGTCCGCGATCATCAGGACGGTTTCATCCGCCGAGATCCACCTTACAAACGCGAATTCAGCGCCATCGGGTGAAAAGGAGATCGGACTGTGGACATTGTCGATTATCCGTTTGCTGTCGCCGCCCAACACCGGAATCTGATAGAGCGTACTTGTCAGCCCGGCTTGCACGTAGTAGACGTAGCTGCCGTCTTTTGAGAAAGATATTGAGGCTAACGCCGCTTTGCCCGGCGGGACGAGTTGGACGGTACTGTTGGTGGCAATATGCTTGATCCAAAGACTTTCTTGTCCTATATCGCCCAGGACATGGGCAACATATTTGCCGTCGGGCGAAATGGCTGCGGTTTTGGTTTTTCCGGTATCGAAGACACGGGTGATCTTCATCGGCTCACGGGCGAAAAATGACGATTTTTTCAAGAGAGAAAATCCCCCGTAGCCGCCCCCTAAAACCATCACCAGGAGGGCTGCTGCGGCCATGGCGATGCTGGTCCCGCTCCATCCTGACTGAATATTCTCAAGTTGAGACCTTCGAAATGTTTCCGCAGTTGAAACAAATATCGGGTCCGTCCGACCATCCAGTTTGAAGTCCGTCGCTTTATATGTCTCGCCGGTGAGACGCGTTTCTGTGTCGGTGGTAAGGTTGCGCAGTCCGTCGGCCATTTCCGTCGCCGATTGGTACCGCTCCTCCGGGTCTTTTTGAAGAGCTTTTTTGATTACCTGCCACAATCCGTGAGGAACATCTGCCGGCCCGCCCGCGGGGAATGCGGGCTCAGAGGTGAGGATCGCGGCGATCATGTCGCTCGACGTGTCGCCCTGGAAAGGCAGCCGGCCAACAACCATTTCATACAAAACGACGCCCAGGCTCCAGATATCGCTCCGGGAGTCGGTCCGCTTTCCGCGGGTTTGCTCGGGTGACATATACGAGATCGTACCCATGACCATACCAGGCTGTGTCGATACAAGAGCGGACTTCTGATCGTCAAAATTATCGACGAGCTTAGCGAGCCCAAAATCCAGGACCTTTACCAACCCGTCCTCACGCAGCATGATATTCTCGGGCTTGATATCGCGGTGAATAATACCGACCTTGTGCGCTGCACTGAGAGCAGTCGCGATTTGCAGAGCAATCCCGACGATTTCCGGTAATGCAGGCGGATCGTCGCCCTTTAGGCGTTCGCGCAGGGTTTTACCCTCGACAAACTCCGACGCGATAAAGCGCCAGCCGTCGGTGTCACCTACCTCGTGGATAGTCAGGATATTTGGGTGATTTAGAGCGGACGCAGCACGCGCCTCCTGTATGAATCGGCGGATCCGTTCGCGGTCCGAGGCGACATCGGCCGGCAATACCTTTAACGCCACGGACCGTCCGAGCCGCGTATCTTCGGCCAGGTACACCTCGCCCATCCCACCTCGGCCGAGAAAGGCATTGATCAGGTAATGCCCAAACTCCTGTCCGGGCCGGAGCACCTGTTGGGGCTTTGCAAGTATCTCAAGACCCAGGTCGAACTCAGGAGCAGCCATAAAGCTATCGTCGGTGTCCGCTGAGGCCAACAACGACTCGACCTCGCGGGAAAGCTCGGCGTCATCGCCGGATTCTTTCGATACGAAGAGCGAGCGCTCGTCCTGCGGCACCTCCAATGCAGCG
>JBBRPZ010000050.1:0-7815 GCA_038227175.1 Pyrinomonadales bacterium | reverse complement strand
TGGCTTTTCCCACTGCTCAAACGACGGGCTTTTTCTTTCGTGAGGGTGTTCGACATATTGGACACCCGGAGTTGGAAGGCATCGCGTTCGAACTAGGCTTTGCGTTTGGAACGCTGGTCTATCTGATCGACGCTTTCGAAGATTATGAAAAGGACCATCGCCGGGGCCGTTTCAACGCCTTTCGTGCTATTTTCTGCACTCTGGGCGACGACTCACTTTCGATGGGAAATAAGAGGAGGATAGCGGACTTGATCCAGGGTCTTGAAACCGAGATCGTGACGAAGATAGAACTGCTGCCTGTCTCCGCCGCACAGAAATCACGCTTCGTATCGCGACTTTCTCAGAACCTTAGCCGAAAACTTGCGGTCAAATTACCTGTTCTGCCCGCAAACCACTCGTGCGTCGTAAGGCCAAAGGTGACTTTTGGGCAACGGCGTCAAGCCGCTGTCGCTAAGGCTTGTCGACTAACACTAAACAACTGGCAAAACAGACCCCTACTAAATCCTCCAAAAGCCCCGTTAGAGTGTTGGCCGACGAAACCGATACTAACGTCAACAAAATAGTCGCCCTCGAAACGGCCCAAAAGGGGAACCGCACGGTCGGCGAAAAGATCTCGGAGGGAATTGCGGCGTTTTGCCGCAGCACGTTTTTTCTATGGGCATATCGCGTGGTTTGACGCTTGGATACTGATGAATTCGGTATTCACGTTTTATCAGTTTGATCCGTTTCCCTACACATTCCTTACCCTTGTTGTTTCGCTTGAAGTGACCTTTCTTTCGACATTCATACTTATAAGTCAAAATCATGAGACACAGTTGACAGAGTGTCGAAATCATCTCGACCTTCAGATCCACATGCTGGCCGAGCAGGAAAACACTAAAATGCTCGAACTGCTGCAAGCGATCGCCGAAACGGTTGGCATTTCATTCGACGATGTGTCGGTGAAACCGTTGCTTGGACCGATTGACCCACAAACGCTCGTCGAACAGATAACGTCGGCAAAGGGTGACGATCCAAAAGTTGCTGCCAGCAGGGGGGCGGGATTAGGCTGTGCTACTGACTATGCAAATTCGAAAAAATATGTCCAAGGTTGCAAAATGATAAAACTGGCTGTTTGCTGTTTCCTTTTCTTTCGAGGTACGAGACCGAGCGAGGGGGCGTACAGATTTACACCACCGCACGTTAATGCGATCAAACGAGGTCCTTCCTAAAAACATACTTCAAGTTCGTTGACTCCCTCAAGATCAAAAATAACGCTGCCATGCTCCCATTTAATTCAATTCGATCGTGATTTTTCCGCCCCCGTGAGAAATTGAAGGATTTATTTGTAGGAGATCGGGATCAGGTCGGCTGCATCGCCATCCGCGTCGTCAAATCGAATGGGGACAATTAGGGGAACTACTGGTTTTGTATTCGGCGAGTGACTTCTTTTGAGATCGCTCACGGCGAGGTCAGCTCTTTCATTCCCAATGAGCTTCATCAAAATTGAATTATCAAGATGAGAAATTTTACGCAGTGAACCCGCCGCAGCTAGCAATTTTCGTCGTTCTGATTCATCAATTGACGGCAACACAGCGGCAAGGTCGTAGTGATAGCTCAGGTCGCGGAGATCCCGGTGAATCCGATTAGAAAGGTTGTGGGCCGCATCGCGTAGCAGACGCAGGACGTTTTGGGCCGGGTTGTCAGAGTCGTATTCTATTTGTTCTCCTGAGGAGTTTAGGAAATAAGCGATCGATGAATGTCGTCCACGCGGTTTAACAGCCCCAATGATTACGATGGCATTGCGCTTGCACTCACCAATCGCACTTAGAGTAGCCTTGAGCTGCGATCTTCCTCCGTCAAGCAGTATAATATCTGGAAACGGACGGTCGGGTTGTTCGAGCCTTCGTCTAACGGCGTCAGCGATCACTGCGAGTTCGCTTTTTTCGTTTGATAAATGAAACCCGTATTCTTCAGTAAGGTATTTTCCGTTTTCCCACACGGACCAGGCCGCCGCAAAGCTTGTGCCTGATATGTGTGCAACATCAAATGCTTCGGCTCGGTCAGGCAATTTGTCTAAGTCGAACAGCCGCTGCATTTCGCCTCTAATCTGCCTCGGAGTCGCTCGTGCAGCAACAAAATCAAGCTCGGTTTCGGAACGTGCAAGCTTCAAGGCCCGGACGGCCGAGATCTGCTGCCTGTCGGGCCGCACTAGATTTATTTTTACATTCCTTCCAAATCTTTCGCTTAGTGCCGAGGCAAGTTTTTGCCGGTCCTCAAAATCAAACGAAACTCTTATTTCTTTCGGCAGATGACAGCGATAAAACGAAGAAATGATATGTCCAATGGCTTGGTGAGCGTCGAGACCGCCACCTTTTGGAAGCTGAAAAACCTTTCGTCCTAGAATATGCCGGTTACGTAGGGTAACCAAATAAATGAAGTTACCGGCTAACGTCTCATCCGTTTGATAAGTGTCGACGGCATCATCAAGCCATACATCTAAACGCGGATTTTGCCAATACTCTTCAGACGCCAAAAGGATATCTCGCAATGAAGCGGCTTTTTCGAAATTAAGCTCCTCAGCAGAAGAGGTTATCTGTCGGGACAAGTAATTTGTCAATTCGTTTCGTTCATTCGCAAGAAACAGCCTGGCCAGGTGGACGCGCGCGAGATAATTCTCACGGCTACAAATACTTGCGACGCATGGAGCAATACATCGCTTTAAATAATATTGTGTGCAGGGTACCGCAAAGTTGCCGTCAATACTGATATCACAACTACGAAGGCGAAAAGTGCGATTTAGGAAATCTATTAATATGCGTACCGCTGTCTTTGTCAGAAAAGCTCCGAAATATTCGGCATCCTCGTTGTCGATTCGGCGGGTCGCAAGAATTCGTGGGAAAAATTCGCTAGTGATCTTGAGGTGAGGATACAGGACCTCGCCGCTCTCCGAACAATCGCTGACAAATCGGTCGTTTATCATATGACGGCTGATTGGTACGCGTCAAGCATTTCGTTGATTGTCTGGAGCGAATCGGCGTTCTTAGCAAGTTTGTCTTCACGCCGGCGTGAAATGCGGGGGAAACGTACAGCAACACCGGATTTATGTCGAGTCGACCGCTGTATCGCCTCGAATGCGAGTTCGAAAACAAGCTCCGGCTTGACGCTTCGCACCGGACCGAACGTCTCAATCGTGTTGTCTCGAACGAACCGATCAACCTTTCTGATTTCCGCATCCGTTAGGCCGGAATACGCCTTTGCAAAAGGCACAAGCTCTTCGCCCTTCCAAACCGCAAACGTGTAATCGGTAAAAAGATTCGACCTTTTGCCCGAGCCCTTTTGAGCATATATAAGCACAGCATCGATCGTGAGCGGGTCGATCTTCCATTTCCACCAATCACCGCGATGGCGGCCGACGCGATAGGGCGCATTGCGGTACTTTAGCATAAATCCTTCGACGCCGAGCGCGCGGCTCTGTTCGCGTATTGTTGCCAAATCTTCCCAGTTGGCTGCCGCGACAGACTCCGTTAAACGAAAGGTTTGTTGGTCTTCTAGCGCAGCGATCGTTTTTTCCAAAAACTCGCGTCGAACTTTAAATTCAAAAGAGCGGATGTCCCGGCCTTCGTATTCAAGCAGATCGTAGCACTGCAAAATGACGGGAATTCCGCTCAATATCGTGGCCGTGAGATTTTTACGGCCAATGCGTTTTTGTAGTTCCGTAAATGGCATAACACGTCCGTCGAGCCAAGGAAGTATCTCACCGTCCAGCACCGTTCCGTTCGGCAGCTCGCGGGCAGCTTTTTCGATCTCGGGAAATCTTTCGGTCATCAGGTCCTCACCACGAGACCAAATAAAAACTTCATCCTGTCGTCTGATAATCTGCGCACGAATTCCGTCCCATTTCCATTCTGCCTGCCAATCGGAAATTTTGCCGAGGTTGGCAGGGGCAAAATCTATCTGGTGGGCCAGATGAAAGGGAAAGGGCCGTGCGATAGGTGTTTCATCCGTCTCAAGCACAGGGTTCATAAGCTCTGCGAAAAACTCTTGCGTTGGCGTCCAGTCGCCCATCAATCGCATTGCGATCACGTCGGTTGGGAGATCCGATAGCTGAGACAATGCTCGCATTACTAGCAACTGCGAAACGCCGACGCGAAAGGCCCCTGTAATAAGTTTGTTATATACGAGACGCTGTGAGTAGTTCATTTTCGACCAAGCCTCAGTGACTGCGGCTTTTTGGACCAATTCGTCAGAGTTTCGCAACGGTAAAAGCTCACGTTCGACCAGAATATGAAGCGGCGTCTCGTGGGTTTGAGCATTGTTCGGCAAAAGCAAAGCCATTGTCTCGGCACTGTCGCCAACCGTGTCGCGTGACTCCATAAAGAGCCATTCCGGAATTCCTGACAGCTCTAACGACCATTCGCGAAGCTTTTTTGATGGAACTATCTGACGCGGTTTGCGACCCGATAAGAAATATAACGCCCAAGACGCGTCATGTTTTTCAGCCCGCTCGAAATAAGAGCGCATCGCCTCGACTTTTTCGTTAGTCTTAGTCGTCTGGTCGAGCTGGACATAAAGTTCGGTAAAGTGCTTCATCTGTTCCGGTCCCCTTCTTCGTCCTCAAATTCGGCTGAATCATCGCCAATAAATTTTGTTTTTAAAGGCTCGGCATTGACGCCGGTTTCTTTGAGATAGCGGACTACTTCTTCGGAAAATCCGTGAGTTACATAAACGGTCTCTGCGTGAGCTGACTCTATTGCCATAAGCAATTCGGGCCAATCCGCATGGTCGCTCAAAACAAATCCGCGATCGACGGCTCGCTGCCGTCTCGCCCCCCGAACCAGCATCCAGCCGGACGCAAAACCAGTCGAGTGCCGCCCAAATCTTCGAAGCCACGTCGAACCTTGTGCCGACGGCGGCGCGACGATCAGCGAACCGGCAAATTCCTTTCTGTTTGTAACGCCTCCGGCATAAGTCGTCGTTGGAAGATCGATTCCTGACTCCCGGTAAGCCTGAGTTAATCGTTCAACGGCCCCATGCGTGAATATCGGACCGATCGAACGATCGACCCCGTTTAACACCCGTTGGGCTTTGCCCAGAGAATATGCAAAAACCACCGATGCCTTTTCCTGTTCACGGTTTTGACGCCACCAGTCGCTTATCTCAGCAAAGACCCGCTTAGGAGGAGGCCAGCGGTAGATCGGTAATCCGAAAGTGGCTTCTGTAATAAAATAGTTGCATCTTACAGGCTCGAACGCTGCACATGTCGCGTCCGGCGTCAGCTTATAATCGCCCGAGATTACCCAGACCTCACCCTTATATTCGACGCGGACCTGAGCCGAGCCGAGTATATGACCAGCCGGATGAAATGAAACCTTTACCCCGTTGATGTCCGTCTTCTTTCCGTATTTTTGCGATGAGATATCCGACTCAGGATCAAGTCGGATACGTGCGAGCGATTCTCCCTCTTCAGCGACAAGATAGTTTTTGCTACCCCGATAAGCGTGATCAGCGTGGGCATGAGTAACAACCGCGTTATCGACAGGCAGCCAAGGGTCAATGTAGAAATTTCCTTGCCTGCAGAAAAGTCCTTTTGTCGTCAGTGAAATGAGACCACCTTTTTTCATGTCTGCTCCAACTTGCTACCGAACTGGTGTATTTCGTTTTACTCCCTCGATTGTCACCTGAAGGACAATTAGTGAGGTTATAGCACTACAGCAAAGCCGGCCTGGCCTGACCGTCACGGCCCAGATTATTATGATCGCAACGGCAAAGATAAAACTACCGGCCCACCGCGCCACTGCGATCCATCTCGAAAGCCGTGTAAAAAATCCCTGCTTCTTTCCATTCCCATCCCTTTTCGACTCCACTATTCGACTTTGTTCTTTCGACGACGAGGTGCCTTCGTCTTTATCGATTTATCCATGTTCTTTCGAATACTTACACTAGCTGAGCGTACTTCATAGACCACGTTATCGCGGCCTTCTCCCGCATTTTCTCCATTAGAGGAGGTCTGATCGGCGAGAACGGCCTCTGCAGCGTCAGCAATTCTATCTTCGATTTCCCCGCTAGGGGGCTCTGATGGATGATGATCGCCGACGTGGTAAAAATACGATGCCTGATAGAGTTCGCGCAGAAACTTGAAGAATACCTTGCCGATGGCGATCGAAGGAATCGCCAAAACAATACCGAAAATGCCGAATAGCTTTCCGGCGATGAACAGGCCGAGAAAGACAGACATTGGGTGAAGATTTAGTCTGCCGCCGAGTATGCGTGGAGTTAAAATGTAACCTTCTAGAGATTGAACCGCTACGAATACACCGAGAATGGCGGCCACTTCCCAAACCCCGCCGCCTCCGGCGATAACCAAACTGCCGGCTAAAATGAAACCGAGAAATGTTCCGAAATAGGGAACGACATTTAATAACCCGGCCATTATCGCGATTCCAGCCCATGCCGGAACGCCAAGTAACCAAAGCCCCAGTGCGAATCCGGCCGCCATTATCATTCCGATCAGAAGCTGTCCACGGACAAAGGACTCCAATATGCGTCCGGACTCGTCGAACAAACGACGAAAGGGTTGGCGAAATCGCTCGGGTATGAGTTCTTCAAAGGAATCTCGCCATTTTTGAAAATCTATCAGAATGTAAAATACGAAAAACGGTACAAGTAAGAGGTCCAGCGATGAGCTAAGAGCTGCAAACACCACAGCACCACTGCCGCTTTCCGTTTCACTGTCTCCTGTAGGGATAGCCGATTTATTCTCATTGATAAACGTCATCGGTTCGCTTAAGAATTTTTCAATCTTATCGCCTACCATTGTTTCAAGTGCGGGTGAAAAACGTCTTAAAAGAGCCCTTTGTCGCGCTGCGTTTTCTGGAGTGAAGTTCTGGACGATCTTTGAACCCGCCTTGGAACCTTCGGCCCACAGATCTGGGACTACGTATGCCAAGACTGCACCAATAATGAGAGCAAGAAGAACGATGGCGAGAATTGATGAGAGTACGCGAGATAGTCTTCGGTGTTCGAACCATTTAACTACCGGATCGAGAAGGTAGGCAAGTGCAAAGGAGGCAAGAACAGGTACGATGGCGACACGTCCTACAACATAAATACAGTAGAGTACCAGAACCGAAGCAACCACGGTGGGCACCCATCGCAGCCACCAAAACGGCGAGCGTTTAATAATACGATTTAACCTAGCCGTCATAAACCTTCGTGGTTCGCAAAAGCGCGCCCGCTCCCTATCGCCCGCTAAGACTCCCTACGCTCCGGCAATTTACTTAGCGGATGGGAACCCAAACTCCCGACCCGGCGATGGCAATCTGCCACCTCGCCGCCCTCGCTAAAGCGTTCACCCATCTATTTCACTAAGTGGTTGTAAAAACCGTACCAGCTCTGACCCTCGGTGCGCTCGTTATCGCTAAAAAGGCCGGTCAGTATTCCCAGATCCTTTTTCGTGCCCGTTGATTCGTTATTCATTAAATTCTCTTTATCTTTATAGGACGCCACGAGCTGCCCCCTTCCTTGATAAGCTCGACCATGTCCGCTAGGCTCTTTGCGCGGACTCTTAGGAGAGATTAGCAAGCTCGCCGACTGGACGTATGTCCGATGGCTTACGCTCGACTTGAAAGTCTTACAAGACCTCTTGGAAAACATCGAGGAAGAAGGATATTAACAGAAATAATCCGGCAAGGTCACGGTAGAAAGGGCTAACCCGCTTGCAGCCAGTTCTCCGCTTCGGCAATGTCATTGAAAACCCGAACATCGAGTCCACAGTATTTTCCGACCATCACGGTAAGGGTCGTCTTGGTTTGTGGCTCACCGCCTTTATCAACG
>JBBRPZ010000049.1:0-9843 GCA_038227175.1 Pyrinomonadales bacterium | reverse complement strand
GTACCAGGTTGATCGCCCTGCTCCGTGGCGCACCAGTAGCTTCTTCTCGACCAGGCTGCGGAAATGCTCTTTGAGCGTATTGCCGCTTGCACCTGTGGCGCGTACCATATCGCGCATGGTCACGCGGCCTTGATCGCGGGCGTAGTCCAGAATCCTGATGGCCAATTCCGGCAAGTCGGCGATAACAATCTTTTCGCGCTCTACCTTTATGGCCAGGCGGCGCATTTGCTGCTGCAAGGCGCGCATGAAAAACATTAACCAGGGCCACCACCGTCGATAGCGGCGCGCGGGATACTCGCGCCGAATCCGGTAGCAAACACATCAGCGATTTCTCCGAAAGCGGGCCGACGGTTGGCGTGCCGCCACCTAAACTCTGGTTGGCTCTGCCCAACGATGGGTTGAATGGTGGCGTGTCTGCCATCGCGATTAGCGGAGGTGATGTCTACGTGGGCGGCAGTTTTAGTCAGACCCAAGACGGCAAGGTGAAGAACCTGAATGGCATTGCAGAGGTCAGGGGTTCGATCCCCCTCGTCTCCACCATTTTTTATGGGCGTTTCTGCCTAATTCCCCTCAACATACGAAGGTAAAAAATTGCTTAAAAGGGCAAGTTTTGGTAGTTAAAGTCTACCCAGATTCTACCCGAGCAACCCCAGTTAAGCATGTAGGTTTTCCTAGTTTGAGGACTGTCGCGCTGTGTTATCGAGCAATCGTTAGACGTGCGAGATTTTAATATTAAAACAGATTGTCTAAATACGAGTCTAAGCAGAATTAAGCCGTAATGGTCTTATATCATTCAAAAACGAAAGAAGTTCAAATAAAAACTGGAAATATGCTACCCAAGATTCCCGACGAAATAAGTAATGGCGGAGTGTATCTACAAAATGTTAGGTGCGGTAAACCTAATTGCCGATGTGCGAACGGCGAACGTCACGAGGGCTACTACTATTATATTCGTCGTGAAGGAACCAGGATCCGAAAAACCTACATACCAAAGCGACACGTTTCCGAGTTTTCGCGCCTCGTAGCTATGGCTCGGGAGGCACGACTTCTTAATCGTACAATCGCGCGCCTGTCAAAGTCGACTCTTAAAGAAATGAATTCCTTCCTGCGGGAAAATGCAACTCGGAGCTGAGATGAAAAAACAATCAAAAATAGAAACGGAAGATACAAAGATAGAATCGGAAGATGTAGATCGGTCTGAACCCAAATCTGAAATAGAGCTTCAACAAGAGCTACTTATGGATGAACTTTTTGAAAAATGGGATTCGCAGGAAGGTATTCCTGGCGATTTCTCATTTGAGATTCCAATCGACTCGCTTGAATCTTGCGTTGGCTACAGCTCGCTTTTCCGACAAATGCAACAAGCATTCGTTCGGCGGGTCGCGTTCCATAAGACCGAGGCTGGAGGATCGTTGTCGGGCGAAGAAGCCCGGAAAATGGCTTTTCACGGATGCAATGACAAAGAAAAGGCCAAGGAAGAGTTTCGCCAGTTGATGAGTTTACCGCTGGAGAGCCTTAACTTCGTTGATCTTATGGAGCTTCAACAATACGCCCCAAGGGTTGCCGAGTGGTTCTGGGAACGCGCCAAGAGGGAGGGCCGTAAAGAGTTTGAGAGTGGACATTTAGCGGCCAATATCACCTTTCCGGTGGGTTACATGCGCCAGGTCTGGAACATCGCACGATATATGGGCGTCCGAGAATCTTTCATCGATGAATGGAACCCAGGCGGAGGCATCGAAATGGCTCTCATCGACATGCTTGCTCAAACATATTTTCAATGGCAGTACTGGCTTGAAGAAACCGTAAAACGTTCTATAACAGAGGAGCGCCGTGAACACCCGGAATATTCCCGGTGGAAGGACCAGCGAGCCCAAACCAATGACCTCACAAAGGAGTGGGACAGCCAGTGGCTTCGTCCGTTTGTTACAGAACAGCAGGCGCTTGAGCACTCAACGCAAATGGCTGATCGATGGAACAGAACGTTTATGAGAACACTAAGGCAATTAAGGGATCTGCGACGTTATTCACCGGTAACAATAAATAATGCCAACCAAGTTAACATCGCCGCCGAGGGTGGGAAGCAGGTTAATATTGGGGAGGCTAGTGACATCGCAACAGCAGCTTAATAGATGGGCGATCCGCCGCGTCACTGCCGACAAATTCGACGTGTCCGAGCGTTGGGCCACCCCGCGACCAGTTAAGTCCGAGCGGGATACGATCCGGGGCAAGTCTCTATCGCGGTGTAAGTTTTGTCGCCCGGTTTTGCGTTGTGTGAAGTATGGGTGCTATGTTCGGGGATAGCGACCGAGTTCATTGCAACAAATAGCTACGGGGAACTAAAATTATGTCGTTTACATAACTTAAAAAGAGCGAGAGTTTGTCATTCGTAAATCGAGTTGTATGTGCAACGGCATTGTACGCATCCGAGCCGCCGCGACGTCGCACGACCGGCAGAAAGTTATCTCGATGTTATCGGATGTTACGTATGTTACAGATTTGGGGGTCCACAAAAGGGTAAACTGGCCAAAATCGGATGTTTTTCGGGGTCAACGTCTGACTTTTGTTATAGTATGTTACAAAGAGACTTAGGCTGTTAACGGAAGGGTTGTAAGTTCGAGTCTTACCTGCGGAGCCAATTAATTCAACAAGTTACTGGCACCGATGGAGCCATTCCCCTGACGGTCGTCTCTGCGGCTATTCCAATCCAACAAAATCGGCCGCGGTGACATCGGCATTTACCTGCATCGTCAACTAGCTAAATCGGTAGAGTCGCGACGTTGGTCACGTTATGTAGGGGTAACACTTAAACGAACCCTCCGGAGGGAAACATCTGAGTATGGCTGTCAAAAAATCCAGGTTTTATTTTTGATGCACGTAAAATATACAAGTTTGAGTAAAAACAGGCGACCGTTACAAACCTTCAGATTTTTACACCAATCAACTAATTGATATCAACTTAACACTTGGCCGCCATCGGCGAAAATGCAAGACGGATATCCGGTAACACCGAGAAAATGTGTGATGAGGTGTGCGGAGCGTCCGGGTCTGCAGAGCCTTGCAATTTGCGCAGATTTTTAGATAATTGATGCAAATATATTGATAAGGAAAAAGAACGATGAAAAAGATATATATCTTCGTTATCATAGGCACGCTTTTTATAGTGGGTCTCGTTTTATGTCAATCGACAGCCCCAATAAACAGCCGCGCCGCTGTTGAAGAAGGGGCGAAATATGCGAATCAGACAACCTAGTTGCAGCCATCCATGCCCGTGGGAGCTCCCATTAGCTTGCGTGCAAATTCTAAACTCAAGGGGGAATACCCATCATGAGAAATTTAATTATCATCACTGCTTTCATATGGGTTGCTGTTATATCGTCGGCTGACTCGTCACTGTCGTCAGCTCATGCGAAAAACACTGCCGAGATGCTTGAAACAACCGTAAACGAGGCTCCGACGGCGGCAAATTACGGCGCGATTCCGCTGCACTTCGAAGCGAATGTCGGGCAAACCGACAGCCAAGTCAAATTCTTAACTCGTGGCAGCGGTTACTCGTTATTTTTGACTACGGACGAGGCGGTATTGGCTTTGGCAAAATCGACGAAGAAAAACCGCAGTCTGAAATCAGATTTTCTGCGAATGAAAATTTCAGGTGCGAATCCATCGGCGGAAATATCGGGCGAAAATCTGCTCGAAGGCAAGACGAACTATATTGCCGGCAATGATCCGAGCGAATGGAAAACCGATATCTCTAATTACGACCGGGTACGGTATCAAAACGTTTACGATGGCATTGACGTCGTTTATTACGGTAATCAAAACCAGCTTGAATATGATTTCGTAGTCAGCCCCAATACCGATCTGCGAAGCATCGCTCTTGAATTTAAGGGCGCCAAGAAGTTTAAAATTGACGCAAGCGGCGATCTTGTTTTCAAATTTAGCTCATGCGAAATTCGACAGCACAAACCGATTGCCTACCAGGAAATCGATGGCACGCGACGCGAAATCGCTGCGCATTACGCAATCCAAAATCCAAAATCCAAAATCCAGAATCAAAAGATCGGTTTTGAAGTAGCTGAATACGACCACACAAAGCCGTTGGTCATTGATCCGATATTGAGTTACTCGACTTATCTCGGCGGAGGCGCGGATACATTCGGCACGAGCATCGCGGTTGATTCGTCCGGCAGCGCTTATATAACGGGCAATACGAACGCACTCGACTTTCCGCTAGTCAATCCTTTTCAGTCGACGATAACCGCGCCATTCGCTACCCAAGGCGGATTTGTGACGAAACTTAACGCAGCTGGAACCGCGTTTGTATATTCGACCTATCTCGGCTTTCCCAACACTCTTCCGTCCAGCATCAAGGTGGACGCGGCGGGTGACGCCTTTATCGCCGGTTTTACGGCATCAAATCAGTTCCCAACCACCGCCGGAGCGTATCTCCGCACGTTTCCCGGCGGACGGGCGGGATTCATTACCAAACTTAGTCCGAATGGTGCGTCGCTCATCTACTCGACATATATTGGTTCGGTTACCGAACTCAACGGCATCGCCCTTGATTCATCGGGCAACGCCTACGCGACCGGCTACACCCAAGGGCCGACGACATACCCGACAACCCCGGGCGCGTTCAAAACATCGCTCGGCGATGGCATTCAAAATGTTTTTGTGACCAAACTCAACGCGACGGGTTCGGCACTCGTTTATTCAACTTTTGTCGGCGCGAGTGCCCCCGTTGCCGGGGCCTTTCCGCAGGACAAAGCGAACGCCATCACCGTTGATCCAACCGGGAACGCCTACATCACAGGTCAAACCACCTCGCGAAATTATCCCGTCACGAGCGGCGCATTTCAAAATCTCCCCGTTTCAGGGCGCGATGCGTTCGTGACCAAAATAAACGCCAGCGGCACGGCGTTAATTTACTCGACTTATTTCGGCGGAACCGACGGCACTAGCGGAACTGGCATCGCCCTTGACGCAGCGGGCAACGTCTACCTGACGGGAGATTTTGCAGGCACACCTCTTTTTCCTTTTACGCTAAATGCTTTTCGGAATGGAGCCGGCGAGCGTGGCGGCCCACAGTTTGGGAATAGCTTTTTGACAAAAATCAATCCAACTGGCACGGCCCTCGTTTACTCGACCGCACTCGGAATCGGGAGAAACGGCATGAGCGCAGGCGGCGTGGCGGTTGACAGCACCGGAAGTGCCTATGTCATTGGCGGCGAAGGGAGCGGTGCGGCGTATTCCGTCAATGCCGTACAACCAGTCTCGCACAACAACGATTCCTATATCCTGAAAATGAACCCGGTGGGAACGGCTTTAACTTACTCGACATATTTTGGCGGCAGCAACGGCGGTTCAGCCGGTTCAGCTATCGCACTCGACACGACAGGCAACGCCTACATCACCGGATATACAACCGCATCGGATATCCCCATCACATCCGGTGCTCCGCAATCAACGAAGCCCGGCAGTCAGTCCTATACCGCCTTCGTCGCCAAGATCGGTATTCAAACAAACGACTGTCCGGCGATCGAGATCAACCCTCAGCCCTTGGCCCCGGCGGTCTTAAATACCAGCTATGTCAGGCAACTTGCCGCAACGGGGGGAACTGCTCCGTACATATTCAGTCAGGCTCCCGGTTTTGGCGCAGACAATTTGCCAAGAGGTTTGACGCTCGCGGCGAATGGTACAATTTCAGGCACACCGACTTCGCCGAACTTCGGCACCTATCTCGTTACTGTACAAGCCATTGACAGCATCGGCTGCATTGGCATTCGCACCATCCAACTCGTTTATGCTCAAAAGCCGCCGCGTCTTTCGGATTTCTACTTGAACATAGTCGCTCGTCGCTTCATACGCATCGGAAGCGAGTACACTTTCTTCGTTACATACGCTAATCGCACCGCGACGGATGCGACGAACGTGCCGCTCATACTCAGGGCTCCCAGTGACGTTTCGATGCATCTGAAATACATCCAACCCACTCGGATGTTTTCATCCGGCGGCTACCACTTCATCGTGCTGAACGTGCCGCGCATTCCGGCGATGAGCGATCTAAAGGCGTTGCCGATCACCGTCAAAGTCTCTAACCCCAACAGGCCCGACCCTCGTTTCAACGTAGATGTCGTTATTCCGAAATTCGGTCTTCCTGCGCCGACGCCACTCCCCTCTCAGCCAACGCCTGACCTCCTCAACCAATCACTGCGCGAAGCGGATAGCAAGCTAAGCGTAAACCCCAATGATGGCCCCGGGGTTCTCTGTATAATTTATATAGCCTACGACGGTCTTGCTGGTCCCCCGGGGTGCCGATGTTTGTTCGAACCTTGTCCAGACGAACCCTTCGGGCCTCCTGCTCCTTTTCAACCGTTTGACGACAATATTTTTGCAGAGGAATTTAGTGCCACGTCATCTACGGTGAGCACGGGAACTTCGACGGATCCTAACGATAAAAGTGGCTCGTCAGGCGTCGGAGCGCCACGATTTTACAATAACGATGTTGCGTTACCTTACTCCGTCACCTTCGAGAACGAGGACACGGCCACGCTGCCCGCGCAGGACGTCGTCGTCACCGACCAGCTCGACCCTAACGTTTTCGATCTCTCGACGTTTGGTTTTGATCTGATAACGTTTGGCGATAAACAGGTGACACCGCAAAACGCGGCCAAACAATTTACTGCTGACGTCGATTTGCGCCCCGCGAAACAGGCAATTGTCCGCGTCAATGGCAGCTTTAGTTCAAATACAGGGCTGATCACCTGGCGTTTTAACACGCTCGACCCGGTAACGGGAGTCCCGGTGGAAGACCCGTTCGCAGGATTCCTGCCGCCCAATCGCACATCACCCGAAGGCCAGGGAATGATGCTCTTCACGGTCAAAGCGAAAGCGGAATTGCCGACAGGAACGCAAATAAAAAACAAGGCGCGTATCGTCTTTGACTCTAACGCACCGATAGACACCCCTGAATGGCTGAATACCATCGACAACGCCAAACCGGTGAGTAGCGTACAGCCCTTGCCCACTAGTGTCTCTAAGAATGTAGTTCTAAACTGGTCGGGGACTGACGTCGGCTCGGGCGTCAGCACATATACCATTTACGTCTCGACGGACGGCGGTGCGTATCTTCCGTTTGCGACCAGTACGACGCAGACCTCATCGGACCTCACGTCGCTGGCGGCGGGTCACACCTATCGTTTCTACTCGATCGCCCGCGATAAGGTCGGCAACGAAGAAACAACAAAGACTACCGCCGAAGCGGTAACAACCATTAACCTCGTTTCGGTGTCAGGACGAGCGTTAACATCGGACGGCCGTGGCCTGAGAAATGCCACCGTGTTGATCACCGACTCGAATGGCATAAGGCGGACGACCACGACCAGCTCATTCGGGTTTTACCAGTTTGATAATATATTGATCGGCGGGGCTTATACTATCGGCGTTTCATCGAGACTATTCCGCTTTTCTCCACTTTTGCTCCAGGTTGCGGATACGCTGGCAAATGTCGATTTTGTGGGGCTTGAATAAGTTCAGAAACTGGAGCTAATGTCGGCAGCACCGCCGACCGGGCGCACCGCTACCCGGACGCCGTTTCCCTCGACGACGAACGGCTCGCCGTATTTCTCAGGATAAAGGCTCGTCAACTCCGTTTTGACTGCGACGCCCTGCCGCTTTGCCATCGCCAGCCACGCCTCGGATTCCTCCCGCGGGCGACTGCGGCTCATCCTGCTTTGCCGCCTCTGGGAATTTGGCACTAAACCACTCGAAACGCTCGTCCGTGTAAAATTCGCCGTCGGCCGTTTACTTTCACCCGTCTGACTGAGCCGCAAACTATCGGGCATCCGCGCCAATTGACCCTGTTAAGCGTCTATCTTGTCGATAGCAGACAAGTGGACCGAGGTCCGGCCAACAACAGTAAAGCCAGCGAGACCGCAAAGCCAACCAGTCCAATAATGGAAAGCAAAACACGAATTTTTGTTGATCGTAAAAACGACGCACGAAGAATGTTGATGCTCGATAGAAAAGTTAAAGAAATATCTAAACCTTACCAATGACAATCTCGTTTTGTTTTTGCATGGCTGCTCAACTGTCTGCTGTCTGATCATCCGTTCCCAATACTAGTTCTTTCGGGCGAGCAGTGGACGGCGAAGAGCACCGCAGTAAGGGTTCTGCGATCGTTGGTAGACCCAAGCATTACGCCGTTCCGATTGAGCCCTCGAAAAGAGCACGACCTTATAATTGCAGCGAGCAATGGATGGATAGTCTCGTTTCCGTGATCCCGGATTGGTTGTCGGATGCACTTTGCCGGCTATCAACAGGCGGCCTCGCGATCACACTCAATTTTGCCGCTCTGCCGTAGTAAAAGCGGACTAGAAGACCCTAAGCCATCCCGCTTCCCAATAGAAAAAGACGATCCGAAGACCGTCTTTCAAGCCAAAGTGACGGAACCTATTCCGACCCGACAAAGTCAACATTGGCGAGGTTGCCGTCGATCTCGACGGAGCGTGATGCGAAGCGGTATTGCCGTGAAGCAACACCGATCGTATAGGTTTCGCCAACGGCGATGTCGTCGAAGGTGTAATAGCCGAACGAGCTGGTCGTCACCGTTCGGGCAAAACCGGCACGGTCGACGATCGTCACCGTCGCGTTTCTGAGGCCTTGTCCGTTCGGTGTTGTTACACGGCCTGAGACCGTGACACCGGCGGCGGACGGGATGGTGATCCGCCCTGTCTGGTCGTAGGTCGCCGAGAGCATCAAGGCGTTTGTGTCGGCTGTGACGTTGCTGATGACCGATTCGTCGAAGGTAACCTTCGAGTCACCGGCTGCGGCATTGGCCAGGACGTGGAATGTCACTCTCGTGAGGCGTCTCGCTCCTTCAGGGATTGCCGTTATCGAATCAGCGGCACTGTTGAAGTTCTCGACGATGCCGATGTTGCCGTTGGCGGCATCAGCAGCGTTGACGTTCAGAGTTGTGCCAGCAGGGGCGTCCGCTCCTAACGAAATGTCAGGATTGGTGTTGACACCGCTGATGTTGCTGATGCTGACAACCGTCGGGTCGAAGTGGAGTCCAAACTGCGTTCCGGCTTCGTTGCCCTGAGCAGCCATCTCGATCTCGATCGTGATGTCAGAGCCACGGGTTCCCGCACCCGAAACCACGCGGACAACCCGTGCCGCTGCCACTGCCGCTGCTTCCGGTACTGCCTTTGCATCCATCCCTTCCGGTGCGGCGACAGGCGTGCAGCCCAGATTGGTGATAGCCAAAGGCCCGCCGGCCGGTGACGGCTGCCAGCCCGGCGTGTTCGGATCGAAATCGGTCGTCGCGTCATGGCGGGCAAAGGCGTCGATCGCCGTTCCGTCAGCCGCTCCGAGGACACCGTCACCACGGGCGAACGGGTCCGCCGCGGTACTTCTCGGACCGGCATCCAGACGCTGCTGTTCGTTCGGGGTCACGCTCGGACAATCGATCCCGCTTAAGAACCTCTGATACTGGATCTGATCGCCGACGTTGACGTCAGGGCCACCGGTTCCGGGGACACCGACAGCGTTCCGCCTGATACTACCCTCGAAACCAACACCCGGCGTTGGCGTCGGCACCGGTGTCAGCGTTGGAGTCGGTGTTGGCGAGCCGTCGTCGTTGACGATCGTGCCCAGGCCCGAGGCGGTGCCGATCACAGCGTTGAGCGGGTTGGTCCGGAGATGAACGGTAAAGGTCTCGGTCGGCTCGATCACCGTGTCGCCGTTAACTAATACCGTTAACGTCTTTGAAAGCTCATTTGGGCCGAAAGTGAGAGTACCGCTCGTGGCCTGATAGTCGTTATTCGCAACCGTCGCCGAGCCGTCGCG
>JBBRPZ010000048.1:0-9962 GCA_038227175.1 Pyrinomonadales bacterium | reverse complement strand
TTTCAAATACCGATAAGTATCCCGCCGAAGACTATATCGGCAAACTCGCGGGCATGATGTTTAGATCGGGCAATTGAACCTATCCCTCGTTTCCTATCACTTTCTTGCGCAAAACGCGTCATAGTCCAGGTCAAAAGCGGCCACCTCAAATCAGGCGACATCCGCGATCTCGTCGGAACCCTCAACCGTGACGGCGGTGCCATCGGCGTTTTCATAACCTTAGAAGAAGTAACATCCCACATGACCGACGAAGCCGCCTCAGCCGGTTTCTTCACCTCCGAACACTTCGGCAAGTTTCCGCGAATACAAATCCTAACCATCGAAGACCTGCTCGCAGGCCGAACGCTCCAAATGCCACCATCCCTCGAACGCACATTCAAACTCGCGACGCGCGTCGAGACGGAAGCAAAAGATCAGGGAAATCTAGGGTTCGATTAAGGCCGCCACTCGGCCGCACCGCTTCATCTTCTAGGAATATTGTTGCAAAGGTGAGAGAAATCTTATATTTTCAAACCAGAAACAAGGTTGTTATCTGGAATCGTTCCGGATAATACGCGAAATTTGATTATTATCGAGAATGCATCGGCATAATACACAAAATGTGTTGCTTATGCGGAACCATTCCGCTCAATCATAAGTTGGGCTGCATCCTCTGCTTAGACAGAAGGAATACACAAGCATGGATTTAGTTCACCACAAGGGGAAATAATGAAAAACCAAAATAATTCTCACTGGCAGTCGTCGCTGCTTATTACAATTGTCGCAATCTTTTTGCTCGGCGCGTTTAATTTTACTTTCGCGCAAGCGGGCATCGGCGCAAAATATGGAGCGCGCGACCCGCGCACTTGTGCTGATAAAAAATCACCGCGCACTGGTGCGTTATCGGCCGCGCAAGCAACAGAGTACGTCACTTGCGCTTCGGAGGGAGTTTTTGTAACCAGTTTATTTCTGGTTGAAAACGTTTCCGTGCAAATCGGCAAAGCGCGACCTTACAACATTCGAGAAGACATCAATTTTCCGAATATTGACACGAAATTTCCAGTCTATCCAATTCGCGGCAGTTTCCGGGAATATGTATGTACGCCGATTTACGGCGACCGACACAATCTGAACCGAAATTGTTGGATTAAGGAAGAACCGAACGCCAAAGGTGCTTGTTACAAAGACAGCTTCGGCGAATGGGACTGTGCAATGACAGACGCTTTAACCTCACATGATACAGATAGGGACGTGCCGCCGCCCGGAGGCGCGAAACAAACCAACGCGCCAGTGGATAAGAAAAATGGGCAGAACAATCAGCAAAATGATGACAGAAAGCCGGCAGAAAATAAAACGGAAGCTGCCGGTCGTGACGCAAACGGCTTTCCGAAACCGGATTTGTCGGCACTCGAACGATGGTATGAAATCCTTCGCTATGAGTACGAGCCGATCGAAGGGCGTTTGAATATTGTTCTTAAACCAAAAGTGGAAAACAGAGAAACCGAATTTTTGATGGAGTTCAAAGACAAAGACGACATTTTGGTGGTAAGCAGAGATTACACACATTTTGTCCATATGCCGGGCAGTATGGACGCGAAAGTCGGCGATACGGTGAAGGTATATGTTTATACGCCGCGAGAAAATATCTTGAAACAAGCCGTCAGCGCAAAAGCCGTGAGGAGACAATAAATAAACAGTAAGCCAAAAGAAACCGGCTGCCTCGCAAAGGGTTTTTGCGGAACGCGGCAACCCAACAAATCATTGGACGCGAGGCGAAACAGCTATTTTGTTCTCGAAGTTGTCTGTTAAATTTCGACGGGCTTAATGGCGGTTTCGCCCGCGTCGATTACATCGTTGGGTTGCTACCCTGGCCTATTATGCAAAGTTGAGAGAAGTCTTGTGTTTTCATTCCAGCTACAAAATCGTTAGGCTGCTTATTGAAGTGAAAGGTGACTTATGACTAATACAACTGAACCGCCGCCAGCGTCGCTGGATTTGTTTTTTGAAACCGCCCACGCCTTCCATCGGAGCGCCGCGCTGAAGGCGGCAATCGACCTCGACGTGTTTACCGGCATCGGCGAGGGATCGGACACGGCTGACGTGCTCGCCCTGCGGTGTAACTCTTCAGACCGAGGCATGCGCATCCTCTGTGATTACCTGACGCTGATCGGGTTCCTAACCAAGACCGGAGATCGCTTCGCCCTAACTCAGGACTCGGCGATCTTTCTAGACAGGAATTCCCCCGCCTACGTAGGAGCTGCACTTGAGTTCTTGCTTGCGCCAGCACAGACCGATGCATTCCGGGATCTGGCCGCTGTCGTCCGAAAGGGCGGGACGATAATGAGCGATGAAGGGGTCATGGCTCCGAAGCATCCCGTCTGGATTCAGTTTGCGCGTGCCATGGCGCCGTTGATGGCTCTTCCTGCTGAATCTTTGGCAAACCTGCTCGCAGATGGGTCAGGAGAGAAGTGGAAAGTGCTGGATATTGCCGCCGGCCATGGCCTTTACGGTATCGCCGTCGCGAAACAAAACCGTAAAGCGAACGTATTCGCCGTGGACTGGGTAGGCGTCCTAACCGTAGCCGAGCAAAATGCGCGAACTGCGGGCGTGGCAGATCGCTACCACACCCTTCCGGGCAGCGCGTTCACCGTAGATTATGGTACGGGCTACGATCTGGTGCTGCTGACCAATTTCCTGCACCACTTTGATGCCGCTACCTGTCAAAAGCTGCTGGAAAAGGTCTATGCGGCACTAAAGCCCGGCGGACGTGCAGCAATCCTCGAGTTCATCCCCAACGAGGACCGACTCTCGCCTCCCGTTCCTGCTCAGTTCAGCCTGATGATGCTGGCTTCGACAGCCGGCGGTGACGCGTATACCTTCTCGCAGTATGAGGGGATTCTGCGGAACGTAGGTTTCGTCGAAAGCGAGCTACATCCGCTGCCGCCAACCTATTTTCGAGCGGTCATCGCCAAGAAGTAGCAAGATCTGAAACTTGGCAGGGCCTTGCTCGACTTTTCCAAAGAGGTTAAATCTGCCCGTTTTCAAGCACATAACAAAAACTAGTAACTAGGTTTCGATTTAGTTGCTTTATTTATGCAGAGTTTTTTGGGGTACGTTTTGGCGTACATTTTTGGGGGGTTGCAAAATACAATTGCGAGTCCAACAAGGGCGGTCATACACCCGATCCAACACGCAGAAGATTGATACACTGAATTCTGCTTAGTCGGGGTGTAAGCGATGATACACTCAAGCGATCCGTAGAAAACCGACAATTTAGTAGCCCTTAGGCATACGAAATTGTTAGCTCCGCGTACCGCGATCTCACTCTGAGCCGAATCCCTAACTAACCGCGTTTAGGGTCGCCGAGAGTTCCTTGATCCACCGTAAACGAGTCTGTGCATGCAAGACGCTGCCGCGACAAGACGCGTACTCGTAAAGATCGCCGCCTTTTATACCCCTTAAATCCTCATCGCAAATTTCGAGCTGTTTTTCTAGAGAGCCGATGACACCCAACAAAAATTCTTTCTGCGTTGCCATCGGTAAAATGGCAAGTAACTCTACGCGGTTTCGGAGACTATCAGGTGGCGTCCCGGTCACTAAGGGATCAAGGGGCCGAAAGATCCATGAATTAAGCGTTTCAACGCCAGGATCAGTAACAGCAAAAAGCTTACCCCGCCGATTGTTTATGGGCTCGCCGACTTGCTCGATCAAACAACGCTTTTGAAGACGACGGATAATAGGATAAATCGCACCCGCACTGCCACTCCAGAACACCGATGGTGATTGTAGAAACTCCTTGCGGACGACGTAGGGTGTGCAAGGTCCCTTCGCTTTGACTAGACCTAAGACAGTGCCTTCCAGTTCAGTTAAGTCCCTTTCTTTATCGCAAGCTCAAGCAGATCGTTGCACTCAAACTCCTGCCCGAGGCCGTCGCTCTCGACGGAGCGGCTTTGGCTCGCTTTCAAAACGAAGTTCGCATTACGCGTCAGATCTCGCATCCGAATGTCTGCCGTGTCTATGACATCGGCGAGGCTGACGGACTGCATTTTCTTTCGTATCTTCGTATGGGACGAAATTCGGATGCGGTCACCGAGATGGAGAAGGCCGTGGAACTAAGTAACAGATCGGGCATTGCCCTTGGCGATCTGGGCTATGTTTATGGGTCGACGGGCAATCGCGCTCAGGCACTTGCTGTCATCAAGGAACTTGAAACTAAGTATGCTCAAAAGGAGGCGATCGGGCAATATATCGCCGCCGCATTCATAGGACTCGGTGATAAAGACAAAGCGTTTGAATGGCTGGAAAGAGACTTCCAGGTTCGCAACGGGAAGTTGATGGAACCCCGGTGGCAACTCCAGTTTGATTCTATTCGCGACGACCCACGATTCAAGGATCTGCTGAAACGGATGAATCTGCCGGAATAGAATTTTATGAAACGATGCCCTGAATGTAGACGGGATTACTACGACGATACATTGCTGTATTGTCTCGACGATGGAAATGCGCTGCTCGAAGGTCCGGCGACGCTTGGTGCTGACGAATCTGCGACGGCGATCCTGTCAGAACCGGGACGAGCAGCGGCCGGTTTTCCATCAGGCGAGGGAAAGACCGAGGTGTTTCAAAATTCCGGCAATGCCGTGACGGAAAGCTCCAATTCGATCGCCGTGCTGCCATTTACGAATATGAGCTCCGACGTCGAGAACGAGTATTTCTGTGACGGATTGGCGGAGGAACTTCTAAACGCATTGGCGAAGATCGATGAATTGAAAGTAGCGGCAAGGACATCGGCGTTTTCGTTCAAAGGTAAAAATACGAATACCGGTGAGATCGGGCGTGCGCTAGGCGTCAAAACGATCCTTGAAGGCAGCGTCCGAAAGTCCGGTGATAGATTGCGGATAACGGTTCAATTGGTAAATGCGGCGGACGGGTACCACGTCTGGTCGGAGCGTTACGACCGCGAGATGCGCGACATCTTTGACGTTCAGGACGAGATCACGCTCTCTGTTGTCGGGGCGTTGAAGGTGAAGTTGCTGGGCGAGGAGCGCTCGGCGATGCTAAAAAAAGGCACTGAAAACGCTCACGCATTTGAGTTATACATCCGGGGTCGGGCTCTCTGGAGCCGCCGTACCCATGCGGACTTAGATAAGGCTCTTGAATATTTCGAACGTGCTATAGAGCTTGATCCTGCGTATGCGCTCGCATACGCAGGATTGGCAGATTGTTATACATTCCTAGTATATTTCGAGGCATATTCGCCGAGCGAAATGGCGGCGAAAGTGCGGGCGGCGCTCGACAAGACCATCGAGCTTGACCCGTCACTTTCCGAGAGCCATTCATCGCTCGCGATATATAAAACGTTCTTCGAATTCGATATCAACTATGGCGAAAGGGAACTTCGCACGGCGATCGCGATCAGCCCGAATTCATCGTTGCCTCATTACTGGCTCTGCTCGGTGCTCGCAGCATTGAGACGGTCCGAGGAGTCATTGGCGGAGGGACGAACGGCCATGTCGCTGGACCCGCTCTCGGCGGTCGTAAATGCGACTATGGCTCGTGCTCTTTGCTGCGCCGGGCAATACGAGGAAGCCATCGAGCTTTCGATCAAGAATTTCGAGATACTTCCCGATTTTTTCTTTTCGCATTGGGTACTCGGATGGGCATATCAACAGACCGGCAAATTGGACCTGGCGATCGATCACTTTCGAAAGGCGATCAAAGATGGTGGGCTGACATTATATGGCTACCTCGGCAAAGCACTGGTCAAAGCCGGACACACGGACGAGGCGCGTGGCCTGCTCGACGAACTGGAGGAGCAGAAAAAGCATCGATTTGTCTCGCCCGTCGCTTCGGCGGTGATACTTGCCGAACTCGGTGAGATGCCCGAAGCACTCGACTTGCTCGAAAAAGCATGGGAGATGCGAGCTATCCATTTGATGTGGACGCGTTGTGACCCAGTTTACGACGTATTTCGATCCGAACCAAAATTTCAGGAAATTTGCGAAAATATCGTGCGGACTAAATAGTAATGCTTATTGCTTGGCTGGGAAGGTGACTCCAAATGAAACGATGCCCTGAATGCAGGCGAGATTATTACGACGATACGTTGTTGTATTGTCTGGACGATGCCGTTGGTGTAATGTACGGCACAATGCTGATGATCGCGTTTTCGGTTGTCACGTTCGCCTCAGGTTTCGGTGCCATTCACGGCATCGTGGCCGGCACCAAATTACCGAACCTAATCTTAGGTCAAGCGACAAGTTAGTCCCGCCAATCTACTGTTTTTGGTTTCCAACTGCTGCGAGCCCGCGCAGTATCTCGCTTAGGTCACGCTTCATCAGCGAAACTGATGCGGTCACGTCGAGCAACATTGCCTGGACATCATCCATCTCAGATATTGTGAGCTTTGGCGGCTGTTGACCGAGACGGCCCCCGGCTTTAAGTTTTTCCTCGCTTTTGAGCAATCCATCCTTGTCAAGCTTACCCTCCCTTTGCCATTTTGCCATGAGATGAAGCCGCCTCGATTCGGTCTGGTCTGAAGGAGTAGTGTTGAGATACATCCATACATCTTCGGGAAACACACTTGACACTTCCTCCGGCGCGGCCGGTTTGTAGCCGGAAAACCGTGAAATTATTCGTGGCGAATTCCCCAGATCGCTGGTTCCGCCCTGCTGGTGAATGGCGACGAGCGAGAGCACGACCGAGCCTGCCCCGCCGCCTACGCCGATGGCGTTGCCGAGGTTGGCAGTTCTCGCACTGAACTGCATCGCCGTCCCGACGACCCCTGGCACGCCAGCGCCGAAGATCGAGGCAACGTTTATAAGATTCTGTGCACGGTCACGCCTCGCCTGCAGAGAGCCGCGACGGGACCTCACGTGCTCGATCTCAAGATCGACAACGGCGTTGACGCTGTCGACGTCCAACGACGCGGCCATCACTTTCTCCATGATCTCCTGTCGAAGAGCGAGTGTTTCGACCGTCGATCCGCCATTGCGGTTTCGCTCTTCAGCGAACCGCTCAAGCAGCGGCGTGATCTTTATCTCTCCGGCGACCTCCACCGCCTCAGGCGACAAAGAGAAAACATCGATGCTCCGTCGCGCGGGCTGCTGAGCAGGCAAATTCGCCACTATCAAAACTACTGCTAAAAGGGAATAGGCTTGCTTGATCTTGAACATCATCACCTCCAATATTTAGACGTTGTGTATTTTAGTACCTCGCTCGACTCATACAGTTATAGCACGGAAACCGCGCCCATACCGCCGTGACCTAATTGCCCGACAATCGTGTAACGCGATTGCAAGACGGTTCCGGCCGACAATGGAAGGCGTTTATTCATGCGTATGACCACGAGGTCTGATTAATGTCAACCCCGACCCGGTCACCGACCTTGCATTTCTGGGCGCCTACCTCTTTACCGGAGTCTGGGCGAATCTCTGAATTAGGCCAAGTTTCCGCGAATCTAAATTCTACCTATCGAAGACCTACCTGCAAAGACGTGCCTTTGATCGGGGGGAGTATGAGTCTTTTCAGGCACTTAACAAAAACAAGCAACTAGTTTTGACTTAGTTGCTTTATTTATGCGGAGTTTTTTGGGCACATTTTGGGCTACATCTCTTGTAAACAGATTTTAATAATTGTATACTTCCGCACCCGCATATGCAGAAAGAGCTCTACCTAATTCTTGGCCTACTTTGTTTATCAGTCGGCGGCTTTTCCCTGTACAACGGCGACATGTCCTTCGCTTCAATGTCGTCTGGTAAATCAGTCACCGTTAATTCAGCGGTGATTTGGAACCACACGGGCATCTCTGTTGTGCCGGGAAAGACCGTAAATATCAAAGCGACAGGACAAATTAACGTCGGATCTCCGGGTGACGGTTCAGATAAGTGGGTTGGGCCAGATGGTTGGGGTAACATACCGGCGTTTACTTGCAACGGTAAACCTTGTCTTTACAAATACGCGGTCAGTGATTCGCTAGGCAGTTTGATCGGTAAAATCGGCACTAACGGCAGACCCTTTCATGTTGGGACATCAACCACTGTTAACGCTTCGGAGTCTGGGGAATTGCTGCTGGGTGTAAATGACGGCATTTCAGATTGGAATGGCAGAATACTTTCAGAGTCAGAGCTACTTTCGTTGATGTACTTTAATAATCGCGGCACGTTTAATGCGACCGTGGAGGTTAAATAGAATGAATAAGTCATTACCAGGAATTATCGCCTTAATTGGAGCGCTTTGTTTAGGCCTCGGAGCATATATGGCGTTTAACCAAACTACGCCAGTCGTTCCGACGCAGACCCTCACCCAAACTAATCCGCTCGATATGTCAGCAGACTTTGGGATTGTCAAAGAAACGGTTTTTCAAAAGAGTACGAAGATCGCCTTTTCGTCGCCGCAAGAGTTTTTCGATTACACCGGCAAAACGTCGTGGAACGGACTGATATTCGATCGTTTGCAACAACTACCTGTCGGACTGCATTTTGTTGACGGAAGACCCCTTGGACCCGACGATTACAAGCGAGCAATGGGAGGTAAATAATGGCAATTTTATTGATGATTGTCGGGATTGGTTTTATCGGTTACTACGTTTTATCGATTTCCAGCGCTGACAAACCAAATCCTCCAGCTGGCAAGATGGGATTCGCAGTGGGCGGCGTTGTCGCCATCGGCGTCACCATGTATTCGGCCTATATGGTCGTTTACGGGCCTAGTGTGAGTGCTTCATTTTTATTCGTTTTGCTGGCGATTGGTTCTCTGGTGGCAGGCGTGAAGTTATTTCAGGCAGCGGGAAAGGCAGACGCAATCGCGGCTAGCAACGTTACGGACCGGGCACGGACGATTGAAGCCGAAAACCGCTTTCGCCAGGCCAAGTACGATCGTGACAACGCTGAGAGTACGGCGGCGGGTATTGCGTCGCTCGAAACCCAAAGGAGAACCACTGAGAAAGATTCACTGGAGTATAAAAGCACCGAGTATGGCGTTTTAAGTTCCTTGGCCCCCGCCGCTGAACAAAAGGGCTTGGATATCGGCAGTGTAATAGAGGTGAATAAGCATTTTTACACCAACGAAGCCGACATCAAGAAACTCGCGGCCGAAAAGCAAATCGAATACGATTTCAGGGTAAAGGACACAAAGCTTGAGGCTCAGAACGAGGCTGAGAGGATTCGACAACAATTGAATGCCGCCGACCGGGTCGAACATTACCGCATAATTAGCCAACTTGAAGAGGAATTGGAGGGCCTGTACGTGAAGCGCCGAAAGATTGAACTTGAGGAGCCGGACGAGGTTCTAAAAAATCAAAAGATTGCTCGTCTTAACAAGCGGGTTGACCAACTGGAGACCGACATAGATGGCAGACAAAATAGACTTCTTTCAGCTTCAAACGGGCAAGAAGTTAAGCGACTTACCTAAGCCACCGACGCTTGAAGAGACGGTTACTAAACGATTCAAGGAGCTTCGTAGTAAATACCCGCTCCGTTCCCTCGGTGTCGGTGTAGAAGGTCAAGTTCTCATCTCCGAAGAGGAACGGGAAGACCACGTCCATATCTTAGGTACAACCGGTGTTGGTAAATCTCGTTTTATCGAACACTTAATCCGAGAAGACATTAGACGTGGAAATGGCGTTTGCTTACTAGATCCCACAGATCGAGCGGAAACTGTTTACAACATCCTAAAGTTCTGCATTAAAGAAGGACATAAGAAGATTTGCTTGATCGACCCCCATACCCAAAGACTCTCAGCTGTACAACCGTTTCACCCGCAACACAAGCAAGCCACCGTCGCTAACGTAATGGACACCATTCGTATCTTGTTTGGTTCCAAGGATGCAGCAGATACGCCGATGATATAATGAACCCCAAAAACTGGACAGGTGGTTAAGGTGGAAAAAGGTTATAAGATTGCGGTAAAAGAGCAATATGACGAGCATCAAGAACCGGAAGAATTATAAGTCGGAGTTTAAGGCAAAGGTGGCTATGGAGGCGGTG
>JBBRPZ010000047.1:0-12480 GCA_038227175.1 Pyrinomonadales bacterium | reverse complement strand
AGCGAGTAGTTCTTGCTCGCTGTCGCACCCGCCGTGTCCGTCACGTTCACCGTGAAGGTGCATGTGCCCGCCGCCGTCGGCGTTCCGCTCAGCGCCACCGTGCCCCCCCCAAGATTTGGTGTGAGGGCGGCAATGGTGAGGCCTGTGCCGCCCGCGACGAACGACGTGACGGTTAGCGCGGTGTAAGGCGTTGTCCCGCCGGTCACCGTGATCGTCTGATTGGTCGCCGTGCCCGCCGTCGCAGACGCAAGGGCCGCCGGAGTGATGGTCGGAGCCGCGTTCACCGTCAGAGTATAGTTCTTGCTCACTGTCACAGATGCCGTGTCCGTCACGTTCACAGTGAAGGTACACGTGCCCGCCGTCGGCGGCGTTCCGCTCAGCGCCACCGTGCCCGCCCCAAGATTTGGTGTGAGGGCGGCAATGGTGAGGCCTGTGCCGCCCGCGACGAACGACGTGACGGTTAGCGCGGTGTAAGGCGTTGTCCCGCTAGTCACCGTGATTGTCTGATTGGTCGCCGTGCCCGCCGTCGCAGACGCAAGACTCGCCGGCGCGATGCTCGGCGCCGGGAATGCGTAGCTGAAAATTCTCGTACGCCAGTTGAAGGTTCCGTCCGCCGCAAGGTATTGGCCTATGAACCAAAAGGTCTTGTCATCCGAGGGATCGACCTGCATAGTCGTATAATCGCCCCACCGATGTAACGGGGTACCGGCATTGTATGTGGTCTGCGAACCGGTACCGGTAAGCGCGATTTGTTCCGTCTGAAGTGTATTAACAGCGTCTGCTGCCTGACGTCCCGCGACCGCCAACGACGGCTTTAATGCTGTGCCGGCATTCACAATGCTATATCCGAGCATCATATCGCCGAGGCCGTTAGTTGCGATCGATCCCATCCAACGATCACCCGATGCACCGGGATCGAACGTTCCGTTCTGGAAGATGAAAGGTCGGTTAGCCATGACCGGATCGGCCGGACTACCGAGCGGATTCCTTATCTCATACCAACGGACCGCAGAGCTGCGCGTTCCGGCGCCGTCGGGATCGACTGATTGATTGACGACCATGCGTTCAACCCCTCCGATATTTCGAAATGCGACACGGTACATAAGCCGGTCACCCAGCGTGTCGAGCGTTGTTGCCGTCCCGGGCTGCGCTATACAAAAACTAGCGTTGCCATTGCAGGCACGGGTTGTCGTTGGAAGTGCAAGTTCCACAAAGGAACCGGCCGCTCCACCGAAACCGTCCGTCGCTGTAACGGTGCCGCCGACGAAATCCGGCTTTAGACGCACATAACGCAATGCCGGTAATGTTGATTGCCGCAGAAAAATTCCACCGCGCGTGAGGTCGGACGGCATCGTCGTCCCGTCCATATCAGCCGGAAATAACGAAGCACCGCCCCCATAAAACGTGATCGGGGCGCAGAGCGTCGTGGCGGCGGGGTTGCCGGCCAGCATCAATACCCGATCGGACACGCAGAGGCCCGCTCCGGTATTGCCACCGGCCGGCGATCCGCCGAACATGTTGTAGCCAATGTAATACCCGTCAGGCCAGATACCGAGTTTGCCGTAGTCATTAAAACCGCTCGGGCTGGTAGGGCTAAATGTAACAACATACCGAAAGTAGGTGCCGGACGGATTGTTAGATGTTGAAACTGCAATACATTGGCGGTATGGAGAAATCGGATTTCCGTTGATGTCCACAGGAAACGCAAACTGACTCAGGATCCAGCGATCCGCGAGCCGGTCGTATTGCAGGATCGGGTCGCCACGATTTGTCGTTTCGCATTCGCCTCCAACACCAGTGAAGAGGGTGTTTCCAGTTGTAGGCCCTAAGAGGGTAGCTCCGGCCTTATTAAAGATCATATATTTGGAATTTACCCATGCCACAATATGGTTTGGGCCGACTGCCATTGTCGTGTCTGGCGGGGCTCCGTCGATGACCCAACCGGCGATGCCGACTCCGGGGCCCTCAAAGTTTGCGCCCTGGGTCGCGGCAAACGGCGAGAATGTCTGGGTCTGGAGAAACGAATCGACTATCGATTCGGGCTTTTTTGTTGGTTTCTCAGGAACCTCGAACAAGGGCTCCATGTTTTCTTCCTGAATCAAGCCGTTCTCTTTGCTCACTTGTGGCAGATTCATCTGGGCGAGTTCGGAAAGCGGGAGCGATTCGCCATAAAATTTCATTTCAGGCTGTAACGTCGGCCCCTCTTGGGCTTTGCGTATCGCCGCCGGGGTAAATTTCTTTCGATTGCGTAATTCTTTCTCGCGCCGCTCTTTCGCCTCGAGTATTTTGTTTTCGATTCGTTTTGAATCTTTGCTGGCGCCGCCGTTCTGCGAAAAGGTCGAAATCACCGTCAGGCAAAAAATGGTCATCAATATGGTAGGTACGAGAGCTAATCTCATTATTTTCATCGCAATCACTCCTGAAATTTGGGCCGGGTTTGAAAAATCTCTTCCAAGCTTTTTTCCTCTGTGCTTCCTCCGCCGTTTTCGCTCGAAAATCAAGCGGACTCGCAAATCCGTCAGCCTTTGCTGCAAGTCAAGTTCTTCTATCTATTTAAAAGCCGGGTAGTTAAAATGTATTTGTAAAAACTATGGGGAATAGTAGTTGAGAATTCGCGAAAAAGCAAACATTTGCCTTCATGCTTTCCCGACAAAACACCTGGTATTCTGTTATTGTCCTGAAAGCAAAATTAACCATATGACGCCTCTACCTTTTTAACGAAGTTTTCCCTCACCTTACAGCATCAGAATATTAGCGGTGGCATTCGTATTATGCTCACAGTTTAGCGAAAAAAGAGGAATTTTCGATGAAGAAGCATATAAATTATCGCCGAGCGAAAGCTGTCTTGGGCTTTGCGCTGTTGGCGGGCATTCTATTTGTCGTTGTGAATGAGTCGCCGCGCACGGCCGTAGCGGCCCCGGTCGTTAATGATCAGACGAACTCGAAGAAAAAACCGGAAAAGGTGGTTAACCCAAAAGTAACTGATATAAAACGAATCGGCGTTTCACCCAGCAAATGGGGTGGCCGGGGAGCAAGTTTCGTTGTCGAGAAAAAGTCTGTAAAAATAGAGTTTGATTGTGCAGAGGGGGAAATTCGCCAACAATTAAAGACCGACAGAAACGGCAACCTTAAGGTTAACGGATTATATATGCGACAGCCCTTTGGTCCTACTCTGGTAAACAATGAGCCCAAATTCGCTCCGGCTGTTTATAAAGGACGGATCATGGGCAAAACAATGACCTTCAGCGTAGCGTGGAATGATACGGACCCGCCGATCGCCGAGTACGTCGTCGAACGGGGAAAAGCCGCTCAAATAACAAAATGCCGATGATCTCTGCATCTCAGCAGACGCTTCTCGTAGTCTTGCGTTAGCAACTGGCGATCGCAAATCAGTCATCGAAGATTCGGTATGAGAACGGCTCTGTCAAAACTCTTCGTCTTGCCCACTCTGACCGTTCTGACCTTCTGGTCTTTTTCGTGGTCGTGCGTTGCAAAGAGTCGGCTTAATAACCAGTCGATAAATGTCGATCAGCGGCCCGGCAGTCCGCCGAATGCTCCCACAGCAGTTGAAAATATGACCGAGCATCAAAAATATCTAGCAACCGGGCAGTGGGGGGCGACGGGCATATCGTTTGACGTCTCGGCAAATTCTGTTGGCGTCCAATTTAATAATGCGCATGCTATGATCGGTCGTCGCCCAAAGCTTAACAAAAACGGCGAGTTCGACGTGATCGGCCTGTACAATAGCGAAGGCCCCCCGGCACCCTATCTCCAGCCAATGCGACCTGACGATCCCCTCGTTAACAGCGACAATCGGCCTGGTCAAGAGGTACGCTTTCGAGGTAAGGTTTCCGGCAAGAAAATGTCCCTGACGATCAGTTTAGTTAAAACAGGCAAAACACTCGGAACCTTTGCCTTGAATTCGGTAAACCTGGAACCATCCTAAAACCAATGTAACGGGCGGGCCGTCAACAAAACTCAGCAGTCTGTGGTACATTACAGAACATTACAGATATGGTCGTTGGTTTTTAGAAGTTTTGACTTGGCTCGAAGGTGGCGAGAATATTCGCGAGTTCGCCGTGGACGCCGACGTCGTCGACGCTGCGGACGTCGGCGGCGAGCGATGTGGCGAGCATCGTGATCTCAAAACCGTCGCGCGTGCCCGGACGGGCTGCGGGGATGAACATTCGCCGGCCCCAGACGACGAGCTTGTCCCCCTTTGCCGAGGTGCCGCCGCCCTGGAATTTGACCTCGTAGGCATGCCAGCCGCCGTTGAAAACGGTTTCGCCCTCGGAAACCATCTGATAGCCGGGGAGCAGCTTTTTCAACGTATCGTTTGTTTCCTTTACCATCGCGGCAAATTTATCCTTATCGTCCTTAAACGTGCCTTTGCTCTGGTAATAGCTGATCAGCATCTGCTCCTTAAGCTGGCCGTCTGCCGTGACGCGCGACATGTCGAGGAATTTGCCGCGTGAGTTGGCCGTAGTGCTTTCCCGCGGGCCGGTGACTTTCCAGTCTTTCGGGTAATAAAGCGAAAATCCGACAAAATTGCGGAGGAGATCGCCTTTTACGGCTGTCTTATTGCTTTGGAAATGGTCGGTGTTCGGCGGCTGCTCGATCTGGCGCGGCTGCGGCGGGATCTCAACATCCGTCGAGGTTGTCTGAGTGTTAGCGTCGGTGTTGCTTTGTGCCTCATTGTTCAAGTTCGGAGTGGTTGTGGACGGGTGATCGACGAGGTAAAACCAACCAAACGCAAGCAGAGCAACGAGTGCCAGTATGCCCGCAACGGCAAATAATTTAGTGCGTGAAGATTCGACCTTCGGCGGCTCCGGCGAACGGTTTTTCCACGCGGGGACGACCGGAGTTGACTGGTTTGTGACTATCGGCTTTAGAATTTCAACCTTATGCTCAACCGGGGCCACGACCGGCTCGGCGGCTATAGGAGCGGCCTCCTGTTGCGGACTCAGTTTCCCATCGACACCTATCGGCATTTCAGAAGCGACGACCGGTTTGGGCGGTTCTATAAGAGCATTGGAAAATGCATCTCCAAAATCCCGGGCCTTTACAAACCGTTCACCGGCATTAAACGACAGAGCTTTGGCCAGAATATCGTCGACCGCATACGGCAATTCGGGCCGGACAGTAGCCGGGAGGGTTGTCAGCCCGTCGTGCTGCTTCTTCACGATCTCCTTGCCGGTCTCACCGTCAAAGGGCAGATTGCCGGTCAGCATCTCATATGCGACGACCGCGAGTGAAAAAATGTCGCTCGACACGGTCGGGAGACGGCCATCGAGCACCTCGGGTGCTTTGTAAGTGGCATTATATTCGTTTGGCTCGCCGTTCGACGCTCCGAAATTTACAACCCTGGTCTGCTCGGCATCATTTTCAGGCCACAAAATCAGGTTTTCCGGACGAATGTCGCGGTGAATGATGCCTTCCTGATGGGCCTCGTTCAGAGCGTATGACGCCTGGCGAACGACTCGGGCGGCCCGCAGGGCACCGAAATGCCTGTGTATGCCTAAAATATCCCGGACCGACAGCGCATCTGTGTACTCCGTCACGAGAAATTTAGTACCGTCCGTGAATTCACCCGAATCGATAAGGCGTGCAATATTCGGATGCGTCAGATGCGACAGCGAAACCCGCTCCTCAGCCATGATGCTGTTCATTATCTCGTCCGAGCTATCCTCGAGCAGAATGCGAACAAGCACCATTTTGTCAGCGACGATCTTGTCGTCCGCCAGATAGGCGAGGCCCGAACCGTCACCTCCGAGAAAATCGTTCACGCGGTAACGCCCTTTGACAGTGCGGCCAACAAAACCTTCGGGATTATCGGCGTCGTACTCGTTAAATATTGGGACGGCGCGGTCGGCATCATCGAGTTCGACATGACCGGCGGGGATGTCATACGGATTGATCTTTCGACCGAAATTTTTAACGTCGGTTTCGGCAGAGACAGCCGGTGTTTCCGGCACGGAAAAATTGGCTGTCGGCTCGATCTCCGACTGAAGATCGCCGATCTCGAAGAAAGGTTCGCTCGAATGGAATTGAGGGATCGTATCGCCAAAAAGATCAATATCTTCGTCAGGCTCTGTGACCGCCGCTTTCGTTTGAACCGGAACCTCATCGCGGGTTGCATCGCGTTCCACCTTTGGCAGGAGATTGGAAAAAATGCCGCCCTGGCCATGGCCGCCGATAGCTACAACATCGTCCGAGACGAGGCGCGTCCCGTCCGTCGGGCAAAATCGCCGCGAACCGTCCTCAAAAGTGTCTTTGCATTTTGGGCAATACATTTCCCTAACCACTGAATCGAAAGCCATATCTCCCTAATTTCTTATTCCTCACAACTGCGGGCCTGTTCAAATCGGCTAGCCGCCGTGAGCTTTGGCGAGTTTTGCAGTAACTGCGGCGTTGCCTGGATCAAGCGTCAAAGCCTGTCGATACGCTCGATCCGCATTCATACGTCGTCCGCCCTTGAGATAGCGATCGCCGACCGTTTCAAATTGCTGCGACAGGCGCCGCTTTTCGCTGCCAGGAACCGATCTCAACGCCTGGAGCAATGCATTTTCTGCAAGCTCAAAATTTCCCTGCCGCGTGTACAGCGAACCTAAAAGGCTGTTTGGCATAAACCCGTCGGGGCTGACGGCGATACTACGTTTTAAGATAGTTTCGGCTTCGGTAAAATCCCCTTTCGTCATCAGCGCCCTGCCGAGCAGGATCAAGGCCGATGGATTTCTCGGATCTCGGTCGAGGGCCATTCGCAACAATTGCTCGGATTCGGCGTACCGCTGTTCGGACTGCATAGCCTCGGCCACGACTATCATTGTGCCAACATTCTTCGAGTAGCGGACCGCGGTCTGATAGGCATCCGCCGAGGCTTGTATCAGGCCTCGCCGCCGTAGTAACCTTCCTAAATGGGCATAGGCGGGGGCAAACTCCGGCGCCAATTGAATCGATTTTCGATATGCATTTTCGGTTTCGGACAAGATCAACCCGCGAAGCTCGAGCGTTACGCCGAGCTGATCATAAGCAAGCGGACTTCCCGGCGCGAGTTCGATGGCCCGGCGAGCAAGTTTTTCAGCCTCCTCGTACCTGTCTGATAAATTGGCCACCGCAACCGGCTGTGAAAGCACGTAGCTCAACGCGATCCGGGCGACCGGGTCGGCCGGCTCGATCTGGAGCGCAACCCGGTACGATTTTTCGGCGTCTTCCCACCGCTGCTGGTCGCTGTAGAGATTGCCAAGGCCGTAAATGGCTCGGGGATCTCTCGGCTTTATGCCAGCCGCGTGTTTATACGCCGACTCGGCAGCACCATAATTGCGGTCGTCGCGTGCCCGGTTGCCGTCCTGGATCAGTTTTTCAAAGAGAGATTCGTTCGCCGGGGTGACCGGCGTTTTGATCTCCTTCCACCCGGAATTGCCAACCTCGATCTTTGTATTTTGGAATTCGGTAAACTTCGGCTTCGACGTGGTCGTCGTTGTGGGTGTGATCTTGTCTCCTTTCTTATCGGTTTTTTCGGTTTTTGGTATCGCTTTGGCCGTCGTCTTCGGCAGAGGTGCCTTCTTTTTGACGGCGGGCGTTGTCTTTGCAACCGTGGGGCGGTGCTTCGGAGCTGCCTTCTTTACCGTCTTAGCGGCGGTCTTTTTCGCACCGCCGAACAGTTTATTACTGCTGCCGAGGTCCTGGCCGGAAACGCAGAGAGACAATGCGCCAAACACTGCGATAAAAATTAAAACCCGAAAAGTACTGCTCATATAATACCCCAATCCCCCGGCGATCTAGTTTTGGGCAACGAGCCGAAATCCCAATTCCTTGTCGCGCTTGCTCACGGGAACGTCCTGACGAAATGTCGATGCTATGCCAAATTCGCCCGCCGATTTATTCATCGCGGCCCCACCGCGGATCATAAAACGGGGCTCCTTCGATTCATTAACCATGCCTTTGCTGCCGGGATATAGACTCGCTTTCGAACCCGTCCATTCGTAGACATTGCCGATCAAATCGAGCACGCCCCAATCGTCGGGGCACGTTGCGGCACCAACGGGCTCGGGTTCGGTATTCTCTTTGTCAACGACGGCACAACTCGACTTAAAGGTGTTGCCCCACGGATACTTGTCGCCCTTGGCACCGTTGCGGGCGGCGTATTCCCACTCTTCCTCGGTCGGCAGCCTGTATGTTACGCCATCGCGTTTCGAACGCCAGTCGGCAAACGTCTTGATATCGTCAATATTTACAAACCGGACAGGCATCTTCTCCTGACCCAATATCGGCTTGTCATTCACCCAATGCACCGGAGTCGGCCGGTAGCTGGTCGCATTAATAAACAAAAGATATTCTTCATTCGTAACTTCGGTCTTGTCCATGCGAAACGCTTTCACGTCGACGCTATGTTCAGGACGCTCGTTTTCCCGTCCGTCCTTGCGGCCCATCAGGAATGTTCCACCTGGGATCGACATCAACTCAGCCTTCGGAGCTCCTACGGGTGTCGCCACCGGCGTTGGCGTCACTTTTGTATTTCCGCCCGGTCCACTGCCAAACACTCCCATCATGTACGCCGTGCCCAGCCCTACTGCGCCAATCACACAAAGTACGAATAATCCGACGATTCCTAAAATAAGCGGTGAGAAGAAACCCTTCTTGGGCGGACGAACCTGGGTCTCGACCTCGACGCCGGTTTTTTCCCAATTTTGCTGGACCGTCTTTGCCATCTGGTCCTGCATGTCCGACGTGTGGTGCACATTTGGGGTCGGAGTTTTGCCGGTTCCGGTGACGGATATATCGGCCGGGATCGGGATCGCCGTTGCCGACTCGCGCATGCCCGGCTCAAGTTCGGCCACAACCTCGCGCGGCTGGCCATCGCAAATAACATCGCCAAGCCAGTCCTTAAATCCGTCGTGACTGACCCGTAGATGATGATTGCCGCTCTGGATGCCGTCGAGCATGAGCATTCCATTATCACGAGTCGTTTCTCCGACAGATACATTGTCGACAAAAACCTTCGATTGCGGTGGTTTTGAAACGATTCTTAAGGAAGACACCGGCAGCGATCTGCCCGTAATACCCGGCAGCGTCGTGGCCATCGGTGAGATAGCGGCCGTCAGTTCCTCGACAAACATCTCGACCGTCGTGGTGCGTTTATTCTTGTCCTTTTCAAGCGAATGCTGCACGGCCGCTTCCAACTCGGCCGAAGCATGAATGCCCGCATCGCCAAGCGTCGGGGCCGCGTCGCTGATGTGCTTTTTCATGATCGCCGGTATCGACGACCCCTTGAACGGCACGTCGCCCGCCACCAACTGATAAAACATCACGCCAAGCGAATAAATGTCGGAGCGCGAATCCGGCTCCTCATCCGCCCACTGCTCCGGGGCCATATAATAAGGAGATCCCATCAAACCGGTTGTCTGAGCCTGGACGAACGATCCGAGCAGCTCGCCGGACTTGATCTTCGCGAGGCCAAAATCAAGAATTTTCACCGCCTGTGAAAGATTTGGTTTGTCGCTGCAAATCATCACGTTCAGCGGTTTGAGATCGCGATGAACGATGCCCTGATGGTGGGCCGCCCCGACACCCGCGCAAACAGCCGTCATAAGATCGAGCGCCTTTTCCGGTGACAGAACCTTTTCGCGGGCCAGCATATCGTGCAGCGATTCGCCGTCGACAAACTCCATCACGAGAAACGGCACGCTGCCGTCGATCACGCCGTAATCGGTAACACTGACGACATTTTGGTGCCGGATCGCCGCCGCCGCCAACGCCTCTTGGCGAAAGCGTGTAACGAGCTGCGGGTCATTGCCAACGAGGTCCGGCAGAATGACCTTGATCGCAAGCTGCGTTTTCAGATACGCATGACGGGCCTTGTAAACGACCCCCATGCCGCCCTGGCCAAGCCGACATTCGAGATGATATTTGCCTTCCAAAACCGGCGCGCCGCTGATAGTATGAACAGTCGGCATCCCGTCATTCGGACAGGTTGCGACATCATCGGCGAAACAGTTTTTACAGAGTTGACACTCTTTCATATGTCGGATCAGGCGGAGTGAACGCGATACGCAACCGCCACTTTCGATGAACGCGTCGAGTCATCGAAAATTGTAGGTTAACATGGTTTGATTCTAATTGCTTTGTGTTTTGCAATCAAGATTAAACCCGCGTATGTGTTTAGAGTGCGCTATTTATCGCGTTCTTTCGTTTTAGGGCTCAGGGTGTTCGATTAACGGCGTGGGTTCGGAATGCGCGATTTATCAGTTGAGAGTGCTCGATTTATCGCGTTCTTTCGTTTACATAAATCTACACGCGATATATCGAGCACTCTCAACTCCTATTGATCGTCAAGATGAACGCGTCGCAGCAGATCGGCATAACGAAAATCGTCACGGAGGTCGTCGAGCGCAGGATCGATCTTGATCGAAACCAGATCTGCCTGCCGCAGCGTGTATGATTTTTCGAGCCAGGCGAAAGCCGCTTCTTTGTCGCCACTCGCAGCGTAAGCGCAAGCGACCTTATACGGACTGTCTTTCGCCATATCAGATTTTGCAACTTTTTTGGCGATTGTCCGCGCTTCATCAATCCTTCCGGCGGCGGCAAGGATGCCGACTCGCATCAGATTATCCGACGGAATTTTTCCAAGCGCGGCAAAGGCATTTTCAAAATCACCTTTCTGAGCGTAGGCCATTGCCAGATAACCATACGCGCCATCGCCCTGATTTGCGACGAGCATTAAATTGGCTTGTTCGATGGATTTATCGGGCTTGCGCCAATAGATATAAAGTTCCGCCAAACTTAAACGCACACCGAGAGAAAGCGGGTCAATTTCCTGAGCGCGGAGAATTTCGGCTTCGGCCTGTTCAAATTTGCCCTGCGCCGTGTAAATATTCGACAACCACAAACGCGCCGTGCGGTGGTTAGGATTTTTGAGCAGCGCTTGTTGGTAATACCGTTCGCGCTCGGCCAAATCGTAATTTTGCATCGTCCTGACCGCACCCAAAGCTATATACGCCATCGCCAGGCTATCATCCAACTCCAACGCTTTCTGTGCGTGAAATTCAGCTTTCGGCGCGACTGATCCGGGCGGAACGACCGCGTTTAATTCCATCACCGCGTAGGTCGAGGCCAATCCCTCATGCGCGAGAGCATAATCGGGATCAATTTTCAACGCCTCATTGAAATATCCGACGGCCTTGTTTAAATCTTCCGCACCGAGTTTGTTGCGATAATACAAGCCTTTCAAATAAGCCTGATAAGCCCCGACATTTTGCGTATAGCGCGACGCGGGCGGAACTTCGCCGCAGAGTTTTACTTTCAATTCGGTAACGATCTGACAAGTTATGCCGTCCTGAATCGCAAAAATATCGGCGAGTTTTTTCTGATCAAAGTTGCTCGCCCACATCACGCTGCCGTCTTTTGCATTCACTAAACGTACCTCAACGCGAAGCTGGTCACCGCTTTGTTTAAATCCGCCCTCGAGAATCGTTTCAACGCCCAGCCGCTCGCCGATCTCCTGGGCCGAGACATCTTTGTCCTTGAACTGAAACGCGGAACCCCGTGAAATAACCTTGAGCGTTTCGACGCGCGATACTTCGTTGATCAGGCTTTCAGTAATGCCGTCAGAGAGATAATCATTGGCCGCGTCGCCCGTCAAATTCTTGAGCGGCAGAATCGCGATCGAACGCTTTGTCGCCACGGTTTCGGTCAAGGTCTTTGCCGCTATGTCGTTCCTTTGTCGCCGAAACGCAAAAAATCCGAGGGCAGCGAGCGATATTAAAACAATTGTGAGAGCCGCAACCAGAAGTTTTCGATTGCGGATTGCAGATTGCGGATTGCGGAATGTGGATTGATTATTTCCATTAGGACTTACCGCCAATTGCCAACTTCTGCTGCCAACCGCTTTCTCCTCATCTCCCCTTCTCCTCCTCTCCTCTTCCTGTGCGATCACTTCGCCGACGAACCGGTACCCGCTTCCGCGTCGAATCTCGACAAAACGCGGCGATCCATTTGTATCATCCAAAGCCTTGCGGATCGAGCCGACGCATTTCCGCAGAGCATCGTCATAGACATCGTGCCCATCCCAAAATTGATTCAAAAGCTCGTCGCGGCCTACAACACGTTCGCGGTTTTCGATCAGGAAAAGCAGAACGGAAAACGGGCGTTTCGCAAGGTGAATTTCTTCGCCGCGACGCTTGAGCCTCTCAAGCCGTGCGTCCAGACTGAATTCACCAAAGACAAAACTTTCGCTGTATCCGTTTCCGTTTTCCATCATTTAACCCTGTTCCGATAAAATTCCGCTAAATTTCCGCTTGGCTGCCGGAATTTCTCTTCAATTGAGAGTTATATTACATCTAATTAGCTTATAACGCGAATCATAAACTCATTCCGCCTTCAAGGCAATGGAATTCAAAAAGAGTTTGGGAAAATGTTTTCGCTAAATTATTTCGTCGTT
The DNA here is from genome assembly GCA_038227175.1 of Pyrinomonadales bacterium. Lineage (GTDB taxonomy): Bacteria > Acidobacteriota > Blastocatellia > Pyrinomonadales > Pyrinomonadaceae > OLB17. Next base: position 44 of record JBBRPZ010000047.1, on the reverse strand, counting down.
CGTTTTTGTCCCCAAAAACGGTTGGTTTGATGCCCGGCGAATTT
>JBBRPZ010000046.1:0-12591 GCA_038227175.1 Pyrinomonadales bacterium | reverse complement strand
CGCTGCATTGGAGGTGCCGCAGGACGAGCGCTCGCTCTTCGTATCGAAAGAATCCGGCGATGACGCCGAGCTTTCCCGCGAGGTCGAGTCGTTGTTGGCCTCAGCGGACACCGACGATAGCTTTATGGCTGCTCCTGAGTTGCCGGCTGACATTACGACCGAACCGCTTCCGGTGTATATGCGTTCCGTTGTACGGCGCGAACTTGGCAAAGGCCATACCCCGGTATCGGAAACTCAAAACCATATAAGCCTGATTTTGCCGTAATAGTTCGGAGGGCCATCTACCACTTGACCGTTTTTGAGAGCGTCTTCTAGTTTGCTAGTCTTATGTATTTGAATTGGGTTGTCCAAACCAACAAAAGTTGGAAGTGGAATAGCCGTAACAAACCCCGAGTTTATCTGGATTTGCGGCCATACCATCGCAACGCTGGACCCATCTTTTGTATTATGATGCGAAAAAGGGGTAATCGTGACCCCGGGACGACCGCCGTAATGGGGTTGACCAACTCGATTATTTAAATCGTCGAATAACTCCGACTTGAGCCATGAACTAGGGTCGTCGATCGGCGAGAGAGCGATCGGAATCCGAAGGGGAGTCCCGATGGTTCGTGGAAGAGCGATTTGTGGAATATTGTGGAATTCATCATTGAAAAATACACCGAAGCTTTGCCAAGTCAGATTCGCCGGTGGCGTCGCTTCGCTCTTCAGGCGAATCTCAAGATAAAGCATTGCAGGTCGGTGCCGGAAGTACGGCGACGGGACCCCCCAGGTTTCCGGTACAGCTGTATCGAACGGTGCCGGATGTGCGATCGTATCTAACATCTTTGAGATCCCATCAGCCATGGGACCGCGAGCGTGCTCCGCCAGCTCCTTGGTGTTTTCGGCCTCGGCCCCAAGAGTACCGATAGCAAACCCCGTGGCCTGTTCAAGAGCCGCATCCGCAATTGTTTTCGACAGGTAGTCAAGTCCGTTGTGGTAAAGCTGATCGATATTCGGCACCGACGGCGGCACACCGCAGGCCGCCAAGGTCGCGTTTAGACCGGTCATCAGATTGTCTTTGCAACTGTTCCCGCACTTCAACCCAGCTAGATTTATGCCCGAGGCCACAGTATCCACACACGCATTCTTCGCGGCCTGATACCCTTGAGACACTTGGTTGAGTGAAGCGGATGCCAAATCCCACGTCTCCTGCTGCCAGGTTTTGTTGGAATTGAGCATATTCTTTATGGCGTTTACGTCGTAAGTCATTCCATATGTCAGATTACCCGCAGTTTCGTCGGACTGGATGTTCACGTTTGTTTTCGCAATGAAGTAGTTCAGAGCATTCGGGTCATCGTAAAACTTTGGGGGGATATACGAGAGAAGCCGGATTTCATAAGCGTCCGAAAGTGCTTTTCGGAAAGTGTCAGCCTCGGCTTTGATATTATTTATTTTCTCGTCTTCTTGAGCTTTCGCGACGGCAGCCAACTTCGTCGCTTTCTCCTTGGCAATGGCAGCTATTTCCGTGTCAATCTTGTCTTCCTGTTCGGATTTGGAAATATCGATGTAAAACACCACCCAATTAGACGGTGGTGCAGCTGGAGTAAGGGGAGTTTTATTTGCCAAAACCGGCACGACACGGACATAAAAGTAGGTACCCGCCTTTCCAAGGCTCGTAAAGAACGGAAACTTTTTGTTGAAATATACGTAGTTGGTGCTCGGGCCTAGCTTTATAGTGGGACTTCCGGGTCCCGCAAGATGAATTGTATTGTAGTTTGAATGTAATGGGTCTTCCGGGTTTAAACTTGCAGGAGGCTTCTTGAAGACTTCCTGCGACACTAGGCCGGCAGGCTTTTCCCAACCAATATATGGAGCCACCAGGTTGTAAGTCTTTGATTGATTCGATATTTGTAGCACATAATCCAGTGCTACCCCCCCCGTTCCATCGACACGGGCCATCAGGCGAACATTTGTGGGGCTGCTATAAACAGACCGGTAGTGGAAATAGTCTGTTGGATCGACCGGAAATCCCCCTGGAGCATTCGTATCCTCCTTGTAATCCGATTTAACCGGCCATAGACCGGTAGCCAACTGAGTAAGCTTAGAACTACTCAGCATTTTATCCCATACGGTAACCTGAACAGGTGTCAGTTTTAAGGTGCCCGAAATGACATAAGCGGGTAAGAGATTTTTCGGGATAACCGTAAACGGGTGCGGCTTGGGCACCGTCGGAGGCTGGCTCGCGGTTGGGTCCGCTTTGGTTATAACAATCGCCGGCGGCCGCCTTATTGCCGGTGAGGCCGACGGAGCAGGGGTCGGAGTAGGCGCCGATAAGACCGGAACCGTTCGCCTTATTGGCGGTGTCGGTGTTGGCGTCTGCGCAATGATCATCGGGACCGCCAAAACCGTTAAGAAAAGGCTGCTCATTAATGTTAGGTATGCTCGCATTTCTCCTCCGAAAACATCAAAAAAGGTCATTGGAAGGCAGTCAACAGCGTTTCACTTGGCCATCGAGCGACAAAAAATGGCTTTCGGATGTTCGGAACAGGCAAGTTTTTTCAGAACGGCTACCGTTATTTGTAGCTCCTCGATTTTCTTGTCGCGGTCCTCGAGTTTTTCGTTCAAACCTTGAATTGCCGCGAGAGCTACGCCGCCCGGGTCAACGGTCGAGATGGTTTTGTCGCTCTCGCCGACTTTGAAAGTGGCAAAGAAGTCCTGAGCCATAGGACCAATGTGCAAAAACTGCGACTGTCCTTTATAGCTCCAAGTCGAAATAGGCAATTTCAAGACGCGGCGAAGTACGTCGCGCGGATTAACCGCCGTGATGTTGTCTTTGGCGTTGCGATCGCTCAGGTTGTTCCAAGCTCCCCCGCCGGCCGAGAGTGAAACGCCGGTTGTCAAGTCCCCATTAGTGAAAAAGCGATAGCCCCCCGAAGCACGAATCGTCCATGAGTTGGGAGTATTAGCGGTAACCAGACTTTCGCCTTTTGAACGATCGCCATACACGAGACTGCCCGCTTGGCCATTGGTTGATGAAGAAGAACCAATCGCAACGGAGTAATCGCCGCTTGCGATACTGCTGTATCCAATCGCCGTTGAGACTGTGCCAGTAGCCTTTGAGCCAAGGCCCATGGCAATGGCGGACCTACCGCCCGCTAATGAATCCGCACCAAACGCCACGGAAAAGTCGCCGCTTGCAGTTGTCTCCCGGCCCATCGCCGTTGAGGAGACCCCGCTTGCGACGGTAAGGGAACCCGTTGCGAGGGATGAGTCGCCGCTCGCTATCGGCCCCTCGCCCATCGCTATTGAGTACTCACCGACGTTCGCGTCGTCCCACTGTTTGGATCCAACGGCCCCCGCCCTAAAGGCTGCTTTTCGTGAATAAAACATTAATCGCCTTCCCGGACCTGTTGCCGGTATCAAGCCCTCGTTGTAAACGCCAGTCGTAACAAACCCGTTGGTCAACTTCAGACGGGTCGTTGCACCCGTCTGTGTGAGATTCCCACTTATAATCTCACCCGCCGAAAGAACGTTTTCAATTTTGTTCGGGGCTGCGCGGGGTGAAAGAGGATCCGGCGCTCCGACCCCATTATGCTGTTTGGGCGTCGGGGTGGGCTCTTGAGCCGCAACTGAGGATACGATCAGAACCGCTAAGATGAAACTTATGAAGATCGATGGATACGCTCGCATTTCTTTCCTCCCAGAATAAACGCCTTGCTTTTGGTACCGACAACACTCTGCAACTGAAGGTGTTACCCTCACCCTTGGTCTAGGTCCGTCACTAATTCTTAAGTCCCCGTAGGTGCTCGATGCCGAAAAGGCTTCTTTCCAATTGAACAGGAGGCGTGAATGGAGGAAACATAAGCACCCTTCCACCGCTCGCCCTTTCTGTTTTCTCTGACAATCATCCGGTAATCGCCCGCTGCCGTATTGGTGACCTCGACGCTGCATAGCACCTCTCCTAGTCGATGGGTTCGTAGGCTCCGGCCGGAGAAGCAATCCTGACGTCGGAAGTGCAGGCTAGGCAATTGGCTCGACCGCCACGCTCATCTATTACCCGGCACCATCGCCGATCCCGTATTCAGCTTTACCGTTCCGCCCCGGAGAGACGACAGGTAACTGTGGCAGAAATTGAATCAGGTTTGCATTTATGGAGCCCGGAGATTGCGGACCAAGGCCAAGGGCGGGCTGTGAATGAAAGAAAATTCTTGTATGCATCGAAAAAGTAGGTCACGTTTCAGTCCGAACCACGGCCGAAGTGTAGCACCCGCTCCCAAAATTTTCAAATAAACAAAGGCAAACCCCTGGGGCCTGCTCCGGCGACCACAGATTGCCCCTTATTGTAACCGCCAGCCCTTACTATCGGATCTACGTGGCTAATCGTAGTAGTAGCAACGTGACGGTGATCGACGGAACGAACAACTCGACATCAACGATACCGACAGGGACAGCTCCCCAGTTCGTAGCCGTTAATCCAATAACGAATAAGATTTACATTGCGAATGCCGGCGGTACGGTAACCGTGATCGATGGGACAAACAATTCTTCAGCAACCGTTGCGGATGGCATACAACTTTGGTATGTCTAACGAGGCCATGACGCCGCCACCAGATTCATTCGATAAGATAAACCGAAATTCTTTGCCATACAGTTGCCAAAGTCGCTCATTCGTATTCCTCAATCCTATGCCTTCGCAATCTTCCATGTTCCATCCGGGCGGTAGTCCAGGTCCGTTGTCACTGATCCGTATTTGCAATTCGTTGCCATTGCATTTGGTTGTAATCCTAATGATTCCTTTCGACAGCCGCAACGCAATACCGTGTCGAATAGAGTTTTCGACCAAGCGTAGCAGCAGCATATTTGGCACCACAGCATCTAGGCAATCAGGGTCGATTTCCATCTGAATATCGAGCCGATCCGGGAAGCGCATTTGCTGTAGATCGAGATAAATTTCTAAAAAGTCGAGCTCCTCCTTTAGGGTAACTTTCTGTTTCCTCGAATTCTCCAATGTTTGCCGCAAAAGATCGCCGAGACCCACGAGCATAGCGACAGCGGGTTTAGCTGACGGAACAAAAGAGGATGAAAAACAACGACAGTACAGGCAAAAGCGTCAGACGACACAACCAGTCGCGAGCCATGAATTGAATCCTCAAATCGCTTTCCAATCGATCGTTAATATCTATATTCGCCATCTTTCTCGTGCGGTTTATTGTTCCGGCCACCTTAGAGAACCAACCGCGCACCGTTTGCGGTATAACGCTAGTCAGGCCGCTCGTAATATTGACCGGCTGCGATTCGATGCTTATTCCACGTCCTTTTTGACGATCTTCTCGCCCGTTTGAACGGTTAAATTCAGCCCCGAAAAATCAACATTCCTGGCGTGTTCGACCGTCAGGCCCTCGCCGGCACTGATCTTACAGTTCTTAAATTTGATCGCGGCGACGGGGCTTCCGGCCAGGCCCCGGATCATTCCGCCGGACTTGGCCGTGCCGCTGACGTTTATGAGCCGTATATTGCGTAATAACGGCAAAATCTTCGCCGCCGGGACCAGCGTTCCGCGGGCACTTGTCCATTCCATATTAACTTCAAAGGCCCGGCGGACGCCTCGCAGTTGAAAATTGCGGTAAACGATATTTTCCACCACTCCGCCGCGGCTCGGCTGTGTCTTGAACCGAATAGGTGCCCAATTATCGTCTTCCGCTACATTGTCGTTGATCAGGACATTACGGATGCCCCCGGATGTCTCGCTGCCCATCGCCACGCCGCCGTGACCATAACCGAAACGGCAATGTTCGATGACAATGTCTTCGCTGGGGCGATTGACCCGCAAACCGTCCTCGTCCTTGCCCGATTTGATCGAAATGCAATCGTCATTGACATCGATATCACAGTGCCTGATCCGCACATGACGGCTGGAATCGACATCGATGCCGTCCGAGCTGGGTATATCGTGGGCGGCACGGATATTCAGACCTTCGACGATGACGTCTTCGCTGTACAGAATGTGAAGGCACCAAACCGCCTGATTGCGAAGGTGGAGATCGGCAATTCTTACATGACGTGAGTTTTCGACAGCAATCAGACGCGGGCGGCCGAGCCTCGGTACGTTCGGATCACGTGGCTGCGATCTACCCATCGCCGTCCACTCCTCTCCGGAACCGTCGATCGTCCCGGCGCCGCTGATGACAAAACCGGTCATTCCCTGTGCGTTTACGAGCGCCGCCGTCCACATGCGCTCGACGCCTTCCCAACGAGTTTTAATCTGGGGGTAATCGGCCTGGTCCGTTGATCCTTTCAAAACGCCGTCCCGTTCGATTTCCAGGTCACAGCCTTGTTTAAGAAAGATCGAGCTGGTCAAAAAAATGCCTTTGGGTACCACGATGATGCCGCCGCCCTCGGCCGAACAGCGGTCGATCACGGCCTGTATGTCTCGCGTATTGAGTCGCTTGCCGTCGCCGATTGATCCAAAATCATTGATCGGGAATTGTTTTTTGACTTTTACTATCGTGGACGGAAAGCCGCTCGCCGACGCCAAAATAGCGGACACGAAGCAAACGTTAATTACAAGAATCACCGCGCAACTCCACGCGACGAGCCGCAGCGGATTCGTCTTGGATCTCAGATAAGCCGTATAGCAGAAACAAGGCACAAAAAATATTTCAGATAAGTGAAGTGTTTCTATGGAAGCCGCCCTCTTTTTTCGGCTTTGCCCGGCTCGTCCAAAAGTTGGATTACAGTAGCCGGCCCGAGGTCCGCTGGCGATTACCACGAGCGGAGTGCCCAAACGACTTTCTTATTGGGCGTTACCTCGATGATCTGTACTGAGGTTGGCCAGAGTTTCGGATCCTTCAAGCCGTTCGGACACCAATTGTCTGGGTCTGATTGGCTGTCTGTGCTGCGATTAATTGTGGGGTGACATAAACAAAAAGCAAGAGGGCGCCATATCTGAGCAATGTCTTATACATTACGTTCTCCTCATTCATCTAAAAAAATGTGCAGTGAAACGGATGTAATCCGCGATATTCTATCAAAAGATAACTTACCTTCCTTGCTGGGATAGTAGATATGAACATTGCCCCAGGCGCTCCGGTAAGGCCGTTGTTCGAACAATCTGGAGTTGGGTGGGTCAGAGCGCTTCGAGCCGACCAAATTCGGTATGTTCATCCTTGACGGAAATGGACGAGTGGGAATACTCTCTATCTGCCACAACCACTGGCGATCACATATTACGGCGTATAGCGTGGTATACGACAGGTAATATAACAGCGCCAATGATCGCGACAATAATACTTGCGATGTTCAGGCCGCCAGCCTCCCAGGAATCCACCGGCTAGACCAAGTAAAATATCCAGGAACAAACCGTCACCCGTTTTGTTGACAATCTTGCTGGCGATGAAGCCTGCAATTAAACCCGCAATGATATGAGCGAGAAAATGCATATTTTCCCCCTTTAAACAATAGTTTTACATCAATTCCGATTTATTTGGTATCTTATCTTTTAATAATCTTGTTACATTCACGATGTTTTCGATTCACGAGTCTGCTTTTACTCGTCGCCGACTTTATCGCGGGTCGAAAGACGTTATCAAATTAGAAATAATTACCACCATGAAAGCTATTGCAGTCACTCCCGGAACACCAAAGTCAGCTCATCTTGTAGAAATTCCTAAACCGGCTGTCGCCGATATCGCCATGGCCGCGCATGCTGCCGATGGTAAATGAAACGCAGACGCCAGGGTCACGGAGGCAATGTTCGGCAATCCGCTCTCCGGATTCACCGCGATCCCATGATTTAGCCATTAATTCAAAAAGGAAAAGAAATGAAAACAATTATTTCGATGATTTTTATTAGCCTTATTTTGCTGGTCGTTTCGGCTTCGGCTCAAAGAGATTACTGCTTTAAGAATGACGGTTTGAAGATCACGCAGACCATTTCAATGACGATCACGGGCAGTAAAATCGAAGGAACGATCGAAAGCGGCGGCTACGAAACAACCAACTCGGCCGAGACATTTGAATTCACCGGCGTGAAAAAAGGCACTTTGTTGACAATTAACTTCAACGGCAAACCGCCCTACGAGCTCGCACCGGGGACAAAACGAATTGTCTGGACACTTGCTGCAAAAACGCTAAAAGTGCCAACCTATGGCAAAAATCACGTCACGCAAAAATACTCAGCCTATGTGGCGAGTTTTGAACGTTGCAAGGAGATATAAACAATTAAAATCATGGCTACCTATGACGCCGGAGGTTTAACTGCCGCAGCTTTCTCAGAGTCGGTCGAGCTTGAGTTGCCGGCGTTAGAACTATTCTTCGTTCCCAATCCGCAGCCCGTCATCAGCGCAATAGAAAAAGCAAAAGCCAAAAATTTCTTCATTGATCATAGCCTCCTTTTCTCCAGTGAATTCTAGTTTGAAATGCTCCTCTCTTCTAGGAGGTCTCAATGACGAAACCACCGTACCAGAGCGAAGGTTGCCCAAACGGGCGTAGTTAAAATGCCCGCCCTGCAACAATGATCCTTTTGTTCAAATCAAAAGCGTAATGAATCGAGCGCTGTGGATTCATTGAGCGATCGAAGATCAAGAAGTTGTCTACGCACACCGGATCGTTCAAAGGGCGGCCGGGCAAATCTACCCCCTTAATCTCGTAGGTCTTGTTTGTTGTTATATCTTCGAAAAAGATTCTCTCGAATCCGTCAGCATCCATAGTAAAAGCGCGAAATGTCTTTGCCTTGTTTTCAACGACGTTCTCTTTATTGCTATTACTGGGAACGTTTGCCTCGACAATCTTAATGTCTGGCCGAACATCGCTGAGCATGTCTTCGCCGCGCGCATGGCGGTGAGAGTTAGGCATTGAAAGAGTCGGTGGTGCAACGGCATCGCGTGCGGTTATAACCAGGGTAAATTGACTCTTTTTTGCTCGCACAACTCCGATTTCGAATTTGATTGTTTCACCGTCTGCCAACTCAGTGTCGAAGACGTGTCCGTCCGTACCTTCGTTCAGCATCATGCCATCGTGACCATAAACCCCAAAACTAGCTTGGTTCGCCGGCGTTAAGCGAACGTGGACGTTCTTTTTCTTTCCTGCATTGTTCTGCAGCAAATAGAACTTACCGGTTCTCTGCGTCACAATACCTGTGACAACCTTCGTCATTTCTCTGCTTTCCAGCTTTATGACTTTCGGGTGCGACTCGGTTTGTGCTGTTGACACACCGACCATCGCGACAAGCGCGAGAGCTGCGATAGTAAGGCTTAGATTCAAGAGACATTTCATTTTATTTTCCTCTTAGAAAATTTAATGCCGGTCTGTCTGGTCTTTTACTTCCATCATTTCGGTGATCTCGTCAAGTAGCGCATGAGCATTCTGATATACATGATCATTGTTCAACACCTTCGAAGCCATCGAGCCGGATATCCTAATCAGTGAACGTCTCCTTTTTATTTTCAGTTCCAAACTCAACACTATCGATGTGTGCGGGCCGGTAACTTCCGCGTATTCAGCCGAACTGGACGCAAGCAAGTGCCTTTCCGAAATGATACGCTTAAATTTGCTGATCTCCTGATCGGTAAGCTTGTACTCCTTGTGAAGCGGCTTTCTCCGCGTGCTTTCTTCTTCGTAAATAAGGGAGCTGCCTTTAATTTTGATCGTTTTCGAAATCGAACCGCTGTCCCGGCTGTGTTCTGTTCGCGTCTCTGAAATAGAAATGTAAAAACCAATGGGCTTCTGAGCCAGTGCAGAAGCTTTCGCCACGCAAAGCAACGAGGCCAAGATTAAAAATATCCCCGTAGATCGGTAAAAGTTCTTCATCTTCTTGCTTCTGAACGGTAATGATTTTCAAATTGCCGTTAATCGACCAGTTAACTAGACTGGAAAGGGATCTGGGAAAACAGTTAGACATGCTCTGCGGAGCCGACGGTGACGCTTCTAAGGCAAACTGAATCCCGTCAGCGTATTGCCGAAGAAAGCATCGGTCTTATAGGCATTGTGATCCCATAGGCCATCTTGATCGCCAATCACTTGTACGGGTACAACGAAGCGCCCGGTGCCGAGGTTGTTCTGCGAACCAATTCCTGTATCGACGAGATTGTATTTCGATCCCATAGTAAATTTTGCGGTGCGGGCAAGTTTGCCATTTTGCAAGATTTTAATCTCATACTCGCCGGGATTTTGATACATATTGAAATAATTCGCCGGAGAAAACTGCGGTTGCGTGTTCCAAACCCAGGCCTTAAAGCCAAACTTGCGGCGACAGTAAGTATTCGCGGATTCGTCGGATGCGGCATTGGTAACCTGGCAACCGGTGTCGCTCTCCGTTTCGTTTAACATGCTATCGGCCACTAGCTTTCCCTGGTAGTACAGATACGCGACATACTTGCCGAAGTCGATAAGTTTGGGATCACCTTTGAACCAGGTTACGAATTCAAGTTTCCCTGCGGTAGGCGAAGGAGTATAGCCCGGCCTGGCATCCATCGCGTCGTAGCTGTAGATATAGCCGATCGGCAGAGCCCAATCGTAGTTAACGTAGTATGAAAAATTATTCTTGAATTTCGGCAGATCGACTACGCCGACGTGAAATTTCTCGACCTTGAACTTTCCGGTAAAGATGGTTTTGTTCGTGCCTTCGAGTTCGTTTTTAAGATTTATCTTGAATCCGGTCATGCCGGTTTCAATCGTCGCTTGTTCGTCCTTGACCTCGTTTGAGTTCATGCCGCATTGTGTTTCCCACCAATAGCCGGCTTTCGTTTCATTTGTTGCGCAGTCAAACTTGATCCACGGCTTGCCCGACGGTAACGCGAATTCCGCTGACAATTGACTGCCCGCAAATATTGGGCCGACGACTCGGTAAATAATCTGCGGAGTCCAGCTCCAGGTTTCCTGATCTCGCTGCCCGTTGCGATAATACTCCGGGTGTGTGGCAAATGGCACGCACAAGCGAATTATGGCGAAAAAGGAGGGCTGCGGCCCGCCTTAACGTCGAGAATCGCTGTTCGAGAGTCACGGGTTGTAAGGTTTTGCGGCTCACGACTCATGGCTCTCGATTAGACCCTATTCCCACCCGACAAAGTCGACATCCGTGAGGCTATCGGCGACTTGCAGCATGCGGCTCGCGAAGCGGTATTGCCGCGAGGTGACTCCGATAGTGTAAGTCGCAACCGCTACATCGTCGAAGTTGTAGAAGCCGAACAAGCTAGTCGTGACCGTTCGGGCAAAGCCGGAGCGGGTGACGATTGTGACCGTGGCGTTTCTGAGGCCTTGTCCGTTCGGTGTTGTTACACGGCCTGAGACCGTGACACCGTTCGAGGCCGTGACCGATACGCTGCCGGTTTGATCATAGTTGGCACCGATTATCATGGCGTTCGTGTCCGCGGTGACACGGTTGACCACAGCGTCGTCGAAGGTGATATTCGATGCACCCGCTGCGGCACCAGGCAGGATGTGGAACCTTATTCTGGTTATACTCTCCGATCCCGACGCGAGAGCCGTCATGGAAGTGGTCCCGTCAGTGTTAAAGTTCTCGACGATGCCGATTGTGCCGAGAGCAGCCTGTTCGGCATTGACGTTCATCGTTGTCCCCGAGGGGGCACCGGCACCACGCATGATGTCCGGGTTGGTGTCAACTCCGCTTATACCGCTGATGCTCAGCACAGCCGGATCGAAGTGGAGGCCGAACTGCGTCCCGGCTTCGTTGCCCTGGGCAGCCATTTCGATCTCGACTGTGACATCGGAGCCGCGTGTTCCCGATGCTGATACCAAACGGACAACGCGGGCCGCTGCCACTGCCGCTGCTTCCGGTATTGCCTGTGCATCCATCCCTTGCGGTGCGTGTAAAGTCATGCACGGCGTACTGAGATTGGTGATCGCCAAAGGCCCACCGGCGGGTGTCGGCTGCCAGCCGGGTGTGTTCGGATCGAAATCGGTCGTCGCGTCATGGCGGGCAAAAGCGTCGATCGCCGTCCCGTCAGACGCACCTAACAGGCCGTCGCCACGGGCGAACGGGTCCGCCGTGGTACTTCTCGGTCCGGCATCCAGACGCTGCTGTTCGTTCGGGGTCACGCTTGGACAATCGATCCCGCTTAAGAACCTCTGATACTGGATCTGATCGCCGACGGTGACGTCGTTGTCACCGGTTCCGGGGAGACCGAGAGCGGTTCGCCTGATACTACCCTCGAAACCAATACCCGGTGTGGGCGTCGGCGTTGGTGTCGGCGTCAGCGTTGGTGTCGGTGGTCCGTCGTCGTTGACGATCGTGCCCAGGCCCGAGGCGGTGCCGATCACAGCGTTGAGCGGGTTGGTCCGGAGATGAACGGTAAAGGTCTCGGTCGGTTCGATCACCGTGTCGCCGTTAACTAATACCGTTAACGTCTTTGAAAGCTCATTTGGGCCGAAAGTGAGAGTACCGCTCGTGGCCTGATAGTCGTTATTCGCAACCGTCGCCGAGCCGTCGCGCGTCTCGAACTGCACTAAGGATGTAAAACCAACCGCTCCCTGCCGTGAGACCGTAAAGACATACGGCGTTGTGCCCGAATTACCCTCGTCGTGCGACACGTCATCGATAAAAAAGATCGATGTCGTCGGCGTCGGAACCGGAGTAGGAGGTGGCGTCGGTGTCGG
>JBBRPZ010000045.1:0-12943 GCA_038227175.1 Pyrinomonadales bacterium | reverse complement strand
GATTTCTCTTTTCTCTCCGACCACGATATTCAGTTCGTCAACGACCGTCTTAACAACCGGCCTCGCAAGTGTCTCGGCTTCCGTACACCTAACGAGGTCTTTTTCAACCATTTTGTTGCACTTATTACTTGAATCTAGGATAGCATGAATTGCGCAAATAGTCAAGAATATTAGCTGTGCAACATCAGTATTCGCGAGCATATACCTATGGCGGGCAAAACTTCGACGCTTTATTATCGGCTGACATACTAATAAAAACCCTTATCTCGCAAGCCTTATTCCCGTAAATTGCCATCTTAAATGCGGATGAAAGAAATTTCTGTATGACGGACGGCTATGACCGGCTGGGGTTACGACTGAGGCGCCGCGTAAAACCATCTGATTGATCATAAATTTTCCATTGTATTCGCCGACCGCACCGGTGGCTTTGGCAAAGCGGGGATATGGCAAATAGGAGCTGTTTGTCCATTCCCAACGCTTGCCCCAGGCGAATTTGTCGTTTGCGATTTCCCACTCGGCCTCGGTTGGCAGACGGCAGCCTTTCCATTCGGCAAACGCCGCGGCTTCGTAATATGAAACGTGGCAAACGGGAGCGTTCGGCGGCAAATTTCGCCGTCCGGCAAGCGAGAAATGCGACCAGCCGTCTGCTGGGTGATGCCAGTAGAGTGGCGATTCGACAGCATTTTGGTTGACCCAATCCCAGCCATCCGAATGCCACAGCCGATGATCGGCGTAGCCGCCGGCATCGACAAACTCGATAAATTCGGCATTTGTAACGAGACGGTCAGCGATCGCGAAATCGTCGAGATATACCTTGTGACGTGAAAGCTCGTTGTCGAAGCAAAAACCGTCGCCGACATGGCCGATCTCGTGGATGCCGCCTTCTATTTCGACAAAAGTGGCGAAACCGGATTCAGCCTGTTCCTCGACCGCAAAATCCTCGCGATAAACGGGGAAGAGCGGATTGGCGCTAAACGTGTATTTGAGATCGGTGAGGAATAATTCCTGATGCTGCTGCTCGTGGTTGAGGCCGAGGATGACGAGGTCATCCAAGTCAGTACCACCTGCGGTAGCGGGTGGTACTGACAGGAGTTCGACCATCTTTTCGTCGACGTATTTGCGATATTCAAAGACTTGTTTTACGGTAGGACGGCTCAGGGCACCGCGATGATCGCGGGCGGTTCGCATCCCGATAGTGTTGTAATAGCTATTGAATAGAAACCCGAAATGTTCGTCGAAAACCTTATACCCATCAAAGTATTTCTTAAGTATCATCTCCTCGAAAAACCAGGTCGTGTGAGCGATGTTCCATTTTGGCGGCGAGACATCGACGACCGGTTGCGGGATGTAGTCCTCGATCTCAAGCGGTTCGCAGAGCTTTTCCGTGTACGAGCGAACCTCCGTGTAGAAAGCGAGCAGATTGTTCGACGGGCTGGTTCGGGCTTGCATTTATCTAATTAAACCAAAAGGCTATCCGAAGGCAAAAGTAAAAAGGAAAAAGTAAAAGTTAGCACCGTCATTATGTTCAATTTGCTTATTTCTGCCGTTCCATTTTGAGCAGAGCTTCTTTGCAAATTTCGCCGAGATAATTGTCCGGCGAATTCAGATGCGCGCGAAGCTCCGCAATTGACGACGCGTCTCCGATCGCTCCGAGAGCAAAGGCGGCTTCGCGGCGGGTGTCGTCTGCCTCTTTATTGTTTTGCAGGACTTTGATGAGAATGGCATTGACAGCCTGAAAGCCTGAGATTTCGACGGCTGCCGGTAGCGAAAAGCCATTCTTGTATTTGTCCGGAAGAAAATTTTCGGGTGTTGTAGTGGTTCGTTCTAGTTTTCTCGACGTTTCCGCGATCAACCCTATAGCATGGGCCGAACAGCGGCGGAGAAACTCATTGTCCTCATTAGGCTTAGCCCGAAAGGTATCGCCGAGCGGAGCGACCGCCGAGACATGGCCAATTTTGCCAAGCGCGGCTGCGGTTGCAGCTATTACGACGCGGCTTCGGTCGTTTTTCAGTATTTGGATCAGAGCCGTGGCCGCAGATGCATCGCCTACCTCGCCCAACGCAAATGCCGCTTCGCCCCGAACGAACTCGTCTTTGTCGGTGAGCAAGGGCATAAGGGCACTTACCGCTTCCGTCTTGGGCAGGAAAATAACCGCACTGGCGGCTGTCGCACGAACGAGTACGCCCGCGTCGGCCAGAGCCGGGAGTGCCAATCTCGATGCTGCCTCGGTGTGAAGGTTTTTGATCTGCGAAAGGGCGTTGCGTTTTAGCTCGATGTTGCCGGAAGCAATCGCGGATCGGATGGATTCGAGGTCCTGAGAAAAAGAATTGCCTGCGAAACACGCGAAAAAAAGAAGCAAGCCGAAATACGGCGGGCGATTCGAAAACCACCTCCTTTTCCCCTCTTTTCCTCTTCTACTCTTTTTAAGCATGAAGCTGCACACTCTGTCCGCGCATCCGTTCCCATTCCATGACCTGACGGGCACGGCGGTTTTCGTGGGCATTCGCGAGTTGAGCGATCACCTCATCAACGACCGGGCTTTCGATGGAATTGGTATTTCGGTAGGACAGTGTTTTGGCGATGTAGCTGCGGGCGGCTGCCGCGTCGGAACTGGTTAGTTTGTCGACTTCGCGAGCGACATTTCTATTCATTCGGTTGACCATCTTAGTTGCCTCCTAACGTTTCGGGGCAGACAGTCGAACCGCACTTTACGATCTAGGGGCCTTCGAATGTCTGCAAAACCGGTGTTTTTATCATTAAGTTCTTCGTCAAGCAAAATCCCAGAGTCTCAAAGATTTTGTAAGAATATCACGATTTTATTCAGCAGCCAAGAAAAATTGGACATGTGAATGGAAAGTTATTAAAATCACGTCATGTCGTTCTTCCGGAACAGCCTCGCCCTTATTTAGCCGCTCGTTGGATCTCGATCCCGCGATGCGGCGTCATTGTGGGAATTAAAAATTCAAAATTAAAAATTCAAAAAGTGGATAGACTGCGGTTTATTCGCTAAACTTCAGTTTTTATAAGATTAAGGAAGAAATGGACGAAAAATACTTCGCGAAAAAGATAGAACAGAAATGGCAGCAGAAATGGGTCGAATCAGGTGCGTTTAACGCCGAGGCCGAGGAATGTGATGGGCGGCCTAAATTTTATCAGCTTGAGATGCTGCCGTATCCGTCGGGTAATCTGCACATGGGACATGTGCGCAATTATTCGGCAGGTGACGCTTTGGCGTGGTTTAAGCGGCTCAATGGCTTTAACGTGATGCACCCGATCGGGTGGGATTCGTTCGGCCAGCCGGCCGAGGACGCGGCTGTAAAGCGCGGCGTCAATCCGCGTGCGTGGACGGAGGAAAATATCATTGCGATGCGCGGGCAGTTGCAGCGGCTTGGTGTGAGCTACGACTGGCGGCGGCAGATGTACGCCCACCGGCCCGAGTATTACAAATTCGATCAGTGGTTTTTCCTCAAAATGTACGAGATGGGCCTCGCGTACAAGCGGATGACGCAGGTCAACTGGTGTTCGCACGACCAGGCGACGCTGTCGAACGAACAGGCAAGCGGCGGTTTGTGCTGGCGTTGCGGCAACCCGGTCACCAAGAAAGACCTTGAGCAATGGTTCCTGAAAACGACGGCATATACCGATCAATTGATAGACGACATGACCCAGATCGAAGCCGAGTGGCCGCCGAGCGTTATTAAGCGCCAGCGGGATTGGATGGGGCGTTCGGAGGGGGCATTTGTCGATTTTGAGGTGCAGGCGTCGGGTGATTCGTTGTTCTACTGCCCTCTGGTCGACGGCATCACTAGCGCCTCGGATATCGGTAAGGGCCGCGTTCGCATTTTCACGACACGCATCGACACAATATATGGAGCGAATTCGATCGTCCTGGCGGCGGAGCATCCTGTTATACAGGCGAATATTGACAATTTCTCCGAGAAGGTCGCGAGCAAGATCGCCTACATCCGGGCTGAAAATACCAAACCTAAGGACCACGAAGTTGAGATCGAAAAAGACGGGATCGACACTGGCCTCAAAGCCGTTAACCCATTCAGCGGTGAGGAATTGCCGGTGTGGGTCGGTAATTACGTGATGATGGATTACGGCACCGGAGCCGTGATGAGCGTGCCGGGACATGATGATCGGGATTTTGAATTTGCAAAGAAATTTGGCCTGCCGATCCCGACGGTCATCGTGTCAGAACCGTCTGCGTCAGCGGGCGAACGTGGCGGTGGTCTTGATCCAACATTGGATGCGGGCGATAACGCGGCAACCGATAAACGGCCTTTGCCGCCCGCTTACGCAGGCGGTTCTGACTTGGCGTATACCGACTACGGTGTCTTAGTAAATTCGGCGGTGTGGTCGGGTAAATCGTCCGAGGACGCCAAACGAGAGATGGCGGACTTTGCGGAGGAACACGGTTTCGGACAAAAGGCGACGACGTATCGCCTGCGCGATTGGGGCATTTCGCGGCAGCGGTTTTGGGGGTCGCCGATCCCGATAATTTATTGCGACACGTGCGGAGTCGTGCCCGAAAAATATGAAAATCTTCCGGTCGAGCTGCCGGAAACAGCGCCATTTTCCGGCACCGGGGAATCGCCGTTAGCCAAGGTGCCCGAGTTCGTAAATACGACATGTCCGACGTGCGAAGGCCCAGCGAAACGCGAGACCGACACGATGGACACGTTTGTCGATTCGTCGTGGTATTTTCTGCGTTACGCCGATGCTGAGAATGAGATATTGCCTTTCGATCCAGAGATCGCGGGGTATTGGGCTCCTGTCGATCAGTACATTGGCGGTGACGATCACGCGGTGATGCACCTGATCTACGCGAGGTTTTGGACAAAGGTCGCACGCGATATCGGATTGCTGAAATTTGACGAACCGTTCAAACGGCTGCTGACACAGGGAATGGTCGTTGGCGAAACGTTTTTTGACGACACGAGCGGAAAGCGCATTTATTACGTTCCGGCAGACGTCAACGTGACACGTGACGCCAAGAGCAAGATGACCGGAGCCGTTTCGAAGGATGGCAAAACTCTAAAATACGCGATCGAACGCATGTCCAAATCGAAGGGCAACGGCGTCGATCCGGACGAAATGATCGAGATCTATGGGGCTGACGCCGCACGTCTATTTGTTATGTTCGCGGCGCCGATTGAGAATGAACTCGTGTGGAACGAGGCCGGCATTGAAGGCGCGGTGCGCTTTTTGCAACGGGTTTGGCGACTGGTTTACAAATGGGAGCGAGTTTTGTCAGTACCACCTGCGGTAGCGGGTGGGGTTTTAGTGTCGACATCGATGACCCCGCCCGCTACCGCAGGTGGTACTGACCCGGCCCGTCAGCTTCGGCGAAAAACGCATCAGACGATTAAGCGGGTGTCGGACAGCTTTGAGACGTTGCAATTCAACACGCCGGTCGCGGCTTTGATGGAATTATCGAATGCGATCGGCGACATCGTTGTCGAGCCTGAAAACGCGAGTGAAGATGATATTTTCGCGGTCCGCGAGGCTTTGACGAGCCTTGTCCTGATGCTGACGCCATTTACGCCGCATACATCCGAGGAGCTTTTTGCCGTGTTGATCGGCAATGAGGACGGAATGCTGGCCAACAGCGCCCGTTTTCCGGCCTACAACGAAGAACTGGCAAAAGCCGATGAGATCGAAATACCGGTGCAGGTCAACGGCAAATTACGTTCGCGGGTAATGGCGGCTCCCGGGACTGCAAATGACGAACTGGAGCGAATGGCATTTGCCGACGAAAAGATCCGCGAATACACGGATGGCAGGCAGATCGTCAAGGTTGTCGTTGTGCCAAACCGCCTTGTTAATATCGTCTTGAAATAGAATTTGCCAGGAATGCACGAATAAAACTAAGTTGAGGTCGAGGCTTTATTCTGATTCTTTATTCGTGCATTCGTGGCTAATATTTCCTTTATTCCAGCCCGGTAAAATCTACATTCGTTAGAGTATCTGTGACCTGTAATACGAGCGGTGCGAAGCGGAATAGCCTCGATGAAACGCTTACGGTGTATGCCCCGCCGATCAAAACATTGTCAAACTGGTAAAAACCAAACGAGCTGGTCGTTGTCGTCCGTCTGACGCCATTCGAGTCGGTGATCGACACGGTGGCATTTCTCAGGCCGCGTCCGTCCGAGGTTAACGCTCGGCCAGAAACAGGAACGAGGTTGACCGTCGTTACCGCTTCGGCGGAGGTCTTGGAGGTTTCTTCGTTTCCAGTGGCATCGCGGGCAATTGAATAGAAGCGATAGGTGTGATTGACGGCCAATGGCGGAGCGACAACCGAGGTGAGGGGTGTATTCGATATATACGGAGCGAACGGGCCGCCGTCGGTTGAGATGTAGATCGTGTAACTGCCGACGCCGGAGCCGACATCCGTTCCAGTTAAATTTAGCGTGAAGCCGTTAGCGACGCTTGCCGGCAAGGGCAGTACGTGGCTGACCGGTTTGGCAGTGTCGATCGTGTTTAGCCATTCGGGCGTATCAATCGCGGCGTTGGTGTCGAAGACAATGGTGGCCTTATTTCGAACTTCGGTACCGGTGGCGAGACCCGGTTTAAGTTTGATGGTAAACATAACCGAGCCCTGGCCTTCCGTGCCGTCGTGGTTTGGGGGCAGAAATCCGGCGAGCGGGTCGTCCGTTGGCAGCCCGGTGGCCGGGTCGATAGATTGGAAACGCCATGTAATAATGCCCGTCGATCTATCGAGCGCGGCAGTGATGCGCGTAATAATGTTGTTGGTTGGCCGCAGATCGAAATCCTTAAAAAACGCACTTGTGTTGGGCAGCGGGGCAAGGCGCTTCGTTCCAATGTTGATATCGTTAAGTGAGAGGGTATTGAGATCAAACTTCGAGACATCGAGCTGATCGGTAACGACAACCTCCTGCGCCGGCGCGGTGGCCGATGATTTATTTTCAAACTGTATGATGTACGGGTACGGAGCATCGCCTGAAAAGTAATGAGACATCCCGGAACCGGACGAGCCTGATTTGTCGTTAGGATCATTGGAGCCGACGACTCTACCGATGAAGCTGCCGCCCCCGCCGGGTGGAAAGCACAGTGGCAGCGCCAAGGCAATATCGATCCCGGTTTGAGCGGCAGCAACAACTTGCCCAATCGGGCTGGCGCCGAGAACGCAACCGACCGCCGTGGAATAAGCCCCCGCAAGTCCGCCGGTAAGGGTTCCGGCAACATCCCCGCCCGAATCAACGTATGAGGCGTATAAATTAGCCAGGAAAAACGTAACTTGTACTTCGCAGTTCACTCCCGGAATAAGACCCAGCAGATCGAAACCTATCTGCTGAATGGCTTGTCCGCAGGGTGTTAACGGTACGGCTGTTGCACTCGTTGCTGAACCTGGCAGGGTCGGCAGGCTGTCGGTGCAAAGTTTGTGAGAGCGCAAATTGAATTGATTGGAGTAAGACTCGAATGTCGAAGATTGACCTTCCGCAGATGAAGCGGGCGCGAAATTGAGGAGCGGTGAACCTAAATGAGCATCGATCTGAAAATTAGTATTCAAATATTCCGGAAGATTGGGCACGGAAATAATGATGGAAACAGAACCGGTCGAGCGGGCGCGTATTCGCGGCAGCAGGAGAGGTATGACCGTCTGGTCGCCCTTCTGATAGTCAAGCGGCACTTGCCTGTAATCAATTGCGGGGCCGGCCAGTGGTTGGATCGTGTCGAGCAATTTGAAGTCGGGCCGCCAGGTAAAATACTTTGGGATGTTAACTATTAGAGGTACCATGATCACGTCCGTATCGCCATTGTTGGTATAAATGAACGTATAACGGTTCTCGCGTGCTCTCAAGATACCGGTGCGTCCGATGACGCTGACCTGGAGTACGGGCTGGCGTTCTACAAAGTCGAGTTTGAGCGTGCGAACTCCGGTGCATCCGGTCGAGGACATTGCTTGGACGGTAATGTAGTAGGTGCCGAAATCTCGAAACGGCGAATTACCCGATATCGTGCCGTCAGGAGCAAGCGTCATGGTTCGGGGCAAAACATTATTAGGGAAGTTTGGCGCAAGACTAAACGTATAAGGCCCAACGCCGCCGGCCGCGGTTAGCTTTTGACTATAGCTTTGACCAAAGATCACCGCCGGCAGAGCCTGCGGGCCTACCTCGATCGCGGCGCATTCGTTGATTTGAATACCGATCTTGGCGACAAAGGCGGAATAGGACTGACCGCCAGGCTTGGTTGATTGCGGTGCGCCGGGCGTAACGGAAAAATCTGAGGCGGTTGTGTATCCGGTGACATAGGCGTTCCCTGAAGCATCGATAGCGATAGCCGTGCCGGTCGCTCCGCCGTTGCCGCCGCCGAAAGGTGTCGAATAAGTTAAAGCCGTTCCAGTCGGATTCATCTTTACGATAAACGAATCGTTGTTGCGCGAAACTGGCTGTATCGCATTGACGGAATATGCCCCATTGAAACCCTCTCCCCCGACAACGTAGGCGCTGCCGGTGCTGTCAACCGCCACGCCGTTTCCATCCGAATCGTTTCTAAAAATTAGTGAGGTTGAATAGACGAGAGCCGTGCCCGCCGCATTGACCTTAGCTAAAAAAGAATTCCCGAACGAGCCGGCTCGGGCCGCCATTGGCAAGAAAGAAGTCGCAGTAAAAGGAAAATCCGTGGTGAAAACCTCCGACGACCCGGTTACGTACGCGTTGCCCGCTGCGTCAACCGCGATGCCCGTGCCTTTATCCTGGCTGGTCCCGCCCAGATAGCTAGCATAAACCAATGCCGAGCCGGCAGCGTTTAATTTGGCGACGAATGCATCGCGTCTTTGGCCTGGGAAGATCTGAAAAGCTCCAGGAGTGACAGGAAAATTTTGCGAACTTGTGACGCCTGTAATGTATGCGCTGCCGGTCGAATCAATCGCGATGGCATTCGCTTGGTCATTTACACCAGCCCCGGCAACGGAGGCAGCAGCGCCGACAAATGTTGAATAAATAAGAGCCGAACCCGCCGTGTTTAGTTTGGTCACAAAAGAATTTTGCAGCCCCCCGGCAAGCGTCGGCTTAAACGCGCCCGGGGTTGTTGGGAATGCTGTATCACGCGTGAATCCGGTAACGTAGGCATTGTTGGATGCGTCAAGTGCGATGCCGGTGAGTTGGTCAACAACAGCGAGAAATGTCGAATAACTGAGCGACGCACCGCTCGGACTAAGTTTCGTGATAAAACTGTTGACGCCCGGAGTTGTGCGATATGCGCCTGAAGTAGTCGGGAAGTTTGACGAGAGGGTCACGCCCGCGACGTATGCACTGCCCGCCGCGTCAACCTTGATGCTGGATGGAAAGGTTCTCGAATTGCCGCCGAGATAGGTTGAATAGACAAATGCCGTTCCCGATGGATTTAGCTTGGTCACAAAGGCGGCTGTTCCGCCAGCGTTGGTTGATTGAAAGGGATTGACGTTCGGAAAATCTAATGCGTTCGTGCTGCCCGTGATATATGCACTGCCGGACGAATCAACCGCGATGCTCGTGCCGAATGTATCGGCTCCTCCACCAAGATAGGTCGAATAACTCAACACCGGATCGATGACGAGCGGCTTTGTGTGGTCGTATTCAGCGACTTCAAATTTGATTTCGTTCTTTGTCCTTTGTCCTTTGTCATTTGCTATTACGTAATTTGCGGCGATTTCCTGTCGCATCCCGTCGATTTCCTGGTAGGCAACCGGCCGATGCTGCCGGAGTTGGCTTGCTCCAAATTTGAAAACAAGATCGCCGCCCGCGTCAATTTTAAACTTCCTGGCGCCATTAAATACAAGAGCGATGCTTCGCAGATCGGCATTCGGACTGACTACGAAATCGTATTCAAGCTGTTTTTGATTGCCGTAGTAAACAATATCAATGCCGTCGTAAACGTTTTGATAACGCACCCTTTCGTAATTAGTGATGCCGGTTTTCCATTCGTTTGGGTCATCGCCGGTGATATAGTTCGTCTTGCCTTCGAGCAAATTTTCGCCGATGATTTCCGCCAAGGGATTTGCACCGGCAATTTTCATTTTCAAGACATGCGACGGACAATTTTGCTTTTCACTCCGCACTCCGCATTTCGCACTCCGCATTGCCAAGACCGCCTCATCCGAAGTCAAAAATAATGAATAGCCGGTGCCCCGCGTCAGAAATTTGACTTGTTCATTGGTCTGCCCGACATTCTGCTCGAAATGAAGCGGAATAGCTCCATACTTTGGTGCTATCGAAGCATTTTCGACGATTTTTTCGCTGGATTCGGGAGTATTTTCCGAATGCGCTAAGGTAGGCGAAAAATCAGAGGAAAACATTACAGCGACCGAAAGAAAAGCAGCGATGAATAATAGAATTTTCATGATAAATATCTCTCTCTGAAGGAAAACCCGCGAACGCAACGGTACGACAGATCAGTTTGCTGAGCCGATCATTCCAGCCCTGTAAAATCGATGTTCGTTAAGTCGCCAGCGACACTCAGGGTGCGAGGGGCAAAGCGATAGAGTCTTGACGAGACGCGTACAGTGTAGGATTGGCCCGTTTCGATACTATCGAATTGGTAAAATCCGAACGAACTGGTTGTCGCGTTTCGTGCCGTTCCGTTTGAATCGGTGATCGATACGGTTGCATTTCTCAGGCCGCGGCCGTCCGAGGTTAATACTCGTCCCGAAATTGATACTAGAGCCGCAGCCGCAGTTGCGACATCGACGGATGGGATCGGGATATCGCCGCTTGCGCCAAATTGCATATTGAAAGCAGTTCCGTCAGAGCTTTTCAATCCTCGCCAAGTGCCGTCGGACGGGCGGAAAACGGCGATGTCGGTTAGCTGGTCGCCGTCGAAATCCCCCGATAAAGGAATATCGGTGCTGAGGCCAAACGGTACGGTAGTAGTGCCGCCCGTGCTTTTGAGGACATTCCAAGTACCGGTGCTCGGGCGGAAAACTGCGAGATCGAATATCCCGTCGCCGTCATAATCGCCGACGACCGGTTTGTCACCAGCCGTGCCGAACGGAATGCTGATGGTGGCGCCGTTCGAGCTGTTTATTCTGTTCCAAGTGCCGTTTGACGGGCGGAAATAGCTAATGTCGCTTTTTCCATCGCCATCATAGTCGCCGTTTACCGGAATATCGCCCGATTGCCCAAACTGTGTCTGGTCGGTTTGGCCGTTACTGCTGGTTTGCACCAACCACGTGCCGGTCGATTGCCGCCAGACGGCAACATCCGTTTTTCCGTCGCCGTCATAATCGTCCTGCACGGGCCTGTCACCGGATTGGCCAAGCTGCAGAACCCGCGTGGCGCCGTCCGAAGATTGCAGGGTAGTCCACGTGCCGTTGTTATAAACCGCAATATCGGCGTGTCCGTCGCCGTCGTAATCTCCGACTACAGGTTTGTCGCTTGACGCGCCAAATTGCACATTGCGGAGTAAACTGAGGTTGGTGGTCACATAGCGCCAGCTTGCATCCGACGGGCGAAAGACGGCCAATTCGGCAATGCCATCGCCGTCAAAATCGTTGAGTTTTCGCCGCTGCAGCACCGTTCCCTTATACATGACGCTGGTCGCAAAGTCTGTGACGCTCCCGTTGGGATTTGGTATCCCGCCCACGCCGAGAGCGAGTATATTCCCGTTAGGTATGATCAAAACTTTGGTCGCGGCGTCCAAACGGCCGCCAATATCGGTTTCGCCTTTGCCGCCTGTGCCAAAACTCTTGTCGAGCGAGCCGTCCGGGTTGTAGCGGGCAACCGCGAAATCCGAAAGCGTCGGCGATTGAGTGTTATTGGCAGAAGCGGAGACAGCGAGATAAGGAGCGAGAGTAATCTGTGCCACACCGTTGGCAACTCCCGCAACCACAAACTTTCCATTTGGCTGGAGTGCGAGGGAAAATCCTTCGTCGATGGTTCCGTTAAAATCCGTCGTAACTTTTCCGCCGATGCCGAATGTCGTATCGAGACTTCCCGATGGGTTAAATCGAGCTATTAAAAAATCGGAGCCGTTCGCGCGGCGGTTAGGCTCGCCTGATCCGGCACAGAGTATCTTGCCATCCGGCTGCAATGCCATGTTAAACATAAGATCGTCACCCGGACTGTTTGCAGTGGTATTTGACAGGTCGATAAGTATCTTGCCGCCGTTGCCAAAACTGGGGTCGAGAGTGCCGTTTGGATTGTAGCGCGCCAGAGCAAAATCGAAAGAAAGTCTGTTTTGAGTTCGTCCGTACGCAAAGCCGCCGACAACCAATTTACCGTCCAGCTGGATGACGAGCGACGTGGCAAAATCAGAATCATTGGCAAAATCAGTGACAACTTTGCCGTTCGCGCCGAAGGTGGTATCGAGGCTTCCGTTTGAGTTATAACGGACGGTCACGAAGTCGGATGCCACTTGAGGTGTATTATAAGCTCCGCTAAACCCGGCGGCGACAATTTTTCCGTCCGGCTGTAGTCCCAGCGACGTTACTACGTCGGCCCTATTTGGGAAAATGTCCGTGATGACCGTGCCACCCGTCCCAAAGGTGTTGTCCAGACTGCCATCCGGGTTATAACGGGCGAGCGCAAAATCATATCGGTTGTAATTGGGGTTGCTGATATGCATGGCCGTTCCGGCACAGAGAATTTTGCCATCCGGCTGAATGACGATAGCTGCGACCTGCTGGAAATTGGTATAGTCGAAGTAATCATCATAAAACGCAGTCGTTACTATTCCGCCATTACCAAATGTCGTATCAAGAGTCCCATTCGATTGGTAACGAACAAGTTTAATGTAAGCACGACCGCTCCCACCGGCGGCGACAATTTTCCCATCCGGTTGAACGGCGGCAGTCAAAAATTCCCCCACGCCCGATGTGGTTACGATGCCCCGTCTTGAAATAGATGAAAAGCTTATCGGTCGGTTTGAGTCGATGGAATTCCAATTACTTTCGGGGTTGTATGAAAATTGTTCTCTATCGGAAATGGTGTCGGCCTGG
>JBBRPZ010000044.1:0-13108 GCA_038227175.1 Pyrinomonadales bacterium | reverse complement strand
GCGGATATGCGAGCGACGATGCAAATCTGCTGGTCATTCATCGCGGCAATGTGGATGCAATTTATGCGGACACGCCGGAAGCCAATGAGCGAAAAGCGCGCGGTGAGTTCACCGACGCTCCTTTTCTTTCTCCGGCCCGGGTTTTTGAATTGCCGGAGCGACCCGATCTGATCGGAACGGGAGACTTCAACGCCGACGGGCATCGGGATGTCGTTGTCGCCGCTCTGGGCAGCCAGAGGCTCTATTGGCTGGCTGGTGACGGACATGGCGGTTTGGGTGACGCGCAGACAATCGAGTTGCCAGGCAAAGTGACGGCGATGACGGTCGGCGAGATCAATCGCGCCGATGGTCTTGACGATGTAATCGTCGGGATCAGTGGTGAACAGGGATCTCAGGCATTGATCTTTGAGGGTGCGGAGGGAGCGCTTAAGAGTGAGCCTGAAGTTTTGACGCTGCCGCATGCGGCGACCTCTTTAGCTTTAGGACAATTGGACGACGGCTATGAGATGGACTTGGGCGTAGCGGCGGGCCGTGATTTGCTGATCGTGCATGGCCGTGACCGCCGTTTGTCTTTGGGTGAAGAGGAACGATCAGGAGTCAAAGCCGCCGAGATCGAACATCACGAAATGCCGTTTAACATCGCATCGGTTGCGGTGGGAGATTTTAGCGGCGACCCTCACTCTGAAGTGGCGATGCTTTCCGAAGACGGCGTAGTACATGTATTAGAGCGGGCGGCTGTGAGCGGCAACTGGAGCAAGATCGTCGGCGAGATAGCGACTGGCTGCAGCACGGAAGTCAGTGCTACGCCGGCGCTAATGCGCGCGCGAGTTTCAGTGAGTGGAAAAGACGATCTGCTGTTGGTTGATCGTGGACAGAGGCAGGTACAAGTTATCACAAGTGACGCATTGAAACAGAGAGGCTCTAGTGCCGAGACAGGCACGGATTCCGCAGCTCCGCTTTTGCCAGAAACGTTGGATGTTGACGGAGAAATTGCCGCCGTGATCCCGATGCGATTGAATAAGTACGCGTTCAACGGTCTGGTCATGCTTAAGAATGGCGGAGAAGGACGGTTGGCATTTGCTCCGGCTTTACCGCTCAGAGCCTTCACGGTCAATTCGGCTAGCGATCAAAACGGGGACGCTCACCCTGGAGACGGTAACTGTGAGACTGGTACCGGAAATGGTGTGTGTACGTTACGGGCGGCATTTGACGAGGTGAATGCCGGTCCCGGTGGCGATGCGATCAGCTTCTCTGTCAGTTCGATCACGTTAAATGCAAACAGGCAGGTCCAGAAAGCAGTCACCATTGATGGTGGAGGGAGTCGGGTTGAGATTAAGAACGGAACTGTGATCATGGCTGCGGGGAACTCTACTATTCGCGGCCTCGTAATCAACGGTATTGGAACTGGAATTGAAGTTCAATCCGGCGGAACCGGAAATTCTTTTATCGAAGGAAACTACGTTGGCACCGACACGACCGGCTCAGCAATTGTCGGCAACACTGCGAGCACCGTGCGCGCGATCCATGTTAGCGCAGCTCAAAACAACACAATCGGAGGAACAACGCCCGCCGCACGTAACATCCTCGTGACCGTTGGAGGATCCAGCAGAGGCATAGCGATTGACGCGGATGCATCAGGAAATAGGGTCAAAGGCAATTATATTGGTGTAAACGCATCCGGCACGAATCTACTTGGCACTGGAATCGGAATCGATATGGCACCTTCATCGATTTTCCCCGGAAATTCCAATGAGACAATAGGTGGAACGGAAGCCGGAGCGGGTAACGTTATTTCGGGCGGCATCACTTCTGGGATTCACGGAGGCGGTACCGGATACCTGATCCAGGGCAATTTAATCGGCACTGATGCGTTTGGTACAACCGCAATAGGTAACGGCACAGGAATAGACTTGTTTTCCTCGGGAAACCAGAGTGCAACCATCGGCGGTACTACGCCAACGGCTCGTAATATCGTCTCGGGCAACAGTGTCTTCGGTATTGGGGTCGGGGGATCCTCAATTCTGGTGCAGGGCAATTACATCGGCACTAACCGCTTCGGCACGAATCCATTAAGCAATGCCCAGGCGGGCGTGAGTATTCAAAATAACGCGACCGGAAACATCATCGGTGGAACAGCGAGCGGGTCTGCGAACACTATCGCATTCAACGCGACCGGCGTGGGTTATGGAATAGTCGGTCCGAACAATTCGGTTGCTCGCAATTCCATCTTCGGCAATACAGGTACGGGCATTTCTTCCGGCGCTAAAGCCCCGGCACTAACGACGGCCGGGCAAGGCACACTAACCGGTGCGACGCCAAATGCTTCCTATACGATCGAATTCTTCTCGAATGAAATCTCCTGCGGCTCCTCGGGCGGTGGACAAGGTAAGACATACATCAGCAGTATTACGGTGCCGACAGGAGCGAACGGGAATACGCTTTCACCTTTTACGGTGCCTGCTGACCAAAACGTGACCGCAACAGCGACGGCCGCAGGCGGCAATACGTCGCCATTCTCCAACTGCGTCGGAGTTTCCGACATCCTGACTCTCGACCAGATCGCGCCACCGGCGAGCTCTAACGTGACGGAATCGGATCTGAAAACGGCGGGGTTGAAGGCCAAGGTAAGTTACCTGCTGACATCAAAACCCAACGCGCTGTTGGCCCTACAGGTCTTTGATCAGGATGGTTTCATGATCGGGTCATCAGTGGTTGAGCAGAAAGCGCGGCCTAACCCGACGCCAACTCCGCTGCCAAATCAAGACTTTTTTATTCCCGGCGTTCAAACCGATTGTCCGAATGCTACGTGCAGCCCCATTCAACTGCGCAAGGATGCTACCGGCGGCCTTCTTTCTAAGACGCTGACCATGCAGGCCTTTTTCATTGATCCTGTCAACGGCAGCGTTATCAAACGAAGCTCTACGATCACCTATAACGTAGTAATAGCTGTCCGGCTGAAGGGTCTGGAAGTTACTCAGGTGGTCCAGGATTTGGGGAACAATGTGCCGCTGGTTGCGGATAAAGCCACGTTTATTCGTGCTTACGTGACACCATCAGACGGGCAACCGCCGGGGGCGGTAATTTCGGCGTCCCTTGTCGGAACGAACTCTGGCGGTGTGACGAGCGGCAGATTAACGCCGAGCAACCGCGGCAAAACGATTAAGCTAATTGATAGCCCACAGCGTGCCGTGCTCCAGGATAGTTTCTATTTCGAATTACCGGCCGACTGGAGGAAGGCCGGAACGCTGCAGTTTAGAATTGAAAGTCCTGACCTCTCGTTTGATTGCGCTGAGCTGGACGACGTTTCAGATTGTGCCGCGACTGTTACTTTTAGTGCGGTCAAACCGTTCAGTGTTAATTACGTCCTGCTCACTTACAAAGATGCGGCAGGTGTTTCGCATACTTCGACTCTCGCGGACAAGGTTCGGACCGAAAAAGAAATACTAGGCCTCTTTCCGATAGATCGGTTCGATAGTGCATCAGAACAATCAACGTCAAGTTACAATTTTTGCCTTGGCGACGCAGTTTCGGGAAGAATGCGACGGGAACTTAACGATCTACGTATTATTGATTGTAAAACAGGCCCGTGTAAGGATTTCTATCAGGGACTAGCTGCCGACCAATCAAGCTGTTCGCCTGCCACCACTCTCAACGGGGAAGGCGATCTGCCGGGTCATGCGTCGGTTGTATGGGCGGTGACTGATCGAACAACAACACGAGCACATGAACAGGGTCATGTCCTGGGGCTTAAGCACACCGACGGAGGAATGGGAGAAAAATGTGGTAATGCGGCTGGTAACACTGAACCCTGCACTAAGCTCGAAGGCGACGGCACTCTTAGCTCGACTAAATCTCAATATACAACGTATACAGAATTTGGACTTGATGCTCGCAATTTTAGCGGCACACAAATCTATCCGGCAGATACTTTCGACCTTATGACTTACGCCGAGACGCGGTGGACTTCGGGGCAAAATTACACTCTGCTGTTCAATAAGCTTAAAGTTGGAGCTGCTCTGAATGAACCGGTAGAGAATGCAAACGTAGTATCGGCAGCCCAGACAGTTCTAATCGACGGAGATGTACTACTTAATGGAACGGGAGGCTCGATAGGTTCGGTCTACATTTCAAATACACCTGGCACAGTCACTCTGCCCAATCCCGGAAGTTACGCGATACGGTTCGAAAATGCCCAGGGAGCAGAGTTAGCCGTATACCCGTTCGACCCGATCTTGGGATCTGAAACGCCAACACTTGGCATTATCTCTCTGCAATTGCCGTGGGACACCGCTACGAGACGTATAGTCCTTTTGCACAATGGACAGGTACTCGCCACCCGACAGGCCTCGGCGAATTCACCGGTCGTAAGAGTGACATCTCCGAACGGTGGTGAAACACTAAACGGTGCAAGTACAACTTTCACCTGGACGGCCAGTGATCAGGATGGGGATTCGCTTACATACCTTCTGGAATACAGCAGGGATAATGGAACAACGTGGAAAGCATTAGCTGTTAACTGGACGTTGCCAAGTTTTCCGGTTGATCTGACTAACCTACCCGGGAGCAGTCAGGCATTATTCCGCGTAACGGCCAGCGACGGGTTCAACACGACACAGGATCAATCGGACGCTGTGTTCACTGTGCCTGCACACGGCCCTCAGGCATTCATCTCGACGCCGGACAACAATCATATCTACGTCGGCGATCAGACGATCATTCTGAACGGTATGGGTATCGATATCGAAGATGGGACGCTGGATAGCTCACGTTTGAGCTGGAGTTCAAGTCTTAACGGGACGCTGGGTACCGGCAGTTCCCTCGCGATCAATGCGTTAACGCTGGTTGAAGGCACACATACAATTACGCTGACGGCTACGGATAGCACAGGCCGGGTCGGCACCACAACGATAACCATTAGGGTCTTTCGGACAGCCCCCGTGTTCCCAGTAACGTTGGCAGTTGGCCCGACAGGCTTGGCGTTTAATGCCACTTTGGGCACGGTGCAGAGCGCTTCACAGATATTAGCGATCCGCAATAACGGCGATGGGGCTTTGACCTGGTCGGCGACGGCTGGTCAGCCGTGGATTCGACTGGGTTCCACCAGCGGTTCGGCGCCATCGAATCTCTCGATCACCGCCAATCCTACGGGCCTGGCTCCTGGCCAGTACACAGGCAATGTCACGATCACATCAGCAGGCTCAGTGAATTCGCCTCAGACCGTGCAAGTTGCATTTTCAGTAACAGCACCGGTGTCTGTCACTGTTTCAGGCCGCGTATTAACGTCCGACGGTCGCGGGCTGCGAAATGCAACCGTATCCATTACTAATTCGAGTAACGTCACACAATTCGCGACGACCAGTTCTTTCGGATTTTTCTCCTTTGATAATGTCGCCTTAGGACAAACCTATACCGTAAGGATATCGTCGAGGCTTTTCCGCTTTGGGATACAAACTATTCAAGTCAATGGTAATCTTACCGTCCCGGATTTTGTCGGACTCGAATGACAACCCAAGCCGGAACCTAACTGATCCCATTCGCGGCGGATGGTTTTACGCAGATGTCAATAAACATTAGGTAGTTGACAGGGGTTTCAGAGGGAGAACTCCATTGATAATTGATTGCAACAGAATGCTTAAGCATCGGATCGCTAAGCACCGCAGAGATCTTTCCACGGTTCGAAAGCGTAATATTGAGAGCATCAGAGAAGAAAAGCGTGTAATTTCAGGTTTTAGTTTTTACTGGTTAACATTCTCAGCATCATTAGAATCTGTGGCGGCGAAAACGGTTTCGGGAGAAACACCTTCGCTCCGGCGGCGACACTATCATCCCAAATTTTCGGGTCCTGCTCGGCGGTAATCATTCCGACCGGAATATCTCGCAGGCGGTCGTCGGTTTTCATAAAATGAATCAAGTCCATTCCCAAAAGATGTGGCATATTCATATCAAACATCGCCGCGCAAAAATCCGGGTCGTGCTGCAATATCCTAAATGCTTCGCGTCCGTCGGGAGCGCTGACGACTTCGTAGCCTTGTTCTTCAATAATTACCGTCAACATTCGCAAAGTCATTGGTTCGTCATCCGCGACTAGAATACGTTTCGACTTCGAGGAATTTTGTATCGCGGGCTTTACTTGAATTTCTTCCTCTAGAATCTGCTGCGCTTCTTTACCGCCGTGAGCCGCGACGACTTGCGCAACTAATTTCCGATTCTCCCCAGTTAAATCAGTAAAGCGCACTTCAAATCCTATCGGATATTCCTGATAAACCACTTCGCCTTGGAGTGAAACCCAGATTCCCGACGGCAGACGCACGTTCATACTAATCGTCTCGCCCATGGTTTCCTGTCCCATACTGTCAATAAAACAGCTGTCCATACTAATTTCGCCGATCCGCGCGTCATATTTTCCCGCGCCGCCCTGCCAGACGACATCGAGCGAAACATTTACCTGTTCATTTTGTTTCAAATTTTCACTCATAAACCTCCTGAGGTTTTCCGGTTCCGCCGCATCGGTTAATTATGTTTATTCTAACTCCGTTTAAGGCTGATGCATAGAACTTAAAATTTCGACGACCTGTTTGAATTCCTGCTCCAAACGCGAAATCAAAACTTTCGCTTCGTCATTTTGAGATGCCTTTTGCTCTAATTCTTTGCATAATTCAGCCATCGGAGCCGCGCCGATATTTCCGGCTGCACCTTTAATATTGTGGGCTTCGCCTTTAATCGCCGCCGCATTTCGGTCAATCGCAGCCTGTCTGAGAATCGCAAAACGCCCCGTTGTATCTTCGACGAACAAGTCGATTAACTTATTAACTAAATTGGGCTGACCGGACTTCTGAAAATTCCTGAAACCTTCGAGGATCGAAAGGTCGACAAACTGCTGCGAGTCTTCTTTGGAAAATTTTCGCGGCTTGTCCCGCAAACCTCCTTTTTGCTCGTCCGTCGAAAAACTCCACCGCTCAAGCATTTGACGAAGCGTGTCTAGTTTGACCGGCTTGCTGAGATAATCGTCCATTCCGGCGGCGAGACATTTCTCGCGATCGCCTTCGAGGGCGTGCGCCGTCATTGCGATAATTTTTGTGTGATGCGAATCGCCTTCGCGCCGCCTGATTTCGGCAGTCGCTTCAAACCCGTCCATTTCCGGCATCTGACAATCCATCAAAATAATGTCGTATTTGGATTTTTCGAGCGCAATGACGGCCTCTCGTCCGTTTGCCACAATATCAACTGAATAGCCCAAACTTTCCAATTGAGCGAGCGCGACTTCCCGATTAATCACATTGTCTTCGGCAACGAGAATCCGGGCTTTTGCCCTTACAGTATTTATCTTATTTTGCGGAGAAACGTTCGGCTTGTTTGGCGCGACGGCCTGAACCCGCAATGAATGCTTTGTAATCAGTTGTGATTTCTCTTGAAGCTGTTCTTCAGCCATCAGCGTTATCAAACAGTCGTAAAGTTGCGACTGACCGATGGGTTTTTGTAGATAAGCGGAGATTCCGGCTTCGGTCGCCGCCAGTCCGTGACCGCGTTCTCCGAACGAAGGAAGCAGAACCAGCCGCACAACTGAAATTGACGAATCGGCTTTAATGGCGCGAGCCAGCTCAAACCCGTCCATTTCAGGCATCATTAGATCAAGGATCGCAATCTCGAATGGTTCATTTCGCGCGGCGGCCGACTGCAGTGTTTCCAATGCCTGCACTCCCGAATCGGCTTCGGCGGCGTTCATTCCCCACGAAGAGGTTTGATATCGAAGAATGTTGCGGTTTGTTTCATTATCATCGACAATCAGCACACGCTTCCCTTCGAGACTGACATTTGAGTCCGGTTGAAGTTTTACATTTTGCTTCGGCTGTTTTTCGAAACGCGCCGTAAACCAGAAAGTCGAACCTTTGCCGAGCGCGCTTTCGACACCGATTTCGCCGCCCATCAGTTCTGCGAGCTGTTTTGAAATTGCCAATCCCAAACCCGTGCCGCCGTATTTGCGCGTCATCGAACCGTCGGCTTGCGTGAAGGCTTGAAACAATATCCGCTGTGTTTCGGGCGCGATGCCGATCCCGGTATCTTTAACTTCAAAACGGACGACGGTGCTTTTTTTCGTCTCCGTCTGTTTGGTTACATTGACGACGACTTCGCCGTTTTCGGTAAATTTGACAGCGTTGCCGATAAGATTTGTCAGAACCTGCCTAATGCGACCGGGATCGCCGCGCAAAGCCGTCGGCACGTCGGCAAAGACGAGCGAAGCTATTTCGATGCCTTTGGTCTGGGCCCTTTCGGCGAGCAGTTCGACGGTCTGTTCGACGGTCGTTTGTAAATCAAAATCAATCTTTTCAAACCGCAGTTGTCCGGCTTCGATTTTAGAAAAGTCCAGAATATCGTCGATAATTGTCAGAAGCGCGTCGGCGCTTGATTCGATGGCTTGTGTAAATTCCTGCTGCCTTGCGGACAAATCGGAGCCGAGCAATAATCCGGTCATTCCAATAACGCCGTTCATCGGTGTGCGGATTTCGTGACTCATATTGGCGAGAAACTCCGATTTCAACCGCGCCGATTCGAGTGCCGCGTCACGGGCCTGCTCAAGTTCGGCTTCAATTTGTTTCCGCTCGGTAATGTCACGGATAATGCCGCTGTAAAAGTTTTCTTCTCCGACTTTCCAACTGGTCAGGGAGAGCTCCAGCGGAAACTCTCCGCCGTCTTTTCGCAGTCCGTGCAGTTCGACCGTTTGACCGATGACGTGCTCTTCGCCGGTCGTATTGTATCGCGCTATTCCGCGCCGGTGAGCCTCACGGTAAATTTCCGGCATTAAAATGGTAAGCGAACTGCCCATAACTTCCGCTTCGTCGTATCCGAAAATGCGTTTCGCGCCGTTGTTCCACGAAATAATGTTCCCTCTGGAATCGGCGGCTATAATGGCATCATTGGCAGATTCGGTAACGGAGCGAAATTTCAACTCGGATCTGCGCAACGCGTCTTCCGCCTGATTACGCTCCGTAATATCCCGCGACGTTGAGATTAGACGAGCAGGTTTTCCTGTCGCATCAAGGATCGGCGCGACTGAAACGTCCCAGTACTTCATCGTCCCTTTGGCGGTTTTGCAGAAACCTTGAAAATTTGCGGTTTTACCGCCTCGTGCGGCTTCGATCGCTTTGCGTGCGGCCTTATTCTCTTCGCCCTGCCAGAAATCAACCCAGACGTTTCCGACGAACGGCTGAAAATCATCAATCTCCATAGCGCACAACCCGTTGTCGTTCATCGAATGAAGTGTGCCGTTGAGTTCCAATACTTTCACGCAATCGGGACTGTTTTCAAAGATACTGCGATTAAACTCTTCGCTGTTTTTTAACAGCGTTTCAGCTTTTTTGCGTTCGGTGACATCACGGGCTATAGCCTGATAGCGGTTTGCGGCTCCGTCTTTAAAAATCAAACGACTGCTGATGTGGATTAACAACCTGCTCCCATCTTTAGCGAAGATTTCAAGTTCAAAATCCGGAACCTCCGCGCCATCACGATTTATTATTCCCTGATGCACCCGCTCGGCATCGTCCGGACTTATTAGGTCGGAAATCTTCATCTGTAAGATTTCAGTCCGCGTGTATCCCGTGAGCCGTAGGCCCTCTCGATTAAGTGAAGTAAAATTGCCTTTTAGATCCAAGGTGTAGATAATATCGTTGGCATTTTCGATAAGTTCCCGGTTCTCCTCTTCGCTCTCTCGAAGCGCGTTCTCAATTTGTTTGCGTCTCAAAGCCGCGACGTTCATCGAACGGGCGTTGCCCAAAATAACCACTCCAAGAACCGTAATGATGCTTACGATTAGCATTGCCGTTCCTAACTGAGGACCGTAAAAACCCTTATCTTCGCCGTATAAGCGCAGCCAGCCTAAAATTCCCGGAATAAGAATAACCAGCGGAAGCAAACGGCGCGCCATCACTCCGCCCGTTTCAGGACTAAAAACCTCCCTTACAACGCCCTGCTCCGGCCTCGAAAACAGCAGCCCCACGCCGAGTAGCAAAAACGAAACGGCAGTGTGAATCGCCATCGGATTAAAGGAAACCATTACATAAAAAGATTTCGCGCCGTAGAGATAACCGATGACCGCCAGAAACGAAGTCAAAATGACTGCAATCGCAGGGTATTGCGCCGGAAAGGAATCCGCTCCCCTGCTCTTGACCTTTAACAACAACAGAGCCGCTCCAAACAGAAAAAGATTCAACGCTGTATTGGGAGCCATCCGGTTCGGCTGTCCGGTAACTATATCGAATAAAGAGTCTGTGAAAAATATCCGATCGATGTCTACATCGAACAGTCCGACTATCGCGCACATTTTGATTAAACCGATTAGGGCGACGATCGCGGCAAAGACCTGGGCAAAACGAACTTTTCGGGTATCACCGCTGTTTACAAGCCACAAAGACGCGCTCGATAAGATAAACGCGATACTCGTAACGGGATTCATAAAAACGTAGCCGGGGACTATCCGCTTTAGGAAATCAATTTCAAGAGTCCACCCGATTAATACCAGAACACTGATTAAAGAAACGAGCGCGGCAAAGTAAAACGGCAGGAGTAAAATTTGCCGCTTTGTTGTCCCTCTTTGTGTAGCCGGTTCTATCTTCAAATGCGCCATATTGTTTATAATAACCGCATTTGACAAATTATAAATTACCTTTTTTGTCCGACTAACTTTTACCGCTGATAAGTTAGTCGGAGTGAGAGGCTTCAGTTCGTTCGCGCGCAAGCTGGTGTGTCAATAAGTGCTCCCTTTTTTACAGTATTTATGCTGCTCGTTATGATGCTTTCATGAGAGTAGGAATCTACGCGCGGGTATCAACCAGCGATCAACAAACCCTTCCGATGCAGCTTAAGCGAGTCAAACTTTAGACTGATAAACATTTATGAGGTGACTGATTATGAAACCGATGACTTTCCTTTGTGCCTGGGTGACCCTGATTTTCTCGCCGCTGGTAAAAGCGCAATCCGGCGATACTCTGGTTTCGTAATTTCCGAACAGCGTTCTTTGAGGTCCATGACTTGTTTTATATCACAATGCTAGAGACGGTTTGAAGATTTTTTCATTTGGCCCGCGATTAATTTTCAGAACAAAAACTAAATATGGCTTAGTTCGCCGTCCCAAGTACGGCTTTTTCAATGAGTCGTTGTTTTATCTCAAACTCTTCCGCTGTCAAATGTACGGCAATGCGGGCCAAACGGTGCGCTTCGATATGTTCGTGGAATCCCATGTAAGTATGATAATACTTGAACCTTTCGTTATACGATCTAATTCTTTCCAGTAGTTCCGGCTCAATATCCTCAGGCTTTAACCAGCCTTTCCAATCTGTCTTTCGTGTCATAGGAAAGACAGATTAGCGCACAGCCTTGATATGTTGCAAGTATGGGAACTTGTTTCACGAGGTTGGTACATGCAACTTGGCGATTATCATAATTCGCTGCGGATCAGGTCGCGAATAGTGCGAAAAAAGACCATTACACCCGCGTCTGAGTTTGAAATTAAAAAATGGGATGCGCTAGAATAATTGTCTAAACATGATCCTAACGGATTATTTTTTGATTCGGGAAGAGTCGCCTTCACAGGCGGCTTTTCTCGTTCGTTGGAATGCAATTAATACACTGGATCGGGCGCGATTTTGCGCGGCAAGATGCGTCCTGGATCTTACCTTCGAAACATAGACAATCACACTAGGATGATCGTCACATCTATTTCCCTTAGATTGGAACGCCAACCGCGAGTGGTGAAGAGTCTTGCGACTCTGCATTTCTCGCGGCTAGTTCTCTGCTCAGAGTGGCCCACCTCGTCTGTATTCGCAAAATGAAAAAAATACGTCGAATGTATTTTACCGTACAACAACTGCGATCCTGTTCGATTAGCTTAGTTTTGAAGCAAAGGATACATCGGTATGCGGCGCTTTTTTAGATATAATTTTACTTTAGACAAGGGGAACTAAAATGAACAATCAAGCAACAGGAATGGAAAAACGGGCGGGTATGCTGACGGGCTTATTTACCGACAAGGAGAGTTCTGAAAGCGCTTATAAGTCGCTTCGCGATCGCGGATATTCGGACGACGATATCAACGTTTTGATGTCAGACGATACCCGTAAGAAATACTACGGTGACGGCGCTGTCGAAACTGAACTCGGCTCGAAGGCAGCGGAAGGAACCGCAACGGGCGGCGTCATTGGCGGCACACTGGGAGCAATCATTGCAGGTATCGCGGCAGTCGGGACGAACCTCGTCCTGCCGGGGCTTGGTCTCGTCGTCTGGGGACCGCTCGCAGCGGCACTCGCTGGCGCTGGCGCAGGGGGATTGACCGGAGGTCTGGTCGGCGCGTTGATCGGCGCGGGCATCCCGGAAGAACGTGCTAAAGCCTATGAAGAGGGCGTCAAAAACGGCGGAACCGTACTTGGCGTCACGCCGAAATCGGACGAAGACGCATCTTATTTTGAAAATGATTGGAAAACCAATCATCGCGGTCAGAGCGTTTATCGGTAAACTACAAA
Organism: Pyrinomonadales bacterium; assembly: GCA_038227175.1. Classification (GTDB taxonomy): domain Bacteria; phylum Acidobacteriota; class Blastocatellia; order Pyrinomonadales; family Pyrinomonadaceae; genus OLB17. The sequence goes on along the minus strand of JBBRPZ010000044.1, from coordinate 599 downwards.
CGTCCACAAAACGAGGGCTGAATGAGAATTCGGCCCTCTTCTTTTAATTCCGTTATCTTTGAGGAGAAACCAATGAAATTGTTATCTGCAACTCTATTACTTGCGGCAGCGGCTTTCGCAGGCTGCAGCACAACCGCCGGCAACAATGGCGTCAACGGCAACAACGCGAACCTTCGCGGCACGAACACCAACACAGGTTACGTCACCAATTCCGAAAGCAACGTCAAACCGACGGTGCCTGCGAATGTAACAAACATCGAGCCACCGAGCATGAACTCTAATGCGACTCGCGGGACAAACCCTAATTCAAACATCCATTCGAATACAAGTTCGAATATGAAGAAGCCGTAAACCGTTTTTTTTAACTGATCTTCTGCAAAACAAAGGCCGGATCATTTGTGTGTTCCGGCCTTTCTATTAATAAGCATTTGACGGCCAACTGAAGGCCCCGCAGAACTATTCTTGCAAAAGTGAGTTTATCGTAATCTCTCATACAAACACTGTTCCTGCCTTGCTATAACCTTAGCAAGTCTTAGAAAGTATTTAGTAAAAAGGAGAATAAAAATATGGCTTCGAATAAATCTAAAAAGGGGACGTTG
>JBBRPZ010000043.1:0-13248 GCA_038227175.1 Pyrinomonadales bacterium | reverse complement strand
GCTTATCGAACCTGAACCCTCGGAAGTAGCTCACCTCGTGGTACAGGATAACTCTACGCAAGACAAACTGTTCACTTAGTGAACAAAGTGTCTACGCCGTAGACAGTTGTCGCCGTCTCGATTCATTAGTTGCAATATCCTTGTATGACCTATTACCTCGATAAATACTAGTAATTGCCGATTCGTTTCACTTTGATTTAATGCGGCACGGTTTTTGTATTACATCTGCATTGACCAGTAAAGAAAATCAAGGAGATAAGAGTCGATGCATAACCAAAACGCTCTAGAGAAAGAGTCCCCGATGATTGAGCTTGAGGCAAAGATTGCCCGTTTCGCCCGGGTCCCGCATTACGTGTTGATCACCGGAGAGCGTGGCACTGGCAAGACAACCATTGCGCGAAGGCTCCACGAGCTTAGTGCTCGATCGAAATCCGATTTTGTGAGCGTCAATTGTGCAAGCTTCACTGCGGACCTCCTTGAGTCGGAACTGTTCGGATATGAGAAAGGAGCGTTCACTGGAGCGTCGGCACCAAAAGCGGGGCTGTTCGAGACTGCTGGCGGAGGAACATTGTTCTTTGATGAGATCGGGGAGCTGACACTGAGTTTGCAGGCAAAACTATTAAAAGCCGTCGAGGAAAAACGCATCCGTCGCGTAGGTGGTACCTATGAACGCCAAATAGATGTTCGCGTGATCGCCGCGACCTCTCGCAATCTAAAGCTTATGGTATCCGAAGGCTCCTTTAGGCCCGACCTGTATGACAGGTTGAATATTCTTCAGCTTGAAACCATCCCGCTCCGCCGCCAAAGAGGAACGATCCGCGAAGTCTTTTTACGTCAGATGGAAGACGAACGCCCATCGGTCGGGCGGGAGCTGCCGTTTGTAATAGACGAGAACGCATTATGCGAAGTCGAACAGCTGCAATGGAAAGGCAATTACCGGGAGCTGCGAAACTTCGCAACTCGTCTTGCCGTCGAGTCGATCGATGTCACCGCTATTACCGCCGACCTAATAAGAAATGCTCTTAGGCCAAATTCGTCGCCGGGCTCGGCCGGAGCGGCAATGCCCTTACCGGATACGATTTCGGATCAGGAAGCTTATAGAGAAGGTTACGCCCATCGCAACTTCGTCACAGTTATGCTTGATCCGGAAGGGGACGACCTGGACAGTATTTACGTCAAAGCGGCGGGAGCTTTTATAGAGCACGCTCTCAAGCTGACGAACGGAAATCTGCGACGCGCGGCTCGTTCGATGGGTACGACTCACTCCACACTTTCGCGCATTCTGAAGAAACATAAGGAACAAACGGCCAATAGTTTTCAGGTTCCCCCGCACGAACCTGTAGCATTCTCCGCCGCCGCATGAACGGTTTCCCGAACACCAAACGTCTGTAGATGTGAGGGGTCTCTATAATCGTTATATGTCTTTATTCTATGGATGCGAGCCGTTCGTACACGATCATCATGAAAAAGTCACTAATGATCGAGTGTCCGGCTATAGAAATCCAATTCTATCGAATACACCCCGATTCGATACCCGACCGCACCTGTACATATCTACATGAACCCGCTTCGGTTCGAGCTTCTTGACCCAGCGTCCCGCTTTTAATTAATTAATCCAGGAAAAAAATAAGGCGGCTGACAGGAGATCTGAATCAGGTGATTGGTCGTGACGGACGTTCACCGGAAAAAGTGTCTGCCCATAAAAGCAGGCTCCCAGCCATCCTTTGGCAATAGTAAAGAGAGAAAATAGGCGGCTGACAAAATACGGAGTGAGCAAAAGATGGAGATTCTAAACAGCGGGTCATTTATCACCCTTGACGGCCGGGAAAAGATCGAGCAATTAATCTTCACGGCCAAAGAGCTTGCGAAGGCCGCGAGTCAGTCAGATGGCTTTGTGAACGCCGGCCCTTCCAACCAGAGCCTGGCTCTTGAAATGTGGCAGGGCACCGAGTATATGTGCCGGGCCAACGAAGAGGCGACGATCAAGAATATCTTCCTGAGTAATTTCCTGCAGAATCTTCGGGATATCGGAATGCAGAAGCCGTCGCAGCAGGTTATTGCAGAAACAAAGCCCCCCGAAAGCAGTCCGCCTGCCCCAGTCGAATCCGAGCCGCAAAGGGATGAATATCTCGGCGAAGTTGCCTCAGATTCGTACGACAATTACGAGCCGACGCCGCGTCCTTCCTACGCGGATGAGTGCATACCCGAAGCCGAGGCCGATATTGTTCAACCTGGCAGTGGACTTGAACCCAGTATTTGCGAGCCAGACGCTGCATCTGAAGCCGTCGAAACCATTTCCGACGCGGCGCCGGATCCTCCTATTGCTAATGCAGACCGACAAGCTACCACTGGACGCATCATAACCGAATCGATTATAAGCGAACCAACGGTAAGTGAATCGGTAAAAATAGATCCCGCCGTATACAGCCCGGAGATTGGTGGATTGGTCGCTAGTTCCGTTGAAGCGATCGTCTTACAGGAGAAGGAGCCTTACCAGTTCGATGCCTGCACGGTGACGACCGTTATTCAACTGCTGCCTGAGCAAGCCGGCGTCCGGAAATGTATCGTTAGCGTAAGAACTCACGATTTTTTTCCCCAAGTTGTCGTTGGAGAATTGAGATCGACGGACCTGCTTCACGATCTTCCGGCAGCACTCGGTCGAGCGTTTGAGCAATACAAAGTTGATCTTCCGGTTAGGGCGACCGACAAGATGAAGAAGGAGAAAGCCGGAAGCAAGAAACGATCGGCGAAAGCCCCCGCGTCAACGTCCGCAAAGGAAATAACGAAAGGGGTATCTGCCGGTGAAGGTTCCTCGCTGCCGCCTCCGAAGGCTGCAACGGCTTCTGCCGATCAGGCCAGTCTTTTTAACTCTTAATAGGAATATCAGGATAGCCATATGGAACCGAACGAAGAATCGCAAGAAACGCCAGTTACAACCGAAGAGAACGGAGCAACGGCAACGGACTCGCCGAAAGTGACCAATAACAGCTCCGATCAAGTCACCGAAACGAAGGCGACGATCAAGATAGAGGGGCAGGAATTCGAGTTAGATGCCTCGCTCGCCCAGGACGATAAGACCTTGACGGTTGTGCTTCAGCCGCATTTTGCGTCAATCGAGAACGCCAATATTACGCGAGAAATAAAGGACGGAAAACTAACCGTCACTGTCGTCAAAAAGGCCCAACACAAGGGAAATTGATGAAGGACTTTGACGCTTTCGACATTCTTTGCGGAGAAGCGGAACAAGTGAATCCCGCTATCATCCTCGCCGAAGAACTGATGAGGCGAGATGCGGCAGCGTTACTCAGTACCGAAGAGATCGAGAATGCCGAGCAAGTGTTGCGGTACGGTACAAGAGAAATCGAGGTGATCGAGCGTCATATTGCCGCATTCGCGAAATCGCCACCCACGCCGTCAGTTTATACGCCGTGCGGCTTTTAACGGTGTGGGTTGGAAATAAGAGTGAAGTTGCCAGCCATGCTCGAAGCTAGTGCCGTCTCATCGGTTCTTTACAGTCATTCTCCAGGATCGAGACCATTTGGAGACCGTCTTCTTGAGTATCTTGGATTTAAGGCCAGATGCCATAATGCAGCGGCGGCTTGCGACTCGATATCCCGAATCGTATCAGAGCAGCAGAAATATGCCCTCTTCCGAAACATGTTTCCCGAGGAGTGGACCCAGTCGCGGACCAGTCTTTATCGGGCCGGTCATTACAAGAAATACAGCGAGCGGGCAAACCAACTGTTTGAACTTATCAATGAAAAGTGCTTCCCGCTTCTTGGGCTCTGGCACGATGATCCTGATGCCGAATTTGAAAGATTTTCGATACCGCCGCTGAATTTCGATCTTTGCTGCGAGGAGTTCTACTACGAGGACATGCGAGCCAGCTACGTAGCCGGTCTGCTGTTCTATTTTCGGGAAAGCGAGATATGGGATTTTTTTTCCGACAAGTATGCAGTTTCCGCGGGCGACTTTCCTGACCTGAGTTCAGAACCTCATCCGAATGTTTGGAAGGCGAAACAAGCGGTCAAAACTAAGCCCTACAGCGATCCTTTGAAGTTAGTTGATCATGCAACGGGAAACCCCTGGCTTGACAGTACACATTGCCAGTATGCGGATTGGTACGATTGGAGCCGTGAAACCATCGAATCATTGACGGAATCTTACCGCCAGTCAGATAGAGCGTTCGAGAACCTTCAGGAATTGGACGGAAAGATCGAATCGGATCCCAGGAAGGTTCTTTTAGAGCTGATCACGTTCTGGAACCATGGGAAGCTTCCGTAAGACGAATAAGAATTTTGCGCATTAATCACAAAGGTCATGCAAAACCAATACCGCGTTCCGCCGGATGCGTCGGGGGCTCTTTATTTTCTACCGGGACAATACTTGTTCGCGACGTTTGGTGAAGATCGAGAAACCGTAAAAGCGCTTTCGAGCGAACAGGTAACAAGAGCCTTTCGCGACATTCACACTGACACAGGTTGGTTGGGCCGGCGGGTTTTAAGGTACCGGGAAGCGCCAGAGGGAAATGCGATTATTTCGTATGAACCCGCTTCCGTTCGCAATATATTTGTTCAACTTCCAGGCGGTGCCGTCGAAAGGCTCACCGTACCGCTTCCAACCCTCATCCTTCTCGGTAAAGGTAAGGACTACTACCTTTGGGCCACTGTCTCCGGGCGAGTCTCGGCCCGTACGAATCTGGCCGTTGCCCCGCTGCCGAATATTGGCTCCGGCGCCCAGGGAAAGATCTGCTTCGGTAAAAACGAAGTTCATGAAACACACCCAGCAACTCTAGCCGCTGTGTGGAAACTTATATTCGAAACCCCGTTCAACCAGGACAATGCAAACGAAAAGTGCGTGTCGGCACCGGGAGATGTTCGAGAACTGTTAGTCAGGCTTTCGAATGACAAATCTAGGAAGTTTCCGGCCACGGAACTTCTGACTTCAAGCACGACAGTCGAAGATGCCTGGGAAGCGATCGTCGAGCAGCGGCGTTACGACAGCAGATTCTAAACGTATAACTTATATGTCACTTTCACATGAACCGGATCAACTGATCACGCAGCCTCAATTCATTGGACACAAGATCGCTTCGGGACACGGCGATCCGATCGACGCCGTTCTTTACGAGTACCTGCTTGCTGGAAACGGGCTATCGATAAGAGCCAGCCGGGATGAATTCGGTGTCTCACTTCCCGTCTGTAGCCACAAAATAAAAGGTCTTCCCAATTCACAGGTCGGCATCTTCTGGAAAAAGCCTCGAATCAGTCCGGGTGTCTGGATGGAGATCCTCCAGGATGCTCAATACCAAAACCCTTCATCCGAGTTCAAGGAGGAGATATACCTTATCTATTGGCATAGGACCGAATCCCGCTGGCGATGTAAACGTGCCGGTCGTGAGAGAAATTGGTCTGCAACCATAGCGGACGATACGCTACCCGAATACGCGGAGGCCTGTATCGAACTTCATACTCACCCGCCCGGTGCCTTGAATTTCAGCAACGCGGATGACCGTGACGAATCGGGCAAGTTTCGACTATTCGCGATTTTGATCGATGTTCACGATAAACCGAAGATCCGGTTTCGGTGCGGCGTTTATGACCACTTCTTTGAGGTTCCGTCGTGCTGGATCGGAGCTTTGCCAGACGGGTTGGTCGATCTGAACGAGATCGAAGCCCTTGTTCAAATGATGTTGTGATGGAGATAGATCTTAGTTTTTCACAGTCGGCGATAGTCATGCCCCCTGACCACAACAAACTCCGTGTTGTAATCGTCGGTGCCGGCGGGACGGGCTCTTTTGCCGCACCCGCTATCGCAAGACTTGTTTACGAGCTGAAAGAGCAAGGAAAGGCCGTCGAACTGATGATCGTCGATCCCGACATCGTCGAAAGCGGGAATATACCACGAAGCAATTTCTGTGCGGCCGAAATCGGCAGACCTAAAGCCCAGACTCTTGCCGAGCGGATAACGATGGCCTGGGGGATCGAAACTGCCTATTCATGCGAAGTCTTCGATGCAGAAAGACATCTGAAGCAATCCGCTAGCGACTATCGGAACTTAACGATTCTTGTCGGGTGCGTCGATAACAATCACGCTCGTCGGGAACTGCATCGTGCTCTCGACCAGGATAGAGGATACCGTTCGTCCGGAGCTCCGGGTTTGTGGTGGATTGATGGCGGCAATGGCAAGTCCGCAGGTCAGGTTTTGATAGGCTCGACTACAAAACGCCTAAGGCCCGAAGACCATTTTACCGGTACTAGCATATGCCATTCACTCCCGGCACCGTCGATGATTCATCCGGATCTGTTGGAGGATCAGGAACCCTTACGAGGATCTCCCCCAGTAACGACCGTGTCATGTGCCGAGCGCATCCGGCTTGGAGAGCAGAGTCTCAATATCAATCAGCGGGTGGCGGTCGAGATTGCCGAAATGCTTACATCGATGCTTCTAACAAGGTCGCTCAAACGTTTTGCGACGTATTTTGATCTTTACTGCGGTACGAGCCGATCGCTTTACTGCATTCCTGAGCATCTGGAACGGGCTATGAGTTCTCAAGCTGTCTCGAATGCGAAGGCAACCGAGACCAAGTGATCTAAACCGTCAGTTGATAAATTCAACCCTTTCATTCCGTCCATAAAAATCTTTGGCTTTTCCGGCCCATAGATTAGTTGGGGTTGAATGTACACGCCGTTTTCTCAAAACAATGAAAGCACTCCTAACATCCGAACTCAAAGCTCGACTTCCAGACCTGTATGAGCAAGAACTAGCTACCGATCCCATCGTTCACGCGAAGTTCTTTTTTCCAGGCGGAAGCTGGATTTGGTTTGTAACCGAGGGCAGACCCCAAGGAGACGACTTCCTGTTTTTTGGTTATGTGATCGGCATGGAAGCCGAATGGGGATATTTTAGTCTCAAGGAACTTGAAGACGTAAATATCTCGGGATGGACAATCGAACGGGATCAGGACTTTAAGCCAGCCGAGTTGAGTTTATGTCTGTTAGGTCTAGCCGCGAGCATAGCAGAAAAATTGGCGGCTAATCAGCGCTCGCGAACCCGACGCCATTGAGGCGGCCAGTAGGGGCCCAGATTTCAAAGGTTTTGCGCCCTAACACAGATCAAACGGCATGTTCATCTGCTTTTTCAGACTGTTCCGGTAACCTCGTCGTCATATGGAGCATACCACCCACCATATATCTTCCTCCGAACCGCCACCGGATTGTATGACACCATCAAGGGTGATGAATTCGAGTACATTAATTTTTCTCATGACTGAGTTCCTCCAACATCTGCTAGGGTTCGGATACGCTAGACCTGCTAATATCTCATGTCACTTTCTCTGTTATAGGGGCACTACCAGCACCCGAAACACGGCCTTAGTAAACAGCGCTTAGCGCTCGACGAACCCGTGGAATGGTTTAACGTTCGCAAAGCGGACTACAAAGTCGTTGATCTTCATTTAATTTTTTTAGCGACATTATTGCATCATTGTTTTATGGCGCCGCCGTCAATTGCCGTAAAATCAGCAAACATCTGTTTTGTCTCGTCAATCGATCCGACCGGAACGTAGTCGCAGATGTCCGAGTACTCTTTCCACATTGCCCCCACAACAGGATTAGTGTGGGCGGCTTGGATCGACTCGGCGGATTTCCACTCGAAGACTTCGATAATTGTCCCATCCTTCGCCGTCATTATGACCGACTCGCGAGAGGTTGCGAGACCCTCGGCCCGGAGCCTTGGCACATGCGTTTTCATCAATGCCATTAGGGCGTCGGCCTTTCCCGCTTTAGGTTTGTAACCTACAATTGCTATTCTCCCCATTGATCCGTTCTCCTTTTTTGACACCAGTGCTTTCTGTGCCAGTGTCCGATTTATGACAAATCCCAACGAAATGACGATTAAGAACACAAGTAAAACACCGATAATCGTCCTGACGTTCTTTCTACCTAATTTCATGTTCAACCTCCAATTGCTAAATCTCAATAGTAAAATGCCAACCTTCGTGAGCAGCTTTACAGTCTACTTTATGTGCTTCCTTACGAATTTGTGCGGCCTTGCATTGAGCTTTTTCAGCTTTGGCTTCGATTTAATTTCCGTAATATGCAAATTTATACGTTTGTGGAACAGCTTACTCATAGTCCACTTGCCGTGCTGCTAAGATTCATACCGATCTCCCTCAAGCCTCGTGCTGAAAACAAAGGTGATACCCATCAGGGTCGTGCACGTATAGCTGCTTCATGCCGTACGGCGCAATCGTAGGCGGGCTAAGATCGACCCCTTTTTCCTTAAAGTACATATAAGAAACATCAACGTCGGGGCAGCCGAAATACAGGCATGTATCGCCGTGCCATTCCGTTCTTTCGGCGGGAGGCTCCGCAGGCCGACTCCCCGGTTCGTATTGGTCATTAAGCATCAGATCCGAGCTGTTTAGCCGTAGCCAGACCCAACTTGAATCGTCGCCGTTACCAGAGTCACTAATAACCTCAAAACCCAGAATATCACGATAAAACGCGCGCGACCTCGGCATGTCAAATACCTGTACGAGCGGTGTCATGCCATGAATTTCAAACGCCATTTGTCACTTCACTTTGCGTTCCTTTTTGTTTTCGTCCGAAACCATATTCGTTTGAACGTACGCTGAACGTTGCACCCACACTTCACTCAATGTAAAACTCGAGAACAAACTTACCCTGCCTTTGCGGTATCGACGCGGTTGTAGATCGTATCTCTTCCACATCCTATGCGTTCGATCATTCCTGTTCAACCGCGGCCTTGATATCGTTTAGGTCTTGCAGGACGGCCTCTATGATCACGCCATTGTTCGGGAGTCAAGACGATTTAACACATCGAAATGCCAGGTAGTTTGGATGAATTTCCTTTCGCCTTGGCCATACCTTTCCGTCATAAACAATGATGTAGGCGTTCTCCTGACTTAGCTCTGTTGCTGTCCACCAATAGATGACTTGCGAGTGGACATTCCAGAGAGGTGATTCCTTGTCGGGCGTAGTTTTGTACGACGTGGTTCCATTTTGCGAGTCCCACGCTCCACCGCTATTCAAGAAATGCCGCGACATTGAACCGACGGCTTCTTCAACCGTCGGTAATCGCCAGATATTCTGCGAAACAGAGGCCAGGTTTTGCCCTTCCTCATCAAGAAATTGACAACGCTTCGTCGCTTCGAACCAATTCAGGCCTTCACTAGGCCATCCAACTCCGTCAGGCGCCCAGATGAGGCGTACGCCGTTACCTTCCACTAAGCGAGCCTGAAGATTGCCGTCATTGACCCTGCCCGCAACCCGAAACGCCGGTTCCACGCTACAGACAAGAACCATTAGCAGGGGCAACCCAATAACCAATGCAGAAGCAGCTTTACGCGAACTCGTATGACCGAACCAGTAGAGCAATCCGAGCAAAACCAACGGCCCCGTAATAAAAACGATAACCGTAAAATTCAGTTGTTTGAGAAATACGGGAAGCAACACACCTAACGCGGCGTGAGAAATGCCTCCGATACGAGGGAGAAAAATTGAAATCAGAGCTAATCCGACAAAGATCAATAACGGGCTCAAGTATTGGACCAACATTAATCCAAGATTCGATAGAATCGAATCATAAAACCAGCCCTCATGAAAATTCTCAATGATCCCCCACATAGCCCAGAAGCAAGCTATGGCCGCAGAAAATCCGACCGCGAGCCAACCTAAGATTTGCCGCTTTTTCAGATAGTTCATAACGCTGCTAATGAAAAAAAGGTGCTTTATGGAACATCGTGTTTGTGCCAATTGCGGCCTTTGCCTTTTCCCGAAACGCAGCACCCAGTGTTCGATTCAACTTCTAGATTAGCAGAAAAAATTAGCGGCTGATAATGAATTGCAAACGGATTCAAACGTACAGAGCTATGATCATCCAACAGCAAAATGACAGTGACCCAATACCCGGATCGATCTCAACCGTGAATGCCTTTGCTTCATCGATTCTCCAAAGCGTTTTCGGCGGTGAGCAGATGATCAGCGACAGTACCTCAAACCCCGAGCTGGAAGCGATGCGCGAGCCGACGAAAATAAGCGCGGCAGAAATATTAAATCGGCTCGAAAACAAGAAGGAAAGAGCTTCGGTCGAATTAGGCATTGTGACTGGCGAGGTCGAGACAATACCCTTTGATCTTTCAGCACTTGAGAACGAAGGGATCTTTCTCAACATTGATTGTCTTGGCTTCGGAATGCTTTCGCGGCAGCTCGATTGGAAAACGCTGGGTGTCAAATTACCGGAACACACCGCCGTTCGGGTCAGTCCCCCGCGTGCCGGCCTTCTGCCTGATATTTCTCGCAACAAACTGATGCGGGGACAAACTCAGGCCCACAATGCCCTCAATAAATACGGGTTCCGGTTCACCCTTTGCGAGACGGTCTGGGGAACGAGCGAATACAAATGGATTCCGTGGAGTGCATTCGAACAATTCGAGCAGGAATATTTGCGTGCTTGCGAAACATTAGCTACGGCAAAGGCCGAAGTACTTCAAAATTACGATGAGATCCTCATCATCCTAAAAGAAAGTTTTCAGGAACTCGCCGAGGATTCCGCAAACAGACTTGAAGCCACTGGCGCCGATCCATTCGACCGGATGGAATTCATAGATACGGTAGTCGCCCGGTCGATCGACATCGTTCCGACTCGCGAAATGATCCGTGACGGTCTTTCAATCACGATGAAACCGAAGGTGATCGTGCTCGGGTCTGAAATGATCGCCGAAAAGAATTTGACGAGACAGCTCAATCTTGAAGCTGCCAGGACACAGGCGGAGAAGACGACCCTCGATCTTGAGATCGATGCCAAACGGCAGATAGAACAGATCAAGGTGGACGATTTCACGCAGGAGCGGAGACGCGAACGCGAGGTTAAGGAACGAATTCGTGAGATGAAGATCGAAACCGCCCGACGCGAGGCTGAAGAAGCGGTATCGCCTATCAAGGAAGGGCTCGCCCAGATTTCCTCGAAGATATGCGACGCAGCTGGCGAAATGGCAGCTCGGCTTAGCGATGCCAAGTTCGTTCCCGGATCATTGGCAAAGAGGGCGAGGCAGATGTGCAAGTGGTACAAGCTGATGAATTTTACGGATGACACCTCGCTGGAAACCGTCTTGGCAAGACTACAGGCTGCGGCTGGCCGCGACGTCAAGGCCCGATCTACAGAAGAGATGAAGACGGCCCTGAACGACGTGCTTCGGGCTACATCCGTTCAGTCAAAACGTTTACTCGATGAGGACCGGCTGTCAGCCCTCGAATTGTAAGCCGATAAAACCAAAGCGAGTAGAGACCATTCAAATGCCAAACTTCGATCTGAGCAAATACATACCGGTTCATTCGCGAATCACTTCCTTTTACGAGAAGTACCCGGAAGGCCGTATTGTGACCGAACTCGTTACGCTTAATGAAGAAAGCGGATTTGTCTGCATTAAGGCAAGCGCCTTCCGTGCCTGTGACGACGCCGAACCGAGCTCCACGGGTCATGCGTTTGAGATACGAGGCCACGGATACGTAAATACGACCTCCTTTATCGAAAACGGCGAGACGAGCGCTATCGGGCGGGCACTTGCGAATCTTGGATTTGCAATAGAGAACGGGATCGCATCCCGCGAGGAAATGGAGAAAGTACAGCGAATGACTGCTGTCTCACAGAATGGCGGACCATTACCGACACCACCGGCACAGCGATTGCAGGCGGCTGCCGTCATCGGCAGCGTGCTCCGTCCGCAATCAGCGGAGCGGCATACATAATTTCATGACTAAAAAAGAAATCGGTGACAAGAGCATCGAAACATTCCTTGATGAGCTCGATGTTCGGATAAGGGCTCGCTATCCATTAATCGCGATAAATACTTACGAAGAGGACCGTGTTCGTGATGCTCTGATCGATTTGGTATTCCGCGAACGTCACAAAGAAAAGCCGCTCTACTTCTGGAGCCGTCCGATGGGGCTTCAAAAGATCGCGGACCCGAAGGAAGGACTTCTCCAGAACCCATCGGTAGTTGCGGATACTGACGATCCTGAAAGCGTGCTTGGATTTATTGGCGAACAAACGAGCGGGATCTTTCTTCTTTGTGACTACGCACCGTATATCACTCCGTTTGGTCAGGAAGATCCTTTGCTTGTCCGTCGTTTGCGGGAGATCGCCTGGAGACTGAAATCGACAAAGGCCACGGTGCTATTCGTCGGCCCGAACTTTCCGGACTTGAAGACGCTCGAAAAAGAGGTCACGCAAATCGATCTTGACCTTCCCAAAGAAAGTGAGATCGAGGATTCGATTGAGCTCCAGCTCGAGAATCTCAAATCGAACGGGCTCAATATCGATCTGGCGAAAGAAACACAGGTTGCATTGCTTCAGGCACTCCTCGGTCTGACAGCCGGTGAGATCAGCAACGTGATAGCCAAAGCTGTTATAAGCTGCAAAGGGCTAAACGCCGATTCGATTAAGGTAATTCTCGAAGAAAAGAAAAATGTCATTCGCGGAAGCGGATCATTGACCTACGTCCATCCGGAACCCGCAAGCAATTTGGGTGGTTACCAATCCCTTCGAGCGATTCTTGAACGGGCGGCTTATACATTTAGTCCGCGGGCAAAAGCCCGACATGTCGAGCCGTGCAAGGGAATACTTCTCGTCGGCTTGCCCGGCTGCGGAAAAGACTTATGCAAGCGTGTTGCATCGAGCATTACTAACCGAGCGCTTCTTGATCTCGATTTTGGATCGATCATGGGTGAGGGCGGCGGAGTGATTGGTTCATCGGCCATGTCGATCAAGAGGGCTCTTTCGATAGCCGGGGCGATCAAAGGCATTCTCGGCATCAGTGAGTTTGAAAAGGCGGTTTCCGGAATGAAATCGTCAAACAAGACTGACGGCGGCGAGACTGCACGTACGATCTCATACTTGCTGAACTGGATGCAGGACAACCGCGATGTCCTTGTTTTCGCAACGGCCAATGACGTACGCGAACTCGAATCTGAGCAATTCAGAATAGGCCGGTTCTCATACATCCATTTTGTCGATCTTCCGCAGCCCGATGACCGGGAGGAGATATTCAGGGTTCACCTCAAGAAAAGGCATCTCGATCCTGGGCAATTCGACCTGGAAAGACTCGTCGAGAAAAGCAAGGACTTTTCCGGTGCGGAGATCGAAGGTGCGGTAACGGACGGCGTACTTGAGGCATTTATCGATGGCGACAGGCCAGCCGAAACAAAAGACATTCTAAAAGCGGCT
>JBBRPZ010000042.1:0-15369 GCA_038227175.1 Pyrinomonadales bacterium | reverse complement strand
TAAACGTTCGGACACGACCTGAATCGTATGCCAGCTTCCCGGCAAAACCTGCGGCACCGAGAAATAAAACTGAAGATGTCAGGAAGAGAAAATTACAAAATTCACGCCGCGTCACCTGAGCTTCCAAATCTCGCTCATATGGGAATTCACTCTGATACGGTGCGGTGGCTGACCGGACATTGGCCTCACTCGATATTTCGTTGGTTGCTTCGCGGTCGACCGCCAGAACGCCCTCAACGGTCTTTTCGTTCAAATAGTTAGAATTCATTGCTTTTGTCCGAGTTTTCGACCTGTGTGTCAATCCATGATTCACCGGTGGCTGTGTGTCCCGGCTCAAGTGCGACGCGGCCTTCGAAAACGCCGCAGCCGTCAACTGTTACTTCGTCCGCGTCAGTCGGAAGCATTAAATAAACCTTTGTTTCAACGTGCTGATTGCCAAACACATGCGCATTAACGGGTTTGGTACGGCGAAGCGGCACGATCTGCTCGTAGGTCCCGAAAGCGATCGCTCCCGTTGGGCATACGCTTGCACACATCGGCATCAAGCCTTCTGATGTGCGGTCAAAGCACATATCGCATTTCATCTGCAAATGCATCGCCGTGTTATATTTGGGCACGCCGAACGGGCAGGCATTGACACAGTTGCGGCAATCGAGACACCGCGGCTTCAATGCCGACATGACAATGCCGTCTTCGTTTTGCTTGATAGCATCCGCCGGGCAAACCAGAGCGCAGGTCGGTTCCGTACAGTGCATGCAGACCGTCGGCATCGTCGCGGTCGTTTCGCTCCGGTCGATGTAATCGACAAATATCATTGAGTAGCCTTTGTGCGTATCGCACTCGCGGCAGGCCGAAACGCACGCGCGGCAGCCGATGCAGCGCTGCGGGTCAATGAACATTGTTTCTTTCATCTTGTGCTCCTTATTTCCCTCGCTGCACTTCACTCAACGAAGCCCCTTTGCGTCCTTTTCCGAGGATCGGGAGTTCTCGCGAATGGATCTTCTCGATTTTGGCGGCGCATGACTTGAATTCCGGTATCTTCGATGTCGGATCCAATTTTGGATTCGTCAATTGGTTAACGGCAAGTTGTTCACCCCAATGATAGGGGATAAAGATAGTATCCGGCCTGATTGTCCGCACGACCAATGCAGGAAATATCCCTTCACCGCGGCGTGAGATCACCTTGACACGCTCGCCGTCATTGATGCGGAGCTTTTGTGCCGTTTCCGGATGAATCTCAACATACGGCTCCGGGCATTGCTGAACCAAAAATCCGATCCGCCTCGTTTGATTGCCCGAGAGATATTGATAAACGACGCGACCGCTCGTCAATATCAACGGAAATTCTTCGTCAGGTTTTTCGTCAGCTCCAAAGTATTCTGTCGGATGAAATTTTGCTTTCTTGTCCGGATGATAAAACTCCTTGTTGTCGAACAGACGAGGCGTCCCTGTGTGCTCCGCAGTCGGACACGGCCAAAATACGCCGTTCTGTTTGTCGATCTTTTCGTAGGTAATGCCAAAATAGTCGGCCTTGCCGCCCTTCGACGCGATCCGCATCTCATCGAATATCTCTCTTGCACTGTTGAATTGAAAGTATTGCCCGCGGCCCATCCGACGGCCGATCTCGTTGATGATCCACCAATCCTCTTTTGCTTCGCCCGGCGGATCGACGGCCTTGTTGATCTTGACGACACGTCCTTCGGCGCTTGTGGTAACGCCCTCGTCTTCGGACCAGGTCGTGCCGGGCAAAACGACATCGGCGTACCGCGACGACTCGCTCATAAAAAAGTCGATATTTACATTAAATTCGAGGCCTTCGAGCGACCGGCGGATATTGTTTATGTCGGGCAGGCTGACCATTCCGTTGTTGCAGATCGAAAGAAACCCTTTGATCTCACCCTCGCGCATCTTGTCGAACATCTCGACGACGGAGACGCCAGCCTGAGGAAGTTCATCTTCGGGAAGGCCCCAAAATTCACAAATATATCTGCGATGTTCGGGATCATTGATCGAACGCTGTCCCGGAAGCTGGTCGGCCTTTTGTCCATGCTCGCGGCCACCTTGCCCATTTCCCTGCCCTGTTATGGTGCCATAACCACGTCCAGGGTCGCCGATCTTGCCGGTCGCAAGCACGATATTTATGTACGAGAGTACGTTATCAACCCCGTTGCTGTGATGCTCGATGCCGCGTGCGTGCATTATCATTCCCGTCTTTGCACGGCCGTACAACAGCCCGGCTTGTTCGATTTTTTTGGCGGGCACGCCGGAGATCTGTGAAGCAATGTCAGGCGTGAATTTTTCGACCATCGTACGCGTATCTTCCCAACCGTTTGTTCTGTTCCGGATAAATTCCTCGTCGATCAAGCCTTCGCGAACGATGACATTCAGCATCCCGTTTGCGACGGCGACATCCGTGCCGGGCTTTAGCTGTAAATGAAGATCGCCCTGCCGCGCCGTCGGAGTTTCTCGCGGATCGATGACGATCCAGCGGCCGCCGTTGTCACGCTGCTGCCAAAGGAATTTATTTAGGATCGGAAACGTCTCGGCGCAATTAGCTCCCGCCAATATTAGAACCTCGGCAAGCGGAATATCGCTCCAGGGATTGGCGGCGCGGTCGATGCCGAACGCTTTGTTATTTCCGGCCGCCGCTGACACCATGCAAAGACGCCCGTTGTAATCGATATACCGCGTTCCCAGACCCGCGCGGGCAAACTTGCCCATCAAATAGGTTTTTTCCGTCGTCAAGGAGGATCCTGAGTAAACACCGATCGAATCTTTGCCGTATTTGGACTGGATCTCCTTAAATTTGGACGTAACTAGATCGAGGGCCTCATCCCAGCTTGCCCGTTCGAAATTTCCGTTTCGCTTGATCAGGGGATACAGCAACCGGTCTGGGTGGTGAGTTTGAAGATATGCGGTAACGCCTTTCGGGCATAGTTTGCCTTCATTTACGGGGAAATCGTAACGCGGCTCAAATCCAACGACGTGTTCGTCGGAGACAAGCAGATTCATTCCGCATTGAACGCCGCAATACGGGCAATGCGTCGGCACGACTCTGTCGATCACGCGTCCCGCTTGCCAACCACCCCAGGGCTCGTCGTGTAGATGTGGACCAAAACGGTCGATGATCTGTTCCAAATGTTCAACTTTCGACATAAATTCAAACTACTTTTGCTCATCGGCACGCGTACCGTAAAAGACGGGTTCGGATTTGTCGGTCAGTCCCGCGTACGCGAGCCCGCGCATTATGCGTTTGCATCGCGGGCAGTAATCCTGCAGCGTGCGGCCATTTTTCATCCGGTAGTCAAACCCAAGCTCGGTAACGACCTTTTTCAGATCGTCGATCCACAGTTGGCCGACAAACATCGTGCCGCACCGCGGGCAGACGGCTTGTTCCATCTCCTGCGAGCGACTTTGGTACAACTCGACGCCGATCGATGCCGGCCTCTGCACGATGTGGAAAAGTTTTCCGAACGGCAGATAGAAAAGCGTCATCATTACCGTCGCCTGATGCAGCAGAGCGATGAATGAGTACATATAGCCCGCAAACCAAAGGCTCGACGCGGTCAACATCAGGCCCGAAACCGAAATTGCGATCAGCAGCAGATGCGGCGTGAAATCAAGCAGGAACGATTGATAGGCGATCGCCCCGCGGTCAGTCAAGCGGCGATGAATAGCAAGCGCGCACCCGGCGAGCACCATGATCGCCGCGAAGTCCAGGCCGTGAAAGGTCACCCAGGCGATCAGGCTACGACCGTCCATCAGTTGTAGTGGAAAGCCGAATACATAAGCTCGGTATCCCAGATCCCCCTCAAGCTTGAAATGAACCCATCCAAATGAGAGCGGAAATGTGATCGCGGCCGCTAGGATGCAGCCCCACATCATTAGAAAATGCGTCAGCCAGCGTATGAAACCGCGTTTGAATATGAAGTTTTGAGCTATTAAATTTTTGCCGACTGTTTGAGCGGCATTTGACGTGTTCTTAAACAGCTTTTTCCGGTCGCGAAATAGCTGCCAGCCGCGAAGCCAATAAATCCGTGTCGCGGGCCGCTGGAGCCAGACCGCGTATCGGAAAACGATCGCACCCAGAGCGACAATACTGGCGATCGTATAGCCAAAGAGAGCCGAATCGAAATACTCGAGGTTTCGCGAGCCGATTATAACTAGCGCGGTAAGAAGTGCGGACGCGATGATTCCAAAATACGTCGGACGCCGGTAACTGACGTTCTCCCCCAAGTTGTTTGAAAGCGAGGCTGCCATACTTCCTCTTCCATCGTTTGATTCCGACCAAACAGGTTAGTTCTCTATCAGGGTTATCTTTATAAAAATATAACAAATGTCCTTCACAATCAATATTTTACCGGCGTTTAGAAGTCAGTTATTGGGTGTCGGCGGCAAGCGGATGTGAAAACGCATCTGATTCGTCTTCCTGAGTTCGCGGCGTCAAACAGGCATAGTCCTTTTCAACCAGAATTCGCAGCGACCGACCGTCACCAACGCGCTGCATGCCTTCTAAACCAACACAGTCGGAATTTAACCACTTGTCGGCTTCTTTTTTTGAAACCGAGATGCAGAGCAAATTGTCTTCAAATTTTGCACCTATCCTTTCATGGTCGGTTGATCTGTGAAGTTGATAGCACAGATACGCTTTTTCAAAGCCAAATTCGACAATTTCCTCGACCTTTCCGGTCTTATCGAATTGAACGACCTCGCTTTTCGTCAAACGCAGTCGAATGGAATTTCCCCGAATACGTAATTTCATACACTCAAAATAATATCCTTAATAATTTTTCGCTTACGTGACATAGGTCACTAATATCCTAACCATTGCAAAGTACGCTGTGAATTAGCAATTTAAGGAGGCTCTATCATATATGCAAACATTTACAACAACTAAAACAATTCGTGAGATCGCTCTTGAAGCGCCTGAAACAACACGCGTTTTTGAAGAATTCAAGATCGACTATTGCTGCGGCGGTCGCAAAAGTCTTGACGAGGCTTGCCGTGCGGCCGGTCTGGACCCGAAACTAGTTGCAGGTAAGATCGAGTCGGCGATGATCGATCATAACAACCGGCAAGAATCTACTCCGGTAAAAAAGCAAACTGCATCCGAACTCATTGATTATATTATAGCAAAGCATCATATTTTCACTGTCAAGGAAATCGAACGCCTGACGCCGTTGATGGAGAAAGTTTGCGTGCGGCATGGCGAACAGCATTCCGATCTGTTCGAATTGCAATCCGTTTTCACGGCACTTACCGACAGTTTGATCCCACATATGAGAAAAGAGGAAGCCGTGCTGTTTCCTTATATCCAACTGCTCGAATCGTCGTTGACCGGTGATGCGTCAGCCGATCCGGCGCATTTTGGAACCGTGGAAAACCCGATTCGAATGATGATGGCCGACCACGAAACGGACGGAGAGCGATTGAGAATGATGCGGGCGATCTCAAACGATTACATCCTGCCGGAGGGCGCATGTCCAAGCTTTACCGCTCTTTACGCAGGTCTGGAAGACCTGGAAAAAGATCTGCACCGGCATATTCACCTAGAAAACAATACCCTTTTTCCGTCGGCAGTCGATCTCGAACGCAATGCGCTGGCGGGTGTCTAGAAACCGATCACGTGTAATGTCTAATTTGTGAGTCTCCCTGGCGGCAGCCTTCAGGGTCGGCGCGTTAACGAACAATACGCATGAAGTTCGCGTCGGATTTGCTTGACCTGACGTTCAAGCGTTTGTCAGTCTGATTTCCTCGCCAACGTTGGATCGTATTCGCCGCGGCGCGTTGCCCGCTTACAGAGCGCTCGAATATTCAGCGTTTGCTGGGCTGCTTCTGTATTGGCATCGTTAGCTCCCCAAATCTTCAAAGCCGGGTGCTCGATGGCGCGGGCAAACGAAAAAGTCAATGCCGAAGGCAAAGTCTCGTGTTATCAACTAAAAGTTTCTTTAGTTTCTATGTTTAATCCATTTTTAGGTTTCCGGCTATTTTCCGATTTGGGCGAATGCAGCGCTTATTTACTTTAACTATAGAAACCTCTTCCCGCTCCTTCGAATCGATTATTTATTCGGCTTCGCCGTTAACGACAATACTTCTTCAATCTGCAGACAAACTTGGGGATTGTCGCTGTTTCAATCTTAGGTCGTATATAAGTAGATATCAGATTTGTCGCACGCATAATGGATCGGCACGACATACGGCCGATTATTGCGAGTACAAGCTAAATGCCCGTAGACGGCTCGCTAAAGGACGCTTTCGATCTCTTTTTTTGACATTTCTTGTACTTCTATCATGGGTCAAAACTCCAATTTGCAAATTAAAATACTGCGTCAAAACTCTCAAGTCATGAAAGTCGAACCGATCCATTTTCGTGTAAAAACGTGCCGCCGGTTTTGATGTGCTTGTCTTAAGTAATAACACCACTGCGTACTAACGAACGTTAGAGAGTCGTTTCTTGGTTTTCTTGTTTTTTCATTCTCCGTGAAATTTTCAATATTTGCCGCGAAGATTTTCGCACCATTATTCCAGACCGATACCTCCAATAAGTTTAGAATCGGCATGATCATTCGATTTTATGCTCAAACGTGTCTTGTGAGTGTCTGGCATAACTTTTGCTTTAGCCTTACTTGAGGTGGTTTCAACTGTCGCTTAGTTTCCTTACTTTGGATGTAGCCGATAATAGCAGCAGGTTTTGACGCTGGCTAAGATTCTAAGGAAGGGGCAGCAGAACACAATAGCTGTGTATGTCAGACGATTGATTTGGTTTAAGCCAATTTTATTTCAATGGAACGTCAAGGATCGAGATGACCTTCACCTAATAGGCCTGAATTATGACCGAGAAATTGACAGGGGTGCTAATGAGAGAGTTTGCTGTTTGGATTGTCGTAATATTTCTCGAATCCTTGCTTGGCCGCTCTCATATTTGGCGGGAATGCTTTAAGAGGTCTCGGTCAATAGAGTCGCGGCGGAAACTCATTTTTTAGTGGAGAAATCATGGAAGCTCTTACGCTTGATCGTATTCAATTCGCATTTACGATCACATATCACTATCTTTTTCCGCAACTAACGATGGGCCTTGCTCCGCTAATCGTGGTGTTCAAAACACTTGCGATCTGGAAAAAGGACGAACGATGGAACGAGGCCGCACGCTTTTGGGCGAAGATATTCGGGATCACGTTTCTTTTTGGAGTAGTCACCGGAATTCCGATGGAGTTTCAGTTCGGTACAAACTGGGCGGCATTTTCGAAATATGCAGGAGGCGTGATCGGGCAAACGCTGGCGATGGAAGGCACTTTCGCGTTCTTTCTCGAATCGTCATTCATTGGATTGTTCCTGTTCGGAGAAAAGCGTTTGGGACAGAAACTGCATTGGCTTTCGGCAGTCCTGATATTTGTCGGGACCTGGCTTTCGGGCTGGTTTATCATCGCGACCAATGCCTGGATGCAGCATCCGGTCGGATATGAAACGGTGGCCGATAAATCGGTCCAGTTAACAAGTTTTTGGTCGCTTGTTCTGAACGAGTGGGCCTTTTATCAATACCTGCACAACATGGGCGGGGCCTTTGTGACGGGCTCTTTTGCCGTGGCGGCCCTCGGAGCTTTCTATCTACTTTCCCGGAAGCAGGTCGAATTCGGCAAAATGTTTCTCAAGGTCGGCGTAAGTGCCGCATGTTTGGGTAGCATCTGGATGTTGTTTCCATCAGGAGACCTGCAGGGCCGCATGATCGCAAAAAATCAGCCGGTGACGCTGGCGGCAATGGAAGGCTTGTTTCACAGCGAGCAAGGTGCCGGGATCGTGCTGATCGGGCAGCCGGACATGGAAAAGCAGCAGCTCGACAATGCGATAACTATCCCAAATGCCTTGAGCTTTATCACTTACCAGCGATGGGACGCACACGTCAAAGGCCTGGATGCATTCCCAATGGACCAGCATCCCGACAACGTTCCGCTTCTTTATTACAGCTTTCACATAATGGTCGGGCTTGGCACGATCTTTATTGCAGTGATGTTCCTGGCCGCTTTTGGTTTATGGCGGGGCTGGCTATTCAACGCCAATTGGATGATGTGGATAATAATGCTCAGCTTTCCGCTTCCGTTCATCGCGAATACCGCAGGTTGGATGACGTCGGAACTAGGCCGCCAGCCGTGGCTCGTTTACGGCCTTTTCCGGACCGAGCACGGCGCCTCGCCGATGGTTTCATCGGGCAATGTTCTGTTTACTCTACTGGGTTTTCTCGGAATGTATACAGTCCTTTCTCTACTCTATATTTTCCTGATGCTGCGACGGATCGAACATGGAGCAGATGAGTTGAGCGCGACTTCGCTTATTGGCGAACCGGATCTTGGCGACAGGGAATCAGCCGCATATTAATAGGAGGAATAATGGAAACGATTTGGTTTTGGATCGTCGCGGTAATGCTGACCTGCTATGTGGTTTTGGACGGGTTCGACATCGGTGCCGGCATCGCCCACTATTTTGTCGGCCGCACGGCCAAAGAGCGCGAAACCGTGATCAGCGCGATCAGTCCGGTGTGGGACGGCAACGAAGTTTGGCTTCTCGCGACCGGTGGTACGCTGTATTTCGCTTTTCCCGCTCTTTACGCGGCAGGCTTCAGCGGTTTTTATCTGCCGTTGATAATCGTGTTGTGGCTTCTTATCTTGCGGGCTACCGGTATTGAATTGAGGCATCAACTGGATAATTCGATGTGGCACAGCTTCTGGGATTTCGTGTTTTGCCTTTCGAGTTTACTACTCGCGATATTCTTTGGAGCGGCCCTCGGAAATGTCGTCCGTGGAGTTCCGCTGAACGCGGACGGCTATTTCTTTGAGCCGCTCTGGACCGATTTCCGCACTACCGGAACAACCGGCATACTTGACTGGTTTACGGTCCTCTCCGGCGTTGTCGCTCTCGTCGCGCTGACTGTTCACGGGGCAAATTATCTGGCGGTCAAGACCGAAGGCGAAATGAATGCGCGGTCGAGAAAACTTGTCGGCGTCGGTTGGTACGCCCTTGTCGGTCTTACGATACTAAGCCTGATAGCCGTCGCGAATCTCCGCGATGGGATACTTTCCAATTACCGGAACTACCCGATCACCTGGCTTGTTCCCGTGGCAGTGATCGGATCGCTGGTGGCGATCAAGTATTTCAACGTGAAAGGAAAAGACAAAGCCGCGTTCATGGGATCCTCGGCTTACCTGGCATTTATGCTTGTCGGGGCCGTCGTTGCCTTATTCCCGAACATTCTTCCGGCGATCGATCCGGCCCGCAGTCTGACGATCTACAACTCCGCAGCCGGGGCGTACGGGCTTGGAGTCGGATTGATTTGGTGGAGTATCGGTATCGTGATCGCTCTTGGTTACTTCGTATTCTTATTCAGAACATTCCGGGGAAAAGTCAAAGAATCGTTGCATTGAAATACCACCTTTACGCGTTCTCCTACCGGTGAATGCAAGCAACCGAATTTACCTCAATCGTCAACCGACGTTATGGTGTGTCCTGACGTGGGACGATCTCGACCGAACCATGTTCATAAGCCGCTACAGCCTTCGATCTGCTGCCGTCGTTATTTACGGATGTCACCAGAGGATCCGAGGACGGAGGTTGAGGTTCCTCCCTTGCTTGTTGGGTTTAATCTTTATTTCTAGATCTTTTGGCAATAGCAATACACAAATTCCTGCGTCGTACCGAAAGGCGTCTCGTGTGATTCATTGACGCTTTCCAACAGCCGAAATTGTTCGCCGAATTCGCCGCGCATCGTTTCTGGGCTGTATCGCACAACACCCAGGCCGCTACATTTTTGCGGACCTTCCAATCCAAAAGAGGCCACAATAATATGCCCTCCGGCTTTTAGTGAACGTATCACGAGTTCGACGTATTTTCGGCGGTCTTCGGCATTGGTCAGAAAGTGAAAAACGGCACGGTCGTGCCACAGATCGAAATGGTCTTCGGGCAGGCTGACCTCTGTTATGTCAGCTTCAATCCAGTTGATCCAATGGCTGTGGTTTCCGAGACGCTCTTTGCTTTTAGCGATAGCCCTTTCCGAAATATCCAGGACCGAGACATCCGCAAAGCCGTTATCCAAAAGATCGTCCACTAAGGTCGATCCCCCGCCGCCGACATCAATAATCGCCGCATCTTTCTCAACGCCGGTCTGCAATATCATCCCCAACGAGGTATCTAGGTGCTCACGATACCAGCTAACTTGATCGACGGACTTGGTAGCATAGACATTTTCCCAGTGTGATTTGTTATTCATCCTGCCTCCCTTCCCGGCTTATGAAATTTGGTTTATTCGCGCATATTTTACTTTCATTCCTGAAGTAACATTTCAGCGTCTGATCTTAAAGTTGATTCGAGCACTATACCGGTGTATTTTTTTGCCAGCCGCCCATTTTTGTCATACAGAAATGTTGTTGGCAGAGACATTCCTTCTGCCGAAATATTCGGATTGAAACCCGAAACGAGAATCGGATATTTAATCTGATACTTTTCGACAAAAGGTGGCACGGCGGCTAAACCTTCGTCAACCGTGACGCCGACCAATTCCACACCCCGCGATCCGTATTCGTCGGCGAAACTAACGAGTCCGGGCGTCTCGAAGCGGCACGGCGGACACCACGTCGCCCAGTAATTGACAACGACCACTTTGCCCCGACGCTCGGCGAAATTCCATTCGCCGCCGTCAATCTTCTTGAGTACAAAATTCGAGGCAGCTTTTCTCCCGTTTTCGGGCGAAACGCCGATCTGCCACCAGGACTCGGGCGCGAAAAAGAAAAGTACTGCCCCCGCCACTGCCAAATACGCAAGCCAGTTTAGAACATGCCGGTGGATCAATGCCTTCTTGTGGGTGTCGTTTTCCGTATTAATCGTTTTCTTTTCAATTTCCCGAGTCATTAATAATTCCGATGAGCCCATGATTTCTATGATGACCAAACGCTCAAACCTGCTCGACTACGCGGCGCAGACGCTCGTTGACTTCATTTGCAACTTCATCGACCGCTGGGTTATCACCCACGACAGACAACATCGCTTTCGCGTCGATTGCCGCGATGATCGATTGATTTTTGTCATCGGCTTCATAAACGACGACGTTGCACGGCAACAGCAGGCCAATATTGATGTCCTCCTGCAAAGTCTTATAGGCGAGGGCTGGATTACACGCACCCAAAATCACGTAGCGGCGAAAATCGACACCGAGTTTTTCCTTCAGTTTTTCGTCCAGGCGAATTTCGGATAAGACGCCGAAACCTTCCTTTTTTAATGCTTCGCGGGTCCGTTCGGCCGCTTCGTCAAACGCCGCATCAATCGTGCGGCTGATACCATATTTTCGTTGTTCCGTTTGTGTTGAGTTCATTTGTAAATCTCCTTTTGAAATCAATATTCCGCGATTTTGTTTATTCTCCTGCGTTTTCGATTTGTTTATCGGATACCAATTTTCCCTTCTTCATCTTCTTGGCGTCGAACTCGACGTCACATGCTCCCCGCAGTCAGGTATTGACGCCCAGTTTGGGCAAGATCACGAGCTGTAAAAGGAGATAGGCCGCGACAATTCCGATAACCCAAAAAAGTTCGTTCATTTTATTTCTCCATTGGAAAGCCCGCGCTTTCCCAAGCCGACGTTCCGCCGTTAATGTTGTAGATACTCTTGAAGCCAGCTTTCTGCAGAATTTCCGAGCCTTTCTGCGAACGCCTTCCGGTCTGACAAATAACATAAAGGGACTTATCTTTATCAAGTTTCGTTAGATCTTGTTCCAGCGAATCGAGCGGGAAATTTATCGCTTTCGGCGCGTGTCCGCCCGCGTATTCGCCGCCCGTGCGAACATCTATAAATTGCACGTCTTTAGCATCAACGGCTTGTTTTGCCTGCTCGACAGAAATTTGTTTTATTTCATTTGTTTGCGCGCTCGACGCTGTTTCGGTCGAAGCCGTCTGACAGGCGGAGACCGCAAAAATCGTAAGTATCAAAGTTAAAAATATTGTCATTTTCATAAATTCTCCGGTTGCATAATGGCGTAAATTGTTCAACTTAACCGCCGCCTTTCGATTTAATTTACTTGGAATTGACGCAAGCCGTCGCGGAAACTTTCGTATCTAAACCTGCGTCTATCCACGCTTTTGTGCCGCCTGTTACGTTATAAATTTCATTAAAACCGGCGTTTTCTAAAATGCTCGTTCCGAGACTTGATCGATAACCGCTTTGACAAAGAACGTAAGTCGGCTTTTCGGGATCCAGTTTGCCAACCTCTTTCGCCAAAATATCGAGCGGCAGATTAATTGTGTTCGGTGCGTGACCGCCTGCGTGTTCGGCAACCCGGCGAACATCAACAAATTGAATTCCCTCGTTTGCCGTCGCTTCCTTTGCCTGTTCAACCGAAACCTGCTCAACGTTGTTCATTTCGCCACTGTAATCATTGGTTAAAATAAAACCCTTCACTGTTTCAATACCGACGCGAGCCAGACGCATAAAGGCTTCATCAATATGTTCTTGATTGTCGGAAGCAATCGCCACGGCTGTTCCGATTGGAATCAAAGTTCCAGCCCACGAAGCAAATTGTCCGCTGAGTCCGATGTTGATCGAATTCGGAATATGTCCGGCCCCAAATTCAGTATTCGGGCGAATATCGATAACCACCCCGTCAAAATTGTTGATTTCCTCGGTCGTCATCGCCGCAGGTTTTGGCAAATCTTCCAAAGAAACTGAACCTTTTAAGTTTTGCGAGGCACTGACCGGAAAATATGCCGGAACTTCGGGCTGATCCGCCGCAACGACCTTGATAAATTCCTCTTTCGTCATCGGCTTCAAAGCGTAATTGAATGCGCGTTGATTGCCGAGAGTTGACCAAGTTTCTTTGGAAAGAGATTTTCCGCACAAACTTCCCGCACCGTGTGCCGGATAAACTTCTGTTTCATCCGCCAAGGGTAGGATTTTGTTGTTTAGCGAATCGTAAAGCATTGCTCCCATTTCTTCCGCCGTAAAACCTTTTGAGCCGATTAGATCCGGGCGACCGACATCACCGATAAAAAGCGTGTCGCCTGTGAACATCTTGACAGGTTCATTCGCGTCTTCCGTATTTTCCGCCAAAATTGTAATGCCTTCGGGCGTGTGTCCGGGCGTTTCGAGAAATTTGAGCTTGATTTTACCGAGCATTAACTCATCGCCGTCTTTAACTTTGTGCGTTGGAAATTCTGTCTTGGCGCGTTCGCCGTAAATGATTTCCGCTCCCGTTTTTTTCGCCAACTCGAGATGCCCGCTCACGAAGTCGGCGTGCGAATGGGTTTCGATGACGTATTTGATTTTTTGTCCGTTGGCTTCCGCCTCGTCGAGATATTGCTGAACGTCCCGTTGAGGGTCGATGATCACAGCTTCCGTCTCGGAGCCGAGATAGTACGAGGCGTGAGCCAGACATCCCAAGTAAAATTGTTTGAATTGCATAAATTTATCCTCCAAAAACAACTCCGTAATTTTTCGCCATCAGAAAAACGGCAACTACCAAAACGAACACCGCAAAGCCTTTTTGCAGTTTGCTCGCGGCGACACGGTGCGAGAGAAGCGTTCCGAAAATCGTTCCAGCGACCGCTAAAATCGTTACTAATGCCGTTAAACTCCAGTCAAAATTATTTTGACTGGCGTGTCCGACGAGTCCGGCGACGCAATTCAGAAAAATCACGAAAAGCGAAGTCCCGATTGCCTCTTTCATTCCTAATCCGCCAAACATCACGAGTGCCGGAACAATCAAAAATCCCCCGCCAACGCCTATAAATCCGGTTAATATGCCGACACCGAATCCCGCCAAAAGCGCTTTCCCGACATTTGAAACTTGTTGAGCTGATTCGACTTCAACAATTCCGGCGTTTGATTTTCGGCGCAGCATCAAAACCGCAATTACCAACATCAGCATCGCAAACGTCATCAGCAAAGCCGAAGGCGACAAAAGGCGCGTCAAAGGTGAGCCAAGCAACGCGCCGACAACGCCCACCGCGCCGAAAATCAAACCCGTTTTCAACTGCATCCTTCCGCGCCGGTAATGCAAAAACGAACCGACCAAACTCGTCGCGCCGACAACCGCCAGCGACATACCAACCGCATCGTGTGGTTCCACTCCAAGAACATAAACCAACACGGGAACCGTAATGATTGAGCCGCCGCCGCCGATGAGTCCGAGCGACAATCCTATTGCCGCGCTTAGAACCAAACCTAATATTAAAATTGCTGACATTGGTCGATTGCTTTTTTGCCCTCTTATTTTACAGTAGCCGTTGGTTCACAAGCGATTGGAGCCTTGTTCCACGGCATTCGCGCCAGCACCATCCCCATCGCGCATGTGTCGGTTGCCGCTGAAAACACCAGTCCCGCGCCGATAAATCCGCTGATCACGAAGAGGTATGGACTAACTAAGAAGCCCATAACCACGCCGGCCAGCACAAAAAGCCCAGCCGTGAATCGCACCTGCCGCTCGAGCGACCAAACTTTCGACTCACCCTTTATGACCGGCAAACTAGCGGCGGACCACGCTGCCATTCCGCCCTCGATCACATGTATGTCGGTAAAACCTTTCTTCATCAACCGCTCCCCTGCCTGCCGTGCGCGGTTTCCCGATCTGCACATAAGATAGACCGGTTTTGTGTGGTCGATCTCGCCAGCATGTTTTTCAAAATTCGAAAGTGGCATCAGCTGCGCGTCGGCGATCCGCTCGGTGTTAAATTCCGAAAACTCGCGGACATCGATCACCTGACACTCAACTCCGCCGTCCAGAAGCTCGTTTATTTCATTTACCGTTGCTTGTTTGATCATTGTTGTTGAAAATTAATCTCTTACGTAATATACTCGATCTGTGTATGAGCATATAACTATATCGTTATATTGTCAACTATGAAAATGAACAGCCATCAAAAAATGTCCGCCGAAGCAGTCGTTCTGGTTGCAGCTCGGTTTAAGGTACTTGCCGAGCCGTTGCGCCTCCAGATCCTGCAGCACCTCGAGAACGGTGAATCAAGCGTCACCGCCGTAACAAAGGCAGTCAACTCGACGCAGCCAAATGTAAGCAAACATTTGAAGATACTTCAGGACGAGGGTCTCGTCGCAAAACGGCAGGATGGCAATACTGTCTATTACAAGATTGCGGACCAGTCGATCTTTGAATTGTGTGAGTTGGTCTGCGGCAGTCTCAAGGAAAGGTTTACCGAACGAATCGCGATGTTTATATAGTCGGTTTGTGCTCGCTGCCGCCCATTTAGCAATCAATTCGCTACAGGCGATGCCCCAGGGAGGGCGTATTGTCCTTCGTACATATCAATCGGATGTAGGATGTGTCTTTGAAATTGAAGACACCGGAGGCGGAATCGAGTCCGAGTTGCTTCCGAAAATCTTTG
>JBBRPZ010000041.1:0-16142 GCA_038227175.1 Pyrinomonadales bacterium | reverse complement strand
ATGAGCAAGGAAAAATTCGATCGCAGCAAGCCGCATGTGAATATTGGGACGATTGGACACGTTGATCACGGCAAGACGACATTGACGGCGGCTATTACAAAGGTAATGTCCAAGCATAACGCGAAGATGACGTTTCGGTCGTTTGATTCGATCGACAATGCGCCTGAGGAAAAGGCTCGGGGCATTACCATTGCGACGTCACACGTTGAGTATGAGACGGCCAATCGGCATTACGCACACGTCGATTGCCCGGGCCACGCCGATTATGTCAAGAACATGATCACAGGTGCGGCACAGATGGACGGAGCTATCCTTGTGGTTGCCGCGACGGATGGCCCGATGCCGCAGACGAGAGAGCACATACTGCTTGCACGTCAGGTCGGTGTTCCTTCGATGGTTGTTTTCATGAACAAGGTCGACTCGGTCGATGACGCCGAATTGCTCGAACTGGTCGATATGGAGATCCGTGAGCTGCTTTCGTCTTACGAGTTTCCGGGCGACGATACGCCTATCGTCCAGGGATCGGCATTGAAAGCACTCGAAGGCGACGCCGCCTGGGAGCCGAAGATCGACGAGCTGATGCAGGCGGTAGATGATTTCATCCCGACCCCGGCCCGCGAAATGGACAAACCGTTCCTGATGCCGGTGGAAGACATCTTTACCATTCAGGGCCGCGGAACCGTTGCAACCGGACGTATCGAACGCGGCAAGATCAACATCAACGAGCCGGTCGAGATCGTCGGCATCAAAGAAACGAGAAACTCGGTCGTGACCGGCGTCGAGATGTTCAAGAAGCTGCTCGATTCGGGTATGGCGGGCGACAACGTCGGATTGCTGCTCCGCGGAGTTGAGCGAAAAGAGATCGAACGCGGACAGGTGATAGCCAAACCAGGCTCGATCACGCCGCACACGAAATTTAAGGCCGAGGCATACGTCCTCACCAAAGAAGAAGGCGGACGACACACACCGTTCTTTACCGGCTATCGTCCGCAGTTCTACTTTAGAACAACGGACGTGACGGGCGTCGCGCATCTGCCCGCCGGAGTCGAGATGGTCATGCCGGGCGATAACATCCAGATGGAGATCGAGCTAATCGCTCCGATCGCGATGGAAAAAGGCCTGAGATTCGCCATCCGCGAAGGCGGACGCACAGTCGGAGCCGGTACGGTTTCGGAGATTGTGGAATAGAGCAGTTTTAGAGGATTTATGCCGAGAGATAACATAATTTTACAGTGCACCGAGTGCAAAGAGCGTAATTACGTGACGACAAAGAACAAAAAAAGCACGCCGAACAGGCTTGAGCTTAAAAAGTTTTGCCGTCGCTGTCGCTGCCACCGGCTGCACAAGGAAAACAAATAGTCTGGAGTCATGAGTCTGGAGTCTTGAGTAGGAGAAATTCGACTCACGACTCTTGACTCGCTACTCTTGACTCATTACAGGGGTATGGTGTCAATGGTTAGCATGGAGGTCTCCAAAACCTTAGGTGCGGGTTCGAGTCCTGCTACCCCTGCCAGATGATTTTTTAGGAGAAATAAACGTGTCAGAAGCGGTCGCACCCGTCAGCGGGAAACATAAAGAAGGCTTGGGCGAATTTGTCAAAAAGACGCGCGGTGAGCTGGATAAAACGTCATTTCCCTCGGCGGACGATGTTAAAAGCACGACGATCATTGTGATCGTCAGCGTGCTGTTTTTTGCCGCGTATTTGTTTTTGGTTGACCGTGCATGGGTCTATATTTTGGAAGTTTTGACATGGGTCATCAATAAGATCGCCGGCATATAAAGGATATTTGAAATGAAGCAGTGGTATTTTATCCACACATATTCGGGGCATGAGAACAAGGTTGTCGAGAGCCTCTGGGCTCGCGTTCGTGATCTTGAGTTGGCCGAGCAGATCACTTCGGTTCTGCTGCCAAAGGAAAAGGTCGTCGAAATGCGCGGCAATAAAGAGTATGTCTCGGAGCGGATGTTCTATCCCGGATACGTCCTGGTCGAGGTCGAGTGTGACGAAAAGGGAAAGATTCCCGATAACGTCTTTCACGCAATCAAATCGACACCAAAGGTTACGGGCTTTTTGGGCGGAAAGACGCCCACCCCGCTGACGCAGGCCGAGGTTGACCAGATCGTTCACAACATTGAGGTCGCCCACGAAAAGCCAAAGCCGAAATTTACATACGAGGTCGGCGAGGTCGTCAGGATCAAGTCGGGGCCGTTTGCGAGTTTTACCGGCAAGGTCGAAGAAGTCAACGAGGACAAGGCCACACTCAAGGTGTCGATCACCATTTTTGGCCGGTCGACGCCATATGAATTGACGTTTTTGGAAGTGGAAAAAGTCACTTTCGCTGAGGAAGAATAATGGGCAATTGTTAATTGATGCATTGTAAATTGGATGCAAAAGATTTTCATTCACCCAATTTGCAATCGTTGATTGACAATTAACAATCGAAGAAATGAGGACATTGCCAACAAAGTCGGCATCGTTAATCGGAAACAGTTATGGCAAAGAAGATAGACGGTTACATTAAATTGCAGATTCCCGCCGGCAAGGCGAACCCGGCGCCGCCGATCGGTCCGGCTCTCGGCCAGCACGGCGTGAATATCATGGAGTTTTGCAAGGCGTTTAACGCCAAAACGCAAAACGACGACCCGGATATGAAAATCCCGGTCGTAATCACGGTTTACGCGGATCGCTCGTTTACGTTTGAAACAAAAACGCCGCCTGCGGCCGATCTTTTGAGAAAGGCATCGGGTATCGCAAAGGGATCGGGAACGCCAAATAAACAAAAGGTCGGCTCGATCTCACGATCCAAGATCGAAGAGATAGCCAAATTGAAAATGATCGATCTCAACACGTCGAACCTCGCGTCCGCTATGAAGACGATCGAGGGAACGGCTAAGAGCATGGGACTGACGGTTGAGGGTTAAGAAATAGGTCCTATGGGACATATAAGTCCTATAGGTCTCATTAGGGAGGGCAACAAAGTTGTCCGTTAATACCTGGAGGTAAAATGAAAAGAGGTAAGAAATATCTTGCGGCTCTCGAAAAAATTGAGCCGCATAAAAAGCACACGCTTGAAGAAGCGGTGACGAAATTGAAAGAGGTCGCGTTTGCAAAGTTTGACGAAACCGTCGAATTGACGATGTGGCTGGGCGTTGATCCGCGAAAGGCCGATCAGCTCGTCCGCGGGACGATCGTTCTGCCGCACGGTTTGGGCGGCACGGCAAAAAAGATCGTCGTAATCGCTCAAGGCGACAAGATCCGCGAGGCCGAAGAGGCCGGTGCCGATATGGCCGGCGGCGACGATCTCGTCGAAAAGATCAGGGGCGGCTGGCTCGAATTTGACGCTCTGATCGCGACGCCCGATATGATGGGCAAGGTCGGTCAGCTTGGCAAGATACTCGGTCCTCGAGGTCTGATGCCAAATCCAAAAACAGGAACGGTGACGATGGACGTCGCCAAGGCCATCGAAGAAACCAAGGCCGGCAAGGTCGAATATCGCGTCGATAAAACGGGCGTTATTCACTCGCCTGTCGGCAAAGTATCGTTTGACGAAGCTAAACTCGCCGAAAACACAAAGGTTCTTATCACCGCCGTGATGAAGGCAAAGCCGACCACCGCGAAAGGCCGATACTTAAAGAAAATTAACTTAGCCGCGACCATGAGCCCGGGCGTTTTGCTCGACGAGCTGGCGTACGCATAAAGAGAGGATTTGTCAGAACCGGGAGCGGTAGCGACTGGGTTCTTGGGGTGAACAGAGAGAGAACCACCCCGACAGCCGAAAACGGCTGCCACCCCTCCTTCGTAAGTAGGGGAGTTGGAGGAAAAATGAAATCAAGAGAAACAAAACAAAAAGATCTGGCCGCCCTCACCGAGTCGCTTGCCGCTTCAAAATCCGCAATGGTCGTTAGCTTTTCAAAAGTAACGGTTACCAAGGATCAGGAATTTCGCCGCAGTTTGAGCGAAGCCGGTGCTAAATATGAGGTCGTAAAGAATACGCTCGCGCGGATCGCCGTCAAGGGAACGCAGTTTGAGGAGGCAGCCGAGTATTTCAAAGGCGTCACCGCGATAGCGTGGACCGAAAACGACCCAGTCGTCCTGTCGAAAGCAATTTCGAAGTTCATGAAGGATAACGCCGATATTTACTCGTTCAAAACGGGCGTTGTCGAGGGCAAGCTGGTCGATTTCGCACAGTTGAATACGATCGCCAACCTGCCGTCTAAAGACGAGCTTATTTCCAAGCTTTTGTGGGTACTCAACAATGGAGCCGAACGTCTGGTCACGATTATCAATGCCGTGCCGCGTGATTTGGCCGTCGTGATAAAACAGATCGGCGACAAGATACCGGCAGTTGCAACAGCACCGGCAGTTGAAGCAAAGCCAGAGACTCCTGCCGTGGAAGAGGCTGCACCGGCAGAAGCAGCGGCAGTCGAAGAAGCGCCCGTGGCAGAAGTTGCCGCTGACGTTCCGGCGGTCGCAACTGAATTGCCGACGGGTGAAGATACGGCAACCGAAGCCGGTTCGGAAGACACGGCCGCGGCTCCTGATGATAAAGCGGAAGAATCATTGGAAATGTTGACCGAGGCTCAGTCTCCGGACGACAAAGCTGAGGAAATTTTGGAAACGCCGACCGAAGCTGGGGCTGAGGAAAAGGCGGAATAAAACAGGATTTAGATCTCAAATTTGAAATTTCAAATTTGAAATTTAATAAAGCCGTACTCAAGGAAAACGAGCGCCAGTGTTTGTCAGGCACGGCGGCTTCGGACGCGGAAGACGAGGTGATGCAACCCTCACTAAACGTGTCCCGTGGGTTCTAGCGGCTGACAACAAAGCCGTTAATCGTAAATAGTAAATCGTGAATAGAAACGCACGATTAACGATTTTTCGATTAACGATTTACGAATAGAAAAAGAACCCTTTGGAGGAATAGATAAAAGTTATGGCAGTTACAAAAAATGATGTAGTTGAGTATTTAAAAGGCATGACGCTTCTCGAAGCGTCTGAATTGGTCAAGGAACTCGAAGAGGTCTTTGGCGTTTCGGCGGCCGCGGCGGCTCCGATGATGATGGCCGCCGGTGCCGGTGCGGGCGGTGGCGATGCTGCTCCTGCGGCAGAGGAAAAAGATGCGTTTGACGTAGTCATTACGGCCGCCGGCGGCAACAAAATTGCTGTTATCAAGGTCGTTCGCGAGGTCGTCGCGGGCCTTGGCCTCAAAGAAGCCAAGGATTTGGTCGACGCTGCTCCGAAAGCCATCAAAGAGGGCGTTTCGAAGGCAGAAGCCGATGAGATCTCGGCTAAATTGACCGAAGCGGGCGCGAGCGTTGAGCTTAAATAAATAGTCCTGAGTCTGGAGTCTTAAGCCGGAATTATCTTCCGGCTTAAGACCTATGACTGACGACTTGAAACTAACGTTCCAGCGATTGTCTTTTTAGAAAATCGTTGTTATACTAATTGGTTCGCGCTCTGTCTATTATTTTAGAGTTGCGGCGACCGGCTTGGTCGGATTCGGAAACGTCTTTATTTATAATAGTTTCCGGTGGTTTTAGACGCGGTATATGCCGCATACAAGTGGAGAGTGGGTGTCTCTTTTTATTGGCACGCTCGGAAAACTAAAAACAGCAATTTACTGCTGAAAAGCGGTCTGGGCATGCTTCGCCCTCGACCGCATTTGCCGTCTTTTCTTGAAAATTTAAGGGAGCCGCTTGATACGTGAATCGTATCAGCATCGGCCGCAAAAATCAATAAGATTTTTCTTAACCCGCAATTATTTATATGATCAACAATCCTCTTCAAAGCAGCTCAAACGGACTCGGACGACGCACAAGCCAATCGCCGGAGCGTGTGGATTTTTCGAAGATCTATACATCGGCACAGATCCCGAATCTGATCGAGGTCCAACGCGAATCATACAACCGGTTCCTTCAGATGGATCTGATCCCGGAGGAGCGCGATTACATCGGGCTCCAATCCGTGTTTTCGTCGATCTTTCCGGTATCGGATTTTCGAGAGACGGCGACGCTCGAATATGTCGAATACCAGATTGGAAATTGGCAATGCAAATGCGGCAATCTCGAGGGGCTCCAGCATCTTCGTGCCAACTGTAAAAATTGCAGCGCCAAGATTAAGGTCGATCCGTTCAATCCAGCCGAGGTGCTCTGCACCAATTGTGGGACATTTAACGCGGTCCGTCCAAATCTCTGCAACAACTGCGGCGAACCGGTCGGCCTCAAGCATAAACACGATCAACAGGAATGTCAGGAACGCGGAATGTCATACAGCGTGCCGCTCAAGGTGAAAATTCGCCTGACGGTTTATGACAAGGACCCTGAGACCAACGTCTCGACGATCCGCGATATTAAGGAAGAGGACGTTTTCTTTGGCGAGATTCCGTTGATGACAGATAACGGCACTTTCATTATCAATGGAACGGAGCGCGTGATCGTGTCCCAGCTTCACCGTTCACCCGGTGTGTTTTTTAAGGGCGACCGCGACGATTATCTGGCAAAGATCATCCCGTATCGCGGCTCCTGGGTCGAATTTGAATACGACCAAAAGGGCATTCTTCACGCCCGTCTCGGCAAGCGAAAGATCATCGCGACCGTATTTTTGCGTGCCTTGGGCCTGTGGCTCAATCCACAGATAGATATGAAAACGGTGTCGGACAATATTCTCGAAGAGGTCGTCCGAAACGCCGAATATCCCGATGCCGAGATCCTGAAACTCTTTTATGTCATAGACGAGGCTGCAGTCGAAAAAGGCAAATTATTCGTCAAGGTGCCCGAAGTGGGCGAGACGCATCTTGCCGGAATGCGTTCGCTCGAGGACATCAAGGATAAAAAGGAAGATGTAACCCGCAAGGGCAAAAAGGTAACGAAATCCGCCATCGCCGATCTTCGCCGCATGGGACGCGACAAGGTCGAGGTCGATCCGGCTGATTTTGAAGGTGTATTTGCTCTGGAAGACGTGGTTAATATCGAGACCGGCGACGTGATGATCGAATCGAATGACGAGATCACTCTGGCAAAGCTGCATGAGATAATCGAAGCCGGCGTCGAGTCGTTTAAGATCTTTTTTCCGAAACGCGACGTCATCGGCGAGGTTATCTCGTCGACGCTCAAAAAAGATCCGATCTCAAAGCCGGTAGATGCTCTCGTTGAGATCTATCGCAAAATGCGGCCCGGCGATCCGCCGACCGTTCCGACCTCGTACCGCCTCCTCGAAGGGATGTTCTTTGACACCCGCCGGTTCGATCTGTCGCGTGTCGGCCGTCTGAAATTTAACATCAAGATGGGACGCCCAGAGCGCGACCGCATAACCGATCAGCTTTTGCAGGCGGGTGATTTCATCGAGGTCGTCAACTATCTCCTACGGATGAAGCGGGATAGCGAAAATTACAGCCAGGATGATATCGATCACCTCGGCAATCGTCGTGTCCGCGCGGTCGGTGAGCTGCTCGAAAATCAGTTTCGGATCGGTCTCGAACGCATGGAGCGGGCGATCAAGGAGAAGATGTCCATTCAACAGGACATGTTCACCACGATGCCGCGAGACTTGGTCAACGCCAAGCCCGTGACGGCCGCCGTCCGTGAATTCTTTGGCTCGTCGCAGCTCTCACAGTTTATGGATCAGACCAATCCTTTGAGCGAGATCACGCACAAAAGACGCTTGTCGGCCCTCGGGCCAGGCGGTTTGTCACGTGAACGGGCCGGATTTGAGGTCCGTGACGTTCACCCGACCCACTATGGCCGCATCTGCCCGATCGAGACGCCTGAGGGGCCAAACATCGGCCTCATCTCGTCGCTGTCGTGCTTTGCGCGGATCAATGAATTTGGTTTTATCGAATCGCCCTACCGCCGCGTGGTCGATGGCCGAGTGATCGAATACGTCAGGATCCAAAACGGCGGCGATACAAAATTTAAGCCCGGCGAGCACGTCCCACAAGAGGATGTGGACGCGGCAAATAAAAAGATCAAGGGCAAGATCGCCGAGTATGAGCCGTGGCCGTTTTATCTAACCGCTTGGGAAGAAGATAAGTGGATCATCGGCCAGGCGAACATAGAGCTTGACGCTCAAGGCAACATCGTCAACGAACGCAATGCTGCCCGGCAAAAGGGTGAGTTTATCACCGCCGACCGGATGGACACCCAGTATATGGACGTCAGCCCGAAGCAGCTCGTTTCGGTCGCGGCGTCCTTGATCCCGTTTCTCGAAAATGACGATGCCAACCGTGCCCTCATGGGGTCGAACATGCAGCGTCAGTCGGTGCCTCTGCTTCGTGCCGAGTCGCCGTATGTCGGCACCGGCATGGAAAAGATCGCTGCCCGCGATTCCGGCGCAGTGGTCATCGCCAAACGTAACGGCGTGGTCGATTTTGTTGATTCCGAGAGAATTATCGTCAAGGCCGACCATCAGGTCGATGGCACAATCTCGCGTGAGGTGACGGCGGACATTTACAGTTTGGTCAAATTTAAGCGTTCGAATCAGAACACATGTATCAACCAGCGGCCGATCGTCGAGGTTGGCGAACAGGTCAAGAAAGGCCAGGTTATCGCCGACGGGCCCTGTACCGACCGCGGCGAACTCGCTCTCGGACGCAACGTGCTCGTGGCATTTATGCCATGGCGCGGTTACAACTTTGAGGACGCGATCCTCGTTTCCGAGCGGCTTGTAAAGGACGACTACTATACATCAATCCATATTGAGGAGCTTGAGATCGAGGCCCGCGATACAAAGCTCGGCCCCGAGGAGATCACACGCGATATTCCTAATATCGGCGAAAATATGCTCCGCGATCTTGATGAGAGCGGCATTATTCGCATCGGTGCACAGGTCAAGCCGGGCTCGGTTCTGGTTGGAAAAGTTACGCCAAAGGGCGAAACGCAGTTGACCGCCGAGGAAAAACTGCTTCGTGCCATCTTTGGCGAAA
The DNA here is from genome assembly GCA_038227175.1 of Pyrinomonadales bacterium. Classification (GTDB taxonomy): domain Bacteria; phylum Acidobacteriota; class Blastocatellia; order Pyrinomonadales; family Pyrinomonadaceae; genus OLB17. The sequence continues at coordinate 7,221 of JBBRPZ010000041.1, read as the reverse complement.
AGGCCGGTGACGTAAAAGACGCCTCGCTGACCTGCCCGCCGGGCATCGACGGCACGGTCGTTGACGTCCAGATATTTACACGCAAAGGCCAGGACAAGGACGAACGGAGCCTCGATATCGAGGGCGGAGAGGAAGACGATCTTCGCCGCGACCTCGATGACGAAATACGTATCCTTGAGGAACAGCGGAATGAGCGTATCTACGAGCTTTTCGAGGGCCGCAAGTTGACTAATGACCTCGTTGACGGCAAGGAAGTGATGCTCAAGAAGGGCGAGACGCTCAACCGTGAAAAGCTGGGTGAGATCGATATCAAGCTGCTTCGCAAAGCCGAGGTCTCGGCCGGCTCGATCGATATTTCCGGCGAGGTTAAGGAATACGAGCAGCGAACCGAGCGTCAGATTAACATTCTTCGTGACATCTACGACGAAAAAATCACCAAGCTCAAGCAGGGCGACGAACTGCCTCCAGGCGTGATCAAGATGGTCAAGGTCTTTGTCGCCATGAAACGCAAACTCAGCGTCGGCGACAAAATGGCCGGACGTCACGGTAACAAAGGCGTCATCGCACGCATTTTGCCCGAAGAGGATATGCCATATTTGCCGGATGGAACGCCGGTCGAGATCGTGCTCAATCCGCTTGGCGTTCCCTCTCGTATGAATGTCGGCCAAATTCTGGAAACTCATTTGGGCTGGGCGGCTCGCGTGCTCGGTCTGCATTTCGCGACGCCCGTTTTTGACGGCGCGAGTGAAGCTGAGATCAAGGGATATATCACGCAGGCCAATCAGAAATACGACGAGCTCGGCATCCCGGCGTCGGTCGGCCCGTCGGGCAAAACGCGGCTTTATGACGGCATGACGGGTGAGCAGTTTGAGCAAAAAGTGTGCGTTGGTTACATCTATATGCTCAAGTTGTCGCATCTGGTGGACGACAAGATCCACGCCCGCTCGATCGGTCCGTACTCACTTATCACGCAGCAGCCGTTGGGTGGTAAAGCCCAATTTGGCGGACAGCGGTTTGGCGAGATGGAAGTTTGGGCACTCGAAGCCTACGGCGCAGCCCATATCCTACAGGAATTGTTGACATGCAAATCCGATGACGTGGCCGGACGCTCGAAGATTTACGAGACTATCGTCAAGGGCGTTTCTAACTTTGAGCCGGGCATACCGGAATCGTTTAACGTGCTTGTCCGCGAGCTGCAATCGCTTTGTCTAGACGTCGAGCTCATTCAGGAAGATGAGATTGACCCCGAGGAAGTGGTTGCCGGCGTAGATGCATTGGTAGGTGTGGATTAGTTTCAGGTTCCAAGTTCCGGGTTCCAAGTTTGCGAACCCGGAACTTTAGAATCGACAGAAACTTGGAACTTGGAACTTCAAACTAGGAACTTATAAAAAACATGTTTCGATTTAATACCGATAACAAAACACAATTGACGACGAATTACGAAGCGATCCGCATTTCACTGGCGTCGCCGGAAAAAATCCGCTCATGGTCGCACGGCGAGGTCACCAAGCCTGAGACGATCAATTACCGGACGTTCAAACCGGAGCGCGACGGGCTGTTTTGCGCACGCATTTTTGGCCCGGTTTCGGATTGGGAATGTCTCTGCGGCAAATACAAGCGGATGAAGCATCGGGGGGTCATCTGTGACAAATGCGGCGTCGAGGTGACGCAGAGCAAGGTTCGCCGTGAGCGGCTCGGCCATATCGAGCTGGCCTCGCCCTGCTCGCACGTGTGGTTCTTTAAGGGATTGCCTTCGCGTATCGGCCATTTGCTCGACATCACGCTCCGTGATCTCGAAAAAATTCTCTATTTCGAGACTTACATTGTCGTTGATGAGGGCGATGTGCCGGATCTCAAGCAGAAAGATCTGCTGACGGACGAGCGCTTTCGCGAACTGACGCGGGATTACCCAAATCAGTTCGTCGCGAAAATGGGTGCTGAGGCGATCAAGGACCTGCTCGCCCAGATCAATATCGCCGAGCTTGTCGAGGAGCTTCGCGGCAAAATGCGCGAGGAAACTTCGCAGCAGAAAAAACTCAAGTATTCCAAGAGGCTGAAAGTGTCGAACTCATTTTTGCGTTCGGGCAACAATCCGCAATGGATGATTCTCGACGTAATCCCGGTCATTCCGCCAGAGCTTCGCCCGCTTGTGCCGCTTGACGGCGGACGTTTTGCGACATCGGATCTAAACGATCTGTACCGCCGCGTGATCAACCGCAACAACCGTCTGAAAAAGCTCATCGAGCTTCGCGCTCCTGAGGTTATCGTTCGCAACGAAAAGCGGATGCTGCAAGAGGCTGTCGATGCGTTATTCGACAACGGACGACGCGGCCGCGTGCTTCGCGGAGCGAACAATCGCCCGCTTAAATCACTGTCGGGAACTTTGAAGGGCAAACAAGGGCGTTTTCGCCAGAATCTTCTTGGAAAACGTGTCGATTACTCTGGCCGCTCGGTGATCGTGGTCGGCCCCGAGCTCAAGCTGCATCAATGCGGCTTGCCAAAGAAAATGGCTTTGGAATTGTTTAAGCCATTTATCTATAACAAGTTGGAAAAGGACGCACACGCCGCAACGATCAAACAGGCACGCGAAATGGTCGAGCGTCAGGAGCCGATTGTGTGGGACATCCTCGAGGAAGTCATCCGCGAGCACCCGGTCCTACTAAACCGCGCACCGACGCTTCACCGTCTCGGAATTCAGGCTTTTGAGCCTGTGCTCGTCGAGGGCAAGGCGATCAAAATTCACCCGCTCGTCTGTACGGCGTTTAACGCCGATTTTGACGGCGATCAGATGGCCGTTCATATCCCTTTGTCGGCCGAGGCTCAGATCGAGGCGACCGTTTTGATGCTGGCATCAAACAATCTTCTCAGCCCGGCGAGCGGCCAGCCGATCGCGGTTCCCAGCCAGGACATTGTCCTCGGCTGCTATTACCTGACTCTGGCGCGAGACGAGATGAAAGGCGATGGCAAGGCGTTTGGGGCAATAGACGACGTTCTGCTCGCTCTCGATGCGGGTGCGGTGGAAACGCAGACAAAGATCAGGCTGCGGTGGCGCGGCGATCTAATCGATCTAACTCTTGAGCACAACCCTCAGGACGTAATGAGGGCGACGATCCGCGAAAACGTTGACCAAATCGTCGAAACGACGGCCGGTCGCGTCATTTTCAATGAACGCCTGACGCGCGATGGACTACCTTTTGTTAATGGCGTTTTAAAGAAGAAAGGCTTGCAATCGCTGGTAACATTTTGTCATCTGAAACTCGGTCATGAGCCAACCGTCGCTCTGCTCGACGATCTCAAAGCAATGGGCTTTCTCTACGCGACAAAAGCGGGCGTTTCGATCGGCATCGACGATATGGTCACACCGCCGAGCAAGAAAGGCATAATCGAAAAAGCTCTCAAAGAAGTCGAAAAACTTCGCCGACAGTACGAAGATGCGACGATGACCGATCTTGAGCGGACAAATAAGGTCACCGCGATCTGGTCGGACGTGACCGATCACGTCGCTAAAGAGATGTTCGCGGCGATGCACACGCGTGAAAAGGAACGTAAGGAATTGAATCCGATCCTCGTGATGGCTGATTCCGGTGCTCGTGGTTCGGATGCTCAGATTCGCCAGCTCGCCGGCATGCGCGGCTTGATGGCCAAACCGTCCGGCGAGATCATCGAGAATCCGATCCTCGCAAATTTCCGCGAGGGACTCGACGTTCTCCAATACTTTATCTCGACGCATGGCGCACGCAAGGGTCTCGCCGATACGGCTTTGAAAACAGCCGATTCGGGCTATCTGACGCGGCGTCTGGTCGATGTGGCGCAGGACGTAATCGTTTCCGAACAAGATTGCGGCACGCTCCGCGGCGTCTGGGCCGAAGCGATTATCCGCAACGGCGAAGAGGTCGAGTCTTTACGTGACCGCATCGTCGGCTGCACATCGCTCGACGATATCGTCGATCCGGTGGACGGCAACGTAATCGTGACGGCAAATACCGAGATCAACGAAGACCTCGGATCGAGCGTTCAATTGTCGGGGCTGCAAACCGTTCGCCTTCGTTCGGCTCTGACATGCGAATCCCGACGCGGCATCTGTGTTAAATGTTATGGCCGAAACTTAGCGACCGGCAATACTGTCGAGATCGGCGAGGCAGTCGGTGTGATCGCGGCCCAGTCTATAGGCGAGCCCGGCACGCAGCTCACGATGCGCACATTCCACGTCGGTGGCACCGCACGTTTTGAGCAGGAAACCAAGCACGTCGCGGCGATGGACGGAACCGTCCGTTATCTGGGTGATCTAAAGGTCATCAAAAACCGCAATGGCGAGATTGTCTCGATGCGTCGGCAAACCGAGCTTGCACTGGTCGATGAACGCGGCCGCGAGGTTGCCCATTACAAGGTCGTTTACGGCGCCGAGGTTCACGTAAAGGACGGTCAAAAGGTCAAAGAGGACGAAATCCTTGTAACATGGGATCCGTTTACAAATGCCATCCTTACAGAGGTCAAGGGAGTAGTCAAATATCAGGATCTTAAGGAAGGCAAGACGGTCGAGGAAGAGATCGATAAGGTGACCGGCCAAAAGCGGCTTGTTGTAAAGGACTCGGATGAGAAAAGTCAGCCGCGTCTCGAGATCCGCAGCGGAAACAAGATCCAAAAGACCTACCAGATGCCTATCCGTGCCAATCTTCTGGTCGAAGATGGTCAAGAGGTTGAGCCGGGCGATGTCATCGCCAAAATTCCGCGTGAAACCACCAAGACAAAGGATATCGTCGGCGGTCTGCCGCGTGTCGTCGAGCTTTTCGAGGCACGTCGTCCGGGCGAGACGGCGATGATGTCCGAGATCAACGGCACGGTCAAATTTGGCCCGATCGCAAAGGGAAAACGCAAGATCATAGTCACCGGCGACGACGGCAGCGAACGCGAATACGACATCCCGCGCGGCACGCATATCAACGTGCAGGAAGACGACCGCGTCCGCTCAGGCGAACCGCTCATGGATGGCCCGCTCAATCCGCACGACATCCTTCGCGTGCTCGGTATGCAGGCGCTTCAGAGCTATCTGGTCAATGAGATTCAGGAAGTTTATCGTCTGCAGGGCGTAAACATTAACGACAAGCACATCGAGGTGATCGTTCGCCAGATGCTCCGCTGGGTCAAGATCAAGGAGGTCGGCGATACCGAATTTTTGCTCGAGGAACAGGTTGACCGCTTCCGTTACGAGGACGAAAACGGCCGCGTTGCGGACGAAGGCGGCCAGACATCGGTCGGCGAACCGCTGCTGCTCGGTATCACAAAAGCATCGCTTTCGACCGATTCGTTCATCTCGGCGGCCAGTTTCCAGGAAACGACTCGCGTGTTGACCGAGGCGGCCATTTCGGGCCGTATCGATTACCTTCGCGGCCTCAAGGAAAACGTCATTATGGGACGCCTGATTCCCGCCGGAACCGGCATGAAATACTACCGCAACGTCGAGGTGGCATACGATCCCACGCAGAACCGCAAACAGGTGGACGAATACGACGAAATGGGCGATTATATCCGCGGCGGCATCACGCTCCCGGTGCCTGAGTCCATGCCTGAGTTTGACGAAGCCGACACCGACGAAGGCTATGACGAGGCCGAGGAAACGCTTGACGAACTCAGCCTCGAGACCGAAGAGGTTTATGACGATTCGCTCCAACCCGGAGCAATCGATATCGAGGAGACAATATAATCCCGATCACTTTGGTAAAGAAAAGGCCGCGCGCATTATGCTCGCGGCCTTTTTTAACTTTTCCTCTGGAAAGCTTTCACTTCTCACTCACTCTTGCCAAAGCGTTAACGGGACGAATTTATCTACTCCTGAATAAGTCAGGCTGCCCTGAAGTTCTTTGCCCTTAACTGTCCCCTGAAACTTTCCCTTGCCCCATGTTATGGTCACAACTTTGTAATCGTTTGACCAAACTGCCGAATCTGTCGCAATCACGTTTCCTGAACTATCAAGCAAGGTAAGATTTGCCCTGGATTCTGATTGAAAATCTACCGTGATGGAATCGCCTTCGGGATCGAATTTTGCCGCTCTCCATTTTGTATTTGTCAGAAATGACCATCCTATGAGATCGCTGCATCCCAAAACTGCCGTTAGCAAAATCAGAATGGCCACAGTCCCAATTGATTTACTTTTTCCAGCCATCGTCTTTTCTCCTTGCATTTGATTATAATTTCGGCGTGAGCAGATGGGCTTTGATGCTACTCTCTTGCAATGGGATTGTAAAGAGCGGCGCTCCTGCTTCTGACAAGAGGCGTGGACAAGAAAAAAGGCCTCGCCCATTGCCGGGCGAAGCCTTTCGTCGTTTGGAATGCGACTTTGAATTTACCAGATCAGACACGAATTCGGGCGGATCATTTTTGCCGGAGCCTTGCAGCCCCAGGCTTTTGCAAATTCGGGCATGTTCGACATTGGACCGTTGACTCGGTATTTTGCCGCCGAGTGTGGATCCCCCAAAACCTGGGTACGGTCCGCTTCGGGCGTATTTTTCGCTGCCCAAACCTGAGCCCAGCCGAGGAAGAACCGCTGTTCGGCGGTAAAGCCGTCTATCAGCGCCGGAGTTGGTTTGCCAACGAGTGAGTTTTCAAGCGCCGTGTAGGCAACATTCATTCCGCCGAGATCGCCGATGTTTTCGCCAAGCGTCAGACGGCCATTGATAAAGAGTCCGGGTTGGACCTCATAGCCGTTAAACTGGTTGACGACACATGCGGCACGCTCCTCAAATTTGGCCCGGTCCTCAGGTGTCCACCATGATTTCAAGTTACCGTCAGGCCCAAATTTGCTGCCCGAATCGTCAAAACCATGCGAAACCTCGTGGCCGATCACGGCCATGATGCCGCCGTAGTTTATTGCGTCGTCGGCCTTTGAGTTATAAAAAGGCGGCTGCAAGATTCCGGCCGGAAATGTGATGTCGTTATTGGTTGATGAGTATGACGCATTGACCGTCGGCGGCGTAAAGCCCCAGCGTGTTTTGTCAGTCGACTTGCCGATATCGGCGACGTTTCGAGCCGTCTGAAACGCTCGGGCACGGATCTCGTTTCCGGCATAAGACGTCCGGTCGATATCGAGTCCCTTGTATCCGCGAGGATGCTTGTTATAGCCAATCTTTCGTTTATACCCGTCGAGCTTGGCAATGGCCTTGACCTTTGTCTCGGCGCTCATCCATGTCAGACCGTTGATGTGGCTCCGCATCGCCGTAAAAAGAT
>JBBRPZ010000040.1:0-17783 GCA_038227175.1 Pyrinomonadales bacterium | reverse complement strand
TCCGCTGCCGGGGATATTGAACGAAATTGTGTCTACGCCGGGCGTGGCGTTCGCGCAGGTTATAGCCGAACGAAGACTGCCAGGACCGCTGTCGTTGACGTTTGTCACAACGGTGCTGCAAGCCGGCGTAGGTGTCGGCGTTGGCGTCTGCGAGGCGTTAATGGTGATAAAAACTGTCGCGACGTTACTCAGATTTGTGCCGTCGCTGGCGCGATAAGTAAAAGTCACGGGCGACGAGCAGCCCCCGTCCCGATAAGTAAAACTTCCGTCAGTATTGAAAAGGAAGAATGAGGAACAGATTGGCGGCGTAACGAGTTGTGCCGTCAGTGCGTTACCGTTTCCACCGCTGTCGTTACTAAGCACGCCCGGAGCGCTGACAATGACTTCAGGCGACGCCAACGGAATCGGCCGCACCGCATTGTAATTGTCATTAACGGCAACGGGCGCCGACGGGGTTGGCGTTGGCGTCGGGATTGGTGTTGGCGTGGGGGTTCCGGCTTGCGATTCGAACGCGCCGATGTCTGAGCCGTCACCAGCCGTAGCATTGAGGATTGCCGGATCATCGACCGGGCGTGTGAAGCCGCGCTGGTCTGTCGTTGAACCAAAAGCGTTGCCTTTGTCAACCGCGGGACTACCCAAAAGAAGCGCATGTGTCAGCGTCGGACCGCCGTTATTTGCGAGTGCTCCCAGATTCGGATCGATGCCGGTGATGTTATTTGCCGTCGTCCCGGAAATCGTGCAGCCGACGGTGTTTTCGATCAAATTGTAGTCGCCGGAAGTTAATGTGCCGAAACAATCGGGACCGTTGCCGCCAGTACCGACCATGTTATCGGCGACGATGCTGCTTTTGACGTTCACTGTTCCGGCGCGCGGGTCAATACCGCCCCCATCTCCTCCGCCCGTGTTATCGCTGTTGGCGGTATTGTTTGCAACGGTTGAATTATTGATGTTGGTTATCATCGTGCCAGAGCCGAATTGAAGGATGCCGCCGCCGTCGCCCGTCGCGCTGTTTCCACTCACGGTGCTGTTGCCGATGTTCACGGTTGACGTTGGACTTGTCGCAACAGTGGTGTTAGTAATGCCGCCGCCTTCCGAGGCGGTATTTCCGTTGACGGTCGTGTTATTCAAGGTTGTGGTAAAACTTCCAGCCCCGGACGATATTCTAATACCGCCGTGCAAAACGGCGTTATTGTTACTGACATTACAATTGTTCAAAACCAGTGTGCTGCCGTCACCGCTGATGCCGCCTCCAGAACTGTTGGAGGCGCCGGTCGATCTGTTACCTATAACATTGGTGTTATTGAGCGTCAAACTAGCTCCAGCGGTATAAATGCCGCCGCCGGAGTTGAAGCCTATACTCGAACCCAGCGAGTTGTTAGTAATGTTGCTGTCATTGACCGTCACGTTCGTTCCAAAGTTGCTAATGAATAAGCCGCCGCCCTGACCAGAACCTGAATTTTGATTCACCGTAATATTGGTCAGCGTGGCGTTCACCGGCATTCCAGAGGTCTTTATCAAAATTCCGACCCCGCTTCCGAAGCGGGTAGTGCCCGTGTTATCCGAGATAATCGAGTTGGTAATGTTAAAGGTCGTTGTCGCCACGGATGTGCCGAGAATACGAATGCCCGTGCCTTCGCTTCCGCCGCTGCCAGTTCCATTGCCGGTGTTATTGCTGAACGTGCTGTTTTGAATCGTTAGGGTGCCGCCGTCCTGTTTTCCGAAACCCGCCGCGAAGCCGTATCCATTGGCGAGGGTCGAGGTCGATGTGTTATTGGTGAAACTGCTGTTCGAGATGTTGGTCGCTGCTCCGTCTCCGCTGTCATACATTCCGCCGCCGAAACAATTTACGGTGGAAGCATTACATAAATTATTGGTGACGGTAACTCCGTTGAGCGTGATGTCGCCGTCGTTGCGAATTCCCGCCGAGCCGACATCGGTGCCGACGGCTTGATTGTCTCGGACGACTGAGTTATTGAGCGTCAACGTGCCGGAATTACGAATGCCGGCGCCGCGAGTGCGGTCGCTCAATCCGGTGATTCTCCCGTTACGAACCGTCAAACCCTGAATCGTCACAACTATGCCTGACGTGATGTCAAATACGCGGTCGGTCGCAGATCCGGCAGTTGTCGCCGCTTCGACAAAGGTCGTCGCCGTGCCGGAGCCGTTGATAGTCAGGTTGTCGTTAATGTCGAAATCACCATTCGCATTCAAATTTTCGCCAGTCGACGGTAGCGTTATAGTATAGGTTCCGGCCGGCAGATTAATAACATCGTTACCTGCGAGAGCGTTTGCCTCGCTAATTGCGGCTCGCAACGTACAGTTATTCGAGACATCGGCACAAATGCCGTCGCCCGGTAATGCGTCTGGCGTGTCGGCGGTGCTGTTAACAGTAAAAGTGCTGTTAACAAGAAAAATTGATTCCGGCGCGTTGCGATCAAGGGCCGCTACTACGGCTGCCCCCAATGCTGTGGCCGGAGAATTATCAGATTCCGAAGCAAGGCTGCTGACGATGTTGTCACCGTCAGATTTATTGATGCCAAAAATAGCGGGGATCGGGGGTGCAGGTGTTGTTGAACTATCAGCCCGATTCATCATCGCGGCCGGATCACGTGCTTGCATCCTTGCCGACTGCAGCCAGACGGACAGACTCACCACTCCAATAACTGCCATAACGGACAGCAAATATAACAATCTGCAAACGTTTTGATTGATTGACTGCATAAGATATTTCTTGTTTTTCATATTTGCCGTCCTACTTAAAATTCCCTGTTCGTTCTAAAGGATCAAGGTGCGATGAACACCGGTTTGGCGTCGGAGAAATTGCCGACGGGAGTATTGCCTTCGAGAAGGATGGCACGGATCTCGATCTGCTCGGCTTCGCATGGGGTGGCGGGGGCGACGGCGAATGTGCCGGGGCTGTTGATGAGCATTCCGGCCGGGAGCCACGCGCTGTTTCTGTGGCGGTACTCGAATTTTATGGCGCTCTTGCCATGTTTACGAAACGTGGTGTTTTTCATCTTGGCTCTCCTAAAAACAATTTCCCCTTTCGACCTAAAAAGCGAAAAAAAAGCGACAAACCGGCTCAAAATAATTAATTTTTTCACATTTATATTTTGCTCTTATTCGGGAGCGCGGTCGGGTTAGTTGTTCTGAAAAATTTCCCATTTCCTTATCAATGTCGGCTAAGGATTTATTCATGATTTTGTCAGAAACGACCAACCCGATCTACTTCGTACTCGTCGTCGGCAGCCAGGCGGACAGGCTGACCATTGCAAAAAGTGCAAAAACGGGCTGTAGGCACAATAACTTGCGAGTATTTCGTTTCGTTAATCCAGCATGTAAAGAGTTTTTCATCTGACCCCCCCCCGCAAAGAAAATTTCCTATTCATACTACAAGGCGGAAAACGAAGAGCAATCAGCTAGAAATATTCTCGATACGTGATATATTTTTTTGGAAACATCCGATATGCACGATGTCACATTACTTTTACAGAAATTGACGGATGGCGACGAGCGTGCTCCCGAGGTTCTGCTGCCGCTTGTCTATGACGAGCTAAAAAGGCTCGCGAGCGGCTACATGGGCAACGAGCGCGACGGCCATACGCTCCAAACGACGGCGCTAGTGCATGAGGCGTATATCCGCCTGGTTGATTGGAAAAGTGCGGGTTGGCAAAATCGCGCGCATTTTTTCGCGGTGGCGGCACAGATGATGCGGAACATTCTGGTCGATTACGCCCGGCAGCACGACGCCGAGAAACGCGGCTCAGGAGTAAAAATGATCGCCCTCGACGACGCCGTATCATTTGCGACCGAGAGGGACATCAACCTCTTTGCACTCGACGAAGCTCTGACGCGGCTTGAGGCTTTTGACGAAAGACAGTGCCGGATAATTGAATTGCGATTTTTTGGCGGGCTGACGATCGAGGAGACCGCCGAAGTGATGAAACTCTCGCCCGCGACGATTAAAAACGAGTGGACGATGGCCCGGACATGGCTGTACACGCAGCTAAAAAATGGAGCAAAACAGTGACGCCGGAGCGTTGGAAAAAACTGAAACCGGTTTTCATCGGGGCATCCGCTTTGTCACCCGGCGAACGGGAGCGTTTTGCCAAAGATGCCCTCAATGGCGATGACGACTCGTTCGCCGAGGTTAAACGACTTCTTGATTCCATAGATGACGCCGCTGATTTTATTGACGAGCCTATCTTTTCAGATCCCAAATCTTACGTCGGCCAAAAGGTCGGCAATTACCGCATCGATCACGAGATCGGACGCGGCGGAATGGGCATTGTCTTCCTTGCTCACCGAGAGGGCGAGTTTGAGCAAAAAGCCGCCGTCAAGGTTCTCAAACGCGGCATAGACTCTGACGAGATAGTCCGCCGATTCAATCAGGAGCGCCAGATTTTGGCTTCGCTTCATCACCCGAATATTGCCGGCCTGCTCGACGGCGGCACGACAGACGACGGATTGCCTTTTTTCGTAATGGAATACGTGGAGGGTTTGCCGCTAATCAGGTATTGTGACGAAAACGGCCTCTTGATCGACAGCAAGCTCCGGCTCTTTCGCGACGTTTGCTCCGCGGTGACTTACGCCCACGGGCGTCTGATCGTCCATCGTGATCTAAAACCTTCAAACGTAATTGTTACGAGCGACGGCGTTCCAAAACTCCTCGATTTTGGCATCGCCAAAATTCTTAGCGAAGACGGCTCGCTGACCCAGTTTACCCAAACTTCAAATCGGCTGCTGACGCCGGAATACGCGAGCCCCGAGCAAGTACGAGGCGAAGAGATCACAACGGCGAGCGATGTCTACGCCCTCGGTGTCGTCATGTACCAATTTCTCACCGGCAGGCTGCCATACAATTTCGTGACGCGCTCGGCCGAAGAGATATTTCGGCTCGTCTGCGATGCCGAGCCGATTTCGCCCCAGCAGATCAATGGATCGAGGCTCGCCCCCGATTTGAAAAATATCGTTTTGTATTCGCTTCGAAAGGAACGCTACAAATCTGTCGAAGCCTTTGCCGACGATATTGAGCGTTATCTCAAGGAACTGCCGGTCACCGCCCGGCCAAACACTACAAGCTACCGGCTCACTAAATTTGTAAAACGAAACCGCATCGGGGCCGCGGCCACGGCTTTGCTGGTTGTTATAGTGATCGTCGGCATAACCGGCACGCTTTGGCAGTCGAGACAGGCGCAAAAACAACAAGAAAAGGCCGAAAATATAAATGCGTTTCTCGAGGAAACACTGCAATACTCGAATCCAGTCTTGAACCCGCTGAAAAAACAGGGCCAAGATATGACCGTCAATGAAGCGATCGACGAGGCGGCGAAACGTCTTGAAAGCGGTGAATTTGACGGCGATCCGCAATTGAAGGTCGAGCTCGAGCGAACAATTGCCGATACTTACTTTAGTCAAGGCAAGAATCAACTTGCTCTCGCCCACATGACCGAATACACCAGACTGCTCCTCGAAGTCAATGGTGAAAACGATCCGCGATTTATCGAGGGATCGGCGCTCAGGGCGGCATTGCTTTTCATGAACGGCAATTTGACCGAGGCCGAGTCTTCCTTTCGCCAGTATTTGCCGCGATTGCGGGCGGAGTTTCAACGAGGAAATGTCAAGATCGAGGTCATGCCGGTCGTGCTAAATAACTTCGCCTATTTGCGGCGCACCCAAGGCGATTCGCACGAGGCGGAATTATTGTTTCGCCAGACGCTTGATCTGATGCCGCGAATGCCGGAAAAAACTCGTATCGGTGTAGCCACAACGCGCAGCACATTGGCTTCGACCCTTGGCGATCAGGGCCGATTTGACGAGGCCCTACAGACCGCTCGCGAGGCTGCGGATGAATACCTTTGGCGTAATGAGACCGATTCACCCAATTACGGATTCTCTTTAACCATATTGGGCGGGTTTCTCAGTGAAAAAGGAGATTTTGGTGAGGCTGATGAAAATCTACGGGCGGCGGAAACGATCTTTCGCCGAACACTCTCTCCAAAGTCTTTGTGGCTCGGTGATAATCTTCGAAATCAAGCAATTTCCCTGTACCGGCAGCAAAAGTACGCCGAAGCCATCGCGAAAGCTGACGAAACGCTGAAAATATTCGACGAAGGTTTTGGCAAACTTTACGAAAACTATCCGACCGTTTTGATAATTCAAGGCCTGGTCATGACAAAAACCGGGCATGAAACGGAAGGTGAAAAAATCCTCCGCGAGGCCGTTAGTCTGCGCACCGATTTATTGCCAAAAGAACATTTTTGGGTAGCGATGGCAAATAGCGCTTTGGGCGAAAACCTGATGACTCAAAATCGCTTCGCCGAAGCCGAGCCGCTGCTCGTTGAAAGCTACCAAAGCCTGAAAATTTCGCAGGGTGAGCAAAATCCCCGCACATTACTGGCCAAAACCCGCGTAGACAGGCTTCACGAAACGCCTCCAAAATCTGACAGGAATAGATAGATTTCTGGCCGAAATTCTAGACATAAATTCCGGCACCCAGGAATGCTGTAAAATGTGTCAAAAACCTGTAGTTTATTAACACTGTTTTTGAGCATCCTTTGACTAAGCTCTGGATAAGCGAATAATTAAAGAAACCATTGCGTCGGAGAGTTGGGCTCCCGTTAATAGCTTAATCCAATAGTACTGTCCGTTTGGATTGACCTCGATAAAATAGTAAGTATCGGTTTCATCTAGACGGCGAAATCTTTGCCGCCCTTGCTACAGGAATTGGCATAAAACCTGGTCAGACAGCGGCGTTCGTCCTGGATACGTCAAGCGGCCAGCGTCGCCAGTGGTATCTAAAAGTCGTCTATGCCGACCGCAGCGAATCCGCCTCCGAGCGCTTCAACCTTTGTGAGAGGGACGCCACAGTCGAGTTCAACTAGACCGGCAAGTATCAAAATACACCAAGAGCCCAAACCGTCAATATTAGATTTTTGACGCCTAAATCAACCGTTTTCCGTTCCTATATATCAGTTCCAAAACACACATTTCAGCTATTTGATGGGTGCCGACGGTGTCGAAAAATTCATATCGACGCCTGAGCTTCAGAGCGACGGCCAGATCGGAAGTGACCCGCTTGAACCCGGCCAGCTTTGGGCCATCAGCCCCGGTGGCGGCGAAGACCACCATGGGCTCTACCGGATCGAGGTTAACGAAGGGCCAGGCTCCGGTGTCAAGGTTCTCAATAAACCCGTTCCCACCGCCTTTCGTGAAAGCGTTGGGTATGCCGAACAAAACCTATACACGAGGGCTACCGAACTCGTCGGTGACAAGGATCCGCGACACCACGAATTTTCGACGCAGCTTCGCGCATTCGACGCAGCGAAGTCAGGGGCCAAACTGGGTGTCGCAATTCTCCTGGCACTTTGCACCGCGTTGCTGAGGCGCAGCGCGAGAAAAAGGCCTTGTCTTTGGCGAGACCATTTCCGGTCATTCAATACTTGTGGTTAATTTTTCACCAAAATTTGCTGGATCTTCCCGTCTTTGCGATTTCCGGTGGAGCTTCCGCATTGCCAGAGATTTGTCGCGTCGGCGAAGCATGTAAAGGGGCCCTCTTTGTCGGTCGTCAGCGTATTTGTCCGGCGAAAGAATGTCTTCGTCGTCCACTTTACCTGAACCGGGTAGACGAGCGTGTTCGCTGTGCCCTGCCCGATGTCCAGATAAACTGTCCAGCGATGCGGCGCCCCGATCGTGATGGCGCTAATGTCCATCGTTGTCGCACCGTCCATTCCCGGCTGGGAAGGCTTTTCATACAGGCAGCGGATCAAATTCTTTGCCAATTCGACCGGCGGCGGCGAGCCATTTCTCCCGTTGCGCTTGAGTTTGTCGCAATCCATAAGCTCGCGGTCGGCGAGAACCGTTCCGTTATCATCGACGCGCAGCTTGTCGGTTTGGATAGCCGGAGCGGAGCCGCCAAAGGAGCGGATATATCCCTCAGGATCGGATCTGGGGATCGGTATCGTCATTTCTTGAGGAACTTGGCCGGGGAGCGGATCGAGTTGGACGACATAAGCATTCACATTCTGGGCCGGAAACACACCGGTTACAGTACCCTTTTTCCAGACGCCCCGCGTCGGATCGGAGCCGGGAGCGAGATTGATCTCTACACGGTCGCCGACCTTAAAGAGTGGGCCTTGAGCGTTAACATGTGCCGCCGTCAAGATGATTCCGAGCAAAGCGACAATTAACAAAGCGAAGCAACGTGTTTTCATCTTAGAACTCCTTCAAGGGTCGGCTGTGTAAGTCAGATGGTTCGGAGAATTCCAAAGAAGCTGAAAAAAGAGGTGAGCTTGCTCAATTCCCGTCGAGCATATTCTTAATAATGCCAATTGTCAAAGAATATACTTAGCTGACGGGGATAGGCCGCCCGGCTCTGGATTCATGTTTGAAAAGCATGTTGTAGTTACGGTTAGAAGGTAATTTTACGCTAAAAGAGGTCGTCTGATAACTGAGTATCGGCGGTCTCTTTTTTGATTTGATCTGGTTCACAATTGCCTATCCAGCAGATTTGGCCGACCGGATCGATCCGGTGTTGTGACGGCATTTGGTTCGTAGTTTAATAATCACTCGATTCGCGGCGGATAGTTTTACACGGATGTCAGTAAAGTAATCTTTATTGACACTATCACGGGTTAGGTGATTCCCAGCAGGAATCCTTTTTGTCTATGTGCAGTTCCGTTATTTCTGGGCTCGCAAATACCCGTCAAACGTTTGAAGCTGTCAAACGGAGGGGGTATTTCGTCAGTCAACTGTCGCAATCGCAGGAAATTACCGGCACCAGCAACACATTGAGCGGTTCGCTAAGTGAGTAAATATTTGGAAAGCAAAATATTCAAAAAGGCGATTGGAAACCGCCTTAAGGGTTACGTGATGGATGGAATCACAAGTTATTCCAGCCCAACAAAGTCGACATTCGAGATGTTGTCGGTGACCTGTACCGCACGGGTTGCGAAGCGGAAAAGCCGCGACGAAATGCGGATCGTGTACGTGCCGCCAGTCAAGACATTGTCAAACGAGTAAAAGCCGAACGAACTGGTCGTCGCCAGGCGAACGACACCATTCGAATCGGTAATCGAAACAGTCGCATTGCGCAGACCGCGGCCATCTGAGGTTAGAACTTTCCCGCTTATCGTTGATATCGTGCCGAGCTTCGCAACGGTTGTATAGTTTGGTGCGTCGACAGCACCGCCAAAGACATTGCCGATAACGAGATTGAATATGCGTCGCGGCGTGACGGCTGAGGTATTGGTGAGTGCGACGTTGACCGTCTTTTCCGTCTCGTTAGGTGCAAAGGTGACCCTCCCGGTCGCAGCGGTGTAGTCGACACCGGCTGTTGCCGTCCCGTCAATGGTCGAATAATCGACGGTCACCGGCGCCGTCATGTTGCCGTTGCGCTTGAGCTTGATCGCAGCATTGCCGTCAGTTGCGTTGACGGTGACGTTTTGAGAGGCGACGGAAATAACGGCTGGATTAACCGCTATGGTAAACGCCAGTCGGCCAATATCGCTCACGCGAGGGAAACTCGTATTGTCGAACGTCATGGTCAATATACCCGTGACCTCGCCAGTTACGGGATCGGTCGTGATCGTAATATCCGGCTCCTGCCCTCCGCTTGATTTGGTCAAGAATAAACCGCCAACGCCTGTCACGAGCGGTTTGGAAGTAACCTGCGGACGCGACGGATTATCCAAACCGCTATCGGCGGCAGAGATCGCTTCGTCCGGTCTTGTGCCTCCGTCATTACTGATAACGCCATTCTTTACTAGGAAGCCGTTGCCATCCTGTCCGATGAGGGTGCCCCCGTCGTGGCTGATTACATTGTTCCCGTCCTGGGAGATCAAACCGCCGCCGATCAAGCCGTTGCCATCCTGTCCGATTAAGCCGTTCCCATCCTGACCGATTAAGCCGTTCCCATCCTGACCGATCAGCGTGCCGCCGCCAGCTGTTATCACTGGACCATTCGGCCCGACGGTGCCCGGTTTGAGCGAACCGGCCTCGAAGACGGGTGCAATCTTGCCGCCGGCACTTTTGATAAACGCAACCGTATCCGGTGACAGGTCCAATCGTGCTTTGATCTTGACGGTCGTTATTTTAAGGCTGCCCGTATTAAAAGCGAAAGAGCGGTCGTTCGTACGCGTGAAAGCGAGGCACTCGTCCAGCCGATCTGCGGTTAAGCCGATACAGCCCTTTACTCGCGAGAAGTAGGTTGGCGTTATTATAGCGGGATTGTTGGGGTCGCCGTTTTTAAACTCGATGCAAACACTTCCGCTCTGACCAGTTTGGTTGACGCAGACCTCCTGCGTGCCGCCCGGCGGTACCGTGGCATTTTGCACGGCAAAAAGGTTCAGCCCGCGGCTCTGGTATGCGATGTCATACTCGCCGTCGGCTAAGCCTGGCGTGAATAAGCCGGTCGGGCTAAAGTTCGTCTTATCCGATACACTCGCCTGGGTTGACGCAGTCTTCGTAACAACCCGCACACTTGCAAGTCCAATATCGTTGAGTTGGAAACCTGGCGGTATCTGCTGATCCAGTTCCGTTGACCCAAGTCGGGTGATCGGTGCTCCATATAGTCCAAACAAATCCAGCCCTGTGATCAGGACTCTCGAATCATTGGTAAAGTTATCCCCCTTCGCAGCGAGCAATACATTACCACTTGTATCTCTCGGGCAAAGGGTAGGGTCGTTAGAACTAGCGGTACAAATCTCGGATGGGAAAATACCGACGCTGATATGCTGCTGCACCGTGTGTACCGCTGGCTTTGAAACAATCGCATTCCAATTAAGCACGAACCTTCCCGTCGCACCCTGTCTGCCGTCAACTACAATGTAATATACGTGTTTCTTATCGAAGTTGAAGCTTACCGCGCTGGTAACGGCGCCCGCAACGTTATCATTGCTCACTAACTCCGTATCGATCAGCAGGGTTGTTGTGTCGATTGCATAAACCGAAAGCAGCGTATCGAATAGGCTGCCGCTTGTGTCGATGGACATACCTCCCGTTGTGCCTGCCGGCGGTGTCCAGTAATACCAAACGGATTTACCACCGTTTTGACCCGCATGGTTTAGCTCAACCGAATCGGATAAATTAAATCCATAGTTGATCGGGACTTCCCTCGTTGAGCCAACATTCGTACCCGTCAGCTGACCGGACAATCCAGCGAGCGGAAACGGACCACTGCCGGGCCGATCGGGCTCGGAGAGGAAATTGTCGTTAAGCGGCCGACCGACCGGAACGACGCCCGTTCTCAATCTGATATTGGAGTTTGTCAAGTCGTAATCGAAGAGATCGCTTGAGGCGTCTGCGATCAGACTGATTGCATGGTCGGCGTTATTTGGCACGCCCTTAGGCCGTACCTGAATTTTAAGCGTCACTTGAACCCCCTGCGACAACGTGCCGACATTGCATAGTATTTGGCGACTCGTCCCCTGTCGAAGGCATGAAGGCGAAGTTCCCGAAAACTGGACGTAGGTGGCGAGATCGTCAACGGTGAGCCTGACCTGTGTGTTCGTCGCGTCGAGCGGGCCGTTGTTTCTGACGGTAGCTGTATATATGAGCGGTGCGTCGACCTGGACCGGATCGCCGTCACCCGAGACACTGACGGAAAGATCAGCGGCAGAATTGGTAGTCGTCGTTACGGAAAAAGTGTTGGTGTGCGGGTCTGGTATGGGTTCGCTCTGATTGCTGACAACCGTAGCAGTAGCGTTGAATGTTCCTGCCTGATTAGCCTGGACGTAGAATATCAATCCATACGTGTCGCCTACGGCTATAGCCGCTGTGATCGTGCATCGAACGGCAGACCCTGGAGATGCCTGACTACAGGCATCAGGGTCATGGCTGTCATTCCGGGTAAAAACGACACCCTGCGGCAACCTCACCGAGATAATGGCACCCGTAGCGGAAAGCGGACCGTAATTTGTCACCTGCGGGTGATAGCGATATGGCTGGCCAGCCGCAATTGAACCGCCAAGAGGTCCGCCCGTTTCATTTTCGGCCCGCATATACATACCCAGATCGGTTGTCGGAATTGTTCCAATGGTAGTTGACCCGGTCGCAATTGTGTTATCGGAAAATGTGACGGTTATCGAGAACGTATTTCCGGTCACAAACGAGGTTGGAATAGAATCCGGCACAAATAGCTTTGAGACGCCGGGGCTTCCCACCTGGCGGGGGTTGCATGTCAAGGAGCCGTCGGAGCAATTAAATAACTGGCCGTCGAGCGAGTCAGAGATGCCGACCACCCACTTGACCTCGGGCAGAGGCAGTGGTGGCGATTGCTGCGGAATTGTGTCCCATTCGTTGCCGTTCGGCCCGACAAGAACGATGCTCTTATAAGATTTTGTATACGCAGCAGGCGGCAGCGACAGCGTAAACGTGCCGTCAACATCCCCATCGGGCGTGATCCCAGCGTCACTCCTGTTTACCCGGTCGCGAAGCCGTCCCTCGAAACTGAGCGTCGCTGCGAGCGGCGGCGTTGGTGACGGCGTAGGCGTTGGGTTTCCTGTGCCTGGAGCCCAGCTTGGAAAAAGATCGTTGTCTGAATTGGCAAGTGTCGTTACCGCTACCGGCTGCTGACCCGCGACTGGTGAGATCTGGAATATCTGATTACTATCGGAAAATGCGAGTTTGTTGTCATCCGGAGACCAGTTCGGATGGTGAGCAAGGCTATTCCCGCTGGGATAGTTGATGATCACAACCTTGTTTGAACCATTAGCATTCATTACGAATAGAGAGCTGCTCCCATCCGAGTTAAATTTAACGTATGCTATCCGCGTTCCGTCGTGCGAATACGTAGGGAAACCGTACTTCGCCGTACTATTGGTGAGATTTGTTATTACGCCATCGGTGACCGTACCGTCGGCGGCGATCGATATAGCCTCGGAAACTATGTCGCCGGAGTAGGTGCCGTTGAGGATATCGGTTCGGGTAGCCGGCGTCTGGACATAAGCGATAGTTGCTGTTCGGGACGCACCGACCGTGCCGATTGTCGGGCTCCAACCGGGGTAAAGGTTTGAAATCGCTGCGCCTCGATTGAGCTGCTGAAAAATGTCGCAGGCCGAGCAGGAGCCGCCCAGTATGAAGATATAATAATATAACGTGCCGTTTGTGGCCAAGTTGGACGAATTGTAAGCAATATTTAGAGAATCCGGAGACCATTTGGGATAAAATCCAGTGATCGCCGAGCCCCCTCCGAGAATTGTTAATCCCGTGGGCACATAAGTGCTTGCGGGTGTCCTTGCGATTTGAGAATTTAGCGTGAAAACGATCTTTGACCCGTCAGCACTATAATTTGGTTGGCTGCCGTCACCGAAAAGTGTTTCAGTACCAGAACTCGGATCCACTTTATAGAGCTTGCCGCCTCGAAAAAATGGAAAATCAAAACCCGCTAAAAATCCTCGCTGAAAAACTATCGGCCCATTGGACACCGCTACGGCGTCGTCTGTAATTGACCCTCCAGCATTGTCACGCCCGTCGGCGACGCCCGGCAAACTAAAGAACTGGCTCGCCAATTCAATAAACGGAAATTCCGCCGCCCGTGTCTTAGTAAACACAAACGTGAACGACAAACCGCAAATAACGGCGGCTAAACATACGCGGACTACGACAAACCTCGGCGATTTTTGGCTCATGAACATACATTTTTCCTTTGTTGGTAATACTTTTTTATAACTTAGGTCGGGCAGCATATGCTGTAATCTTGATCTCGAAGAGAGCTGATGCCGTTTGCATTCTTAAGCCACTGATTTTGGCTAAAATGCGTTGGAAAGAGTGTATCGAGTTCAAAATTGTATTTTTCGCCACGTCTTTCGAGAACGTCAAATTTGATGCGCCGACTATGATAGTGACGATACCTGATCGCGAGGCTAGCCGGTATGAATCTATCGTGTTCATATATTTACCTTCTTATTCTCTTTAATCGTTTCGAATTCCTTACCGTCTAATATTTTCATTTTTAATTCAAATTAAATCAAAATCTCTCAAGGAAAAACTTAACTGAGCGGGAATTTTAGATAATTCGCCTCGTGACAGCAGTCTGGACTTATATTTGCGGGTAGACTGTGTGACTGTGTGCTAATTCCGGAGACTCCCTGGCAATTTCCACAGACCGGTACGGAACGTTCTAATTAGGTTTGTTGGTTTTGGAGTTCGTCTCAAAAGTTGGGGAATTAATTTCAGGCCTTGTTAGCTTTCCTGTCCAAACCAAACGAATCGCTCTGACCGGTATTTTTATTACTGCTTCAGAGTTCGTGTTAAAAATTTAATCAATTCGTTCTTAGAATAATGTTTATTGGTGTCAAAAACCTGTAGTTTTTTGACGATTGGCTATAAGAACCAAAGCTGTCGTGCAAATTGACAAGATTTCCGTGACTAAAAAATCTGTAAGGTTTTACCGATTAAAATCAATATGACCAGATGAATGAGCGTATAATCCTCCGTATATTTCAAGCAGTTTGTATTCATGTGAGATAAGTTCCGATGGCAAATCGGCCTCAAGTCGCTGTGGGGTAGTGATAAGAATCTATGTCACTCAAGCCGTGACACTTTTTTTTGGCTTGAAACTTAGTCACTTCAAGAATCGCATCTTGAATTTTGACAGTTTCATAAGATAGACGAACGAGGAGAATGATCGTAAATCCTCATAAGTTTGAGGAGTCAGGCTACTTTTACATGTAGAAGTTGCGGCCTATCGACAATCTTAGATAAGGACAGTTGTTAAGCAAGCCGTCGGAGCATCTCCCACGGATGAGCTTTCTATTTGAGAGAATCATAAACCGAAATGTAATGTGCACGCTATCATAGGAGGGCAAATATGAGTTGGGCTAGTTTTACGGAGAGTGTCAAATCGAATGCGACCGCAGGTTGGACGAGCTACATCTTGATCACCGTATGCATATTGATCATTTGGGCAATTGTGGGCGTTACGGCCGAATTTGCCATTAAGTACAGAGCTGAAAATCTGACAAAAACGCATGTGTTAGATGAAGGTAGGCAAGCGGAATGTTCGGTTGCGGGAAGTCCGGATAGGGTGAATCGTATTAATGCACAACTTAAAGAAGTTAGCGTCTTGGGTAACAGTCACCGGGGGAGTGCGATCTCATTTTACACTTATTTTTATACAAGTTATCTTGTATTCACAATATTCGGCATCATCGCCGGTATTTCGCTCGCTCTGATTGCAAAAAAAGGGATCGACAACAATGCAAGCCCACACTTGATAACCGTCTTTTTGGTATGCACTGGCATCGCGGTCCTATATCAGGGAGGGTTTGACGTATTTCAACAAAAAACGAATATCGATAACAATGAAAAATTGGCGGTCGACTATGCGAATTTGGCGGATCAGCTCGAAACATACTGTGTTACAGGAAAAATTAACGTAGCCGATCCGAACACCGCCTTTGCCGCAGCTTTGCCTAAGCCATCGGCGAAGCCCGCAAATACGAATAGCAATTCAAACGGAAAGGGTAACGGACCGCGTGAGCAGGAAAAGCCCACCGAAATTAAGATCCAGCCCTACTACGTTGAGCCCACCGGCGATCAGTTTATTACGTATATTGCTTGGCAGATGGAGCATCTGCGCAGCTTTTCCATTTCTGTCGATGCTACGAAAGTGACGGCGATCGACAACAAGCGCTTCGCCTTTCAATAATAAGGTATTTGCAACTGGTCGTTGTTGTCTTGCGTAAGAACTTATGCAACGGTGCTGGGTGAGCTTCGTATTATCACGGTCAATTGCAACGCTCTTTCACTTTACGAAGGCCAAGCGAAAATCATGTGTTGGTAATCGTTTCGCAATGTAGCTCGAACTTGTCAACAAGTCTTGGTTTTAAATCTTCAATATCGGTCTCTGCCTGGTCGAAACCGATCACGTGAACTGTTAGTTTTGTTTTTTCGACCTTGATCCGAAGAATATGTTTGAATCCTTCGATCCGAGCCGCGCCGCCGGCTTCGTTATTATGACCGTTAAACAAAAGCGACACGCCGAGATACCAGCTAAACCACAAACGGCTCATTCTATAACCGACATAGAAAGCAACTGCCAACAAAAGCGCTCCCGCAATCCAAAAATCCGATATTTGACCAAAATGCCCCGTAACAAACAAATCAATAAGCTCTTTCGCGGTTAGGGGGTGAAAAAACTGTCGCGCCATAAACGGTGATGCGACTACAACTGCCCCATAAATCAACCAGACGGCAAGCATCAAAAACCCGCTGTCCTTTTTCATGATCCAAGCCGCAAATCTAGCAGAACTTAAACTACGGGCGAGGTTTTTTGCGGGACTCTTACCAGCCTTGGCCGCACCTAGTAACAAATTTATTAAGGCTCCCGTTGGGCCAAGGCCATTTGTCAAAACGGTAAGCAGAAAAATTGCGATCAGCAATCGCCAGTCACCAAAATCGACAAGTATTATGGTTGTTAGGATCTGGAGGGCAGCGTGCCAAACCCCAAGAAAACCAAAGCCAAGATATTTCCTTATACCTTTCTGATAGAAGCCACCGGTACTAACTGCCAGGGCGACAACCCCGACGAATCCCCCAATCGTGACAAGCGCGAAAACGGTGTCGGCCATAATTTCCCAGTAAGCCCGGTCACCGAACAGGTAGGCGGCAAATACAGCGATCAGCACGGCCGCGATGTTAACTAGAAACGCCGGGATATTCTGCGGTGAGAGTTGCGCGATGAAATCCCGCACCCTGCTCAACACCGACTTCGATTGAGAAGCAGATTCTTCCGACACAGACTCGATTGAACCGATGCCGGAAAAACCTTCGGGCTTCGAGCCTTTAGTCTGAATTAGCTTGAACCTAAGACCCAGCCAGTTCAGATATTCGTTACTTACGAAAAACAGAATAATAGTGCATGCGAACTGGAAAACAAGTAGGACATCTCGCAGAAATGGCGCAAGGCCCGGTAAAAATGCTCCTGTCTGCGGCCAATTTGGAAGAAGAAATAGGAAGTAATAAATAAAACCTCCCGCAAATACCAGACCTGTTGGAATTCCTAGATGCCATACCCGGACAATTTCGCCGTCGTAGTCGGGCTTGTACCGGGCATCTTTTAGTTTTCCGTTGAGTTTTTGCAAAAGAACCAAGGCGGTAATCGACAAGGCAAGAGCCGCAATCAAAAAGCCGCTGGCAATCCATGCCGTTCGGTCACCGAGATCAACGAGCGAACCTGTATTTCTGACCAATTCTTTAATCGGCGCGACAAAAAACACGCCGAATGCGATGATCGCCGAGATCACGGCCCCAATTGTCTGGACGTAGCCTCCTTTCTTAATATTCCAGAGATCGAGCATACGATCGGCGGTCGCCGAGGTCGCAAGATCTTTTCGCGGAAATGTGGCCAATGACGTACGCGAACTCGAATCCGAACAATTCAGAATAGGCCGGTTCTCATACATCCATTTTGTCGATCTTCCGCAGCCGGATGACCGGCAGGAGATATTCAGGGTCCACCTCAAGAAAAGGTATCTCGATCCAAGTCAATTCGACCTGGAACGACTTGTCGAGAAAAGCAAGGACTTTTCCGGTGCGGAGATCGAAGGTGCGGTAACGGACGGCGTACTTGAGGCATTTATCGATGGCGACAGGCCAGCCGAAACAAAAGACATTCTAAAAGCGGCAGACGGTCTAACGCCGACCGCCCACATGATGAGCGACAAGATCGAAGAAATTCGCAAGTGGGCCAGAAACAATATCAAGGGAGCGAACCCGTCTTTTAGTGACGCATCGTCGCTCGCCGGGCCGAAATCCAGCCGAGCATACGAACTATAAAAGAG
>JBBRPZ010000039.1:0-19305 GCA_038227175.1 Pyrinomonadales bacterium | reverse complement strand
CTTCCTCGAATTCGCCGCCCGCGGCAACGTCCCCGTCCACTACGCCGCCCTCAGCTATAGCACGCCGCCGGACGAGCTCGCCGCCAACCTCGCCGCCTGCTGGTGGGAAGACATCGGCTTCTTCCCCCACCTCTGGCGCCTATTCCACGTCCGCCAATACACCGCCACCATCACCTTTGGGCGGGGCTTTAGCCGTTGGATCACAAAGGACGTTAAAACGCCCTGTTGAAATTTGTCGCTAACCTGACCACGGCCTGAAGGCCGTGGCTATGCTAAAACGGGTATTGGTAAATAATGAAAATCGAACTCAAAGAAATTTCGGTCAAGGAACCGACGGAAGGCTATCAAGATAACAATGAAGCCGGTGTTGTTGGTTTCGGCGGCAAGCTGGATATTCGTCCGCCGTACCAGCGGGAATTCATTTACAAGGACAAACAGCGGGACGCGGTCATTAACACCGTCAGGAAAGCCAACATTTTGAGCCAAACGAAATGGAAGCCGACCACGCAACTCCGTGGCACGAAGACGGCAAAACCGAAGCAACAAACTGTCAGATGCTCTGCAAGGAAGATAACCGAAGAAAATCGGGGATGTAACTCCCACCATAGCTTTTAAAATATTTGACCATTGGTAGCACATTGTGCTATGCTTGCAACGTTGTTCGATATGCCTGTACGTGTCGGAACGATCTTTGACAGATCAAACTCCTGAAACACGGCATTGGGATTACGTGGTGCCCCATTTTTGTATGTACGCGCGAGGTAAAATGTCCAAATGCCACATAAATCCATTATGTACAACGTTTAGCCTGCCCATATTGCGATTTTGGGGCGCTTTTGGGGCGCTTGGGACACTGCTGACCCACTTTTGTACATACGCGCGAACAGAAAAATGGCAAAACACCGCATAAGCACATTATATACAATACTTAGCCTGTCCCATTTTGCAGTTTTGGGACACTCTGGCAATTGCGGCAGATCGGGCACGGCGGGTTTGATCCGGCTTTGTAATTTAGGGGAAAAAGGCATAAACTTCTTCGGTATTACACCCGTATTACATCTGTACAGAAAATTAGGAGTAGATCATGAGAAAAAGTTTGTTTCGGGTCATCGCAGCCGCTGCGATCGCCATTTCTATTTGTAACGGAGCGTTTGCTCAGAGCTCGGGTTTTGACACGTCGCGGATGGATCGGTCGGCGGATGCGTGTGACGACTTTTTCCAGTTCGCCAGCGGCACCTGGGTAAAGAATACCGAGATACCGCCTTCGCAGTCGCGTTGGGGGACATTTAATATGCTGGCCGAGAGCAACCGCGATGTGTCGCACGACATACTCGAAATGGCAGCCAAGACAAAGGCTCCGGCGGGCAGCAGTCTCCAGCTAATCGGCGACTACTACGCCTCGTGCATGGACGAGGCGGCGATCGAGAAAGCGGGAACCGCGCCGCTCGATCCGTTTTTCAAGACCATCGACAAAATTAAGACAGCCGATGACGTCACGAGCGAGGTCGCACGGCTTCACAACATGGGTGTCGGCGTGATGTTTCGCCTCGGCGGCGCACCAGACCAGAAGAATACCAACATGGTTATCGTCAATTCCGGCCAGGGCGGGCTGAGCCTGCCAAACCGCGACTACTACACCAAGGAAGACGCAAAATCGGTCGAGATACGCGGCAAATTTGTGGAGCACATGACGAATATGTTCAAGCTGCTCGGCGAAACGCCCGCACAGGCGGGGACGGATGCCGGCACGGTGATGGATATCCAGATGCGGCTTGCAAAGGCCTCGGCCGCTCCGGTTGAGCTGCGTGACGCGGACAAAAATTACAATAAAATACCGCTCGCCGACGCACAGGCGATAATCCCGAATTTCTCGTTAGCCGGGTACATGAAGGAACGCGGTATTCCGACGATCACGGAAATAAACTTTGGCCAGCCAAAATTTTTTGGTGAGTTGAATAAAATGCTCACGGACGTACCGGTCGCGAGTTGGAAAACATATTTTCGCTGGATGGTGCTGAACAATGCGGCCAGCGCTCTGCCAAAGGCGTTTGGCGACGAGAGCTTTAACTTTTCGGGCCGCGTCCTTGCCGGTACTAAGGAGCAGCTTCCGCGTTGGAAACGCTGCGTTCAGAATACTGACGGCACGCTCGGCGAGGCGCTCGGTGCTGAATTTATCAAGACGAAATTCACACCCGAGGCTAAGGCGCGAATGAACCAGTTGATCGACAACCTGTTCGCGGTCATGCGGGTTCACATTCAAAATCTCGCATGGATGAGCCCCGAAACCAGAACCAAAGCCCTCGACAAGCTCAACGCATATAAACGAAAGATCGGCTACACCGACCATCCGCGCGGCTACGCGGGTCTGACGATTGACCGCAAATCGTATTTCGGCAACGCTACGCGATCCTCGGCGTTCCAGAATCACCGCAATCTCGATGACATCGGCAAGCCGACCGACAAGACCCGCATGGGCATGTCTGCACCGACGGTCAACGCGTCATATTCGCCGACGAATAACGACATCACGTTTCCGGCCGGCATCCTCCAGCCACCTTTCTTTAATTTTCAGGCCGACGACGCCATCAACTATGGCGGCATCGGCGGCGTGATCGGGCATGAAATGTCGCACGGGTTTGACGATCAGGGCAGCAAGTTTGGCGCTGACGGCAATCTCAAATCGTGGTGGACGGCCGAGGATAGGGCGAAATTTGAGGAGCGGGCTACGTGCGTCGCCGATCAGTTTAGCGGCTATACGGTTCAGCCGGGGCTCAACATCAACGGACGTCTGACGCTTGGCGAAAACATCGGTGATTTTGCCGGTCTGACGATCTCGTATGACGCGTTTATGAAATCGCTCGAGGGCAAACCGCGTCCGGCCAATATCGACGGGTTTACGCCCGAACAGCGTTTCTTCCTCGGGTGGGCACAGGTTTGGGCGGCCAAATCAACGCCTGAAGCCGAACGCGGACAGGTGCTGGGCGATCCGCACGCGGCCGCAAAATATCGCGTGAACGGCCCGATGTCGAACATGCCAACCTTCGCCAAAGCCTGGGGCTGCAAGCAGGGAAATAAGATGATCCGGCAGAAGGTGTGCGAGATCTGGTAACCGCTCAGGGTGCAAGCTTTAGCTTGTTTTCTTCTTACGCTTAAGAACAAGCTGAAGCTTGCACTCTGAACAATTTGCTAGCGCGTAATGCCCCAATATACAAACAAGGCGTTGTTTTTTCGACCGGAATTACCGATGATGTATCCGATATACAACGCGCTTGTCTTACCCGTCGTGATCGCGAAGCCGGGCGTTCCGTAACCAAACCGGTTTTTGCCGCTAAACCAGTCCGCGACGAATTTTATTCTCCCTGATAGCGGCTGCTCGTAGCCGGCCATTACGCCGCCTTGGTCGCCGTTTCCGGTCGCCCGATTAATTAGCTGAAAACCGCCTTTGCTATATTTTTTAAAATATGCCAAAACATCGAATTCGAGATATACCTCCTTTTGTGGCACGACATCCGTCGAAGGTATGTAAAAAAGGGTCGACTGTGCATTGGCTGCGGACGCTTGTCCGATCAGGACCAACGCAAAAAGTGCGATTTGTGTAGCAAATATTGATTTCAAAGAACGCATGATGTATTCTTTTCTCCTATAATGTTCCTCTAAAGGGGATATTTAAGTCCGCTTGCCGTTGCTTACCAGAGCCGGTGACAAGCGGACGTTTCATTTTATTAATGTAATTTAAGCCTCCTGCGGTGCGGGCATCAGCCCGTCGCTCGACGTCGCGGCTGCCGCTACTCCAGGAGCATGGAATACGGGATATGTCTCTTCGGCAAACGCATATTCCGGATAGGCCGTAACGCCGTGCTCGAATATATCCAGCCCTTCCAATTCGCCCGCCGCGGAAACGCGAAGCAAACCGACAGCCTTGATCGCATACATAACAGCTAACGCCGAGCCAAATGTCGCGGCTGTAATTATTACGCTTCCGACAACCTGTGCCGCCAAAACCGCGGTTCCTCCGCCGTAAAATAGGCCGGTCAATGGTGCCGAATTGTCCGGGGCCAGCGGACCGGTCGCCCCGAATTGCCCGCTTGCGAATAATCCGAGTGAGATCGTTCCCCAGATACCGCAAAAACCGTGAACTGGAACCGCTCCGATCGGATCGTCAATTCTGAGCCATTCCAATAGTTCGATCCCCATGATGCAGATCACGCCGGCAATCGCGCCAAGAGCGATAGCACCGACCGGGCTAACCCAGTAGCACGGGCAGGTGATCGCCACCAAACCAGCCAAAAATCCATTCACGGTCGCCCCAAGATCCCATTTCTTGAGCGAAAAATATGCGTAGAACATTGCCAGCAATCCGCCTGCGCAGGCTGCTAGCGTCGTATTGGTCGCGACGCGGCCAACGCCTTCGAAATCCATTGCGGAAAGCGTGCTGCCCGGATTGAAACCATACCAGCCAAACCACAGGATCAATCCACCTGCGGCGGCAATCGTCAGATCGTGCGGAGCCATCGGCCCGCCACCGTCGCGTTTGAAAATCCGTCCTAGTCTCGGCCCAAGCGCGATCGCACCCGCAAGGGCGATAAATCCACCGATCGTGTGAACAACCGTTGATCCGGCAAAATCGTGAAAGCCCAATCCCATCGACCCCAGAAAATTCCCGTCCGACCCCATAGTGGCAAGAAATCCGTCCGGCCCCCACGCCCAATGTCCGACAATCGGATAGATAATGCCCGATACCGCCAGACTGTAGAGCAGGTCACCGACAAAGCTTGTTCGGCCGATCATAGCTCCCGACGTAATGGTCGAGCACGTATCGGCAAACGCAAACTGGAAAAGCCAAAACGCCAAAACGGCGATGCCGGTGCTTTCGTAAGTCGCCGGAACACCCTGTAGAAAGAACCAGTTCAATCCGATAAACCCATTGCCGTGGCTAAACATAAACGCAAAGCCGATGGCAAAAAAGAGCAGCCCGCAGAGACACGTATCGACGATACATTCCATCAAAACATTGACGGTCTCGCGTGAGCGACATAATCCGGCTTCGAGCATTGTAAAACCGACCTGCATCGCAAAAACCAGAAACGAGGCAAGCAGCACCCAAAGCGTGTTGATCGGATTAACAATGTCGGCCCCCGCAACGGTCGGGGCATCACCATCGGCGGCAAATGTTCTGACGCCGAATCCCACCAGGTCTGGAAATAAAACGGCCAACCCAAGCACGACGATAGCGACGCCTAGTAATTTACCGGCTAATAATGCAACGCCGTATTTTCGCCATTGCGGATCATTTAGCCTTACCTTTAACCGTAAGAATTTGTTGATCAAAGACAATCTGTTTGACGGCCCGCCTGCTCGTAAACCCATAATTTTCATTTAATGACTCCTATAAACATAGAGAAATTTAACCGCATCTTTAGTCAACCCAGGCGCAAATGGCGTGCCATTAGGGAATATTTTCACAAAGTTGTTCTGCGGCCCTGATTATTAAAGGTGTTTCGCGAAATTATGGAGTCGTTGGTGATTGACCGGAATAGAGAATCAGTATTATGATACTTACATTTACGTAAGAAAAATTTATCATAACGACAAATTTGTAACAAAAAAAAGGCCAGAAGCAAAAACTTCCGGCCTTTTCGATTTTACAGAAGCCCGCGCGTACGCAAGGGGTGTAACACTCAATACCATGTTCCGCTTAAGCCCTTGCTTACGCGCGGGCCTCTGCATTATAGATCGTCGTCTTCGACCTCGATCTTCATTGCCGCGTCGATATCAAATACCTCAACACTTTCGTCGCCGGCTAGATCGTCGATATCGTCGAGATCCTCGTCAAAATCCACGTCCTCAATATCCGGCAGTGGAGTCGCTACGGGCAGGTCGATGCCGCCGCGGATGTAGTCGTTCATCTCGTCGAATTCATCCTCCTGCTTCCGGTTCTCGGTAGCATCGTAGGCGACACGCACGTTACGGTAATACTTCATGCCGGTACCGGCCGGGATGAGGCGGCCCATGATGACGTTTTCCTTGAGGCCGCGGAGATAGTCGATGCGACCGGAGATCGCGGCTTCAGTAAGCACGCGGGTCGTTTCCTGGAAGCTCGCCGCAGAGATGAACGAATCGGTCGAAAGCGATGCTTTCGTGATTCCTAGCAAGAGCGGTTCGCCGACCGACGTTTTACCGTCGGCGTCAGCCACACGCCGGTTCTCGTCCTCGTAGCGGAATCGGTCAACCTGTTCCTCAAGCAGGAATTCGGTATCGCCGACTTCCTTGATCTTGACCCAGCGCAGCATCTGGCGAACGATCACCTCAATGTGTTTGTCGTTGATGTTCACGCCCTGCAAACGATAGACCTCCTGGATTTCGTTCACGACGTAATTCTGCAATGCTTCCATACCGAGGACACGCAGGATGTCGTGCGGGTTGAGCGGGCCGTCCATGAGCGGTTCACCGGAGCGGACGCGGTCGTCTTCCTGCACGTTGATGTGCGTATTACGCGGGATGTCGTATTCGCGTTCGGTGCCGTCGTCGCCGGTGACGATGATCTTGCGTTTACCCTTTGAGATCGGGCCGAATTTGACGGTTCCGTTGATCTCTGACATCATCGCGGTTTCGCCCGGACGCCGTGCTTCGAAAAGCTCGACGACACGCGGTAGACCGCCGACGATATCTTTTGTCTTGGTTGTTTCACGCGGAATCTTGGCAATAACGTCGCCGGGTTCGACCTCCTGGCCGTCCTCGACAATGAGGTTGGCACGGATCGGCATCTGGTAGGTTTTCTGGACCTTGTTGCCGCTGCGGATCTCGAGACGCGGCTGATTTTTCTCATCCGAGTCCTTAACAACGAGGCGTTTCTGCCCCGTAACTTTATCGATTTCTTCCTCGACCGTCTTGCCTTCCTTGAGGTCCTGATACTTAACGGTACCCTTGACCTCGGTCAAAATGGCGAACGTAAACGGATCCCATGTGACTAGAATTTCGTCTTCTTTAACCTTCTGTCCGTCTTTGACATGTACCTCGGCACCATAAACTACCTTGTAATGAGCAACCTCGCGGCCGCGTTCGTCTACCAGAGCAAGCTCTGATTGGCGGCGGATCGAGACCATTTCGCCCTTACGATTCTTAATGACTTTGAGATCGCCGAGATATTTTACGGTTCCGTCCATCGCGGCGGCGTGCTTGGTCTCCTGTTCGAGGCGTGCCGTACCACCGACGTGGAATGTGCGCATCGTCAGCTGTGTGCCGGGTTCGCCAATCGACTGTGCGGCGATGACGCCGACCGCCTCGCCGATCTCGACCGTGTTGCCGGTCGCGAGGTTGCGGCCGTAACATTTGACGCAGATGCCGCGACGCGATTCGCAGGTCAGAGCCGAGCGAATTCGGACTTTTTGCAGACCCGAAAGCTGGACCTGTGAGCCGAGGTCTTCGTTGAGCTCAACGTTTGCCGCAACGATCACCGTTCCGTCAACCGGATCGATGATGTCATCGAGCGATGTGCAGCCGACAATGCGGTCACGCAAACTTTCGACCTCTTCCCCGTTACGGATGATGGCCTCGGCCCAGACGCCGCGCATCGTTCCGCAATCTTCTTCCGAGACGATCACGTCCTGAGCAACGTCAACCAGACGACGGGTCAGGTAGCCCGAATCGGCCGTTTTCAAAGCCGTATCGGCCAAACCCTTACGAGCACCGTGGGTCGAAATAAAGTACTGCAAAACGTCCAGACCTTCGCGAAAGTTGGCGAGGATCGGATTTTCGATGATCTCGCCAGACGGCTTGGCCATCAGGCCACGCATACCGGCGAGCTGTCGAATCTGTGCGTCCGAACCACGAGCACCGGAATCGGCCATCACGAGGATCGGGTTCAGCTCTTTGCGTTCCTTTTCGCGGTTGTGCATGGCCACAAACATTTCTTTCGCCACGTGATCGGTCACATCCGACCAGATCGCGGTCACCTTGTTTTCGCGTTCCATGTTGGTCATGGTCGCGTCTTCGTACTGCTTGCGAAGTTTTTCGACCTCTTTTAAGGCGTCGGCGATGATTTTCTTTTTGCTCGGCGGCGTGACCATATCGTCGATGCCGATCGAGATACCCGAAAGCGTCGCGTACAGGAAGCCCATCGTCTTCAGATCGTCGAGCAGCATGACCGTCTGGTCGTGGCCGAGTTTTAAATGACAGAAGGTAACGAGCGACTGCAAACCTTTCTTCTTCAACACGCCATTGACAAACGGCAGGCCGTCACGCGTCAGCCGCTCGTTAAAAATTGCCCGCCCGACCGTCGTGTCGATGACCTGATCTAGGCCTTCGCGCACTGTCGCACGCATCACGTCCTGATTGCTGTGCTCCATATTGAGGTCGATCAGATCGCCCTTCCAACGCAGGCGGATCTTGGTCTGCGTTTCGACTAGCCCCGCGTCTAGTGCGAGCAGAACGTCGTCGATCGACGCAAACGACTTGTTGTCGCCTTTCATTTCGTCGCGAGCAAGCGTCAGATAATAGCACCCGAGCACGATATCCTGCGACGGAACCGCGATCGGTTGGCCACTGGCCGGTGAAAGCAAGTTGTTCGACGCAAGCATCAAGACGCTCGCTTCGATCTGTGCCTCGGGCGACAGCGGAATATGAACGGCCATCTGATCGCCGTCGAAATCGGCGTTAAAGGCCGAGCAGACGAGCGGATGGATCTTGATCGCCTTGCCCTCGACCAGCACCGGCTCAAAAGCCTGGATGCCGAGACGGTGAAGCGTCGGAGCTCGGTTTAGCAAAACCGGATGTTCACGGATCACGTCTTCGAGAATGTCCCAAACGATCGGCTCCTGGCGCTCGACCATTTCGCGGGCCTGTTTGATGGTCGCCGCGTGAGCGTCTTTTTCTAATTTATTGTAAATAAACGGCTTGAACAGCTCCAAAGCCATTTTCTTCGGCAGACCGCACTGGTGCAGTTTCAGCTCCGGCCCGACGACAATAACCGACCGTCCGGAATAGTCTACACGCTTTCCAAGCAGATTCTGACGAAAACGCCCTTGCTTGCCCTTCAACGTTCCTGATAAAGATTTGAGCGGACGGTTGTTGGCTCCGCGAAGCACGCGGCCGCGGCGGCCGTTATCGAACAACGCGTCGACCGCCTCCTGCAGCATGCGTTTTTCGTTGCGGACGATGACCTCAGGAGCGTGCAGCTCGATGAGCTTTTTCAAACGGTTGTTACGGTTAATCACGCGGCGATACAGATCATTAAGATCCGAAGTCGCAAAGCGTCCGCCATCCAGCGGCACCAGCGGACGAAGCTCCGGCGGGATGACCGGGATGACGTCGAGGATCATCCACATCGGGTTATTGCCCGAACGCAGGAACGAGGTCGACACTTTCAGCCGTTTCGAATATTTCAGTTTTTTCTGCTGCGATGTTTCTTCGCGCATCTTCGCTCGAAGCTCCTCAACCAGCTCGGCAATATTGATCTGCTGGAGCAGATCCTTGATCGCCTCGGCACCCATTTTCGCGACGAACTGATTTGGATAATCGCGCGTCAGTTCACGAAAACGCTCGTCTGTCAGCAGGTCTTTCTGCTTGAGATCAGGCACGTCACCCTCATCGACGACGATGTACGTCTCGAAATAAAGAATTTTTTCGAGATCGCGCAAGGTGATGTCGAGCAAGTGGCCGATACGCGACGGTAATCCTTTAAAGAACCACACGTGCGAGCAAGGGCTTGCGAGTTCGATGTGGCCGAGGCGCTCACGTCGAACTTTCGACTGCGTGACCTCGACGCCGCATTTGTCGCAGATGACGCCGCGATGCTTCATCCGCTTATATTTACCGCAGAGGCATTCCCAGTCCGATACCGGGCCAAAAATACGGGCACAAAACAAACCGTCACGCTCCGGTTTGAACGTCCGGTAATTGATCGTTTCGGGCTTGGTGACCTCGCCATGCGACCACGAACGTATCTTCTCCGGCGACGCCAAAGAAATGCGGATCGCTTCGTAATTTGTGGTCAATTGTGTCTTGTTGTCGTTATTAAATCGAAACATTTTTTCTCCAAAGAGTTTGTAGAGTTTCTCGAGTTCATTGAGTTCGTTGAGATTTCGTTCTCAACAAACCCAATGAACTCAATGAACTCACGACTACTAATCCGCTCCTACAATTGCATCAACGCCGGCCAGCACTTCCTCGGGGTCAATCTCATCTTCCTGGATGAGCTCGACGTCAAGACAGAGCGATTGCAGCTCGCGAACGAGCACGTTGAACGATTCCGGTATGCCCGGCTCGAAATTCGAAACGCCCTTGACGATCGTTTCGTAGATCTTCGAGCGACCGGCCACATCGTCGGATTTGCATGTGAGCAATTCTTGCAGAATGTGTGCCGCACCGTAGGCCTCGAGTGCCCAAACTTCCATTTCGCCGAAACGCTGTCCGCCAAACTGAGCCTTACCACCCAGCGGCTGCTGCGTGATCAGCGAGTACGGCCCAATCGAGCGGGCGTGGATCTTGTCGTCGACCAGGTGCGATAGTTTGAGCATATAGATGTAACCGACGGTTACCTTCTGCTCAAACTGCTCACCGGTTAACCCGTCGAAAAGACGCGTCTTGCCCGAAAGTCCGACCGAGGGCGGCAGGCCCAATTCGTCGTATTTGCGATTGGCCTGGCCGATGTAGCCCTTGATCTCTTCTTCGCTCGCACCGTCAAAAACGGGCGTTGCAAAGTGTAAGCCCAGAACACGAGCGGCCCAACCGAGATGTGTCTCGAGGATCTGTCCGACGTTCATTCGCGAAGGCACACCAAGCGGATTGAGCACGATCTCGACCGGCGTTCCATCCGGTAAATACGGCATATCCTCTTCCGGCAAAATGCGGGCGATGACGCCCTTGTTACCGTGGCGTCCGGCCATTTTGTCGCCGACGCTGAGTTTGCGTTTCATGGCGACAAAGACCTTGACCATCTTAATGACACCCGGCGGCAGTTCGTCGCCCTGCTTGAGCTTTGTGATCTTTTCGTCGTAGATGTCACGAAGAATGTTGATCTGGCGTTCGGTACGCTGCTGGTATTCCTTGACCTCATCAGCGATATTGATCGAGCCTGAGGCGACCTCAGTCTTGCTCAGCAGACGAGTTTCGATGCCGGCCAGCTTTTCGCGGTTGAGCGTGTCGCCCTTCTTGAGCAGCACATCTTTGCCGTCAACGAGGTCTTTCGTCAGCTTGCGGCCGTCGAAAAGCTCGTAGATACGCTCGTCACGCTGTTCCTGCAAAATGCGGATTTCATCGTCGAGATCGCGGTGAAAATCTTCTTCCTCCATTCCCTCGATATCGAGTGAACGCTCGTCCTTATCCTGCCCCTTGCGGGTAAAGATCTGAACGTCAACGACCGTGCCGTCGATTCCCGGCGGGCAGGTCAAGGATGCGTCCTTAACGTCGCCGGCCTTTTCGCCGAAGATGGCCCGAAGAAGTTTCTCTTCCGCCGTCAATTGCGTTTCGCCTTTCGGCGTAACCTTTCCGACCAGCACCGAGCCAGGTTTGACCTGAGCGCCGATCCGGATAATGCCCGATTCGTCGAGATCGCGAAGCATATTCTCGCCGATATTCGGGATATCACGCGTGATCTCTTCAGGACCGAGTTTCGTGTCGCGGGCCTCGATCTCAAGCTCCTCGATGTGGATCGACGTATAATAGTCGTCCTTCACCAAACGCTCGGAAACGAGTATCGCGTCCTCAAAGTTGTAACCGCGCCACGGCATAAATGCCACCAGCACGTTGCGTCCCAGGGCAAGTTCGCCGCGGTCGGTACACGGCCCGTCGGCGATGACCTGTCCTTTCTTGACGCTCTCTCCGACCTGGACGATCGGGCGTTGGTTGATACAAGTGTTCTGGTTGGAACGCTTAAATTTGACCAGAGAGTAAATATCGGCCGTCACCTCACGCGAGATCGTCCCGTCGACCTGATGGTCGGCTTTGACGATAATGCGTTCGCTGTCGACGTAATCGACGACGCCGTTACGTTTGGCGATGACCACCGCACCCGAATCGCGGGCGGCAATCTTTTCCATACCGGTTCCGACATACGGCGACTCGGCACACAAGAGAGGCACGGACTGACGTTGCATGTTCGAACCCATCAACGCACGGTTGGCGTCATCGTTCTCAAGGAACGGGATGAGCGACGCGGCGACCGAAACGAGCTGTTTCGGCGACACGTCCATGTACTGTGTGTCCATGCGGTCGGCGGTGATAAATTCGCCTTTCTGTCGGGCAGCGTTTCGTTCGTTGACGATGTTGCCCTTTGCGTCGAGTTCGATATTCGCCTGCCCGATGATCCATTTGTCCTCTTCCCATGCGGTCAGATAAAACGGCCACGGCTCATATTCGGCGTGCTTGCCGTCCTTGAGTTTCTTGTTCGCCGCTTCGACATCCTCAAGAGGCACATGTTCGCGGGGTTTGAATTTCGTATCGCCGCCATTCAGGACACGCACGTACTCAATCACGCGGCCATCGACGACCTTGCGGTAAGGCGATTCGATAAAGCCAAACTCGTTGATCCGCGCAAAGCACGAAAGCGACGAGATCAAGCCGATGTTCGGGCCTTCAGGCGTTTCGATCGGGCAGATGCGGCCGTAGTGCGTCGGGTGAACGTCGCGTACCTCAAATCCGGCACGCTCACGCGAAAGACCGCCTGGTCCGAGTGCCGAAAGACGACGCTTATGCGTAATTTCCGACAGTGGATTGGTCTGGTCCATAAACTGCGAGAGCTGCGACGAACCGAAGAATTCGCGAACCGCCGCCGTCACCGGCTTGGCATTCACAAGGTCGCGCGGCATCGTGGTGAACATGTCCTGTTGGATGGACATCTTCTCCTTGATCGCGCGTTCCATACGTTCTAGACCGATGCGGAACTGATTTTCGAGCAGCTCACCGACCGCGCGGACGCGGCGGTTGCCAAGGTGATCGATATCGTCCTGGCCAAAATTTTCGCTGTCTTTCTTCATCCGAAGCAGGTAATTGACCACTTCGATAAAGTCCGTCGGCGCGAGCAGCGGATCGGTGATCCGGTCGCGCTCCGGGCGGCCCATCTTGATATTAAATTTCAGACGGCCGACACGCGACAGGTCGAACCGGCGTGTATCGAAGAACATCCCTTCGAGCAGACGGTAGGCCGTCGGCACGGTCGGCGGATCGCCGGGTCGCATCTTGCGGTAAATTTCGAGCAACGCATCGACCGGTTTTCCGATCGGATCTTTTCTCAACGTCGAAGCAATGACCTCGCCGATGATGTCGCGTTTCGGAAAAAAGACCTTAAAGCTTGATATTCCTTCCTCGACGATCTGTTGGAGCTTGCCGGGCACGATCTCGGTGTTGGATTCGATAATGACCTCGCCGGTGTCGGTATTGACGACATCTTCGAGGGCGTAGACGGTTTCAAAATCGGCGACTGCAACCTCAACCTTTTTCGTGCCCATGCGGCGGAGGTCGGCGATGGCGGATTTGGTTACCTTTTTACCCTTGCGGGTGACCTCTTCTTTCTTATCCTTAATGTCCTCTTCGGCACGCATACCGACAAGATGCGTTTCGCCGGTTTCGGGCACAGCCATAAAAAGCTTGCCCTTCTCGACGATGACCTCATCCGTGACGTAGAACAGGCTGAGTACATTCGCATTAGAATATTCGGCGTTCTTAACGACTTCCTCAAGGATGCTGTCCGACACGGTTTTCATGTCGATCTGCGGATTTAGCCACAGGCCCAACGCCCGCAAAAAGACCGTCGCGATGATCTTTCGCTTGCCGAGACGCGCGTGCAGAATCCCCTTTTGGTCGTATTCGAATTCGACCCACGAACCGCGGTACGGAATAATCTTTGCAAGATAATCGTCGCGGTCGCCCTTAAAAAAAACACCGGGCGAACGGTGAAGCTGCGACACGATCACGCGCTCGGTTCCGTTAATAATAAACGTGCCGTTATCGGTCATCAGTGGGATCTCGCCGAAAAATACGTCTTCTTCTTTAATGTCGCGGATCGTCGAGACATTGGTCTCGGGATCCTTGTCATAAACCGTTAGCCGGATTTTTACCTTGAGCGGTACGCTGTAAGACATGCCGCGTTCCTGACATTCCTGCTGGTCGTGCTTGTGCTTGAGACCGACCGGCTCGCCGCAGTTGTTGCAAAGATTTGGACGCACGGCGTTGAACGTACCGCAGTTATTACAAAGGACTTCGGCCGGGTTGAACGGATCGACCTTGATCTTGGCCGAGCAATTCTTACAATTTGCACGCAGGTGCTCGAGGCCCTCAAGGTTGCCGCACTTACACTGCCAGTTACCGATCTGATACTCGACATATTCGAGCATCGCCGTCTCGCGAAAATCCGAAACCGGGAAGATCGAGGCAAAAACCGATTGCAGACCGACATAATCGCGTTCCTCGGGAATGAGATCCATCTGCAAAAACCGGTTATAGGATTCGCGTTGAACTTCGATAAGATTTGGGATCTGCGCCGACGTATATATCTTGGAAAAATCCACCCGCTCGGGCGATTTGCTGGTGCGTTTCCCAAGTCCGGTTGAGCTGCTTTGTAGAGGATTGTTGATCATATAATTAATAGCGGGCGATAAATACTTGTTGATTTTCGCGGGGTTTGCTGTTACGATTCCCGTAAAGCTGACTCCCAAAAAATCGGTCGCGATAAAGACGGCAAACGCGGTCGAGGGTAAAGTCTACCCAGACCGCTTTTTCAGCAGTTATCGCTGTAACTTAAGTTTTCCGAGCGTGCCGAAACGAGACACTCACTCTCCACTTGTTTGCGACAAATGTCGCGATTAAAACATTCGGAAACAATTGATAATAAAGACGTTTCCGATTCCGACCATACTGGCCATCACGTTCCGATAATTAAAACAGAGCGCGAACCAGTTAGTGTAACAATAAATTTTTGCAAAAACAAGTATTGGAACGCCGACGTATAGGTCGGCGTTCCAACACAAAGTGTTTGGTTATTTGATCTCGACGGATGCTCCGGCTTCGGTCAATTTCGCTGCCAGCTCGTCCGCTTCGGCCTTCGAGACGCCTTCTTTCAGCGCTTTCGGGGCTGCATCGACGAGGTCCTTGGCTTCTTTCAAGCCCAGGCCCGCGACGACTTCGCGAACGACCTTAATAACAGCGATCTTGTTGCCGCCAGCCGCGGTCAGAACGACATCAAACGAGTCTTTCTCTTCCGCCGCAGGTGCCGCATCGCCACCGCCAGCTGCTGCCGCTGCCGGTGCTGCCGCCGCTGCTGCCGAAACGCCGAATACTTCTTCGAGTTCCTTGACCAATTCCGACGCTTCGAGAAGCGTCATTCCTTTCAAATACTCAACTACGTCATTTTTTGTAACTGCCATGATTATATATATCTCCTATTTAGGGTTCTTTTGAAAGGGTGAAGGATAAAGGATAAATATTTGTCCTTTACCTTAAGTCCAAACACCCGATAGTGTTGTGCGAACGGAATGGATAGCGGAGTCGGGCTTTAATTTAGCCCTTATCCTTTATCCTTTATCCTTTCGCGCCTCGCCGCTAGAACCCAGGGACGTGTAAAGAACGGGTTGCATCACCTTTCTCGTCCGTCCGAAGCCAATGACCTGACAAATCACCTGGCTCGTTTTCCTTGGTACGGCTTTCTTAAGTTCAGAGTGCAAGCTTTAGCTTGTCTTATCGCGACAAATACAAGCTAAAAGCTTGCACTCTGAACAAAAAACTTCTTCTATTCCACCTTTTCCTCAGCGTCTGCTTCGGGGGCAGGTTCTGAAACTTCTTCGGTCACTTCCGCCGTCTCTTGCGCGGCAGCCTCAACTTCTGCCGGTGCTTCTTCAGCCGGTTCAGCAACGTCCGCCAGCGGAGCAGCTCCTGCTTCGACCGCTGGAGCCTCGTCGGCCGGTTCGGCGACGGCTTCCGCAGTCTCAGCCGCAGCCTCGACCGGTGCTTCTTCCGCTGCCGGTGCCTCAGCCGCAACTTCCGTTTCGGTTGGTGCTTCCTCGACCGCAGGTGCCGGTGCCGGCTCCGCTTTTACTTCTGCTGCCGGTGCTGCTGCTACGGCAGGCTTGCTTTCTCCGATCTGCTTGATCACAACGGCAAGGTCACGCGGCACGGCATTAATGACCGTGACGACCCGCTGTGCCGAGCTGTTGAGAACCCAAAGCAGCTTTGAAATAAGCTCGTCTTTCGACGGCAGATTGGCGATCGTCGTCAACTGCGTCAAATCGACCAATCTGCCGTCAATAACGCCGGTTTTGAACGTGTAATTTTTTTCGTTATCCTTCATGAACTTCGAAATTGCTTTCGTAAGAACAACCGGATCACTGTCGGTCCACGCGATCGCGGTCACGCCCCTGAAGAATTCACTAGCTTCTTCAAACTGCGTGCCCTTGACGGCGATACGGGCCAGAGTATTTTTTACAACTTCGTATTTTGCGCCTGCTTCACGCAGCGATTTGCGAAATTCCTGATCTTTGGCGACCGTCACGCCCGAAAAGCTGACGACCATCGCGGAGGTTGAATTTCGCAGCGATTCCGTGAGGGCGGTCAGATCATTTTGTTTTGTTTCTCTTGTTTTCATTTTTTTTGCTCGTCGTAGCCGTGTTGTGTGTTACACCCTTACTTACGTTCGGGCTTCTGCAACAGAGCAGTCGACAGCCTCCTCACTTAAACGTACGCAAGTTCATCGAGCAATACGCCCGGGCTCATCGTTGCGGCCAGGTTGATCTTCTTTAGATAACGTCCTTTGGCAGTGGTCGGCTTTGCCTTCATAACTGCCGAGATCAAAACCTTCGTATTTTCGGCCAATTTAGCGTCGTCAAACGACACTTTACCGACCGGAGAGTGAATAACGCCCGTCTTATCGACGCGGTATTCGACCTTTCCAGCCTTGGTTTCTTCGATGGCGGTTTTAACGTCCATCGTCACGGTTCCTGTTTTCGGATTTGGCATGAGCCCTCGAGGACCGAGGAGCTTGCCCAACTGGCCGACTTTGCCCATCATATCGGGCGTAGCGATCAGGGCGTCAAATTCGAGCCAGCCGCCTTTGATCTTTTCGACCAGCTCGTCGCCGCCGGCCATATCCGCACCAGCCTCTTCGGCTTCGCGGATCTTGTCACCCTGAGCGATGACAACGACCACCTTGGCGGCTCCGCCGAGTCCGTGCGGCAGAACGATCGTTCCGCGAACGAGCTGATCGGCCTTCCGCGGGTCGACGCCCAACCACATCGTCAATTCGACGGTTTCGTCAAATTTCGCAAATGCGATCTCTTTCAATTTCGCAACCGCTTCTTCAAGCGTGTGCTTTTTATGCAACTCAACTTTTTCGAGAGCTGCAAGATATTTCTTGCCTCTTTTCATTTTACCTCCAGGTGTTAACGAGCAAGCTGGTTGCTCTCCCTTTATTTCAGTTGGCGGTAGACAGTAGCAGTAGGCAGTAAAAGAAACTTCTTTGACTGCCTACTGCCGCTGCCTCCTGCCTACTCCACTGTAAGTCCCATCGACTTCGCCGTTCCCTCGATCGTCCGCATTGCGGCCGCGAGATCGGACGTATTAAGATCGACCATTTTAAGTTTGGCGATCTCTTCGA
This sequence comes from Pyrinomonadales bacterium, assembly GCA_038227175.1. Lineage (GTDB taxonomy): Bacteria > Acidobacteriota > Blastocatellia > Pyrinomonadales > Pyrinomonadaceae > OLB17. The sequence goes on along the minus strand of JBBRPZ010000039.1, from coordinate 1,727 downwards.
TCTTCGCTTTCGAGATCGTGCCAACCTTTTCACGATTGGCCTTTCCCGAACCTTTAGCGATTCCCGATGCTTTTCTTAAAAGATCGGCCGCCGGCGGCGTTTTCGTCTCAAACGTGAACGAACGATCCGCGTAAACTGTGATCACGACCGGCACTTTCATGTCCGGATCGTCGTTTTGCGTCTTGGCGTTGAACGCCTTGCAAAACTCCATGATATTCACGCCGTGCTGGCCAAGGGCCGGACCGATCGGCGGCGCCGGATTAGCCTTGCCGGCGGGAATCTGCAACTTAATGTATCCTGATATTTTCTTTGCCATCGCTTAGTAAATCGTGAATGGTGAATCGTGAATCGTCGCGGCCTTCCTGGTTACGATTTACGATTTTACGATTCACGCCTCTCATTCTTCTTCTGCAAACGTAACCTTCTCTACTTCTAAAAACGTCAATTCGTAAGGTGTCGAGCGGCCAAAAATGGTGATCGATACCTTGAGTGTCGCCTTGTCTTCGTTGATCTCCTCGACCTTTCCGGTAAAACTCGCGAACGGCCCCGATTTGATCCTGACGACCTCGCCGACCTCGTACGTAAACTTCGGCTTCGGCTTTTCGGTCGCGACCTCGATGTTATGCACGATCTGGTCGACCTCAGCCTGCGTCAACGGCGTCGGCGTTTTTCCGCCCAAAAATCCAGTCACCTTCGGCGTCGATTTGATCGCGTGAAAGACGTTATCGGGTATCTTGCCTTTATCATCGCAATCGACCTCGACCAGCACATAGCCCGGGTAGAACATTCGCTCGGAAACGTGCTCTTTATTGCCGCGCATCTCGACGACCTTTTCCTTCGGCAGCAGGATAGACGTTATCTGCTCCGACAGTTCCAGATCGCGGACTCGTGCCCAGAGACTCTCGACAACCTTATTCTCATGCCCCGAATAAGTGTGGATAAAATACCACTGCTTCATCTTCAAATATCCTTATGCCCCGGCGATCTTATTGATCACCCATGTGAGAGCGTCCAAAATAAATACCCAGCCCCGGTCTACCAAAAAAAGATAGGCCGCGAAAAACATAACGCTGACGATCACAATAATCGTTGTGCTCTGGACGTCGCTCGACGACGGAAACGACGTTTTATCGAGTTCGGCACGGGTCTTTTTGACAAACTCCCCGATTCCCTCTTTATGTTTAATCTCTATCGCAGCTTCTGACACTTCTTCTTTCTCCTATAAGTTGGCAGGGGTACCAGGACTCGAACCCGGACCTAAGGTTTTGGAGACCTCCATGCTAACCATTGACACCATACCCCTTTGCATCAATGGAAAATTGAAAGTGGAAAATGAAAAGTTGAAGACAAAACTTCGGTTTTCCATTTTCCGTTTTCCGTTTTCCACTAACTATTTGTTTTCTCTATGCACGCGGTGGCAGCGGCAGCGGCGGCAAAACTTTTTAAGCTCAAGCCTGTTCGGCGTGTTCTTTTTATTTTTTGTCGTCACGTAATTACGCTCTTTGCACTCGGTGCACTGCAAAATAATGTTATCTCTTGGCATTTCTTTAGTCCTTTGTCATTAGTCCTTTGTCCTTAGCAAATGACTAAGGACAAATGACTAATATCTATTCCACAATATCCGAAACCGTACCGGCACCGACTGTTCTGCCGCCCTCGCGGATGGCGAAGCGGAGGCCTTTTTCCATGGCGATCGGTGCGATCAATGTGATCTCCATCTGGATGTT
>JBBRPZ010000038.1:0-22128 GCA_038227175.1 Pyrinomonadales bacterium | reverse complement strand
GACTGATCCTCGGCACGACCTTCGACCAGAACGGCAGGATCACGATCCCGGCAACAGCCGGAGCGTCAATCTCAGGCCGTGTCACAACCCCGGACGGCCGAGGTTTGAGAAACGCCACGGTCACGATAGTCGACAGTAGCGGCTTTGCCCGAACCGTCACAACCAGTTCGTTCGGCTACTACACGTTCGACGACATCACAACGGGTGCCAGCTACACGATCGGCGTTGCCTCACGGCAATACCGCTTCGCGTCGCGGACGGTGGAAATCACCGACAGTCTCGCGGATGTCGACTTTACCGGGCTGGAATAAATCTTCGGATTAGCAGTTAGCAGTCAGCAGTCATGGAAGGTCTTGGCTGTGGGCCGCAGCCCGATCGCGTCGGTTTCGGGATCGTAGAGCATCGTGACGGCTTCGGGGCTGTTCAACGCTTCGAATGCGTAGCGGTGGAGAACGATCTCGCCGCGCGGGTTCAGCGACTGGTGCGGATGGCGTTATCTGGACGGAGACGATGGCAAATGGAGCCTCTGACGGGGTGATTTTTGTGTTATTTTTTTGCCTGTTTTTGACGCGTTTTTGAGCATTATATCGAGGTTTTACCCCTTAAAATCGACATTTTTATTGGGTCAAATCATACAAAATCAGCAAACTACTGCAAAATCGGAAAAATCGGCATTTTGCGCCGCTTGCGTCGCTAAATGATAGATAAATCGGTACTTATCGACTGCGAATAGTGGGAATGTCGGCGCCCCGCAGAATTAGCTCGATTTATCGGCGGCGATTCGTTATCATTAAAAAGCCGGTTACTTTGCCGGTAATCTTGCTAGCCTTCCATGTTTGCATTCCATTCTCGACAAAACTTCCAACTTTTTTCTGAAATCAACACCCGATTGAGTCTATTTCTCAAATACCGATAAAACTTGTTTTTTATCGGAGGAGAAGTTTGAAACCAGATTCCTGAGGCCGATCCGGCGGTGTTGCCGCTGCGGATCGCATGAAACGCCTGAGTTTGCCAGTCGATAGGTCCTTGCCCCGACCTGCCGGCTACAACGCTGACTCCAAGGCCAGCAACTTAGATAAACGTTATGCGTAACCGAGAGTGCCAAATCATCAGTTTCCGTTTTGCCTGTCTCTCTCTCGTTTTCTGCCTGGGCATTTTTCTCACGGCTTGCGGGCATTCGACCGCTAAGTTTCTGGCCAAGGGCGAGGAATATCTTCAAAAACGCAAATTTCACGATGCGATGATGCAGTTTCGCTCGGCCGCCGAGTCGGACAGCACATCGGCCAAGGCCCATTGGGGGCTGGCGCGTTCGTATGAGAATCTCGGCCAGTTTAGCGAGGTGCTCGAAGAATTGCGAAAGACAGTCGACCTGGACGACAAGAATCTCGAGGCAAAGACCAAGCTCGGTACCTACTTTTTACTGCTCCAGCCGCCGCTCATCGCCGAAACCACAAAGCTTCGCGACGACACGCTGGCGGCCGATCCTAATTTCATTGAGGGACATATTTTAACCGCCTCGATCCTCGCCGCCCGCGGCAAGCCGGACGCCGATGTCGTGGCCGCGGTCAATAAAGCTATCGCCCTCGATCCAAAGCGTATCGAATCGTACATCAGTCTCGAACGTCTTTACACAACCCGCGAAAAGACCTCGGCGGCGGAGGCGGCGATCAAGGAGGGCCTCCACGCAAATCCATCGTCGGTGCTCGGGCACACGGAATACGGAAAATTCCTATCCTACGCCACCCGCGATGCCGAGGCCGAAACTCAGTTTAACAAGGCGATTGAGATCGACACTGCCAGCATTGAGGCACACGAGGCGTTAGCCGAGTTTTACGTCACCAGCAACCAATACGACAAGGCAGAGGCCGCGTACAAGGGCCTGGTTCAGATCCAGGAAAACAGCCCGGAAAGCAAGCTCGAGCTGGCTGAATTTTATTCGAATACAGGACGAAAGGACGAAGGCATCGCCGTGCTCGAACAGATTCTCACAGATTCGCCGGGTTACGTGCTGGCACGCTACCGGCTCGGACAGATCTATCTCGACCGCCACAACATAGCCAAGGTTTACGAGCATCTCGATGCGTTGCTCAAGATCAACGACAACGACACCGAGGCCCTGATGCTGCGGGTGCGGGTCAAAATGCAGGAGAGCAAGGCCGACGAGGCCGCCCGCGACCTTGAAGAGATTTTAAAGAAACAGCCCAGCAATCGGGACGCCCTGTTTTTGATGGCCCAGGCCCGGCTTGTTCTCGGGCAAAATGATCAGGCCCTTGCGTTCATCGCCGACCTCGACCGCTTTCATCCCGCATTCCTGAAAACGAGTTTGCTCAAGATACAGGCGGCCTTTGCGGTCGGCGAACCGCAGAATGCCTTGAAACTTTCAAACGAGCTTATCGAACGGTCCAATGCCGCTCTGCCAAGCGGCGAGATCACGTCGCAGTCGATAAAGGAACTCCGTATTCGCGCACTATCGTCACGCGGGCTGGCGTACCTCGATCTTGGCAAATTGTCCGAGGCCACCGCAGACCTGCAAGAGGTTGTTCGCATGAGCCCCAAATCGTCAGGGGCGATGGTCAATCTCGCCAAGGTATCTGTCGTGAGCAGAAATGCGGCGGCCGGACTCGACCTGTACGAAAAGGCTCTGGCGGCTGATCCGCAGAATTTCGACGCGGTGAGCGGTATTGTGAGCACGTCGATCGACCTTAAACAAACCGCACACGCCCATGAACGCATCGATACTATTGCCAATGCCAACGCCGGCCGCGCCGACGTTTTGGCAGCTCTGCGATATCTGAAAGCAACGATCTACACAGCGGAAAAGAATGCGCCGGCGGCAGAGAAAGAATTGCTTAACGCCATCGCTCTCGACGGCAATTACCTACAGGCCTATTCGGCCTATGCGAGCCTGCTTGCGACCGAAAACCGGACCGAAGAGGCCATCGACCAATACAAAAAGGTGATCGCCAAAAAGCCTGCGGCGCAGCTCTATACTATGCTCGGCATCCTCGAGGACGGTGCCGGCAACATGGTCGAGGCCGAACAGCACTATCGCAAAGCTCTCGACATGACGCCCGAAGCACCGATCGCCGCCAACAATCTGGCGTGGCTGATCGTCGACAATCAGGGAAATCTGGATGAGGCACTCCGGCTGGCAACTACCGCGGTCGCCCGAAATCAGACTGTGCCCGGATTTTACGACACGCTGGGCTGGATATACCTGAAAAAAGGCTTGGCGGCTCCGGCGGTCGAGCAGCTGAAAAAGGCGGTTGCTTTGGAAGAAGCGGACGCCAAAAAGAACGGCATGGCCCCGAATCCGGGATACCGCATGCGGCTCGGCATCGCACTAGCCAAAGCCGGGGACAAGGCATCGGCGCGGCGCGAGGTAGAGGCGTCGCTCAAAAACATGGGGGAGTTGAGCCAGAGAGAAGTAACCGAAGCGAAAAACGTTTTGGCTACGCTTTGATCCGGCGAGACAAATAGCAGTTATGTTCGTTTTAATTGAAATTTTTAACTTCGCGGCGATCGAAACGCTGCTGGTAAGCATACCGGAATCGGCCGGCCTGTTGGTTTTTGGTGTCGGACTGGTAATGACCGCCGTCTTCATCCGCCGTCTTCTGGAACGGAGCAATCAGGAAACAACAGAAGTAAAAGGGTCTAGATAACATTCGAAGACAAGGAAAGACAAGATGAGTATCGAATTCAGACAAAGAAAACCCGGTGAATTGATCGGCATAATAAAACGACAAAAGTGGCTAATACTGTTGCCGATGCTCACGATGACGGCCGCTATCGGCTATGTCGTCTATCGGCTGCCGAGCATTTACGAATCGACGTCGCTGCTGACCGTCAAACCGCCCTCGATCTCGCAGAATCTCGTTCAGTCGCTATCGAGCGAAGACCTGTCGCAGCGTTTGACGACGATCAATCAGGAAGTATTGAGCCGCTCGTCGCTGGAGCCGATGGTCCAGAAATACGACCTTTACAAAACCGAACGCAGTTCGGGCGTGCCGATGGAGCTGATCATCGACAAGATGTACAAAAGCATCGTCGTCAAACTCGACGAAACCGGCAATGAAAAGGTCGCGGCATTTCGCATCAGCTATCGCGACCGCGATCCGCAGGCGGCGAGAAATGTCACATCGGAACTGGCAAGTAAATATGTTTACGCACAGGTGCAGCAGTCGACCGAGATCGCCCAATCGACCAACGAGCTGTTTGAAAAGCAGCTTAACGAGAAAAAGATTGCTCTCGACGACCTCGAAAAACAGCGCCTCGACATCATGATGGCAAACGTCGCCACCCTGCCGGAATCCGAGCAGGGCCTAGTCGCCCAGCTCCAGGGACTGCGCCAGCGAGAAGACACGATCACCAAGGAAAAGCAGACGTTGTTTAACGAAAAAGGCCGCATGAGCGACTCGATCGCCGCCAATAACCGCCAGATGCGTTTAATGGAAGATTTTGGCGAAAAAGAGACGCAGGACACCGCCCGCACAACAACGATCGAGGATACGCCTGCATACGGAGAACTTACGAAAAAACGGGCCGAGCTGCAGGCCCAGCTCGACACCTTGAAGAAAGTTTATAAAGACAAATTCCCGGCGGTCGTCGCCAAGCAGTCAGAGATCGACCGCATAAACGAGGAATTCGAAAACCTGCGTAAAAACTCGGACAAACGCGTCCAAAACGCGACGCAGGCGACGAGCCGTAAATCGGAACTTCAGAAGAAGAGCCTCGAACTTGAGAATCAGAGAATTCAGAGTCAGATCGGTCTGATTGAGCAGCAGCTTGGTCAAAAGGACATCGAACGCGGGCAGAATTCGGTACAGATCACCCAGCTTGAGGCAAAGATAAACACGATCCCGAACGTCAAGGTCGCCCTTGAGGGCGTTAACGCACGGTACGCCTCGGCAAAAGGAACATACGACGAAATATTGAAGAAAAAGAACGATGCCGGTACATCCCTCGGGGCCACCATTGACAATCTGGGTGAAATGATTCGCGTGCAAGACCCGGCAAACGTACCGTCGTCGCCGGTCGCACCGAAACGATTTGTGCTGACACTGGTGGGATCGGGCGTCGGGTTGCTGTTTGGGCTGCTGTTTGCGGCGTTTTTCGAAATCCCGCGGCTCTTCAGGATCCAGAGTATAGAGGACGCCAAGCATTATACCGGCCTGCCGGTCCTGGCATCGGTTCCGCTGCTGCTCTCCGAGGGGGAGAAGACGTGGGGACGGCGGTCTCACTGGTTAAAGCTCGCGGCAGGTTTAGCGGCGGCGGTCGGCATCATTCCGGTGATCGTCCTGATATTGCAGGCGACGAGGGTTTTCGACAGGTTGGTTTCATAAGTAGTTAAGAGTGCACGCTTTAGCGTGTAACTAAACGCAAAGCGACAAACTAAAGTTTGCACTCTGAACAGGAGATAAGTAATGTACAAAGAATTTTTCGGTTTAGACGACACACCATTCACATTGACGCCCGATCCGCGGTTCATTGTGTTTACGCCGAGCTATAACGAGGTTCTCGCGAGCCTTTACTACGGCCTCGAGAACGCAAAAGGCCTGATCGTGCTAACCGGCGAGGTCGGCACGGGCAAAACGACGGCGCTCAGATGGATACTGCGGCGGCTCGATTCGTCCGTTCTCGCGGCTTATGTTTTCAATCCGCGGCTGTCGATCGATGAGTTTTATCATCACGTCACGCAGATGCTCGGCATCAAGGATTGGTCGAACAAATCGGAACTTCTCACCACGATGGGCCGCGTCCTCGAGGAACGCCATCGGCGCGGTCTTCGCACGGTGATTATCATCGACGAAGCCCACGAGCTTTCCGATTACGTGCTCGAAGAGATCCGCCTGCTGATGAATTTCGAATCGGACAACGCCAAGCACCTCCAGATCGTGCTGACCGGGCAGCCGGAGCTTCGCGACAAACTCAATCAGCCAAACCTGCGGCAGCTAAAACAGCGTGTCGCCCTGCGGTGTGCGATGCATTCGTTCCCGACCGTCGAGGAAGTCGACCGGTACATCACCGAGCGATTGCTGATCGCCGGTTCGTCGCAGCCTAACGTTTTCACGCCCGGAGCGGTCGATTTTATTTTTCAGTGTTCCGAGGGCATTCCGCGAAATATCAACAACATATGCGATAACGCGATGCTTGCCGCTTATTCAGCGGGTGAACAGATGATCGGTCGTCAGATCATCGAGGATGTTGCCGACAACCTCGATATGCTGCCGCGAAAGGATTCGATGCTGGCTGCGGATGCCGCCTTCGACGTGCCGAGCGGCCGCGTTATGCGGGCCGAAACACGGGACGATATCTGGAACGGAGCAGCGAGGACCGAAGCGGTCAAACCGCGTGTGTTCAAGGAAGAAAACACCAACGGCAATGTCAATGGTTATTCGAACGGCCACGCGAACGGCCATTCGAATGGAAACGCCAACGGCGGATTGGTTTTTGAGGACGTAGACGATGTGAGACTCGAAATCGACGAGTTTTTTGGATCATTTAACAAGTTTTAGTATTTGCCATAGACGGAGCAAAGAAGATGAGTATCTTGCAAGCATTACAAAAGAAGCGTGCCGAGGATCCGAATGCGATCGACATATTGCCTTCGGAGAACATAGTCCCATTTGACCGCAACGCACGGCGAGCCAATCAGCCGCCGGCCCTGCTGTCATCGGACTTAAAAATCGGCAACCCAGGTTCGGCGTTCATAGGGCAGCCGGGTTCATTGATCGGGACGGCACTCCCTGATTTGGAATCGGATTTTACTGCCGGGGCAAAATTGAACGCCGAAGTCTTAACGCGCCCGGCATCGAGGACTCTGCCTGACTTTGTCAGTTGGACCGTCGATGCCGAGCGTGTTGAGCCACGACTTGTATCTATCACGCACCCCAATTCAAGCTACTGCGAAGAGTATCGCAGCCTTCGTACTCACGTTTTGCATAAGAGCCAGCGGCAAAAGCTGCAATCGATCGTCGTTGCGAGTGTCAACCCAAGCGAAGGCAAATCGGTCACCGCGCTTAATCTTTCATGGATGCTTGCCCAGACGGACGGCGTCAAGTGCCTGGTAATCGACAGCGATCTGCGTATGCCAAGCCTTGCCGATTATCTCGGCATCGAGACCGATAAGGGCCTGTCCGATGTGCTCGCCGGTACGGCGACGCTTGCGGAATCGATCGTAAGGCTTGAGCCATCGGGCCTGCACATCCTGCCCGGCGGCGAAGCCCGCCAGGACGTTGCGGAACTGATCTCGGGGCCGAGATTCAAGGACATTCTGCGCGAGGCCCGCGATATGTTTGACTACATAATCGTCGACGCACCACCGCTCGGTATTTTTACCGACGCAACGGTGCTTATCAATCAGGCGGACGGTGCGATCCTCGTTGTGCGTGCAAATCGCACGAAATGCAGTGCCCTCGAGCGTGTGCTCGAACCGCTGCCAAAAGACCGGTTGCTGGGCGTCGTGCTCAACCAGAGCGAAGACGTGATGGAAGAGTCGCATTACAACTACGGTTATTACAACTACAAACGCCTGAACGAGACTGTCAGCCACCAATAGTCTTGCGGCGGGGCAAACAAAATGAGTGCTACACGGTTTAGTGCGAGGATATTTTGGTTAATATTGGCAGACGCGGCCATCCTGTATTTGGGCGTGATTCTGGCAATGTATCTGCGCCTCGGGACGACCGGCTCTGCATACGAGCTTGACGAGAAAAACGGCTGGGTAAAAATCGGCGTTGCCTCGGGTGTCTGCATTCTCATCCTGTATTTCTACGATCTATACGATTACATCGTGATGACCAACCGCCGCGAGCTTATGCTGCGGCTGGTTCAGGCATTGGGAATTGCATGGGCGTTGCTCGCGGTCGTTTTCTATTTCGTACCGCCGCTGCTCATCGGCCGCGGGGCATCGGTGATCTCGGTGCCGATCGTTTTGGCGCTGCTGCTCGGTTGGAGGATCTGCATCCACAGCCTCACCGGCCATCCGGACATCGGCGAAAAGATCCTGGTCGTCGGAACAGGCCAGACCGCTCTCGATACGGCCGAGGCCGTTTGGGAACGCCGTGACGCGGGCTATCGCATTGTCGGATTCATTTCGGAAAATGGCGCCAAACCGCAGGACAAACTCGGCCAATCGGTGATCCTCGGCAAAGGCCCCGATCTCGAAGACGTCATCCGAAATGAAAAAATCGACCGTGTCGTGATCGCTGTCCGCGAAAGGCGCGGCGCGTTTCCGACCGAAGCGCTGCTCAAGATGAGCCTCGCGGGAGACGTTTCGATCGAGGAATGCACGTCGTTTTTTGAGCGGATCACGGGAAAGGTCCATGTCGATATGCTGCGGCCGTCGTGGCTGATATTTGCGGGACGGCGGCGTGATTCGCCGGTGAAATTGGTCGTTCGCGAGTTATTTCACCGCGTCCTGGCCTTTATCGGGGTACTCGTTTCTCTGCCGTTTGCGCTCCTCACCGCTATCCTCATCAAGCTCGAATCGCGCGGGCCGATCTTTTACAAACAGGAACGCGTCGGCAAAAACGGCAAATTATTCAACGTCATCAAGTTTCGCTCGATGAAGACCGACGCCGAGGCGGACGGCACGCCGGTATGGGCATTATCAAACGACAATCGGGTCACCCGCATCGGCAAGATAATACGTAAACTAAGGATTGACGAGGTGCCGCAGTTTTGGAACATATTGAAGGGCGAGATGAATTTCGTCGGTCCGAGGCCTGAGAGGCCGCATTTTGTGAAGCAGCTCGCGACCGAGATTACATATTACGATCATCGCCACCTGGTCGCACCGGGATTGACCGGCTGGGCGCAGATCAAGTATCCGTACGGGGCCTCGGTCAGCGATGCGATACAAAAACTGCAATACGACCTCTACTACATCAAAAATCAGAGCCTCACGCTCGATATGGTCATCGTTTTCGAAACGGTCAAGACCGTATTGTTCGGGAAGGGCCGATAATCTGGATTTAGCACATTAATAAGCGTTTTACTAAACGGGGACGAGGTAATCGAAATGAAAGCACTTTTATCATTCAACAAATTGACGGCGATCGCGCTGGCCTTTGCGATATTTGCGGTTGCGGGTTTCGCTCAAACGGACAAGGACAAAGACGGTAAAAAGACGGCCGCCGTACCGGTTGGTGAAAAACCGATCCCGCTGCCGGCCCCGTCCGTTTCGCCGTCCACCGATCCGGTCGATAAGTCGCCCGAGGCCGAGGCGATATTGCCGTACTACGACAACTATCTCAAGGAATACCGTTTGGGCCCGAGCGATGTGATCTCGGTCGAGGTTTTCGGCCAGTGCCCGGACTACTGCGTCACGGGACGGACGATCCCGCCGAACGCTCGAATATCTTATCCGCTGATCCGCGAAGGTGTTCTCGTCGCCGGTAAAACCGTCGAGCAGGTCGCCGCCGAGATTACGAAGAGGCTCGACGAATTCATCATCGACCCTAAGGTGACGGTCACGCTCGAAAAGGCGATGGCGACGCGTTACAGCGTCATGGGCAACGTGCAAACGCCGGGCGTTCGCGTCATGGACCGCAAAGTCAGCGTTTACGAAGCGATCCTCGACGCCGGCGGCGTGACGAAGCTGGGCGATAGAAAAAAAGTAGCGTTGGTCAGCTACGGCCGTGATGGACGCTTATCGCGTAGAGTCGTAAGCCTCGCCGACATGGAAGCAGGAAAGGCCGAAATGGTCTACTTGAGCCCCGGCGATCAGGTCTTTGTGGCTGGAAAAGGATTTAGCCTCGAAAAGGTTTTACAGATCATGGGCACCGCGAGCAGCCTCCGGTATATGATCGGCAGCCCGTTGTAAATCGACTGTAGGGCAAGCATCCCTGCTTGCTTTCCAGTCAGTTGACAGATTATGAACAAGGTCTCAAAAATTTTGCTTGTCCTCGCCCTGGTTTGCAGTTTTCAATCTGCAAACGCGGAATGGGTGAAGCAAAACACAAATACCCTGGCGTGGTTTCGCGACGTGTTTTTCGTTAACGCGAGCCAGGGGTGGATCGTCGGCGATAACGGAACGGTTATGGCCACGACGGACGGCGGATCGACGTGGACGCCGTCCAAAAAATTTACCAACGACAACCTCATCCAGATCCATTTTACAAGCGAAACGAACGGCTGGCTGCTGTGCCAACGCGACATTTATTCGCGCGGGCAGAACCCGTCCTCATATCTCAGACGGACGACCGACGGCGGCCGGACGTGGGACAAGGTTGACTTTGATGGCGCGGGCCGCGAACGCGTTACCAGGCTGCTCTTTAATGCCGATGGCAAGGCGACGGCGTTTGGCGAGGGCGGCATTTTTTACAAGCTGCAGGAAGACGGCGTCTCGTGGAAAAAGGTACAGACGTCGATCCATTTTCTGCTGCTCGACGGCAAATTTGGCGATGACCGTGTTGGGGCTATCGTTGGCGCGGGCGGGACGATCATGTTTACCGATGACGCGGGCTTTAGCTGGGAAAAGGCGACGCTGCTTGGCGACACGGATACCAAGTTTAACGCTGTATATTTCGCCGGAAACAGGGGCGGATGGGCGGTTGGCACGCAAGGGCGTATTTTCCGCTCGAACGGTGGTGCCCGGCTCTGGCGGCAGCAGCAGTCCGACACGACCTCCAATCTGAACGATGTTTATTTTTCGACGCCGACAAATGGTTGGGCGGTCGGCGATAACGGGACAATTCTACGCACGCGTAACGGCGGAGCGACCTGGATGCAGGTAAATTCCAGGACCACACACCGTCTCGAAAAGATCGCGTTTGCCGGAAATAAAGGCTGGGCGGTGGGTTTTGGTGGAACTATCCTTTCGTACGACGAAGGTGCTTCAAACAGCGATCCCGGCAACAAACCTAATTTACAGAGACGAAACTAACGCAGTTGAGCATTTGGCGAGACTATCGCCCGGATATCCGTCACGTTTTCCTTTAGCAGATAATCGATTGCACCCGCGGACCGGGCGGCTTCGCGAAGTGCGGGGCTGTCATAACTCGTGAGGATCAATATCTTGGCGTCCGCAAATTCCGACGTGATCTGCCGCGTCGCGGTAATGCCATCGACATTCGGCATCCTTAAATCCATCAAAACCCAGTCCGGCCGATGTATCTCATAGCTTGCAAGAGCCTCAGCGCCGTCATCGCATTCGATGATTTCCGATGCCAGGTCCGAGATCACATCCGCCAGCATTTTTCTTATTCGTTTATCGTCGTCCACGACTAAAACTTTCATCTTAATGCTTAAATTATGTCGGAGGGATCCCCTTCGGTCTATAGGTAGCAATACCCATTTTTATATGGGTAATAGTACTCATCTGCCGCAGTAATGGTTTGAGTTCAGAGATCGGAGCGGTGTGTGAGGGCAAATTTGACCAGAGTGTTGCCGCCGTGGAGCGCGAGTTTTGAAATGATATTCGCCCGATGGCGGTCGACCGTGCGGACGCTTATAAAAAGCTCGTCCGCGATCTGGCGGGTTGTTTTTTCGGCGGCGATCAATTTTAGGATGTTTCGCTCGGCCGGTGTCAGTTCTTGTATTTTGGGGGTGTGGCGAACAAGCCGGTCACTGCGGCCTGAGCGTTGGACAAGAAACGTCGAAAGCGGCGGACTGATGTAATTCCTGCCATCCGCGACAGCCCGGATAGCGTCAATAATTTCGGGCAAAGCACTATCTTTGAGAACATATCCTTTGACGCCCAGGTCGAGAGCGGCGTTAAACATCGACTCGGTATTGTGCATTGTCAGGAAAATCAGTCCCGTCGCCAGGTTTAACTTTGAGACCGCCCGGGTTGTTTCAAAACCATCCTGTCCGGGCATATCGACATCGAGAACAGCGATGTCGGGCTCGAATTCGGTTATGAGCGAGAGAGCCTTTTCCCCGTTGTCAGCTTCGCCGACGACCGTGAATCCCGGTTCGCTCTCGATCATCGCCCGCAGGCCGCGCCGAAAGATCGGGTGGTCGTCCGCGATGATTATTTGAATTTCGTTACTCATTTGGTCAGATCACTCTTCTTTCTTTGCGATCTTTGCGCCTTTGCGTGAGAAAATCCATTTCACGCAAAGGCGCAAAAGATCGCAAAGAAAAAACAAAGTCATTCATGAATTTTGATTACAAACGGAACCACTATACATTTTTGGCATTACAAGGCAGGATCACCGTTATGTCGGTACCGTTACTTTCGCCCGAGCGAACCGTCAATTCGCCCCGCAAAAATCCGGCCCGTTCCGACATTCCCAATAGCCCAAATCCCCGCTTGCCGTTTTCGGTGTCAAACCCGACACCGTCGTCTCGCACGGCCAGCGTGACCGAATTTTTATCGGTGTCGATCTTTATATTCGCATTTGCTGCTCCAGAATGCTTGACGATATTGTTGATCGCTTCCTGCACGATTCGGAAAAAGCTGATCTCGGACTCTCGATCCAAAAAACCATCGATCTCGCCGATTTGTGATTCAAATCGGATCGTCGATGCGTCTGCAACCTTTTGAACCATTTCCTCGATGGTCTTTCGCAGGCCGAGCCGTTCGAGCTGATATGGGCCTAGATTGTACGCGATCTCCCGAACCTCTTTTATTGCTTCGGAGGCCGTGGCGGAAATTTCGTCGAGATTGGCCTTTGCCGGATCTTTTGGATCGATTGCTTTTGCGCCAAGTAGAGACCAATTTTTTATAAGCACAAGGCTTTGGCCGAGGCTGTCGTGCAGCTCGGCGGCGATGCGCTTTCGTTCGTTTTCCTGCGATTCGATCAACTGGCGGGCAAAGGCCTCGCGGGCGCTGTGTGCGTGCTCCAACTGTCCGATCCGGTAGCGGTAGGCCATGTATATGAGCAGCAGAACGGCGACGGCCGCCAGCGTATCAAACCACCATGTGAGCCAAAACGGCGGCAGCACGCTGATCGCGACAGCGGCTCCCTGTTCGTTCCAAACACCGTCGCGATTTGCCGCCAATACGGTAAATCGGTACTCGCCGGGCGGCAAATGAGGGTAATATGCCGTCCGCCGCGTCCCGGCATCGACCCAGTCGTCGTCCAGACCCTCGAGTTTGAATTTGAATTTTACCAGTTCAGGGTTGATGAAACTAAGACCGGAGTAATGCAGCTCAAGATATGTCTGATTTGGATTGATCTCGATCTTAGGGCGCAGCGGCACGGGTTTAGTGTCAACATCAACGGACTCGATGACGACCGGCGGCGGCTGGGCGTTTAACGGGACGGCCTCGGGCGTGACGATGACGACGCCCTTTTGCGTCGGAAACCAAATTTTACCGTCCCGCGTCCTGACACCTGAGGGTTGGCCGCCGCCGTTGCATTCGGAATTGAGCATTCCGTCACGGCGGTTGTAGGGAATGGACGAGACCTTTGTCGTGCGGCCCTCGGCAAAATCATTGAGTTCCTCTTTTTTTACCCGATAGATACCCAGATTACAGGTTATCCAGAAATTTCCGGCACCGTCCTCGACTATCCGAAACACGCCATTGTCGAAAAGCCCGTCCTTCACCGTAAAGGCCGTAAACGCCCCATTCCTATAACGATAAAGGCCGCTGTCGTACATCCCGATCCAAACCGTGCCGCTACCGTCTTCGTAAAAGCTGCGGACGTTATTCCGTTCGATCCCCGAAACGGGCGTGAATCGGCCGTTTTCGTAAACCGTCACTCCAAGACTGGTGCCGATCCACATGCGGCCGGTCGACTCCTGAAAAATGCTTGTGATTATATTCTCCGCAAGGCCGTTAGCGGTGGTGAATTTTGTAAAAACGCCGTCACGCCAGCGTATAAGGCCGGCGGCGGTCCCAAACCACAGATCGCCGGCCCGGTCACGTAGTATCGCTCTTATCTGCGAACCGCCGATTTCCTCGGGAGAAAATATGGTCGTTTTGCCGTTCCTAACCTGTTTTACGCCGCCCCACGTGCCGATCCACAAGGTCCCGTCAATATCCTCGAACAGCGAGGTTACCCACTCGTTCCCGACTAGGTATTGGGAGCCGACATTTTGAAATTTGCCGTTTTCAAAGGTCGTCAAACCCGGCGACGAACCGATCCATATTTTCCCGGTGTGATCCTCGAGTATTGGGTAGACATTATTTCCGGCCAGCCCATTTTCGGCCGAATAAGCCGTTAAGACCTGTTGCGTCATGCGGCTGAGACCCCCGGCGGTGCCTATCCACATCGTCCCTTCGCGATCCTGATACATGACCTGGACATTATTGTTAATCAGGCCATCGGCTGTTGAAAATCTGGTAAATCTGCCATCTTTGAACAAAATCAGGCCAGCATCACCTCCTCGCAGGCAAAACCAGATATTTTTATCGTTGTCCTCCGACAACGCCATAAAACCTGAGGCCCAGGGGCCTGACATTGGTGTTAAGATGCCGTCCTTAAGCAGAAATAGATGGTCGTCCGAACTGATCCATGTTCTACCTGAGGAGTCGTCAACAGCCCGACGCGCCGTGAAACCGAGATCGACGTCGAGCATCAGTTGATCGTTGTTGTATTTGAGCAGATGCGTTCCATTCCTAAACCAGATCGCGCGGCCGGGCGATCTATAGAGAATGTTTTCTGGCGGTAGGTCCAGGGCTGACACCGGGGCGGCGACAAATTTGCCATCCTTCCATATCATCGATTCCTTACCAAAAATAAACATCAGCGAGCCGTCGGCAGCCTTGCGAATAGCGTCGACCAGATTGCGCGGCAACCCGTCCTCGGTTGTAAAGGTGCGGAATTCGCCGTCCTTATACCGTGTAACCCCCTGGCCTTCGGTAGCAATCCACAGGCCGCCCTCTGTGTCCTCGATCAGTTGGTTAAAGCGGCCGGATTTAAGCCCCGGCGTATTTC
Source organism: Pyrinomonadales bacterium (assembly GCA_038227175.1). Lineage (GTDB taxonomy): Bacteria > Acidobacteriota > Blastocatellia > Pyrinomonadales > Pyrinomonadaceae > OLB17. Next base: position 7,294 of record JBBRPZ010000038.1, on the reverse strand, counting down.
CTGTGTTAAAGACCTGAAATCGCAGACCGTCATAACGGACGAGTCCACCGAACGTAGAAAGCCATAAAAATCCGTCGCGGGTTTGCAGGATCGAGTTTATCGACGCCTGTGGTAGGCCGTTATCGGTTGTCCACGAGTCAAAGCGAAATTGCGGATCGGGAGCGGCATTGGCCGCCAATACAGCCAGCAGGCAGAGCAAAACGCTGACCAAATAAAGCCTTATAAGACTCAGGGACAAACTGCGTTCATGCCTTGTAGGTTGCATCGAATTTAGAAATTATGAAACCATTATATCAGGTCAACTTAAAGTGGGTGCGGCGGAGAGAGAAAAATGGGTAGTTGTACCCATATAAAAATGGGTATCAATACGCATTTACAGTTCCGCGAGGCTGTATTACCTTCTTCGTGACGGAGAGAAATAAGAGGGAATATCAAAATCCGGAGAAAATGAAAATGCACAAACAGATCGATCTAAAATTCGCCGCAATGCTCCTTTTAATAGCTTTTGCCGCCGTTGGAATTTCGGGCCAAACGCCGGCGTTTTCAAGCGTTTACACCGACACAGCCAAGCAATGTAAGGGACAGGAACCCACCTTTACCTGCGCCGGTTACGGCGGCTACCGCGGTGTGTTGGGCATTGGCGGCGTTTTTCAAAGCGCGGTGGTCGAATCAACGACGACCGACTACACCTTGCCGATAGCCGAGCATCAGTCGGTGGGCTGGAACCCGAAGGTCGAATGGCGAATGGCAAACGGGAAGCCTTTTGCGGTCATAGTCCGCGTTGACGTCAATGATCAAGACTCGACTATCCCAAAGAAAACCGGCGAGCAATTGGCAATCCTGGGATTAAAGGGATATGAAAATATTTCGGAATCGATCGACGCAAAAACTCCGCAGGCTAACGAAAAGGCACGCGAGATCACCGACAAAGGTTACGCGGGCGGAAAGAGTGGCGCAACACAGACGGACGGAGCATACACCGACGGAAAGGCCGGCCTCCTGAACGCCGATCAAATTGCAAAACTCGCCAAGGTTAACGCGGCCGTTGCCGTACCTACTTATATACCCGAGGGTTACAAACTAGTCCGCTTCGATATCCAGCCTCCGGAAGCTCATATTATTGTATTTTCGCTCAAGTATGCAGGTCCGGCGGGCAAGTCGTTTACTATTGATTCAGGTAACGAAGCTCTCGGTGACATGGCCGTAAAACGCGAGGTTAAAGGAAAGAGCGTTTTCTTTCTGGACAGCGCGCTCGAAACCTCAGAATTTTACACGGGACACGACGAACATGACGCTGATACTGTGGCTTCGGAATGGCTGTGCAGCCCGAAAAAATACTGGCCAAAAACGTCGAAGATCCAGCAATGCTACCAGTTTTGGGGAAATGCCAAAAGCCTCTCGCCGGCTGAGGCGATGAAGGTAATGGAGTCTCTCAGATATTTAAATCATAAATAAAGAGCCGTCGAACATGGACTTTTCGATGGTAACTAGGTGTTAGTTGAACAAAACAGGAGAAAAAATATGTCAAAGAAAATCTTTTTATTAGGTCTAATCATTTCTATTTTTGCGGCAGTGAGTTTCGCTCAGGTTGAGAAAAAAGCGGTGTTTGACGACTCGGGACTGCCGAAGACGGCAGACTCGACAAAAAAGTTTACGCCGGCCAAATGGGAGATCGAAACAACGATCTCGGATGATCTGAATAACGACGGAGTAGCGGACGCGGCTATCGTGTTTTCCGAAAAAACCACGGGGGACAGAGTATTAATGATCACTTTCAAAAACGCAAAGGGCGAATTTGAACGCGTGGCTACCGCCAGAGACGTGCTGCAGTGCACCAGTTGCGGCGGCATGCTCGGCGGCGAAAAAAACACGCCCGACATCAAGATCGTTAAGGGCGTTCTGATCATCAACACGCTCACCGGCTCACGCGAGTCGAGCGATACGACGTTCAAGTTTCGCTACGATCCGAAGGTCGCTAAATTCGCTTTGATCGGATACGATGTGGTCGAAAACGACCGCGCAACCGGGGCGTCCACCAACACGAGCACCAATTATTTGACCGGCGTACAGATCACCACGGAATATCAGTACAATCAGAAAACTGAAAAAGACGTCAAGAAATCGACTAAGACCGACAAGGTCAAAACGCCGACGCAATATATAGAGGACGTTGATTATTCCAAGATGGGGTAGGCCGAGTCCGGCGATATTATAACCGAACTACCACGGAGGAACTTATGAAAAGATCAGTGATATTAGCGTCTGTATTGTGTCTCGCATTTGCTTCCGCTTCGATGGCCCAGAAGAAAGCACCGCCCATTCCCTTTACGACCAGCGGCGATTTTAACGGCATCGGTCTGTCGAGCAAAGAGTCGGGCGATTATTACGGGATGGATGTTTTTCTGACCGAATCGGACGGGCAACTGTTTGCCGTGGTCACGACCGCCGAGGGCGGCTTTAGCTCGCCGGTGCTGGTCGAGGCCAAACAGAGCGGCAAAGACATGCGAACGGTTGAATTTACGCTGCATGACGACAATGGCGACCGTAAATTTAAGGGAACGGTAACGGCTACCGGTTTTTCGGTTACGAGGTCTGACGGGCTTAAGTATTCGATGAAACGGGGCTGCGGCCATCTATACAGCGATATAACAATGGGAAAAGGCGGCGATTACGGCGGCACGGAAGTGTACCTTGCCGAGGGCGGGGGAGATTCCTATGTGCTGGTCACTATTGCCGAGGGCGTGTTAAAGCGACCCGTTTTGGTTCGCTCTGAGGTCGCCATTACTAAGGGTATGATCAAGGGCTTCGATTTCGCGCTGCCCGGAGATAATGGCGAACGCAAATTTAAGGGCAAACTTACGGTCGCGGGGCTGACGCTCACCGAGGGCGGGACAAAAACCGTACTAAAATCTAAGTGTTATAAATAGGCGATAGAAATTATGAAAACACAGTTATTATCGATCGCTCTAGTTTCAATGTTTGTTAGTGTAAACGCGGTCATCGGCTCGGCCCAACCGAAATTGGGTGGGTACAATACGGCGTCAACCGACAGCGAGTTAGTGGTCGGGGCCGCGCAGTTTGCAGTCAGTAAGCGCGCCGAAACCAATCCCGAACAGGAAGGCTTGTCGCTCGGTTCGGTCGACAAGGCCGAATCGGAGACGGTTGCGGGCATAAATTACAGGTTGTGTCTGACCGTAACTCTCGATGACCAATCGCAGCAGGTGCTCGCCCTCGTTTTTTTAAGTCTTCAGCGGGCATACACGCTTAATAGCTGGACGGTCGAGGATTGCGCCGATACGGGTGGAGGCTCGCGCAGCATCCCTCCAAAACCGGTTATCGCTAAATGCTCCGGCGATAAGCTGTCTTTCAAGGAAACGGAAGGCGAGGCGGATATTGGTGGGAAAGAGTACGCAAAACTCCTGTTTACCAACACTTCGTCGACGCCGTGCACGCTCTACGGCTTTCCGAAGGTTGCGTTACTCGGCCGTAACGGCCAGCCGATGCCGGACGTGAAAGTGGTAAACGCAGACGAGGGCGAAAAGCCGACAAGGGTCACGCTTGCTCCGGGAAAGACGGCGTGGTTTCAGGTTTTCTACACGGACGGCATGATATCCGCCGACCTCAAGAAACCGGCTCCGGCCTCATACGAGATCAGGGTAATGGCCCCGCGAACGACAAAGGAATTTGTCATCAAGAGCCAGATGCACACTTATAAGGAAGTCCGCGTGTATTTTCTTCGCGACGGCTTGCCCGATTAGGCATTGACAGGCTGATTGAAACAGAGCGAACGTGTTATCATCTTTTCGAAGATTTTAGAACTCAAACTTAAACTTAACCAGGAGAAAATTACATGCGAATATATCTATTTTTGATCGTGGTCTGCGCATTCTGCCTCAATTGCGGAGGCGGCGCTCCGGCCGCAAACTCGAACGCCAATAAACCGGCGACTAATGCGAACGCTAATAAACCGGCTTCGACACCGGCACCGTCGAATTCGACTGCGGCTGACAACAAGGGGGGCAATGAGGAGCTTGATTTCACGCTCGTCAATAAGACCGGATATGATATCAAGCAAGTTTCGGTCGGCCCGACGGGCGACAAAGATTGGACACCTGAGGATGAAGTGCTGAAAAGCCGTGCCTTTAAGAACGGCGATTCGCTTGACATCAAGTTCCACCCGAAAGAAAAAGCCGAAAACTGGGATCTCAAGATCGAATGGACCGACGGCTCACCCAGCGTCGAATGGCTGAAGCTCAACCTAACCAAGATCGAAAAGGTTACGCTGAAATACGACAAAGCGAGCGATAAAACCTCTGCGGTAATCGAATAGGACAGCGAGGCAATTGCGACCGACAGTACCAGGAGCGTGAAAACCGCTCCTGGTTGAAAGAGGGCCGGGCCGAAATCTTAAACTGCGGCGTTTAATAGTTCATGCCCGTCGGGACACACGGTTTGGAACATCCAACTTGACTAGCACCTGCGATTTTCGTAAGATTGCGGTTCGCTCATTTTTTTGAAAATGAGCGAGTTTTTTTGAAAATTAGTCGGGCACACGTGCGAAAATATCTTTGTCGGGACCTAAATTTCGGGCACGTACGTCAATTGGTAGACAGCCTCCCTTACAAGGAGGAAGTTAGGGGTTCGAGTCCCTTCGTGCCCACCAGATCGGTCAATTACGAATTACGAATTAAGAATTACGAATTTTCGCAACTCGCAACTTTTATTTCGTAATTTCTAATTCGTAATTCGTAATTGTCGTTGCGGAGTCGTAGTTCAGTTGGTTAGAACGCCAGCCTGTCACGTTGGAGGTCGCGGGTTCGAGTCCCGTCGGCTCCGCCATTATCATCAATAGAATCATGGGGTTCCGAGCCGTCCGAAAGGGCGGCTTTGTCATTTTGGGGCAATGTACCCCAAAACGTACCTTCTAGTTCCTCTGTTAAACGTCCCGCGATCAGTCCAGTGGTCTGTTTCATGAACTCTGGTGAAAAGTGTTTATACCTCTCCAGTTCCTCGCTTCTATGGCCGGTCATCTTGCGGATGATCGCGTCTGCTACGCCTTCCATAAAAAGCATGGTAGTTGCGAAGTGTCTCAGATCGTGAATCCTCAAGTCCTTAATCCCTGCAAGGTCTCGGACTCTTCTGAACCTCTTACCCATATCCCAAGCATGGGGCTTTGAGAAATTTTCCTTGAATCGAACGTTGGGTCTGGCCGGAAAGAGATATTCGTCTTTTCCAAAACTCGGCAGTTGTCTTAAGGCAACTACACACATATTCGGCAAAGGCAGACGATTAGACCGCTTGTTCTTGCTGTCTTTCTTGGGTAGGTAAATGGAAGGAAATTCTGCGTCCAATTGGATTTCTTCCCATTTGCGGGAAAGAATCGCGGTTTTCCGAAGTCCTGTACATGCCGCTAAGATTATGAAGCCCTGAAGTTCAAAGTCCTTCTCCTTCTGGCATTGGCCGATTAGCGAAGCAAGCTCTGAGACTTCAACAAACCTGTCCCTTGCGTCTCGTTCGGGAATTTGCGGGATAACCCGGACGGGATTGTCGTCATACTTCTTCCAATTAATTGCGAAGTTGAATGACGAATTCAGAATTGTCCGGTAGTGATTTACGGATGACGGTGAAAGCGTTTTCAAGAGATCGTTTAGAAAATCTTGAATCATCTCCGGCATAAAGTTCCGGGCTTTTATCTTTCGGAATTTATCCAGACGGTGCATTTTGTACTGAAAACCCCGTTTGGTCTTTCCGTGTCGTTCCCACCAAAAGTCTAAGATCTCTCCTACTTTGATTGATTCGTACTTTCGAGTCGGAATTAGTTTATTTTCGGATGCCTGATTGAGCCTTTTGTTTAGAAAGGCTTTTGCTATCTCAGGGCTGGTTGTTTTGGCTGATTCTTTGATTTTCTTCCCGTTCTCATCGTGATATGTAATCCACAATAAGGAGCTGTTCTTGTTCCGGTGATATACACCTTTTGGTAATTTCATATTTCCTCCTTAAAGTTATTTGTTACAAAGGTGTTTTTTGGGGCCGGTCTCTGAAAATAGCGACCTAGCTTTCTAACAATGTCATTCGGATCGTTAAAACAGATGGGAAGAATTGAAGCGGTAGATCTTGCAGGGTTTAGAATGTATAGATATCCATCGCCCGTCTCTTTTTCTCTTTCGTCGAACTTGAGTTTGTATGCGATGTCGAAAGGTTCTTCGTCGGGTTCTACTGACGCAATGCCGGAAAACTCTAAACGGAGTCTGTTTCGAGCGGATATCACCTTTGATCCCCAAGATTCAAACGCACCGCGAACGGATCGCTCGCCTAAATCTTCTTTTATTTGTGTCTTTTTGAAATTTGTAGATGACATACCCCCCAGCACAAAGACTTCTAGGCTGAGGAGGAAAAATGGAAGTCCCAACTTACGTTGGGGGGTACGTCAACTAAATGGGTCTCGTTTAGGATATCGGGTCGGTGGATTTAATGAGCGGCTGTCTCCGTTGTGGAATCCCCACTCATACCCGCAGAAACAGACGTTGATCTGATGTCGGTAACAGCGTTTGCAGCGTAAGGTGTTTTTCTTGGAGCCTGATCCTCTGATTACTGAGAAATATTTGAACTTCCCGCATTTCGAGTCGGAGTGAAAGTAATTCAATTAGGGTTTTATTAGCGTATTTAATCTGCCGTTAGCTACAGACCGCCCTTCACTCTGCTATTCAGAGGAAATTAATTTATCTATCAGTTAATCTCAGGTGCTCTGTTCAGCCTGTTTCATTCCATGGGGCGGTATCATTCGTTCTACGCTGCTGGGGATAGCTGATTCATATTGTCAGGCAATATCAAGCAAGCGTACCTTTAGGTTTCACCAGCAAGGCAGAGAGAACGATTCACAGAATGTTGTAGTATTTGCTATTTATCCTCGGCAAACGCTAACTACGAGGTTTAACTGAATTTTACTTATTAGACGCTACTGGCACTTGACAAGATTTCAGGCCTAAAAAGCTGCATAGAACTGTCAAAATCGCATAAAACAAAAAACCCGTCCTATCCGCGAAGATGTGAAACGGGTTAATTGGTCGCGGATAGTTTTGTGTATTTGTTTCCTTGGGTAAGAACGATCTTATGCCTCTTAATCATAACAAGCTAACAAATTCTGTCAATAGCGGTTTAAAGTGAACCCCATTGTCTAGACAGGAAAAGCACTTTTTTAAGGTGGAAGATTGGTTGTTAGGGAAACGGTTTTTTCTCCTTTTTTTCTTAATAAATTTATGTAGCAGCCGCAGGCTGTGGGAATGTGGGAAAGCCG
>JBBRPZ010000037.1:0-22902 GCA_038227175.1 Pyrinomonadales bacterium | reverse complement strand
GCACGACTGTCGTAATGTAGCCGCCGGAATCGCCCGTCCAACCGTCGCGTCCACCGAGTGGGTTGGGCATGCTGACGCCGATTTGCCTCGTATAGCCGTTTTGCAGGAACGTCCCGCCTGCGGCGATTATGTCCTGAAACTCTCCGCCCGCAATGCTAATCTCCAAAACGCCGCCGTCCCAGCCGCTTTCGGTGTTGAATTTATGGCGGAACGTGACGGTCGCTGCTGTTGCCGTTACGGCTATCGTGGGCGAAGTGAGCTCGGTTGATCCGCCATCCGTTGTCGGGCAGCCGGTCGTGCAATTTGGCAGGTCGGCGGCAAACATCGAAACCGGACTGCTGTCCGGGGTCGTCGAGGTTGAAACAAACGTCATCGGGGCGTAGCTCGACGTGATCGTCCAACCCGAAGGAGCAGCCGGAGGTGTTACTGCGTCAAAATTCTGTGAGAAGGTCGTCACAGGTGTTCCGACCGCGATTGTTCGGGTAAAACTGACTGGCCCGAGGCTGCTATTGACGTTGAATATAAGCGTCAAAACGCTGCCGCAGGCGGCATCCGCCGGCACGGTGTAATTGACCGTTAGCAAGGAAAAGCCGTTGCCGCTGTCGAGCGACAACGAATTGACCGAACCGCCGCCGACAACCTGCAGCGTGACAGTCGTCGCGGTGCGGCCCGTTTGGTTAGTCAGGACAACCGTAAGTTTCAATGCCTCGCCGGGATCGGCAAAGGAGTTGCCGTTGCCGCTTGAGTCGTTAATGCCGACGCCGGGCGAAAGGGTCAGATTTGGTAGGTCAAAGGCCTCGGTCACGCGTGCCGTGCCCGTACCGCCGATTGAATTGCCGCCGACATTCTGGATGCTCGCGCTCACGCCCAATCCGCGTGCCGCAAAGCCGTCCCAGATGTCCGCCACGTCTCCGGCCGGATCGCTTGCGAGACCGGCGGCAATGATCGCATCGCGTTCCTGCAGGAATGTCGGCGAGAGCGGTGCGAGCTTCATCCCGTCGGTAACTAATTGTAAGGCTTTGCGGTTGCCGACGCTCCAGCCGAGACGTGTCACCATTTTTGCCCGTATTTCCCACAGCGCGCTGCACCAGATCTCGCCGGCGTTATGTACCTCGTCTCCGGTCGAATTGCCGATCGGACCTCTCGGATAGGCTCCATCGGTAAGATCAAGCTTGGTCTGGTCAATGTCCTGAAATGTAAGCGGGTTAAACGGCAGATTTGACGGCCCGCCGGTTGCCGTCTTAACGGCGTACGGAAACCGCCGGATGCCGTAGTAATTGTTATTTACGAACCCCGCCGACTGAAACCACTTGTAGGTGGCATACGTCGCGGTCGCGTAGACGCCGTTAACAGGATCGCTTGGCTGCGACAGCAGGGACAGCGCGTAAAAGTCGGACCACCCTTCGCCCATCGCTCGCGCCATGTCGTTGGTGAGACCGGAACCGTTGCCGTGAAGCCGATTTGACAGGCCATGGGTATGTTCGTGGACGACGACGTCGGCGTCTAGACTGCCGTCTATGTTCGGATTTGTCCCGGTGAAAAGATACATCTGCATTCGACCCCTCACGCCATCGGCTCCCGAAGTGAAATTGGCGTTATTATCCCCGGAGTAGTCCTGGCCCTCGGCTCGTACACGGTCACCTTCGACGCCGCCTCGGCCGAAGTTGTTTGCCTGAAAATTTCTCGCGGCTTCGGTAAAGCCCAACCGATATGTCTCATCATGAAATAGGTTGCATATGTAGAAAAGTTGCGTTTCCGTTCCCTTCTGATATTCACTCCCCGGATAGACCTGAAGCTGCGGAACCGGGTTGTCGCCCGTGTTCGTATTTGGATCAAGCGGGTTATATGAAAACGTAAAATCGTGGTTAAAGGTGATCGCCTCGCTGCCAGTGTCGATGCCGTCATTTCCATCGCGATCCAAGCCTGCCTGTACAGCGTTGCCGTCAGTAACATTACCGCCGTCGGTGATCCATCCGAGGGTGTTGAATGTGTAAGGAGCCTCATAGCCCCGTCGGAAGACAGCCGTTCGTTGAATCGCGGCGCCCTGAAGACCATTGGGCGACAGCGGACCCGGCGACAAAGCGAAAGGATTGCGGGCGACGTTGATCATCGCGTTTGGGTTTGCGTAAACGCTGTAAATATAACCCTGGGTTTGGTCTTCGGTAAGGTTTTTACGCCAGAGCAGCGTGCCTGTTTCTGCGTCGACAATGACGTAATATGCGTTGACCGGCTGCCAGATCAGCACGCGCCATGCTGGAATGGCAACACTCGGTTCTACAGGGAAGTACATTTTCTCCGCCGTTGTTGCCGAGTCTCCGGTGCCGAACACGGTTTTTAGATCTGTTGAGGCCTTGATGTTCTCTTTCTGATCGATCTTTGACCCATCATTGTTGATAGACCGGGCCGCCGCATTTACTGCCGAAAGCGGGTCACCAAAATCCGTCGAAAGCGATCTGTAATCGAGCCCCGGAGCGAAATTATTGATAACACGGATCAACTCGCCATCCTTGCTAAAACCTGCCTTAATCTCGCCGCGAAACACGGGGATGCCATTGATCTCCTGATCCAATTCGACAAACGATAGGTTGCCATCCGGATTTGTGTAATCGGCGGCAACTTTGAGCTGGCTGACCTGCCCGATTTTTGCCCCGATCAATTGGCCGTTCTGTTGGAGAAAATTGGTGAGGATTGACGGGTGCTTAATCGAGGATTTCCCGGTGAGGAACGCTTTTCCGAGTTTTACTTCCGCCGCGATCACCTCGGGAATGCGGAGGTCGTCATTGTATTCGACCTTCAATGCCGGGATTCGGCTTTTCAAAGAGGTTTCGCCGCGGACAAACGTGGCTCGAAGATCGGCCACATCGCCGACATTCTTGCTCGACGCCGCACGAAAGGCGACGATCTTACCGAAAGCGGTTTTGTCGGAGCGGATGTCGTAGTTTGGCAGGTCAATTTCGCGGCTTTCCGTCCGTTGGACGAGACCATTAGCGGCTTTCGAATGTGGCTGAGAAGGAAGTGTAAACCATGCGGCGACAATGCCCACAAAGAAAATCGTGCAAACTACGCGGTGACGCGATCTCAGGCAAAAACGAGCAAACTTCATTAAATCCTCAAGCCACCGGGTCGCATACGTATTGAATAGCAGCGAATAACAAAAAAAGTTAGCGTTAGAGTTAGATGTTCAAAAACATTAAGATAGATGCAGTGCGATCAATAGATAGCGTCGAGAACGTCTAACGAGAACCGGTTTTGGGCAAGGTTCGATTGTCACAAATAGGCCGCTCTAAGTCAATAAAAATGGGAGCCGATCAGCAAGTAAAGGTCGAGGACGATCTGATCCAAAAGGTCTTTGGCGAGGATGGTCTGGTTGCGCAATTTCATGAGGGGTACGAGTACCGCGAGGGTCAGATCCAGATGGCGGAGGCGATCGCCCGTACTTTCAGCGAAAAAAAGCATCTCATTGTCGAAGCCCCGACCGGGACCGGCAAGACCCTCGCGTATCTCATCCCCGCGATAGCCGAATCTATTAAAACCAAGAAACGCATCATCATTTCGACCGGCACAAAAAATCTGCAGGAGCAGTTGATGGGAAAGGATATCCCACTTTTGCAAAAGATCTTGCCGAAAAAGTTTTCGGCCGCGTACATGAAGGGCCGGTCGAATTACGCCTGTCTTTACCGAATTTACAAATCCGACCACCAGCCAATCCTGGACGGTCTCAACGAAGTCGATCATTTTAACGAGGTTAGCGAATGGGTTCGCGGGACCAAAACCGGCGACCGTGCAGAGCTAACATATCTGCCCGAAAATCTCCCATTCTGGAACCGCATAAACGCCAAGAGCGAAACTTGTATTGGCCAAAAATGCCCCGATTTTGAACCGTGTTTTATTACTCGCATGCGGGCCGGAGCCGAGACAGCCGATATAGTAATCGTCAATCACCACCTCTTTTTTGCCGATCTAAATGTTCGCGGCAATGCGTTTGGCAAGGTCATTCCGGATTACGGCGCGGTCATTTTTGACGAGGCCCATTTGATCGAGGACATTGCCGCCGACTATTTCGGATTTCAGGTCTCCAATTTTCAGCTCGACGAGATGATGCGCGACGCCAATCTCTTGCCCATAGCCGACGCTATAGCGGTGAGCGGAATAATGAGATCGTCTACGCGTGTTAGTGGACTGGCGGAGCAATTCTGGGTGCGGTTCAAACAGGCCCGAGACGCCGAAGGCCGGTTTCCGCTGCTCGCCGACGCTTTTGCCAATCGTGGAGCGGATGGTGACGATGATCTGACGCAGTTGGGTGAGGCGTATCACGCATTGGACGAGGCACTCAGCCGCCTTGTAACCGAGATCGATGTTTTTAGCGAAAAAATAGCCGAGGCGGATAGTGTCGTCCGAAGGATCAAGCAAACGCGCTCCGATCTTAAATTCATTGTCGAGCAAGCCGATCGTAATTTCGTCTATTGGCTTGAACGCCGCGGCCGCGGCTTTTTTTTGCAGGCGTCGCCGGTCGATGTCTCGGCGCTGTTGCAGGAAAAGCTGTTCGATAAGGTCCAGACCTGCATCCTGACCTCGGCGACGCTCTCGACGAACGGCAGTTTCAATTTTATCCGTGACCGCCTCGGCCTCAAGGCCGGTCAGACGAATACGCTCGTTGCTCCGTCGTCGTTCGATTACGAAAAGCAATCGATCCTCTATCTGCCAAAGGCGATGCCCGACCCGCGCGCGCCGGAATTTTCCCAAATGGCCGCTGCCGAGATAGTCAAAATTTTGCAGGTCACGCGCGGTCACGCGTTTGTACTGTGCACAAGTAACCAATCGATGGCGGCCCTTTTTGAACTGGTTTCTTCACGCATCGGCTACCCGTGCTTTCTACAGGGGTCGATGTCTAAGGCCGGCCTGCTCGAAAAATTTCGTGAAACGTCGAACGCAGTGCTTTTTGCGACATCCAGTTTTTGGCAGGGCGTCGATGTTCGTGGCGACCAGCTTTCGTGCGTCATCATCGACAAACTGCCATTTGCCGTGCCATCCGACCCGATCGTCGCCGCACGTTCTAAATTCATTGACGAGAACGGCGGCAGATCGTTCTTCGATTACAGCGTTCCGCAAGCCGTCATCTCGCTAAAACAGGGAATCGGCCGCCTCATCCGCAGCCGAACTGACCGGGGCGTGATCGCGATTCTAGATCCGAGACTCCGCACCAAGGGTTACGGCCGCGACTTTCTCAACAGTCTTCCGAGAATGCGAATTACGGGCGAACTAAAGGATGTGGCGGAAATATTCGAGTAGCACCAACGGTGCGACGGTAATTTAGCCTGCGGCAACGCCGCAGGAAAACGAACGTCGTATTTGAGCCGCAACGCGGCGACGTATGGGATACGGGTGGACTAGGCGCAATTACCACGCCGCGTTGCGGCTGTGACGGTTTTGTTTTGATGTTCTTGGGGCGTTGCCCCACGCTAGATTACTTTGCACCGTTGGTGCGAGGATGAACACTGTGCTGGTTGACTCCTTGATACGATATTAAACTAAACATATGCCTCAATCTCTATCCCAGATCTACATCCATCTAGTATTTTCAACTAAAAACCACGAGCCATTCCTCGACGCAACGATCCAGCCTGAATTATACGCGTACACGGCAAAAATTCTTTACGATGAATGCTCCTCACCGGCGAAAATTATTGGTGGTGGCGAAGATCACGTGCATGTTCTTCTGAATCTATCGAGAACCTGCACTGTTGCACATCTTGTCGAAATGGTTAAGAAACGCAGCTCGAAGTGGATAAAAACGAAAGGCGATAAATACCGGGAGTTCCAATGGCAGACCGGATATGGGGTGTTTTCTGTAAGCGCATCAGCGGTAGAGACGGTGACCCAATATATTGCCAATCAAAAGGAGCATCATAGGAAAAGCTCGTTTAAGGATGAGTTTCGCGAATTTTTGAACAAGCATGGGATAGAATATGATGAGAAATATGTCTGGGATTAGCGAATATTATTTTAGAGCACCAACGGTGCGGTGGTAATTCAGCCCGGGACACCGTCCCTGGAATCGTGACGGTTGATGTTTGAGCCGCAAAGCGGCGAAGTAACCGAATTAAAACGGTGAGGTCAATATTACCGCACATTTTACGCCGCCGCGATGCGGCTCGAATGGTCTTGTTGTCATATTCGTGGGGCGTTGCCCCAAGCTAAATTACGTCGCACCTTTGGTGCTTGGGATAATAAATGGCCTCATTTTACGAAGTAATGATCGAACGCAATTTCTCTTCCGCACACCAATTGCGCGGGTACAAAGGGAAGTGCGAGAACCTGCACGGGCACAATTACAAGATCGAGATCTACGCTCGCGGCGAGGAATTGAACAACATCGGGCTACTGATCGATTTCGGCGAGATCAAAACGGCGGCGGACGAGATTGTCAAATACCTCGACCACCGCAATATTAACGAACTGCCGCCGTTCGATGAGGAACTCAACCCTTCGGCTGAAAACCTCGCCCGGTATTTTCTCGAATACGTAAACGGACGGATCGGCGACGACCGTGTCCAAGTTTACAAGGTCCGCTGTTTCGAAACTCCGACCAGCGTTGCGACGTACCAGATTGATTCGAAAAGCTGATCATTTTGAGGAAGAAGCATTAAACCGTCGCAAAAAGACCTCGCCGAAGTCAGGGTGTACTTCGTAGAATCCGTTCCGGTCGGTGTCCCACCGAATTTTCCCCTCGGCGTAAAATCGGTCGCCGACCGACCATCTCTCAGTCCGGTAACGCCGGTCATTGGGCTGACCCTTTTTTCTCCATTTGTACTCGACACGAATGTAGCGGCGATGAGCGCGATGAGGAATACCGCCCTCAGTATCGACTGAATATGCCATTTTTGTACCGTCAGCGTGGAGGATAGTAATGGTTTGCAGCCTGAGATCGAGGGTCACATATCCATCCGTTCCCGACCTGGGAGGATTATAAAGCACGCCTTTGACACTCACGTGCTCGATTGGGGGATCGTCTTTCACATCTCCGTCAGATGTGAATTGATCATCGGCACGATATTGTTCCAAGGGGCCATTTTGCCATCCCGAGAGGTGAAGTTTTTTGAATTCCGTCGTTAGACCGGCTATTAGTTGAACAAACCAATTCGAGCCATCTTGAGCAGGTTCAACTCTAAGTCCGAGAAGAAACCGTTCCTCCGCGGAAATTGTCCTAAAGAGATGACGCCAAGCGGGACGATTTTTATCCAGTTTTTGACCGGAAGGTAAAACAAGTAACGTTTCGCCGAAGGGCTGCCCATTTACGAACAGGGTCACACTCTCGGGTTTCCAGCCACCGTTAAATCCGTCTTCCGTGTGAGTGAAACCTCCTAAACCTTTCTTTTCAAGCCGAAACTCGAAAAGATCATCAGTTGTAATCGTTTCTCCTTCCGGCAGCGGCAGCTGTTCCCATCTGTCCACTGCCCCTTTTTTGTGGAACGGCCTAGTTCCGGACGTGGTCGGCAAGGCACTAAGATCCCAGGCTTTGAAACCCAGATCCAACAATACGTGATTGGAACCGGGAACGAGTTGGAGAGAGCCGATCGTTGCGTTGTTTTCGTCCCGAGTTTTGATCTCCACGTCCAATCGGGTAATTCGTTTTTCAGGTGAAGGTGAGGGATTTGTAGATTTGATTGTCGAGAGCACTTCGCCAGAATCGGTGACCGCTAATATCGACAACAGGAAAATGAATGGGATTGATACAGCTATGAGAATTCTTCGAGGTGCGTGGGTCATAAGTCACTTCGATTAGACCTTGTCTTCGATTATACCTTTTTCCATTTGAGGCGAGATACATAGGATTGCGAAAGTCCTGATTCAGAGCCTTAGGTCCGCTGTTTCAAAATTCCTACTAGCGTTACGACGTATCAGATCGGATAGGGATATAATATTATCGGATAGAGATTTATTGTCGAGGGCACGCACATGCTCGAGCAAACAAGGATAGAAAAGAATAGGCTACTTTTCCCGGTGATAGTTTTGTCGGCGTGGACGGCGTTTGGCTTGTTTTTCGGGACGCAGAATTACGTCCGCGATGTCTATGTAGGAAAAGGCGCGAGTTTGTCAGGCTACATCGTGGGATGGCTTCTTTGCGGGTATTCGTGGGCGATATTAACTGTGCCTGTCCTGCGATTTGTCCGCCGGTTTTCACTCGGACGGCTTGGCTGGTCAAAATTTTTGCTCGGTCATATTTCGGCCGCCGCCCTTTTTTCTCTCGTGCAGCTCGGTATTTACGTCGTCATCGCCGGAACCCTTTTTGGCAAGTCCGAGCGCGGGTACTGGGAATTTTACAAATTCATTGTCGTAAAGGAATTTCAATCGAGCTTTCTGGTATATTTCGTGATTGTCTCGGTCGCAACCGCCTACGACCGGTTGTTTCGAGTAACGCCGAGTGAGCAGCGTGCCGAATTGGTTGAAAGGACTAATCCTGGTTCACAATTAGCCGTACTCACGCCGAATGGTCGCGAAACGTCGTTTCTTCGGCGAATACCGGTCAAAGAAAATGGCCGTATCGCGTTGGTTGACACCGACAATATCGATTGGATCGAGTCGTACGGCAACTACGTTTTTCTCCACACGCCCGAACGCCGCCACATCTTTCGTGACACAATGTCCGCGATGGAGAGTAAGCTTGATCCCAAACGGTTTGTTCGCATCCGCCGTTCTGCAATCGTGAATATCGACCGGATTCGGGAACTTCAGCCAACCCTAAACGCCGAGTTTGAGATCGTCTTAAAAAACGGCCGCATTCTCAACTCTACGCGTCGCTATCGTAAAAACCTCGAAATAATCGTGTAGCCTTAGGCCTGTTCGACCGCTCAGCGACCGCATTTCACTAAAATCCGTACGTTCATCACATAATTGGGTGCTGCTTAGACTTAGCTCTGTTATAACTACCTATTCAGAGCCGAGCATGTCTAACTTTTCAGAAATAACCAACATTGACATCACGCGACGAGACTTTATTGTGAAAGCCTCCGCCGTAGCCGGATTTTGTCTTTTGAACTGCGAGGTTTCCGCCCAGCAAACCGAACCGCCGAAAATCCGACGAGCACTGGACGACGAAGCAGTCATCCACGGCAAGGTGGAATTCAAAAGCGGTGACGGCATGATCGACGCCTATCTTTCGCGTCCACGGGCAAAAGGTCGTTACCCGATAGTGATCGTTATTACGGGGAACGCGATCAGCGAAGAATATATTCAAAATATGACTGCAATGTTTGCCCAGAATGGGTTTGTCGGTATCGCACCAAATATCTTTTCGCTGCAAAAAGACTCGATGACGGCAGATGAGAAGCGAAAAGTATTTCTCGAGCAGATAACCGACGAGCGTATCTTTCAGTACCTGCAAGCGTCAATCGACTATCTGAAAACACAAAAATTCGCCAATTCGAAACGGGTCGGAATAACTGGATTTTGCTTCGGCGGCCGCTGCGCTTTGATGTTTGCGGCGCATTCAAAGCAAATAGATGCAGTCATCCCGTTTTATGGAAACCTACGAACGCCGCCCTTTGCCAACCGCAAATCCGACCCGCTCGATGTTTTGGCAAAGATCAAGGTGCCGGTTCAGGGACATTACGCGTTGAAAGATGACGAAATTCCGCCAGATCAACTTAAAGCATTCGAGGATACTCTGCGCAAACAGCGAACGCCGGTCGAGATCTTTACATACGAAGCACCGCACGGATTTTTTGCTTACACGCGAAAATCGTATAACGCTGTCGCTGCCGAATTGTCGTGGCAGCGAACGGCCGATTTTTTTAAGAGAACATTAAATAAATAAAGGAGTTATTAAAATGAAAAAAGCAATTCTGTTTCTAGCCATTGCCCTGATCGGCGGAGCTTCGACCATCAACGCCCAATCGACTGTTTCCGATGCCGATAAGACTGCGATCACAGCAACAGCTCTCGACTATATCGAAGGCTGGTACGAGGGAAATCCGGAACGGATGGAGCGTGCCCTGCATCCAGACCTCGCGAAACGAATCGTCCGCACAAATGACAAAGGACAAAGCCAACTCCAGCAAATGAGCGCCATGGGACTGGTCCAGGGCGTGAAACACGGCGGAGGAAAAAACACGCCGAAAGAGAGGCAGCAAAAAGATGTAACGATACTGGACGTATTCGCCAATGCGGCGAGCGTAAAGGTTGTCGCATCCGATTGGATCGACTACCTGCACATCGCAAAATTCAACGGGCGCTGGGTGATAGTCAATGTATTGTGGGAACTGAAGCCGCAGAAGTAAGCGGCCAGAGAATATTATGAGGGACGTATGCGATACAAATTGAACAGCGTAACAATGACTTTGGTAATATTTAGAGGATTACTACTGGTCGCGCTCCTGCTCTTTGTTTCCAGTCAGCCCATCGTGGTTTCACAGGTTTCCCGGGACGGTCCCTACAGGATCGGTGGATGAATTGGTAGGTCTGTGGAAAGCGAAAAAGAGTTTCGGCCCGGACGCGCGGGGTACGCTGATCATTCAGCAGACGGGGGCGACGTATAGCGCTGACATGGCTGGCCGGATCGTGCCGGTCAGGATGGAAAGGGGCGAGCTTGTCTTCGACCTGCCGGGCGGTCAGGGTACGTTCCGGGGCAAATTCCAGGGTAAAGGCGGCATTCTCGGCCATTGGATCCAGCCCGCAACGGTGGTCAATTTTGGCGAAACTGCCTCGCGGGTAATTCTCAAGCAGGACGGGCGCAACCGCTGGCGGGGCATCGTCGAGCCGTTGCTGGACGAATTCACTTTCTATCTGAGGGCCGAGAAGGGGCCGGACGGTTCGCTGAATGTGCTGCTGCGGAACGTGGAGCGCGACGTTGGCGCCAGACTCGGCTCCCAGCTTCGGCTGACCCGCGAAGGCGATGTCGTGAAGCTGATCGGCAAGCGGCGGGGCCAGAAGGAGGATAGCATTCTGTTGAGCGGCCCTTACGATCCGGACAACCAGGTGTTCACGTTCACCTTCCCCGATCGCGGCGGAAGCTACGATTTCAGGCGCGAGGGTGTCGAGAGCAATTTCTATCGTCGGGGCAAGAACCCCGGCCCCTATTCCTACACTCCCCCGCCTACCCTCGACGACGGCTGGCCGACGGGAAGCCTGGAGGACGTGGGCATCGACCGCGCGGGCATGGAAAAGGTCATGCAGATGGTCATCGATACGCCGGAGGACAAGATCAATACGCCCCAGATCCACAGCCTCCTGATCGCGCGGCACGGCAAGCTGGTACTTGAGGAATATTTTCACGGCTACGATCGCGAGACGCCGCATACCACGCGTTAGGCATCCAAGAGCGTCACTGCGACGATCGTGGGGGCGGCGATGCAGGCCGGGGCGCCGCTCCGGTTTTCGTCGCCCGTCTATCAGGTCATGAACGGAGGCACTTCCCCGCTGGATCTCGAACCGGCCAAGCGGGCCATGACGCTCCAGAATCTGCTGACCATGTCCTCCGGCATCTTCTGCGACGATGACAATGACAAGGCGCCGGGCAATGAAAGCGGCATGTGGAATCAGACCGAGGAGCCTGATTTTTACCGCTTCTTCATGAAGGTGCCGCTCGACAGCAAGCCGGGCGAGAAGGCCGTTTATTGCAGCGGGAATCCGAACCTCGCCCTCGGCATGGTGGGACGTACGACCGGCGAAGACCCGATGTACACGTTCGACCGCCTGATCGGAGAGCCGATGAAGATCACCCATTATGGATGGGCTGGATCGCGCCAGGCATCCTTATGGCGGCGGCGGTATGCAATTGCTGCCGCGCGACTTTATCAAATTCGGTCAGCTCATGCTCAACGGCGGAACGTGGGGCGGACGCAGGCTGCTGAGCCGCGACTTCGTCGCCCTCGTCTCCATGCCGAACATCAATCTGGGGAGCAATTTGGGGAACCGGAAATATGGCTATCTGTGGTGGGGCGACCATCTCGCGGAGAATGACGACCACGCTCTCACCATCGTCCAGGACTTCCCTTACAAGGGCCGTACTCTCCACTCATTCGCGGCTTATGGCGCCGGTGGCCAGGTCGTGGTGGTGATTCCGGAGCTCGATCTCGTCTACTCCGTCTTTAACGGAAATTTCGCCAGCGGGGGTTGGGTATACTCTACAGGCGATCTCATTCCCAAATACATCCTGCCCATCGTAGCGGAAGGGACCGCCGCGAAAGCAGGACAATGAGGGAGATGTCGATCCGCGAGCGTGAAGATCGTTGCCTCCGATTGGACCGATTACCTCCACATCGCAAAATTCAACGGGTGGGTGATCGTCAACGTGCTTTGGGAATTAGAGCCAAAACCGAAAACCTATAACGAAAAACGGCTTCGTAAGAAGCCGTTCTTTTTAAATGGTCGGGGCGAGAGGATTCGAACCTCCGACCTCACGGTCCCGAACCGTGCGCGCTACCAGACTGCGCTACGCCCCGCTAACTCGAAATATTGAGTGTATGTTACCGCCCGCCGGGTGTCAAACTTCGTTTCTGTCTTCGGACGCCTTCTTGCCGAAGCGATGTTTCGCGAACTCGATCAGGGGTGGCAGCAGCGACAGGAACACGACTACGATCACCACTTTTTCGATATGATCTTCGAGTTTAATGTTGAGAGCACGTTCGATCACGCCGCCAAGGAAATAACCGGCCAAGACCATGCTCGGTATCCATAACAAGCCGCCAATGATGCTAAATGATAAAAACCGCGAATACGGCATTCCGGTGGCTCCAACCACAAGCGGTGCAAATGTGCGCACGACAGGGATAAATCTTGCCAGGATCACTGTTTTTACGCCATATCTCTCAAAAAAACCTTTTGCTTTTTCTACTCGGCTCGGTTTGAAGATCCAGGACGATTCGCGGTTGAAAAGAGTTTTACCCATCACCCTGCCAGTCCAGTATCCGGTGCTGTCACCCAAAACCGAGCCCAGAAAAAAAGCCAGCATGACAAGAGCGACATTCAACTTACCGGCAGCGGCAAATAATCCGGCAACTACTAACATCGAATCGCCCGGCAGAAAAAAACCGACAGCCAGACCGGTCTCGGCGAAAATCACAAACCACAGACCCAAATATACATACACGCCGAGCAGATCAAGCAAGTAATTAATGAGCTTACTCGGATCGAGTATGTCTTTGACGTGATATAGAAAGTCCATTAGCGATTCCATTAAAAAAATAAAATTACTTCGGAATAACTGAAAACTGATAACTAATTCTGAGTTATCAGTTTTCAGGTATTCCAAAAAAGCTGTTTTACCACCCGTGTTGGCCAATCAGCGGTACAAATGCGCATGGGCCGAAATTCTCTCGGACCACGCCGCCCTCGGTCCGCGTCACGCGAATGAGCATCTGCGATCGTTGCTCGTCGCCGATCGGGATCACGAGTTTGCCGCCGATCTTGAGTTGGGCGACAAGCGGCTCCGGAATTTCGGGGCCGCCTGCCGCGACCAATATCGCGTCGTACGGCATGTAAGCGTCCCATCCAAAGGTGCCATCCGCCGCCTTCAGCGTAACATTTCGAATACCGAGAGTTTGCAGGCGTTGGTTGGCCTCGTTCGCAAAGTCCGCGAGCCGTTCGACAGCAAAAACCTTGCGAGCGAGCGACGCTAAAACAGCCGTTTGATAACCCGAACCCGCTCCGATCTCGAGCACCTTTTCCTGGCCGGTCAATTCAAGCAGTTCAGTCATTCGGGCGACGATAAAAGGCTGGGATATCGTTTGTCCCCGTGAGATCGGAAGGGCATTGTCGTTATAAGCCTGTGATTTGATCGCTTCCGGGACAAACAAGTGTCTTGGGATCCTGGCCATTGCTTCGAGTACACGCTCGTCCACGATCTTATAATGGTCGCGAAGCCGTTCGGCCATTCGCAGCCTCTGCATCGTCATCTCGTCAGTGATAGCGGTGGCGTTCATGTATTCCAGCTTTGCAATGCTTCCAGTGCCCGATGGTTGGTCAGATCGCTGCGCATTGGCGTGACGGAGACGTAGCCTTCGTCGATCGCCTCAAAATCCGTTCCGCCTTCGGCATGAAAACCCTCGCGCAGCTCGCCGATCCAGTAGTAAAGCTTGCCGCGCGGATCGATATGTTCGCTAATGACGGGCCGAGCGTCCTTGAAACCTTGTTTTGTAATGCGGATACCTTTAGCGATGCCTTTTGGAACATTGACATTGAGCAGCGTGCCTTCAGGAATGCCTTCGGCGAGAGCTTTTGCGGTTATCTGTCTGGCGATCCGGACCGATTCGGTGAAATCTTGATCGCGATAAGCGGCCAGGCTGAATGCAAGTCCGGGAACGCCGAGAATCGTTGCTTCGAGAGCACCGGCAATAGTGCCCGAATATGTCGCGTCATCGCCGAGATTTGCACCATGATTGATGCCCGAACAGCAAATGTGCGGATGGGTATCAGCCGACAATATTTGATTTAGAGCCAGCGTGACGCAATCGGTCGGCGTGCCGTCAACGGTCCAGTGCCGCTCGTCGAGCTGCCTGATACGTAACGGACGCGACAGCGTCAAGCTGTGCGAAGCTCCGCTCATTTCAGTTTGCGGAGCAACGACATAGACGTCGCCGATTTCACGCAGTCCCTCTTCCAATGCCAAAATGCCGTCGGCGTGATAGCCGTCATCGTTTGTCAATAAGATTCTGGGGCGCTCTGTCATCATCAATCTATAAAGTAAAAATGTTTAAAAGTGAAAAAGTGAAAAAGTGTAAGAGCATATCGCCTTTTCACTTTTCCACCTTTTAACTTTTTCACACGGTGCTATCTATTCTGTCCCATCGGCGGACGTGATGCTCCGGGGCCGGTGCCTGTACCGCCACCCATCGGACGCTGTTGACGAAAACGCCTGCGGTTTCGCTTACGCGCGTTGACCGATTTGAGCTTTGCCTTTTGGCCGGGCGGGATGAAATGAGCGTGTTTTTTGAGATCTTTGATGATCTCTTCGCTGATAACCTTTCTCTTGAATCTGCGTAACGCGGACTCGATCGATTCGTTATTGTTAACTGAAATATATGCCATTTATTTGCTCACCTCCTTTCGGCTAAAATTTTGCTCCGTCAAGCAAACAACTATTAGACACATTTTTCCTCGCGAAAGCAAGTACGAAGGGCGGCTAACGGTCTTGGTATTCGCCCGGTTTTAGCTTATGGTTTTGAAAGCCGATAGACTTCGTTCCAATGCCAAAATCGTCAGACCTGATCAAATATCTCAACTGGGCACTCAAGGCGTCGCTGTTTCTCCTTGCCCTTTCGGCTCCTGTTTCGATCGCGGCAACGCAAATCGCGTGGTCGTTTGCTCTGCTATTTTGGCTGATCAAGGCGGCTTTTGTCAGGCCGTCGCTCAGAAAGGACGCCGTCGGCATCGCGACCCTGGCGTTTGTAGGGCTCACGCTCCTATCGTCTTTTTTTTCGTACGAGCCGCAGGTGTCGCTCCGAAAAATGGTCGGCGTCGCCCTCGTGACCATCGTTTATTTGGTCTCCGACAGCATCACCGAAGCTAAATGGGGCAGGCGGTTAGTCGTGATAATGCTCGCGTCGGCGGCTTTCACGGCGGTGTATACGGTAGGACAAACCGCTATTGGAAAGAACCTAAAGGTCGTACATCTTGCGCCAAATAGTCCACTGCTCAAGGCGGGCGTTCAGGAAAACGACACGATTCAAAGGGTGAACGGTAAAAGCGTGAATTCGCCTGACGAATTAGCGGCTGCCGTAGCATCCGCTTCGGAAAACGGGATCGCAAAAGTTCACGTTTATCATTACGAACTTTTTTTCGATTTCGATATGCCTGTGTCTGCAATCCTTGAGGCCGCCGACAACGCGGGCCGCTTTGGCATAACAGAATGGTCGCGGGGGCGTGACGTCCGCGCCGAGGGATTTTACGGACATTACACAACTTATTCTGAGGTTACGCAGCTAATTGCGTCGCTCGCATTGGGCCTGCTGATCCTCGTGCCTGGCGGTTTTTTCGTAAGAAACCGCATTGTGCTAGCCGTGATTTTGGCCGCATTTTGTGCCGGTCTTTTCCTGACGGTTACGCGTGCTTCGTGGGCTGGGTTTCTCATCTCGGCGGCGGTCATGGTTCTCGTCGGTACGAGCCGCAAGACCATTTTGATCTGTATTTTGTGCGTGATACCGGTCGCGGCCGGCGGGCTCTATTATTTGCAGCAAAAACGAAATGTCGCCTTTGTCGATACGAGCGACGGATCGACTACGTGGCGAATGATGGTCTGGCGCGAAGGCTTCGGCGTACTGATTTCGAATCCCAGGCATCTTGCGGTTGGCATTGGCATGGACTCGTTAAAGACACATTGGCAGGACTGGAAAATGTTCGACAACGGCTGGCAGCCAATGGGCCATATGCATTCGACGCCACTCGAATTTGCCTTCGAACGCGGTGTGCCGGTTCTTATCGTTTGGATCATCTGGATGTATTTTTATTTGCGAATGCTCTGGCGGGGCTTCCGGCGAAAAGACCTCGACTGGTTTGAACGCGGCATCTTGCTGGGCAGCCTGGGCGGGTCGATTGGTTTTCTGTCGGGCGGTATCGTCCATTACAACTGGGGCGATTCCGAGGTGGTAATGATCTTTTATCTATTGATGGGCTTGAGTTTAGCTGTGCTGGGCTGTAAGTCAGCACCGACCGCTGAAGTCCACGCAGTTTAGGTATTGAGCTTGGAAAAATCTCAACGATTTTCATCCGGGGTAGCACTGACCTTTGCCGCCCGTTTGTTGATGGCCGCCAATAGTGTGATCGCGGGCATCCTCGTGGCGCGCCTGCTCGGGACTGAAAGTCTGGGCATATATCTCATACTGAGTACGATCGTGCAGGTGCTGATCCATTTCAGCAGTTTTGGTCTGTATTTTGCCAACACATATTTCGTCGCGCGCTCGCCAGAGAAACTAATACCAATTGCCGTAAACTCGACTCTTTTTGCTGTGGTGAGCGGCGGTCTATGTGTATCCTTCGTCTTGGTTTTTGTCCGCGTACTGCTCCCGGGAATCCCCTATGAACCTGCATTTGTCGGCCTGATATCCGTCCCCTTCCAGGTGATAACTATATATGTACTAAACCTCTTTCTTGCGAAGGGCGATATGACGACCTTTGTTTTAGTGGATCTCGCTAACCAATCAATAGTAATGATCAGTGCGGTTGTCGTCCTTTTGATCGTAGGCGGAGGGGTGCAGCTTCTAATATCAGTAAATACGGGTGCTGCAATCGTTATGACCATCGTTGCGGCGGTAATCTTCTTTCGGAGCGCATCCGCTCGATTTGTAGGGGTTAAATGGAGAATGGACGCCGGTTTGATTGTCCCGATGATGCGATATTCTCTAAAGGGTTTTGTGCTGTGGGCATCTACATTACTGGTTTACCGGCTGGACCTATTGATCATTAATTACTTTCGCGGGGCGGCTGAGGCCGGTGTTTATGCGGTAGCTACGCAGTGTACCCTTTTTCTCCTCATGCTTCCGCATGTGATATCGCACCTTTTGCAGGCGCATGTCGCAGCGATGCAGGATGAGGGGGGTGACTTTACCTGTCGAGTAGCGCGAAATACGTCGCTGCTACTTTTTACGGCGTGTTTGTTAAGCGTTCCGGGAGCTCTTTTGGTCGCGGCGGTCTATGGGCCTGGGTTCAGCGATCTGCCTGTCCAGTTATGGATACTGCTGCCGGGCGTCTATCTTATGGGGGTACAGCTGGTTATCTCGCAATATTTCATGGGCACGGGTATTCCTGTGTTTTTACCGATAGCCTGGCTAACCACCCTGGCCCTGAATATTGCCGTAAATCTAGCCGTTGTACCCATTTACGGAGCCCGCGGCGCCGCCATAGTATCAGCGGTTTGTTACGCTGGTATTTCGTTTGCGGTGTTCACGCTCTTTAAAATAAAGATGAATCATTCCCTGAGATCTATGCTCGTGCCGACTACTGCGGAGATCAAATCCATACCGGCCGTCTTGTTCCGGCGAAAGTTAAGCGATCACGGGTGATAGCAGCTTTTCATGAAATCAGAGAATTATTCTTTTATCATTATCGACGAACAAAGTTATTCTACTCAAAAATGTAATTTGTAAATGTGATGACCACTGTCCGGATAGCTAAATTAATGATGAGGATGTTTGAGAGATTCCCCCAATTCTCTGAGGAAGAGGTGGGAGAATTAAGCGACGTATTTAATCACAAATCCTTTCTGGACGGTGACGAAGCCAAACGCAAATCCATAATGCTCAAAGCCTCGGAGAGCAAATACAATGGTGAGATTCAGTACCCCTGGGATAATTACTTTGGCTTTTCGTTGAAACCGCTTTTACGCGGGAAAACCGCTTTAGATCTGGGTTGTCTGGCGGGTGGTCGAAGTATAGCGTGGTTTGAGCGGTACGAGCTGCATCAAATTTCAGGCATTGACGTAAAAGACGAGTATATCGAAGCCGCTCAACAGTTCGGGGAGCTTCACAACGCTAATACCGACTTTAGAAAAAGTGTCGGAGAGTCACTGCCTTTTGAGGATGAATTGTTCGATGCGATCTGTACATTTGACGTGTTTGAACATGTTCAGGACGTTAGCAAAACCTTGAGTGAATGCCATCGCGTTTTGAAAAAAGGTGGCAAAATGTTTTTGGTTTTCCCAAGCTATTTTCACCCCATCGAGCACCATTTGGCCTCCGTGACATTGACGCCCGGTATTCATTGGCTATTTAGCGGTAAAACATTGATGAAAGCCTATTGTGAGATCCTTAAAGAACGCGGCGATAGTGCCAATTGGTATAAACGATCATCACCGAATTTGGAATCGTGGGAGAAATGTAACACGATAAACGGTACGACATACTCCCAATTTACAAAATTGATTCGCACGATGAATTGGCGGGTACATGCTAAAGTCCATCGGCCATTAGGCTCTATTGGCAGGAATATTTCTAAACATCCATTGGCGAGGCTTGTTAGTAACTTGTTCCTTCCTTTAACATTCGTACCCGGTCTACAAGAGCTATTTCTCCATAGAATCACGTTTATTCTGGAGAAATGAATCTATGACGGAAGGATGGAAATTGGCGTGTTCTGGCCCGTCGCGAGGGACATATATGTTATTCCACATATGTTTCGCGTGACGTCTTTGTGAGCAAAGAAGTGGGTCTCAAGTTCGGGAAACTTGAGACCCTGATAATCAGATAGGTTTTACTGTAGGCCACGCGGAGATGTAGGCAAAAGGCGGATTTTCAATGGGTAGGGCAATGTGCCCAGCGAACGAACTTCTCCGCGAAAGTTCAATTCGCCGGCACCGGAACTTTTTCTTGTCGAAGGCCGATCCCGATCCGCTTAGCTTCGCGCTGGATTACATTTGGGTCGCTCTTCAACGTATGGATCTCTTCCTGGAGAGCCAGGTTCTCGTCCATTAGATTCTGTATCTGCGAGGCTAACTGCGTATTCTGCGTCGCCTCTTCTTTCATTTCAGAAAACGCACGAAAATTGATCGAAACACCGAGCATTACAAATATCGAGATCACGATAAGGAACGACAGCCACCACGGAGCAGTCCGGCGGGTTGCCGCAGCCGATTTTGCTCGGCGTGGTTTAGTCGTGGCGGATCGTTTCGCGGCGGCGAGAGAGCCTCGCGAATCATCCCAGTAAATATTTGCGGCCTTGCTCAAGTATGTCCTCCAAATCCTGCTTGCTTTCGCTCTCTGCGTATATCCTGACCATCGGCTCGGTGCCTGACGGTCGCATCAGCATCCAGGCGTTGTTCTTGAAATTAAACTTCACGCCATCCATGCGATTTATGTTTTCAATTCGTCGTCCGCCAATCTCGGTTGGCTCCCGTGCCAGCTTATTCTTTAGCTTATCGGCAACATCGAGCGTTAACTTAACCCCTATTCTTCCCGATTCGAGTTTGCCGTCTCTTTTGAACAGCTCACCCAATTGCTCTGTCAAACTCATCCCCCTAGCGGCAACCGCTTCAGCGGCTAACAGACAGGCCAGAATGCCGTCTTTTTCGGGGTAATGCCCGCGTATTGAGAGTCCGGCGGATTCCTCTCCGCCAAGGATTATCTCGTCTTTTATTATCAATTCGCCGAGGAACTTGAAACCGACCGGCGTCTCGTAAAGTTTTATTCCTCTTGCTTTTGCAACTCTGTCGACCTGATGCGACGTTGCCACGCTCCGTCCGACCCCTAAAGTCCAGCCGCGTGATTCGTGCAAGTAATCGGTCAAAAGTGCGATCAGTTGGTTCGGCGTAATGAACTCGCCATTCGCGTCAATTACCCCAAACCTGTCACCGTCGCCATCCGTTGCGAGGCCTAGCGTAAGGCCTTTTTCAACGACCAACTTCTTCAAATCGCCAATATGTTCTTCACCCGGCTCAGGCGGCTGGCCTCCGAACGTCACGTCCCGCCAATCGTGCAGCGTCTCAACCTCAATGCCGTGGTCCGTCAGGACCTGATTCAAATATCCGCGACCCGTTCCCCACAAAGGGTCATATCCGTATCGGCCGCTGGCCGTCGCGATCACGTCGAATCGGATCTTAATTTTCAAATCGTCCAGATACGCCGGACACGGATCAAAATCTTTTATCTCGCCACCGGCGGCATCGGCGGCTGAGACCTTACTAACGATGCCTTCCTCGATCTGCCTCGTTACCTCAGGCAGCGCCGGTGCCCCGTCTGCAGTCGAGAACTTAATGCCCTGGTACTCAGGCGGATTGTGCGACGCCGTAAAATTCATCCCGCCGGCGGCTCGATTTGAGCGTATCGCGTGCGAAATGGTCGGAGTTGGCGTCGGCCCGGCACATCGCAGCACCTTAAACCCTTTCATGGCCGCGATCTCGGCGGCGACACCAGTAAACGTCTCGCCCATGAACCGCGAATCGTGGCCGACGATCAGCGTCTGCCCGGATTCAGTGCGTTGAGTTTTCAAATAACTACATATCGCTTCTGTTACGAGCCGGACATTATCGAACGTAAAATTATCGGCAATGATCGCCCGCCAACCCGATGTCCCGAAGCGTATGGACATAATTTCAAGTCAAGTAGCTGTCAAAAAAGCAGACCACTAGAAACCGCTTGTCTTTTCGTCAGAAATCCTGAGATAGTGCTGTTTAACCCAAATACCCTTGAGGTGTTTGCGAATTTAACATAACCCGCGCTACGTGTAAAGATGTTTGTTGCCACATACAAGATGTTTATTTGCAACAAATAGA
Organism: Pyrinomonadales bacterium; assembly: GCA_038227175.1. Lineage (GTDB taxonomy): Bacteria > Acidobacteriota > Blastocatellia > Pyrinomonadales > Pyrinomonadaceae > OLB17. The sequence goes on along the minus strand of JBBRPZ010000037.1, from coordinate 1,706 downwards.
TAATCTAAATTCATGTAGTATCTCACTATAGCGCTTAATATGAACGATATATGTACGAAGTTTTAATCACTTGTGTCATTCAGTGGAAATACTGAGGTTAGGGTCGCTTGACTTTCCTCACTATTGTAACGAGCTTCCCTATCTCGTTTCAAGTTTAAGCGCTACTTAAGCCATTGTAAAAAGCGGTGGGAGAAATAAATAGCTCTCGATCGTAATCGGCAACCGGGTCGGTCGGTGAGGCTCCCGAACCGTAAGTTGTTTATAGCCTTTTCTGCGAAATTTCAAAAGTTGTACTTATGATATGAATTTACGTTATTGTTTGTTTCACAAACTAAACGCTTGACAAGCTATGCAATTCCTGTTACATATAATGCACCATTCGTTCCCATGGATTACGACGACAAAAACCTCGACGACCCCGACTGCGACATCGATCGCTACGATCTGCCCGCCGGTTGGCAGCCTGACGACCCGTATCAAAAGGCGCGTGCGGAATATCGCAAACGTAATGCCGTAAGGTCTTGCCGCCAGAGCCTGTTTGAGACGCGGGCTGCCAATAAATTCATGCACGGCCCGGCCGCCGCACCGCCCGCCGAACTCTTCGGCCCAATGTGGCGAACCGGCGAACTCGCGATCCTCGCCGGCGAACCCGGCATCGGCAAAAGCATCCTCGCCGTCCAGATCGCGGAGTCGATCGCACGAACGAAGAGTGGAAAATGGAAAATGGAAAGTGGTTCTTCTAACCTTCCATTTTCCACTTTACATTTTCCACTCGACGTCTTGTATCTCGACCTGGAGCGATCGCAAGCCCAATTCAAACAACGTTACACGTGTCCGTCGCCGGTCCCGGGCAAGCTGCCGGTGAAATACCGTTTCTCGTCAAAGCTCCGCCGTGCCGCTTTTGGCGAACTCGACATTCCCGATGAGTTTGATGGCGATTTCCTCCGATACTTTCACCACTCGCTCGAACTTCTCTTCGACGACGAACCGGCAAAGGTGATCATCATCGACAACCTCGCCGCCCTCGACCCGCGAGGCGGCCCCGCCGCGACCGCCCGCCGCCTAGGCTCGCTCCGACTCTACGCCGCCGAAACCGGCACATCAATCCTCGTCCTGATGAGCTGTGAGCATAAGGTCAAAGTTCCGAGACCCGCCGCCGCCAATTCAAACGTCCGCAACTCTTCACTTTTCACTATTCACTCTTCACTGTCCGCTTGTGCGGACTCCGTCTTCGCCATCGCCCGCAGCACCTTCGCCCACGACATCCGCTACATCAAGCACCTCAAGGGGAACTACGTAACAGTTGAAAATGGAAAGTGTAAAACGGAAAGTAATCCGGAAAACTTTCCACTTTCCACTTTCAGTTTTCCACTTTCATCTGATGTTCACGTTTTCAATCTAGGGCGAATGGAAAACTGTAAGTGGCAAACGGTAAATAATTCCGAACATTTAGCACTTACCACTGACCATTTAGCGTTATCTCCGGCGAAACCATTTCTAGGCTTCGAATACCTCGGAATCTCGACGGAAGAATCCCACCTCCGCAACTACGCCGCCGAAGCCCTCTAAAGTGAACCCCATTGTCTAGACAGGAAAAGCACTTTTTTAAGGTGGAAGATTGGTTGTTAGGGAAACGGTTTTTTCTCCTTTTTTTCTTAATAAATTTATGTAGCAGCCGCAGGCTGTGGGAATGTGGGAAAGCCGCT
>JBBRPZ010000036.1:0-23458 GCA_038227175.1 Pyrinomonadales bacterium | reverse complement strand
GTACCAGGTTGATCGCCCTGCTCCGTGGCGCACCAGTAGCTTCTTCTCGACCAGGCTGCGGAAATGCTCTTTGAGCGTATTGCCGCTTGCACCTGTGGCGCGTACCATATCGCGCATGGTCACGCGGCCTTGATCGCGGGCATAGTCCAGAATCCTGATGGCCAATTCCGGCAAGTCGGCGATAACAATCTTTTCGCGCTCTACCTTTATGGCCAGGCGGCGCATTTGCTGCTGCAAGGCGCGCATGAAAAACATTAACCAGGGCTGCCAGTTCGGAGCGTCAGTCCGAATGGTACCTTGCGTCTGGCGCAAGGCCAGATAGTACCCTTCCTTGCTGTGCTCGATAACGCTTTCAAGAGAGCTATACGGGACATAGGCATAGCCTGATTGCAGTAGGAGCAACGTGGTAAGAACACGGCTCAAGCGTCCGTTGCCGTCCTGGAATGGGTGAATCTCCAGGAACACAACAATGAACACGGTGACAATCAGCAGAGGATGCAATCGGCGCAAGTCGCGTGCTTCCGCAAGCCAGGCGACAAGTTCGGCCATAAGGCGCGGCGTATCGAACGGTGTTGCGGTCTCGAACACAATGCCGATCTGCTTACTGTCTTCGTCGAAGGCGACAACGCTGTTAGACATTTTTTTGTATTCGCCACGGTGCCGCTCGTCCTTCTCGCTTTTGAACAGAAGGTCACGGTGAAGCTGCTTGATATAGTTTTCGTTTATGGGAATCTCTTGCCAGGCGGCAAAGACGGTTTCCATGACGCCGGCATAACCCGCAACTTCCTGTTCGTCGCGGCTTCCGAACTTCTTGATTTCGAGGTTGGCAAGCAAACGCTCAACCTCGCGGTCGGTCAGCTTGCTGCCCTCGATGCGGGTTGATGAGCCTATGCTTTCAATAGTGGCGACACGGCGCAACGCCTGGAGGCGTTCGGGAGCAAGGCTGCCAAGAGAGCGCCACGCTCCTTTGAATTCATCTATTTCGGTGATCAACACCAGCAATTCCGGCGTTATCTGTAAGGTGTCAATCTTCAACATCCAATGTACCCCACCCGTAGTATCACCCGATTACACCTGATTGTCCACCCGTAAAGCCATCTGATTTCACCCGTATCTTGTATTCGTGGCCCCCGCCACAAAGCCGCGGGTGATCGCATCATTCAGCGAAGCCCAAACCTGACCTCAGCGCAATTACGGAACTTTCGAACGTAATAGAATAAGGAGACTCTACGCCTGCTGACAAGCCGTTGACGATCGTAGTACCTCCTACAGGATTTTAGTTTGGAATCTTTCGCGTGTAACGACCTCTCTGTGTTCACAACTCAACGGGAGACTCTGTGTCATCAAAAAACTCAAGAGCCGGCGGTGAGAATTTAGAGAGAAATCCTGACAGACGCATCAATCTGGCACCCGTCAACTAATATAAAATCTTTGGTCCTCAAGTAAGATTCGACGGTACAACCCTTCAGGTTTGTTTTGAGGTCGAGGGCATCAAGAAGGTTGGAAATGCTCTGCAACAGAAGGATCATTCTACTAGAAAAAACTAATCAGAAGCGACGCGGCGAAATTGTTTCGCCCGTTTCATTGGCGGGATGAAAATTGCTCGAATTAGTTCCTGGAATTAGGTACGGACACCAGGATGGTGCCCGTAACTTGTTGATTAAATTGGCTCCGCAGGTAAGACTCGAACTTACAACCCTTCGGTTAACGGCCTAGTTCTCGCTGGAACATACGATAACATAGGATAACAAAAGTCAGACGTTGACCCTAAAAAACGTCTGCTTTTAGCCCGTTTACCCTTTTGTGGACCCCCAAATCTGTAACATACGATAACATCGAGTCTTAGATAACTTTTTCGATAACCGCTTTTCATGCTATCCGTCTGATTCTTTCATGGTATCACCTTGATTGATAAATTGTCGGTAATAGCTTATAAGAACTAGAAGCTCGGCAGACATGTTTCAAAGTCAAGTTGGACAGTCGGCCGACAGCGTGCCCGGGGATCGCCGTTCGATTTACACTCTTTTAGGAAATGATGATTTTTAGCCGAATATTACTGTTATCTGTCGTATGCGCCCAGGTCGCTGCTGCACAGGTGACTGTTCGCAATGCGACCATCGATCTAGGTACGTTCGACCCGTCAAGTACGGTTTGGTTTGCAGATCCGGCAGCCAAGTGGGACGAGGCGATACCCGTCGGCAACGGCCGTTTGGGCGGGATGGTCTTTGGCGGAATACAAGAAGAACGCATTCAACTGAACGAGGAAACGTATTGGTCGGGCGGGCCTTATTCGACCGTAGTAAAGGGCGGTTTCAAGTTCTTACCCGAGATCCAACGGCTGGTTTTCGCGGAGAGATACCTTGACGCTCACAATCTCTTTGGACGGCAGCTAATGGGTTATCCCGTAGAGCAGCAAAAATATCAAAGCCTCGCAAATCTCCATCTGTTCTATGGCCACGGAAAGAATGTCACGGACTACACTCGCTCCCTTGACCTTCATTCGGCAGTTGCCACAACCACTTATGCGGTCGACGGTGTCCGGTACCGGCGAGAGGTGTTCGCATCGGCACCGGATCAGGTGATCGTTGTCAGACTAACAGCTGATAAGCCGGGCGCGATAACTTTTACCGCGAACCTGAAAGGAGTTCGGAATCAGACACACTCGAATTATGGTACTGACTATTTCCGAATGGACCCGGTCGGCCAAGACGGTCTGGCGGTCACGGGTAAGTCGGCCGACTATCTGGGCATTGAGGGCAAGATCCGTTACGAAGGGCGGCTAAAGGCAGAAGCCGAAGGCGGGACAGTTAGGACCAACGGCGTTGACCTTAGGGTGGAAAATGCCGACGCTGTGACTTTGTATTTCGCAGCCGCGACCAACTTTGTCAGCTATAAAGATGTGAGTGCCGATCAACACAAACGTGTCGAACAGTATCTCGTTCGCCTGAATGGAAAACCCTATTCCCAGATCGCCAAGGATGCTATCGCGGATTACCGCCAGTATTATGACCGGGCCGGGCTCGATCTGCCAGTTACGGATAGCTCGACTCTTCCAACGAACGAACGCAAAGAAAAGAACCAAACCTCGCCTGATCCAAGCCTGGCCGCACTCGCATATGCTTTCGGACGGTATTTACTGATCTCATCGTCTCGACCCGGAACGCAGTTGGCGAATCTACAGGGCATCTGGAACGATGATATGAATCCGGCATGGGATTCGAAATACACCACTAATATCAATACGGAGATGAACTACTGGCTGGCCGACTCCGCAAATTTGGGTGAGACGGCCGAGCCACTATTTCAGATGATCAGGGAATTGACCGATCAAGGGTCGCAGGTCGCTCGCGAGCACTATGGCGCCGGTGGTTGGGTCTTTCATCAAAACACCGATATTTGGCGTGTCGCGGCACCAATGGATGGCCCGAGCTGGGGAACGTTTACGGTCGGCGGCGCGTGGTTGTGTACGCATCTCTGGGAGCATTACGAGTACACGCAGGACAGGGAATTTCTGGAGCGAAGCTATCCGCTAATCGAGGGCTCGGTACAATTTTTTAGCGACTTTCTGGTCAAACACCCGAACGGAAAATGGCTCGTCACAAATCCTTCAACATCGCCCGAAAATTTCCCGGACGGCGGCGGAAACAAACCTTACTTTGACGAAGTTACGGGAAGCAAACTACCTGGAACGACCATTTGCGCCGGATCGTCGATCGATATGCAGATCCTGCACGATCTTTTCGGCTACTACCTGAAGGCTTCGGAAGTACTCGGCAAGCGTTCGCCCTTGATCGAGGCGATAAAAATAAAGCGTGAGCAATTGGTTCCGCCGCAGATCGGTTCGGATGGTTCGCTGCAGGAATGGGCTGATGACTGGAAGTCGCTGGAAAAAAACCACCGGCATTTTTCGCATTTGTATGGCCTGTATCCGGGCCGCGTTCTATGGGACAAACGGACACCGGCATTGGTTGAAGCCTATAAAAAGGTCTTAAATGAACGCGGTGATGGTGGCAAGGGCTTTTCGATGGCGTGGAAGATGGCGCTGTGGGCCCGCCTCGGCGACGGTAACCGAGCCAACAAGATATTTAAGGGCTACCTGAACGAACAGAGCTGTTCGCAGATGTTCGCCCTATGCGGCAAGTCGCTCCAGGTCGACGGCTCTTTGGGAATGACCGCCGCGATCACAGAAATGCTGATACAATCGCAGGACGGCACGATCGACCTTTTGCGGGCTTTGCCCGACGAATGGAAAAGCGGCGAGCTCAAAGGAGCACGCGTTAGAGGCGCGTTCGAGCTGGACCTTCGCTGGGCAGATCTCCAGGTAACGTCGCTAAAGGTCACGTCGAAAGCTGGACTACCGTTTCGCCTTAGAACTGACCGACTCGTTCAGCTAACGACAAATGGAAAGGCTGCCCAGTCGAAAAACCCGGTCAACGGAGTGATCGAATTTCCGACCGAGAAGAATGGAACGTATCTGTTAAAACTCGGATAGATATTTAACTACAACTTATGATGACTCGAAATCTGGTTCACTTATTCATCTTGATGGCCGCGATGTTCGCGGGTTCGTCGATGCTCTACGGGCAAGATTCGCAGTTGACGCTTGAGAATATTTATTCAAAACGAGCCTTTGGCCAGCGGGGATTTGGCCCGCTGCGTTGGTTGAAGGATAGCAAGGGATATTCGACGGTTGAGAATAACAAAGAACTCGGCGGCCGCGAGATAATCCGCTATGATGCCCAAAGCGGTGAATGAACGGTGCTGGTGTCGACAAAGCAATTGACGCCATCCGGCGGTAAAGCCCCGCTCTGCGACCACTGCTTGCGAGTTCGTCATCGGAAGGCAATACAGATGTTAGATCGGTGGAATGGATATGAACTCTCGTCGGCTCCGCATCAGCCGAGGCGGTTTCGGGCAAAATAACCGTCGCGGGTTCGTCCGTCACGGTGCCCTGGACAAGCGGCGAACCGTCATGCAGACAATACAGCCGAATAGTGAAGCTCGGCGTCCGCTTTCATCTCGCGGCGCAATTCTTTTAGCTCGATCGCGACATCCTTTATGGTTTGGAAACGGTCGTCAGGATTTTTTGCGAGACAGCGACGAACGACACGCTGCAAGTCGGGCGGCGTGTCCGGATTGAGATCGCGGAGCAGCGGCGCCGGAGCGTTGATGATCTGGGGCAGCGTGTCGATCACCGAATCACCCGCAAAAGGCTGCCGCCGCGTCGCCGCTTCAAACAGGACGCAGCCGAACGAGAAAATATCCGAACGCTGGTCGATCTCGCCTTGCCCTTTGCCTGTTCGGGCGACATATAGCCCGCCGTTCCCATTATCATTCCAGGCACGGAAAGTTGCGGCTGCATCATCGCGGTCGCGTCTTCGTTATTTGCCGTCTGACCCGATTCGACAAGCTTTGCGAGGCCAAAATCGAGTATCTTCGCAAACCCGTCCGACGAGATCATGATGTTGTCCGGCTTGAGATCGCGATGGACAATGCCCGAAGCGTGAGCCTTTGCCAGGCCGTCGGCGACCTGCGCCATGTACTTGAGCAGCGTTCTGAGATCGGTTTTTCCACCGTGAATCTTTTCGCGCAAGGTAATACCAATAGTCGTCCGCCATACGACAACGGATCAAACGCGTAGACGCTGGGGCTTTCAGTTGACGAAGCTCGCCGGTGGAGCGGCGGCAGGCTCGTTCGCCAATCTATCGGCTCTTACGCAGACGTTTCACGATTTCGATTTTGACCCCAACTACGTCAAACACACGTCGAATGGCACATTTCAAAATCAAACCGGCGGAGCGCAATGGACATTCAACTGGATCGCCCCCGCCGGCAATCCCGGCGACGTAACTTTTTATGCGGCCGGCAATCAGGCCAACAACGACGGCACGAATAACGGCGACCAGATGTATCTTGCCCAAGCCGTCTCGCAATCGAACGCACCGAGGCCGACTCCAACACCAACACCCACACCAACGCCCACGCTCGTTACTGTCGATGGCCGCGTCGTCACATCCGACGGCCGCGGACTGCGAAACGCTGCTCACGCCTTTATTATGGCGGGAAAGCGTAACGCCTAGCTGCCTGTTTTCGTACCAACTCCGCTCGTTCGGAATAATATCAGCGGTGTAATCTTCTTCACCCAATGAACAAACTCTTTAACGGCAATAATCTGAAGACTTTGCGGCGGTATATCAATGACGAGTCCGTTGACTTGGTTTATCATGATCCTCCGTTTAACAGCAGTCGCAACTACAACGTGCTTTTCAAAGACGAATCGGATGCGCTAGATCTATTGTGATCAGAGAAAAATCAGAGACGGTCAAACCCAGTGAATCGGATGACTCGGGTTGGAAAAGGCTGAGCGATCAAAAAAGGCGGCCCGAAAGCCGCCTAATGTCAGGCTGTCGCTAGATCATCATTCCAGACCGACAAAGTCGATACCTGCGAGATCGCTCGTGACATCAATCGTTTGGACTACAAAACGATACAGCCTCGACGAAACGCTGATCCTGTAGGTCAATCCCGGTATCACATTTCCGAAGCTGTAAAATCCAAACGAGCTGGTGGTTACCGTACGGCGATCGCCTTGGGGATCGGTGAGCACGACCGTGGCATTTCTCAATCCTGCTCCGGCGGGTGTCACCGCTCGGCCTGAGATTGTGAAGGTAGGGCCGTCTTGATCGATCGCATAGGTTTGTCCCGCTATTAAAACTGACCCATGACGAGCTACTCCGGTATTTTCGGCGACGCTGTAGCTGACCACCGCTCCGCCGTTGCCGCCCGGGCCTGAGGTGATAGTTATCCACCGGTCTGATGTCAAAGCGGACCAGCCGCAGCCGCCATCGGTATTTAGGACGACCTGGCCGTCGCCGCCTGCGGGAGCGAAATTTGCATTCGCCGCCGAAAGGCCAAAACTACAGGTCGATGCCGCAAACAGGTCGGTTTTATCCGCCGGCAGGCCGGAATAAGAACTGTTTTGAGGAGAGTACGAATACTGGCCCCTCGAGATCGGCGTCACGTTATAGCTGCCGCCCGGCGGGACGTTTACAAAGCGATATTGTCCATTTGTGTCGGTAAGTGTCGACGCCTGTAGATCGCCCGTTAGTTCGACCGTCTGATCGGGCAATGGATCGCCATTCCCGTCAACGACAAGCCCGGAAAGGACCGCAAATTTGGCGTCTTGCTTTTGCGCGACCGTGACCGGCGTGAGGCTGGATGTCTGCGAACAGATCTTTCTCGATGTGAAATCCGGTGCAAGCGGATCGGGGGCCAGCAGCGTTCGATCGACTAACACACCATTTTCGCTTTGGAGCAGCCTCAGCGAACTGAAAACCAACGGATCGTCAACGGACCCTAAAGTAATGCAACTTGTGACCGGCGCAGTATATGCTGCGGTCGTATGAGCGTCGTACGCGAGTCCCGCACCATCGAGCACCGAATACCCCTGGGGAAAAGGAAGCAATGACGTCGGCGATATGGCATTGATATCAGTGTCGCCGGGGGCGGTCACGTTTGCGAATGTAAGGCTTAAGTTTCCGGCGGTGATAGTCGTTGCCCCGGCTGATGTCAGCCTTGAGTTCACACCTGTGTCATTGCCGGCAAGGCCTGCACCCCGAGTCGAGTAGACCACTTTCGGTCCCCATGAAGGGCCGTGGATTTGAGTACCGGGCTTCGTCAGAAGCGTGGTTTGGTTGGTTCCGTTGTCATTTACGGCACACAGTGAACTGCCATTTCCACATTGGAAAACGACCCGTCCGTCTGCGGACCATGTACTCTGTTCAAAGGGCGGCCTGGCAACCAAGTGGCGGTTTGAGCCGTTCGCGTCCATCACGTATCGATTTATTCCCGAAGTGCCTGCGACTGATGGAATGAAGGAGATTTTCTGTCCGCTAGGCGACCAGACAGCACAACATTCGCGCACATTGTTGGGAAAAGGTCGGGTGGGCGGGCTGAGGCGCGTTCTTCCACTGCCGTCTGGGTTCATCACATAGATGGCGCTGTCGCTAGACAACCCCCCCGGTGTATACTGAGTGAATACTATTTTGGTGCCGTCAGGCGACCAGTCGGGTTCGTAACTGCTAGTGCTCAAGGTGACCTTATTTGTGCCATTGGCATTCATAACGACGATGCTTGCATTACCAAGGTAGGTTCCGTTGTATACGATTTTGGAGCCGTCTGGCGACCATCCGGGGTTAATATCTAGATCGCTCGTTCTGTTTGTCAGCTGGGTCAGGCCGCTTCCGTCGTAATTTACCACCCAAATGCCTGTAGAGTTCCCGATACCTCGCACAAAGACAATCCGCGATCCATCTTTGGACCAGGCCGGGGGACCAGCATTCCCGGTTGTGATGCGAACCATATTGCTACCGTCCGGGTCCATCGTGTATATTCCGTTCGGCCCGTTGGTGAATGCCACTTTGCTGCCAGCCACGGGTGCGACACTAGTAAAGTCGGGTACCGACACGCTTTGGTTCCGAACCAATACAGTCCTGACAGTCGGATTGAAGGTGCGCGTACCGCCTGACGGGGTCAGCAAATAGTCGCCAGGGCCGGCGCCCGCCACGATCGTGTAGTGCCCGCTGTTGTCGGTGACGCCTCGAGTAGGGTACGGTCCGGTAAGATCCATAGTTATCCCGCTGACACCAACGCCGCTCGTAGCGTCGACGACACGCCCGCTTACGTAGAAGGTTGAGTATTCACCGGTGAACCCGACGGCGAGCTGATCCGAATTTAAGGAAGTGACTACCCGATTCACGGGCTGAATGTTCACACCTGATCTAGTTGGGGTTACGGTAAAGTTGCCGCCCTGCGCAAGGTTGCGAAATTGGTAACGTCCAGTCGAATCGGTGATCGCCCCCGAGGCAGCCGAGCCCGTCAGAGCAACCCGAACATTGACGATGCCGGCTCCTGCGCTGTCTCTGATGGAGCCCGCGATAGTAAATGTCTGGTTGACTGTGTCCGCGTCAGTTGCGGCATTATTTCTTGTAACCGGGTCGAAATTAGGGCCGTTGAACTGGGCAACGTTTGATATGGTTCCGGCTGCGGCGGGTGATACGTTTGCGAGAGCCGTGAATGTGACCCTGCCGCCAACCGGCAGATCTACCAGAGCATTAATGTTGCCATTCCCTGACGCCGGACATATTCCACCGCTTGCTCCTGTACACGTCCACGAGACCCCTGTCAGGAACGTCGGGAACGAGTCGACAATAGTACTAGCCAATGAGGAACTGGGACCATTGTTGACTCCGGTAATGGTGTAGACCGTAGTCCCGCCGGGCGAAAGCGACGTCACGCCATCGTTTACCGTCACGGCGAGATCGGCCTGCGGCGAAAGCGTGACCGTATCCTGCGAGGTATTATTTTGCGAGATCGGATCGATTGTTCCCCCAGGGGGGGCTACAGTGGCCGTTGTCAAGATGGACGCGGTGGCGGTCGATGAGATCATCGCTTGAGCGGTAAATGTCGCGCTTCCGCCGACAGGCAGATCGACCAAAGCGTTAATATCGCCGGTTCCCGACGCCGGGCATCCGCCACTGCTTGCTCCGGCACACGTCCATGAAACCGACGTGATCGCCGCCGGGAATGCATCTCGCAGCGATGCACCCGTAACTGTAGTCGGGCCATTATTAGTCGCCATTATCGTATAGGTGACCGTTGTTCCCGGAATTGCCGACGAACCGCTATGGGTATTCGTCACGGCAAGGTCGGCTTGCGGCGCGGGTGCAGCAAATCCGGCCTTTACTGTTTGAGCTGAATTCATCGTTACGCTGCACGTTCCGGTTCCCGAACATCCGCCACCGCTCCAGCCCGTAAATAAAGAGCCTCCGCTTGGGGTTGCCGTCAGTGAAACGACCGTTCCAATATTGTAATTCGCCCTGCACGCCGCTCCGCAATCAATACCAGCAGCCGAACTAGTAACCGTACCGGTTCCAGTACCCGTTTTAAGCACCGTCAATGCAAACTGCGTATTCGGTGTAGGCGTCGGAGTCGGTGTGGGCGTTGGTGTAAGTGTCGGTGTAGGAGTCACAACGTCTGTAATATTGAGCAGGACGCTCACACTGTTGGTGAACTGAGCGGTACCCACGATATCCGGCTTACCGTCGCCATTAAAGTCTGCAACGGCCACTGAACGGGGATTAAAGTTAACCCGGTACGAAGCGGACGCACCAAATGCCCCGCTTCCGGTGCCATTCAAGACGCTCACAAATGGATCGCTGCGAGACCCGATCAGAAGATCTGGCTGGCCGTCGCCATCAAAATCTCCTATCGCCACGCCGGTGGCACCGGCCGGATAGTCAACCTCGGCGGTAAATGTGCCGCCGCCGGTGCCCAGCAGGACGGCCACATATTGGCCGGTGGCGACGGCAAGATCAAGTTTGCCGTCGCCATTAAAATCTCGAACTGCCAGATATTCTATATCGAAACCTGGCGCAAATGTGTAATCAACCTTAGGTGCAAATGTCCCGAGGCCTGCGCCCAGCAGGACGCTCAAACTATGGTCGCCGGTATTAGTTACCACAAGATCAAGCGTGCCGTCGCTATTAAAATCTCCGACTGCCACTGAAATGGGATGCACGCCAGCCGGGTAATCAACCTTAGGGCCAAATGTGCCGGTGCTTGTGCCAAGGAGGACGCTGACAGTGTTGCTGTCGTAATTCGAAATCGCAAGATCAGGATTACCGTCGCCATTAAAGTCTCCGACTGCGACGGATACTGAATTCGCTCCGGTCGGGTAATCAACCTTTGCACCAAATGTGCCTGTGCCTGTACCAAGCAGAATGCTGACGGTGTTGCTGGTTTGATTTGCAACCGCAAGATCGAGCTTGCCGTCGCCATTAAAGTCTCCGACGGCTACTGAGAAGGGAGCCTGACCCGTCGAGTAGTCAACCTTAGGGGCAAATGTGCCGTCACCTATGCCAAGTAGAATGCTTACGTTGTTGCTGGCTTGATTTGCAACCACGAGATCAGGCTTGCCGTCGCCATTAAAATCTCCGACCGCAACTGAGAAAGGAGCCTGACCGGTCGGGTAATCAACCCAGGTTGCGAAAGGAGAGGTATTCGTCAGAGCAAAGTTTACAGTCGTAAGCCCCGCCGAAGCGGATGTCACAATGTATGGACCACCTAACGTCGAGTTAGCAGTAAACGGTGCCGAAGCAACGCCCGAGGCATTCGTCGCGACCGTGATCGTCGTTGTCGAGTTGCTGAACGTACCAGATGCACCCCCTCCCGGAGCCGTAAAAATCACGTTTACCCCCGATACCGGGTTTTGGCTAGCATCCTTCACGGTTACAGCCAGGGCGTTTGCAAACGCTGTGTTGATCGTCGCCGACTGCGGTGTCGTTCCAGCGTTTGTGGTCATTGAAGCCGCCGATTGCATTGCCGTCGAACCTTCCGCCGCAGGGTCGCCTTGTCGCACTCTGGCGTTGACTTGCCAGGCGACGACGCTAAGAACAGTCACGCTCACCATGACACCAAAAAGCAATATCGTTTTATGATTAAATTTAATAAATGAACCTGCGGATTTTTTCATTTCAAATATCCTCTAAATAGACTTTACCGTTTGCCGGGCACTCCTGATCCGAATTAAACATTCCTTTTGTCCTGTCTTATCTCTATTTGCGGAAAGGACCGGCCAAAACGGACATTGATTGGTAAAAATATTTTTTTATTAACCTCTTTCAGTTACAATCGCTTTGAATAGATATGCCTGCCGATCAGCACGACATTACGGAGATATTGCAGTCATGGCGTGGCGGCGATGCTGAAGCGATCGAGCGCCTTTTCCCTCTGGTGTATGACGAATTGCGGCGGCAGGCGAAAAGATATTTGCAGCGTGAGCGGTCTGACCATACTTTGCAGCCGACGGCTTTGGTTCACGAAGCGTATATGAAACTGGCTGGCGAAAGCGCTTTGGCGGTCGAAAGCCGGGTGCATTTCTACGGGCTGGCTTCGCGAGTAATGCGCCGAATTCTAGTGGATCACGCTCGGGTGCATACCGCCGAAAAGCGTGGAGGTGCCGCCCAACGATATTCCATTGAGAATATCGACATCATTCCCGAACAGTCGGCGGGTGACTTGCTTCTATTGAACGATGCCCTGCAAAAGCTGGAACAGATCGACGAACGCAAATGCCGTGTCGTCGACATGCGCTTCTTTGGCGGCCTCAAGGAAGCAGAGATCGCCGAGGTTCTGGCGATCAACGAAAAAACCGTCCGCCGCGATTGGCAGTTTGCAAAGCTTTGGTTGTTTCGCGAACTCTCGTGCGGGAATTAGGCGTAAATGATAGATTGGCAAAAAGTTGACGAGGGCGTCGCGGCGGCCGTTGAAATTGAAACCGTGAGACGTTCTGCGTGGCTCGACAATTTTTGTGCGGGCGACCACAACCTGAAACGCGAGATCGAATCGCTCTTGGCTTTTGAGAGCGAAGCGAACGGTTTTCTCGAACAACCATTTGGCCCCCACGCCGCAGCCCTGCTGGAGTCGGAAGGGAACGAGTTCGTCGGAAAGGCATTCGGCAATTACGACGTCATTCGCGAGATCGGCCACGGTGGGATGGGCACGGTGTTTCTGGCCCGACGTAATGATGGCGAATTTGACCAATTGGTGGCGCTCAAAATTGTCCGGCAATCGATTGCTGAGAGCCACATGATCGAGCGTTTCCGGCATGAACGCCAGATACTTGCTTCGCTAAATCATCCAAATATATCTCTTCTGCTAGACGGCGGCGTCTCGCAGGCCGGAGAGCCGTTCCTCGCGATGGAGTACATCGAGGGCGAGCCGATCACGGATTTTGCAAGGGAAAAAAATTGTTGGTGGCTGAGCGGCTGAGACTCTTTGTAAAGGTTTGTTCCGCCGCCGCCTACGCCCACCGCAATTTGGTGGTCCATCGCGATATTAAACCAGGCAACATCCTCGTCACCGCCGACGGTGAACCAAAATTACTGGACTTTGGTCTGGCAAAACTTACGGGCAACAATCTGTCGGGCGATATCGCCCAGACGAAGACCGCGTTTCGTGCTCTGACGCCCGCCTACGCCAGCCCCGAGCAATTGCGAGGGGGAGCGATCACCACTTCAAGTGATGTTTACAGTCTCGGCGTTGTGTTTTACGAACTGCTTACCGACAGCCGGCCGTTTAACCTTGACGGAAAAAGTCTCGATGAGATCATCAAAACTGTCACCGCCGTTGAGCCGCCCCTTCCATCTGCTAATCTGCAGTCCGCTGGTCCCAATCCTCAATTGAAAGGCGACCTCGCCAATATTGCTCTAATGGCACTGCGCCGCGAAGCCGAGAGGCGATACCAATCGGTCGAAGCTTTTGCCGACGACATCGAACGATATCTGGAAGGTTTACCCATTTCCGCACGTCCGAATACTTTAAAATATCGCACGGGAAAGTTTATCAAACGCCATAAAGTTGGAGTTTTAGCGGCGAGTTTAATTTTGCTGAGCCTGATCGGCGGGATCGTGGTCAGTATGTGGCAGGCGCGTGTCGCTCGGCGTGAAAAAGCTAAAGCTGAGATCGTTAACGCCTATCTTAAGCGAATGTTGAAATATGCCAACCCAGCCACTACGTCCCTGAAAAAGCATGGAAAGGAATTAACTATCAATGACGTCGTAGATGAAGTAGCAAAGCGGATTGACAGGGGAGAATTTGACGACCAGCCGGAAATCAAAGCCGAGCTTGAAACCACCGTCGCCACGATATATAACGGTCAGGGAAACTCTCGTTTGGCTGCACATTATTTCGAACAATATTTTTCGCTCGTTTACGAATTGTATGGTGACGATGATCCCAAAATGATCGTCGCTTTGGCCGGTTCGGCTGGTAGTTTTCTCATGAACGGTCAATTAAACGAATCCGAAAAATTATATCGACAAATTTTGCCAAGATTAAGAGAAGAATTTAGAAAAGGAAACGTTAATGCCGAGGATCTAGTCGGTCCACTTAATGGTTTTGGTTATCTGCGGCGCACACAGGGTGATTCTGCCGAGGCTGAGGCAGTATTCCGTGAGTCACTTTCGCTCAATTCACAGATGCCACCGGATGACGCAGCTGGCATCAACGGCACGATGCGCAGCACCCTAGCCTCGACGCTCGCTGATCAGGGTAGGTTTGACGAGGCTCTCGAAACCGCACGTGAAGCGGTCGAAGAGCAACGTGCTCGCGATGAAACCGAGACACCCACTTTTGGGTTTAATTTAACCGTGTTCAGCGGATTTCTGACGGAAAAAGGAGAGTTTGCCGAGGCGGATGTAAATCTACGAAAAGCCGAAGAAATCTTCCGGCTAAACCTGGCTCCTTCGAATCTATGGCTCGGCGACAATCTTCGCAATCAGGCAATTTCATTGTATCGGCAGGAAAAATATGCGGAAGCTCTGGCGAAAGCCGATGAAACCTTAAAAATTTATCTTGAGAGGTTTGGCCCGCTTTACGACAATTATCCGACTGCTTTAATAGTAAAAGGTTTGATCCTGACAAAAACCGGACAGCCTCAGACAGGTGAAAATATCATCCGTGAAGCGGTCAAACTACGGAGCGAATCGTTGCCTAAAGAGCATTTTTGGGTGGCGATTGCGAACAGCGCGCTCGGCGAAAATCTGATGGCCCAAAACCGTTTCGCTGAGGCCGAGCCGTTGCTCATTGAAAGTTACGAAAGCCTCAAAAATTCGCAAGGCGAACAAAATCCACGCACATTGCTCGTCAAAAGCCAAGTGGATCGGCTTCACGAAACGCCTACAACCCCAAGCAGGACTAGATAAACTCTTTCTCCAACATAACAAAAGACCCGAAGTGCTACTGGATGGGATCAAAGTGTCCGGCCGGCGATCGTTGTTGCCGGTCAAAACTTCGCTGAAGGCAATCACCGGGCAGCTTAATAGATGGGCGGTCCGGCGCAAATCGATCTTCGTCAGGGTTCGCGCCGGACCGAGGCCAGGGGGATCTGTATTGACAATACATTTCAATACGATCATGCTTTACGGGAATAGATTAGGCTCATCTCTTTTTTCAGCTACTTTGGAATCCGCCAAACCATCTGACTTACCCAGCCATTTTTTAAGGCCATTGCAAACAGCGAAATGAACCTCGTGCTAGTAACCATTTTATAGGGAAAAGCAATGAAAAACTCATCAAAGCATTCTATTACGGACACGCGGGATACCCAGCAGGCCAGTCCCTCGGCAAGCGACAATCTCATTTTAGTAATGCTTTGCGGCATATTTTTAGTGGCGGGATGCAGCACTATCGGAAAGTCTTTGTCCGGTGGCAATAATTCCGGTGCGAATGCAAATCGACCTGCCGCGAGCTCGGTACCCGATGTGTCAGAGGAAACAACCGGCGTGCCGGAATGCGATGAGGTTATGAAGATGCTTTCGGCAGAGGCCAATGATCCGGATGACGGGTATATCGCGAAAGCAATTAAAGCAGTTTTCCTTAATAAAATACGGGACAGCGTAAAAAAAAGTATTGAGGAAAACAAAACCGACAAAGTCGAATTGGCCAAGAATTGCAAAGATTTCAAAGCGCAGCTTGAAAAATATAAAGCGGACGAAAAGGCCAATAAGAAATAACAAGCTATTTTAGGCGGTGAATTATCGGATGCCGGCGCAGATGACTTTTAAAAATAGCCGTACCATGTTAATTCAGCCGTTCGCCAACGACCTCATTCAAAGGGAATATTATGAAAAACTCTACATCGGATTCAAGACTCGACAGACAATGTACCCAACACTCGAACTACTCGGCAAGCCAGAATCTTATTTTAGTGATACTTTGCGGCATATTTTTAGTGGCCGGATGCAGCAGTATCGGAAAGTCTTTAACGGGCAGCGGCGACTCCCCTAATAACGCAAATCAACCTGCTGTAAATGCTAAGCCTGCCGCGTCGCCGGTCGAACTCGCAATTTCAAGTACCCAGCCGCGCACCTTCAAATATGCGGATCTGCAATACACCTTGACCAAAGCAATGATCTCGGTAAGAGTTGCGGAGGATCTACCGATAGACAATTCAAAGCCCGCGGTTGCGGACGTAACATTTTCAGTTGTCAATATGGCGAAAGAGGACGTCTCTATCAGAAATGGGCAATGGCAGCTAAAGCTCGGCGACGGCTCGGTTTATAAACGGCCTTATGAAGACAACCTTAAACCTCGGGATACACAGGAGCGCAAGATAAGCTTTCACGTTCCTGAGTCGTCCCGGTGGACGGGCGCTCAGATCAGTCTGGACGAGCAAGACAAGGAACCCGCCACGGTAATGCTCGACGGCGTTGTTTCGCCGCCAAAGTATCCGATGACCCTGAATTCAAAAAGCGATGAAAAAACAACCAAAGACCCTACGATCACCTATTCTATCAAAAGTGCAAACGTAGACCTTGACGGCTTTAGTCATCGAGCGGCATTAGGCAAACGTTACTTGAACTTGACGGTACACATGGATTGCAAAGACGGTGGCAATCTCTACATTCCTGAATTTTTCGGCTTGTTGACGGACGGTGCTCCGTCGCAACCGGAACATATGAGCGATAACCAACTGAGTTGTCCGGGTTCGCAGGATATAGTGATGTCATACGTTATCCAGGCCGCCGCGGCCGTGGTCGAACTTGAGGTCGGTAAGACGGGCGTACAGAAACCCTCGACGATTCCGATCGACCTAAAACAGTAATGTTCGAATATCGGTTAGTGCTGCCTTGTCGAGTGTGGTTTTCCGCAGACACTTGACATTGGAAATGGGCCGCCTCGACCTGCGCCGAACTCATCATGGCGGGCGACAAAGTTTCCGGGATGCTCCAGGTTTTTCGCTCTTTCATCGCCGAAAACCAGACGATGGCCTATCACGGTATTCCGGCCTCTAATTCTAAACTATGGTATAGCTTGCAGACGAGGTTGTTATGAAGTGCACCATCTTTGTTCTTTTTTCATTCTTATTAGTTTTTGGTCAAGCGTCGGCTCAACACCAGCATACTTCGACAGTCGCATCGATCCCGGTCTCGTTGATGCAAGGGCTGGGGGATTTGCACCACCCTGTTTCAACAAAGAATCCGCTGGCTCAACGATTTTTCGATCAGGGCCTGACCCTGGTCTATGCTTTCAATCACGAAGAGGCGATCCGCTCATTCAAGCGGGCGGCTGAACTTGACCCCCAGTTTGCGATGGCTTATTGGGGAATTGCGCTGGCACTTGGCCCGAATATTAATATGGATGTGGATGCAGGGAGGGAGAATGCGGCATATGAAGCTGTGCGAACGGCATTATCTCTATCGGCCCATGCGCCTGAGAATGAGCGTGCATACATAAGCGCGTTGGCGAAGAGATATTCAATCGATCCCAAAGCCGATCTGAAATCGCTTGCGGGAGACTACAAAAATGAGATGGGTGAACTTGCCAAACGTTATCCCGATGATCTCGATGCCGCTACTTTATATGCTGAGAGTCTGATGGACCTGCGTCCGTGGCAATTCTGGAGTGCTAACGGAAAGCCTGCCGAGGGAACAGAAGAGATCGTTGCCGTCCTTGAATCGGTTCTAAAGCGTGACCCGCGACACATCGGGGCGAACCATTACTACATTCACACCGTCGAGGCATCGCCGCATCCTGAATGGGCACTTGCGAGTGCTCAGAGGCTCAAAACATTGGCGCCGGCGGCGGGTCATCTGGTTCACATGCCCGCTCACATTTTCGCACGGGTGGGTGACTATGAGACAGCCGCTCAAAGTAACATCGACGGAGCCGCCGCGGACCTCGCATATTTCAAGAACAAGGGTGTCCAAGGCATGTACCCGGTTATGTATTACACCCATAACCTGCATTTCCTTGCCGTGGCCCGCAGCATGGAAGGGCGATCTGCGGAAGCAAGCAAAGCTGCCGAGCAATTGCGAATCTTTCTAGCTCCATATGTTAAACAGAAGGTTATTCCTCCCGAAGTGGTATCCATGCTTGATTACTTTTCGCCAACTCCGATCCTTATTATGGTGTGCTTTCACCGGTGGGAAGAGGTGCTCAAACTGCCGGAGCCGGATCGCAGATTACCCGTTTCGATTGTGTTGTGGCACTTCGCGAGAGGATCGGCTTTTGCGAGAACCGGGAAAGTTAGCGAAGCGGAATCTGAACTTCGGAACCTCGTAGCGGCTGAAAAAGCAATTCCCTCCGACACGCTATATGGCCTTAATGGAGCCGGCAGTGTTTTGAAAATTGCGGAAAATGTACTCACGGCTAGAATTTCACTAGCTAAAGGGGACAGAAAATCAGCCTCCAAATATTTGAGAATTGCAGTAGATGCCGAAGATGCGCTGAACTATGACGAACCACCCGGATGGTATATGCCTGTCAGGGAGACGCTTGGCGGCGTGTTGATGTCGAGCGGCGATTATGCTGAAGCTGACCGAGTATTTCGCGCGGATCTCGAAAAGCATCCTCGAAACGGTCGTTCACTCTTTGGATTGGTTGCAAGTTTGAAAGCTCAAGGAAAACAAACCGCTGCTCAATTTGTTCAAAATGAGTTTGATACGGCTTGGAAAGGAACTGACACCAGTTTGCGAGTCGAAGACTTCTGATCTTGCATTGTGCCATTTCGCGGGCGGTCTTGAACCCGGCGCTTCATGTTCTGGAAATTTTATTGCATGGTTTAGAGAAGTCTTCGAGGCGATAATGAGAGTATGCCGCCAGGTCACCGCGACTGACCCAGTGGAAAAAAAAGAGGGCCCGTCGGGGGCCTCTCTTGTAGTTGTTCTAACGAACGCAGTATTTCTAGTGATCACCATCTCCGTGGCCACCATCGCCGCCGTGGTCATCGTCATTATCGCCGTTATCGTCATTATTCCCGCAACCACCAGATGGGGGGCTGTGAAGCCACTGAGTAAAAGCCACGTTTAGGCTGACCTTGTCTCCGCTTCCCGGACCTACTGGGCCTGGCCCATTTGCGGCGCCCCACCAGTTGCGGGTAGCGTCCGTGGTAAAT
Organism: Pyrinomonadales bacterium; assembly: GCA_038227175.1. GTDB lineage: Bacteria > Acidobacteriota > Blastocatellia > Pyrinomonadales > Pyrinomonadaceae > OLB17. The sequence goes on along the minus strand of JBBRPZ010000036.1, from coordinate 4,500 downwards.
GAGCTAAGATTATTAACTCCAAAAAGTGAATTGCCCGTAAGGTTATTCCTGTTCGCTACAACAGTACCCGCGCTAGCAATAGCGGGAGCTCCAACCTTCACGCCAGTTTTGTTGTTGTGGAGATTATTTCGAGTGATAGTCACATTAGAATTTGTCCCTACGCCAAAATCATTGGCGACATTGACCGCTGAACCGGCAGAACTCACTGTGTTTCCGCTAACAGTAATGTTACTGTCGCCTCCGCCAATGTAAATCGCCGACGAACCGCCATCTCCAACGACAGTATTACAGGTAATTTGCGCACCATTAGTCTTAAACACTGCTACCAATGTGCCGTCGCCAGTACTTTTATTACCCGAAACAACAAGATTCGAATTACCCTCGATGAAAGTAACGTCAGCGTTATAGATGTTTCCGTTGGCGCCACTGAAGTTATTATCTGAAATAGTAACGTTATGAACCGGAGTGGTGTTGCCTTGGAAACCATCGGTGGCTGTCGCAAATACATTGTTCACAACATTTTGCCGAAAAACGGTATTGCTTGTGGTGAATGATGCTGCCCGACCCGGGTTGTTGACTATATTGTTTTGGATTGTTTCTCCCGTATTACCAGTCTGCATTACAATAGCAGCCGTACCGGAATTGGCCGGACCGTTAAGTGTAAAGCCGTCGACAGTTACGTTGTTCGCAGTGATAGTGACATTTGCTCCGCCGGAGCCATTAATAATCGACTCTGGACCGCTGCGGCCTCTGGCATCACGACCGCGCTTAGCGCCATTAAGAGTAAGGGATCTGGGAATCGACACATTCTCGTTATAGGTTCCCGGGGCCACATTGATCGTCGAGCAACCGGCATCACTGACCGCAGCTTGAATCGTCGGGTAAAAGGCTGAGGGAACAGAGCAAGTCGGCACAGCGACTATTGATATCGCTGATGCATTCCTGCTAATTACCGCACCTATTCCGATGACCATACCGGCCATGACGATAAGCAATAATATTTTCGTTTTGATCTTCATAATATTTCTCCTTAGGATCTATGGACTATCGTCCCAATTAATTGAGTAAGGGATTTATGTCCGCGTTGACGCGTCAGACACGGATATTCGGCTATTTATAATGCTCAAGCCTGGAATACGTGTAAACGACGCTCGTAATGTCTCACCAATTCCTCGATGTTACATGTGGACCAACTCTCGCGGCGTTTTTGAAACTCGCCTTAAGAATATGAAAACGGACTTCGTTAACGGAAAAAAAGTGCATCATAAAGGAAGCGTGCTCGTCACACCAGAAGGGGCGGTTCAAGGTATTAGGGGCTAATTTATCCGATATAGCCAACGTATCAGACATAAATCGGCATGTCAAGCCTTTCCCTGATAGGGTTAGCGATGTGGCTTTAGTGACAGGGGGAAAGCAAGTTCGGTCGAGTTTTATTTCAACCTTGTAGGCCCTGAACGCCGGGTTAAGCAATTTTGCGATTATTTGCAACGAAAGGTTCCTCCGACAATGTTGAGAGATCCGAAGCTCATTGACTGTGAGAAATAGTTCGTGGAAATTAATTTGGTAATTTTGGATAGTCCGCTCGAACATGACTGAGTGCCGGTTTATTTGGCTATATTATGACAAATCCGCCAATCGCGCGGTAGTAAACGATGGCCTCACTACGGCCGCGTGCGCTGGTTATGCGACTAACAAAAACTAGCATCTAGGTTTCGACTTAGTTGCTTTATTTATGGGAAGTTTTTGGGGTATGTTTTGGGGAACATTTAAGATGTGAGATCTCAAAGAATTTCTTGCGTCTGAAACCCATTCTCTTGTAACAAGATAAATCTTCATAACCATTTGTCAGTTGATCCAACCACCGATATTAGATGGTGGTTTCTGAAGAAACAAACGAGGAGCAGGAATATAAGTAATGAGCCGCCCTTATCGATTCCTGACCAAAAGAACTCCATATGCATTGACCAAAAGGCGGTTCTAAAACTTCGGCATCTGTGCTAACTTGTAAAGCCTTAGTTCCATTAACAAACAAGATGGCCGAAGGATTAAAGAAGGAAGGTCGTTTAGTCGTTACCGCATCATCTTAAAGATCAGTGAGGACAGTTAGGGCAGGTTGGATCGCTCGTAGACTACGGCGAGTTACCGTCGAACACTTAGAGATGGAGAGGCTCTATGACATTATGTCCATCCTGTAAATACTCTGTCTCATCGTACGCTCTCAAGTGTCCGAATTGCGGCATTTCGTTCCACGAGACTTCGGGAGCGACGGCTTTTATGCCGCCGGATAGAGACAAGGCTGCGAAGCCGTCGATCCACTCGACCGAATCGGCGGACGGAGCGAGATTTGCGGCGGGGACGATGCTGGCCGGGCGTTATCGCATTCTCAGTTTGCTCGGACGCGGCGGGATGGGTGAGGTCTATAAGGCTGAGGACCTCAAGCTCAAACAGATCGTTGCTTTAAAGTTGCTGCCCGAAGCCGTTGCTCTCGACGGAGCGGCACTTTCACGCTTTCAAAACGAGGTCCGCATAACGCGTCAGATCTCGCACCCGAACGTCTGCCGTGTCTATGACATCGGCGAGGCTGACGGACTGCATTTTCTTTCGATGGAGTACATCGACGGCGAAGATCTTTCGTAGCTGCTCCGCCGCATCGGCCGCCTTCCGGGCGACAAGGCAACCGAGATCGCCCGCCAGATTTGTGCGGGGCTCGCCGCCGCACATGATAACAACGTCTTGCACCGCGACCTGAAACCGGCAAACATAATGATCGACGGCCGGGGCAAGGCACGCGTCACCGATTTTGGCGTTGCGGTCGTTGCCAAGGAACTGCTTGGCCGCGAGGCTGCCTCAGGCACATTAGCCTACATGGCTCCGGAGCAGCTCAAAGGAAAAGAGGTTACTCAAAAAAGTGACATCTATTCGTTGGGTCTCATGCTCTACGAACTGTTTACCGGCAAGCCTGTTTACAGCTCGGACAACCTGCACGATCTGATGAAACTGCACGAGAGCTCAACGCCGACCTCGCCTTCGAGCCACATCTCGAACATTGACCCGCTGGTCGAAAAAGTGATTCTGCGATGCTTGGAAAAAGATCCAAAAGATCGTCCGGCGTCCGCGATCCAGGTCGCCGCGGCTTTGCCCGGGGGCGATCCACTGGCGGCGGCACGGGCGGCGGGTGAGACGCCATCGCCTGCGATGGTTGCCGCATCGGGAGAAAAAACTGGGCTTCGGCCCGTTATCGGAGTGGCATGTATGGCGGCAATCGTCATTGGCACGATCATAACAGCATACCTCCACCGTAGAGTGGATGTGATTGAGCGTGCTCCCTTTGAAAATTCGCCCGAGATACTCGCGCGCAAAGCGCGCGATATCACGGCACAGTTGGGATATCCGGAGCGGCCCTTTGATAATGCTTATGGATTGTTGCATGACAATTCCTTTCTACACTATATCGAAGAAAATGATCCATCCCGGGACGGGTGGGAGCGAATACGGTTCGGCCGAGGGCAATCGATAATTTTCTGGTATCGCGAGAGTCCGTATCTCTTGGCACCGTTATTTAGGTCGAACTGGAGTGTCACAGAAAGCGATCCGCCGCGTGATAAGTACGGGTTGGTTAACGTTTACCTTGATCCGACGGGCCGCCTGGAAGGCTTTCTTGCACGTCCGCCAGCCATCGAAACACAAACTTCAGCGGAGGCTTCACCAAAAGAGCCCAATTGGAAAGTACTTTTCCAGTTAGCAGGTCTGGAAATGTCTCGCTTTGTTCCAACCGACTCGGAATGGATCCCAATATCAGCTTTCGACACCAGGGCCGCCTGGAACGGTACGTTATCTGAGATGGAAGACATCCCAGTGCGTGTTGAAGCGGCCGGCTATCGCGGCAAGGTCGTCACTTTCCGCGTCTACTACCCGTGGACCAAACCCCCTACCCCAGCTATCCGATGGGATTGGAATTGGCTTGTCCAGCAGGCACTTTTTGCCCTGGTCGCGTTGGGAGCCGCGCTGCTGGCCCGGCACAATTATAAACAGCGGAAAGGCGATCGTCGCGGAGCGGCTCGGCTGGCAAGCTTTATTTTTGTGACCGCAATGGCCCACTGGCGTCGAATTTGTTGATGCGGTCAGAGTTTCAACCGAGAAATCCAGCGAGATAATCGCGCTCGATAAGGCTCTTAACCAGATGGCCGAGATTGACCCGTTAAAAGGCCAGATCGTAGAGATGAGACATTTTGGCGGGATGAGCGTCGAGGAAACCGCCGAGGCGCTTGGCGTTGCCCCGATCACCGTAATGCGTCATTGGAACCTCGCAAAGGCCTGGCTGCGGCGCGAGATCGGTGGCGGATGAACTTGCCGAAGGCTTTTTTTCTCTACAGGAGATAGTTTTTCACGTCTTTTGTCGCATTAGTGTCAGGGACATAAATTGAACACTGAACGCTGGAAACAAATCGAAGATCTATACCACGCTGCATTGGAGGTGCCGCAGGACGAGCGCTCGCTCTT
>JBBRPZ010000035.1:0-31095 GCA_038227175.1 Pyrinomonadales bacterium | reverse complement strand
GTGCCTGAGCCGGAATCGGCAGCGGCGGCGAGAGTCGTCAAGATTGTTTCGGGAGCAGGAACCGGTCGCGACATCACGGTCGAGATCGAGATGTCAGCCCAGGGCAACGAAGCCGGAACCCAGTACACTCTGCATTTCGACCCGACCGCTGTCAGCATCAGCGACGTAACCGGTGTGAACGCCAATCCCGACATTAGCTCAGGAGCGGATTCGCCAGCGGGAACGACAATCAACGTCAACGCCGAAGGGGCAGCTAACGGAACGATCGGTATCGTTGAAAACTTCAGCGGCATGAGCGATTCCATCACGGCGATCTCTGCGGGTGCAAGACGCATCGCGAGAGTGACGTTCCACGTCCGCTCTGGTGCCGCAGCCGGCGAATCGCAGGTCACCTTCGACAACTCGGTGGTCAAGGGTCTCTCAGCCGATGCAAACGGCCTGATCCTCGGCACGACCTTCGACCAGAACGGCAGGATCACGATCCCGGCAACAACCGGAGCGAGTGTTTCCGGCCGTGTCACAACCCCGGACGGCCGCGGTATGAGAAACGCCACGGTCACAATCGTTGATCGCAGTGGTTTCGCACGCTCGGTTACAACCAGCGCCTTTGGCTATTACGTTTTTGACAATGTAGCCACAGGTGAAAGATACGTGATCAGCGTCGCCTCACGGCAATACCGCTTCGCGTCACGCACTATCGAACTAGCCGACAGCCTCGCGGATGTCGACTTAACCGGACTGGAATAAATTTCCGATCCATAACTAACCAAGAAAAAGCGGTCTCACGGCCGCTTTTTTTGTAAGAATTAAAGTCGTTTACGAATTCTTACATCCATTCGGCAAACATTAGCGTGTAGGTTATCGTAAATACTTGCATTGTTTTCGGGAAAACGGTTAGAGTTTGCAGTTATAGGGAAATGATAGACCTCGATTTTGTTGGCGAGACGCTGGACGGGAAATACCAAATGACGCGCGAGTTGGGTCGCGGCGGCATGGGGACGGTGTATCTTGCCACGCATCTCGGGACTGAGCGGCCGGTCGCGGTCAAGATCATCGCTCCGCAGTTTATGCAGCGGGCAGAGTTTGTCGAACGCTTTCGCCGCGAGGCGCGGGCGGCGGGGCGTCTGCGGCATCCCAATGTTGTTGACGTTACTGACTTTGGTTTTGCGGCGACAAAAAGCGGCGAAGTCGCATATCTCGTGATGGAGTATCTGGACGGCTGCACACTGGGCGAGATACTTGAGGAAGAAAAGAATCTGCCGGTCGCGTGGACACTCGATATTTTAGAACAGGTGTGCTCGGCCGTTCAGGAAGCCCATGAACAGGGCATTATCCATCGCGATCTCAAACCCGACAATATCTGGCTCGAACCCAATCAACGCGGCGGTTATACCGTCAAAGTGCTCGATTTTGGTATCGCGAAGCTCGAGGAGCACGATGCCGCCGTGGTCGATATTGGCGGCGCTCCACTTTTTCACGGCTCTACACCGACGATGGCTTCCGGTCGGGCGACGATTGCCGGTATTAACCCGGATGATACAATTGTCGACGGCGGCGTCTCGACTCACGTTGCCGAAGCTCCTACGATTGCCGGTGTGCCGCGGAATGGCACTGTCATTTCCGAGGCAGGTACGATCAAGCTTGAGCCGATAGGCAGCGAAAGCAAGACAGCAATACTCAATGACGGCGAATTTTCGGATGATTATCAGGATACGATCGGAACCCGTATCGATTCCGGCGCTCGTGAATCGGACAGATCGGGTGCTGACCACCTGACGGTGGGCCGGTCGCTCTATGATTCGAAAAACTCGGCCGAACTCACGCGTGTCGGCGCCGTTTTGGGTACGCCGCTCTATATGTCGCCGGAGCAGTGTCGCGGCGAGCATCTTGATACGCGGTCCGACATTTACAGCTTAGGCGTTATCGCTTACCAGATGCTTGCAGGCCGAACCCCGTTCGAGGGTGATTTTGAGGCGGTCATGGAGGCCCATAAGTCCAGCGAACCGGCACCGCTCAAGGCAAAAAAGGCCCGGCGAAAGCTGCGGCGCCGTATTCATTCGGCCATGCACAAGGACCCCGACTGCCGCCCGCAAACTGCGGAGGCTTTTGCGAGCGAACTGCGGGCTCGATCCGAGGGTATCTTTGGATTGCTTCGACGTTCGCTGGTTATCTATAGTGAGCATTTGCCGAAATTCGTAATGCTGTCGGGTTTTTTCTCGCTCCCGATGATAGTTTTGACGCTTAGCGTATTGACGCTCTCGTTTCTCAGGGTCAGTGACCTGATCTCGGACACGTTTGGCGGCGTGGCGATCGGGAGCATTGGGTTTTTGCTGTCGGTGGTTACCGCATTTTTTACCAATCTCATCGTCGGCACGATCGCCTGGATAGTGGCACAATATCTGGCGGTTCCGCTGAGACCTGTCAGATTACGGCCCGCGCTAGCCGAGGCCCGCCGGAAATGGAAGCGGATCGCCGGCACCGCATTTCTAACCGCAGTACTGCCTTTCGTGGTTGCCGTCATTGGGGCGATTACTGGCGGAGCGGTGTTCGCCCTGATAGCGGCAATATTTTATCCGTGGATGCAGTCCGGCGAAGTGATTGCAATATTCGGATCGGCCGGGGCGATTATTTTTGGCATTATCGGATTTTTTTGGGCTTATATATCGTGGATCCTCGTCCCGCCGGTCGTGATGATGGAAAATGTCGGGATACGCGACGCGTTGCGGCGGTCACGCACTTTGGTCAAACGCTCGTTTACGACCGCGATGGGAGCCGTCGCGATTATGTTCATTATCCCGGCTGTTATTGTCGGAACAATCTCGTATGTCGTCAATGTATCTGCCAAGGCGTTTGATCCGAAACCCAAACCTGCGGTCGAGACAGTAACGCCGCAACCTGAAACAGCGTTAATTCCGATCAGCTCCCCCGATGTCGAGCCCACACCGGAAAAGGAAAATTCGTGGAATTGGGGCTTTTCGACGAGAGACCCCGGCCTGGGCCTCGGAAAGGACATGGATATGCAGACACGCGTCAAGCACACCGTGCTCAACTCGCTCATCCAGATACTCTGGCTGCCAATGCAAATCCTTGTCTTTTCGTTTTCTGGTATCATAATAGCGTTGCTCTATTTGAAAACCCGGCTCGCGGGCGGTGAATCGATGAACGATCTTCTCGAACGATTCGAGGACACCGAAGCCCCGCGAAAGAAGTGGCAGGAACGCGTTCGCCAGCGTCTCATCCAGTCAGGCCGGATCCCGAGCAAACCCTGAGTGATGCGGCTTGTAGTAATAGAGTCTCTGACAATAATCAGCGTAATACTCGCGTTTTGGCTCTCAGCCGAAGCTCAGGATTTAACTCGCGAGTTGCGAATCACGTCCGGCGGCACCGTCGAGATCGTCAATAAATATGGCCGCGTTGCTGCTCGTGCGAAACCTGCCGTTGGTGAAAAGCCCGCCGGGACTAAACTGACTGCTTCGTCCGCGAAAGCCGTTTCTGCCAGCGAAATTAAAGTGTCCGATGGCGCGGCTTCGACCGTCATCACCGTCGAGCCGGCCGACAAGCGAAAGCGAATCGATCTTGTCCTCGTTTTGCCCGAACGCCTGAATATCAAGGTCGAAACTATGGCCGGAGCGGTCGATATCGGTGGCAATTTCGCCTCTGTCGAAGCCACAACCGACACTGGCACAATCACGACCGACGTCCCGACCGACGATCTGACCTATCATTTTCTTTGGACCGAATCGAAACCACGTTACGTCGCCGATTTTGACATCGCCAAAGTCAAAGAAAAGGCCGCCGGGCGATTTGAGATCAAGGGCCGGTATGTGGAAGTAAAAAGTCAAAAGTCAAGAGTGTCAGAACCGGGAGAGCCATCTGTTGCTGGGACTGGGTCAGCCATCCCAATCGAAGATCAAAAATCGAAAACCGAAGACCAAAAACCGAAGACCGTTTCGCTTACCTTCACTACTGCTCGCGGCATCGTTTTGCTCAATGTTCTACCAAACGAGGTAATGAGCGACCTTCGCGAACGTCCGCTGACCGAGGCGGCGAGAGCGATCATTCGCAGCGGTGACAGTTTGCTAATGGAGGCGATACGGCGGGCGTCGCCCAAGTATTTCGGTGACTATGCCCGGACGCTGCCGCCGATCAAGATGGAGCCGACGTTTTCGCCTAAGACATCGCTGTCGGATTCGCCGGCCGCTCCGGTAAAAACTGCTCTCGTGCGTGTCTCCGATCTTAAAAACCGTTCGATCGCCGGTCTCGAAGCCAAGGATTTCGAGATTACCGAGGGCGGAACCGTCCGCGAGATCCTCAAGGTCGAGCAATCGACCGCACCGTTCAATCTCGTGCTGCTGCTTGACGTTTCGGGCAGCGTTGAGAATTATGTTAACTTCATCCGCAAAGCGGCCCGTAATTTTGTCAATACGGTCGGCAAAAACGACCGCGTGTCGATCGTCATCTTTAACGACGACGTCAAGGTCATCTCAAAATTCACGACCGACAAAGGCAAGCTGTCGCAGAGCCTCGATACGTTCGACGCGGGCGGCGCGACCGCCTATTACGACGCTCTCGCCTACACCGTCAGCGACACGCTGCGGCCGCTCAAAGGCGACCGGACTGCGATCGTGATCCTGACCGACGGCGACGACAACCGTTCTTTCCTTGCCTTTGACTCGCTCGTCGGCTCGATCCAGGAAAGCGGCGCCCTCATCTACCCACTTTACGTCCCCTCGGCCCTCATCGCCGAGGGCGCCGCGAACGCCGACATAGACCCCGTCCGCCGAAAATACATCTCGCTCACCCTCAAAGCCACCGGCGAAGGCGACAAACTGGCCCGCGTCTCCGGCGGCGTCTATTACCAGATCGAGGAGATCGCCCAGATCCAGCAAGCCTACGAAGACATCGTCCTCCAACTCCGCTCGGCGTATAACATCACGTACCGCTCCGACCCAACCCAGCTCACCGGCAACGGCGTCACGCCCAGATTAAAGATCAAGTCGAAAAAAGAAAATACGTTTGTGACGGTAAATTCGGTCGTGGCGAGTCTGCAAAAATGATACAACTACTCCAAGACTTCGCAAGGAAACCATTCAGAAAGACTGCGATCGAAAACCTTATTTTCTTAAAGGAAAGATCAATTTCGTGGGCAGCAACCTTTTTCTATACTGATATGAAGCCATCTGCCTATAAAAAATTGGACGACAGCATTGCGTATTGTGTCGTGAGATTAACGCGTGAGCATGGCTTTGTAGTTCGCAATTCTCCCTATCCGAGCGACAATCTTGAAAAACTCGGTGTTCCGACTTTTACACGAGCGATGCTGGCAATTAGAATACGCAAATCCAAGGCGATGACGGATTTCTACCCTGAACGGAACCTTAATGTCGTCAATTAAATAATATTGAACGAACCACTTTTACAATCCCTTTTTGACGAAGAAGAGCGGCGGTATCTGTCTTTGTCGGGCCGAAAATGTAAATATTACAGCTATTTTATGCTAATATTCCGATTATGGACACGATGACTATAACAATCAATTTGCCTGAAGATGTCGGAACGGCATTAGTAGATAAAGCCAAAAAGAGCGGTCGTGAATCGGCTGAATATGCCGAATACATTATTACACGAGAGGTAAATCGACCTTCGCTCGACGAGATTCTTGCGCCGATTCGTGAAGGATTCAAAAAAAGCGGCATGACCGAATCCGAACTTGAGAATTTGATCGATAGGGAAATCAAGACAATGAGGGCAGAGAAGCGGGTGAAAGACGTTTTGGAAAATGCGTGATGCTAAGGTCGGAGTTGTATTTGATTGCAATGTATTTGCTCAGGCGTTGATCAGCGACGAGGGAGTTGGAGCCGCGTGTTTTGAATTGGCCCGACGGGGTGAGATCGACCTTTTCATTTCAGACGCGACTTTCGCCGAATTGGAAGAATTGCTGTCGAGACCAACAATGCTTGGTTTTCTTTCAGGAGCCACGCCAGACAAGATCCAATCATTCCTGGACGAAATTTTGCTCGTTTCCTCAAATATCGGAACTTGTCCGAGGAAGTTTCATTTTTCCCGAGATCCGGACGACGAGCCGTATATCAATCTCGCTATCGCTACTGAGGTAGATTTTATCGTGAGTTTTGATAATGACCTGTTGGATCTGATGACCACCTACACCAGTGAGGCCAAAGAGTTCAGGCAACGTTTTCGACATTTGAAAATTGTCTCACCACTCGAATTCTTACGGATTGTTCGAAAAATCGACCTTGCAATAAAGCCATAGCTTATTTTTTTGGACACACCACTTTTACAATCCCTCTTTGACGAAACGGAACGGCGACCGTTGACGGTGTCGGAGTTGAATGCCGAGGTGCGCGAGGTGTTGGAACGGCAGTTTGGGTCGGTTTGGGTTGAGGGCGAGGTTGTTAATTTTGTGCAGGCGGCGTCGGGGCATTGGTATTTTAATCTCAATGACGGCACGGCGCAGATCAAGTGTGTTTGTTGGAAAGGGACGAATTTTCGCATCAGGTTTAAGCCGCAGAATGGAATTACGGTGCGGGTGCGGGGCAAGTTGACGTTGTATGAGGCGCGTGGTGATTTTCAGTTGTCGGTCGAGTCGCTGGAGCCTTCGGGAGAGGGTGCTTTGCGGGCGGCGTTTGAGCAGATCAGGGCGACGCTTGATGCCGAGGGGCTTTTTGCACCGGAGCTAAAGCGGCCCATACCATTCTTTCCGCGAAAGGTCGGCGTCGTCACGTCTTCGACCGGAGCGGCGTTTCACGACATATTGACCGTGCTGACCCGGCGGGCGAGGTCGGTGAGCATCGTGCTTGCACCGACGCTCGTTCAGGGCGAGGGTGCGGCGGACAGTATTCGCAGGGCGGTCGCCGATCTCAATGCGTATAATTCCCGGCTCGAAATGCATGAACGGATCGATGTGTTGATCGTCGGGCGCGGCGGCGGTTCGGCGGAGGACCTGTGGGCGTTTAATGACGAATTGCTGGCGAGGGCGATCCGGTTGAGCGAAATTCCGGTGATCTCTGCCGTCGGGCACGAGATCGATTGGACGATCACGGACCTGATCGCGGACCTGCGGGCAGCGACGCCTTCGGCGGCGGCTGAGATCGTCGCGACCCGCGAAGAGGACATTATCCACGACCTGCATTTGTGCGAGGAACGGCTGTTCGGGCTGCTCGAACGCAAAGTTTACGAGGCCCACAATCGAACGGAGAATGCGATCGGCAGCTTGGGGATCGCGTTTGAGAACAATGTCCAGCGGGCGAATATGCGGTTTTCGGATATTGCGGCACGCCTGACACCGGCGACGCTAAGAGCAAAGGCAGCGGCTATCGCGAATCAGGTCGGGATGTTCGATCAGCGGCGTTTTACGGCAATTGACCGCAGCCTGAAAGCAAGAACCGAAAGCTTAAACGTTCAAATGGCAAAGCTTAACGCGCTTTCGCCGCTTGCCGTGCTGACTCGCGGGTATTCGATAACGCAGACGGCGGACGGCGGTGTTTTGCGTGACCCGGCACAGGTTAAGCCGGGCGACAAATTGAAGATACGCCTCGAACGTGGGAAACTGGATGCCGAGGTCGTGGCGACGGAAAACCCCGGAAATATCTAACGCCAAGCCGCCAAGAGGCAAAGACGCAAAGGCGACAAAAAAAGGATTTTTTAGCGAGCGATGTCGAGTTTTAGGGTTGATCTAAGGGAAAAAAACGAATTTATGCCGCCGGCCCGCCCTCGCGAATCGAAGGCGATGCGAACAATTCGCTGGATCGCTCGCGTTATTCTGTTAGTGTTTTTGCTCATCGGTGTCGGCGTTTTTTTCTATTATCAGAGTCTCAAATCGACGCCGCAGTATTCGCTGGCGTTGCTTGTCGACGCGGCCAAGCGAAACGATCAGCCGACAATCGATTCGGTGGTGAATGTTGACGCAGTAGTCGACGATTTCTTGCCGCAGATCACGGAAAAGGCGGCTGAGCTTTACGGGAAAGGGCTGCCGCCCACGGTGATCTCAAAACTTACATCGGTCGCTGAGCCGATCTTGCCGGCGGTTAAAGATAGAGCGCGAGCGGAACTCCCGCGTCTGATCCGCGACCGTGTCGAGCGTTTTCCGAACGCCCCGTTTCCGGCGATGGTCCTCGGTGCGGGCCGCTATCTCGACATCACGGTCACGGGAGATACGGCGGTTGTAAAAAGTAAATTGCCTGAGCATCCGCTTGAGCTGAAAATGCGGCGAAACGGCGATCGCTGGCAGGTCGTTGGGGTCAAGGACGAGCAGCTTGCGACTGACATTGCCCGACGGATAGGCCAGCAGATAATCGCGATAGCGACGACCGGCCTGAACAGGAAAACCGCCGATATGCTGGGCGTGGGCAATCTCGGCGATCTGTTAAGACAGGCTGAAGAGCTTGTGAGATAGGTCAGAACCGCCTGCATGAGTGGGCGACACGGCCAAACTTAATGGATCAACGTTAAAAAAAATGAGATTATTCCCTCCGCTTACGCAGAAGGTTCAGACAAGATTATGGAAAAGTCATTCGAAACGTCACTGGCCGAATTGGAGCAGATCGTCACGAAACTCGAGGACGGCGACCTGCCGCTGGAGGAGAGCCTTGACCTTTTTGAGAAGGGGATCAAGCTGTCACGCGAATGCCGCGAGCGGCTGACAAAAGCCGAGCGGCGGATCGAGATATTAATGAAAGACGACGATGGCGAGATCGGCGTCGAAGACTTCGACGCCGAATCGACAAGGTAATCAACCGCTCCTACAGCCGGGCGAGAAAGGCGAAAGCCACAAACATTAGGACAAATGCCAGTCCGCCGACAATGACCGAATAAATAACAATATTTGTCGTATTGTCCTTACCCGTTTTGCCATTGTATTTAGAGCCGCATCCCTGGCACTTGACATGCGTAAACAGCTTGGGGCCGAGGGCCCCGCCCCACCATGTAAAGTTCAGTTGTTTTGCATTTAACGCCCCGCATTTAGGACACGGTGCGTATTCTGTAGCCATAGTTTTTTAGGGTTTAGGTGGTGCAACCACGAGCTTCTTTTCCATCAGGCTGCACGCCTCAAGCGTACTCGCCGGATCGACCGCCATGCTGTCGACAACAACCTGTTGGATCTTGCCTTCCTTGTCAACGACAAATGTGGCCCGGTTGCCATAACCCTTCGCCTCGTTATAGAGACCATATTCTTTGGTAACGGTCCTGTCCCAATCGCTGAGCAATGGGAATGCCGTGATACCGATCTTTTCCGCAAACGCTCTGTTAGACGGCAGGGCGTCCATGCTGATCCCGAAAACCTTTGTGTTGACTGCGTCGAATTTTGCGAAACCATCCTGGTACGCTTTCATTTCCTTCGTTCAGCCACCTGTAAAGGCGAATATATAAAAGGCGAGCACCACATTGCTTTTGCCGCGAAAATCGCTAAGTTTCACCTTAGTCCCGGTCGTGCTCGGCAGCGTAAAGTCGGGCGCCATATCGCCCACCTTAAATTTAGGGGTCGTCGGTACCGGTGTCGCCGCCGGTGCCGCTCCGCCCTGGCCGAACGCGGAAAAGGCAAAGGCCATAACCAATCCGACCAAGATAATTATTCTTTTCATATTTCAATCCTCCAACAAATCTTTCAGCGATCAGCCGCCCGACGAGCCGCTGCCTCTGAATATTGAATCAACACTCCAAACGCCGGAGCCGCGCGACGCGATATAGAGACACGCAAAACAATATGCAACCGCAAGCTCGCCGCCATTCATTATAGGCAATGCTCCACCGGGTTGGTGGACCATAAAATAGGCGACTGCCATCATGCCGCTTACGATAAATGCAGCAAAACTCGAGAAAAAGCCGATCAATATCAGGAACCCGCCGACTAACTCGATCACGCCGGCGACGAGCAAAATACCCTCGACTCCACCGGGCTGTTTCGCCGGGGGCCAGCCAAGCATCTTTTGCGTGCCGTGGAGCGTGATCAGTAATCCGAACACGATGCGAAACAATGCATAAATATAAGTCGAGTATCTGCCTAGAAATCTATCCATCCGATTTTACTCCATTTTTAAACTGTTTTCGAACAGTATTGCGCATCTTTTCGGATCAAGCCTAAATAGGCGACCAACTGATGATCGCCCCATTTTCCTGACTGTCAGATGATTTAAGCGGCTGAGGAATCAGCCTTTCCTGCGGACATCTTGGCCGCAATGATATCTATCTTATCGATTTGCGGCGGTTCGGCCAAGAGTTCGGCGGCGTTAGCCATCAATGCTGCGGCTACTTTGCCGTTCAAATGGGCGTCGCGCCCTTCGTCCGCCGCAAATGTATCAAAAATACCGAATGTGTTTTCGTTAAATTTGACCGCGTACCATGTAACTGTAAGCGGCTCTTCATTTATGAGACCCAGCCCGCTGTTCAAAAATGCCTCGACGGCGGCTTCCTTGCCGGGCTTGGCCACTAATTTTACTGCTAATCCTTTTGTTATCATGATTTCCCCTTTGTTAAGAATCTGTCTTCAAGCTCTAAGAAATTTTTGAGCCAGATGAACAGGATAAGATTTCGAACGCCGATCCGCAAGGACACGACTTTGCCGGGAAAAGTCGCGATATCTTTCGAACCGTCTATTTGACCCGGATCGGATGCGTAACGACGGCCCAGTGAAAATAGCCCTCTTCGTTAAACGGGATGCGGTCCGGTTGGGTGTTGCCTTTGTTGTCGGTTGCACGGGCCTGTAGCTTGTAGCTGCCGGGCGTGGCCTTCCAGTCGAGGTCCCAGCGGACCCAGGCCTGCGCAATGTTTGGTTCGCGAAGCCGGGCGTGCTGCCACGTTTTGCCGCCGTCGAGGCTGACATCGACCTTTGTTATGCTGCCTTCGCCCGACCACGAACGGCCGCGCAAGAGTTTCTGACCGGCAGATGTTTCGCCGTCCCACGGCAGCTCGAATGCGCTTTTTACTTTCTGCGTGGTCAGAACCGGGCCGAGTGCAGGGGGATTTGGCTGATACGCGTCGCCGATCATGACGTATTTTTTTGTGTTGTATTCGGTATAAAGCGCGGTTTCCGAGACCTCGATACGGCCGACCCATTTTACGTTGCCGATGCCGACCCAGCCTGGAACGAGCATACGGACGGGGAAGCCGTGATCCGGCATTAGCGGCTGGCCATTCATCGCGTACACGAGCAGCGTGTCGTCGGCCATTGCTTTTACGACGGGCATCGGGCGGCTGACGCGCTTTTCGTCAAGCCCCTCAGGCATCACGTCGCGGGCCGTTCGTTTCATGCCGCACCGTTCGAGGACCTCGCTAAGCGGCACGCCCGTCCATTCGGCGACGCCGATACCGCCGAGTCCCCACGGTGTTCCGGGAATTTTTTTGCCATGCGAGATCTCAAAAAAATTGCGTCCGTTACCGGCACACTCGATCGCCCGCACGATCGAGATGGACGGCATCGACGTTAACTTGTTGTAATTGAACGTTCGCGGACGTGAAACTCCAGTCCCTTCGATCTTCAACTGCCAAGTTTTTGCGTCGATACGCGGGACGGCGGCGCTATTGTTGCGGACGAAAAATAGTTCATTTGGGACGATATAACCACGATTGTACATGGCTTCCCAACGCATTTCCAGGTTGCTGCCGTTACGAATAAAGAACTCTGGCGGCGCTGCTTTCAGAATGGCTTGGTCGGTCTGGACGGCATTTGTGGTTTGTCCAAATGAAGGCAAAGCGACCGACCCCAGAGCCCCGGCACCGAGCATAAATGCAAAATCACGCCGCGACATTCCGAGGATTCGTGACCGCTTTGCGATTAATTCGTCGGTTCGCTCCTGATCGTAAATCTGTTCGTTGAGTAGGCCGTTTTGCATATTCATCCCTCCCGTAAATAAGAGCGTTACAAAATATTTTTGACCAAATTGGGAGCTACAGTGTTGAGCCGGTTATCGTTTGTCCAGAATTCGTCGCAATTGTGATGCAAAGCAGTGGCGACGTGAAGAGCGGCGGGAGTTTTTAGGCTTGGAAAATCGGCACGGAGTTGGGCGGCGGCGTGAAAGATTTGAGATGGGTTCGGCAGACGGCAATGAGCATCGAAAAAGTTTTGAAAAAGTTTCTTCACCGGCTCATCGTTCTTTCTCAATGGCATAACGAGACATTCCATCTCAACCAACGGTGAAAGGCAAAGTTCATTGCTCGATTGACTCAAATTCAAATCTTCGATCTTTGTGAAATAAGCTGGATCTTTTTCAATGAGGTAAATAACAATACAGAGATCGAGGTAGATTCTGCTCATTCCCACGAATCCCTCGCTTCCTTGATCTGCTCTTCAATTTCTTCGGACGAATAACTTTTTCGATTTATGAATTCCGGGGTTTGAAAGAATGCCCGCGACCTCTCGACTGTGCTTTGCCTGCCATTACTTTCGTCGAGCAATGTTACGATCGCTCGCGTCGTTTTTGTAATCTCGACAGGCTCAAGCAAGCGGACGTTTCCGGCGACATCGATCTCGGCTTCGATTGAAGTTAACATAATTGCTCTCGCTCCCAATTTGCATATTACAACAAAAGACGGCTCTCAGGGAACCGTCTTTTATCTCATCGAATGATCCTTCCTTAATCCGACTTGCTGACGGCTTTGACCGTTTCCGGCTCGATGCGCGGAGCGGCGAGGCCGAGCTCGGGCGAACGCCATAGGTTTGAGACCAGTAATTCGCGGATAAAGGTCATTTCCTTTGGCAGACGGTCGTATAATTTGAAGAAAAGCTCGTCGTGCATGGCGATTTCCTTTAGCCATAAATCGCGGTCGAGGTGCATGACGGCGTCAAACTGCTCGCGGCTGAAATCCAGTCCGCGCCAGTCCATATCATCATATCGCGGCATCCAGCCAAGCGGCGTTTCGTAGCCGACGGATTTGCCGCGGGCACGCTCGACGATCCATTGCAGGACGCGCATATTCTCGCCATAGCCCGGCCACGCGAAATTGCCGTCCTTGTCCTTAAGGAACCAGTTGACCGAGAAAATACGTGGCGGCTCGGGAATTTGGCGGCCTAAATCCAGCCAGTGTGAAAAATAGTCGCCCATGTGATACCCCGCGAAGGGCAGCATGGCAAACGGGTCGCGGCGAACCTCGCCGATATTACCGAAAGCCGCAGCGGTCATTTCCGACCCCATAGTAGCTGCCATATAAACGCCAAAGGCCCAATTAAATGACTGCTGGATGAGTGGTACAACACTGTTGCGGCGACCACCGAAAATGAACGCCGAGATCGGTACGCCTTTTGGATCGTCAAAGCGTTCGTCGGCGACCGGACATTGCGTTATCGGGGCGGTGAAGCGCGAATTCGGGTGCGCGGCCTTCGCCTCGCTGAGCGGGCTCCAGTCGTTGCCCTGCCAGTCGATGGCGTGGGATGGCGGTGCGGCGTCCATGCCTTCCCACCAGACGTCGCCGTCATCGGTCAGGGCGACGTTGGTGAAGATTGTGTTTTCCTTGATCGACTCCATGGCGTTGGGATTTGTTTTATAGTTGGTACCCGGAGCGACGCCGAAAAAGCCGTTTTCGGGGTTGATCGCGTGGAGCTTACCTTCCGCGTTTGGCTTGATCCATGCGATGTCGTCGCCGACGGTCGTGATCTTCCAACCCTCTTCCTGAAAGGCCTTTGGCGGAATGAGCATCGCGAAATTGGTCTTGCCGCATGCCGAGGGAAACGCCGCGCAGACGTAATCTTTGCGGCCGTCCGGCGATTCGACGCCGACGATGAGCATGTGCTCGGCAAGCCAGCCCTGAGCACGGCCAAGGTTCGAAGCTATACGTAAAGCGAGGCATTTTTTGCCCAAAAGTGCATTGCCGCCGTAGCCTGAGCCATAAGAGACGATCGAGTTTTCCTCGGGAAAATGCACAATGTACTTATCTTTCGGGTCCGGCGAACACGGCCAAGCAACGTCTTTCACGCCTGCGTCAAGCGGCATTCCGACCGAGTGCAGACAGCGTGTAAATTCGCCATTTCCGAGGGCATCCAACGCCCGCGTGCCCATGCGGGTCATGATCTTCATATTTGCGGCGGCGTAGGCCGAATCAGTTATCTGGACGCCAAACTGCGATATCGGGGACCCGATCGGGCCCATACAAAACGGCACGATGTACATCGTCCGGCCGCTCATGCAGCCGTCAAATTTCTTTTTAAGGATGGCCTTCATCTCGAGCGGTGCCATCCAGTTATTGGTCGGTCCGGCGTCGCTCTTGGCGAACGAGCAGATATAAGTGCGGTCCTCAACGCGCGCGACATCCGAAGGGTGTGACCGTGCGAGGAACGAATTTGGCCGTTTTTCGGCGTTAAGTTTAATAAAGGTGCCCGCCTCGACCATCTTGGCACACATCGCGTCGTATTCCGCTTGCGACCCGTCGCACCAATGCACGCTGTCCGGTTTGCACAACACAACCGCATCCTTTACCCAGCGGATCAGCTCTTCATTGGTAATGTTTGACGGGTTATTGATCTCTGTCATAAATGTTTTTCTCCGATAACGAGTCTAGTAAATTGCTCTGTTAATTGGAATAAACGAGTAATAAGACTCGTTTTTAGCAGTCATTCGCGTAGCTTATCACGGTATAACGAAATTGTTAACGGATGCGGGTCGGTTAAGCGTTTATCTGCGAAGATATTTGCGACACCCCGGGGAACGTGGGCGAGGTGCCTACGTTCCCGGGCAAAAGGACTTAAGTTTTCTTTGGCGTCGGGGTTGGTTTCGGGTATACGATCTCTTCGCGGCGGACGGTGGGCATCGGGCGCGGGGGTTCGGAGCCGTTTGGGACGAGCCAGAAGTCGAAAAGCGGTGTCTCGCGAAAGCCGCCGTCCATCGCGTTGATGCGTTTGGGGGCGACGCCCGCCATCGTTAATTCTTCTCTTATCCGTTTTACCCAAGAAAATGTGAAGTTGCGTTCGCTGGTGCGGCCCGCGTAGGCGATCACCCAAATATTGTCGGGCGACTGCGTGAGGTACTCGGCTAGGCTCTTGATGTTGCGGGTGAACGCCTCGGGAGCGACTTCACCAAAATCACCGTATTTCGTCGCCGGGGCGACTATTTTTATCGTGGCTGCCGCTTGCAGGAGGCATTCGGGAGCGTAACCGCCAACCCATAGCTCGGCTTTGACTTCGCGGTCAGGTGTGCTGCCTGCTCCGGTTGAATCGACCTCAAGCCGCCGCGTGTATTGGCCCGTCTTGATCACGCCCGCCGAAGTGCTCCAGAGGATCGTCGGCTGAATTTTGGGATCGCCGCCGCCTATATTTGCCGCAAAGACGACAAGCTGACCATCGCGAACCATTTGGCCACCCTGCGGCTGAACGCTGACCGTCGGACACGGGCCTGCTTTGGGTTCGGGCGTCGGTGTCGGCGAAGGCGCAGGTGTCGGGGATTTGAAAACTTGCTGAGCCGGGGCCATGCCGGCAAATGAAAAGGCCAATAAAATAGTAAAAAGTACAACAAAAGTCCTCTGCATCCCCCGACACCTCCTGTTTGTATAGATGGATTTTGTCTCCATCCGGTTACAAAAACCTTGGATACACACAAAGGGAAAACACCGCACCGTTGCGAAATGTGACGGAAAATGCTCGTTTTGGGATCAGGCGGCTAACTGTTTCTGATTGCGATATTGGTTGAGCGTATGTGCAACCACCGTTGCGACGATGATCGCGCCGCCGAGGATCGCCCAGTTGGACGGCTGTTCGCCGACGAAGAGAAAGACCCAGACCGGATTTAGGAGCGGTTCGATAAAGCCGATGATGCTGGCGTCGAGCGGGCGTGTGCCGCCGGTAACTCCCTTAATAAATAGGATATACGAGATGCCGATCTGGAAAATGCCGAGAATGCCGACCGCCACTACGTCCATTAACGTCATTGTCGGGATCGCCGCGATGCCGCTGGGAAGCGTGAGCAACGCGAGCAGGAAATTGCCGTAGATGACCGTAATGGTCGAGTTCATGCCGGTCGCTCGCGGGTGCCTAAGCAGCATTATGTACAGGCCGAGGAAAATGCCTGAGCCGAGAGCGGCGATGTTGGCCATGTAAGCCGTCGTGTCGAGTTTGCCGACGAAGAAAAGGCTCATCCCGCCGATGCAGAAGATGACGGTTATCAGGTCTCGCCAGTGAAATTTTTCGCCGATGATGAACGGCGCGAGGACGAGAATGTAGATGGGCGCTGTGTATTGGAGAAAGATCGCGTTGGCGGCGGTGCCGTGCTTGGTCGCCCACACGAACAGGAACAGTAGGATCGCGTATATGCACGACGCCATCACGCCGAACCAATTGATTCGCAGCCCGTTGCGGCGAGTGACGATGAGAACGGTTATTCCCGCGAGCAGCGAGCGAAAGAACGTGACCTGATACGCGTCGAGCGTCGTGAGCTTGATGAACAGGCCGCCGGTGCTCCAGAGCAGCACGGCGATGAGGACAAGAACAACCGGGGGAAAGGGTTTGGATTCTTTTATCACAAAAGGATTTTGCCACAGAGCCCGGAGAGAAAACAGAGAAGCAAAGAATTTATTTCTTGCAACCTCTGAGGACTCTGTGGCAAAACATTACTTTAAAATAATTAGCAACTAACTATACAGCCCTACATACTAACCTATGTCGGTCAAAGAATTCGATGCGAACGGTTCGCGGCTCTGCGATTCTTCGGTAATGTGGTATAATTTAATTGAGGAATTGTTCGTGCGCATTGTGCGCATAAGCATGAACAGTCAGAGGGGGTAGCATGAGTACGAAATTTTTTAGTGCACTTTTGGTGTCGATATTTGTGGTTTTCTTTCTCGTTTCGACGGGATTTTCGCAGACATCGCCAAGTAAGAATTTTGCCAACGTAAAAATCTCGAATTTCGGCCAGATGGACGAGCATTTTTATCGTGGGGCCCAGCCTAAAAAGGCTGACTATGCGGCGCTCAAGGCCCTCGGGATCAACACAATCGTCGATCTACAGGAAAAGCCGACGGATTATGAGAAATCGGCGGTTGAAGCAGTCGGAATGAGATATGTGAACATCCCGATCGTCGACAAGGGATACCCGACGCAGGAAAACATCGATGCGTTTCTCAAGCTCATCGACGATCCGGCGACCGGCGTATTCTACGCCCATTGTGCAGGTGGGCGTCATCGAACGGGCGACATGGGAGCCCTATACCGCTTTACGAAATATGGCTGGAACTATGACCAGGTGTATAAGGAAATGGAAAATTACGATTTCTATACATCGGGTGGGCATGAAAAAGCGAAGGATTTCGTAGTCGATTACGCCGCGAAAATAGCAGCCTCGCACACAGCGGTTGCATCCGCCAAAGCACCGGCGAGCGTTCAGTAAGAGCGGCTACAGTTCAAAACCAAAGCGGCCATCAGGCCGCTTTTTTGTAGTTTCCCGCTCCCGATTATTGAAAGATGTCAGAAACACTCTTTGTTTTCGACCACTGAATGCCTTCGGTATTTTCGGGGTCGGCAGCGAGGATCCGGTCGCTGAGCGCATCGGTCGTTAGGTTGAGACGGAGATTAAGGTAATAAGTAATAGACCCGACCGGGTTTTCCTCGTCGGCGGGGACAATCTCTCTCACTTCGGCGTCGATCTTTAATTTTCGAAAGATGTTTTTCAGCACATCCTGTGTATGATCGGGGCTGCGGGTTTTGACGCAGAGTTCCATTGAACGGACGAACTTAGCCGATTCGTTGAATTCCAAAAGCCACAGCAACGCCAGAGCAAACAAACACAATGCCACGCCGAGGTCCCAGCGTCCGACACCGGCCGCGAGGCCCAGAGCCAGGCTGATGAGCATGACCGTGATCTCCTTGGGGTCGCGGATGTTAGTTCGAAACTGACGAGCGACACGGCGGCAAAAATCGCGAAGGCACGGGCCGTATTATCGCCGACGATCAGCATTAATGCAGCCGCGACGACAGCCAGCAGTATTTGGGTCTGCGAGACAAAAAGGCTGCGGCGAAAAAGCGGTGTGTTTTTTCGCGGTCGAAAGGCCAGGATTCCGGACAGGACGACGGCGAGCAAAAGCCTCAAAAAAACCTGAGTTGTCTGGAGAATTTCCGAGGGCGGCGCGTCCGACTTTTCGCCCGGGCTCATCGCCCTGATGAATGGATTGTCGCTTGAATTCGCCGCATTCGCCTGCTGGTTGCCCTGCGTGCGTACCGGCGTATTAGCCGCGGCGTTACCCGCTGGACGCGATGCGTTTTGGGCCGGAACTGCCATGGTCGCGGCCGACATTATTATCAGAAAGGCGATTGCCGCTCGTTTAGATATCATTTTCCACCCGCCATGCTGCTGCCGAGCGCCGAGCGATCGATCTCGGCAATACGGTACTCGACCGTCTTCGCGAGCAGATCGATATCATGCTGGGAGTAATTTGCGGCACGAAACGCGTCCCTGATCTGCCTGTCGGTAAGTTGGATCAGCAGATCGGCCAACCAGCGCGCATCGGCGATCGTTATATCGTGCATTTGATTGCTGTTTTTGCCGTTAAAGACGAGATTGACCTTACCATTCGACGTGCCTTTGACAAATCTTGTGCGGCTGTAACCCTGCGGATCGTTGCGGCTGCGGCCGATCCGCCAAAAAAGCGGCAGGCTGTTGCTGCCCATTTTGCCAAATGTCGCGCCGAGATCGCTGATCGCGTATTCGAGCCCATTGCCTTTTTTTAAAATAACGTTATTGGCTTTTTTCATGTCCCAATTATTCAGGAAAGCCATCATTATCTTCAGGCCTCGATATTCGCGCGTCTCGTCAAACGGGTTATCGCCCCATTTCCATTCGCCGTCGCGTTTTACGCCGTCAGGCCGGGCCTCGAGACGGACGTTGGAAAAAGTCCCCTTGCCGGGGATCGTCAGCCGGGGAACGAGATAATTAATGTCGGTTTTGTAGCCAATTGCCGAAATAATCCTAACGGCGGCGGTTTCGGATTGGGCCTCAAGACCGATCTTCGCTACCCAGGTCGAGCCCGATCCGTCCTTGATCTTGTATTTTTTCGAATACCCGCCCTTTTCTTCGCTGATAAGTGTTATCCGGCTCAGGTTGGGTTGCATCGAGGCTCCGCCGGGGCCGAGAAACAGGTCCTGCTTTTTGACGTTAACGCTCTCCCAGATGACAGCGTTACCCGCCCGGCCGCCTTGATCCGGTCTCTTTTGCGCCCTTTGCGCAATGAAAGGGCTGGTAAGCAACCCTAACATAATCCCTAGCGATCCGATTTGAAATAGCCGTCTTAAATTAATCATTGTGCTGCTCTCCTCATGGCTGCGTTATTGTGTCGCAAGATCGAGTGCCCTGATGCGGCTCTTGACACTTTGGGTCAACAACGCTACATCTGCGTCTGAATAATTGGCGGCGCGAAACGCGTCTTCGATCTGCTTATCGGTCAACTGCATTAATAGATCGGCCAGCCAACGCCCATTTTCTCTGGTGATGTCGCCAAAAGTCGCGGAATTCTTTCCCTTGAAGGCAAACGAGATCTTGCCGCCCTTAACATTCTTTACAAAATCTGATTCGGAATACTGCTCTGGATCGTTGCGGCTGCGTCCGATACGCCAGAACAGCGGCAATCCAACCGGGCCGCTCTTTCCGAAACTCGCACCGAGATCGCTGTTCACGTACTGGAGCTGATCGCCGTTTCTCAAAACGACGTTGTTTAGTTCTTTCATGTCCCAGTTATTGAGAAACACCATCATGATTTTCAGGCCCTGAAACTCTTTTGAGCCGATGAACGGGTTTTTTGACCATGACCATTTTTCTAATCGCTTAACTCCCTCGGGTCGCGCCTCCAGGCGTACATTGGTCAGCTCGCCCTTGCCCGGAATCGTCAGTTTCGGCACGAGATAGTTGATCTCGGACTTATAGCCGAGCGCCCAGACCAGCCGGACGGCGGCGGTTTCAGCTTGAGCTTCGGGGCCGATCTTGGCGACCCATTTGCGGCCCGCGCCGTCTTTTATGCGATATTTTGTTGAGGTGCCATTGGTGTCATCACTGACAAAAGTAATGGTGCTGACGTCCGGCCGCATTTCCGCTCCGCCGGGACCTAAGAAAAGATCCTGCTCGGCTACGTTAACCTTTTCCCACATAACGGGGTTTCCTGTATTTGGTTTCGCCGTACGATTGATGTCATCTTTATCCGTCTGAGCAAAGACCGAACTCATAAGCAGCAGTGGCATTAGCAGCAAAGCGGCATTAATTTTTCTCATTTTGTTATTCATAATTTTCGCTCCTTGCGAAATGTTAATGTTATGGACGCTCAAATTCGACTATATTGTCCGAATCCTGAAACGCGAGCTGGCAATCGAACGGCTCGCTGTTTTTCGCGACCGCGACCGTTTCGTAACGCCCGTCGCTGTTTAGCTCGCGGGCCTTTACGTTATCGCGGAGGTAGGCGTCCAAATATTCGTTTTTAAGGTAGCGTTTGAGCCGGTCATCCTCGACCGGCGTCAGCACCTCGACGCGGCGGTCGAGATTACGCGGCATCCAATCGGAACTGCCGATAAATATCTCCGGACTTCCGCCATTTTCGAAGTAATAAACGCGACTGTGTTCGAGCAGCCGGCCGACAACGCTGCGGACACGGATATTTTCAGAAAGCCCCGGCACACCCGGCCGCAGCGTGCAGACGCCGCGTACGATTAGGTCGATCTCGACGCCGGCCTGCGACGCCTCGTAAAGCGTGTGAACGATGGCCGCGTCGGCGAGGCGGTTTATTTTTGCGATGATCCTCGCGGGCAAGCCGTTACGGGCGTTTTCGGCTTCGCGGTTGATGAGCTCGACCATTCGCTGCCGCAGATTTATCGGGGCGACAAGCAGTTTATTAAATGAATCCTTCTGTGAGTAGACCGTTAGATAATTGAATAGCTCGGTCGCGTCCTCACCGATCTTTTCGTCAATGGTCAGCAGGCTGAGATCGGTATAAACGGTCGATGTCGCCGGGTTATAATTACCGGTTGCCAGATGGACATAGCGGCGCAGATCACCGTCTTCGCGGCGGACAACGAGCGTCGTTTTTGCGTGAGTTTTCAACCCCAAAAGGCCATAGACGACGTGGACGCCGGCGAGTTCGAGCCGTTTGCCCCATTCGATATTGTTTGCTTCGTCGAAGCGGGCCTTGATTTCGATCATTGCTGTGACTTGCTTACCGGCTTCGCTTGCTTCAATGAGCAGCGGAGCGATCGGCGAATCGGCGCCGATGCGGTAAAGACACATCTTTATAGCCAAAACGTCAGGGTCAGCCGCCGCTTCGCGAATAAAATCGGTGATTATGCTGTATGGAACATACGGATGATGCAGCAGCACATCGCCGCGGCGGACGATATCGAACATCGGCTCGCCGCTCGCAAATTCGGCGGGCTTTGCGGTTCGCAGCGGTTTGTCCTTAAGATCGGGGCGATTGAGGTCGGACAGGTGAAAGGCGTCGACAATATTCATCGGCCCATCTATCGTGTAAACCTCGTTTTCGCTTATTTCGAGCGAATTCATCAGATACTCGACCATCGTCCCAGGCATCCGATCCGATACCTCAAGCCGCACGACGTCGCCAAAACGCCGCTGCTTTAGATTTTGCTCCATCGTCCGGAGCAGGTCGTCGGCCTCGGCTTCGCGCAGGTCAACGTCGGCGTCGCGGGTGATGCGGAAAGGATAAACGGCGTCGAGATCGGCTTTTGGAGCAAACATCCTGACATTTGCCGCGACTACTTCTTCGATCAATACCCATTTACTGTCGGTAACGGGCACAAATCGCTCGATAAACGGTGGTATTTTTACTCGGACAAAAAATTCGTCCGTAAAATTTTGCATCGCGCGAGCCACCCGCCTGTTGAGTTTAGGTTTGACGTTAAACGCCAGATTGATGCTCCCGCCGGAAATATATGGAAACGGATGGGTCGGATCGACCGCCTGAGGCGTCAGCGCCGGATAAACGCATTTCTTAAAAAAATCATTGACACTGCGTTTGTCCGTTTTAGACAAATCCTCGTAACGAACCAATTCGATACCGGCGGCGGCAAGGGTGGGAATCAGATCGTTGCGCAGGCAATCCATTTGTTCCGCGATCAATTCCGTCACGCGGGTTTTGATCTCAGCCAATAACGCCGGGCGTGTGTAACCGTCCGGTGAAACTTCGGCGCGGGCGCCGAGTTTTTCCATCAATCCGGAAACCCGGATCATGAAAAACTCATCCAGATTCGCCGCCAGTATCGCAATAAATTTGACTCGCTCCAGGATTGGCTACGACTGATCCTGCGCCTCTTCGAGCACACGACGAAAAAATTCGATCAGGCTCAGATCGCGATTTATCAGCGTCGCCGCTCGGTCAGTAACCTCGGAAGAGCCGATATTCAAAGGCGATTCTTTGATCGGGGAAAACACGGCTACTGATTTAAGGGCTGTAGTCATAGTAATTAAGGCAAAAGCCAGAATGCCGAGCGCATCGCGCGACATGCCTTAATATATAAGTCAATAGCAATTACGGGGTTTCATCAGTACGCTACCGTACATTGGACTGCAATGTTAGCCACGGAGCACACAGAGAATTAATTATGTGTTTCTCCGTGTCCACTGAGTGCTCTGTGGCTAAATCTTCTTTTTATTCGCCAGAGGCCGCGGTTGCGATGGTTTCGCGTAATACCTTGGCCGACGTGGTTGCGGGTTCGAGTTCGATGTGGTCGATGTTGTCGTAGACTTTTTTGCCGAAGACCGCGTTCCACGGCGGGATGACCAATGTGACGTTGCCTTCGGCACGTGCCTGACAGGCGAGACGCATGAACGGTTTGGCGTCGTCGCCCTGGTTGTAGCCGAAAACCTTCATCTGGCGGCGTTCGCGGCGTTTGACTTCGTCCATTTTGTCCTGGCCGCCGAGTACGCCGACCCAACAAGTGCCGCACGAGGCGGCCGTGCATTCGACTGGAACAGGGCCTTCCCAACAGCGGCTGTCGAGTTCCTGCCAATTCTTCGAGCGGTCAAGTGCCGATGCCGAAGCGATCTCTTGGTCGCTCGTCACGGGAAATTTGCCTGCGTAATTAGCGGCCGCGTAGTTGACCGAATACTTCTTATTGACCGTTTTGAGGAATCCGAAAACGCCCTGCGAATCATCGGCCGCACGTGCTTTGACAATGGCATCGGGCGATTTCGTCATGATACCGCTCGGTTTGTCGACCTCGCCTGCGGCTGCCTTGAACGCATCAAGTCCGACTTGATTTAGCGTCATCAGGCCAACCGTAACGATGGCGTTAATGAGCTGGCGTTCGACCTTGAGCTTTTCGGCGACGAGCATCCCGATCTGCTTTACCTCTTCGTTCAGCGAATGCGTCTGGTCGGTGAACACGGCGGCCTCGGCCTCGATGGCGGCCTTTACGGTCTTCCAAAAACGGTGGCCGTAGAGAAAACGGTGCGAGGTGTCGATCTGCGTTTTCAATTCAAAATCGCCCAGCATCGCGATCCCGTGCAGCGTCTCGTCGCGGTTCTCAGCGGCGTCGATAAACTGCTTCAGGCTCAGCGGATAAAAGCGAAACCATATCTGTACCGCATTGCGGTCAACCTCGTGAATACACGGCAGCAGCGCGTCAACGGCCTCGAGCCATTCGGCTTCGGTGAACTTATTTAGATAACTCTCAAGTTGTGTACTCATAATGCTCAAAAGTGTTGCGGTGAAGCAAACGCATAGTTTACGCAAAAAATATTGCAATGAACAACCCGTGAGCATATAATGTCCGCAAACCGTTTGCCATCAATAAGGAGCAACTCCCGCAATGCGCAGCAGAATCTATCGGTTGAGAAAATCACGCGGGAAACATTTTATCGGGCTGATTCTCTGCCTGCTGATCGTTTTGCTTGGCCCCATTTCGTCTGCCGCCCAGCCCGCCAAAGAACTAAAACCACCCGCGAAAACGGCACCTCCAAAAGAGCCCAATCCAAATCTATTACGATGGCGGATCGTTTTGGATAGCCTCGTTCAGGAAGCGAGATCAGTTTCGCCCGAGGAGCGGAGGCCGTATGCGTTGGTCGATGTTGCGGACGCCTATTGGGAAATTGACGCGGATACTTGCCGCTCCTTGTATGAATCGGCTTTGGATATTGCGTGGGGCGTTGCGCAGAAGGACAAAAAGTACGATGGGGTGTTGCAGTATGTTATTAAGTCAGCAACAAAGCTGGACCCGAAGCTTGCGAATGTCCTGATCGAAAAGCTTTCGAAAAGAGAAGGTAGAGGGAAAGATTTCGATGACATTGCCAGCGAAACTGCCTCCGATCTACTCAAAACGAACCCCGAAAGGGCGGCGGAGATGGCAGAGGCTTTCGCTCCAAACGGTTTGGAAGATGGGAGCGCAGTTTTCTTCATCTTTAAGCTGGCTGAGATCGATGTATCGCTCTCAAACCGCGTTTATGCTACGTACCTGAACAAAGCGGCTGCGAATCCTAATACCTCCGTACGGGCGGTTTTGCCGCTGGCCGGATACGCATTTGGTTACGCTGAATATCATACGATCAGTCAAAACGGGGTTGGCACGGGGGCTCAATTTTGGCAAAACGACAACGTGTCGGCGAATCCGGAACTTATTAACCCATTTCTTGCACTTGCCTACCGGCGTATCGCGAACGCGATCGAACTGCGGAATAAATCGACAGGTGCGGAACTGGAATCGCTAAATTATGCGATCGCGTTTGCGATTGGCTATCTGGTTCCGGAGGTCAACCGCTTTTCCCCGGATACGGTCGCGGCTTGGCAAGAATTACAAGGGCAGGGGTTGGCTGGAGTATCGCCGGAGGTACTAAGAAAAATTTCGATGAACGTCGAGGAGATCGCCATGCAGCGCGTGAAGCTTCAAACCTCCCTTGACCATTCGGAAAAGCAGTTGCAAGACACCGAAGCGAGTCTCGAGGGCGTCGAAAAACTGGTCGGAACGTGTCAGCGGGACGTGGTTTACAGCCGAGCGGTATTTACGTTTAGTTATCGCAAGAAGTTTAAGCGTGCTATAGAGTTGGCTGGAAAGATCGAGGGCACGAAGCAGAGCGATATGGTTTTACAAGTAGTTGCCTACGACATGGCGTCCGCCGCCGTCGAAAGCGGAGAGTGGGACGAAGCCGAAGTGCAGATCAAAAAGTTTTCAAACCCGGGTGTCAAGGCAGTGGCGAAGGCAGAATTGGGAAAGGCCCTTATCTTCAAGGGTGAAAAACAACGTGGCGAGCAGTTGATCGACGAAGCGGCGACTCTGGCCGAAAAGCTTTCCGAACCCAAAGAAAAGGCCGGGCTTCTGTTTGGACTTTCCTCTATTCTCCTAAAGTCGAATCCGCCGGAGGCCCGCAATCTCTTGGTAAAGGCCATTAAGAGCCTAAACAAACTCGAACCGACAGATTCATACAAGTTCTCAATTCCGGTAAGGATTCCTCTCGGCTGCGAAGCCGACGGCCCGGAGCATTGGGGCGATCAATCCCTGCCAAATTCAACCATTTTTAGCTCGATTCCGCTCTTTGCAAAGGAAAATCCAGACATGACAAATTCCGACGCCGAGGCTATCGCCGACAAGATCACCCGCATCCGTTCAATGGCGATGGTGACGAAAATCGCTTTGGCAAATCTAAAGGTTAAACCAGTCCGATGAATGTGAAACTATTTTTATCCATTCTGATACTGTGCTGCTTGGTAATGAGCGTTGCTGCGCAGAAGGTTGTTGTTAAGGAACCTTTGCCGTCGCCGACGATAGCCGCCGAACCAACGCCAAAGCCCACACCGGAACGTTCGCGCGAGATCGTTGCTTTGTTAAACGACGCGAGGCTCGCGGCGCCGGAGCTTTGGGTTGATACGTTTCTCAAGGTTGTTGAGACAAAAAAGGTCACCGATCCGGTCTGGCGAAAGGAGATCATCGACGAGGCCCTGCGGATGATCGATGATGTCCAGTACCCGATGCCAATGCGGCCGGCATATGGAGGCAAGGTTGAGCGTAATAATGAACTCCTTGATACTCTGGATGTCGTTCTCGGGATGTCCAGCGCGAAACTCAACCGGCTTTCCTTCAAGGGCCGTGTCATTACGTTATTGCTCGAAACTGACCGAGAACGAGCAAAGCAAATGATCTTCCAGATGGGGGGACAATTTGGGCTAAAGCCGCGTTCGTGTGAAGACGCCCTGAGCTATGAGCCGGACGATATATATGGCGTCGTTGGCAAAGTTGCCACAGCGGTATTTACGAGCCAACAAGTTGCTGAGGGCCAGCGTGCACTGTTCGTCGCTCCATGGATCGAAAATATTGAGTCGCCCAAACAAATTTACCCTGCGCTTGGTTTGGTGCAGCAAATGCAGGGATCACCAGCGGAACGACAGATCCTTTTTAATGGATTGTCCAGAGCGATGAACCGTGATTTTAAGGACGACCGGTCGTTTACATATCTATGGGAAGGACTTGCAGCCAGGGTCGGCAAGCTAACCGGCGGCGAGCCTGATCCGCTGAAAACCGATGTTAAAGCTGCTTTTCGGTCAATGCTGCTCAAAAATCTTCGCGGCACACGATGTAAAGACAATGAGATCAAAAAGGACGACCCGTTGCCGGACTATATCGAGGCGGCGAATAAGATCTTGGAAAAGCCACTTACCATTGAGGATGTGACGACGTCGGAGGTTAGCGGCACGGCCAAGCTGACGCACATTCTCAAAAAATCGACTGCTGCTCTGAAATTACGTGACGAGTCTATTTCGGTGAGAGACACTCAGATCGTAGATAACAAGATCGTAAACCACGATGTCAACGATATTGCATGGGCGTCGCGTGTCAACGAATACATTGATCGAGTGATCGCTTTCGAAGGAACCGAGAACGAGACCGAGGGAGAACTGCTCTTTCTAAAAAGTGCATTTATCGGTGGGACGGTTTCCGGCATAGGTGCCGGTGAATTGCGAACGTCGATAGTCCGCAAGTACCTACACCTTCTGGCCAACTCGCCGTTACAGAAAACGAGTTTCATCCAATGGCGTGCTTGTATAGCACAGATCGAGCAACTGGCACCGGATTCCTTTTACGAGTTAGCATCGGAGTTTCCAAATCCCAATCTCAAATTGATAGTCGCGGCGAAGAAAATATTCGACGCACCGAAAGAAGAGAAAAAGCCCGCTCCGGAAACGCCGCCAAAACCAGCGAGCGTGCCGACGAAACCGTAAGTGAAAATTTTCGCGTTTCGGCTTGACACAATAGGCCTGAAAACATAGTATCTAAAGTTTCGGACTTTACCGTCTGGGTTGTCTTGCTATTCTATTAAGAATTGCGGGAGTGATATTTGAGAGTTGAAGCAGGAATTGTTGCGTAAAGACGGGTATCACAGCTCGGCGGCGAATTACACATATCTAATATGCCACGCTACAGCAAAGTATCAATTCTTAAGAAGGGCCCTTCCTCACGGTCGGGCTACTGACACAGATCAATTATTCATTCAGCTTTAGTGCTGCTTGAGCTAACTGCCGGATTTATTCGGCAAGAGTCAGGTAAGACGGTAGTTTTGCCTTTTGAAAAAGCCGACATGGCGTCAGTAGCCCGCACGTGAGTAAGGGCTAGATGTTGGCGAGAAAAGCCCAAAAGGAAGAATGCCCTTACTCACGTGCGGGCTACTGACACGGATAGAGAATATGCCGACAATTAACCAATTAGTTCGCAAGGGGCGCCAACGCGTTAAGTATAAGACGGCGAGTCCGGCTTTGCAGGCAAACCCGCAGAAACGCGGGGTTTGCACACGTGTTTATACCTCGACGCCGAAAAAGCCTAATTCCGCCTTAAGGAAGGTCGCTCGTGTCCGTCTGACGAATCAGATCGAAGTTACTACATATATTCCCGGTATCGGGCATAACCTGCAGGAACACTCGATCGTCCTGATCCGCGGCGGCCGTGTAAAGGATCTGCCGGGTGTTCGTTATCACGTTATCCGCGGAACGCTGGATGCCTCAGGCGTCGCGAACCGTAATCAGTCGCGTTCGAAGTACGGAGCAAAACGCCCCAAAGGGGCAAAGTAATTACGAATTACGAATTACGAATTACGGCATGACGCTCTAATTCGTAATTTGAAATTCGTAATTCGTAATTTACGAAAGTTATGCCAAGAAGAAGAGTTGCAGCGAAAAGAGAAGTTTTACCGGATCCGATCTACAACAGCATTGCCGTTACCAAGTTTATCAACGGCCTGATGTGGGCGGGTAAAAAGACCACTGCCGAGCAGATCTTTTATGGCGCGATGGTCAAGCTGGGCGAAAAGGCCCAGGATGAGCCGCTTAAGGTTTTTAAGGCCGCTCTCGACAGCGTCGCCCCGACTCTTGAGGTCAAATCGCGACGCATCGGTGGTGCCACGTATCAGGTGCCGCTCGAAGTTTCACGTGACCGCCGCAATACGCTGGCGATCCGCTGGATAGTTTTGAACGCACGCGGCCGCAGCGAAAAAACGATGGAAGACCGCCTTGTCGGCGAGCTTCTCGATTCGGCAAACGGACGCGGCGGAGCAATGAAGAAAAAGGACGACGTTCACCGCATGGCTGAGGCGAACAAGGCGTTTGCGCACTATCGTTTCTAAAGGATTTTTAACCGCAGAGACGCGGAGACGCAGAGAAGATAAAAGAAACTATCTTCCTGTTTCCGGTCTTAAACTCTGCGTCTCCGCGTCTCTGCGGTGAAATTGAGTAATGGCACAGATTAGTTTAGACAAATTTAGAAACATCGGCATTATGGCCCATATCGACGCGGGTAAAACCACGGCGACGGAGCGCATT
This sequence comes from Pyrinomonadales bacterium, assembly GCA_038227175.1. Lineage (GTDB taxonomy): Bacteria > Acidobacteriota > Blastocatellia > Pyrinomonadales > Pyrinomonadaceae > OLB17. The sequence goes on along the minus strand of JBBRPZ010000035.1, from coordinate 2,370 downwards.
TTGTATTACACGGGTGTTTCCCACAAGATCGGCGAAGTTCACGAAGGAACGGCGACGATGGATTGGATGGAGCAGGAGCAAGAGCGCGGTATTACTATTACATCCGCTGCCACGACCTGTTTCTGGACGCGTAATGGCGTTGAGCATCGCATCAATATTATCGATACACCGGGACACGTTGACTTCACGATGGAAGTTGAGCGGTCTCTTCGAGTTTTAGACGGAGCCGTTTGTGTTTTTGACGGTGTCGCCGGTGTCGAGCCGCAATCCGAGACGGTTTGGCGTCAGGCCGACAAATACGGCGTGCCGCGTATCTGCTTTATCAATAAGCTTGATCGTGCGGGTGCTTCGTTTGATCGCTCGTTCCAGTCGATCCTTGATCGGCTTGGTGCAAACGCAGTCGCGATGCAGATCCCGATCGGCATCGAAGAGCACTTCACGGGCGTGGTTGATCTGATCACGATGAAGGCGTTCGTTTGGAACAACGAGGAAAAGGGTGCGAAATACGACATTCTTGATATTCCCGCTGACCTCGTTGACGCTGCAAAAGAAGCCCGCGAAAAGCTTGTCGAAGCAGTTTCCGCCATCGACGACGATCTGATGATGAAGTATCTCGAGGGCGAGCCGGTGACCGAAGACGAGATCCGCGTTGCCATGAGAAAAGGAACGCTTGCGATGAAGATCGTGCCTGTTTTCACGGGCTCGGCTTTCAAGAATAAAGGCGTTCAGACCTTGCTTGACGCCGTCGTTGATTTCTTGCCATCACCGCTCGATATTCCGGCAATCGAAGGCGAAAGTCCGAAAACAGGTGAGATCGAGAGCCGTCCACCAGATGACAAAGCTCCTTTCTCGGGCCTCGTATTTAAGCTGATGGCCGATAAACACCTCGGCCAGCTCGCTTTTGTCCGCATCTATTCAGGCACCATCAAATCAGGCTCCTACGTCACGAACACAATCAAAGATTCAAAGGAACGCGTCGGACGACTCATGCTGATGCACGCCAACAAACGCGAAGACGTGGAATCGGCGGGCGCCGGCGAGATCGTGGCGATCGGCGGCATGAAAAATACAACTACGGGCGACACGATCGCGGACGAATTGAAACCGATCATTCTGGAATCGATGGATTTCCCGGAACCGGTTGTTCGCGTCGCCGTCGAGCCGAAAACGCGTGCCGATCAGGACAAAATGGGCATCGCCCTCAATCGTCTTGCTCAGGAAGATCCGAGTTTTCAGGTCAATACTGATCACGAAACGGGTCAGACGATCATCGCCGGAATGGGCGAGCTTCACCTCGAAATTATCGTCGACCGCATGAAGCGTGAGTTCGGTGTCGAAGCAAACGTCGGTAAACCGCAGGTTGCGTACCGTGAAACCATCACGGCAAGCGCCGCAGGTAAAGAGATCTATAAGAAACAATCGGGCGGCCGTGGTAAATTTGGCCACGTCGAACTTGAGATCGAGCCGGCTCCGGGCGAAGGGTTTGTCTTTGAGGACAAGATCACCGGCGGTTCGATCCCGCGACAATTTATCAAGCCGACAATGGAGGGCATTAGAGATGCCATGGGCCGTGGTTATCTTGCCGGTTACGAGCTGGTCGATATTCGCGTGCGTTTGCTCTTCGGCTCGTATCACGAAGTCGATTCTGACGAAATTTCATTCAAATTGGCCGGTTCATTCGCGTTCCAGGACGCCGTGAAAAAGGCAAAAGCCGTTTTGCTCGAACCCATCATGCGTATCGAGGTTGTGACGCCTGAGGAATACATGGGTGCGGTCAATGGCGACCTTAATCGCCGCCGCGGCCAGATCGACAAGATGGAGCCGCGGCCCGGGAATGTTTCGGTCGTGACGGCATTTGTGCCGCTGTCGGAAATGTTCGGATACACAACCGATTTGCGTAGCTCGACGCAGGGACGAGCGACTTCGAGTATGCACTTTGAGCGATATGCCGAGGCCCCGCGTAACGTGGCTGAGGAAGTTATTGCAAAGATCAAGGGAACAGGAGCTAGCACCTAAATTTGAAATTTCAGATTTGAAATTTGAGATAAAGACTATCAGGAGAGAGACATGAGCAAAGAAAAATTCGATCGCAGCAAGCCGCACGTGAATATTGGGACGATTGGACACGTTGATCACGGCAAGACGACATTGACGGCGGCGATCACGAAGGTGATGTCGAAGCATAACGCGAAGATGACGTTTCGGTCGTTTGATTCGATCGACAACGCACCTGAGGAAAAGGCTCGTGGTATCACAATTGCGACCTCGCATGTTGAGTATGAGACGGCAAACCGTCACTACGCACACGTCGATTGCCCGGGTCACGCCGATTATGTCAAGAATATGATCACGGGTGCCGCCCAGATGGAC
>JBBRPZ010000034.1:0-33605 GCA_038227175.1 Pyrinomonadales bacterium | reverse complement strand
TCTTCCCACCAGCAGGCGGCGAGGTTGGCGGCGAGCTCGTCCGGCGGCGTGCTATAGCTGAGGGCGGCGTAGTGGACGGGGACGTTGCCGCGGGCGGCGAATTCGAGGAAGGACGAATTGAACGGCAGCACCTCTTCGCCCTTGGTGCTGGTGCCTTCGGGGAAGACGATGACGCCTTCGCCGGCGGCCAACCGCTCGATGATCTCTTCGCCGGCACGCGGAATGTCGCGGCGATTTGTGCGGTTGATAAAGATCGTGCCGTACCCACGGCAGACACGGCCCGCCAGAAACCATTCGTTGATCTCGCTCTTGGCGACGAAAATCCCTTTGACCGCCACCCGCAACGCACCGATATCGGCGTAGCCCAGATGATTGGTGACGAGGAAAAAAGGCGGCTTTGGCGGCGTGCCGACGATCTCGATCTTCATGTGCGAGATCGTGCAGAACATCCGCGTCCACGCCCCGAAGATCGTCTGTCGCCAATGAATTTTATTCGGGATAAAGAAATGCATGAAAAACCAGAACCAGTAAAGCCCAAGCGTCCCGGACACAAAAAGCACCATTCGAAATGCGGCCCTGATAGTTTTCATGGAAAAAATCAAAAATCAGAAGAGGTTTAACCACGAAAAATCACGAAATTTCACTAAATTTGGGCCAACCTCAGTCATATTTCGTGTATTTTCGTGGTTAATCATTCTTTAGTCGGAACTCAAAACCCGGCCTTCTTAAAATTATATCGCAGTAAAAACCTCATGGGCAATGTCTTGCCATTTCGCTCGGCGGGCCGCCAGTTCATCTGACGCACGGTTTTCTCGACCGATTCGTCGAGGCCGTATCCGGCCCAGCGGGTGGTCGTGGTTCTGGTTATTGTTCCGGTTGCGTCAAGATCGACCTCAATTTCAACAGTCGCCGCGATGTCGTAAAGCGCCGCCTCGGCCGTGTATTCGGGCTTTATGCGGCGGTAGGGAACGGGAGAGCGAAAGTTTACGGCCAGCGGCGATTTTTCGTCCGGCACTTCTTCCATTGCCGGTGAATCGGGTTCGGCGATCTCGCGCTTTATCGACGATCTTACTCGATCCGCGATTTCGGCGGAAAGCTGTCCGACCGATTCGTTGAGCAGCTTTTCACTGATCTTGGAAGTAGCCCCGTCGAATCGCTGGAGTTTCCAAAATACGAGCCGGCCAGTTCGCGAGCTGACGACATAGATGGGGGCGTACGATTCGTAATATTCGGAACGCTCAAACGAGCTTCGCCGCTGCGTCGCGGAACGCACGATAACGAACATCTCGCACCCGATCACCGCCCCTATCTTTTTTGATTCTTCGACGGTTAGATTAAACGGCGTCGTGGGCGATACCGAGCGATACGCCGTCTCCGCCAATCCGTCGTCGATCACTTTTAGTTTTTCGGTCAGCTTGGTTTCGAGCTTTTCGGCGAAGGAAATGCTTGACGGAGCCTTGTCGGGCATGAGTATCGCAACGCGTTGCGCCGTTATAGTAGAGGAAAAGATTAACGCAAAGACGCAAAGACGCAAAGACGCCAGAAGATTTAACCGCAGATGAACGCAGATGAACGCGGATGCAAATTCTGATCTGTGTTTACCTGCGTTCATCTGCGGTTAATTTCTTTAGGCTTCTAATTCCGGTGATATAGCTCGGCGATCTCGTCTTTTAATTCGGCGGGGAAACAGATACGGTGGATGCGGTAACCCTCCTGGAGGCCGCGAACGGCCGAGCTTACCGATGATATTTCGCGCACTACGGGGCGCGAAAATCCGTCCTCGACAAAGATCAGGTTTTTGAGGTCGGACGTGTCTTTTGAATAAAAAGAGTACGGCACGCTGCCGGCGGCGTCCTCGACGAAATAATAGTCTGGGTCGAAACCGGCATTGGCCACGATCCTGCGTGATGCCGCAATAAACTCCGGCCGGTCGGCTTCGGGCATGTCGAGGTCGAACGCTTTGAACAACCGGCGGTTCAGGAACCGTTTGGCAAGATCCGCGAGGATCGGGTCGGCGGCGTGCCGCCAGCGTTTGATGCTGAACATGATGTCGTTGTCGTCGAGTTCGAGATGTTCGGCGAGGTTTAGCCTTGTTCCCGAGAGTATCTTTTCCATTGGCGTGCCAGCGGCACACCAGACGTCGCCGCCATTTTTGAAGATCGCAAGCGCACGCCCGAGCAGCACCCGCAAAACGGCCTCGGCCGAGCGCAGAGTGCGGTGAAAATATACCTGCCGGTACATATAGTAGCGGGCCTGCAAATAGTCCTCGACCGCGTAGAGTCCCGGCGCCGAGACGTACAAATGATCGTCAGCCTCGTTGATCTCGATCGATTTGATAATCCATTCGAGATCGTAGATGCCGTACTTGGCACCGGTCATCAGGCTGTCGCGGAGCAGGTAATCCATCCGGTCGACATCGAGCTGCGACGAGACGAGCTGGGCTAACGCCAAAGGCTTAAAATCACCGCGTATGATCGAGGCAACATTTGACGCAATGTCAGGCGAAAAATGCCGTAATTGGCGTCCGACCTCGGTCTCGCCGCTCAGGACGGCCTCGATAGTGAAATCTTCGTGATGAAAATCGAGGATCGATTCGATCACGTGTGAAAAGGGCCCGTGTCCTATATCGTGCAACAGAGCAGCGACGCGGACGGCTGTCTGAACCTCGTCGGGGATATTGTATGTGAGCCGGAGTTTGGCGACCATGCGAGCGGCGAGGTGAAAGGCTCCGAGGCTGTGCGTAAAACGCGAATGCTCGGCCGCCTGATACGCAAAATACGCGAGCCCAAGCTGCCTGATCCGCCGCAGCCGCTGAAACTCCGGGGTGTCCACGAGCGATACGACGAGGCGGCCCTCGTCCGTATCGGTATTGACACGAATGATGTTATGAACGGAGTCGCGGTATATTCTCTCGGTCAATTTTGCTCCAGATATTTTCAACCGCGAAATACGCGAAAAATGCGAAACAAAAGATGTACCGTGGACTTTGCGACATCCGGTTTTTCGTCTATTTAGCGTTTTTCGCGGTTAATGTTCTTCAATTCTTATTGCTTCGCAGTTCGGATATCGTTTGCCTTATCCGGTCGGCGTCTTTGGCGTCCGGAGAAAGTTTAATATATTTTTCCAGTTCGGCGGCGGCCTGGCTGTTGAGCCGTTTGGCGGCGTAGACGCCGCCTAGGTACCGGTGTAGGAGCGGGATATTCTTTTCGCCCTTCAAACCCCTGGCCGTTTCTAACTGCGTCTGGGCGTCGTCGAGATCTTTTTTTTGGATAAAGATCATCCCGAGATAATAGTGCGGCCAGACAGCCGAGGCGTTCAACATGGCGGCCTCGTTTAATTCCTTCTGAGCATCATCAATCCGTTTGGCGTTGTAGAGTGCGACACCGAAATTGAGCTTGGCGTCAAAGTCTTTTGGATCGTACTTGACCGCCATGCTAAAGGCCTTAATTGCGTCGTCGAGGCGAGATTTCTTGAGATATATCTTGCCGGTTTCGACGTATGCAGGCTCCAGGGACGGATAGGCGGTCACGGCCTGTCTGAACTCGTTCAGGGCCTCATCGGACTTTCCTGCCTTATCGAGAGCGAGGCCTTTTTCGTAGTGCTTGACCGCGTCCAGCGGTGCGTCCGCGTAGCGGGCGTTGACCACGCCGGTCTGCTGTTGATCGACCGCCTTTGCGACGGTTTTAGGCCGTAAATAAACGGGAACGGTGAATGACTTGGCAAGAGCGGGTACTGGCGGGGCACCCCGAACCGGGGCCGCCTGCACATCGGGGTCGATCAGGACAGTTTCCGAAAAGATCTCAAAATTAGAACCCGCATCGACAACGATTGAGTATGTTCCCGGCGACATATTTTGAAATACGAATCCGCCGGTCTGATCGGTTATCAGCGAAAGATCCGAGCCGGCCTGACTCTCGACCCGCACCTTGATCTGGGTATCAATCGACTTGCCGTCCGATGTGTAAATGCGGCCCTTGATTGTATTGATCCCGCCGGTTCCCGACGAATTTATACGGCTCTGGGCAGGCGCGGATTTAACAATAGAGATGGCCAAACAGAAACAAAAAAACGCTAACCACACACGCTGTCTCATAAGGCAAAAGGCATAAGAAAGAATTAACACCAGTTTACACCAAAACCGGCCGGAGCCAAAAAAAATCAGGGGGAATAAATCCCCCTGATTATCAAATGTTCAAAAATACTTTTTTACGAGTACCTTAGAAGCTGAATTTAACACCCAAACGGAGGGCCGACGGATACTGGAACACCGTTCCCGATCCCCAGAAGGGATTGTTAACCGGTGCAACACCCGTCACGCCGCTGTTGATCGAGAAGGTGTTATCTACCGTCACCGCTCTCTGGGCGTTGGTTACGTTAAACCAGTCCGCTGTAAACCGAAGCTGCTTCGATTCCGAGAAGACGATCGGGTAGTAGAAACCAAGATCAAGGTTGTACGTAAGCGGGGTACGGCTTTTGCCGATAGCACTCGTCACACCGGCTGAATTTGCACCCAGGTTCGGCAAGACAGCGGTTCCACGCTGGACAGCAAATCCTTCATTGTTTCCGTAAACCGGATGGGGGATCAACTGATTGAACGGAATACCCGACTGTGCGTAGAAGTTACCCGAAAACACCAATTTGAACGGCGTGGTATAGCTGCCGTTAAATTTGAACTGGTGCGGACGGTCATTCGGAAGGCGTCCATACATGTTCGTCAACAGGCTGACGAGATCGAACAAAGATGTGATGTTCGGATCCGACTGGCCGTTGTCGTTACGGAAGAGGCCTTCGTAGTTACCGATCAGGCTCGACCAGACGTACGAAGCATTGTACGAATAGTTATTCGCAAACCTTCGGTTCAAGGTCAATTCGACAGCACGGTAGTAACGGCGAGCACGTCCGAAGCAACCGACTGCCGGATTGTGGCAAGCCTGATACTCGGTGTTGCCCGTTGCATTACCAGCCTGGGTCGGCGAAAGCGGTTCACCCGGGTTGAACAGGAAGTAGGTGTTACCGTCGTCGAACGAGCCGTCTTCGATAACCGAACCCTGTGGACGGTAGATGCCGCGAACGCCGAACGACGTACCCTTGAAGAACTCATACTCCATACCGGCTGTGTACTCATTAACCGTCTGCGGTTTGAGTCGTGCATCGATAGGGGTCGATTCCGCACCGAGGTTACGTGTACCGAATCCGGTTGCGACCGTTGCATTGAGCGGAGCATTCAGCGTGTTGACGTTGAAGTTTTTATCCGTCTGCGTGTTGTTGCTGCCAGCGCGGACATTGATGTCGAGCGGAAGCGGGGTTTCGACGTAGCGTGCATAGTTGACAAAGAATTTGCCCTTGCCGGTTTTCGTCGGATCCCAGATCAGACCGAGACGCGGTTGGAAGTTGTCCCAAAACTTATTGAGTTTCAGGTAGCTTCCTTCGTTGCCGTTAGCCTGCTGATAATCCCAACGTCCGCCGAGGTTGATCTGAACATTCGGGAGGACTTTGAAGTCATCCTGAGCATAAAAGCTCTCAACCTTGGTGTTTGTATCGGCGATCAGCTTAAAGTCGCGAACGCGGGTCGTTGCGCGTACCAGGAACGGATTATTAAGCGTTTCGGCCGCTGTGATCGTGGTCGGGGTCGTATTCAGCGTAAAGCCCGTAGGCAGCTTGTTTGCATTAGATGCAGAGCGCAGAACAGCAATCGCCGTCGCGCTCGGGCAGGTGATGACCGTTCCGCGAGTGGTACAGACACTGTAGTTGTTAGTCACGCGGAATCCGCTGACCGAGACGTTCGATGGGTTTGCTCCGTTTGCCGGAGCCACCGCGAGCGGGTTAGCAAAAACATTGCCGGGGCCTGTCGAGGTCTGGTTAATACGGTATTTGTTTTCGTAGAATTCGAAACCAAATTTGACCGTGTGCTTGCCGGTAATGTACTGCATTTTAGCTGCAGTTTCCCATCGGTTACGGTTCTGATCCTGGAAGAGTCCAAATCCGTTTTGGACAAAGTTTCGCTGAAGCGAACCGCCGGGAGCGAACACAAAATCAACAAATCCAGTGTTGTTGCCGTTATACGTGCTGGTGCCGCACGAAGCAGGCGGAACTGCAAGGGAGCAGTCAGTAGTAGCCGTACCGGTCGACGTAATCCCGGCGACGGTTCCGTCGGCCTTGAGGATCGCAAAATTATCGGTGACCAGAGCAACGCCGGAAACCGATCCGTCAGGAATAACGTTGCTGCGTTGACGGTGGACGCCGAACGAATACTCACCGATGAAGTGCGAACCGATGTTCGAATTCCAGCGAGCCGAGTAATTCGTGCCGCCCGTCAGACGCGTTCCGACAAAGCTGGCGGGGTTTGCTCCAAAGCCGGAGCTGCCAAAAAGGAATCCCTTTTCGTTGGTATAGTCACCAAAGGTCGAAAAGTTAACAACGTTGTTGTTATTGATCTGATAGGTGATCTTGCCCGAGTAGAACGGGGTTTTGATCTTGCCCTCGACCGCTTTACGGAATGTCTGGGTCAAATAGCTATTCTTACGCTGCTGCGGATTGACCGCGGCAAAGAAAGTCAATTTGTTCTTGATGATTGGGCCGCCGATGTCGAATCCGGCATCGACCTCTGAAAATCCGTTGGGGGCGAGGCCCGTCAGCGGAAAATTCTTAGTGGCACGAACAAGGCTCTTAGCTCCAAAGAACGCAAACGCGTCGCCGTGAAACTGATTACCACCCGTTTTGGTGATGACGTTAAAAACGCCGCCCGTCGAGAGGCCCTGATCTGCACCGTAAGAACCGGTCTTGACCTGAACTTCCTGAACGAATTCGAACGGCAGGTTGGCACCGCCGCCGCCAAATGCGGGGTCGGTGGTGGTAACGCCGTCGAGGATGTAGCTATTCTCCGGACCGGACGAACCGGCAACCGAAGGATCGCGGTCGCGTCCCGAGGCATCACGCAGACCCGAACGGGCAACCGTCGGAGCGATCGTGTAGAGGCCCTGCACGGTACGCGAGGTCGGGATATTCGAGAAGAACTCTGTCGAAACGTTAGTGCCGGTCGTGTTGGCCGTTTGGTCAACGTTCTGTCCCGCGACAACATCGACTACGCCCGAAACAGCGGTCGTCAACGAAACGTTGACGGTTGTCGTTTTGGTCAGGCTGACTTCGACGCCGGTCTGTTTATGGGGCTGAAATCCGCTGATCGCCGCCGTCGCCAGCGTGTAGCGTCCCGGAGGAACCGACGAGAAACGATAAGTGCCATTTTCATCGGATGTGGTTGTCTGGTCACGAATCAGGCCCGGGCCCGTCAATGTAACGGTTACGCCCCTGACGACAGCACCGTTTTGGTCTGTCACAGTGCCTTCCACATCACCAGTTGTATTGGTTTGTGCCATACTCGCCGACACAAAGATCATTGAGATCATTGCAAATACGGCCAGCGTAAATAATTTGAGATTTTTCATACTTTTAAATACTTCCTTCCTTAATTAAAGGGTTATGCAAACGGTATAGGGGAGACATACCAAAAAAATTTTACATCGGGTATATTTAATGCAAATTCTATGCCTTACGGGCAGTTGGGCGTAAGTGATATAAACACAGTGGTTAGAGTGGTTTGACCACTTCAATTGGGGAGAGAGTGTCCAAAAATATGAATTCTATACGGAAAAGATGAATAGGCCTAAAAATCATCAAAATGGAGCTCATTTTTTTCCTCGCCGCCATGGTCCGATCAGCCACAGGAAAATAAAGTGCAACAAAATGGAAAATATGCATAATTTTGGAGTTTTGCGCAAGGATTTTAGGGGATCACCGTTTGTTATTGGGCCGCCAGATTACATAACCCTATATGATGCAGTGGGTTGAAAATGAAACCGGCGCCGCGTCAAACCATGGCTTTCAACTTGCCTCTATATTTAGTAGAAAACTGTCCGAAATTTGAGTTGTTCAGTAGCTCTTGATTAAAAAAAGTAAATAGCTTCTTGAGGAGGAAGATAAATGATTAACAGACTATTAGGCGTAGTCTCGATCTTGACGTTTGTGATTTGTTTAAACGCTCTCGCGTTTGGACAAGCAACAACGGGCTCGATCGAGGGTACGGTAAAGGATCCCAAGGGTGCAGTAATCCCGGGGGCAAGCGTCACGGCGCGTGGCGAGAGTGTTGGTTTTAACAAAACCGTTGTAACCAACAAGGAAGGATTTTACGAATTTATACAGGTTCCAGCCGGCAGTTATAAGATAACCGTCGCGCCGATCAGCGGTTTTGCCGCTTCCACGGTTGAGGGAGCCATCGTCGCTATCGAAAGAGCGACATCGGCCGATGTCACGCTCGGCATTACGCAAAACGTAAATGTGGTCGAGGTTGCCGGTGACGCCCTGGGTGTCAACATAGACACGACCGATAGTAAAGTACAGACAAACATCACGCGGCAGCTGATCGATAAACTGCCCAGCGGTGCTTCGTTCGCGTCGCTTTTGAATATTTCCCCGGGAACCAGGCCTGAGCCGCTCTCGGGTGGTTTTCAGGTTGACGGTGCGTCGGGCTCTGAAAATACGTTTCTACTTGACGGGCAGCCGCTTGAAAACTTTAGAACCGGCGTCTTGAATGGCGTAAACAACGTCCCGACATCACTTGTTTCCGAAATTCAGATCAAGACCGGCGGTTTCGAGGCCGAGCACGGCGGAGCATCGGGTGGCGTGATTAGCGTTCAGACGAAATCAGGTTCCGATTCGTTTCACGGCAACTTTGGCACCTCGTTCGAGGACAGCAGGTTTTATCCGGCACCCCGCTTTGCGGTATCGCGTTTTGTCGCGAGCAGCAGCTCGCAGGCCGCGATCGACGCTAACCCACAGATCCCGTTTGCGATCAAGCAGGGTAAGGACAGCTTTTTGAATACTTATCCGAACGCGACTCTGGGCGGACCGGTAGTCAAATCGCATGTCTGGTTTTTCGGCACATGGGCTCCGCAGATCTTCGAAACAAATCGTAACTCTAATTTTTATAATGCTATCGCGGCGTCGAATTTCACGACTGGCAAACTGGTTCTCACACCGAGACCCACACAGCTTGACCCGATACGTTACAACGTAAAACAGACTTTTAACTATGGTTTCGGCAGAATTGACGTCGCCTTTTTTGACAAATTACGGGGTACGGTTTCTTATCTGTGGAATCCGGCGGTGACGCGCGGCAACCTGCCTTTTGCAAATATCACAACGTCTAACCCGGTTAATACGACGTACAACCAGATTTCGTATCCATCGGGCGAATATGCGAAGCTGCAGGGTGGACGGAACAGCTCGAACACGTTTTCAGCCTCGGGCGTCTATACACCGACAAGCAAATTGGTCCTCAATGTGCGTTACGGCCATATTTTCCAAAATGAAAAGGCCGGAAACTATGCGCTTGCTAACGAGACGCGATTTGTCTGTAGTGGATCATCTACCGCTTATGGGACGATCGCTACCGGTTGTCCGGGTGGACTCGGCTTTCAGAATCTGGGCACCAACTCGATCACGACCCGCGATGTGTCGCTTAAGAAGGAATTGACGGCAGACGCCAGTTACCTGGTTTCGGGTTTTGGCGGCAGGCACGAATTCAAGGGCGGCTATCAATGGGGCCGCGTGAGTAACGACGTTGCCCGTGGCAACTCGATCACTGGTACCGTGACCCTATTCTACGGCCAGGATTATGCGCAGGCGGGAACAGGCGTTAGCCTCCCGTGTGCACTTGGCACGCCGAGCTGTCGCGGCGTCGGAACTCTTAGCAGATCCGGCACGTTCGGTTTCGGTAAGAATACCTATAAGGGCATCTACGGTCAGGATAAATGGCAGCCCACCTCACGCTTAACCTTAAATTTGGGCGTGCGATTGGAGCACGAAGACCTGCCGTCGTTTAACGCCGGTGATGTGCTGGCCGGAACGGCCATCCCCAAGATCACCTTTGGCTGGGGCAAGAAAATCGCTCCCCGTCTCGGCTTTGCCTATGACCTTACGGGCAATGGCAAGACCAAGATCTTTGTCAGCTATGGATGGTTTTACGACCGTCTGAAATTTGAAGCTCCGCGTGGATCGTTCGGCGGTGATTTTTTCCGCGTCGACTATTTCCCGATCACGGATGCGATGCTTACCTATAATTCCTTTACGGTCGCCAAAATTTTGGGTAACTTTAAAGACCCACGCGGCGGTGGTAACCCATCGACGCAGGGCGGCATCAGCCAGCTTCAGCGTGATTTCCGAATCCCGTCGAATCTGACCGCTGCACAGTTTACAGCCCTCGGTCTCGTGGTTACGGGTGTCGATCCAAACCTCAAGGCTTTCCGTCAGGATGAGTTCACGGTCGGTTTTGAAAGAGAGCTTTCGAAGAATTATGTTTTGACGGCACGCTACACGCGCAAGAATGTTGCCCACGCCATCGAAGATCACGCCATCCTCGGCCTTAACGAAGCGGAAAACTATCCGGTCGGTAATCCGGGCGAAGGGCTCGATCTCCAACTGGACAAGGCAACGGGTACGGTCAAATCGGCCAAGCCTCAGCGGCTCTATAACGGCGTCGAGGTTGTATTCACCAAGCGGTTCTCAAGCAACTATTACTACAGTGCAAATTATACCTGGAGTAAGTTGTTTGGTAATTATTCCGGTTTGGCCAGTTCGGACGAAGCCGGCAGAACATCTCCCGGTGTCGACCGTTTCTTCGATTATCCGATCAATGGATTTACCGCCACCGGTCAACCCGATAACGGCTACCTCGCGACGGATCGCCGCCATGCGTTTAAATCGTATGGTGGTTATACGTTCGATTGGTGGGGCAGCAAAACCAACTCCACCGATATCGGGTTCTTCCAGCAGGTCCTACAGGGAACACCGCAGACGACCTTTATCACGGTTGTCGCCACCTCGATCCCGCTTTCAAAACGCGGCGATCTGGGACGGACCCCGACCTACTGGCAGACCGATCTCAATGCGTCACATAAATACAAGTTTGGACGCGACGGCAAGTTTTCGGTGGCAGTCGACCTCAATGTGATCAATGCTCTTAACAACAACAGCGTTATTAGCTTTGACAAGACGAGATATCGTGTGACGAACACGATCCTCGGTTCGGATATTGATCCGACCTATAATTCAGCTACGCAAACCTTGATCCCGATCCTGAACAAGATCATTAATGGGCAGATCGGGCCTGTGCTTTCGCAACTCGAGAATGGCGGATTGGCGAGCCTGTCAGGACGGACAAATCCGAAAAACATTCTGTATGGAACGCCCAATGGTTATCAGGCGGCACGTACAGTGCGATTCGGTTTCCGATTCGTGTTCTAATTAGAGGTTGACCCAAAAACTTTTTAGAGGCTGTCTGAAAAGGCGGCCTCTTTTTTTGCGTCCAAAAAACCGCGAAGCGGTGTAATATCGTTAGCTACATGTTGAGCCGGAGGCGGAACGTGTAGTCTTGATATGAAAAGTATTCGAGCGTGTGAAACACGCGACACGATGCCGCGTGTTTCACACGCTCGGGTTATAAATCGGAGATTTCTACAGGTTCCGTTTCACTCCACCTGTAGCTATAGTTATTGCCGCGTGCAAAGCACACTTAAAGCGCAAATCCCACGAGCAATTTGGGTTAGCCTTTCGGCAATAATTCTATAATTAAAAAGGGGTTACTTAACAGCTTTCAATTTGACGATCATGTCCTCAATTTTCTTTTTATCGGGAGCATCCGGCGAGAGCTTTAGGAAGGTCTCCAGTTCGGCAATGGTTTCCTTGTTTCGTTTCATGCGATTGAATAAAAGGGAAAGCTGCCAGTGGATTTCGGGATTCGGGCGTTTGTTGAGAGTTTTCGCTTTTATGAGTTCTTTCTCGGCTTCGGGCAATTTACTGTCGAGCCTTAAGAGTGTTCCGTAAAGAAGGTGGCCTGCCGCAGCCTCGGGGCTGAGAATCGTACATGCCTCGGCGGCCGTGAGTCCGGCAGCGATCTTGTTCAGTTTGTAAAATGAATACCCAAGGCCGTAAAAGCTCGAATAGCTTCGCGGATTTACATCGATCGCCCGGATCAGGTATGGGTAGGCATTTTCAAAGTCCGAGCGAATCAGGTATTCCTTGCCCAAACGGCTGAGAGCGTCAAAGTAGGTCGGGAACATCGCGATAGCCTTTTCGAGATCGGTGACGCCGCTCGGATCATTCTTATCCAGGATCGAGACGCCCATCGAATAAGACTTTTTGGCATCGGGGGGGATATCCTGAGCAAAAATGGCCTCAGGCGGCTTTTCGGATACGGGCTTGGCGAACCGTTTATCCAGACGAAGGACGAATTCGACAAATATCACGTCGTTAGAGCCGCCTGACAGACCCGCAACGATCTCTACCTCCTTTGTTTCGCCAAGTAGATCTTTTCCTATCGGGAGGGCCCTGACCTGAAACCGGCCGACGCTCGCGATGCCCGTGAATGTGAACCGGCCGCTTCCGTCGGTCTTCTTATTGGCCATCACCGAATTCGTTTCGTTCAATAATTCGACATAGACGTCCGCCAACGGAGTGTGGGCCTCGTCAAAAACCTGGCCCTCTATCCTGGCGGCGAAAAGATTGGATTTTGCAGGCACGACCGGGACGGCCGCGAGCATTAATATCGCCAATAACGAAACTGCAAAAACCAGATATTTCACAATTCTCACCTCATTCGACGTCGATAAGATGCCCCATTTTTTCTTTTTTTGTCCGCATGTAGTGGGCGGCGGGCTGTTCGGCGTCGACCTCGATGGGGACTCGCTCGACGATCCGCAGTCCGGCGCGGGTCAGGGCGGCCAGTTTGTCTGGGTTATTTGAGATAACTTTTACTTTGCAGAGTCCGAGGTCGAACAGTATCTCGGCACACTGCTGATAGTCGCGGGCGTCGGCGGCGAAGCCGAGCTCTTCGTTAGCCTCGACGGTGTCGGCACCTTCGTCCTGGAGCGCGTAGGCGCGGATCTTGTTGAGAATGCCGATGCCCCGTCCCTCTTGCTGCTGGTAGACAATAGCTCCGCGGCCCTCGACCTCGATCATCTCCATCGCCTTATGCAGCTGCGGCCCACAATCGCACTTGATCGAGCCAAAAACGTCGCCGGTCAGGCATTGGGAATGAATGCGGACAAGCGTCGGCACCTCGCCATCCATCTCGCCTTTGTACAGGACGACGTACTCTTCGTCGCTGATCAGTGACCGGTAACCGGCGATACGAAAATCACCCCGTTTCGTCGGCAGCTTTGCGGTAGCAACTTTTTCGACGGTCACTGAGCGGGTCGACCACGGACAGTCATTCGCGGCTTCCTGCACTTCCGATTTATCTAACATTTGTTCACCTATATGAAAATAATACTCCTAAATCCGGGATTTGTCAGAACCACCTGCGGTAGCCGGTGATTGAAGATGGTTGTAAATATTTTTGTAGACTACTAGCTTGTCACGTTAAACCACCCGCTACCGCAGGTGGTACTGACCTCATGCATCGGCGGTCACGTGGAGTTTTTCGTCGGAGTATTGCAGCTGATACAGCCGCCAATAGAGGCCGCGCATTGCGAGGAGTTCGTTGTGCGTGCCGCTCTCGCGCAGCTCGCCATGGTGGAGCACGATGATGCGGTCGCATTTTTGAATGGTCGATAAACGGTGAGCGACGACGAGCGAAGTGCGGCCCGTCATGACGCGTTCGACAGCCCGTTGGATAAGCTGCTCGGTCTCGGTGTCGATGGAGCTAGTGGCTTCATCAAGGATCAAGATCGTCGGATCGAACGCCAGCGCGCGTGCGAACGAGATCAATTGTTTTTGCCCGACCGAGAGACCTGCACCTCGTTCGCGTACAAGGCTTTCATATGTGCCTTCGATCTTCTGCACAAACTCATCCGCGTGGACTTCGCGGGCTGCCCATTCGACGCGTTCTCGGTCGATATCGGTATTTCCAAGCCGAATATTATTCTCGATCGATCCGCTAAACAGAAAAACGTCTTGTAAAACGACGGCAAAATTTGACCGCAGATCGTGCAAGTCCCAGTCACGGACATCGACTCCGTCAAGCAAAATGTGGCCTTTCTGAATGTCGTAAAACCGCATCAGCAGATTGGTGACGGTCGTTTTGCCAGAGCCGGTGTGACCGACGAGGGCGATGCTTTCGCCTAAGCTTACCTCGAACGACACGTCTTTCAGCACCCAATCCTCGTCTTTGTAAGCGAACCAGACATTCTGAAATTCGATGCGGCCCGTCGCCTTGCCCGACCTTTTTGGCTCCGCCGGCGTGGTCACCTCGACATCGCGATCAAGCAAAATAAAGATCCGGTGCGACGCGACGATCGCGGCCTGGAGGACGTTGAACTTATCCGAAAGGTCGCGGATCGGCTGAAATAACTGGAGCGAATATTGGATAAACGACGCGAGCACACCGACCGTCAGTCCCGCCCCTGCCGCCGTAAATCCCCCGAGTGTCTCGTAACCAAATGCGAAAATGACCACTGCAATACCGACCGCACCGATGAAATCGACCAGCGGGTAAAAGATCGCGTAATAATAGATCGTCTCGATATTCGCATTGCGGTAATCGTCGTTAATGTGGCGAAACCGCGATTTTGCTTTGTGCTCGGCATTAAAAAGCTGAACTGTCTGGGCACCCGAAATGTATTCCTGCAAAAAGGCACTCAGCCTGGCGTTTCGCGTCCGCACACGGTCAAAGCCGTTGCGGGCGTGTTTGCGAAACCAGTTTGTCGCCGTAAAAAGCAGCGGCACCGTGACGAGCGAGATCAGGGCGAGCTTCCAGTCGAGCCAAAACATTATCCCGATGATCGCGAAAATAATGACCAGATCGCCGAGCACATCGATCACCCCGGACGTGAAAAGCTCGTTCAGCGCGTCGACATCACCCGTCAGGCGCGTCATCGTCCGGCCAACCGGATATTGATCGTAATACGCGATCTCCTGCCGCTGGAGCTTTGTAAAAAGCTCGGTCCGGATGTCGAACATTACCTTTTGCCCGACGTTGTTGAGCAAAACTTCCTGTAAATAGGAAAAGATAAACCGAAACAAAAACACGCCAAAAAACGCGAGGGCAAACAGCCAGATACCGTCCGTCTTTTTCGGCGTGATGAAATCGTCCACCGCCATCTTAGTAAAATACGGCTGGGTGGAGATCAGCAAATTTGTCAACAGAGTGAGCGTGATAGCCGCAGCAGCGAGTAGCCAATACGGACGCAGATAGCGGAACAAGCGCCGAGCGATGCGAAAATCGTAGGTCTTTCCGATCGACTCTTCTTCGTGGTATTTTTTGACTTCTGCGGACATTGGCGGGCTATTGTTTAATGGTTTGCTATTAGCGGGTTAAATCCACCTTGAGTTTATCGCACGTTGGAATAGAGGCCACTAACAGCTATTGTCTCACATTCTTATGAACTTTACGTTTCCTGTTATTGTCACGACTTTTGCAAAGTTCTAAAAAAATGTAATGTAGATTACAGTCATTACATCTCTGCAAAGGCCATGATGCGAAGAGTCCATTCTGGCTTCAAATGAGCGGATCGTACGTCGGAATGTCGTGCGGAGTCCGCCTGTAGTCTTTTTTCCGGTCAGCTGGCTTCCGACAAAGCGAGCAACAAATACTATGAAATTCCACAAGCTATACTTTTTATTATTTGCAGTGGGCCTCGGTCTCGTGACATCGGGCGGCGTTTCGGCGCAGATCGCTGTCGATAAGGACGGCATGGCGAGCTTTAACAATTGCAACGCGACCACGGCAACCTATTCCAGCATTCAAACGGCTATCACGGCCGCCCCGGCAGGTACGACCATCCGCGTTTGCCCCGGAACCTATTTCGAACAACTCACCGTTGGTACGGGCAAGAATAATCTGACGCTGATATCGACGCAGACGCAAGGGGCGATAATACAAGCCCCGCCCGTGATGACCGGAGCGGGCGACCTGATTACGGTCAATGCGGCGCGAAACATTACGATCAGCGGGTTTAAGATTGCCGGCCCCCTGCCGGATGCGCTATTTTGCTCCGTCAGCATTCGTTCGGGCGTGCGGGTGATCGGCAACGGTTCGGCCAATATCCTTCGCAATCGCATCACCGAAATCAGGAGCGCAAACCCTGCTCTTCGCGGCTGCCAGAACGGCATTGCAATCGCGGTGGGTCGAAAATTTGAGACCCAGACGGGCCAGGCCAATATCTCCGACAACACCATAGACAAATTTCAGAAGGGAGGCATTTATGTTGATAACGCGGGATCGAATGCCGATGTCGAGCACAACGAGATCATCGGCGAAGGCGCGCAAAATGTGATCGGCCAAAACGGCATCCAGATCGGCCGCGGTGCCACCGCAACTGTTAACGAAAATCACGTAACGGGTATAGTTTATGTCACGCCGCCCGCTGGCGCCCCGACCTCCGGCACAGCGATACTGATATTCGAATCTGCTGGCGTCTCTGCCGAAGGGAACCGGCTCGACCACAATCAGGACGGGTTCGGCGTCTATACCGAGGACAATCTGGTAACGCTCAAAAATAACCGTATCACCGGCCCGATACCAGCCTTTCCGGCAACGCTCGGCACGGCATTTTTTGGGGATGGCGTATTCATGGACGTCGACACTGCCCGCAATGTGATCAAAAATAATTTCATGCGAAATAACAACGAGCATGATTGCCACGACGAGTCGACCGGGACATTTAATTCGCCGGCCAATGTCGCCAACCAGTGGAAAAACGACAACGGCGTCACGCAGAACAAGGTCGGCCTCTGCCGCGCGGGCGACGATGACGACGGTGATGACGACGATGACAAGGGCGACGACGGCGATCACGGCCATGGCGATCATGCCATCGGGAATTTTAACGTTCCGTTATTCGCTGCGGCCGCAACGCCGAGGCGCTACAGTCCGTTTTGATCTTGATTTATGTTTTTAGTTTTGGCGGCTCCGCAGCGGGCCGTCTTTTTCTTTGTGTGAAGGAAAAATCGAATTGCAAATCCGAAATCCAGACCTTAAAATCCAAAATTAGTGATCTCGTTTCTCGAACAAAAAAAAGATAACTGGCGGCGGCTTGAGGACCTTTTGTCGATGCAGCAGGGAATGGGTCTGCGCGGTTTGTCGAAGATGGAGGTGCGAGAATTCGGCGAGCTTTACCGCCGCGCGGCGTCGGACCTTGCGACGGCCCGGGCTGAGACTCGCGACCCCAAGCTGATCAATTATCTCAACAGTCTCGTCATCCGCGCTCACGGCAAGATCTACCGTGCCGAGAGCCAGGGCGTTAATCTGATCGGTAAGTTTTTCGCTGAGGATTTTCCACGAACGTTTAGAAAGAATTGGCGATACATGGCGGTCGCGTTCAGCGTGTTTTTTGGTTTCGCGTTGTTCGGGTTTATCGCGACGTGGATCGACATCGATTTCACACATTTTGTGATGCTGTCCGGCATCACGCAGGAGATCAATTCCAACCATCACTGGTGGACGTCGCTCAACGACGCCAATCAGGTCGGCGCAAGCCAGATCCTTTCGAATAATATACTTGTCACGTTTCGCGTCTTTGCGATGGGAGCATTTTTCGGGATCGGGGCGTTTTACGATCTGGCGTTTGAGGGTGCGCGGCTCGGCAGTGTTTTTGCCGCGTGCTACAAGTTAAATCCGCCGTTTGGCAACGATCTCGCAAGCTTTGTCGTCGGGCACGGCGTGATCGAGCTTTCGACTATCTTCTTTTGCGGCGGTGCCGGCATGATGATCGGCTACGCGTTGATAAATCCCGGCGACCTCACGCGGGCCCAAGCACTCAAGAAAAAAGGTATCGAGGCCGCGCGGATCGTCATTGGCTGTGCGTGTTTTCTGGTCGTCGCCGGAACGATCGAAGGCTTTCTGTCGCCATCCGAACTGCCTGCGATCGTCAAAATCGGCACCGGCCTCGGAACCGGTATCGCGATGTATTCGTATCTGTTTTTTGCTGGCAGCGAGCCAGAGACGACCGCTTAGACCACCACCGTTTTTACTTTTTCGATCCTCACGCCGAAGGCGGCTTTCGCCGCCTTTTTCATCGCGGCGGGGTCGCCCGACGTAAGAAAAAGATCGCCGCCTTGCTCAGACAAATTCCAACTTTTTATCGTTTTCAAGAGGCTCGCGGCCGGATCTATAAACTTCGTTTGCGGCGAAACAAATTCCGCGAGAACCGGCGTGATCGCCGGGTAATGTGTGCAGGCGAGCAAAATGTGCGAGCAGTTTTTCAGCGGCGACAGGATGCGTTTCGCCTCGCCACGAAGATTGTCTGACGAGACATCGCCGCCCTCGATCAGGCCCGAGAGCGGTTGTGCAATCCGCTGACGAACCGCGATATGTTTCGCCGCGAACGCCCGTCGATACACACCCGAAACGACCGTCCGCCGTCCGCCAATCAGCCCGAGCCGCTTTGGGTTTAGCTTGACTGCGGCCTCGACCGCGCTTTCGATCACGCCTTCAACTGGAATGTCGTGGTCAGCCAGCAATGAGGTCGCCGTGCTAGCGGCGTTGCAGCCGATGACGATGTGCGTGACGCCGCGATTTTTTAGATATTCGATGACGGAATTTAACCGCGAAACGAGCTCCAGCCGCGACATTTTGCCGTACGGTGTGACACCAGTGTCGGAGAAATATGTGACCGGTACATCGCCGATCTGCCCCTTAATGAGCCTATAGACGCTGACGCCGCCGATGCCCCAGTCAATGATCGCCAATCTTTGCATAAGATTTTTGCCCGCGAAATACGCGAAAAAACGCGAAAAAAAGAGATTTGATCAAGTTAAGTATAAACGATATTTCAATAAGAAAGGGCTTTGGTGGTTCTTCCTAATTTCGCGTCCTTTCGCGTGTTTCGCGGGCAAATTTCTTACGGGTACGAGAGCTTAACCTCGACGCCGCGTTCGACCGGGCCGCTGTCGAACGCAACGATCCGCGAATTCCACGCCATGTTGAGCGTCACCATTTTTTGACCCGGAAAGCGGCTTTCGAGATACCATTTCATCTCATGCTCGGATCGGATAGGGTTGTACTCGACCATCTTTTTCCAGTCGGGATGTGACACGAGCTTTTGTAATGCGGCGTTAAATGTCGGGTTGGTTCTCTGGTCGCGTTTCGTCCGGAGCTTGTCTTTTAACAAACGCGGATAATCGCCCACGGCGACGGGAACCGTAACCATATCAATAATTAGAAACTTGCCGCAGGGCTTCATGACACGTTTTATCTCTTTCAGCAGCGGGTCCCAATCGAGGTAGCGGAACGACATTAGCGACGTCACAACGTCGAACGAATCGTCCGCGAAAGGCAGTATGGGCCCATTGATCTTTGCAAATTTCAGATGTGAAATTTCCGAATTCTTAAGCCTCGCTCTTTCGATAATTGCGGCCGATTCGTCAACGCCGACACCGGAATTTATGCGATCACGAAGCGCGTGGAGCAAAGCTCCGTTGCCGCAGCCGATGTCGAGCATGTCGAATTTCCCAGTTGGCAGCTGCTCGGTCAGCCAATTCCACTCATCTTTACGTACGCGGATGTCGACAAACGCAGCATCGTACAGTTCAGCGACGTGATCATACGAAGTGTCGCCGTCCGGCGGCTTCGGGTCGGAGCGTTTCATCTCCTCAGCGGGCATAAAGCCGAGACGTTTTTGGGCTGCGGCGAGATAGCCATGCGATTTGCGGCCCTTGCAGCCGATGGTGTAAAGCTTGCCGTCCGTGCTGTCGCCGGCGGAGACGTACTTTTCCTTGCTGCGGGAAA
The DNA here is from genome assembly GCA_038227175.1 of Pyrinomonadales bacterium. Lineage (GTDB taxonomy): Bacteria > Acidobacteriota > Blastocatellia > Pyrinomonadales > Pyrinomonadaceae > OLB17. Next base: position 13,885 of record JBBRPZ010000034.1, on the reverse strand, counting down.
ATGTCGTGTACCAGAAAAATCCGAACGTCGGAACGTTAAATGTCCTCGCAAAAAACGGAGCAAACCAGCGGGCCGACCGACAGCAGTAAAAATACGCGGTCGCATCCTGGCTAAACGGAATATCCATCTGCTCCCATTCGTACGGCGAAAACTGCTCAGGAAACGCCACCGTGCCGTACATCGGCCCGTACATGCCCGAATGCCCGACGAACGCAAATTCCTTGATCTTCTTTCCCGCCTGCCTTATCTCATCGATCGCCTGCAGTACATCGCGTTTGCTCTCGACAGCTCGCGCAATGACCTCGCCCCCAAATCCTGCGTCGCGTTTCTCATCCGCAAGCGTCTGCGCGACCACCGGAAACTGATACCCGCCGAGACGATATTTGGTAGTGTAGATTATCAGGATGACGTTGCTTTCCGCCATAAAGCTAACATTATACGTTAGTTCGGGAAAGCTCTAAAGACGGGATGTCGAAACCGTGGCATTTTTCAGGCGTTCGACCTTTGCGAGATAGCTCTTCGCGGCATCGGTCTGAAACATCTCGCGTTCTTCTTCGTGATCGGTGACGGGTTCGAGAGCAAGGTCCATGTATTCGAGTTTTTTCGGGTCTTTGCGGACGCGGCGGTAGATCAGACGCATGCGTGTGTAGAGCGAGATCCAGCGGAGCTGTTTCGAGAGCATCTGGGCGTAATATTTTGGATAAAAAACAAGCGGATTTTCGAGTGGGTGGCCCGAACGCCGGTTCTTTCGCACCTTGATCCGCAAAAAGCCTCCTTCGAGCGGGTGGATGCCTTCGATGCCGATGCAGCCTTTGAACCAAACGATAAAAAACATCGTCTTGCCGGGGCTCGTGCCGGTCGCGATGGCCCGGCGAATGACGGTCTCGACGTGCTCGTCGGTATAATAGGTTTCCCAGGCTGCGTGATACGTCGCGCGCCACTCGTCGCGTGACATCACCGGGTGGCCGGTCACGTCGTGGTTAAGATCGTATTTATTGAGATCCTCGTCCATCGCGACGCCGGCTTCGTGCAGCTTTTTGTGATCTTCGGAGCCGGGCAGCGGCGTCAGGTAGAAAAACTCGAGCAGGTCGACGGGCAATTCGCGTTTGATGACCTCGATATCGTGAATGATAGATTCGCGTGTGTCGCCCGGAAATCCAAGGATGTAGCCGCAATACGTGACGATCCCGACGTGCTTCCACGCAAGCAGCATCTGGCGGTAATCGGTGATCTTATTCTGACGCTTCTTGGCACCGAGCAGGCTGTCGGGGTTGATGTTTTCGAGACCGATAAAGACACGCTTGACGCCCGCACGCTTCGATTTCGCGATAAAATTCCGCAGCTTATGGCACAGCGTATCGACCTGGATGATAAAACTGATATTGAGTTTCTCGACCTCGCGAAGGTCGATCAGCCGGTCGAGAATGATCTCCCAATCCTTGTTGCGGGCAAAATTATCGTCGGTAATAAAGAACGAATGCAGGCCCTGAGCGACATTTGAGCGGACGATGCGCTCGATGTCGTCGGGCGAGCGGCGACGCGAAACGCGGCCCTGGACATTGATGATCGTGCAAAACGAACACGCAAACGGACATCCGCGTCCGGCGTCAAAGCTCGTCGTCGCACCCGCCGTCAGATGAACGCGCTCAGCCGGCAGGAGCGGTGTCGCGACGCCCTCGATATTTGGAAGGTCGTCCATGAAATTGTAAACAGGCGCGAGTTCGTTGTTGGCAGCGTCGATCAGCACTTGTCCGAGCCGCCCCTCAGCCTCGCCGGCAAAGAGCGAAACACCGATGTCGAGAGCCTTTTGAACGTACGGGTCGCGCTCCTTTAACATCGCCATCGTACCCGAAACGTGAAAGCCGCCGATGCCGACCTTGATGCCTCGCTCACGCAGTGGCCGAGCAAGATCGAGAGCACGCGGAAACTGGTTGGACTGCACGCCGACCAGCATCACAATGCCGTCGTCTGCCTGCTCGACGAGCTTCGCTATCCGATTTATATGGATGACGGTGTTCGTCTCGTCAAAGGCGTGGATCTCAAACTCGACGTCATTGCCCAAAATGTTTTGATCTGCACATTCGAGCGCCAGCCCGTAAAGACAAGCCAGCGAATTCGCCGGTATCGCCGAGCGAAACCATTGGATAACATAACCGTCATCATCGTAATGAGACGGTTTAATGAGAACGAGCCTGAATGTTTTTTTCGTGGTCACCGTTGAATGAATAGTATACGCTGGGTGCCCGTGTTTACAAGTGAATTTCGTCGCGAGTGATTGAGCAGCTATTTCTTCTGAGTGGCAGGTTTGTACGCCATTTTCATATAACGGACGCCGCTGCGAAGCTCGTCGAGCATCTGGGCGAGCCGCGCCGAGCGGGTTTCGTCGCGTTTTGCATCCGTTATCCAACCGACGTAATCGTTTTGCTGATATGGCGGGCGTGAATTGTAAGCCTCGAACAAATTCTCCTGTTCGAGAGCGTTCAGGACGTAATCGGGCATCGGATGGCGTTCGCGCTTTGCCGCCGGAGCACGCTTTGCCATTCCGGGTCGGCGTTTGGTCGGTGAGATCGATTTGGTGATGGTCTGGCCGTTCTGCGTCTGCGGTTTTGCCTTGAGACGCTCGACTGAGATCTCAAAGGCTTGTTTTAGCAGATTTTTGGCGTACGCCTTTGGAAATGATGCTGTGTCGGGAACGCGAAAGCTGCGAAACTGGCTGCCGCCGCCCGCAAGCAGGCCTTCGGGATCGCTGAGCTTTACGCCCCACATAAATCCAAATATCACGCCCCGCGTTCCAACAGCGATCGAACAAAAAATATCGCTCATCCGATCCGTCGGCCCCCAGCCGAACGCGAGAAAATTGTAATTATCGTAGATCAGCTCGTTGCATTTCGGATAGAGGTCCCAAACAAAATCACGCAGCCACAACGCGATCTCACGCGACTCCGCAGGAAACGCCTCTAGAAATTTGAGCAGGTCTTTGTTGTCTTCTTTGGCCATATATCAGACAAGTTGTTTCTGTATCTCGTCCAAAAATTGCTGTGCGTCCGGTGTCTTAAATCTAAACTCAAGCTGCCCCGACCACTCCGGATGAAAGAGCGACGCTTCGAAAAAGACACAAAGTTTCCCGTCCTCGACCGTAAATTTCATCGAACGAAACCGCTCGTCGGTGCAAGGAACATTGATCGCTTTATTTGAATACGATGTCGCCAGCAGCCGCTCCTTTGTTAAAACGAGCGTCGAAGTAAACGCCGACTTTTTATAAAAAAACCGCTTTCCCGGCGCGTGAAAATCCCGATACGTGATCGTCCCGCGAACCTTCTCGTTCATCAGAACAATGCCTTCGCTTTGCAGCTCAGACATCAGCTCCTCGGGCAATTTCCCAATATTCGCGAACCAGGTTTTGAGGAATTGGAACATTTTTGTGGCGAATAGGTCACTGTTTGCTTAGATCACAACAACGTTTTGAGTTTTTTCAAGACCTCATTGACAACAACTGAGGGCAATTTAGTTAAAGGAGCTAAATTTCGAGCCTTCCAGTCAAGATTGCGAGCTTGATCGGAAAGAATGACTCCCGTTACTTTAAGTCCTTGCGGAATTACTACTTCGTACGGATAGCCTTTTATCTGATTGGTGATCGGGCAAATTATCGCGAGGTTCGATCTTCGGTTGTAAAGCGCAGGAGAAAGCACGACCGCGGGCCGACGACCGGCTTGTTCATCTCCGGCCCGCGGGTCAAAATCTATCCAAACAACATCGCCGCGATCTGGAACGCTCATCACCAGACCTCATTACCGACGGGCCGACCCCAATCTACCTCGCCATGCCGGTTCTCCTCAGTGATACCTTCGACTAACTCCTCAAGTGCAAACTCACGCTCAGGAACAGGCCTAACCACTATGTTTCCGTTTTCCATCGATACGTCAACGGTCGATCCACCCGTGACGTTCGATTCGACCGCAAACGCCTTAGGTATCCGCAACGCCAGACTATTTCCCCATTTTTGAATTTGAACCTTCATAATGTATCTACAAAGAGTATACACAACGGTAGAATTTGTTCAACACCAAAATAAGCCACTTGGTGCTAAAATACAAAACGTGGCTACAAATGAAATCAGTAAGACACAAATTGACCGATTAGGAGAGCGGCTTAAGAAAGGCGATATTAGCGATAATGATTTGCGTCTCCTCGATAAATATCGCCACTCATTTTCGGAACCGTATGGAATAGTCGCAGGACGAATTTGCGAGGGAATAAAGCTTGAGGTAACTGGAAGACTCGTAAAATCGACGAAATCTATTTCGGATAAATTGCGACGAGAAAGCGTTCGATTAACACAGATTCAAGACATTGCGGGCTGTAGACTCATAGTACCGGATATAGCCATTCAAGAAGTGACAATCAAATCGTTGCAAGAACTTTTTGAAAACACAGTTGTAGTTGACCGCCGAAAACAACCTAGTCATGGCTATAGGGCTGTGCATGTTATTGTTTATTGTCTTGGCAAGACAGTCGAGATACAGATTCGGACGTCGCTTCAACATTTGTGGGCAGAGCTTTCCGAAAAATTTTCGGATGTTGTCGACCCAGCGATTAAATACGGTGGAGGAGATAAAGCGATACAAGATGTCCTCTCAAAAACGTCGGCGTCCGTAGCTGTACTTGAATTGCTTGAGTACGAATTTTCAAAGGTAACCACTCAGTTGTCGTTACAAGAGGGTTTCCCTGATCAGCGTAAAAGGTCGTTAGTTAACCAACAGGAAAAAGTGAATGAAGCTAGGGAAACAACCTTTCAAACGCTTCACTGGATGATAGATAACGTGTCAGCATTTAAAGGAGGAGCAAGTAATGTTATTTCTGATTGAATATGATCGCCGCCGTGGAACTATTGTCAAAATGGACACTTTTGACAGCGCCGAGCAATCGAAGGCACGAGATGCCCAGCTCCAATTAGAACTTGATCTCAACCGTCAAGGTACTGAACGCGAAGTGGTTTTACTAGAAGCTGCGAGCGAAGCCGCCTTGCGGCGCACACACCGCCGTTATTTTGAGAGTTTGTCGGAACTTGCGATTTTACCTACCTAAAGCATTCCTCTTTCCTTCACCTTCAAATAAGTCTCCAACAGTTTTGGGGCCAGCGTCTGAGCGGTCACGTCGAGGGCTAGTCCGCCCAGCGATTCGACTAATTTTAGTGCTGATTCGCGTTGGTGGATGATCTCCTCGGCGGCAGATTGGGTGAAGACATCTTTGATGTCTTTGGGAACACCGCTTACGGCGGCGTTGAGGTCGCGGTCGCCGATGGTGACGACGAGCGGCAGGTGTCGCGGGCGGAGGAGTTTGAGCGAATTTATCAGCTCCTTTGAGCTATCTTTGTCGACGAGATCGGTGAGGATCACGACGAAGGAGCGTTTTTTTGAGTTTGACGCGATGAATTGAAATCCGCGTGCGTACGACGGCTCGATCAGCTCCGGTTCGAGGTCGTGGAGGGCTTCGAGGACGGCGTCGATGTGTTCGAAGCCGCGTTTAGGCGGCAGATATTTTCGGACACGGCGGCCAAAAACGACGAGGCCGCAGTTGTCGCCGGCCCGAGCACACGCCGACATCAACGCCAGCGACGCATGGATCGCCGTGTCAAATTTGGTCTCGTCGCCGATGCGTCCGGTCATCAGGCGGCCGGCGTCGAGGGCGATGATGACGGTCTGGTCGCGCTCGATCTGGTATTGCCGCGTCGTGAGTTTGTTCCGGCGGGCCGTCGCCGTCCACGAGATATGCCGCAGCTCGTCGCCGCGAACGTAATCGCGCATCGATTCGAATTCACGCCCCTCGCCGCGTCGCACTGCCCGGCGTTGGATCGCCAAAAACGAACGCGCTCCGAGCGCTTTCAGTTCCATCTCGCGAACCCGTCGCATGTTCGGGTAAACTTTGACGGACTGCGGTTCGCCAAGCGAGGTTTGGCACCAGACGAGGCCCAGGCGTGACAGACAGCGGACAGCGGTCTTGCCAAATTCGTATCGGCCGCGTTTTGGCGGCGTCAGGTGGTAAAAGAATTCGGCGGTGGTCTGAGCATCAACCGTAAAGTCGGCCTCGCGAGTCTCGTCGAGCTTCATCTCCGGCGGATATTCGTCCTTGAGCCTGATCCGCATGTCGCGAACCGAACCGTTTTCGACGATAACGCTGACACGAGCCGCGTCGCCGATCACAAACCGTTTTTCAAACTCTCGGCGGATAGTAAATTCGGTGGGTAATTTGCGGCTCATCAAGACATCAACGATCGCCACCGCAACGAGCAAAACGTCGTAACCGAGCACAGCGTATTTCAGAGACGGAAACGTCCACGCAAGCGAGAGCGGCAGGAGCGCCACCCCAACGAGAATGTAAAAAGTTCGTGAGAAAACAAATCGCATCGGATTGCCTCGATTATATCATCAGACAACTTTTCTTCCTTTGCGATCTTACCGGCTTTACGTGAAACGAAAAGCCGGTAAGATCGAAAAGCAAAACTTAGATAGTCACCGGCTAAGAATCCGTTTCGCTCTTTTTCAGCAATTTATTGCAAATTGCGCGTTCTTATGTTTCATTAGTGGTGCACCTATGAGCGTTTCTCACGGCCCCGAAGATACCCGCCAGATACCGACACGTCGCGAGGCGTTCATTTTCCGTTTTAAGAGCTCATTGTTGAAAATCCGTCGGCGATTTAAGGACGCCCGCGGCGATAAAGTGCGAAAGCATGAGCCAGGTGCCGCTCTCATCGGGTGGCCGGTAATTGCAGAATCAAAAACACTGCTTTGGACTGAAACCGGGCTCGAAGAGCGTTTTCTCGTCGCGGGCAAAATACAGAATCTGCGCTTGGCGGTCTCCGAGATCGACAGCGTTGAGATACCGGCCGGCGAGGTGTTTAGCTTTTGGAAAAACGTCGGTCGGACGACCCGTGGACGCGGGTTTGTGCCGGGACGCGAGCTTCGCGAAGGCTGTATCATCCCCAATATCGGCGGCGGTTTGTGCCAACTCTCTAACGCCCTCTACGACGCAGCGCTCAAGGCAAATTTCGAGATCGTCGAACGCCACGCTCACACCCGCGTAATCGCCGGTTCGTTAGCCGAACAGGGCCGCGACGCGACAGTTTTCTGGAATTACGTCGATCTGCGGTTCCGCTCGCCGTCCGCCTTTCGTATCGAGACCAACCTGACCGGCGAGCATCTGGCGATCAAATTTCGCGGCACCCGTGTCGAGAATCCGGTCCTGCACCAGATATTGCGGGCTCCCGCGAAAAATGGCGACGTCAATTCCTGCGCGTCGTGCGGCATGGACGATTGCTTTCGTTCCTTGAAGCCAATAGTGGATCTCGATTTTGGTAAAACGGCCTTTCTGGTTGACGAGTTTGTGCCCGAGTTTGACGAATACATCCGCTCGACGAGGTCCGCAAAAGACGAGCTTTTTCTGCCGATTGACGGTAAGCGTTATAAGAAGACAAATTACGCGTGGGCGACCGACGGCTTTAGCCGCGTCAACCAGAGTAGATACGTCACGGCTGTGAGGTCGTTTCGCTCGCGACGGCTTGCTGCACAGGGAGCGGCCCGGCAAAAAAATCTGCTCGCGATGTATGAGCGGCTAGCGGCTAGCTACTCTCGACGCTTACGTTTTGACGTGCTCCATGTCGTCGTCCAGCAAAATCTGCTGCCGTTCCTGTGGCGGAGCGGACAGCTTCGCGGCCGGACATTCGACGTGTTGATGACGGGACTGCCATTGGCGGAGCTGCAATCGAGACTCGATGTGGCACATCAGTTAAATCCTGCAAGCAAGACACTTGGTGATTTTCGGGCGGATGCTAAACTGCTTGCTGACGAATCCGAAGCACTCAAACGGGCACGTCGCATCATCACGTCGCACACCGACATCGCGTCGCTATTTCCTGACAAGGCGGAGCTATCGCCGTGGAAAATGCCGGATCCCGCACCGGTTGAAAAGCAAAAAAACGAAAAGCCGGTGATCATTTTTCCCGCGTCGACCGTCGGTCGAAAGGGCTGCTACGAACTTCGAGAAGCGATCCGTGGCCTCGATGTCCGCCTTGTAACGCTCGGGCCGTATATCGAGGTGGCGGATTTTTGGGACGGGTTTGACGTTGTGCGTGGAAGTGACGATTGGCTTGCCACGGCAGATATAGTCGTTTTGCCAGCGTTTGTCGAGCATCGGCCGCGTCGTCTGCTGCTGGCCGCCGCGGCGGGCATTCCAGTCATTGCGTCGTCGGCGTGCGGCGTCGAAAACGTCAGTGGTATTGAGACGATCATCGCCGGTGACGCGGCGGCACTGCGTGATCGGATCGAACGCATCACGAACTCTGACAAAAGCACAGAAACCTTCAAAGGCCGTCCCGAACCAGCCGCCGCCGCTACATATTAAGTTCCAAATTGACCACCGGCATCTCGACCGGAGGCAGTAATTTTCGCGAATTTTCGTTAATGAACGCGGCTGCCATCTCCGGTGCTAAAGGCATCGAGAATAAATAACCCTGTCCGTATCCGCAGTTCAATTTATTGAGCCGCGCGAGTTGTTCGGCGGTTTCGATGCCCTCGGCGATGACGTTCAATTTCAAGTTTTGGGCGAGCCGGATGATGGTCCGGACGATCTCGCCATTGTCCTCGCTTTCGGTCATCGTCCCGACAAACGAACGGTCGATCTTTATGTTATTGACCGGCAGGCGATGCAGGTAGCTCAAGCTCGAATAGCCGGTTCCAAAATCGTCGAGACTTAGCTCGATGCCGAGTGCACGAAGGCGAACCATCATCTCCGCCGCCTTTTCACTATTTTCTATCAGGTAGCTTTCGGTAATTTCGAGTTTCAGACACTGCGGGGCAAGGCCGGTCATGCGGAGAGTTTCCGCAACTTGCTCGGCCAGATCGGATTGCAAAAACTGTTTGCAGGAAAGGTTGACGCTGACCGAGAGCGAACGGGCTTGAGGGTAAATATTTTGCCATTCACGCAGTTGGCGGCAGCTTTCGTCGAGGATCCACCTGCCCAGCGGTAATATCAAGCCCGTTTCCTCCGCCGCCGGTATGAAATCGTCCGGCGAGACCAATCCGCGTTTTGGATGCCGCCATCTGACGAGCGCTTCAAAACCGGCAAGCTTGTTGTTCGCGAGATTGATGATCGGCTGGTAGTACATCCCAAACTCACGGCGTTCGAGACCTGTGCGCATATCGGTTTCGAGCTGTAGTTGTGTGGTGGCACGGGCGTGCAGGGCCTGATCGAATATCTGAAACCGTGCTTTGCCCATTTCCTTGGCCCGGTACATCGCGATATCGGCGTCGCGGAGCATGTCTTCGGCACTTTTGTGATGTTTGGTGCTAAGCGCGATGCCGATGCTGGCGGTGATGAAAACCTCTTTCCCATTCAAATCAAATGGTTTCTTTAAATCGTCCAGAATCCGCTCGGCCACCTGTACGGCGTCGCTCTGGTCGAGCATCTCGCAGAGCAATAGTACAAATTCGTCACCACCGAGACGGGCTGCCAGATCGCCTGTGCGGGTCGCTATTTCGATCCGGCGGGCGATCTGTTTTAATAATTTGTCGCCCTCGGCATGACCCAGCGAATCGTTGATAACCTTAAACCGGTCGAAATCGAGAAACAGCACAGCATAGTAATTACTGTGCCTGCTCCTACAGCGTTCGATGGTCATTTGCAGGTGATCCATAAAACGGGCGCGGTTTGCGAGTCCGGTCAGGGGGTCGTGAAAAGCGTCGTGCAGCAGTTGGTCTTCGATCCGTTTACGTTCGGAGATGTCCATAAACATCCCCAGAGTGCCGGTTACCTTGCCCTTGTCGTCAATGATCGGGGCGCCGCTCACCAGCACCCACAGCATTTCGCCGGACTTTCGCCGGATTTGGGCCTCATACTGGCCTGAAATGCCTTTTTTCCGTTCCTTGTTTGCGTTGCTGACAAGGCTGCGTCCTTCGTCGTCGAATAGCACGTCCAAGGTGATCTTGCCGACCAATTCTTCTCGCGAATAGCCGGTCATCTCGCACAGACGGTCGTTGACGAATTCCATAAGTTCGTCGTTGTCAACCTGCGTCAGACCTTCGTTCATGCTTTCGAACAGTGTCCGGAGTTTGTATTCGCTTTCGCGCAACGCGACATTTGTCCGCCGCCGCTCGGTAATATCCTGAACGGTCCCGAGTAGCTTTACGGGCCGGTTAGTCTGATTGTCGAAGATCAATTCAGCTTGTCCGTGCAGGATACGTTCACTTTTGTCGGGCAAAATAATTCGGTGCTCGATATTAAAAACTTCCCGATTTGCGATCGCATCCGCTAAAACTTCCGAAACATTCTGCCGGTCGTCAGGGTGCACCGAGTTGTAGAAAAGCTCGTTTGTAACCTCGACCTGGCCGGTTTCATAGCCAAAGATGCGGTAAGTTTCATCCGACCAGCGGACTTTGTTGTTGTTAAGGTCATTGAGGTCTATGAGATCCAGTTCCCAGCTTCCCAGATGGGTTATACGCTGAGCGGCGGCAAGGATGGCTTCGCTATCGCGTAAGGTGTCTTCCGCTCGTTTGCGCTGAATTGCCATCGCAATTTGGTCGGCGGCGGACGACAAAAGCTCGATGTCGCGTGACGTGTAAGCAGTTTCATCCTCGTAATGCTGTACGACCAGCACGCCGATGATCCCGGCCGGCGTCCTGAGCGGTATGCCCAGCCAAATCGCCGACGACGTTCCGACCGATTCGAGTTCTCCCTGTTCGCACAATCGACGAACGTCCGATTCTTTCAAAAGCGTCGGGAGACCCTGGCGAAAAGCATATGCCGTCAGACCTCTGCCCAGCTTTTGCGGTGGCGCGCATGTGTCGAATTTGTCGACGCAAAACGGTACGTGGAGCAGTCCGCTTTGTTCGTCATGCAGAGCTACATAAAAGTTTTCGGCGTAGATCGCTTTGCCGATCGATTGCTGCACAAGCGCGAGAAGCTCTTCGAGATTCGAGGTCGTCGCGACGCCATGAGTTATTTCGTAGATAACCTGTGATTTAACCTCCGCCTGTTTTAGCTCGGTAATGTCCCGCAGACAGCAGACGCGGCCGACCGGTACGTCATCCATTAACTGAGGCTGCGACACGCGTTCGATCGTGCGGCCGTCCTTTAACAGCAGAATGTCCGTCGCCTCTGCCAGCGGATCCGAATACAACCGGCCGAGATCAGCCAAATATTGATCAGGTTCGATCACTTGGGCGGCAAGTAGATCCAGAAGCTCAGTCCCCAGTTGTCCATCAACCACCTTTTGCGGAACATGCCACATTTTGCGAAACTTTTTGTTGCAGGTAACGATATCGCCATTGAGGTTTGTGACCAGAATGCCGTCAGCCGTCGCCTCAAATGTAGACGCCTGGAGCGCCACGTTCTGTTCGATCTCGTCTCTCACTCGCTTACGCTCTGCGTCCATAGTGAGAAGATTCTCATTTGATCGGCGCATGGCAAGAATTTTGGTGATACTCACCGTCAAAACGACCGAGAGTATAATAATAATAGCCGCCGCGAGCACCACAGAATACGGATGCCCCGAGGCCCCTTGCTCGCTAAAATCTCCGGTGATATGCCAAATAAACCATAAGACCATCGCCGCGAGAGGTACGGCAACCATCCAACGTAACATTGGAAACCGGTTGTTTGAAGTTCGTGGGACAAGAGTATTCATTATGATTGTCAAGACGGAAGTCGACTTGACGCAGAACTCCTGAAGAAATTACGAAAATGCCTGAAACTTGTGGCTGCAGTTAAGGAAAGCGAGGGTGGAAGGTCTTAGCCTTATTCCGGTCGGAAACAATTGTTTAAGGTTGGGAGTCCTCTAACGCAGAACCCTCATTTAAAACTTTACACGCTTTTCGGCGGCGAAGTAAAGAATTTTATCTTCCGGTATTTTCACGATTTCGGCGTCTGCCGGTCGAAACTTGTTAAATTGACGTTAAATTACAGACGCCGGACAACTCATCGGCTGCGGCGTTGAAAACTTAAGCGGCGTTACGACCATCATTAATAATTCAGCCAAAAACCCGCTTTCTCACGGAACCGTTCGGGTTGATTTTTGAAAAATTTGTTAACGTAATAATTGGTATGTCCAATTACCTATTTAGATGCGTGATTTGCGCGAGATCAGCACCGGAGCGATGAAAGATTCCGGGACCGAAAGCATCTTTCGCGATTAGAAAAAGAGGTTTTGGGCCTGAAAACACGGGATCTGTCAAAAAAATCACTTTTCTGTGAAAAATGCACTTGACGAACCAAAAAAAGAGCGTATTATGTAAAACGTTCTAACAAATTCGTCGAATTAATAATCTGTCTGTTTCCTGAGTCTATACTAGTACGGTTTTTGTACCGTATTGAAGGCATATTATTCACTATTTAAGTTTGACGTAACCCTATTTGTTAAATCATTTAACAAAATATGCGCAAGATCAATCCAAATGACTTTACGCTGGCAAAGCGTGGCACATCGCGCGAGATCAATCGTCAGATAGCGTTAACGCTGGTTCGCACGCATCAACCGGTGTCGCGTGCCGACCTCGCGCGTCTGATGGAAACAAACCGCGCAAACATCACGCTTCTGGTCAACGAACTGCTCGAAGAACGTCTCGTCCGCGAGGGGGCTCAGGGAAATCAAAAGATACGCGGCCGCAAGCCGACGTTTCTCTACATCAATTCGGACAAGGGCGTCGCGATCGCCCTGGACGTGCGGGCGTCGAGGACATTCATGATGATCACGGATTCGATCGGCAAGCAGATCGGCGAGATCGTGAGTTTTCCGACGAAGTTTGAACCTGAGGAGTTTGTTGCGACGCTGGGCTGGCAGGCACGCAAGGCTCTGCGCGAGGGGGCCGGGCTATCGTCGTGCGACGGCATCGGCATTGTCATTCCCGGAATGGTCGACCGCAAATCCGGGATGGTGATCAACGCCCCGACGCTCGGGTGGAAATACGTCAACCTGATCGACATGCTCGAAAAGGAATTTGAGGGCACCGAGATTCATCTTGAGAATTCGGGCAAGGCGTGTGCCCTGTCGCAGATATGGTCCGTACGCGGCGATCTGCACGGCCATAACGACATCGTTTTCGTCAGCGTTTCGGACGGTCTCGGCGTGGGCGTTGTCATCAACGGCGAACTGGTTCGCGGTAAGCACAATACAGCGGGTGAATTTGGTCACGTGCCGTTGAGCATCGACGGCCCGCAATGTTCGTGCGGCTCCAACGGCTGTTGGGAAGCTTATATTTCCAACCCGGCGACGCTGTCGCGATACTTCGGCCGCAATGTCGCGAGCCGCCAGCCGCAATCGCTCGATGTTGCCGATTTTACGATCGAGGACCTCATCGCCCGGGCTCGGAGCAACGACAGCAAGGCCTTGACGACGTTGAATTCGACGGCGCGTTATCTGGGCATGGGACTCGCGTCGATCGTAAATGCGATCGATCCTTCGACGATCTACATCGGCGGCGAGATAACGGACGCGTGGGATCTGATCGAGGTGCATGTCCGCGAGGCCTTGCGTGAGCGGGCGCTGACCAACGACCTCGGCGAGATCAAGATTCATATCGTCCCGGCGTCCGAGCATCCGCGTCTTCGCGGGGCGGTAGCGTTGGTTACTGCGCCGGCATTTGCGGCACCAAAGGTGGCTTAGAAACAAGACTGAAAGTTTGCGACGAGTTTATTACGGATCGGAAGAGGAAAGATTTAGGAGGCAGACGGTGCCTTTTCAAAACCGGAATTTAGCATTAGAAGGAGAAACAAAGAAATGAAACCGATAAAAGCAGCCCTGACAATATCGCAGGGCCTGGTCGGACGGAATTGGGTTGGGATACTAGTTTTTTTCGCGGTTCTGCTGGCGTTTCCGTTGGCGGTCGCGGCGCAGATC
>JBBRPZ010000033.1:0-36532 GCA_038227175.1 Pyrinomonadales bacterium | reverse complement strand
CGTTGATAAAGGCGGTGAGCCACAAACCAAGACGACCCTTACCGTGATGGTCGGAAAATACTGTGGACTCGATGTTCGGGTTTTCAATGACATTGCCGAAGCGGAGAACTGGCTGCAAGCGGGTTAGCCCTTTCTACCGTGTCGTTGCGGCTTTTCTCCGACCGTGCGGTTCTCTTTTTCAATCTTGAAATGACCTTAGGATAAATTTAATTGTAATGGATTGGTGCGCCGCCGGTGTACCGAGTGTGCCAAACTCAACCAATCTGTTTGGAACCGCTTTGAACTAAGCACCCCATAAAATAAGCGTTAAAAGAACAGGTTCAAACTAAGAAAAAGAGCCTTTGAACTTCTGCAATCATCAGGTCGTAAGTTCCCTTATCACCGGCTCCATTTTACAAAGGTTTCAGTAATCCTAAACTCGCCATATTTAATTTTCACCTTAGACTCTACCTCAACGACGCTTGTTTGAGTGTTTTCCATTTGCAGGCCATCCGATCCGGGTAATGAGAAGAAATCAGTTTTAGAGTACTGACCCTTCGGTTTCAGGTAGCTCCGGGTCTTTACTTGCAGTCGAATATTATTTACAATTCGAAATATTCTCTTTAACTGAATTGTTTCTTAGACTTGAGGCCGGTTTAAGCCTGCCGTGACCGGACGGAGAATGCTGAGTGCGGCAGACAAGTGCTTTCGCTCCGCTCTCTTGGGAATGGACAATTATGCATAACACGGAAGGTTCGGGTTCCGGGCAATCGGCGGAAAGAGAACCTGTACCGCCATCCGAAAGGACAACCGTCGATTTCGATCAACCCGATTCGTTGGTCGGACGATGCCTTGATGGGCGCTTTTTGATCGTAAAGAACCTGACTGACAGCGGCGCCGATGCAGGCGGTATCGGGGTTGTTTACCTTGCCACGGATATCAAGTTGATGGGCAAGGAAGTGGTTGTCAAGATACTTCAGGAATCCGCATTGAAGTACGCGGATATTGTCCGTAAATTTCAACACGAAAAAGAAGCTCTGATAAGGCTGGACCATCCGGGGATTGTTCGTATTCTGGATTCAGGCGTGCTCACCGACGGCAATCCGTTTATGGTGATGGATTTCATCAAGGGTTACTCGCTGCGCAAGGCGATCAAGTCGTACGGCCAAATTCCCCTGGACCTCGCCGCCCATTTCGTCGAATCGATAACCGACGCGGTCGGAGCGGCCCACTCCGAAAAGATACTGCATCGCGACATCAAGCCCGAAAATATAATGCTCACGCCGCAGGACGAAGGTTTCGACCGGGTGCGGCTGATAGATTTCGGGATCGCCAGAGTTGACGATTCAAAATTGGCGCCGAAAACCGAGGTTGGCAGGCCGATCGGCACCATCATGTATATTGCTCCGGAGCAGTTAATCGGCAGCCTCGAACTAACCCCGGCCGCCGACATTTACGCGACGGCGATCGTTATCTACGAAATGCTGACCGGGGAGCTGCCTTTCAAACCAAAAACCATCGCCGAAATGTATCAGTTGGAAAGAGAAGGTGTAAGAACGCCGCCGAGCGAGCTGAGGCCCGACATGCCGAGGGTAGCCGAAAGCATCCTGCTGTCCGCGCTTGAGTTTGACGCCGGAAAAAGGCCGCAGAATGCTCGCTCATTCGGCCGCTATCTGGCCGCCGAACTGCGGCTTGACCCGGCTAAGGCCACTGATGGATTTTATGCGTCGGTTAGGACGGAATATTCGAAAGCCGTTACAGAGGTCATCCCACCGACCGATCTTAATAATGTCGTGACACTTACCGCGATCCAACCGGTCATTGCCCCCAAGGAAAGTAGGCGATGGGTCAAGTTGGCCGCACCACTGGCGATCATCATCGGTTTGCTGTCCCTCGCGGCCGGATATATGGCATGGAATGCCGCGAAGCCCAAAATCGGCGACATGCCGCCGGTCGCGAATACCGCACCGACGCCTGATTTAGGGTCTATTCGACAATTCTCGTTTTTCCTTATGGTGAAAAAGATTCGACCAGATGGGAAGTACGAAGCTCCGTCCAAATTTACGGGTGAAGGGAGCTTTGTTTCAGGCGACAAATACACCATGAATTTTCAGTCCGAGACGGACGGCTATTTCTACATATTTAATGAAGGAAAAGACTTGAATGGCAGAACCCAATATCAAATTCTCTATCCAACGGATAAAAACATGGACGCCCACATATCTCCAGGAGAGCCAGCTCAAACGTTAGAGAATACTTTTGGCGGCAGCAGCGGAACAGAAATAACCTGGCTAATTTGGACGAAATCGAAACGCGACGAAATGAACGCCGTGCTCAAATCAGTCAACAAAAGAAACGAGGGCGTTATCGAAAAGCCCGGCAGCAGCATTCTCGCTAACTTCCTTGCGGGTAATAAGGATGACCCTCGCCTCTCGCTGGCGAGAGATGATAATTATCACTTACTCATGCTGAAATCATACGGCGATATCATGGTTCACCGCCTGCCCCTGGAACATAAATAATCTGAATCCTGTAAGATTTTACGATTTCTGTCAATTATAACTGAAAGCGAAATACTGAAGAGGAAGGGGTAATCGATGCTTGTAGCGCATTTTGTCCGATTTTGTCTCATTGGCATACTGGTTGTGACGATCAATCATATTGCTGCAGCCCAGAACACTGTTACGGGAGCGTTTCAGGGCGATGTCAGCAACAACCGAACCGGTCTACCGATACCGGGCGTGGTCGTTCTGATCACGAGCGTGCGAACGGGGCTCGTAAATACACAGATAACCGATTCAAAAGGGAGTTTCTATCAGGATCTCCTGCCTTCGGGACTTTATAACATATCGGTCAATGTTCCCGGATTTAAGCCGAGGATAATCCAGCGGGAAATAAACAATACGATAACCGGTGAGGTTGTTCCGGTGCCGGTTACGCTTGAGCCGGAAACGACGCCCACCGGCCAGCCGCCGGTGGTCGAGCCGCCTGACGACATTCGCGTCGATATCAATACGACTGACGCCCGCCGCACCGGATTCATCAAGGACAAGGAAGTAACGGCAATCCCGGTGGGATCGGGCACCGTCACCCGCAGCTTTGACGAATTTGCCTCATTGCAGCCGGGTGTCGCTCCGCCGCCGCAGACGATCGGCGATGTTGCCGGTCCCGGTGTCGGTCCCGGTGTCGGCTCAGCGGGCCAGTTTGCGGTCAACGGCATCCGCTCGCGAGCTAATAATTTCACGGTTGACGGATCGGACAATAATGACGAAGACATCGGCGTCAGACGGCAGGGTTTCGTCGCTCTTATTCCCCAGCCGATCGAATCGATCGAACAATTTAATATAATTACCCTGTTAGCCCCCGCGCAGTATGGCCGTAATATCGGAGGCCAGGTGAATGCCGTGTCGAAATCAGGCGGCAACATCAGAAACGGGACGATCTACGGCAATTTCAACTCGCACCAGCTAAACGCCCGCAATTTTTTCGATACGACGGGCGGCAGCGGCGTATCTCCGCTCAAAACGGCGGCGGGGCAAACCGCCCTTTTAGACGGGCAGCCGATAACCGTCAGGAACCAAAGCGGCGGCGAGGACCCGTTTACATTTGGGCAGTTCGGCGGTACTTTTGGCGGAGCTTTCGTCCAGAAAAAGCTCTTTTACTTTTTCTCGGGCGAATATCAAAAGATCAATGCGTCGCAGGAAAAGAATTTCGCCGTTCCGACCATCGAACAGCGCGGGCCTTTTCTGACCGGAGCCACCGGCACCAACATAAATTTCTTTACCGGCCAGACCCTGACGACTGGGCCGCTTTATCCAAATGGGCCGCGAAGCAACGCGGTTTTTAGTTTATTTCCGTTCGCCAACAATCCAAGCGGAGTTTTCGGAAACAATACGTTCACACAGCTGCTGCCGGCAGGCGGGCGGGGCGCGATATTGTCGGGAAAATTGGATGATAATTTTATGCTCGGCGGGCGGCTGCAGACGCTTACTGCACGTTACAATTTTACCGACGACGATAAAAACATACCTGCCGTTAATGAGGCAATATTCTCGACGATCCGCTCGCGTATCCAGACGCACAATCTATCAATATTTCTCAACAGTGGTGCAAAAACCTCCAATCCCGAACGCCAGCTCTTTAATCAGATACGGTTCTCGGTGGGCCGGAGCAGGCTGAAATTTGATGAGGTCAGGAATACTGAATTCCTGATACCCAGCGACGAATTTCCGAACACGCCATTCCTGCTCAACGCCCGGGCGAGATTCAACGTTACTTTACCGCAGTTCAATGGCCAGGCCAGATTTACGAGTATTGCTCCGGTATTTGGAACGACTCCGGAATCGACCGAGAACATCATCGGTCCGGTCGGACAGGTCGTGATCGCCGGCTTTAGCCCGCTCGGGGCGGATGTCTATAATTTTCCGCAAAATCGCGTTAATAAGACCTATCAACTTGCCGACGAATTGACGCTGCACACCGGCGGCCACGCTATTGTTTTTGGCGCCGACACGCGGCGGACCGATCTCGACAGCGATCTGCCAAGACTTGCCCGGACCTTGATCACGTTCAACGGCTCCCCGAGGCTTGTCCCTAATGGCGGAGCGGCTTGTCCGAACGGCGGTCTCGGCGCTTTTTGTTTTCTTCCGATCAGCGATCCGAGGGCGATTATCCGTCCCGAAGACCTCGCCGGACTAGGCGCGGCCAGCAATTCGATCTTAACGCTGAATGTCGACCGCCCCGGTTCTAAAGTGAATCTTCGTTATTACCAGCTTAATTTCTACACCCAGGACTCATGGCGGATACGGCCGGACTTGTCCTTATCCTACGGCTTGCGCTACGAGTACAACACGCCGGTAAAGGAGCTTAACGGATTAATCGAACAAAGTTTTTCGGATACGCGACTGGATACCGTTCCCGTGCTGAAGAAATTGATCAACGGCCGGACTGGGCTTTATAAACCGGATTACAATAATTTCGCTCCACGCATCGGCATTGCCTGGTCCAAAAATCTGCTTGGCGCCGGGCGTGTCAGCGTGTTTCGTGCGGGTTATGGTTTATTTTACGATCAGATACTCGGGGCGGTCGCCAACCAGTCGAGAAACGTTTTTCCGACATTTCTGACCCTTAATTTTGGCGGGTTGAGCAATTTTCCAAATCAATTGCTGAGCATAATAAACCCCGCTACCGCAACGTTGTCAGGAACCCGCATCAGGCAGCCGGGGACGCTAAATTCGCTCAATCTTCCCGGGTTCACAAACGCCGGTTTTACCTTTGCCGACATCATCGGCGATCTAACCTTTGCGACGCCAAACGCAATAAACGTGACGCTGCCGTCCGAGCGGCTGCAAATGCCGATGGCCCATCATTATTCGTTTGTATTTGAGCAGCAATTGAATAAAAACTATTCGCTCTCGATCGGATATGTTGGAACCGCCGGTCGAAACTTACTTCGCTTTACAACGCCTAATCTTGGATCAAGCCTGACCGTGGTGCCGACCGGCATCGGACCGATTACGTCTAACGCAGCGAACGTCCCCCAAGCCAGAGGCTCCGTTTTTATTCCTACACGTCCGCTTACGACAACCAATGCGGCAGGAAATGTCTTTTCGCTCGGAGCCGTCAACCAGTTTGAAACGACCGCTTCATCGCGCTACGACTCGCTGCAGACACAATTGCACGGACGTTTCCTGAACTCGTTGAATTTCCAATTATCGTACACGTTTTCGAAAGTTACCGATGACGTTTCCGATGTGTTTGATCTGGCCGGTGCCTACGTGCTGCCGCAGGACAGCTTTGATCTCAAAGCGGAACGCGGGCCCGCAAACTTTGATGTTCGTCACCGCGTGGCATATGACCTGATCTACAGTTTTAAGAAAAAAGAGGGGACCGGTTTTGTGGGGCATCTAACCGATAGTCTGCAAATTGCGACCACCGGACGCTTTCATACCGGACAGCCGTTTACAGTTAATAGCGTGATAGATGTAAATCTTGACGGCAATTTGACCGACCGTTTGAATACCACATCAGGCATCGAGGTGACCGGCGACCGGTCGCAGCCGCTGCGTCTCACCACGAGCAACACCGGGTCTCTGCTCGCCCCGTTTGGAAAAGCCGGGCAGATCGGGCGAAACAGCTTCCGCGCCGGCAGCGTCCTCGAACTTGACCTGTCCGTCATCAAGCCATTTACCATAGGCAAAAGACAATTAAAGTTTCGCACCGATATTTTTAATTTCATAAACCGTGCCAATTTTGGTGTCCCCGTCCGCCTACTCGAAGCACCCGGATTTGGCAAAGCCACGAGCACCGTCACGCCCGGGCGCCGAATCCAGTTTTCGTTGAAGTATGAGTTTTAGAAAAAAGTGTCGGTAAGATTTTATTAAAAAAATCAATATTAATAAAAGCGACGTTGAAAATGGATTACGCGTTAGGGGATGTAGGTGGTCCGATTTCCAGCCCGTTTCAACGGGCTTACAAATTAGTGGCTTAAGCCAAAAGAGAGAAGGACGTTAAAACGCCTCCGGATGCTTATCCGAACCTCACGCCGTAAACGACGGGGCTATGTACCACCTGAGAGCGGAAAGCCTTGTAAACAAGGCCAAAAATCATTAGGAATTCTACCCGTATAGTCGGCGTTAAATAGAGATTATTCCTCCCACAGCTAATTTTTAGTTGATTGCGGAACTTTGCTTTCCGCGTCAAATTTCGCGGTTGATAAGATGTCTGGTTTTGGGAGGAAATATGAGAGTTTTGCTTTGTGTATATTCGTTGTTTCTAATTACTTTATTCGCGGCATCTGCCGTCATCGGGCAAACGCTGAAAGCGGATTACCAGTTTCAGGGCAACCTGAACAGCTCGGTCGCCGGTGCTCCGGCCATGACGAATCTGACCGGCAGCGGCGGAGCAAATTCGTTTGCTACCGACACGATCGATGGGTATACGAGGCAAACACTCAGGTTTCCGTTCAATAGCGGACTCGCCGTAAATACCGCGGGCAGTCTTATTCCAAATAATACCTATACGATCGTTATTCTTTTCCGGTTTGATCAAATCAGCGGTTTTCGACGCGTTGTAAGTTTCGATAACAGAACGACCGACGATGGGGCCTATATCCAGGATGGTCGACTGGAATTTGAAAGCACAGCTAATTCTCCGTTCGTGGCCAGCACCTACATTCAGGTTGCTCTTGTCCGAGATGCAACCGGCGTTATCCGTGGCTACCGCGACGGGGTACAGCGTATCCCGGTTAATATGAACGACGGCGGCACTTTTCAGATCAGCCCCACAAATATCTTAAGTTTCTTTCAGGACGATATAGCTGCTCCCAACGAGGCATCCGCCGGAAATGTAGCCCGAATCAGGCTCTACGATGCTCCTATGACAACCGCACAAGTTCAGGCCCTCGATCGTGTCGCAGGCGCGAATGGCGGTGGCGATCAGTCGATCGTGTTTTACAGCAGTCGCGACGGCAATCCCGAAATCTATTCGATGAACCTGGACGGAAGTAATCAGCGTCGTTTAACGAATATTTGTTGTAACTATATTCCTAACTGGTCCCCCGACGGAACTAAGATCGCTTTCTATAGCTTCCGTGACGGAAATGGACAAATCTATTCGATGAACGCGGACGGCAGTAATCAGACGCGTCTGACAAACAATACCGCTTTTGATGCCGTTCCTGTTTGGTCGCCTGATGGGACTAAAATTGCCTTTTCGAGTGATCGTGACGGCGACAGGGAGGTCTATGTTTTAACCCTCAGCACAAGCACAACGGCTCAACTGACGAATAATACAAGTTATGATGATGTTCCAAGTTGGTCCCCCGATGGCAGTCAGTTGTGCTTCGAATCAAACCGGGACGGGGACTTAGAAATTTTTAAAATGGATGCCAACGGCGCTAACCAAACGCAGCTAACTTTCAACACAGTCAACGAACGAGACTGCGCGTGGTCGCCGAACGGAGCAAAAATTGCTTTCTGGAGTTTACGCGACGGTAACGGGTCTAGTGAGATTTACACAATGAACGCGGATGGCTCAAATCCGGCCAGATTGACAAACAATCTACTAGCGGACTTTAAACCGAGATGGTCGCCTGACTCAACAAAATTAGTATTCGCACAGAGGACCACGCAACAAACTACAGAAGTTTATACGATGAACGCCGACGGGTCGAATCAAACGCGACTGACCGTTGGGTCCGTCGATAATCAATATCCTGACTGGCGCGTTCCAGTTGGAGGTACTCCGCCATGTACGCCGATTCAATTCGGTTACGGGCAAACCTCTAACAGCATATTGAATGCAAATTCCTGTACCGTTAATACAAATAAGACCGATCTCTACACGTTCACCGGGACAGCGGCCCAGCAGGTCGCGGTCACGATGAATACGACGGCATTCTTTTCGAAGATTGAGCTGCTTGATCCATTGGGCGCTGTAGTGGCGACGGCGGGGAGTGCTAATGGGCCGAATAATTCGCGGCTGCCGGCGTCGGGGTATTTTACGTTGCCGGGGACGGGGACTTATACGATCAGGGCGATATCGGCTAATGGCGGGAGCGGGGCTTATACTTTGTCGCTGTATCAGGCGCCGACGCAGAATTGTACTTATTTGCTGGGTTCGGCTCGGACGAATGTGCCATCGGGTGGGGGTGCGTTTTATTTTGATGTCATTACTCAGCCCGGGTGTCCGTCGGCGGCTCCGCCTGCTGCGGCGGGGACGATATACAGCAACGCGGTTTATAGCGGCGGACGTGTGACGTTTGCCGTGGCGGCAAACACCGGGGCGGCGGATCGGCAGGATACGATCACGGTTGCGGGTTTGACGCACACCATCAATCAATTCGGGCTGGCTCCGCCGTCGAACGACGCCTTTGGCAGTCCGCAAGTTTTGACGGGGATCAACAGCCCGCCGAATGCTCCGATCACGGGCTATAACACGACCGCCACGGCTGAGGCGGGCGAACCGGCTCACGCAGGCAATACGGCAGCGAAATCCGTCTGGTATAGCTGGAACGGGCCGGCCGACGGGCTTTACAGCTTTTCGACATCGGGGAGCAGCTTTGACACCGTGATGGCGATCTATGCCTGTCCCGCGTCCGGCACATGCACATTTGCCAATATGACGCCGGTCGGAGCGAACGACGACACGACCAATTTTGACACGTCGAGCAAGGTAAATTTTCGTGCCGCCGCCGGAACGCGGTATATTATTGCGATCGATGGCAAAAACGGTGCGTCGGGAACGATCGTGCTCTCGTGGCGGCAATATCAGCGGCTGTTCCGGCTCTATTTGCAAAACTTTAACGGCAATCAGACCTCGTTTACGCCGGACAGCGTAGTCGCGAGCAGCGGGGCCAATACCGTGACTCCGACGGTGGTTTCGCAGGGCGTTTACGAATTTAACCTGCCCGCCGACAACTCGATCTACAATGTCACGATCACCGGGCCGACCGGGGTGGTCTGGGATCCGAACAATTTCCCGCTAAATACGTCATTTGCACAGCTTGACGAGCTGATGAACGGACCCGCGGGCGCCGGGCAAAACAGCGTCTCGAACGCGACGAATCAAACACCGAGCTATATCTACGGCTATATCAAAAACATAACCGCGCAGGAAATAGCGGCGCTGTCGGTACAGATCGGTTCGTCAAGGGGGCCGAACCCGCGCGACCCGGCATCGTGCGTACTCGCCCCGACAACCTTTAACTCTGTGGCGTATGCCAGATATCAATGTTTGACGGAGCCGCAGACGCTGCACGACATCATACCGAGCGAGCCGGGCAAAGCCTTTGCCATTTCGGTGTTGTCCTATGACCATCCGATAAACAATGACGAATTTGGCTCGTTGTCGACGAGTTTTATCGCGTCGAATGTCGCCACCTATAATATCTCCGGCCAAGTGGCCGCCGGTGGTGCCGGCACAACCATCGATCTGTTTTACACGCCGCCGGGCAACATTTTCGAGATCGGGCTTCGAACAGTCACGGACGCCGCCGCCCGATACCAGTTTAGCGATCTCCCTCCGAACACCTATAGGGTCAGGGCGATCCGGACAGGCTTCGTCTTTGGGCAGCCGCCGAACATAAATCTGCAGGCTACCCAGACGGTCGATATACCGGTGCAAACCGCCTGCACATTTACACCGGAAACCCCGAGCATAATGCCGGTCGCTGGCGGGTCATTCCAACTCGCGGTCACCACGAACAATCCGACCTGTGAATGGCTGGCAACGAGCGATGTCCCGTGGATCGCGATCAACTCAAGCGCGACGGTCGGCACCGGCCCGATACATATCACCGTTCAGCCCAATACGGGACTCGCGAGAATGGGATCGGTTCGGATCGCCGGGCGTCCGTCTCCGGTACCCATCCAACAAACCGGCTCCGATCAGTCGCCGGTCTCGATCTCGGGCAAAGTGTTTACCTCGGACGGACGGGGCTTACGAAACGCGACCGTTTCGATAACCGATTCGCAAGGCGTCCGGCGAGACGCCACGACCAGCTCGTTCGGATTTTACTCCGTCGAGGGCCTTGCGTCGGGGCAAACCTATATCGTCACCGTAAGATCCAGACTCTATCGCTTCGCCACGCAAACGCTAGCGGTAAACGGCGTCCTGAGCGACGTTAATTTTGTGGGGTTGGAATGAGTTTCAGGATTTTGTGATTAGCCGCCATATCAGAAAAATGCACGAGCACCGTAACGCCCGGGCGACGGGTTCAGTTTTCGCTAAAATATGAATTTCAGAATGCGTGTGAAAGATTTCGAGCAAAAAATCAATACAAGTATATGGATAACCTGCAGTGTCACTCGGCAATTGATCCCCAAAACATTGAGACACAAAAACCTGGATTTTAGACAGATAGATTAGAAGCCCAAAAGGAGACAACAAACATGAACCCGCACAGATTAGTCAGAGCGAATAAATTTTTTCAAGCTACTGGAAGAAAAATTTTCAGGTACCTTTGCCTGTGCGTTTTGCTTTCCCTTTTGGTTTTCGGCCTCTACTACACCGGTACGACCGACGCGCAGCAGCGAGACGAAAACGGGCCATCGGCGGTTTTTACTGTCACCAACATAAACGACAGCGGCGCAGGTAGTTTTCGTCAAGCGATCATCGATGCCAATAACACCGCTGGCAGTGATACCATTGCGTTCAATATTCCTGGTGCTGGAGTTAAGACAATCTCACCGACAACATCCTTTCCGACCATAACCAGCCCTGTAATTATTGATGGGACGACGCAACCAGGTTTTTCAACTTCGCCATTAATTGAATTAAACGGAACGGCACTAGGTTTTTCAGCTACCGGACTCAATATCACGGCAGGTAATACAACTATAAGGGGACTGATAATTAACCATTTCGACTCTTTTGCAATTCACTGCACGTTAAACGGCAATAATGTCTTTGAGGGAAATTATCTCGGCACAAATGCCGCGGGCACGGCGGGACCAGGGGGCTCGCTAGGGAGTGCTGCCGTCGGAATCTATATTGAGTCGGGAAATAACAGCCGGGCAGGCGGAACGCTACCTTCCCAGCGTAATTTAATCTCAGGCAACCAGGTCGGAATTGAAATCAATAATTCGTCGGGAAATATTATTCAGGGCAATTACATAGGGACAAATATTAACGGGACGGCCTCAGTTGCGAATACACTATCTGACCTGCTGATTTCTGGCACAAACAATATTATAGGGGGGACCGCATCGGGGGCGCGCAATCTTATTTCCGGTGGCGGTATCGGTATAACAGGTTCCAGCAATCAGGTTCTCGGCAATCTTATCGGGACTGATTTCAGCGGCTTGTCAGCAATACAAATTAACGGCTGTGCCCTAAGTATATACAACGGAGCTACGCTAAATATAGTTGGTGGAACGGTTGTCGGTTCACGAAATGTTATTGCGGGAAGTCGCCTTTGCGGAATTTCTATCGGCGATGCCACCGGAAACCTTATACAAGGTAATTATATCGGCGTCGCCGCAAATGGCACGACGGCTTTGCCAAATATGTCCGCTGGTTTCTTTATTTCTGGTACGGCGTCTGGCAATGTTATAGGTGGTACGACAGCGTCGTCCGCAAACGTCATCGCAAACAACGGTTCCGATGGCGTAAGTGTGTTTAGCCCGGCAGTGGGAAATTCTATACTCGGAAACTCTATATATTCGAATGGGTCGACAGCAAACGATCTCGGAATCGACCTCGGCCCGAACGGCGTGACGCCAAATGATATTGGCGATGCGGATACCGGTGCCAACAATCTACAAAACTTCCCGATCCTGACATCGGCTGCATCGATCGGCGGTGGCAACGCCACCATTCAGGGGACGCTAAATTCGATATCTAACACGACATTCCGAATTGAGTTCTTCGGCAACGACGTTTGCGACGCATCAGGAAATGGCGAAGGACGGAATTATCTTGGTTTTACAAATGTAACGACTGACGGTTCGGGTAATGCTGCAATCAGCTCAACGATCTCGACGCCACCGTCTTTCGGTATTATCACGTCGACGGCGACCCGCCTGGCGGCTGGCGTGCCAACGGATACGTCAGAGTTCTCGGCCTGCTTTTACTCCGGCGGAACATTTCAATTCAGTAATCCATTTGCAGGCGGCAGTCCATTCTTTTTCGGCGCTGAAAATCAAGGCATCGTCCAGGTAACGGTTACGCGCACAGGCGGAAACGTGGGTTTCGTGAACGTTAATTATCAAACATTTGACGGTTCCGCAGTTGCTCCGCAGGATTATACGCAGACGGGTGGTATCCTGCTTTGGAATGACGGCGATTCGTCCCCCAAAACTTTTAATGTGCAGATCACAAATGATGCGGTGCCCGAGCCTCAGGAAAATCTTAATCTCGTTTTGTTTCCTCCCAGTCCGCCAGCGACGCTCGGACCGCCAAACACGTCAAATGCTCCTTTATTTATCACCGACGATGACACGGTGATGTCCGTCTCCGTCTCACCTTCGTCGGTTCTCGAAGACGGTGCGGGGGTCCTCACATACACCTTCACTCGTAACAGCACCATCGCCGGATCGCAGACATTATTTTTCTCGTTGACCGGAACTGCGTCCCCCGCAACAGATTACACGGTTTCTAACGCTGCATCCTTTAATCCGGCAACGGGCAATGGCAGCGCTACATTTCCCGCCGGTGCCACCACTACGACCGTGGTGGTCGATCCGACGGCCGACACCGTTGTCGAGCCGGACGAGACTGTCACAGCAAATATCTCTCCGGGCAGTTACCAAATCGGAGCGCCATCGAGCGCTACCGGCACCATCACAAACGACGACTTATCAGCGACAGTGTCCGTGTCGGTCTCGCCCGCAGCGGTGCTTGAGGACGGAGGCGTCAGTCTGGTTTACACTTTTACGCGCACCGGCGGCACGAGTGGGCCGCTGGCGGTGAATTTTGCCAAATCGGGCACGACGGACAACGCGGACTTCGTTCTATTCAACGCAACTTCTTATGATACAACGGCCAATATCGGCACGGTCATTATTTCGTCGGGTATTACGACTACCACGGTGACCGTCCGCCCGACGGCTGATACGTTGGTCGAACCGGATGAGACTGTGATCCTAACGGTTACTGCGGGCAGTGGTTATAACGCGATTCCTCCTCCAGCCACAGGCACCATCTTAAATGACGATTCGGCAGTTTGCCCGTCGGTGCCGATTAGCTATGGCAAGAGTGTTTCGGGAGTCCTTGACGGCTCGTCCTGCTTAATCGGCGGAAATATGACGGATCTTTACACTTTTAGCGGAACCGCCGGAGATCAGATCGTCGTCGGCATGACGAGCGACGATTTCAGGACGGGCATAACCTTGATTAGTCCAGTCGGAGCGGTTCTCCCGTCGGTTGAGGGAGTTACTTCGCCCGACACGCGATTACCGGTTTCCGGCTATTATACTTTGCTGACTAATGGGACATACACCATTCGCGCAATCGCGCCGTCCGTTGCGCAAAGCCCGCTTAGCGGCGGTGCATACAGGCTAACTCTAAATCGGGCACCGGCTGCTCCATGCACGTATTCGTTCGTGCCGCAGACGAACGTGCCGTCGGCGGGCGGTGCCTTCTCACTTTACGTCGTCACGCAGCCGGGGTGTCCGCAGGCGCCCGATCCGTCGACTGCCGCCAATATTTATTCGGGGCTTAGATATCGCGGCGGTCGTGTTTCGTTTAATGTTTCAGCAAATCCTAACGCTGCGGGGAGACTGGGTTCGATCTTGATCGCCGGACAAACACACACGATCAATCAATTCGGAGCGGCCCCGCCAACGAACGACAACTTTGCAAACGCGCAGACGCTGGACGGTTTGAACAGCCCGCCCGATGCTCCGATCGTCGGTTACAACACGTCCGCAACGGCCGAATTCGGCGAGCCGGCACATGCGGGACTTCCGGCGGCGAAATCAGTCTGGTATAAATTCTCGCCGCCCGCCAATCTGCCACCGCCCGCAAACGGCAGCGGACTGTTCAGCTTTACGACGACAGGCAGCAGTTTTGACACCAGAATGGCCGTCTACGCGTGTCCGTCGCCGGCAAACTGCACGATCGGGAACATAATCCCCGTTCGCTCAAATGATGATACGACGAGTTTCGATAAAACCAGCAAAGTCACGTTTCGCGCCGTAGTCGGAACGCAGTACATGATAGCGGTTGACGGCGTCGGTGTCGGCCCTGCGGCAACCAGCGGAACGATCAACATCGCGTGGATACAGTACGAGCGGCTCTATCGGCTGTATCTGCAAAATTACAACGGGTTTGCGTCGGCCTTTGTCCCCGATACTATTAAGGCGAGCAACGACAATTTCGCCACCTTCCGAACGCCGCTCAAGCTTTCTCTGGGAGTTTACGAGTTCAATGTGCCCGCAGATAACACCATTTACAAACTCAACATATCCGGGCCAAATGGAATCGCGTTCGTTCCAAATAACTTTGATCTCGTTGACAATTTGACGGGATCTGTCAGACAAGGCCAGAACAATGTTGCTTTCGCTACAAATACCACGCCGAGGCATTATACAGGCGTAATACGAAGTATTACGGCGGCGGAGGTAGGACGGCTTAAGGTAATTACCTCGTATTCGAGGGGGGGAGCCGGCGCTCACGTCCCCGAGGACTGTGACCCGCCATCTTTCGTTACCCCCCCATTCAAGACTTTTTCGGACGCTCAATTCATATGCACGGTTCAGCCAGGGTCAGATTTGTACGATTTTGTTCCGAGCTATCGTCGCGTGCCCAATCAACTGGGGAAAAAGTTTCTCGATCCTGTTAAATCGTACAATACGGCACTGGACGACGACAATTTTCCGGGGGACTTCGTACACCCTGACTTTTTTGCGTCGGATGCAGCGACGGCTGATCTGACCGGGCACGTTTCTTTAGGCGGTCAGGGAACAAACGTCAATCTGTCGTACACAACTACGAGCAAGGGAGTGTCTTATCCGATCACGCTCCCGACGACGACGCAGGGCGATCCTGACTCTGGATTTTATATCTTTCCCGATCTCGCTCCTGCCAAGCTCGATCTCACTCCTATCATTTACAGTGTCAGGGCTTCAAGACCTTTCTATGTTTTTAACTCTCCGCCCGACACGACAATACAGGGGGCCGGGACGGATGTACCGATAACCGGAACTGCATGTACCTACGATCCGGGAAATGTTCCGATGGTTTCAGCAAACGCCGCCCCGTCGGAGACGACTATCCCATTGGAGATAACTATTACGACTAACATGTCGACCTGCGAGTGGGTCGCGACGCCGCCAAACCCAGGTGTTTCGTGGCTTTCTGTTAACTCCGGGGGTATTGTCGGGTCGTCGAACCCAACAAGCCCCGCAGCGGTCCAATTAACGCTAATGCCAAATACGGGGCCCGCCCGATCCAGCCAGATCCAGATCAGTGGACGAGCCGCTCCGATAATTATCCAACAGGCCGGTGCAGGGTCACCGACGCCGAGGGTCGTTCGTATAGTAGACAGCAGCGGCACGGTTGGCGGCACCGTTACGGTCCCGGTCGAATTCGTCGCGCAGGGCAACGAGGGTGGGGTGTCCTTCACTTTGAATTTCGACCAGACTAAGCTTTCGAGTCCGGTTGTTGTTGCCGGAACTAATGCGCCGGGACAAACTCTGGTTGTCAATCCGACACAGATATCGCAGGGACGCGTTGGGATAGGTCTCGGGCAGCCTTTGGGTTTCCCGGCGGGGACTACACAGCTGGTTCGCGTAACCTTTAACGTCATTTCAAACACCGCAACAACGTCGCAATTAACTTTCGGCAATACCCCGATTAACTCGGAGGTGGGTGACCTAAACGGCAACGTGACAACCTCAATTTTCATACCGGGAACTATAACGATCGCAAGCGCCTCGGGCAGCGGGATCGAGGGTGACATCAACCGGACGGCGCTCGGAGTGGCCGGAACCGGGGATGGCGATGTGAATGTCGGCGATCAGCTCCAGTATCAGAGATTTTTGAGTGGACGAGATTGCCCCGGCATTTCGCCTAACGAGCAGCAGCGTCTCGACGCCGGCCCGCGAACCACTGGTGGCGACGGGGTTTTGGGAGGCGCGGACGGTACGGCGATCGACGCCTATGCCCGGCATGATTCGGCAACCGATTTCGATCCGAATACCACCGGCTGGCAGCCGACGCCGGCGGGCGGTCCGACCGGGATCACCAATCTAGGCTGCACGCCGGGACCTGATCCGGCGGCAGCGGCAGTGGCAGAAGCGGTAGTAGGAGAATCAGCGGACAGAACCGTCCGCCTGATACCGGGAACGGTAAACAACGGTGAAGTAACGGTCGAGGTCGAGCTGAATGCTGTCGGCAACGAAGCAGGCACCCAATTTGGCATCCATTTCGACCCGACCGTCGTCAGCCTCAGCGACGTCAGCGGTGTCAACGCCAATTCCGACATCACCCCCGGAACGGATGCCCCGGCCGGAACAACGCTGAACGTCAACGCCGCCGGTGCTGCTAATGGCAACATCGGTATCGTTGAAAACTTCAACGGTGCCAGTGATTCAATAACTGCGATCCCGGCGGGAGCAAGGCGTATCGCCAGAGTAAGATTTCACGTCTTGCCTGGGGCCGCATCGGGTGAATCGAAGGTTACCTTCGACGACTCGGTGATCTCTGGGGTCACGGCTGACACAAACGGCCTGATACTTGCCGCCGCCTACGACCAAAACGGCCGGATCATCATTCCTGCCGCCGCGAGTGTTGCGGTCTCAGGCCGTGTGACAACCGGAGACGGCCGCGGAGTGAGAAACGCCACGGTGACCATTGTTGACCGCTCTGGTTTTACCCGCACGGTGACAACGAGTTCGTTTGGCTACTACCGGTTTGACGACATAGCTAAGGGAACTTATGCGGTCAAAGTTTCATCGCGGCTCCGCCACTTTACGCAGCGGATATTGGAGGTTGCTGACAGCCTTACTGACATTGATTTTGTGGGGCTCGAATAAAATATCTCGTCGTTATGGGTCAGGGAGAATTAGGATGTAAACCTTGAACGGGAACAGAGGAATAGCAATTTGGGATGAGTAGCGATATTATTTGGGAAACACAATAAAACTTCTGAATTTCATTGAGGGGCAGGAGCTATGACCGTTAGAAAATTCGTAAACTCAATATTTGCTTTGAGCCGCAAGACTCTAATTCTACATGCCATTGTATTAACTTTGGCCGCCCTAAGTCTTCTACCTTGGCGTAGCGGCGCCCAGAACAACACCGGCAAGATTTTGAATGACACGGCGACCCGTGATTCCATTTCGGAGCAAACCGGGCCAACCGAAACTCCGACTCCGGATGAACTACGGGATCGGCCCCAAAGCGGTGGGCCGTTGATCCTGATGGGCATCGACGCGGAAGACGGAGGCGTGGGCGGACACGGACCGGTTTCGGTATATGTATCCGTAACTAACTCGGTCTACAATGCCGCTTCAAACGGCGGAACCGGTATCCTGGTGATCGGCGGCGGAAAATCTCCAACCGACCACGTCACGACATTTTGGAATGCAGTAGCATCGGGCACCGGTCGGGCCGTAACTTACGTCAACGGTGCGACCAATATCACAAATCAATCATTTGCGGGCTTTAGAATGATCGCGATAATCAGTTCCGAATCGGAAACACCGCTCGGAGGGTTAACGCAGGCGGAAAACACCGCGCTATCGGCTCGCAGCACGAATATCGCCAACCACGTGAATGCAGGCGGCGGTTTACTCGGATTTTCACAAACTGGCTTTACTCCAATCTATGGTTATCTTTCAGACGTGGGAACATTTACGGCTACCGGGAATCAAGGCTATAGCGACATCACTTCGACCGCCGCAGGTACGGCAGTAGGAATCAGCGATGCGTTGGATGTATGCTGCTGGCACGACATCTATAACACATTTCCGCCTTTTCTCAATGTTTTGGCAACCGTTGGGGCAACTACCGATGTCGCCTCGGTCGGAAGTCTGACTGCTTTTGTCAGCACCATCCAACTCGCTCCACTGAGTACCACATTGCCGGTCGGAACCAACCACACCCTGACGGCAACGGTCGCGGAAAATAATATTGCGGTTCCTAATAAGAACGTAACGCTGACCGTCCTTACCGGGCCAAACGCCGGACTGATACGCAATGCAACGACAAACGCCAGCGGTGTTGCGACTTTTACCTACACGAGCGCGGTCGCCGGTATCGACACACTGCGGGCAAGCTATGTCGATTCGACAAACGCGACGCGGCTTTCAAATACGGTAACCGCGCAGTGGACGCAAACGGGCCAACCCTGTACTTTCAGCAATGGCGGCCTTAATCCGCAATCGCTTTCCGAAAGCGGTGTGGTGGCACCGGCGGGATTTTTCTGGAGCGAACTTCAGCACAATGCCGGCAATACCGCCGAGGCGAACGCTACGGCCGGCTTCGGTGATGCGGGAACGGCCCGTTTTGCCGATGACTTTACGATCGCACAGCCGTGTACGCTCAACACCGTTACGTTTTACGCTTACCAGAACGCAGCCCCCGCGACTCCATCCCCTTTTGCAAGTTATGCGTTGCAGATTTGGAGTGGGCGGCCAGGCGATGCCGGGTCAACCGTTATCTTTGGCGATACCACGACGAACCGGTTGGCTTCGTCTCTTGACTCGACTTACTTTCGCATATTTAATTCCGCAGTTCCGGCTCCGGGATCGGCAACTGGAACGACGAAAAAAATATGGGCGAATACCCTTAACATAAACACGACTTTGGGGGCCGGTACTTACTGGTTTGATTGGTCCTCAACGGCGACAAATGGACTCAGTCATTTCCAACCAACCAAAACAGTTGCCGGATCGCGCGGGACGATTGGGAATAATGCTCGTCAACGAGATGCTGCGACCGGCGTATGGGGAGATGTGATTGATTTAGGCAACCCGCCATCAGCGCCTGATATTAATCAGGACTTCCCGTTCAATGTAACCGGAACCGCTGTAACTACTGGCGGAACCATTCAGTTTAGCGCGACCAGCTACTCGGTAAACGAAAATGGCGGTACTGCGACGATCACAGCGACGCGGAACGGCGGCACTACCGGTGCGGTTTCCGTTACATACGCGACAAGCGACGGGTCGGCGACGGCACCGGGTGATTATACGGCTGCTTCGGGCGCGCTGAATTGGGGCAACGGCGACGCTGTCCCGAAAACGTTTAATGTCACGATCATAAATGACACGATTTACGAAGGTCCCGAGACGGTTAATCTTACGTTGAGCAACCCGACGGGCGGCGCCTCGTTGGGAACGCCAAACCCGGCGGTGCTTACAATTGTTGACAACGAGACACCACCTGCATTTGCGATCACATCCGGGCCCGTAACTCAGAACGAGGGTACTAGCGCGGGTGTCCCGACGCCATTTGTATATACCGTGACGCGATCCTTTGCTGCGGGCACGACGGGAACATCGCTTGGATCGACGGTAAATTTTGCCGTAAGTGGTGCCGGAGGGAATCCGGCGGACAGCAATGATTTTGCCAGCACTACCGGCTCGGCGGTGTTCGGTCCAACGACCAACGGTGGAGCTAATACGCAGTCCGCGATCGTGAATGTCGTCGCCGACCCTGTCTTCGAACCGAACGAGGTGTTTATTATTCAGCTTACCGGGGCAACGGTCGGCACGGTCTCATCGGCAGCGGTACTTGGGACGATCCTCAACGATGACGGGCCCGCCTGTAACCTTTTGCCTATCGATACAAGGGGGCAATACGAGGGGCTGCTTGACGCCAACTCGTGTATCGTGGGCGGCAATAAGACGGATCTTTACAGCTTTTTCGGGGCCGCCGGGCAACAGATCGCCCTCACGATGTCGAGTACCGCATTTGTTACGAGGATCGAGCTCTATAGCCCGACCGGAGCATTAGTTCCCACTGGCACGGCGGGATTTTTCCAACTCGAGTCCAGCGGCCAGTACATCATCCGGGCCATCGACACATCAGTCGGCAGCGGGTCATACTTGATCGGTCTTTTCATGCCACCTGCTCCATGCACCTACGCCATCGCGCCGTCGCAGACGAACGCGCCTCCGTCGGGCGGCACTTTCTTCTTTGATGTATTCACGCAGACGGGCTGTCCGCCCGCAGCCACGCCGCCGACCTCGGGAACGACATACAGCAACCTCACCTATATGGGCGGCCGGGTTACGTTTAACGTCCGCGCGGTTCTACCGGGAGGAGGCCCGAGAACGGAAACCATTTTGATAGGCGGACAAACGCATACGATCTCGCAGTTCGGGACCGCCCGACCGCCCAACGACGATTTTCAAAATGCTCAGGTTATATCGGGGGTCAGCGGCAGCATTAATCCACCCGGCTACAATACGACAGCAACTAACGAATCCGGCGCCCACGAACCGGCGCATTATCCGGGAAATCCACCGACAAATTCGATCTGGTATCGCTGGACCGCGCCCGCCGGCGTCCCCGCATTCTATACGTTCTCAACATCGGGCAGCAATTTTGATACTGTTATGGCGGTTTACCGCTGTCCGGTGAGCGGAACTTGTTCCTTTGACAATATGACGCCGGTCGGCTCAAATAATGACACCGTTTATTATGACAAGACCAGTAAGGTGAATTTTCCGGCGACGCCTGGAACTCAATACCGGATCGCCGTCGACGGAAAATCAGGGGCGACGGGCACGGTCCAGCTATCATGGCGCCAGTATGAGAGGCTCTACCGGCTCTATTTGCAAACCTATAACGGCAATCAGCCAACGTTCACGCCCGACAGCGTAACGGCAATCAATAATCAGAATAATATTGTCAATGGGGATCTGGTTTCGCAGGGAATTTACGAATTCAGGCTGCCATCCGACGGCACAACGTATCGGGCGAATATCTCGGGGCCGGACGCAAACTTGCCGTCCGGCATCAATTGGATTCCAAATAATATTCCGCTTGTCACTTCGAGCACCTTTTCAAACGCTCTCAGTAACACTCCGAAGTCCGTGTTCGGATATATATCGAATATCACCGCGACAGATGTTTCTTCATCTTCGCTTAAGGTTGAGGCCGGATTTTCGAGGACCGGTATCAATTCGCATGATCCGGAGCCATGCGTGGTTACGTTCAGAGCCGATGGCCCTTTTGCTCAATATCAATGCACGGCATATCCGCTGACTTATCTTGATATAGCTCCCTTTATGGCCGGACGCGGATTTAATTATTCGGTAAAATCTCTCGATCATTTTGTCGATGACGACGATCTCCCATCGAAACTACACACACCGTCAGCATCGCCGACGCCAACGGCTAACATCATCGTCCGGGTGCGATCCGCCGCGGGTCAGGTTGTAAACGGAGCGGTGGTCGATTTGATCTATACGCCGACCAGCAATAGCCTCGGAACCCCGCTTGAGATAAGTACGCGTAATCAACCTTTCACAAATGATCCGTATATATTTCGCGATCTGGTGCCAAACACCTACAAGGTAAATGTTAGAAAGCAGGGCTTTACATTTGGCCCGCCGGTAAGCGTGACGTTGACCGGCACCGACCAGCCGATCACTATTAACGCTTTATCTACTTGCAGCTATGTGCCGGATACCCCGGACCTGATCCCGGCTACAGGCGGGCCGAATCAACTTGCGGTGACGACGAACGACCCGACTTGTCAATGGACGGCGACAAGTGAAGTGCAATGGATCAGCATCATCAACCCGGACGACTCGACAACCGGGACGGGTCCCATCAACTATACAGCCGATCCAAATACCGGTGCCGCTCGCTCGGGTACTGTCAGAATTAGCGGACGCGTGGACCCGGTGACCATCCAGCAAGCCGGCTCAGGAACACCCACTCCGACGCCGACTCCAACACCGACACCGACACCGACACCAACCCCCACGCCGACGCCGACGCCGACTCCAACCCCGACGCCGACGCCCACTCCGACTCCTACCGCTACGCCAAATCCTTATGAAGGAGATATCAACCGGATCGCGCTCGGGGTGCCTGGGTTTGGTGACGGTGACGTTAATGTGGGGGATCAGATCGAATATCAGAGATTCCTGGCCGGACGCGATTGCCCGAGTATCTTGCCGGATGAACAGAGGCGTCTGGACGCCGGTCCGAGAAGTACTTTGGGTGACGGGCTTCTCGGCGGCTCAGACGGTACGGCGATAGATGCTTTTGCCCGGCACGATTCGACAACCGACTTCGACCCGAATACGCCGGGCTGGCAGCCGACGCCGGCCGGCGGCCCACCGTCCATCACAAACCTCGGGTGCACACCGGCTTCCACGCCTAATGATCTGGCGGTGACCTCGGAACCCGAATCAGCCGCGGCCGCTCGAACCGTCAAGCTCATATCAGCCAACGGCCTTGTCGATACTGATGCCGTTATCGAGGTCGAGGTCGAGTCGCAGGGTAACGAGGCGGGAATGCAGTACAGCATCCATTTCGATCCGGCCGTGCTCAGCGTTAGCGGTGTCAGCGGCATAAACACTAATCCTGATATTACCTTAGGCACCGGGGCCCCCGCCGGAACGCGGCTTAATATTAACGCGGAAGGAGTGTCGGCGGGCGACATCGGTATTGGCATGAACTTTAACGGGGCCGATACCAATCCCCCGACCGTCATTGCCGCCGGTACAAGGCGTATCCTCCGCCTCAAGTTTCACATCCGGGCCACGGCTGCTCCGGGAGCATCGTTTGTGACGTTTACAAACAGTCCGGTCAGCAAAGGTTTGTTCGACGAAAACGGATTTACCCTGCCGCTGCCGCCGTTTACAGACGGGGCGTTGACCGTCGTGGCTCCTCCGGCGTCGATTGACGGCCGGGTGACAACACCGCAAGGAACCGGGCTGCGAAACGCAACGGTATTCGTTCAGGATTCCACCGGCGTCAGGCTTACGGCAACTACCAGCTCGTTCGGTTTTTACAAATTTGACAATGTCGATGCCGGAAAGACGTACACGATCGGCGTTATATCGAGGCTGTACAGGTTTGGCAATCGATCTGTAAACGTATCAGGGAATCTGACCAATATCGATTTTATCGGTTTGGAATAGCCTTGTTTTGGGGTCTAGAGGTATATGAAAAAGTCGCCTTTACTGATTTTGTCAACGCTCACGGTCCTGTTGCTAATGGGTGACAGATGGCTGCCTGCGACAGCCGCGGTTGTCGCCGCCACGGATCAGACCAAACCGGAGCTGGTTTTGCAGACCGGTCACAGCAAACAGGTTGAAGCGGTCATTTTCAGCCCCGAAAACGGGTGGGCGGCGTCGGGGAGTTTTGATAACACGATCAAGATCTGGGAGGTGGAATCAGGACGTGAATTACGGTCTCTGTCGGGGCATTCTAACGCGGTCAAAGCTCTTGCTTGTAGTACGGACGGAAAGTGGTTGGCATCCGGGGGGAATGACGGCACCGTGCGAATTTGGGATGTGGAAAGTGCGAAGGAAGTCAAGAATTTTGATAACAAAAAAGCTACGGTTCAGGCAATCGCGTTCAGTCCCGATGGGAAACGTCTGGCGTCGGGCGGATCCGATAACCTTGTTACCGTGCGCGATCTGGAAACGGGCAAAGAGTTGGTCCTTGCCGATCATACCTCGTCCGTAACGGCGTTAATATTCAGCCCCGACGGCAAAATCATGGCATCGGGCAGTGCCGATCATACCGTTAAGATATGGGATGTAGATAAAGGCAAGAAATTGCAAGATCTCAAAAAACATACGGATGAAATCAGAGTCCTTCGTTTCAGCGACGATGGCTCGCTGCTGGCGTCAGGCGGCCTTGATAAAACGGTGCATGTTTGGAAGGCGGCGACGGGCCGCGAGGTTACGGCGCTCAATAATCACGCCGAAAAGGTCATTGCACTAAAATTTATTTCCGGCGATAAGGTGATGTCGGCGGACGCGGGCGGAACGATAAAGACCTGGGACCTTATACCTAAGCACCCGCCGCTTTCGTCGACCACCGAGGCTATAAGTAAGGCCGACTCGGTCGAGTCCGCCTCATTCAACTTCGACGGAACCATGCTTGCGATCGGAAACGGCGACGGCACTACTTTAATTGCCGATACAAAAACGGGTAAACTGGCCAAAACCTTAGAAAACTATACAACCGGCTTCTCCGGAGCGGCCTTTAGCTCAGATGGCAACTTTCTTGCCGCCGCGAGTTCTGATAATTCCGTAAAGCTTTGGGATCTACGGACGGGCCAGAGTTTGTCGCCGCTCAAGGGCCACTCGGCCCAGGTAAGGTGCGTCGCCTTTCATCCGGACAAGAGGCACATTATCTCAGGCAGCCTGGACAAAACGATCCTGATCTGGGATACGATTTCCCGTAAATCGGTTGCTAAATTGGAAGGGCATAAGGGGGCGATCGAGTCGATAGCGGTCGGGAAGCTTGAGGACGTTATCGTTTCCGGCAGTGCCGACAAAACTATCGGAATATGGGAGATCGAAAAGATACCGGGCACGGATGAGGTCCGGCAAAAAAGCCCCGTTCGTCTTCTCAGAGAACATACGGAGGAAGTCGTTTCGGTAGCGATCAGCAGTGACGAACAATTTATCGCCTCCGGTAGCCGAGACGGCACCCTAAAAATATGGGATGTTCGGAGCGGACGCGTAATCCGGCCGATCGATCCAAAAGCCGGTGAGATAGATGCTGTTGCCATCAGCCCTGACGGAAAGTTAGTCGCGTCTGGCGGGGTGGATAAGCTGGTTAGCATTTGGGATGTCGAGACGGGAAAGTTTATAAAAGCGCTGCCGGGCCATACCGAGCAGATACAATCGATTTCGTTTAGCCCTGACGGTAAGCAGATCGCGTCGTCCAGCCGCGACAAGACGGTTCGAATCTGGGACGTTTCGGAGGGACGTGAAATCCGCGCTTTGAACGGACACGTCGGAGCAGTCTATTCAGCCGGGTTTTCGCAGGATTCCCGCTTGCTGACATCGGCAAGTGAGGACGGGAGCCTCATAATCTGGGACGCTCGTTCGGGTGAAAATTTGGCCACGCTGATCTCGTCAAAGAAAACCGCAGACTGGCTGGTCGTAACACCCGGCGGTTTTTTTGACGGATCGCAAGCGGCCTGGGAGCAGCTTTCGTGGCGATTCGAGAACAACACTTTTAATTTGAAGCCGGTTGAGATATTTTTGAAGGAGTTTTGGCTGCCGGGGCTATTGGCCAAGATAGTTAACGGCAAACCGCCGGCGAATTCCACGATCTCGGCGAAGGACCGCAGGCAGCCGATCCTGAACGTAACCTTTCCTGACGCCCCGCCCGATGGACCTTTGTCCACTCCGAATATTAAGGTGCGGGTCACGGTATCGGAAGCCCCGGCCGGAGCCAAGGACGTGCGGCTGTTTCGAAACGGTTCGCTCGTAAAGGTATGGCGCGAAGACGTTATGGAAGGTAAAAAAGAATCGGTACTCGATTGGTCCGTGCCGATCGTTGCCGGAGAAAACAAGTTTACCGCGTACGCTTTTAACTCGGACGACATCAAGAGCCGGGATCGATCCAAAACGGTTATCGGCGGCCCCGGTTTGACGCGTAAAGGCATTATGTATGTGCTGGCTATCGGAGTAAATGAGTATGCCAATCCCGATTTTAATTTGGACTACGCAGTCAATGACGCCCGTGAGTTTTCCGAAGAATTTAAGCGACAGCAACTGAAGCTTAATAATTACGAGCGGGTCGACGTAATACCTCTGATCGCCGCCGCCGCCGCCACTAAGGCTAATATCCGCCAAACTCTCTCGAGTCTGGCGACCAGGATACTGCCGGAGGACGCTCTGATCGTATTTTTTGCCGGGCATGGCCTGGCGAAGAATGAAAGATTCTATATGATACCGTACGACTATACGGGTGTTCGGACGGACATAGATGATCCTGCC
Organism: Pyrinomonadales bacterium; assembly: GCA_038227175.1. GTDB lineage: Bacteria > Acidobacteriota > Blastocatellia > Pyrinomonadales > Pyrinomonadaceae > OLB17. Next base: position 10,172 of record JBBRPZ010000033.1, on the reverse strand, counting down.
CTACCGAAAATGCTCGAAAGCAGCCTGTCGGACGAGGAGCTGGAAAGCTTGGTTGAGAATATTGATGTCGGCCAATTTTTGGTTGTCATCGACGCGTGTGATTCGGGCAAGGCGATTGAGACGCAGGAAACCCGTCAGGGGCCGATGAATAGCAAAGGCTTGGCCCAATTGGCGTACGATAAAGGAATTTATATCCTTACAGCGTCACAGGGCTCGCAATCCGCGACAGAGAACAAGGATCTCGGGCATGGCTATCTAACGTATGCCCTTATCGAGGGCCTAAAATCGACTGTTGCGGATAAGGATCATGACGGCAACGTGGTGGTACGCGAATGGCTCGACTATGCCTCGGAGCTCGTTCCCCAGATCGATAAGTCAAAAAGAGACGCAAGCCAGGCGCGCGATATAGTATTGGGAAAGGCCAGGGCCAAGGCCGCCGGGCAAATAAGCGCCGAGGGCTTTCAGCAGCCCAGGGTCTTCTATCGGCACGAGGCCGACGTGCATTCTCTCGTAGTCGCAAAGCCGTAGTTATCCCGGCAAAATTGTTACTAAGCGGGTCTTGAATCTCTCGATGACCATGAATCCGGCATATGCCGCGAAAGTGAATAATCAAATATATGAAAACAACACTTTATTCAACATTATTTTGTTTCTGGTTCCTTGCCATTGTTGGCACCGGTTTCGCATTTCCCCAGGACGGCTCGCAGACGCGTTCGGTTACGTCCGAGGCTTTTTCGAGAAAGCGGCCGGCGAGGTCAAGCGGTACTAATGGCGGTCCGGTCGCAAAAAAGAAAGCCCCTTCATACGGGTATCTCCGATCTTACAAACATTTGAGCCTTCGAAAAGGTGTACCGCCGCCCGTGAAACCGTCGAACCTTCCGAAATCGATCGCCAGGATAGGCGTGACAATTTGGAAATTGCGTCCGCCGGTGGGAAACGAGCCGGGCTTCTATTTTGTGGTTTCGGATGATAATAATAAGGAGCAACGGCTGATCGCGGAACGGGTCGGAGTCGATTCGGTATTTAGGACGCAGGACATGTTGCGTTTCGCGGTCGAGTCAGATAACACGGGCTATCTATACATGATCGGCCGCGAGACCTATTCCGACGGCAGTTATGGTGTGCCGTATGCTATTTTCCCCGGGTCCGCCTCGGATGAAAACACCATATTACCGGGCATGTTATTCGATTATCCCGATCAGCGGGACGATCCTCCATTTCTTACTTTGGAGCCAAATAAGCCAAACTATACGGGCGAGCTCATGACCGTGATCGTTTCGCCCAAGCCCTTGACTATCATGAGGATGGAAAAGGATAATCATCACATAAAGGACAGTAAAGAACTACAGGATCTGGAATCCGGAGCGGATGTCGAGGTCTTTAGCCGAACAGATCCCGACGACAAGGTGTACTCTAAGACCGAATCGGAAACGGCCTGTGGTGCGAAGACCCGTGATCTCTTGAAGAAAAAATCGGGGCGGTCCTGCGGCCAGCTTTACAATGACGACCCGCAGCCGCAGGCGATTTACCATGTAAAGGTTTCTCCGGGTCAACCGGCGGTCGCCTTCATTAAATTGACAGTGCGTTAAGGTAACGACTCGGTGAGGCATAAAACAGGTGACAAATGAACGTCTTAAATGCCCGAATTGCAATGCGAGTATCGCTGCCAACAATGTGAAATGCCCGCAATGCCGGAAGCCCCTTAAAACAATGGCGTGTTTGTCATGTCTGGGCGCTATGTTTGTCGGCAGCAGATTTTGCGACAGGTGCGGTGCGATCGCCGCTCCGATTGGCCTTCATGAAGACGAGGGACGATCTCAATGTCCGACGTGCAGACTGGTGCTCACCCGGGTCGAGATCAGCGGCATTATTCTGTTCGAATGTACGCGGTGTGGCGGATTATGGGCGGACATTGAGACCTTCGAAAGTTTATTCCTGGATGGTGAAAAACAAACCGCCGTGCTGAGATTTGTCCGGGACAGGAAGATCAGAAGCGAGGTGCTCACAAAAACTCGTCATGTTCCGTGCCCTTATTGCTATGAGCCGATGGTTCGCAATGCGTCAGCCCACGAAGCCGGCGTGATTCTGGATATCTGTAATAAACACGGGGCATGGTTCGATCCTGATGAATTTCCAAAAATCGTAAAATTTGTCATAGATGGAAGCACCGCGAATCCTAAATTAAACGAAAAGCTTGAGATCGCGAGCGAACGGCTCCGACGCGAATATCAAGGGCCGGAAACGCCTGTTCATAATTCGGAGACCGGCAGTGGTATAGTACAAAAGGAGAATTTGGGAATTAGAGACTTCGTGCGAAATCTGTTTGCCTGAAGGTAAAGACTGTGCGTTGACTTATACTTTTTCTTGAATTATTCGTTAGTAGCAATGAGTTTAATTTCAACAAAAGAAGCATCGGAAAAACTTGGCGTATCGGTTTTGCGCGTCCAGCAATTGATTTGGGGAAAACGCCTCCCGGCAAGGCGTATCGGGCGTGATAACATTATCGACGAAACTGATTTGCAGCTTGTAAAAGAAAGAAAGAACGGCAGGCCGCCAAAGGTTGAAAATGGTAATAAGGCTGATGACAGCGAAATAAAATTGAAAACAATTTTTGATATTGTTCCAGAATTGGCTGGAAAGCACGATGATTTACCATCTGATTTGTCGTCTAATAAAAAATATTTGGAAGGCTTAGGACGTGGTTAAGCAAACGATTGCCGACACGGGCGTTATCGTGCCTTATTTGAACAAAAGAGACCAATGGCATCGGTGGACGCTTGAGCAAATGAGAAACCTGTCGGCGTCTTTTTTAACTTGTGAAGCTGTTATTACCGAAGCGTGTTTTTTGATGCAGAGTAAGCCGGACGGTAAGGCAGACATTTTGAAAATGCTTTCTGAGGGAGCTTTGCAGATTGATTTTTCTTTAACGAACGAGATTGAAGAAATAAAGAAATTGATTAAAAAATACGGCAGCGTACCAATGAATCTTGCCAATGCGTGTCTAGTCCGAATGAGCGAACGACAAGAAAATTCGAGTGTTTTTACGGTCGATTCAGATTTTCTGATTTACCGCAAAAACGGAAATAAATAAATTCCTTTGATTTATCCTGCCTGATGAACTGGCCGAATTAGACGCCTCGAAACCGTCCCGCCTCAGAAAAAAACGCAGAATATTGCTATGTCACCGACATTGGTAAAAAAAAAGGGAGATTGATATTTCTATGAGTGACAGCAGATACACGCCGCAGCCGGAGCATAAATTTACGTTTGGATTGTGGACGGTCGGTAACCGTGGCCGTGATCCCTTTGGCGACGCGGTTCGTCCCACTTTACCGCCCGTCGAGGCGGTGAAAATGCTTGCCGAGGTCGGGGCCTACGGCGTTAACTTTCACGACAACGATCTCGTCCCGATCGACGCGGGAGCCGCCGAACGCGATCAGATCGTCCGGGAATTTCGCACCGCCTGCGCGGACAACGGCATCAAGGTGCCGATGGCCACGGTCAATCTGTTTTACGACCCGGTCTTTCGCGACGGGGCTTTTACGGCAAATGACGCGAGGGTACGCGATTACGCTATCCAAAAAACGATGCGGGCGATGGAACTCGGGGCCGAGTTTAACGCCGAGACATTTGTGCTCTGGGGCGGCCGCGAAGGCGTTGAGACCGATGCCTGTCGCAAGGTCGAGGACGCGATCAAACGCTTTCGCGAGGCGATGAACTATCTCTGCGAATACAACATCGCTCAGGGTTTCGGCTACAGATTTGCCCTCGAGGCCAAACCGAACGAGCCGCGAGCAGATATTTACTTTCCTACAACAGGAGCTTACTTAGCGTTTATCGAGACGCTCGATCACAAGGAAATGGTCGGCGTAAACCCCGAGGTCGCTCACGAAACTATGCCGGGCCTGAACATGATGCACGCCGTCGCACAGGCGTGGGAAGCAGGAAAACTCTTTCATATCGACCTCAACGATCAGGTCCCGGGACGTTACGATCAAGATCTGCGATTCGGTTCGGCAAACCCGAAAGGCGCGTTTTGGCTCGTCAAGTTCTTAGAGGATGTCGGCTACAGCGGAATGCGGCATTTCGATGCCCATGCTTACAGAACTGAGGATTACGATGGCGTCAAAGCCTTTGCCCGCGGTTGTATGCGGACTTATCTAATTCTTAAAGACAAGGCCCGTCGCTGGAATGAGCATTCGGGCATACAATCGATCCTGGCCGAGATCGCCGAAACCGACCGCTCCGCCGGACGCGGTGATTTTGACCAACTATTGGGACAAACATTCGACCGCAAAGCTCTTGCATCCAAGGGTTTGCGTTACGAGGAACTGGACCAACTGACAATCGACATTCTATTTGGGGCTGAATAAAACGAATTACGTTAAATTGATTCCACAAAACCGATGGCATCGAGCACACCAAGCGAACCGGGCGACAATTGGGCCGGCAATTACCACTACAAAGCCACGCAATTGTATCGCCCGCACACCGTCGCGGAGATACAGAACCTCGTCAACAAACTGGATAAGATCAAGGCTCTCGGCTCCCGCCATTGCTTCAACGACATCGCGGACAGCCCTATTGCCCAGATCTCGACCGAACATCTCGATCAAGTCGAAATTAACGAAGATGCGATGATTGTCACGCTCGGATCGGGTCTGCGGTACGGGCAGTTCTGCCCCGAACTCGACGCGCGCGGTTACGCGCTGCACAATCTCGCGTCGCTGCCGCACATCTCGGTTGCCGGGGCGATTGCCACGGCGACTCATGGCTCGGGCGTGTCGAACGGCAATCTGGGAACGGCCGTTTCGGAGCTGCAATTTGTTTCGGGCATCGGAGACTTAGTGACACTGAACCGACGTGAAAATGCCCATCTGCTAAGCGGGGCAATCGTCAATCTCGGAGCTTTGGGTGTTCTTAAAAAAATAACGCTGGACATCGAAAAGACGTACGCCGTTCGCCAAGACGTGTTCAAAAACTTGGCTTTTGCCGAGTTGAATGAAAATTTCGACGAGATTATGTCGAGCGGCTACAGCGTCAGTCTTTTTACCGACTGGCAGAACCAAACAATCGATCAGGTCTGGGTAAAGCGCCGCATTGCCGAAGGCGTTGGCGATATGCCGGCTGAACTTTTTGGAGCAACCGCTGCGACCGATCATGTCAAGCCGGTTTCCGGATTTTCGGGCGAAAACCGCACCGACCAGATGGGAATTCCCGGACCTTGGCCAGAGCGTTTGCCCCATTTTAAGATGGGCTTTACGCCGAGCATCGGCGACGAATTGCAATCCGAATATTTTGTCGGGCGGCAGCACGCGGTCGATGCGATCCTTGCGCTCAACAAATTACATAGACAGATCGGCCCGCTCCTACGAGTCTCCGAGATCCGAACGATCGCGGCTGATGACCAATGGCTAAGCCCGTGTTACAAGCGGGATTGCGTCGCTTTTCATTTCACGTGGACGCCGGACGCCGAGGCCGTCGGCAAGCTTTTGCCGGTCATTGAGGCCGAGCTTGCTCCGTACGAAGCCCGCCCGCATTGGGGGAAAGTATTTACAACTTCACCCAAAGTTTTACGTTCTCTATACGAACGACTGCCCGATTTTGTCGACCTCGCAAAAACCTACGACCCGCAGGGTAAATTCAGAAACGATTTTATTAACCGTCATATTTTCGAATGACGGTGATTCCGGCACCTCAAAAAGCGGCTTCCCAATCCGCGATGATCTTGTCCATCAGTTGATCCAATTGTACATCTACAACCTGCCGTGTGGGATCGGCGTCGTGCCAGGCGACGATCTCTTCGATGCCCTGTGAAAATGGAATATTAGCCGAAAAACCGGGCACAAACCGCTTGATTTTCGAGTTGTCAAAGATCATGCTGTGCATCTTGTCGCCGAGCAAGTCGCCGCCCCATTCGGCGTCGTATTTGGCGATAACCTCTGATGGAATGTGAACGATATCAGCCGTTGCCCCCGCTGCTTCTGCGGCGAATTCGTAGATATGGTTCCAGCTCAGCAAGGCGTCGGTTGTGATATGAAATGCTTCGCCAATCGCCCGTTCATTGCCCAATAGCGGCACAAACCCGCGCGCAAAATCGGCGTTATGCGTCAAAACCCAGAGCGATGTGCCGTCGCCGTGAACGATGATCTTTTTGCCCTTTCGCATCCGGTCAATCGGCGTGTATCGACCCTTGAGCGGAAAATTTGACCGGTCGTAGGTGTGCGACGGGCGGACGATCGTCACGGGAAACTGCTCTTCGTGAAACGCCCGCATCAGCCGCTCTTCGCAGGCGATCTTGTCCCGCGAATATTGCCAAAACGGATTTGAAAGCGGCGTCTCTTCCGTAAGGGGCAGACTTTCCGGCGGCGTCTGATAGACCGACGCCGAGCTGATAAACACATACTGGCCCGTCCGGCGGCGAAACAACTCGAGATCCGTCTCGATATGCTCCGGCACGAACGCAATCCATTCGACGACCGCGTCAAATTGATGCGTGAGCAATGCCTGCAGGGCCGCGTCTTTATCTCGAATATCCGCGTTGATAATTTGAACGGATTCCGGCACCGGCCTAACGGACTCGCCGCGATTTAGCAGATACAGATCGATGCCGCGTTCCACCGCAAGCCGCGAACAAGCGGAGCTGATAACCCCGGTTCCGCCGATGAATAGAACTTTCATAAGTTTTTGAGATAAAAAATCATTTTCAACCAAAGCCGCGAAGATCGCAAAGGAAATAGATTTAAATTCGAACGATCAAGTAACGGTCGCGATATGCCAAGGGTTTTCCCTTCAACAACCTACATGATAAAAATTCATTTACAACTTTAAGAAAATTGTGTATGATCGCTGTTGAATTTGGCACGCGCACAAATTTTGCAACTCTAGGCTTTAAAACATCATCTTTTCTTCCGGTCGACCAGTTTGGCCTGTTTTTACATTTCTGCAAGAACATTGAACTGCCTTTCGCTATTTGGAGGAGTTATGCCGTTTAGAACATTTCGTTTCGCAACTTCGCTGCTTTTGATCATTTCGCTCACATCGCTCGTCTTTGCCGACACGATCAAGCTCAAGGACGGCAGCATTCTCAAGGGAAAGATCGTGAGCTTCGACAACGGCAAGTTTGTCATCACGATCGGCGAAGGCTCGCGTAAGCGGCAACTTTCATTTCTGTCGTCGGAGATCTCGTCGATCGATTTTGATTCGCCGGCCATGCCGCCGCAAACTTCGCCCGTCACAAATCGTACCGCTTCGTACGAAGCGCCGGTGGTGACGACGCCAAAGGTTACAATCACCGATTACGGCCGCCCCAGCCAGCCGTCAAATAACCCGGCAAACTCGGGTGGAAAAATGAAACCGGTCGAATGGCAGGTCAAGGTCCTGGCCGACAACACTTCGAACGGCTGGACCAACTCGGGCTGGGTCGTTAAAAAGGGCCAGAAGATCAGGATCACCGGCGATGGTAAAGTTTCACTCGGCAAGGGCCAGAGCACAAACCCGTCCGGCGACCCAAAACTCGAAGACGCGCAAAAGCTACTTAAAAACGTGCCGACCGGTGCCCTCATCGCCGTCATCGGCGACGACAACAACGATTTCATCTACGTCGGGGCCGAACGCGAATTCACCGCCACCCGCGACGGAGCCCTCTTCCTGGGCATCAACGAAGGCAATCTCAACGATAACTCCGGCGCATTCAACGTAAAGATTGAGATCCTTCCCGACCTGGGAAATTAAGATAGATCGCCAACAATGCACAAGATCCCGATCCGCAAGGGTCGGGATTTTTTTGTGGATATGCGGAATTCTTTGGCGTATGTGTTCATGGGTTTGTTTGTCGGTTTAGTGCATCTCCCACGCTATCATTCTCGTTGGCGATTTGAATTTGACCATATCTTGTTTTAGACTTACTCGAATCTAAAAAACATATCAGGCTGACGGAATCGAGGTTGGTTTTGAATGCTTGAGGCACGTTGCATATATGCAACACTATTGCACACTCGCCGTTTTTATGTTACGATGTTTTTCGTTGGAGTAGAACAGACGTAAACCGAAAGCGAGCAAAGGCCGAGGAGACACAAAATATATGAGCTTGGATAAAGGTAAAGCGATCGAATCCGCGTTGGCACAGATCGAGAAAAAATTTGGCAAAGGGTCGATAATGCGTTTGGGAGAGCGTCCGCATGAGGACATCGGGGCGATCTCGACAAATTGTCTGAGTCTCGATGCCGCGATCGGTGTTGGCGGCTTTCCGCGGGGCCGTATCGTCGAGGTTTACGGACCGGAGAGTTCGGGTAAAACGACGCTGGCCCTGACCGTTGTCGCCTCGGCGCAGCGGACGGGCGGCATCTGTGCCTACATCGACGCCGAACATGCTATGGACCCGGAATACGCGACCAAGCTCGGCGTCAATATCGACGATATGCTCATCTCGCAGCCGGATTCGGGCGAACAGGCACTTGAGATCGCCGAAACGCTGATCCGTTCGAACAGCGTCGATGTGATCGTTATCGATTCGGTCGCGGCGTTGGTACCTCGGGCTGAGTTAGACGGTGAAATGGGCGATTCCCTGCCCGGTCTGCAGGCGCGTTTGATGTCGCAGGCTTTGCGCAAGATCACGGCGATCGTGTCGTCGTCGAACACTTGCTTTATCTTTATTAACCAGCTTCGCGAAAAGATCGGCGTATTTTTCGGCTCGCCCGAAACGACGACCGGCGGCAAGGCTTTGAAATTCTACGCCAGCCTCAGGCTTGATATCCGGCGTATCGGGGCCATCAAGGACGGCGACCAGGTCGTCGGCAACCGCACCCGCGTCAAGGTCGTCAAAAATAAATGCGCACCGCCGTTTCGCGAGTCCGAATTCGACATCATGTACGGTGAAGGCATTTCGAAGGAGGGCGACCTGCTCGATCTGGCCGTCAATCACAACATAGTCGAGAAAAGCGGTGCCTGGTTCTCATACAAAGGCGAACGCCTCGGCCAGGGCCGCGACAACGTTAAGAATATGCTCAAGACAGCCCCCGACCTGCTCGCACGCATCGAGACCGACGTCAAGCAGGAACTTGGGTTTACAAAAGTGGAAGTTGCCACCGCGTAAGAGATTTCACCACAAAGGCCCAAAGGACACAAAGTTTTTTTCTAATCGATCTTTGTGTTCTTTGTGCCTTTGTGGTGAAATATGAAGTTCGGCCAGATAGCTCAGTTGGTAGAGCAGCGGACTGAAAATCCGCGTGTCGGCGGTTCGACCCCGTCTCTGGCCACCAAATTTCTTTAATAAAAGACTTAGCTTCAATCTTCATTTACTGCCCTAGTTATACAGACTAGCGGACTAGGAGATTGAAATGAAAGAACTTTTCACCCAATTTATCAAGGAAAAGCGTTTCCTTAGTAATTTATCCCCCTCAACAATTAAATCGTACAAATTATCCTTCCAGTGGTTTGAAAAACTCAACGGTGATTTAACTAAATCAGCCCTGGCAAACTTCGTTATCGGTCTCCGTGAATCGGGAATGAATCCGGGTGGCTGTAATGTCAAGATCCGTTCTATTAACTCATTTTTGACTTGGTGTTATGAGAATGGTCATAATCCCGAAAACTTACGAATCAAAAAACTAAAGGGCGAACAGGTGGTGATTAAAACCTTCTCAGACGCTCATATTGGTGCGTTCCTAGACTTAAAGCCAAAGGGTCAGTATGACTGGCGCATTTATGCCACAGTGTGTCTTCTGATCGATTCTGGGTGCCGAATAGACGAGGTGCTTTCTATGAGGACTGATTGCGTCGATATGGAACAGTTGATGATTAACATTCGGGGTAAAGGTAGCAAGGAACGGTTTGTCCCAATTTCTCTGGAGATGCGGAAAATTCTGTATCTGTATATGAATCGCCAACGCTTTAAGGTCGGTCAGTTGTTGTTCCCCACAAGAACCGGATTAAAGATGAACTATCACAATTTCCTAAGAGATTTTAAGCTCCTTTGTAAAGATTTAGGTGTGGAGGGCGCTCGGACTTCTCCTCACGGTCTCAGGCATTACTATAATGAACCCCAAAAACTGGACAGGTGGTTAAGGTGGAAAAAGGTTATAAGATTGCGGTAAAAGAGCAATATGACGAGCATCAAGAACCGGAAGAATTATAAGTCGGAGTTTAAGGCAAAGGTGGCTATGGAGGCGGTG
>JBBRPZ010000032.1:0-37466 GCA_038227175.1 Pyrinomonadales bacterium | reverse complement strand
GGAATGTGGAGTGCGGAATGCGGAGTATCAGATGAAGACGGTACTGGCGTTTCAGCTTCTTTATTCCGCATTTCGCACTCCTCAATCCGCACTTCGAGCAGTTTGGCGAGTCCAAAATCCAGCACTTTTACCAGCCCGTCACGCCGGAGCATAATGTTTTCAGGTTTGATATCCCGGTGGACGATACCCGCCTCATGGGCGGCTTGCAGTGCTGCGGCGACTTGGGCGGCGATATCGAGACTCTCTGCCACCGTCAGCCCGAGGTGCATTCGCTCACGCAGCGTCTCGCCATTTATGAATTCGGAAACGATGTAATTCGCCCCCTCAAACGCGCCGATCTCATGGATCGTAAGGATATTTGGGTGATTGAGCGCCGACGCTGCCCGTGCCTCCTGAATAAAACGGCGGACACGTTCGCCGTCCTCCGCGACATCACGGTGAAGAAACTTAAAGGCCACCGGCCGGTTGAGTTCGGTATCGTCCGCCAGGAACACCTCGCCCATTCCGCCAACGCCGATAGATCTCCTAATTTGATAACGGCCGATCACCTGCCCTTCTTTGAGATCGCTTTCGCCGCCGATCACTTCGGCCACCTTTTGCACGACCGAATCCTCCATGAAGTCGCTTTCGTAGGCTCCGAGCAGATTGTCGACCTGCTCACGGAGAACGGCATCTCCGGCACAAGCTTTATCCAGGAACGCCTCACGGTCTGTGGCGGGGAGGCCCTGGGCCTCGTGAAATAAGTCCTTAGCTCGTTGCCATTTTTCTTGATCCATTACTTTTCTCCGCGAATCAATTCGTACTTAAGCCAGGACTTTGCGACCGCCCAGTCTCGCTTGACGGTGGCGGTAGATATTTTCAAAACGTCCGCCGTCTCGGGAACATTGAGTCCGCTGAAGTAACGAAGTTCGACGATCCGAACTTGCTGCTCATCAATTTCGGCCAATCGGTTTAACGCCTCATCTAAAGCGAGCAGGTCGATTTCTTTTTCATCGGGGGCTGCTATCGCAAGGGTTTTCAAAACGTCTTCGAGCGCGATATCGTCTTCTGTGCCGCCGCGCTTTTTCCGATGCCTCGTTTTAGCGTGATCGACCAGGATTCGCCTCATTAATGTGGCCGCCATGCCGAAAAAATGATCGCGATTCTTCCATTTGACCGAGCGCTGCCCGGCAAGCTTAATGTAAGCTTCATTGATAAGAGCGGTCGTATGCAGAGTATGATTGGCCCGCTCGCGTCTGAGGGCAAAGCGGGCTTGTCGCCGGAGTTCACGGTAAACGGCGCGGATCAGGTCTTCGGACGCCGCATTTTCGCCTCCGCCCCACGCTCGAAGCATGCCTGTTATCTCTTTTTGAGAAAGCGATGATGCGTTCATTGCCGAACCGGTTCGAGACGTTGTGTCAGGTAATTGTGGCGTTATAATAGACACGCGGCGGAGATTAGTCAATGATGCCGCCAAACGGTTAATTTTATGCTGTTGCAGCTTAAACCAATCCACCATCTTTATTCCTGTAACGCCCAATAAGCCGTTGCCGCAAACACGAAATTTCTGTGCTTGTATAAATACGCGACAAAATTAACAAACCGGGATCATTTTTTTTGAAAGCCCGAGAATGAGCATTGAATTATTTCAACTATTACACCGAGATCGAGGACACGTTCATCAGGCGGCGGGCCAAGAATCTGTTTCTGAGCCCGCTCGATTGGGCGTTGATCGAGCAGTGGCAGGAGCGGGGCATACCGCTGCATATTGTGATTCGGTCGGTCGAATCGGTCTTTGACGTTTTTGACAAACAGCCGCCCGGGACGCGGACAATCAAGAGCCTCTTTTACTGCCGCGAAGAGGTCGAGGTCCAGTACGCCGAATGGGTGAAATCCCAGGCTGGGAAATCGAGCGAAACTGATGCGGATACGGCATTCGCGACCGACGTTGTCGTGGGGCACATCAACGATGCGGTCACGTCTTTGAAAACGATTCAGTCCGATGACCTGCGGGAAGACCTCGCACGTGCCGTCGCCCGTCTAGAGGAATTGACCGCGAACCTGACGGGTGACGCCGAGACGATAGATGCAACGCTCGGCGACATCGAAAAATTACTTGACCGGGCGATGCTCACAAATTGGGATCGCGTGCATCTAAAGACATTGGAGAAAGAGGTTGCCGGACAGCTCCGTGCCTACAAGGCAGACATGCAGCCCGAGGCCTATAAAAATACGTACGACCTGATGCTCCTCAAACGTCTACGTGAAGAAGCGGGAATTCCACGGCTTGGGTTGTTTTATTTATGAGAAAGGTCTTTTATCTGGCTTTGGTCACATTATTTCTCGGCGTTTTTGCATCCGCTCAAATGAAGCCACATCCCAAACCGGCGGCGACACCGACGCTAGTTCCTGCCAAGCCTGCTGTCGATCTTGGGGTTATTGACGGGCGGACTTACACGAACGAGACGTTCAACTTTCAGGTCACTTTCCCTGACACATGGCTCATACCGGGCTACGATTTCGAGTCCTATATGAAAAAGCAGGGCTTTGACCTCGGTCTCAAAGCTCCCGATTCGCTGCCGGTGTCGTCGCAGGCACAGATAAATCAGGCCGTAAAACGCGTGCACATCCTGCTCACCGCCTACCGCTCAATGCCCGGTGCGACCGACAACGCCATCGTCCGCATCTCCGTCGAAGATCTTGCCTCAAATCCGCAGATCAAGGATGCTGTCGATTACGTTGACGCGATCCGTGCGACATACGGGGCGATGAAACTGCCGGCGGATTTCAAATACTCGGAAACGCAGGCCGAAAAGCTCGGCGTCCGGCAATTCGCGTTTCTCGACACATCGACCAAAGCGGGCAAAAAGCGTATGTACGCGCGGGTGAGCGGCGTCTCCGCGATCATGTTCACGATCTCGTATACCAATAACGACGACCTTAAAACGCTGCGGCACGTGCTGGACGAAGGGAATTTTGCGATCAAATAGGCTTTCTTTGTCTTGCTCTGCGACCTTTGCGGCTTCGCGTGAGATAATCCTCCCTTGACTAAACACTACACAAACGGAGACGTGATCGAGGTGCGGGTCGAAAAGATCGTGCCTCGCGGATTTGGCCTTGGTTTTGCGGAGAAACTTACCGTTTTGGTACCGCTCGCGGCCGCGGGCGATGTTGTGACTGTACGCCTTCGCGACATTAAGAAGCGCCTCGCATTTGCCGACATCGTAGAAATAAAGCAGCCCGGTCCGCAGCGGATCGCTCCGCCGTGTCCGCATTTCGGGACGTGCGGTGGCTGCGATTTTCAGCAGATGGACTACGGCGCCCAGCTCGCGGCCAAGGCCGGGATCATTCGCGACTGTCTCCACCGCATCGGCAAGATAGAGTATGAAGCCGAGATCCCCGTGATCGCGAGCCCCGAACCATTCGCCTACCGCTCCCGTGCCCGCTGGCATCTCGACACCAAGGCCAAAACCTTCGGCTATTTTCGCCGCGATTCTAACGATGTTGTCGATGTCGCGACGTGCCCGATCCTTACGCCGGGCATGCAGTCGACGCTCGAAAATCTACGGCAAACCATCGATTGGGGAATGTTCTGGAGCGAACGCCCCGAGATCGAAGCCGTCAGCGGCGAAAACGGCGATGTCTCGATCTTTTCGAGACAGCGGCCCGAACTGACCGAGGAGATCAGTGTCCAGGCCTTTGGCGAAACCTACGCTTATTCTGCCGAAACCTTCTTCCAGGCGAACCGTTTCCTGATCGAAAAGCTTATCGAAACCGCGATCGGAGAATCAACCGGCGGGACGGCGTTTGACCTGTATTGTGGCGTCGGGCTGTTTGCGTTGCCGCTTGCGAGGCGATTTACAAAAGTCATCGGCGTCGAGGAAAGCACGGTCGCCATTGATTTTGCCAAAAAGAACGCCAAAAACGCTGGTATTCAAAACCTCGACCTCAGCAACCGCGGCGTCGAGCAATTTATCGCGGCAAATAAGACGAAAAACGTTGACTTTGTCCTGATCGATCCGCCGCGGATGGGCACCGAAAAGCAAACGATACCGCAGCTTGCGTTATTAAAACCGGCTCACATCTCGTACGTCTCATGCGAACCGTCGATCCTCGCCCGCGATCTGCGAATGCTGCTCGACGCTGGATACAAGATAGATTCGATCACGGCGATTGACCTGTTTCCGCAGACGCATCATGTCGAAACGGTCGTGCGGTTGTCACTTGCAGAAGCCCGCGCGTGAGCGAGGGGTAACCCGCTACGTTGAATGTTACGCCCTTGCTCACGCGCGGGCCTCCGCATCGGACGCGAAACTTTTCGTTACGTTTTTCGTTCTTTAATTAATTGGAAATAAACACTTAGATACAATAAACTTCTCATATGCCAAGAAAGAAACCCGAATCACCCGAACCGTCCGAAGCCGTCACGACGACTCACTCCGTCCGCTGCCGTTATTGCGGGCAGAAGAATGCCGTCAAAGCCGACTACAAGAACGGCGACGCCGTCTGCGGCAAGTGCAAGCTGCCGCTATCGAATGAGCCGCATAAAAAGTTTAAAGACCTCCACAAAAATGACTACATCCACCCGGCCGACGCCAAAGCCCTCGCGGCCCTAAAAGCGATACCGGGCGTCGATTCGGCGCTCAAGAAGCTGCTTGCGTGGACGGGCGAATCGGCGATCCGCGTCTCGTTTATGGCGAGTGCGGTCAAGGTCACGGATAAGCAATGCCCCGATCTGCACGAAAAATTAAAGATCGCCTGTGCGACCTTAGGCGTCGAGATGCCGGATATGTTTGTCCAGCAAAATCCGATGGTCAACGCCTTTACCGGCGGCGTCGAAAAGCCGATCATCGTACTCCACTCGGCCCTCATCGAGCGACTAAACGACGAGGAGACGCTCGCCGTGATCTCGCACGAGGTCGGTCACATCCACGCCGAACACGTGCTTTATCTGACGGCCGCCCGTCTGATGGAGGCTCTTATTAATGTCTCTGCCGCGCGCCTCCTTCCCGGCTCCGAGATCATAAAACTGATCATCTCAATGGGCATCGCCAGCGCACTACTCGCCTGGGCGCGCCGTGCCGAATTGAGCTGCGACCGCGCCGCTCTGCTCGTCACGCAGGATCCGCACGTCATCGGCCGGACAATGATGAAACTCGCCGGCGGCACATTTGCCTCAAAGATCGACTACGAACTCTTTCTCGAACAAGGCCGCGAATTCAAAAAGAATTACGACGCCAGCCGCCTCGACCGCTTCTGGGCCGACGTCATGAACTCAGGCCTCTCGCACCCATTCCCCATCTGGCGCGTCGCCGAGATCCTCGAATGGGTCGAAACCGGGCAGTATCAGGATTTAATGGAGAAGGAATAAGAGCTACGAAGAACAAAATTATCAGAACGCTATGATACCTGTAACAAATTATTCCGCGGCGATCGATATCAAAAACCATACCTATACGCTCCTCATCCAGCTAAAGGACGGGCCTCCGTCCAGGGTATCCGTCGCAACCGCCGAGGAATTCGCGGCCATGCTGTTTATGCTCACCCGCAAGGATGTCGCGTGGGACCCGATCAATCATTCACTCGACCTCCCGGACCGGCCAGCGGGCAGTTGATGGAAAAACTGCTTAACGCGGCGGTTCATTCGTCGCTGATGCGACGGGACTCGTGGGTATTGCACTCCGTGGGGTGATCCCACGGCTACGTTCATATTATCCCTACGCGATAAAATCTCTACGTTTCTTCCGCCAGCCGGTCCGCGGGCTTTGGGTTGTTCTTGCGGTGTAATTGAGGTCTAGGACAAGCACTCCATTTTCCATTATTGGGTTGAGGAAGCGGATCGTGGCGGTTGGGTGTATTTGGTGGGCTTTCATAAATGCTCCTGCCCAGATGATGTGGGATCCGGACGGGCCGCGTGGGGCGAGCGGGAAGGCGATGGGCATGAGCAGGTCGCATGGGCGCAAGCCGATCGAGAGGTTGTCGATGTCGAATAGCAGCGAAACGGCTTCGGGCTCGCCCAATGCCTGATAGGTTCGCCGGTTCATTACGATGATACCTTTTGAATTGAGTGAAACGTATAACCGTCTGCCCGAACGTGGTGCAGGCGACGATGCAAACTCTGCCCACTTTCTCTCAATCGACATATTCACAGCGTAATACAGATAGAGCAATATTGCAAGTATGAAACGCCAGGCGGCCAACGTATTCAGAAATTCAGAAGTTCACAGTGATCACTGATAACAATCTTTAAGCGTTGAGTCGCGGCGACACGGATTTTGGGCGAAATTGTCGTTTTGATACGCGACGGTTTTGCCAAAAACACGCGCTTTTTGTGCTTTAAGCACCCCCTTTTGTGGGCATTTTCATCTCAAATCCAGTCTTAAGCTCCGTCCCTGGATAAACGCGCTACACTCGTTCAATGGATTTCGATCACCTCGAAGACGAAACTGCGTCACCTGTGAGCCTTGGCGAATGGCATTGCGACGCGGATTTGTGGCGGGCATTTAGGGAAGCGGAGATGCTGCCCTATTACGGAAGTCTACGGGCGGCAAATCATCTAGCGATCGGAACCGTCGTGGTGACGTTTCTGATCGTGCTGGGAATAGCGTTGACAACGGCCTTCGGTTACTTTCGATGGCAGCGCACGCTTGGTGTGGCGATCGCGGTCGTGGTTGCATCCAGTGCTCCGCTGATCGCAGGGCTGTTAACCGCGATCAGACGGCGTCAACGCGAGGCTGCTCTCAAGACCCCGACGGGCGATGTCGTTGTCGGCCTGAACGGCTTTGTTTACAATGGATTTCGCGTCGGCTGGAATTTTGGCGTCGGCCCGATGCAGTTTCAGACTTGCGAGCGAATTACCGTTCCAGGCCGCCTCGGATCGAGTTTTGAGATGCTCAGCATTTTTTGCGACGGCACGGCATGGGTCGGACGCGGGTATATGTACCAGAGTTGGACGTGGCATCTGCCGGTGCCCGTGGCGAGTATTGCGGTCGCTGATATGATAGTCGACCGGCTCACGGCCAGACGAAGATCGGTCGGATAATTGTGAGATATGCTTATCGTTCTAACCACAGTTTCAAATAACGCAGATGGTGAGAATCTTGCGTCCCGGATCGTCGAGGCAAAGCTTGCGGCGTGTGTTCAGGTTTTGCCGCGTATGACGTCCGTTTACCTCTGGGAAGGACGCGTGACCAAGGAGGGCGAGTATCTGCTACTGATCAAGACCCTTCCCGAAAAATTTGACGAGCTATCGGCATTCATTACCGCCAATCACAGCTACGAAGTGCCGGAGATCGTCGCGATCAAAGCCGCGAAGGTGTCGGACACCTATTTAGGTTGGATGAGAGACGCGATTAGTGAAAAGTGAAAAACTAAGAGTGAAAAGTGTGAAGATCGAAGAAAGATTCTTAATTTTTCACTTTTAGTTATTAGTTATTCACTATTTCCCGTTCACAATTCCCTCATAACACGTTCTGATAATGAAATCGACGGCGTCTTTGGGCGAATCGGTCAGGTGGATGAGGCTGAGGTCTTCGGCGTTGATCATTTTTTCATTGAGCATTGTCGTGGTCAGCCATTGGAGCAGGCCTTGCCAGTAGTGTGAGCCGAAGAGGACGACGGGGAAATTGCGAATTTTACGCGTCTGGATCAGCGTTAACGCTTCGAAAAGCTCGTCCATTGTGCCAAAGCCTCCGGGGAAGATGATGTAAGCGTTGCTGTATTTGATGAACATGGTCTTGCGGACCATAAAGTATTTGAAGGTCAGCGTCTTGGTTAGATACGGGTTGGGGATCTGCTCAAATGGCAGCTCGATGTTACAGCCGACCGACGTCGCACCGGCGTCGTGGGCACCGTGATTTGCCGCCTGCATAATGCCGGGGCCGCCGCCGGTGATGATCTCAAATCCCGCCGCACCAAGCAGATAGCCGACCTCGTGAGCGGCCTTAAACATCGGGTCGTCCTCGTGGGTGCGGGCCGAGCCAAATATCGAAACGCCGCGTGTGATGGTCGCCAACTCGTCAAATCCATTGACAAATTCGCCCATGATGCGAAAAACACGCCATGAATCGGACGTTTTCATCTCGTCCTCAGGCAACGGTGAGCGGAGCAGGATCTCGTCATCGGTCAAACGCCAGTAACCCGGAGCGGCCTCAAGCTCTTTGGCTTCGGCAACAGTTTTCGGCGGGTCCGGCTTTGTCTTTGGCACCTTTGTGCTTGGTTTTGTTGATTTTACTGTCATGTACTTATGATGTGAGATATGAGATATGAAATGTGAGAAATAAGAGATATGAGATGTCTTTTTTGAGAGCTATCTAAGACCCACTATTCATTTGGTGTTTCTCATATTTCATATCTCACATCTCACATTTCCTAAATTCCCATAATATTATACCCGCAATCGACGTAGATGGTCTCGCCTGTGATGCCGGACGAAAGGTCGCTGACGAGAAAGAGTGCGGTGTTGCCGACTTCGGCTTGGGTCACGTTGCGTTTCAGCGGCGATTTTTCGCCGACGTAGCCGAGCAGCGAGCCCATGTTTTTGACGCCGCGGGCTGAGAGCGTGTTGAGCGGGCCGGCACTGATGGCGTTGACGCGGATGTTGTCTTTGCCGAGATCGGCGGCGAGATAGCGAACGCTCGATTCTAGTGCAGCCTTGGCGACGCCCATCACGTTGTAGCTGGTGACAACCTTTTCGGCACCGTAATAGGTCATCGTCACGATGCTGCCGCCGTCGGACATCAGCGGCAAAGCCGCAAGTGCGACCTGTGTCAGCGAAAATGCACTGATTTCCAACGCCGTGCGAAAAGCCTCGCGGCTGGTCGTCACGAATTCGCCTTCAAGGGCCTCTTTCGGAGCGAAAGCTATCGAATGCACGAGGAAATCGAGCTTGCCGTACTTGTTTTTTACAGCCTCAAAAGTCGCATCGACGGCCGCTTGATCGCTGACGTCACACGGCACGACGAGCGAGCCTTCGAGCGTGCCGGCGAGTTCCTCGACGTTCTCCTTGAGCCGCTCGCCCTGATAGGTAAACGCCATCTTCGCACCGTACGCTGCACAGGCCTGTGCACACGCCCAGGCGATCGAACGCTTGTTCGCGACACCGAATATCATTCCTACTTTGTCGTTAAGCATAGCTTTTAAGTGGAAAGTGGAAAATTGAAAATGGAAAGTTAAGAAGACTCTTCGCCTTCCATTTTCCATTTTCCACTTTCAATTATTCACTAACATACACCTTCTGCAGCATCTCAAAATCGAGCAGCCGGATGTCAATATCGACCGGCGTGTCGGTAAAACGCCTGGTAATTAACATGCCGCGGAGCTGCTCTTCCTCTTCGGAGGTGAGCTGCGTTACGAGCACCAGCATCAGCCTCAAACGCAGGCGGCTTTTCATCTCGGCGAGATTTTTCTTGGCCTGCGTAACCTTTTTTAACATGGATTCGATCCGTTCCTGACGCACGTCCGGCACGACCAGAAAAGCGACTTCGATGCACGTTATCAACTCCTGGTCGACAAGAATGCCATCGAATGGCGTTCGGCCAATGCTGACGTGCCGCATCAAAGGGCGGTTCTCTTCCTGTTGTATCTGCCTGAGAGCGAGGTCTTCGGCGACGATATAGGCTGAGAGCAGGTCGCCCAAATTATCGTTGCCAACGCCCAGCAGACGAGCCAGCTCGCGTACCTCAAGGTTGACGTTTTGCCGTTGCAGCTCGGGCATTGCGGCATCCCAATGGATAAATTTGCGGTCATCGACGGCTGCCAGCCGCCTGTTCTTTGAGACATCAAGCAGCATCACTACCACAAAAAAGGCCGCTGCTGTCGTAAATATCCCGGCGGCAACCATATCCTGCGATTTGAGCGATGTAACCGCCCCGCCTACCAACACGGCGAGCAGAATCACCGCACAAATAATGAGCGGATAGTTGGTCTTTCGCTTCTCAAAACGGGCGAGCGGATTGTCGTCTTTGGTCGGCATCAGGCGTTCGCAGCACGCTCGAACGGAATGTCGTCAAAATGCGTCATCGTCTTAAACGCCTTGAAACGCTCGTTGATCTCAGGATAATCGAGTGCGTCAACGCGTTCCGTACCAAACTTCTCTACGTTAAACGAAGCCATTACCGATCCATAGATCATCGCCCGCCGCATGACATCATCCGTGATCTTCTTCTGAGCCGCAAGGTACCCCATAAAGCCGCCCGCAAACGTATCGCCCGCCCCCGTCGGATCAAAAACGCTCTCCAGCGGATAAGCTGGCACGACAAAGTATCCTCCGCGTGTGAAAAGCACAGCACCATACTCGCCGCGTTTGATAACGACCGCCTTTGGCCCGATGTCCATTATCTTGCGTGCGGCGACATGGATGCTCGCCTCGTCGGTCAACTGCCGTGCCTCGGCGTCGTTGATGATGATGCAATCGACGACGTTGATGGTATCGATGAGGGCGTCCTTCATCGACGAGATCCAAAAATTCATCGTGTCCATCGCCACAAATTCCGCGTCCGGCATCTGCTCACGCACTTGTTTTTGCAGCATCGGCAGGATGTTTGCGAGGAATAAAAGCTTTGCGGATTTGGAGTTGTCCGAGAGCTTCGGGTCGAAGGTCTCAAACACATTGAGCTGCGTATCAAGCGTGTGGGCCGTGCTCATGTCGTAATCGTACCGCCCGCTCCAGAAAAAGGTCTTGCCGTCGGGCACGATCTCGACATCGTCAGTATTGATCACGTGACGCTTAAAAACGTCCCACTCCTCTTGCCCGAAATCACCGCCGACCACGCCGACCGCGTTAACCTTGGTAAAAAAGCTCGCCGACAACCCAAAGTGCGTCGCCGCACCCCCCAAAACACGATCCCGCTTGCCAAAAGGCGTTTCCAACGCATCAAACGCGACCGAACCAACAACTGTTAAAGACATAATTTTTAGTGGTCGGTTGTCGGTGGTCAGTTGTCAGAGATCAGAAAAAAATTCTAACAACCGACTACCGACTACTAACTACTGACAACTGAATATTTTACACGCGAAGGGTGAAATTTAACAGGATACACAGGACAAACCGCGATGGCGCAGAGCATTTGGATTTTACCCTGCTCATCCTGTTGAATAATTTAGCGTTATTTCTCGACTTTGAGCAGTTCGAGGGTCTTTTTGGCGTCGTCGACGTATTTGCTGTCGGGATGTTTTTCGACCAATTGGGAAAGGTAGGCGGCGGCGTCCTCTTTTAGTTTGGCGGGGGCGAATTTCTTTTCTTTTTCCATTTTCAGATCGACCTTTTGCTTGCCTTTGTTGTCTGAGAGGTAGTAGCTGCTCATGCCCGCGAGGTAGAGAAACTCGTCGATCTTGGAGAATTCGGGATAGGCGGCGTAGGTCTCTTCGAAGCGTGAGAGCACACCTTTGTAAGCCTTTTTGAGCTTGAACGACTGCCACGCAACGTCGAGGTTGTGCCTGGCGTCAGACTCCATCAAAGGGTCGCGGTCGATGGCCGGCGTGACATTCTTTTGGCCTAGGACAGCAGAGGCAGAGAAGCCGACAAATATCAAAAATAAAATAGGAAATATCTTGCTCATCATATGAACGCTAGGATGCTTGAAATCGGGCTCAGTTTGTATAGGGCGTTCAGAGTGCAAGCTTGAGCTTGTCTTCGGAACTGCCGGAAGAACAAGCTAAAGCTTTCACTCTGAACGACTAAGATGCATACTTCCGAATGATCGCATCAAGGCTCTTTGCCGTGTCTGCTGGCCACAGGTCAGGTGCAGTGAAGATCGCGTTCTGGATCGCATTGGCGTACTGATTCGGTGTCTGTTTGGCGGCGACACGTCCGACTGCGGCTTTTAGCACGAGCTGGGCGTTACGGACATTTTTGTTAAGTGTCGCAATGATCATGTCGCCGGTGACGTCGTCGTGGCCTTCGTGCCAGCAGTCGTAGTCGGTGACGAGGGCCATCGTCGCGTATGCGATCTCGGCTTCGCGGGCGAGCTTAGCCTCTTGTAAATTCGTCATCCCGATTACGTCCATGCCCCAAGAGCGATAGACGTTCGACTCGGCCTTAGTCGAGAACGCCGAGCCTTCCATACAGATGTAGGTGCCGCCACGATGGGTTTTGACACCGACCTCATTGCACGCTTCTTCTAGAATATCGCCAAGCTCGCTGCACACCGGATGTGCAAATGTCACATGGGCAACGATGCCTTTGCCAAAGAATGTGGACTCATGTGCCCTCGCTCTCGTTCGGTCGAAGAACTGGTCGGGGATCACAAAATCCGTCGGCACATACTGCTCCCGAAGGCTCCCAACAGCCGACACCGATAGAATGTATTCGACACCGAGCAGCTTCATCGCATAGATATTTGCACGAAAGGGAAGTTCGCTGGGCGTAAATTTATGTCCGCGTCCGTGCCTCGGCAGGAATGCAACGGTCACTTCGTCAAGCTCACCAACGATAAACGCATCCGAAGGCTTTCCGAACGGCGTCTCAACCGCGATCTCCCGCACATTTTCAAGCTCCGGCATCTGGTACAAACCACTGCCGCCGATGATTCCGATGTTTACTTTTTCCATTAATTTTTAGTTTTAGGCAAAGACAAGGCGACCTTTTGGTTCGGGTATCGCTCGGCCAAGATCGGTAGCAGTATCAATCCATTCCTGAATGATAACCTCAGCATTTGCAAGTGCTTGCTGATAGGTTGAACCGTCGGCCATGCAGCCGGGAAGTTCGGGCACTTCGGCTACAAAGACATTATCATCAGCACTCCAATAAATAATTATTTCGTATTTACTCATCATCCGCTCCTAGTCGATATTTCAAGATTATATTACGAATCTGCTTTACCTGATAAGGTTTAGCTTTAGAGTGTTTAGGTTGGATGTTAACTATCTCTTCCACACCAACGCTTGCAAATATATGATGGCTACCCTTGACTCGCTCAACAAATCCCAAGGTGTCAGAAGGCGACATAAATCTTCAAAATCAAAATTCGCGTCCGAACGACCCGAAAGTATTCTCTCAATGAGCTTTTGGACGTTCATCAAAACCTCGAAAACAAATTATAAAAGATTTTATCCAAATCCGCATAAGTGGAAACCACTTGTAACACCTGTAATGTATGTAACAGGCTTTACAAGGTTTACAGGCTTACAATGCAGAAGTCCGACGGTGAGGGAGGGGGTAACACACATCGCGGAAAGGAAGTACTTGGCTGTGTTGGATGTTACGCCCTTACTGACGTGCGGGGTTCTGCAATGAGGTGAAGCAAAAACGGACAACTTTCATTGTCCGTTTTGTGGTGGTTGTTATTTCTTCTTACCGTCCGGCTTTTTCGGCTCCGGCGGTTTAACACCGGGCTTGCCGCCAGCAGGTGGTGCTCCGGGCGGCGGGCCGTCGGGATCGGCTCCCGGAGGCATGCCCTGCTGCATCTGCATTTGCTGCTGTTGCTTCATCTGCTGCATCTGCTCATCGGTGACCTGTGGGACGGTAAAGTCCTCAGGCACCGAGACGCCGTTTGCGGCTACGATGTCTGCGATGACTTTCTTTTCCTTTTCCGTTTCGAGCTTTGTACGGACGAAGTCCTTGACCGGGATCTCGCGGTTGGTCGGCGAGTCCGGTTTGTCAGGGTCTTTGACGCCGGTCGAAAAGAGGATGTGGCGAACGTCGTAGGTCTCACTCGAAGCAGGCGGGGCACCCGGAGCAGTTGGAGCCGGTTTTGCGTCTTTGGTAGCACTTGGCCCGAGCTTTCGTTCGAGCTTGATGATATGGTAGCCAAAGTCGGTCTCGACCAGCTCAGGTGCGACCTGTCCCTGTTGCAGACCGAGAGCGGCCTGTTCGAACGGAGCGACCATGCGGCCTTTTGGCACGTCCTTGTAGAGGCCGCCCTGTCCCTGACCGTCCGGTCCCTTGTTGCCGGGGTCCTGCGAGAATTCGTTGGCTAACGCGGCAAAATCTTCGCCCGCTTTTGCACGATTGAGAATCTCCTGGGCCTTAGCTTTCTTTGTCGCCGGGTCGAGTTCCGGATGGGCGGCAATATACGCCGCGACATCCTCGTCCGTGACCTTGGTCTGTTCGGTCGCCTTGTCGGAGTAGAGTCGGGCGAGAAACTGTGCCTGCTGGAGCTTGACCTGGAGGTTTGCCCGGGCGATGAAATCAGCGGACAGCGTTCCGTCGCTCGATTTCTGATCGAACTCGGCACGGTAGATGCGGATCTTGGCAAAAATGTCGCGGGCCTGTGTCTTTTCTTGCTCAGTAACCTCGCGGTCCTTCATTTCGGGACTGCTGTTTTTCAGGACGGCGATCTTGGCATTCAGGAAATCGTCAAATTCAGCCTGATGTGTCCGGCCATCGGCTGTACCGGCAAGACCTAGCTTTTCCTTGATACTGCCAAAAAATCCCGGGCCGGCCTTTGGCTGATCGTCCTCGCCCCAATAGGCCTTGACCTGATCTTCCGTGATAAAGCCGAACGCAGGCATCGGGCCTTTGTCCTTATTGATCTCTTTGTCGTAGTTAACGGCGAGGATCTCGTTGCGGATATTGTCCAATTCCTGCTTGTTGGTCGGATCGGCGGCAAGGCCGTCTTTCTGGGCCTGGCTGGCAAAGGCGAGAAGCTGCTTGATATTCTCAAGCTGCGTCTTTTTCATCTCCGGGTCTTCGGCAAGTTTTTTCAGTACCGCCGGGTTCTGCTTGGCAACGTCTGCCAGCAGCATCTCGATCTCAGCACGGCTGATCGAATTAAACGACTGGTTCGACGCACCGCCGACCTTGTTTTTCCAAACAACCAGTCCGGCACCGATCGCCAATATGACGACGACCAAAACAATACCTTTTGTTAAATTGCTCAATTTATGAGTCCTCACTTACAAGAAATTCTGTGATATTTGTCAAACGGATATAATACCAAACTCTGTAAATATCAACTAATGAAAAGCTGATATTACTTGGTCTGGACGAGTTCGAGCAAAACACCGCCAGCGGTCGCGGGGTGGACGAACGCGACGAGACAGCCCTCCGCACCGACACGCGGCTCCTCGTCTATTAAACGCATTCCCTGTGATTTGAGTTTCGCCAGTGCAGCCTCGATATCATCAACCTCAACCGCAATATGATGAATCCCGCCGCCACCGCGTTTCTCAAGAAATTTGGATATCGGCGAATCTTCGCTCGTAGGTTCGAGCAGCTCGATACGGCTCTCGCCTATAGGGAGCATCGCAACGCGTACCTTTTGGTCCTCGACGATTTCCGTATGAACGTTCTCAAGACCGAGAGCGTCTGACCAGAATTTAAGGGCTTCGTCGATGTCTTCTGTAGCGATGCCTAGGTGGTTTATCTTCATATCTCTATTATTTGCACCGTTTCATTATCTGAATGATCGATATGGAAGAATTTTG
This sequence comes from Pyrinomonadales bacterium, assembly GCA_038227175.1. Classification (GTDB taxonomy): domain Bacteria; phylum Acidobacteriota; class Blastocatellia; order Pyrinomonadales; family Pyrinomonadaceae; genus OLB17. The sequence goes on along the minus strand of JBBRPZ010000032.1, from coordinate 22,121 downwards.
CAAATTCGACCGTGTCTGCAAGAGATTCGTCCGTGTGCCAAGTTGTGATCATGAAAAAATCATGTTCAAAGGAACCATCGCCGACAAATAGTTCGTCCATTATGTCATGCCAAAGTTCACAATCTTTTCCAACAGTACAGAACAGTAGAACCTTATCATCGATCATTCGAGAAAGGAGTGACTCGTGTGCTTCCGAATACCCATTTTTTGAATGTAGAACGACCTTTTTTGCAAATTCACTCATCCGACATCGCTCCGAGACAAGATCTCTTCGACCGCAGCGTACGGATCAATCTGCTTTCCAGCGATCTTTGCGGCTAGTCTATCAAGCTTTTCGCTTGTGCCGTTTCGCTTCATCAGGTCGGAGAGCAGGCGTTCCTGAACAAGCTCCGTCAGACGCCATCTCGCTATCGCGGTCTTGCGAACAAGGCCGCCTGTTTCGCTGCGTTGATACTCAAAATAGCTCGTTATCGCTGACGAAAGGTCGTCAATGCCTTTGCTTTCAGTCGCGATGGTCGGGACGATCGGTGGCATCCACATATCGGGACGATGAGCGAGGTTCAACAGTGATTCGAGTTCTTTTCGTGTTCGCAAAACGCCTTCGCGGTCCGCTTTATTTATTACAAAAACATCGCCGATCTCCATAATCCCGGCCTTGATCGCCTGAATGTCGTCGCCCATTCCCGGCACGAGTACGACGACCGAGACATCGGCGGTTTTGACTATCTCAACCTCGTCCTGACCGACTCCGACGGTCTCGACTATCACTTTATCAAAGCCCGCAGCGTCCAATATCGCCACCGCATCGACCGTCGAACGCGATAAACCTCCGAGATTCCCCCGAGTCGCCATCGAGCGAATAAACACATTCTTATCCAAGCCAAGCGTCGCCATTCTGATGCGGTCGCCGAGTATAGCACCACCCGAAAACGGGCTTGATGGATCGACGCACACGATCCCGACGCGTTCGCCTTTGTCCTTGTAAAACAGGGCCAGCTTATCGACCAGCGAAGACTTTCCCGCACCCGGCGAACCGGTAATGCCGATAACCATCGCCTTGCCTGTGTGCGGAAAGACGGCCTTCATCAGTTCGGCGGCATCGTCAGAGCCGCTCTCGACCTTGGTGATCGCACGGGCGACGGAACGTGGATTTCCGAGTAGAATTTGATCGACATCGATCATTTGGTATTTGACTGGTATTTAACGGTCAATCAAGAGCATTGGAGAAGAAGTGCCACTGCTTCTTTCAGATTTTCTCTCGCTTCCTCAATGGTTTCACCCCGGGTATTTGCACCGGGAAGTTCCGCTACATAGGCCATGTACCCTCCCTCGTCAGCCTTTTCGTAGACTGCCGTTAATTTGAGCTCCTGCATAAACACCTCTTTAACTATCTTGGCATTTTTGAAACAAAAAATGAAAGGGCGAGCCGTTGCCGACCCGCCGTTTTCACTTCACGTTTCTCGCCTGCCCTTACGTGCGAGCTACTGACACGGCTTACATCTGTCCCTCATCAGCCGAAGGCCCGTAGATCGATGGCACTGGGATGTCGTTGAGCCGCAGGTAAACCGACAACTGCCCACGGTGATGGATGATGTGATTCATCACAAACGAACGCATCACGGCGACTTTTGGCATTGTCATATAGACCTGCTCGCCGTTTCGCATCGTCCAATCGGTCATAAACGTCTCGTCCGGCGTCTCGCCCAAAATTCTCTTCGCCGTAGCAATATGCTCGTCAAAAAAGGTAAGCAATTCCTCGGTCGATTTTGGCTCGAACGGCTTGAAATCGGCCGTCGCAAAATCCAGAACGTCTTGCTTCAGCGTCTCTTTTGTCCAGCCGAACATCTCGGCACAGTGCGATGCCAGACGGCCAAACGTCATTGATTTTTCATGCGGTTTCCAGTCAAATTTCTCAGCCGGAACGCGTTCGAGACAACTGCGAGTGACCCTCGCTTCGTTATCCAATTCATTCAAAAAGGCCTGTGCGATACGGCCTGTGCTCGGTACGGTACTTGTACTCATAAGTTTACTCCTGTAGTTGATTTACGAAATTAGAAAGATAGTATAACACAACGTTGCATAAATGCAACGGCAAAACGGATAATGGAAAGTGGAAAATGGAAAGTTCGGAAAGCTAACTTTTCGACGTAGCTGTTTTGATCGAGGCCGTGAGAATTTTCTGTAACTCACAACAGTCGGCTATCAAAGAACCTGCCGGCAGAGAAGTAATATATTCGCTGTCTCGCAATAAACTAAGCCAATATTCCGTTTCAAAAGATTCCTTATGAGCGATAGACAGCTTATGGATGAAATCAGCTTTGGATTGAGCTTGATTAGCTTCCGCAACGTTCGCCCCGATGGATGTTCCACTTCTCAGGACTTGCTTTGACAAAACATACTCTCGCCTTTCCTCTGCCAAATAGCGATAGAGCTTTACAACCCGGAGGGCAAACGCGTACGATTTTTCCTTAAGGACGCGGGGCTTACTTTCCATTTTCCATTTTCAACTTTTCAGCAGATTCTTCGCAATGACGATCCGCTGTATCTCGCTGGTACCTTCGCCGATGGTGCAGAGCTTTGAGTCACGCCAGTATTTCTCCGCAGGGTAGTCTTTGGTGTAGCCGTAACCGCCGTGAATCTGGACACTTTCTTCTGAGACTCGAACTGCCGTTTCCGACGCAAACAGCTTGGCCATCGCCGATTTTTGCGTCACTGGCTTGCCTGCATCTTTGGTTGCGGCGGCCTGTAAAGTCAGCAATCTTGAGCACTCGATCTGCGTTGACATGTCGGCGAGCTTAAATTGTATCGCCTGAAAATCGGCAATCGGCTTACCGAACTGCTGTCTCTCCTTCGCGTATTTGAGGGCGGCTTCGTAGGCTCCCTGAGCGATGCCGACCGAGAGGGCGGCGATGGAGATGCGTCCGCCGTCGAGGACCTTCATCGCCTGCGAAAAGCCCTCGCCGTCTACGCCTAACAGGTTCTCGCCCGGCACATGGCAATCCTCAAACACGACCGACGAAGTTTCCGAAGCCCGCATACCGACCTTGTTCTCCTTCTTGTCCGAGCGAAAACCGTCCATTGACTTATCGAAGATAAACGCCGAAATACCACGGCTGCCTTTCTCTTTGTCGGTTACCGCAACCGCGACGAGCGTCTGGCAAGCGATGGCGTGCGTAATGAAATTCTTCGAACCGTTGACCTTCCAACCGTCGCCGTCCCGCAGGGCATAGCTCCGCGTTCCCGAGGCATCCGAACCGGCCTGAGATTCGGTCAGCCCCCACGCTCCCCACGACTCGCCTGTGGTGAGAGGCACAAGGTATTTCTGCTTCTGCTCCTTATTTCCGAACGTGTATATATGATTTGAGCAAAGCGAATTATGGGCCGCGACCGACAGCCCGACCGAGCCGCAGATACGCCCAAGCTCCTCGATGATGGTCGCGTATTCGACATAGCCCATCCCTGCACCGCCGTATTCCTCGGGAAAAAGAATGCCCATCAGCCCCAATTCCGCCAGCTTTGGCCGCAATTCGTCCGGGAAATGCTGAGCCTCGTCCCATTCCATCACATGCGGCTTGATCTCGCTCTCGGCAAACTCGCGAATGCTGTATTTGATCTGTATCTGCTCTTCTGAAAGTTCAAAATCCATAATTTCGTGTCTATAACAAACAATTATCATCGCATAACTTATTGTTTGAGGGCAAATTATCAATGGAAAGTTTAACGGTTTGTAAAAAAGCGTCCTCAGACTTACTGACTTGTTGGAGAAAGTGAAACGTGCAGATTACGCCTTTCTGATCGCGAATTTGAATTGTTTTCTGGTTTTCTCGACGCAGTCGGATTGGGGTTTAGGCGCCGGGTCATCGAGAAAATCGGCTATCATATCCCGCAGGCACGGTGTCGTAAAACTCGGGCCGTGTCCGGCCCATGGGATCTGAACGACAAAGCTATTTTTGAGATGTGTGGCTACGCCCGTACCCCACGCGGGCGGCGTGTAGGCGTCGTAATCGGCGGTGACGACCATTGCGGGGATGTCGCTTGTGACGGGCTTGTTCTCGATTGTCTTTGCGTGAGGGACGGTCCAGACCGAACAAATATCGGGCAGGGCCATCACCTTGTAACCTTGCAGGCCGGCGAATTTGGTCGACTGGGCGTCGATCTTTTTAAGGCTTTCAAAGGGCAGCTCCTCGCTGCACCAGAACGAGTAACGCATTCCCCACGAACTGCCGCCGGGGCCGAGTTTGTTGCTGGCCGAACGCCTGAACGCATCGTACCTTCCCGAAAAAATATCATGTATCACAAGCGGCGTATCCGCAATTGCCGACCCGTCCTGCGAGAGCAGGTAATCGACGATCCAGGTAACAAGATCATTTCCATCCAAATAAACATCAGTCGCGTTTGTCGATCCTGGGTCTTGGACGTTTTCCACGATCGGTTCCTTATTGAGCCGTGCGACCGAGGCGTAAAATTCTTTTTCGAGCTCCGGATAAGTAGTCGCACAATCTGCGTCGGCCTTGCAGCTCGCAAAAAGTACGTTCAGGGAGCCGACGATGGCGTCAACCCCGGCCTCATCGTAATTAACTTCGGGGGCGAGGGTCGATTCGAGCACGGCACTGCGGATACCTGCCGGGAAGTCGCGCATTACTTCAAGCATCAGCCGCGAGCTGTACGACACGCCGTACAGGTTGAGCTTGTCCAGCTTTAAGACCCGCCGAACGTCTTCAATGTCCGCCGCACTCTCGCGACTGTTGTACGACCCGACATCGATACCGCTCGCGATTAGCCTATCGTGGCACGTTTTAGCCGCCTGCAGTTCGTTTGCTCTCGTGGCTTTAGAGCTAAGATGGCGAATGACGCTGTCGATATTCGACTTGTCGACCTCGGGACATTCAAGTGCGGGTTGGGCAAATCTGGTGCCGCGCTGCTCAAAGATGATCTGGTCACGGTTCCTTAGCCATGGTGAGGAACCGCGGCTTCGAATCATTCGGAGAGAGGACGAACCCGGACCACCGAAGGTTCGCAGCACAGGGTCGGGCTTTGCATGTGCGCTGAGGGTTTTTAGGATGATGATGGGCAGGCGAATGGTCTTTCTGTTTTTGATCCCGCGATTTTCAGGTACGACAACGTAGCCACATTGAGCATTTTTCTCGGTTTCGGGAACCGGAACGGGGCAGTCAGACGGCTCAAAACGCGGAACAACCGCTTGAGCAGGGACCATAATAGCGGCCGCCGATAGATAGATCGCAACTGCGATAGCAAACCCAACAAATCTCATATTTATCGTAAAAATGCGTATTAAGAATAGATACACCGCCGAGCGGGTTGTTGTGACAGCCTTTCGGTGCACAATAACAGCCATTACATCCGGCCACGGAACAATTCTCGACCTTGATGACCCGCTGAGTCACTGCATCGGAGCGTCACGCGGTATAATCGAGGCATGGACTGGCGGGAGAATATTCTTACTACTGACGACGAGGTGAGGGAATTGCTTGAGGGCACACGGACGATCGCGGTGCTTGGTATTAAGCCTGAGACGCACAGCAATCAGCCTGCTTTTTATGTCTCGAAATACATGGCTGATGTCGGTTACGACATTATTCCCGTGCCGGTCTATTACCCGGATGTGATCGAGATCATTGGCAAGCCCGTGTACCGCGACCTCGGCGATGTGCCGGGCGAGATCGATCTGCTGAACGTCTTTCGCCGCAGCGAGGATATTCCTAAACATACCTCGGAGATACTTGCCAAACGGCCAAAGGCGGTGTGGTTTCAATTGGGCATACGCAACGACGAGGTTGCAGAGAAACTGGCCGAAGCTGGAATTAAAGTCGTGCAGGATTTATGTCTCATGGTCGAGCATCGGGCTTTGTTGGGGCGATGATTTTCTTCGATGTTCGATCAAGTTTATGCAATAATGTTGGGCATGACGAATGTTGCCGAGATAGAAAAAGCGATCGAAAGGCTGCCAAAAAATGAATTGGCCGAGCTGTCGGCATGGTTCGACCGATTTGAGTTGGATGCATGGGACGAACAGATCGCTCGTGACGCGGCTGCCGGTAAATTTGAATCTCTCTATGCCGAGGCAGCGGCCGATTTGATGCGGGCCGGTCTCAGGAATTGTGAGACACCACACGACTCCGAGATTTTGGCAGCATTTCGAGAAACTTCCGGAACACATCCAGCGGCTCGCGACTAAGAATTACAACCTTCTCAAAACTGACCTCGGACATCCGTCCCTAAATTTCAAAAAGATAGATAAGATGTGGTCAGTTCGCGTCGATTCTCGCTACAGGGCTCTGGGGTTTGATCACGACGGATATGTACTGTGGTTTTGGATCGGAACTCATGCGGAATACGACATGTTGATGCCTTAGCTAGAGGGCACACTTTATTTGCTCGTAGACTTTCGCAATGGAGTGCGGAACTGGTCGATCTCTTCCGACGTGAGCCTTCGGGAATCACCGACCTTTAGCCACTTTTCAGCGATGTGGCCGATGGCGATGCGGCGGAGTTTGACGACCGAATGGCCGATGGCATCAAACATCTTGCGGATCTGCTGATTGTGCCCCTCGTAGAGCGTGACCTCGTACCAGCCGTTTTTGTCGGTCGATTTTAGCTCCTTGATCTCAGCCGGAGCGGTCTTGAAACCGTCTTCGAGCAGGACGCCGCGACGGAGTTTGTTGACGGCAACGGTCGTCGGCAGGCCCTTGACCTTGACATCGTAGACCTTGGGCACGGCCTTCGACTGGGTGAGGTAGTTGGTAAACTGGCCGTCGTTGGTCAGGATGATGAGGCCTTCGGTGTTGTAATCGAGGCGTCCGACGGGGTGGAGCTTGCCATGGCCTTTGACCAGATCGACGACGAGCTTGCGGCCCTCGGGGTCGGCGGCGGAGGACAGATAGCCCTTAGGTTTGTTGAGCAGGACATAGACGTTCTCACGCGTTTTGAGCGTCTGGTTGATGAGCTTTCCGCGAACCTTGATGTGGTCCTTTTCGGGGTCGGCCTTGGTGCCAAGCTCGGTCACGATCGTGCCGTTTACCGACACTTCACCGGCGGTTATCAACGCCTCAGAAGCTCGCCGCGAAGCGATGCCAGCCTGGGCTATAAGTTTTTGCAATCTTTCCTGCATAGGACTCAGAGTACCAGAGTTTGGAGCGTTTTCAGAGTTGCAGAGTCCGGGCGTGTCAGAGGGTTTGGAACTCCGGCACTCTGTAAACTCTGTCAACTCTAGGAATACGGATTGGCCATAATACTCTCGATCGTGCCGGGCGGCATGTCGTCGAGCGTCCTGACAAACTCACGCATCAGGCGGAAGCTGTTAGGGATGTACTCGTCCGGAATGTCGTTAGCCCGGTCGACAAATACCTTCATTTGCTTTGCCGCGAGGACGGCGGCGACGTGGGTCTTTGCCATTAGCCGGTCGTGCGTGTCAGGTGTAAACGCCGCTCCACTCGGATCAGTTACCGCAATTTTGGATATCATCGCAAAACCTTCGAGAAATTGACGTTCGTTTGCGTCGAAAGAGGTTTTATCACCTGTGTCGGACGCAAATGTTCGCGTCAGTATCGCATTCCGCTTCTCAGCCGGTGTCCGGGCACCAAATAACGGGTGAATGGACGTGACGTAGGGCGTGTATTTGAGAATAATGTCCGTGCTCGGTTTTTGAACGCTGCAGACGTTGATCAGATGTTTTTCCCGTTTGTCCGAGGCGACACTGTCGTAGGCCGAGATCGGCACGGCTAGGATCACGCTCTCAGCAGTCGCATCAATTTCGAATATCGGAGCCAGCAACTCATTGAGAAATGTTCCAAACGAGCCGTTGCCGATGATGTGTATCTTCATGGATCGAGTCAGTACCACCTGCGGTAGCGGGTGGTTGAAGATTAATTTCCAAGTAACATCAACCTTACCTTTATCGTTCGCAGTGGTTGTTGCGACATCCTCACAGGCCATGTACAACCACCCGCTACCGCAGGTGGTACTGACCTCGTATCAGTTAACCAAATCCTCAAAATCCTCGATGCTTGGTAGTTCCGACAGGTCTTTGAGGCCAAATTGGATAAGGAAGTCTTTGGACGTGCCATACTGCATCGGGCGGCCGACCGCCTCTTTTCGGCCTTTGGCGACGATGAGTTTCTTGTCTAAGAGTGTTTTTATTGCTGATGCAGACTGGACTCCGCGTATTTCAAGAATTTCAGGAACCGTGACGGGCTGTTTGTAAGCGATTACGGCGAGCGTCTCAAGGGAAGCGAGCGAGAGTTTCGCCGAGGGTCGCGTTTTCAGAAATCGCCGGACTTCCTCGTGAAACTCGGTCCGTGTGCCTAGCTGCCATCCGCCGGCGATCTCGCGGATCTGCAGGCCGCTGCCACGGGTTTCGTACTCTTTTTGCAGCTCCTCGACGGCGGCATCGATGCTCTCGCGTTCTTCTTCCAGCACCTCGGCGAGCAGCTTGCTCGATATCGGTTCGTCGGCGACGAAAATGAGGGCCTCGGCGAGAGCCATCAGCTCAGCGGGCGTTCGTGACACCTTGTTTTCTACTTCCTCAGACATAAAAATAAACCACAGATTAACACAGATGGACACGGATAAGAATTGATCAAATCAGTGTCTATCTGAGTCTATCCGTGGTTAAACCTTCCTTAAAATGATGTCGCCAAACGTCACGTTCTGGACCAATTTGACGCCTTCGGTGCGGACGATCTCGAGCACGGCGATGAACGCGGTCACAAGTTCGCGTTTTGAGTGCATTTGCTCAAAGAACGTGAGCAAATTGACCTCGCCCAGCTCGAAGATCTGTTTTCTGAGATTTTTGATCATGTCCGCCAGCGAGACCTCCTCGCGGTGGATCTCCATCTTGATCTCGTCGACGTGACGGGCGGCAATCTTTTGGAAAACGGTCAGGAGGTCAAAGACCGAAGCGTCGATCTCGGCGTTGTTCTCGTCAGATTCGATCTGGCCACGCGGAAAGACGGCCTGCTCGATGGTCGAGCGTTCGTAGAGCATCCCGGCGGCGGTCTTGAATTTTTCGTATTCGAGCAGACGGTCGACCAGTTCCTGACGCGGGTCTTCCATCTCTTCTTCGTCAATGCTGGCCGGGTCGCGGGGCAGCAGCATTTTTGACTTGATCTCGATCAGCGTCGCCGCCATTACGAGAAAATCGGCCGCGACGGCGATGTCGAGACGCTTCATCAGTCGGATATATTCGAGGTATTTCTCGGTGATGCTGGCGATCGGGATGTCGAAAATGTCAGCCTGCTCCTGCTTGATGAGATACAAAAGCAAGTCGAGCGGCCCGGCAAATTCGCCAAGTTTGATCTTCAGTTCATCCGTCCCGCCGGACATGATCTCGGCGGTTTCCTTATGAAAATCGAAGGTAAACTGTTCGTGTGCTTCGCTCAAAATATTAGTCAATCTCTACGGCGTGAGCTTTTAGATCTTCGAGCGTGACGACGGTTAGGGCCGCTTCGTGTGTGGCTTCGAGAAACACCTGCGGGGCCATGCCCGCGTTCAAAGCCTCACGCCAACGGAGCATGCACAGACACCACTTATCGCCGTCCTGTAGGCCGGGAAAGGCATACTGTGGCATTGGGGTTGAAAGGTCGTTACCGGCTTCTTTTGAAAACGCGAGAAATTCGCTCGTCGCCAAAATGCAGACCGTGTGCCTGCCCGTATCATCCGCACCCGTACGACAAAATCCGTCCCGGTAAAATCCGGTCATCGGATCGGTGCAGCAGCTTTTCAGCTCACCGCCGAGGACATTTTTCGGCTTTGGACGGTGTCCGTTACCGTTTCCATTTGTGTAACTCATAATAATATTTTAGTCACCGAGATCACAGAGTTCACTGCGATCAATAAAAGAACGGGCTGTGCGTGTGTCTAAGAAAATACTTTTTTGCCAACAATTAGCTTAACTCTGAGCGCTCTGTGTCCTCTGTGGCTAATTCCCTTTTATCAATTCGAGGGCCTTTTCTATCGGCCTCGCAAGCACCGCTTTGTCCCCGACTTCGACAATCGGCCGCTGGATGAGCGACGGATGTGCGACCATTGCCTTGATAACATCGGCGTCCGGCGTATCGATTGTTATTCCAAATCCCTTAAAACCCGGCTCGGCTCGACGCAAAACCTCATATGGTCGTAATCTCGTTTTCTTTAGCAAAGCGGTCAGTTTCTTTTCTGTGAACGGCTCGGTGAAATAGTTGACCTTGTTCCAATCGACGTCGTTCTCGATGAAAAGTTTTGTCAGTTTGCGGCACGTTGTACAGGTTGGTTTTTCGTAAACAGTGATCGCCATATTAGTTAATCCCCGTTTTCTTATAAACGTCGTCGAGCGTCTTGCGAGCAATAGATCGAGCCTTTTCCGCTCCTGATTTCAATATCGCAGCAAGGTGGTCATCGCTGTAATTGCTAACGCGGTCCTGAAACGGTCGCAGGAATTCGATTGTCGCTTCGGCAAGCTCGGTTTTGAAATGGCCGTAGCCACGGCCCACGAAATGAGCAACGCATTCGTCGGACGATTTTCCGGTCAGCAGTTGAAATATCGTGAGCAAATTTCTGATTGCCGGTCGCGATTCGTCAAAATTGATCTCGGTTCCGGAATCGGTGACGGCCTTTTTGAATTTTTTTGTGATCGTGTCGGCGTCGTCGAGCAAAAAGATCGAGCCGTTTGGATTTTCGTCCGATTTCGACATCTTTTTCGCCGGATCCTGCAGCGACTGGATCTTCGCACCGACCGGAGGGATGAAGGCCTCTGGGATGACGAATGTCTCGCCAAAATCGCGGTTGAATCGCTCAGCGAGGTCCCGTGTCAATTCAAGATGCTGCTTTTGATCCTGACCGATCGGAACAAGATGCGTCTGGTAAAGCAGGATATCTGAGGCCATCAAGACCGGATAGGTAAACAGGCCAACGCCAACGCTTGCATTTCGTGCTTTTACGGCAAAGTCGGTTGCAATCTCGTCAATTCTATTTGAGTAGGATTTAGACGGCGTGAGATTTTTCAACAAATCGACGATTGTACTATCGCCAACTTGGGGGGGAGATTTAGGTTCAAGTATGCGTTGCGATGATTTTGTGTTGTCAGGTAGTGGAACACTTACCTTCACTTTTTGTGACTTATCCTTAAACTGCGTCATCCGCTCAAGCTCGCCCATGCGGGCGATACACGACAACACCCAGGTCAATTCCGCATGCTCAGGCACGTCCGACTGGATAAAAACGGTTGAGACTGCCGGATCGATCCCGGCGGCGAGATAGATGCGAGCGAGGTCGAGCGTCTTTTGACGCAAAACTTTGGGGTCTTGCGGCAGGGTGACGGCGTGGAGATTTACGATGCAGTAAAAGCTCTCGTACTCTTCCTGTAGGGCGACCCAATTTTTGAGTGCTCCGAGGTAGTTGCCGATATGAAGCTCGCCCGTCGGCTGAGCACCGCTGAAGATGCGTTTTTTCATTAACTAAAGATTAAGAATAAAGATCAAAGCGTAATAAAACGGCGTAATGATAAAACTGATAACGCCCATATAAATCAGGGCCATCAGGATAATAAAACCGTATTGTTCGAGCAAAGCGAATATTGGCTGAAAGCTTTCCGGCAGAAATGTCGACAATATTTTGCTCCCGTCAAGCGGCGGAAATGGCAGGAGATTGAATACAAATAACGACAAGTTCAACCTCATCAAATTACCGACAAGTATCGCAAACGGGTTCATGCTTTGGCCAAAAAAATCGCCGAGTTGGAATCCCTGCGTGAGCATCAATATCTTTGCCGCGACGATGCCGATTGTCAGCAATATGAGATTTGCCAGAACGCCGGCGATCGAGACCATAACATTTGCCAGCTTGTAGTTCGTCCATTTTCGCGGATTGACCGGCGTCGGTATTCCCCAACCGATCAGCGGAATGCGTCCGAGCCCGCCGCCCATTGCACCGAAAATAAAGCTCAATGTCGGGATCAGCAGCGTGCCGATCGGGTCCGTGTGCTTGATCGGGTTGAGCGTGACGCGGCCGAGCATATAGGCCGTGTCATCGCCAAATTTGTACGACATCCACGCGTGGCCGGCCTCGTGGGCCGAGATCGCAAGAAGCAATACCACCAGATAGATAACTAGGTTGCTGACTAAATTGATCGGATCGAGACCACCCATAATAAAACCTCAAAACCTCTGCCGACACCCTCTTGAGACAAGTATTTTATTGTCTTTAGGCCTAAATTGTGCCATTCTTTTCTTTCAAAATAAAATTGGAGCGACAAGTTCGACAAACTTAAGTTTGTCGAACATTTTATGAAGAATCATATTGTCTGCATAGCAAGCGAGCATAAAGGTAACGAATTTCTCGACGAGGCCCATAGCGCGGGCTGGCGTGTGACGCTCGTAACACGCAAAAAGCTGCTGGATTCGCCCTGGGCATGGACGGCGATTAACGACGTCAAAACGATCGAAGACGACGGCGGCGTCATGGATTATGTGCGGACGGTGACGAATTTAGCCGGTTCGCACCCTATCGACCGCGTCGTCGGGCTGGACGAATTTGACGTCCTGACCGCCGCGATGGCCCGCGAACATCTTAATCTGCCGGGCTTAAGCCGCTCGCACGCACTTCGTTTTCGCGACAAGCTCACGATGCGAGCCATCGCGTCCGACGCGGGCATCCCGTGCCCGGAATTTACCGGAGCTTTTAACGCCCCTCAAATCAATCAATTTTTGGACGACACGCCGGCACCGCTTGTCGTAAAACCGCGTCACGAGGTTTCGGCGTTCGGCATCAGGAAATGCGAGACGGCGGGCGAGGTGTGGGACGTATTGACCGACCTCGACGGTCGCAATAATTGGCGCGATCATCCGTCGCAATTCCTCATCGAACGCTTTATCGAAGGCCGCGTTTATCACGTCGATTCGGTTGTCGAGGGCGGTAAGGTTCGTGCCTGCGGCGTCAGCCAGTACGGTACGACGCCATTCAAAGTGTCGCATCATGGTGGGGTTTTTACTTCCTCGATTGTCTCGTATAAATCTGACGAGCGAAAGCAACTGGAGCTGCTAAACCGCGCTTTGCTGATGGCGTTTAAGTACGAGCGCGGCGTGTCCCACGCCGAATTTTTGCAAAGTGACGCGGACGGCCAATTTTACCTGCTCGAAGTCGCCTGCCGCGTTGGCGGCGCTTATATTGCAAATGTTCTCGAACACGCCTGCGGATTCAACCTCTGGCGTGAATGGGCCAGGCTCGAAACCGCGACCGCAGAAAACCCATACAAATTGCCAAAGCTCAGAAAGGATTTCGCCGGCATCACCCTCGCCCTCGCCAACGTCGACGATCCCGACACGTCGCATTACACCGATGAAGAGATCGTCTACAAGATTACCAAACCAAAGCACGTCGGCATGATCTTTCACTCGACGAAACAGGCGAGGATAGACGAACTGATCGACACATATACAGAGCGAATTACAAATGATTTTCTCGCCGTCGCACCGGTTAAGGAACGATATGATGATTGAATTTATGTCATGATTTTGTGACAATTATATTATGAATCGCGTAATAACTATTTCATCCGAAATACAGAGCGGCGAACCCGTCTTTACCGGGACGCGGGTGCCCATTAAGAATTTGTTTGATTATTTAAAAGGCGGCGATACGATTGACGAATTTTTAGAAGGTTTTCCGTCAGTGAGCCGCGCACAAGTTATTGAATTATTGAGCCTTGCTGAGCATACCTTTACATTTTCGGAAGCAGACATTTATGAAAATAGTTTTGCTTGACGAAAATCTTGATAGGCGGTTAAAAACTCACTTTTCAGACAATTTTGAAGTTGTTGCTGTCCCCGATTTGGGTTGGCAATCAATGAAGAACGGCGAGTTGCTGTCGGCAATGGTTGAAGCCAAATTAGACTATCTGCTGACTGCCGATAAAAGTCTGCGTTTTCAGCAGAACCTAACGAGATTTTCGGTCAAGGTGGTGGTATTGCTGGTCTACAATACTCGACTAAAGTCTTTGCAAAATCTCATGGGAGAAATAGAAAGTCACATTTCAAAATGGGATGGAGCGGAAAACTATTTGGAAATCGATCTTAGAGGCCGCACACTCAGATCATGACCACAGGCAGCATTACCGGCCCACCATCGATTCTCGACCACGACCTTAACCAATATTTTCCAGAGCTGCTGAAATTTGAATCGACGCGGGAGATGGAGGCGTCGGAGCTTTACACAAAGATCCATCCCGAGGTCGAGCATGTAATGAACGCTGTTGTCATTGTTCAGAGTGCGGGCTTTAGCCCGTATGAACACGATAAATCGCGCACTCTAACCCCGATCAAGGCCCTCGCCTGGAATCTCGAACGCGGCATTCGTTTTGACGGCATTCTCGACGCGCTCAAAAATCACGACCAACTGAAAGGTAAAGACGTTTTGCTGCTGACCGAACTTGATTACGGAATGGCACGGAGCGGTAATCGGTTTGTCGCGAGAGAATTGGCGAGCGAACTGAAACTCAACTACGCGTTCGCTCCCGTTTACATTCCGCTACAAAAAGGAAGCGGCGTCGAATCGGATATGTCCGGCAAAAACACAAAATCGATCCACGGCCTCGCGATGTTTTCCCGTTTCCCAATGAAAAACGTCCATGCCATCCCGCTGCCAAACGGCAAAGACAAGATGTGGGGCAAGGAAAAACGGCTCGGGTATTTGCGGGCATTGTTTGCCGATATCGAGCATCCGGTGGGGACGTTTCGAGCGGTGACGGTACATCTCGATGCACATTGCTCGCGTGCCCATCGACAGATGCAGATGCGGATCATTCTCGATCATCTCGACACGCTGCCGGAACTGCCGACCTTGATCGGCGGCGATTGGAACACGACCGGTTTTAACGCACAGAGCTCGACGCGGGCGATCATGGGCTATTTCAGACGCGTGGCGATGGGCCCGAAAAATGTAGCCTTGAACCACCTTCCGCATCCCGAACGCTATTTCGACCGCCCCCTTTTTGACCAATTGGAATCGCGTGGCTACCATTTCCGCGATCTCAATAATATCGGCGCGGGAACGCTGCATTACGATGTCGCGAGCATTGAAAAGAACACGAATTTGCGTGATTGGGTTCCGGAGTGGTGCTTCCCATTTATCTTTTGGGCGGCCGGGCGTGTCGGCGGCGAGATTTCGGTCCGGCTCGATTGGTTTACTGGAAAGGGAATAGAAATCGCGGCGGGCACTAAGCCAAAAACAATTGGTAATTTGATAGATGCCGAAGGTTTTCCCCTTTCCGATCATGATGCCATCGCTTTGGACTTTACATTTATTAAAAGATAAGATTTAGCCACGAATGCATGAATTAAATTTCTATATTTGTGCATTCGTGGCTGAATTTCTTGGAGTTTATTAATGGAAGTAGCATTTTGCCAGACGCTCAGTTTTAACGCTGACACATTTGAATACGACGTGGTCGCTTCGGAAAGCGGCAACGCGACGATCATAAAATTTCCCGTCGATCAGAAACAAAACAGCCCGGGCGATGTCGTCGTGGTTGTTTCGGAGACGGGCGATATAAGTTTTCACGGCATCATCGGCAAGATCGAGGACGGTTACGCTTACGCATCTGATCCAAAAGGTTCATTATTACCGGCAGGCGTTCAATAGTGTAAGTTTCGAGTTCGTAGTTCCGAGTCGGGAATTGTGATTTTGAACTTGAAACTCAAAACTCGGAACTCTAAACTAAGTTCTCCGGGGATGTAGCTCAGTTTGGCAGAGCGCTGCGTTCGCAATGCAGAGATTAACGGCTGTTAAATGCTGCAACCAAGAGATTTAACGGTCTACATTTTGTCTTAGGGTAGGATTAGGGCAGGTTTTACGAAAAATACCCTATCTTATCGTCACAAGTTGGTGCTTACCCTTACCACTCTCCAAGGATTTAGCAACCTCGCGCTTCCGTTCCACGCTCCGCATATACCTATGCACCGAACGCAAGTCTGAATGACCTAAAAACTTAGCGATATCGGTTGCAGAGAAGCCCATATCCTCAAGCCGAGACGAAACAGTTCTTCGCAAATCGCGGATTGTTACCTTGTCGATTTCCGCGCGCCGACAGGCTCCCGCAATCGCGGACTTTACGGATAGGGCTTGTTTGCCATTCTTAGGCGACGGAAAGAGAAGCGAGCTTTTTAGCTTCATTCGCCGTTCGACAATTGGAAACACTTCGTCGTTAAGGCAATGAATAACTCTCCGCTGGGTTTTGCCTTGAACCCGCGTTAAAGTTCTATCATGCAGATTTATATGGAATTTCGTTAACCCCAGTACGTCGCTTTGTCTCAAACCCGTGTTCAAAACGATCCGGCAAACATCAACCGCAAAATCGCCCTGAAGCGGATCGAAACTCGCAAAAAACTTAGCCTCGTCCTCACGACGTAAAACCGTGTCCTGAACATTATCGAATCGCGGTTTCTCCACGCGAGAGCAAGGGTTGTAATCGATAAGGTCATTTTTGACGGCAAGGCTGAAAAGTTTTGAGATGATGGTTAATTCGCGGGCGATCGTTGCCGGCATCCGCTCTTTACCGTGCATGGTCGGAAGCTTCATTCGCCAAAACTTGAGTGCCTCTATGTCGGAGGGCTTTATCAAGCGAAGCTGTCTGCCATTGAAAAAAGGTAACGACTGAATGCAAAGAAGTTCTGCACGGTTAAAAGCCGCCTGCCCGTTGTTAGCGAGAACGTGTGGCAAATAAACATCGTTAACGAAATGCTCGAATATTACCTCGTCGCGGGTTTTCATCCCGTTTGCTTCGAAGAGCAAGTCCGAGCGCATCTTTGTTTCGAGTTTGCCAGCCTCGGTGCGTGTGAGTCCTTTCGGCAAATACTGCTTATGCGTTTGCCGCATGTAGTCAAACTGGACAAAAAACGTCCGCTACGTTTATCGAGATATACTGGCAATACCGGCAGCCTCCGCAAATTTGCTTTTAATTGTTATAGACCTTTTACGAGATTTCGGCAACCGCATCTCTAACACGTTATAAGCCGCACGTGCTGCAATCGCCTCGAAGTGAGCGGAAACTTTTAGTGGATCAAACAGCATCGATCGTCCGATCAACTCATGGGGAATTCCGGAAGCAACGACATGCTTCCTGAAAGTCTTCGGAGTTTTTCTGTAAACGGCCGCCATTTCAGCGAGCGTCGCCTTTTGGTTCATAAGAGCCTAAATCGCGAAAAAGGAGGTTCCTACACTGTGATTAATTTGTTGCTTCCGTGGGTCGCGCTTTTGCTTGTAAATCTTGCCCATCTCTCGTTGTCCGATATAAAATCCGTAAAAATTATATTTCTATCAAGGGTCGTCAGATCAACACGACAAATGTGTCGTAGAACGCATGAGTATTACTCAATTGCAGATAAACGGATTAAAATCATTGTCGATGCACAGTTTCAGGTGACGTTGATAAGTGCGGTGATTTACGTTCAATTGTGCATTTTCGTAGAAGTTTGGGCCGTAATGGCGTATATAGGTGGCAAAAGCAATAATTGTCCGCGCATCTTTATACGGTACCGTCTCCGCGATCCTGACAGAAGGTTCGTCGGCCGGGTCTATACAGAGTTCATACAACGTCTTTTGCTTTGCACCATTAAGTACATACGCCGCCACGTGACTGCTCAGAAATACCTTGGCCGATCGGTTGGCAAACTTAGCTGCCTTACTACTGTATCGATTCGATTGGATCTGTGGACAACCTCGAATCGAAGGATGCCATGACAGGCATCTATGTGTTCCTTAGGAGCACCGACGGCTTTGAGCTGTCGTTGCTTGTCATATGCCTTTATCAGAAAACTTTTTGAACGACCTCTATTCTCCAAATAGACCGATTCACCGGGTATCAGTTTCGTGTTGAAACCAGTCGCCTCAACGTCAGATAGGTTGCGGATAATGCGCCGAATGTTTTCCACGCCAATAATTCGATCTTCGGCGAAATCAACGCGGCTCACTCGCGAGTTCGCAGCGTCGAAAGGCAAGTCGATCATACTCTGCGTAAAATCCGTTAGTTTTCCGAATCCGTGATGTATTTCCTCTGTGTTGCTGAGTGACGCATTCGAGCCTCTTGCCCAAGCGGCAAGGGAAACCTCAGCGGTTAAATGCCACATGTAGTCAGGCGTCTGAGACAGCGTCAATCTGGGAGCCTTGGAATCTTTTGGGGAACTCAGTTTATAGACAACTAGCTTTCCGCTACGACAACGATGATCCTCCAACCATTCACCGAAAACCCGTTCGTCCGGCATGAGGTTGGGGGGATACGTCTTAGTAATAGCGAAAGTATCTAAGAACCGATGCTCTGAATTATCCAACCGATTTACCTCTCCGATTCGCTTAGCCAGCGATTGACCTCATCACACCGAATCAAGACCCGGGTACCAACCCGTGAAATTCTTAACTTTCCTTTTTTTATCTCGGACTGAATTTTGCGTTCGCAAATGCCGACGAGTTGGGAGACTTCCCGGACGCTGAAAGCTATCCTTTCATGGTGCTTATGTGTAGTGTTTATGTGCATTGCTTTGTCTTGAACAATATATTATTCTCATTCATGAGGATACAGATGTATGCTATACAATTCAATCATACTCAAGTCTGTGCAATGCAAAGTCTAGAAGGCGAAAATGCCAATAAAAAACTACAATTAAAGAAAGCGCGGAAGAGCAGGCGGCAGTTTGCCTGCAATGATTCGCTGGCCGAAATGATTCGTGTTGCGAATCTTCTTCCGATCGATTTTCGATTTGATTTGACGCTAGCCCTTGAGAGAGGAGTGCCTACCTATCAGTATTGGTACGAGACCTTTAGAGAGTTGCCGGATGCACTCAAACACGAACTGCTATTTAGTCCGGAAGTAGATGAATTTATCCATGACGACAGTGTGGAATACTGGATTAATAACGACGCCCACGCTCTGGACAAGCTGTACGACATGGAGCTGGATGAACAGATTACTGAGGAAGAATACAATACACTATATAGGCTAGATAGCTCTTCGATAGCTAATTTCCTAGTCGATTACGGTTACAAAGGCGAAGATTATGCGTATTCGAGACAGCAGGAAAAGCACGCTGAGCGCGAATGGAAACGTCGTCTCGAGACCGAAACAGGCGGTCCGGATTCTTCCAGTTTCGATGAAGTTCCGTGGACCGCGGTCCTGTCTACTCATGTTCCATATATACAAGCCCTACATCGCGTTCAAGATATTCGGGATTTACTCGAGGGAATAACGAAGCTCGCTGATACCGTCAGGCAGAAGGACGAGTTGGAGCCCGAATTCTCATACCCTGCAATTCAGCGAGTGCTATCGGAAAGACTGAGCCGCCTCGTTCGGGCCGCCGAAATCCATATTACTTCCTCTGGGGAAATTCAATTCTCGTTATCCTCTTGGGCTGAGGCCATACAAAATGTCAGTATCACCAGAATCAGACGATGCGAGGTGTGCGACAAATTCTTTTGGGCAAACCGGAATGATGCTTTTGCCTGTTCGAAGCTCCACGCGAAATCACGGTACATGAGATTGATGCGCCAGAATTGGGAAGTTAGTGGTGACATGTATAAATCGCAAAGGAAGAGCAAGAGAAATCTGAAAAAGAGTTGATGGGATTCTGTTTAAAAGCAAGGGAAATGAGGAATTGGTCAATTTTCGTTTCTTTTGTAATTTATTGTTATTAGACAGTATATATGGAGTTTGCGATCGGAATCGAACCGATGAATAAAGGTTTTGCAGTCTTAGAAGACGGTTTTGCTTGGATTTTCTGAGCTTGTCTCACGTCCGTTACGACAACCCATCGAGGTGATTTTGTTCGTCTTCGTTTCATCTGGTTTGGTCGATTTTGGCTGACTTGGCACACAACAGGCACACAAACCCCCCTGTGTCGCCAAGGAGACTTAAGGGGCGGGGGGCTTAAAGTCAATTGATCCCCCACCTCTAATAGCGGCGGAGCACCACTCCAATCCATTACAATTAACTTTTCCCTAAGACCGTTTCAAACTTGCGGTGAAAATATCAGTGTCGACCCTAGTTTAATGACTGCGTCTTGCATGTAATATCTTCGACGCACCTTGCCGCAAAAAATGGAATCCGCACTTTTCTTCTGAGGGAGGGGGGTAGTCATATCGTCCGAAAATCGATACCAGAGTTGACCCCATGTTTCTATCGACTTTAAATGAGATAATAAAAAGATTCAAAATGAAAGATCACAAAAAAAATACTGTCGCCGCCGTTCTGATTTGGCGTTCACACCTTTCGCTTCATCAATGAAGCGGGGAAATCGTCATTCGTAAAATTTCATTGGAAACCATTGCTTGGCGTTCATTCCGTCGCGTGGGACGAAGCCACACGCATCTCCGGCAAGGACCCCGACTTTCATCGTCGCGACCTCACCGAAGCAATCGACGCGGGCGCCTTTCCCGAATGGGAGCTTGGCGTTCAGACCGTGCCGGAACAGGACGAGCATAAATACGACTTCGATCTTCTTGATCCTACGAAATTGATCCCGGAAGAACTTGTTCCTGTTCAGCGTATTGGAAAGATGACCCTCAATCGCAACGTTGACAATTTCTTCGCGGAGGTGGAACAGGTTGCCTTTCATCCCGGCCATGTCGTTTCAGGTATTGACTTTACAAATGATCCGTTGCTTCAGGGCCGCCTATTTTCATACACCGACACACAACTATCACGGCTCGGGGGACCAAATTTCCATGGGATCCCCATCAACCGCTCGATTGCTCCCGTTCACAACAATCAACGCGACGCCGTTGGTCGCCACACAATCGATACCGGCAAAGTAGCGTACGAGCCAAACTCAATTGGCGGAGGCTGTCCGTTTCAGGCCATGATGTCAGACGGCGGATTTCAGTCGCACGAAGAGCGAATAGACGCAAATAAGATCCGAGGGCGCAGCAAGAGCTTTTTCGATCACTTCAGTCAAGCGACCTTGTTTTTTAATAGTCAGTCGGACCCCGAAAAAAATCATATCGTCAATGCTTTCAGCTTTGAGCTTGGTAAAGTTCAGACTCCGGGGATCAGGGCGAGAATGGTTGCGAACCTCTCGCAAGTCGATACGACTCTCGCAAAACAGGTTGCAGACAATCTTGGCATTGCCGTTCCTAAGTCTGAGTCTATAATGAATCATTCATTCCCGGCCGATGCCAACCCAAAGAATTATCAACCTATCAAGGTCACATCGTCGCTGGAGCGTTCCGAAGCTCTAAGCATGGCAAATACCGTAAAGAACTCTATCAAGACAAGATGTATCGCCATTCTTGCTGCAGACGGAGTGGATGGCAGGGCAATCTCGGCAATAAAAGCCGCTTTGGAAAAGGGGGGGTGCAAAGGCAAAATTGATCGCTCCAAAACTTGGAACTATTAACGCCGTAGACGGAACACCTATAAAAGTTGATGAAGCCTTCTTTCTCGCCACTTCGGTTGTTTACGGCGCCGTGTTTATCGCCGGTGGCAAAGGTCTCGCCGATCAACCTGAAGCGATTCATTTCGTCAACGAAGCATACAAACACTGCAAACCCATTGCGGCAACCGGCGACGGAGCTGACTTATTGATGAGAACATTTGTTGACGCTAATGCAGAAGGCGTTGTTGCCTCGGGTAAAAGTGTGATCGCGAACTTCATCGCCGACATCGCGAAGCATCGCTTCTGGAGCCGCGAAGAGCAGTCAAAAATTCCGGCATAATTTGCGTAGGCCAATCAAATGTTTCAGGGGCGTCACTAATGGCTAAGGTGGCGTCTCCCGCGGCAAATCAATCTTAAGATTATGGAACCCGGGAGACGCGCCGGAACCCCGGCATGATGTTATAGTTTTACTACTGGGGATTGAGCACAGATGGGCCCAGCGTCTATATTCCCAAGATTTTCTAAAGCTTGAGCAATTCTTAAAAAAATATTGGTTTCCGCTCGACGAGATCAGAACCATCTTCGAATCCCAGGAATTGCGCGAAAAGGGCGCAGTGTCTCTGAATGATCTGGCTTTTCCCACTGCTCAAACGACGGGCTTTTTCTTTCGTGAGGGTGTTCGACATATTGGACACCCGGAGTTGGAAGGCATCGCGTTCGAACTAGGCTTTGCGTTTGGAACGCTGGTCTATCTGATCGACGCTTTCGAAG
>JBBRPZ010000031.1:0-42595 GCA_038227175.1 Pyrinomonadales bacterium | reverse complement strand
CCTTAAACTCCGACTTATAATTCTTCCGGTTCTTGATGCTCGTCATATTGCTCTTTTACCGCAATCTTATAACCTTTTTCCACCTTAACCACCTGTCCAGTTTTTGGGGTTCATTATATAGAGCTTCTATGGTAATTTATGCTATCGCATGATATCAAGTTCACACGGATTTAGTTAATAAGTGCTGAAAATAAAGGAGTTTTAAGCGTAAAATCGGATGTTATGAATATCTATGATATAGTATGGTATCGCTTCTAACGGACTCCTAAGTGAAAGGCCGGTGGTTCGAATCCACCCGGGATCACCATTTTTTGTGGAATCGGTTAGCCAATGAACGTTTGTTTTAAATGAACGGAAGTAAAGCATGTACGAGCACAGCGGCAAATATTTGGTCGCGGTGGGCAGGCTGGAATTCTATTCACGATCTCCAATCAAACTTTAACCGCATTGTCTGCGAAGCAATGCGGGCTTTTTTATTTTTGCCCGCGAAACACGCGAAAAGACGCGAAATAAAAAGATCTAATTTTCGCGTCTTTTCGCGTGTTTCGTGGGCAAAACCTCTGTGATAGATTAGATAGCAATGCAAAAGGTTCTGACAGCCGCCCAAATGAGCGAGGTTGACCGCCTGACGACCGAGCGGTACGGCATTCCGTCGATCCTGTTGATGGAAAACGCCGCCCACGCCGTCGCCCGCGTCATCACTGAAAAACTCGGCGGCTCGGTCAAAGGCAAATCGATCCTCGTCCTGTGCGGCAAAGGCAACAACGGCGGCGATGGTGCGGCCCTTGGACGCCTTTTGTCAGAGGGCGGGGCAGATGTTTCCGTTGAACTTTTCGGAAGTGTTGCTGAAACCAAGGGCAATGCACGAATCAATTTTGAACGTCTACTTTCATTGCAGGGTTTGACGTTTAAAGAGTTTAGAGCCGAGTTGGACGATCACGGCGTTGATGAATGGATGGACAACTCGGACTACGATGTTGCAGACGTCTTGGCGGATGCGCTTTTCGGAACGGGACTTACGAGAAAGCTGGATGGATTTTTCCTTGAGCAAATAAAAATTCTCAATGAATGGAAGCGAATTCATAAAAGGCTCATTTACATATCTGTAGACCTTCCGTCCGGGCTGGATGCCGATTTGCCCAACCATTTGGCTGAGGCATTGCGAGCGGATGCTACGGTCACCTTTACTGCTCCTAAAGTCGCCAACATCTTACCACCCTCATGCGATGTCAACGGGGAACTTTACATAGAAGATATCGGTTCACCGCAAGAATTGATCGAAGCGCAGTCCTCCGGACTCTACCTTTCAGACCGTGTGGATGCAGCTGATTGGTTGGAAAACACCACCTATTCGAGCGATTCGTACAAAAACAAACGCGGCCACGCGTTGCTGATCGCTGGGTCGGAGAACTATTCGGGGGCAGCGGTGTTATGCGGGAGTGCGGCGATGCGTTCTGGTGTTGGTTTGGGGACGATTGTAACACCGAGATCGTCTAAGGATTCGGTTGCGTCGCGGGTTCTGCCTGAGGTTATGGTTCGCGGCGTTGCTGAGACCGAAAACGGATCGATCTCGGAAGCAGCATTTGACGAGATCGGCGATCTGCTTGAAAAGGCTGATGCAGTGGCTATCGGCAGCGGAATTTCGCAGGATGGGAGCACTAAAAAGTTTGTCCAAAAGGTGATCGAAAACCGGCAGCAGCCGATGATCGTTGACGCGGACGCCCTCAATCTTTTATCGCCATTCGCGGAGTGTGTCGGTAGCCTGCGTGTCAGTAGCCCGCACGTGAGTAAGGGCAACGATGGCGCAGATTCAAGTTCGTCACAGCCACTGATCCTAACCCCACACGAAGGCGAATTCATGCGGCTGCTCGGCACGAACGACAAAGACGCGATCAAAGACCGCGTCGCCGCCGTCCGCGATTTTGCTCAGAAGCATAATGTAATTCTCGTCCTTAAAGGCGAGCGGGTGTTGATCGGTGAGCCGGGCGGCCGGGTGGTGGTTAATCCGACAGGGAATTCGGGTCTCGGCAAAGCGGGGAACGGCGATACGCTGACGGGTATTCTCGCGGGTTTCGCGGCTCAAGCGGTTAACTTCAACATCGATATCTTTGAGACGGTCGTCGCTGCGATTTATGTCGCGGGAATGGCGGGCGATATTGCCGAGCGGAACTATGGCAAACGGGTAATGACGGCGTCGGATGTGCGTGAATGTCTTGTCGACGCATTCGATTCACTGAAGTCGAGAGGTTAGATCGACGCGGCGGGTTGTGATCAGCTAATAGCCGTTAGCTAATAGCTGTCAGCTATCTGTTTTATGAATTTCTCATCTAATATGGATTCCGTTTTCGGCTCGCCCGACGATACTTTCCAACTCGGTGAGGATATTGGCCGTACGCTGGCGGGCGGCGATGTTGTGCTGCTCTACGGCGGGCTTGGGGCGGGGAAGACTTTGCTGACCAAGGGTATTCTCGATGCGCTTGATTTTGATATTGATGAGGTGACGAGTCCGAGTTTTACGCTGGTAAATCTTTATAAAACGGCGACGTTCGACGTCTATCATATTGATCTATGGCGGCTTGACGGGCCGGACGATGCGGCGGATGCGGTTGGGCTCGATGAGATACTTGAGAACGAGCGGGCAGTGACGATCATCGAGTGGGCGGACAGGCTTGGCGGCCACGCGATCGCCAATAAGACCATAAAAATATTCATCGAGGGCGACGGTGACGAGCCGCGTCGGATCAGGATACTGCGTTAGGATCGGTCAGACAGGCGAAAATGTAACATCGATTTACTTTGTCCCAGCCGCCTATTCGCATATAATCTAGCCCGCTCAACATGACGCTAACAGCTTCGAAAACAAAGAAATCATCGCCCGCCCCGGAAACGAAACCTCCCAATATTATCGAGACCGACTGGCGGCTGCTTTTTAATCGCGAATGCAGCTGGCTCGAATTTAACCGCCGCGTCCTCGATGAGGCGACCGACGACAGCCTGCCGGTGCTCGAACGGCTAAAGTTTCTCTCGATCTTTTCGACCAATCTTGACGAATTTTTCATGATTCGGGTGTCCGGGCTCAAGGAGCAGATCGCCGAGGGCGTGGGTGATCTGTCGGCCGACGGAATGACGGCCTCGGAGCAGCTCGAAGAGATCTATAAGCGTCTTCGGCCGATGCGGAAGAAGCAGGCGGCGTATCTTCGCGAAAGCGTCTTTCCGGCGTTACAATCGGCCGGAATTACGATCGAATCGTACGCGAGCCTGAATACGAAAGAGAAAAAACTGCTCGATAAGTACTTTCACAACAACCTTTTCCCGATCTTAACGCCCCAATCGGTCGACTCGAGCCACCCTTTTCCGTACGTGTCTAATCTGAGCGTCAATCTCGGTCTGTTCATCGAACCAAACCGTGCCGTGACGCAGCCGAATCTCAAGCATTTATTCCGCCAAAAACGATTTGCGCGGATCAAACTACCGCCATCGGTGCCGCGACTTATACCGATCAACGAAAAAAATGGCCGCTACGCTTTGCTCGAGGAGGTGATCGCCGCCAATGTTTACGAGCTGTTCCCGAACATGAAGACGAGCGAGGCGTTTCTGTTCCGTGTGACGCGCGACGCTGACATTGAACTTCGCGAGGACGAGGCCGGCGATCTGATGCGGACGCTCGAACGCGAACTGCAGCGTCGCCGCGACCGCTTTGCCGTCCGGCTTGAGATCGCCTCGGACATGCCGGAAAAAATGGTCAAACTGCTTGCCGCGGGTACGGGTTTGGCCGACGAAGATATTGACCGGATCGAAGGTTTTGTCGACATTCCCGACCTCATGCAGCTCTACGGGCTAGACCGGCCGCGCTTAAAGGAAAAGCCGATCGCGACCGTTTTGCCGATCTCGCTACAGAAAAAGGAGAGCATTTTCGACGTCATCAAACGGCACGATGTGCTGCTCCATCACCCGTACAATTCGTTCAGCAGCGTCAGCGATTTTATTGCCGAGGCGGCGGACGACCCGAATGTTCAGGCCATCAAGATCTGCCTATACCGCACTGGAAAAGACTCGCCGATCGTAGCCTCGTTGGTGCGTGCAAGCCGTCTGGGCAAACAGGTGACGGCACTCGTTGAGCTGAAAGCGCGTTTTGACGAAGAGAATAATATTGAGTGGGCGCGGCGGCTTGAGAACGAGGGCGTCCACGTCGTTTACGGCATCAGCACGCTCAAAACGCACTCGAAAGTGCTGCTCGTCGTCCGCCGCGAAAAAGACAAGCTCAATCGATATGTGCATCTCGCGACCGGCAATTACAACGGCGTCACTTCGCGGATATACACCGATCTCGGCTTGCTGACCGCAGACGAGGAGATCGGTGAGGACGCGTCGAGCCTGTTTAATTTCCTCACCGGCTACTCGCAGCAGGATAAATACAAACGCCTGATCGTCGCACCGCTCAATCTTCGTGAGCGTCTGCTCGCTCTGATCCGCCGGGAAAAAAAACACAAAGAGGCCGGCAAGGAAGCCCGCATTACTATTAAGGCAAACAGCATCACCGATGTTGAGTTGATCGACGCATTGTACGAGGCGTCACAGAGCGGCGTCGAGATCGACCTGATAATTCGTGGTATTTGTGCGTTGCGGCCCGGTATCAAAGGGCTTTCGGACAATATTCGCGTCCGTTCGGTCATCGGACGGTTTCTCGAACACAGCCGAATCTTTTATTTTGCAAATGGCGGCGGCGAAACGGAGGAAATTTATATCGGCAGCGCAGACCTGATGCACCGCAGCTTTGACCGTCGGGTCGAGGTCGTGACGCCGATTCTCGATCCGGATATCAAGAAATATTTAAAAGAAAGAGTTTTGGCGATCTATCTGAAGGACGAGATCAACGCCCGAATCTTGCAGTCGGACGGAAGCTACAAACGGCTCGCAAACCGCACTGACGGCGGTTTCGACTCGCAGATGCATTTTGTCGGTGTCGATTCGTTCGTTTAGGCCGCTTTTGTTTTGTCGAATCTTGATTCGACAACACCTTCGATCTGCTTGCCGTATTTAAGCGTGAGCCGCGGATAGCCGCGTGTTTCGGTCTCTAGATGCTCGATGCTGAGTAGTTTTTCGGCCTCGATAATATCATCGACCGCACCTTCGATCTCCATGTAATAGCCAAATGGAAGCTCGTCGAGCACGACCTCGACCTTGCCCAGATGCCAGGTTTTGCGGTGTTTTTCGTAAATGACGGCCAGCTTGTAGCCGAGCTTTTCGATGATGCTTTCAGTCGCCTCGACATTTGAAACCTCAGTCTCAAATTCGATCTGATGCTTAAAATCGCTCTCGTTGACGACCTTTTCCTTGTAGGTGAAAATGGTTTTTTCGTTGGTCTTTCGCAGCCGGAGGACGGCGTTTCGCTCGTCGAGGACGCCGCCGCGGTGGAGGTAATTTTCCTCAAAAACCTCGCTCGAAAACTCGGCGCCCATTTCGCCCAATTTGGCCGTCAATTCGACCAGCAGCTTCTTGTCAATGCGATATTTCTTCTCGATCTCAATGGCCATTTTATTTTGTGTAAAGTTTGATTTTAGATGTTTGGGAGGCGTAGGGCAAACTGGTCGACCGCACTGCCAGTGCTGCCGCACTTGCTTGACTTATTTCGCGCCGTACATAATACTTTACATTAATATCAGGTTTTGAATCTGATCATTGAAATTTTACTGAGGAATACTTATGCCATATCCAGAAATAATGATCCACGGAATGCGTGCCGAGCTGGCACAGCTTGGGATCGAAGAAGCAAAAACCACTGAGGCCGTCGACGAAGCGGTTAAGGGTACGGACGGCACGCTGATGGTCGTCGTCAATTCGGTTTGCGGCTGCGCGGCCGGCGGTGTGCGGCCCGGCATCGCGATGGCTCTTGCCAATTCTCCAAATAAACCGGACCGCTCGATCACCGTATTTGCCGGTGCCGACATCGATGCAACCGAAACGGCCCGCGAATATTTCACGGGCTACTTGCCGTCGTCGCCCGCGATTGGATTTCTGAAAAATGGCGAACTCGTCCAGTTATTCGAACGCCGCGACCTCGAAGGCCGCCCGCCGGCAATGATCGCCCAGGCGCTGCTCGACGCATTCAACACGCATTGCGCGAAAAGCGAAGCCGCGAATAACTAAGTACGGATTATAGATGCTTATGAAACCGCTCTTGAGGGGCGGTTTTTTTTGCAGAAGCCCGCGGGTGAGCAAAGGGTGTAACACGGAGGTTGAATGTTACGCCATTGCTTACGCGCGGGCTTCTGCATTAACTATTGCGCCGGTTCATTAATAATAGTTAGAATATTAGGGGGAAGTAGTCTTCACCTTGTTTTCCGGCTACATAGAAAAATGTCTATAAATCAAAGACAACATATACGATTCTCGCTCGATATTCCGGCGATCATCTATTCGAAATTTGGTGAAAAGCAGGAGACGCGGCTTGAGCAGATCAGCATCGGCGGTTGTTTTACCAGTTGGGAAGAGAATATTCTGATCGGCGACGAGTTTCGCATGGAGATCGAGCTGCCGAACAAAAATTACCTGCCGCTGCATTGCAAGGCCCTGTACCGCTTTGAGCACACCGGCATCGGCGTACGGTTTCTCGATATTAGCCAGTTTGAGCAGGAACTTATTACCCAGATCATCGCGAACAAACTCGAAGTCGAGGGCGTGCCGCTACAGATCGACCCCTTTACACAGCCGCCGACATTCGCGGAAGACGACCCGTCGCCGCGCATACTCGACATCCGGCAAAAACGCGACGCCGTGCTCCAACGCATCATGGCGGGGGATGATGGTTTTGATTAAGATTAGAAACATGTCGAAAAGGCAATTGACGTGGTAGTCTTTGAATGTGAGCAAGCGTGGAAAACTTCTCCAAAAGTTAAAACAGAGTCCTAATAACGTTACTTTTGATCAAGTAAGGAATTTACTTGAGTCTCGGTTATTTCAGCTAGAACGCATTTCCGGCAGTCATCATGTTTTTAAGAAGGACGACATCATATTTGTCCTGCCAGTGCATCATAACAGAGTAAAAGTTGAGTATGTAAAACGCGTAATCGAGATCGTTGAAGAAAATGAACAAAGTTAAATATCCATTTGTAATGTATCCGGCAGTTGAAGGTGGCTACGTAGGCGAAATCCCGGCGCTCAAAGGCTGTCTCGCCCAAGGCGAAACTTTAGACGAGGCAATTGCGGAACTGGAAATTGTTGAAGACTTATGGCTCCAAACGGCTATGGAATCCGGTTTGAGAATTCCGCTCGTAGAAGTTGAAATCGTGAGAGTGAAAGAAAAACTCGCCGCCTAAAACGAGTAAATCAAAACAATTCATCCATCGCTTGCTCAAGATTTTTCACGCCAACGACGCGTATACCCAGCAGTTTCTCCAAACCTTTCTTATTCGATTCCGGCAGGATTAATTTCTTAAACCCAAGCGTTTGGGCTTCGCGGGCGCGGGCTTGGGCCTGGAGGACGCCGCGGACTTCGCCGGTTAGGCCCACCTCGCCGAAGACGGCGGTTTCGGGCGGGACCTGCAGATTGCGAAAGCTTGACGCGATCGCCGCGATGACGCCCAGATCAGCCGCCGGTTCGTCAACCTCGATGCCGCCGGCGATGTTCACGAAAACGTCGTCGCCGGCGAGTTGGAAGCCGAGTTGCTTTTCGAGCACGGCGATCAGCAGTGAAGTGCGGTTTTGGTCAAAGCCCTGCGTCATTCGCCGTCCTGTTCCGAATTTCGTCCCGCTCACCAATGCCTGTACCTCGATCAGCATTGGCCGCGTACCTTCCATACAGACGGTGACGACCGAGCCGGTCGCGTTTTCGGGGCGTTCCTGTAGGAAAAGCTCGGACGGATTGCCTACTGGGATCAGTCCCGCATTTGTCATCTCGAAAACGCCTATCTCGTTTGCCGCTCCGAATCGATTTTTCGTCGCGCGAATTATGCGGTGATTATGATGGCGGTCGCCTTCGAAATAAAGGACCGTATCGACAATATGCTCAAGTGTTTTCGGTCCGGCGATCGATCCCTCTTTAGTAACATGGCCGGTCAGGAACACTGGCGTCGCGGTCTGTTTCGCAAACATCATGAACTGCGCCGCTACCTCGCGAACCTGCGAAACGCTGCCCGGCGCCGATTCGATCTTTTCGCTGAAAACTGTTTGGATCGAATCGACGATGACGAAATCGGGCTTTAGTTTATCGGTTTCAGCAAGGATCGATTGGAGATTGGTTTCGGGCATAAGAAAAAGATTTTCGGCCTCAACGCCGAGCCGTTCGCCACGCATCTTGATCTGACGCTCAGACTCTTCGCCGGAAACATAGAGAACTTTCGTGCCGTTTCGGCCAAGCTTGTCGGCCATTTGGATTACGATCGTGGATTTGCCGATGCCCGGAGCACCACCTATCAGCACCAGCGAACCGGCGACGATGCCGCCGCCCAGCACACGGTCCATCTCATCAATGCCGGATGATGTTCGGGCGTCGTCCTGTGATTCGATCTCGCCGTAGGCGACAGGCGATGCAGCGGCGAATCGTGACGAAAAGTTGTTCGCTGCCGACGCCACAGCAGTCGGCCGAAAGCGTTCCTCGACCAGCGTGTTCCACTCCTGACAATCGGGGCACTGGCCGAGCCATTTGCGTGACTGGCTGCCGCAATTTTGGCAGACGAAAATTGTTGCAGGTTGTTTTGCCATTTCGTTTAAGAAGAATACAACAGACCTGAGTATTGTCTGAAATCGGGGATCGAATCACCGTTTCTTTGTAAAGCGACGAACAGCACCCACGCGGCTTTGGCGGATGAATGAAACCGGAATGTCCGACCCGCTCTTACCGCTCAGGCGGCTTTCGTGGTAAAATCTCAAAACGATGAAGTGGGATATTCTCATATTAAGGATCGCGTTTATGGGCATGCTCATACTTTTGGGCTACCTGCTTAATCCGTTTGAGCGAACTCAGCGATTTGGCATCAGTGCGTTTAGCGACGAGCAGACGCGGCGAGTGTTGTCGGCGATACTCGGTGCAGCGGTAGGCCTGATAATCATCGGATTTGAAATGCGGGTCCGCAAAGCGTCGTTAAAAACGCTGATCGGAGCGGCGGTCGGATCGATCCTCGGGATTACCGGGGCATTTCTGATCGGTGTTTTGATCTCGATTCAAAAGGAAGCCGCGGTTTCGGCCGAAATGCAGACGTTTTTGACCATCGCGCTGGCCTTTTTTATGGGCTATATCGGGTTGATGGTTGGTGCGGCGAAGGGAGATTACATCGATCTTTCGGCCCTGGGAGGTATCTTCAGCGACAAGAGCGTCAAGCATGATTTTAAGATCCTCGATACTTCGGTAATTATTGACGGACGTATTGCTGATGTAGCCGAAACCGGATTTCTTGGCGGATCGCTGATTATTCCAAATTTTATTTTGGCAGAATTGCAGCAGGTCGCCGATTCGCCGGATTCTTCGAAACGCCAACGTGGACGCCGCGGCCTCGACATGCTCCAGCGGCTCAGGAATAACAGTAAGCTCGACGTGCAGATCGTCGAAACCGATTTTCCGGCGGTCAAGGAAGTCGACCTTAAGTTGATCGAACTCGGAATGCAGCTCGACGCGGTCATCGTCACCAACGATTTTAATTTGAACAAGGTCTCGCAGCTTCGCGGCGTCGAGGTGCTCAATATCAACGAGCTAGCGAACGCCTTGAAACCGGTCGTTTTGCCCGGCGAAGCGATGCGTGTCTTCATCCTCAAAGAAGGCAAGGAATACAATCAGGGCGTGGCGTATCTCGATGACGGAACTATGGTTGTCGTCGACAACGCCCGAAAGCTGATCGGCAAAACGGCCGATATTGCGGTAACAAGCGTCCTTCAAACGACGGCGGGCAAGATGATCTTTGGCCGGCTATGGGAAGAGAAAGAAGAAGCCGCTTCGACATCGACAACTGCAACGACGACATCCGAGAGTTTTTCAATTCACGATTCGCGTTCGCTCGGTTTTCGCAAGGCAACTCGCGAACTTCGTCAGTCGACGATCATCGAAGAGATCGAATGACACTAGGCAGCGGCACGACGCAATAGGCAGTTCACGACGTTTCTGCCTTCTGCCAGTTGCTACTGCCTACTGATATGAACATCGCCATCATAGTCGCCGCCGGATCGGGATCAAGATTTTCCGCCTCTCAGCCCAAGCAATTCATCGAGATCCTCGGGAAACCATTAATAATACATACCTTAGAGCGATTTGAGGCTTGTCCGGCGGTGGATGGGATCATACTCGTTCTGTCGCTCGATGGCTGCCGCGCATTTGCTAATTTGAATGGCCATCTTGCGATAAAGAAGCTGAAATCGGTTGCGACCGGCGGCAAAACGCGGGCTTCGTCCGTTAGAAGCGGACTTAGTAAAATCGAGCCCGCAAAAGCCAACATCGTCGCAGTTCACGATGGAGCAAGGCCGCTGGTCACCGTCGATGAGATCACCCGCACGATCGAAAAAGCTATGGAAACCGGAGCCGCGTGTCTGGTTGCCGAGGTTACGGATACGATCAAGGAGATCGACGGCGACAAGATCGCCGGCACGGTCGATCGCACGCGGTTACGCAGAGCGTTGACACCGCAAGCGTTTCGTTACGATATTATAAAAGCGGCTTTTGACGCCGCCGAGATGACCGACGATGTCACCGACGAATGCTACCTGGTCGAGAAAATTGGCGTCGAGATATCGATCGTTGAGGGGAGTTCACGTAATATCAAGATCACCCGGCCTGACGATATCGTTTTGGCGGAAGCCATCTTGTCAGAACCGCCTGCGTAAGCGGGCGGAGTGAACGCAATGTCGTTGCGTCATCTGGCTACAGCAGATTTGTTTACCACTTTTGCCGCCCGCTTACGCAGGCGGTTCTGACTTATGCAGCGAATAGGTTTTGGCACAGACATTCACCGATTGACCGTTGGAAGGCCGCTTGTATTGGGCGGCGTTGTGATCGATTCCGAGCTAGGGGCCGATGGACATTCGGATGCCGATGTGTTGATGCATGCGGCGACCGATGCTTTGCTCGGCGCATTGGCGCTTGGCGACCTCGGGATCCATTTTCCAAATGACGAGGAACGCTGGCGAAATGCGGAAAGCTCGCAGTTCCTGCTTTACGCGCATGGCCTGATCAAGCAGCGTGGCTACTCGGTCGCCAATCTCGACGCGGTCATCGACCTCGAAAAACCAAAGCTCCGTCCCCACATCGATCAAATGCGGGCAAATATCGCGACCGTACTCGATATCAACATCGATCAAGTCAGCGTCAAGGCAAAGACTGGTGAAACTGTCGATGCGGTGGGCGAACAACGGGCCGTCCGGGCCGAAGTTGTTGTTCTTATTTCAAAGAATTGAAACCACAGATGAACACGGATTAACACCCGATAGGAATTAGATGAATCTGTGTTTTATCTGTGTCTAACTGTGGTTACTTATGTCTTTTCCTGCGTTCTCAGCGGACTCTGCGGTAGAATGTCTTAATATATGCGGCCACAGGAAATAATCGCAAAAAAACGTGACGCCAAAGCGTTGTCCGACGCCGAGATCAGCATCTTTATCGACGGCGTCTGTGACGGCAGTTGGGCCGATTATCAGATCACGGCATTGGTGATGGCGATGTTCATTCGCGGGTTGAACCGGCGAGAGCAATATGCGATCACAAGCTCGATGCTCAATTCGGGGACGATCATGGATTTCTCCGATATCGACGCCCCGAAGGCGGATAAACACTCGACAGGCGGCGTCGGTGATAAGACCTCGCTGATCATTGCCCCGCTCGCCGCGGCATGCGGCATCGCGATTCCGATGGTTTCGGGTCGCGGTCTAGGCCATACCGGTGGCACGCTAGACAAGCTCGAATCGATCCCCGGCTATAACGTAAACCTTTCATTCGCAAAACTTAAAAAGGTAATGAAAGAATGCGGCTTCGGGCTGATCGGCCAAACAAAACAGATCGCACCGGCCGATAAAAAGCTCTACGCGCTGCGGGACGCAACCGCGACGGTTCCTTACATACCGCTGATCGTTGCTTCGATAATGTCCAAGAAACTCGCCGAAGGGCTCGATGCCCTTGTCCTTGACGTTAAGACTGGCTCCGGTGCGTTTATCCAGAGATTTGCCGATTCCAAAAAACTGGCTGAGGAATTATGCTCGACAGGCAAGGCTTTTGGAGTTAACACGCAGGCGTTGATCACCGACATGAGCCAGCCACTTGGCAAGTTTGTTGGCAATGCTCTTGAGGTTTACGAGTGTGTCAAAATCCTTCGCAACGAAGCGGATCCGTCGATGATGCCGACGCTTGATCTTTCGCTTGAGTTGACGGCGAATATGCTTGTGCAGTGCGGTATCGAACGGACAATTCAAAATGCAAAATTAAAAATTCAAAATGTTTTGGATTCCGGCGAGGCATTGGATAAATTTAGGCGAAATATCGAATTACAAGGCGGCGATCCGAAGATCTGCGATAAGCCGGAAACGCTGCTTGCCAAACGCCTGACCGAAATGCCGATAATCTCTGCCGCGACCGGCTATGTCTCCGAGATCGATACGTTTGCGGTCGGCCGAGCGGTCTGTGACATCGGCGGCGGCCGCGTAAGGGCCGAGGACGGCGTCGATCACGCGGTCGGCTATGCGTGCGAGAAAAAGATCGGCGACACCGTACGAAAAGGCGAGACCCTCGGCGTCGTGTATTGCCGAGGCAAAAAGCAGGCTGATTCTATTAGTGAAAAACTGCAAAATGCATATAAAATAACCAAGGAAATCCCCAGGACAACCAAATTGATAAAGGCGACGGTCTAAACGGTTATGAAACTTCGTTACGTATTGTTGGCTCTGAGTTTAACGTTATGGTGCCTGATTATCTCGTCGTGCGCGAACCGCGCCGAGGCGAAACGCGAAGGCTGTAAGATCAAGGTCGGCATCGTTTTTGACATCGGCGGCAAGAACGACCGGTCGTTTAACGCGGCGGCGTGGGAAGGCGTCAAGCGTGCTCAGAAAGATCTCGATATCTGTCTCTACGATGTCGAGCCGGGGAACCCGACATCGATCGAACCGGCGATGAGGGCGTTTGCGGAAAAGAGTTTTGACCTTATAATCGGCATCGGGTTTGCCCAAGGCCCGATCATGCAAAAGGTCGCGACCGATTATCCGAATATCAAATTTGCGATCGTTGACGGCGTTATATTTGAGGACGACGGCAAAACGCCGAAGAAAAATGTGGCGTCGCTCGTTTTCCGCGAGCATGAGGGATCGTATCTCGTCGGGATGATCGCGGCGTCGAAATCGAAGACCGGCGTTCTGGGCTTCTTAGGCGGCATGGACATTCCGCTTATCCACAAATTTGAGACAGGCTATGCCGAAGGGGCCAAATCGGTAAATCCAAATATCAAGGTCATCGATAACTACGTCGGCGTTACCGACGGAGCATGGAATAATCCCGGCAAGGGCAAGGAACTATCGCTCGCGCAGATCGAAAAAGGCGCGGACATTATATTCACGGCGGCCGGCAATTCGGGCCTCGGGGCGTTCGACGCGGTCGAGCAATATGGCAAAAACGGGCTGGGCGAAGCGAACAAATTTGTCATCGGCGTCGATTCCGACCAAAACGGCGTCAAGCCGGGCTTCGTGCTAACTTCGATGGTAAAGCGGGTGGACAACGCGGTTTACGATGTTGTGAAAGAGGTTTTGAGCGGCAAATTCGAGGGCGGCTTTCACGTCTTCGGTCTCGACAAGGATGGCGTAGCCTACGCGATGGACGATTTTAACAAAGGCCTGATCCCCGACGATGTGATCGCCAAAGCCGAGGAAGCCAAGAAAAAGATCATCGCCGGCGAGATCAAGGTGACAGACGCGATGGCGGCAAAATAAATGATGCTAGAGCTGAAAAATATTACCAAGACGTTTGGAAACGTTGTAGCCAACAACAACGTTTCGATAAAAGTTGAAAAAGGCACGATCCATGCAATCGTTGGTGAGAACGGCGCAGGTAAATCGACGATCATGCGTATCGCCTACGGCTTTTATAACGCCGACAGCGGCGAGATATTGGTGGACGGCAATGTCGTTTCGATCAAGAATCCGCACGATGCCATCGCTCTCGGCATCGGCATGGTTCATCAGCATTTTATGCTGGTCGATACGATGACCGCAGCGGAGAATATTATTTTGGGTGCGGAGACGGGCTCGGCCGCGAATCTCGATCTCGAAAAGGCAAACCGTGACATTCTTGCCCTCTCGAACGAATTGCGTCTGGGTGTGAAACCCGACTCATATATCGAGGATATGTCCGTTGGCCAGCAGCAGCGGGTCGAGCTGCTCAAAGCGCTTTACCGTGACGCGAAATTGCTGATCCTGGACGAACCAACCGCTGTGCTCTCGCCGCAAGAGGTCGAAGAATTTTTTGGAATCCTGCGCCGCATGAAAGAGCAGGGCAAGACGATCATCATCATCACGCACAAGCTCGAAGAGGTGCTGGCGATCTCCGATGAGGTGACCGTTATGCGTGACGGCAAATCTGTCGGCAATGTCAAAACTCCGGAAACGAGCGCGAAAGATCTGGCGCGCATGATAGTCGGACGCGATGTGCTGTTAAGAGTTGAAAAGACTAATGCCGAACCGGCGGCCACAGTGCTTGACGTCAAAAATCTGACTGTTAGTGGCAAGAACGGCCCCGCAGTGAAAGACGTTTCGTTTACGGTACGGGCCGGTGAGATCGTCGGTGTCGCCGGTATCGAAGGCAATGGACAGACCGAACTCGTCGAGGCACTTTCCGGGTTGGTGAAAGCGTCCGGCGGAAATGTGGAGTTTGACGGGAAAGACATTACAAACCGCTCGGCTCGCGAACTCAAGGAACTGGGCATCGCCCACATTCCCGAAGACCGCCATAAACGCGGCCTGCTGCTCCATTGGGACCTTGCGGAAAACTCGATCCTCGGCGTACACTATCGGCCGCCTGTCGAAACCGCCGGGTTTATGAACAGCGCCGTTATCGACAAACGCGTTCGCGAGATCATCGAAAATTTCGACGTTCGACCGCCAAATCCCGACCTTCCCGCCAGATCGCTTTCGGGCGGTAATCAACAAAAGCTAATCATAGGCCGTGAATTTAACCTCAAGCCAAAGCTCCTGCTCGTGTCGCAGCCAACCCGCGGGGTCGATATCGGCGCGATCGAATTTATCCACCGCAAGCTCATCGGCCTGCGTGACGCCGGAAGCGCCGTTTTGCTCGTATCTGCTGAATTAGAAGAGGTTACAGCTCTTGCTGACCGCCTGCTCGTCATTCGCGAGGGCAAGATCGTCGGCGGGGTCGATCCTAAAACTACCTCGACCGAGGACATCGGTCTGATGATGACCGGCGGATGAGAGAAGATTAGCCACGAATGCACGAATAGAACCAAAATTACAACCTGTTCTCCTAGAATTCTTCTTTATTCGTGCATTCGTGGCTAATTCTATTCCTGCATTTGAGGCAAAATTCTTATGGAATTGATCCTAGAGGACGAAGCTTACAAGATCATCGGTATCTGCATGGAGGTACACAACAATCTTGGACCGGGCTTTCTTGAGATAGTTTACAAAGACGCCCTGGAGTTTGAATTTCGGAGTGCCGGAATTCTTTACGAAAGGGAAAAAGAATATGTGGTCAATTACAAGAACACCATTTTACCACATAAGTTTTATGCGGACTTTGTTGTTTTTGACCAGGTGATACTGGAAGTAAAAGGGAAAAGTGGAATCGCTGAGGAAGACCTCGCTTAGGCTCTAAATTACCTGAAAGTATCTGAGAATCGATTGGCCCTTATCGTAAATTTTGGCGAGTTGAAATTGAATTATAAACGTGTCGTGCATTAAGGGGTTGTTTTCCTAATTCTTATTCGCGCATCTCCTATCCGGCCGCTACCATTTTGACGCCGAACATTCCTTTCATCGCAGCGACGGCTTTTTCCAGATTTTCCATCGATGTCGCGTACGATATCCGTAAGAATCCATCCGCGCCGAATCCGGCCCCGTCGGTGACGACGATGTGAGCTTCCTTTAACAAAGCGTCGGCGACGGCCGCTGAACTCGCATATTTCTCGCCAAGCAATCCGCGAACATCCGCAAACGCGTAAAACGCACCCTCAGGCATTGCGCATTTGAATCCGTTAACCTCGTTTAATGCCGGTATGAGCCAATCGCGGCGACGTTCGTACTCGCCGGTCATCGCTTTGACTGCGGCGAGCGTTTCACTCGGATTGCGCAGGGCTTTTGCACATGCGTATTGAACAAATGACGTCGGGTGGGTTGCCGAATGGCTCTGTAGCTTGACCATCGCTTTGGTCCATTCGACGTTTGCGATCGTATAACCGACGCGCCAGCCGGTCATCGCGTAGGTTTTCGAAAAACTGCCGGCAACACAGACATAATCGCGCAGATCGGGCGGCAGCGATGCCAGCGAAAACGGTTCCGCCGGCGGATATGCGAAAAACAGATAGCATTCGTCCGTCATTACGTAGACACTGCGTGCCGCACAGACCTCGACGATTCGCCGCATTTCGTCTGGCGGAATCACGCGGCCAGAGGGGTTGCTTGGGCTGTTGATGATGATCAGTTTTGTCTTTGGCGTGATCGCAGACGCAACCTGATCGGCTGTCAGGATAAAATCGGTTTCCTCGGTCTCGATAAAGACGCTATTCGCCCGACAGAAAGTTATGATCTCAGGAAATGTGACCCAATACGGTTTTGGTATGAGAACATCGTCGCCGGGATTTAGTAGCGTACAAGCCGCATTAAACAATGCCTGCTTTCCACCGCAAGCCGCGGCAACCTCGGCGGATGTGATATTTGCACCAAAACGATCGGCGTAAAATTCGACTGTCGCCGAGCGAAAGTCTACGGTTCCCGCCGTGGCTGTGTATTTTGTCAAACCTTTCTCAAGACCCTCCCACGCATACTCTTTGATGAATTCCGGCGTGTCAAAGTCGGGCTCGCCGACCGACATGTCGATGACGTCGATGCCTTGGGCACGCATTTCGCCGGCCATTTGGGCGGCGATGAGGGTTGACGAGCCTTTCATGGCGGCTACGTGGTCTGATACGGGGAAAGACATAAAGAGCATTTTAACGCAGAGATTACTGAGACCGCAGAGCGGAAAAGAAAATTTTTTGTTTTGTTGAGCCAAATGTGATAAGAAAACGGATTTTTCTTACAAATTTGTCATTTTCTCTGCGATCTCTGCGTTTAAGATATCCTTTCTAAGAACTCCACACGGTTGCCGAACGGATCGCGAAACTCGAACCTATTGATATTAGGTATTGGAATGCCAGCGATAATATCGCAGCCGTTTGTGGCAAGTTTTTTACGCCAGCCGTCGAGATCGGTAACCAGATAAGCAACGTGTCCTTTGGTCCTCGCTCGATCAATGCCGTCCTCCGCGCCGAAATGAATTTGGAAGGCGTCGAGTTCCAGCCAGAATCCGCCCCGGCCCCTTAGCGATTCCGGTTTTGGGATTTCGCTAAAGCCCAAGATACCGCAGTAGAATTCGCGAGCCTTATCCTCGGCGCCGACCGGAATACTTACTTGGACATGATGAACTGCTTTGATCATTTGCCTAACTTTTGCCTCATTTTTCTTTCCACGAGGGCGGGTATCAGCCCTTCGACGCGGCCGCCGAGTTCAAACACCTGTTTCATCAGCGTTGACGAAACGTATGAATATTCTTCACCGGCCATAAGGAATACGGTCTCGATCGTAGGTTCGAGGCGGCGATTCATGAGTGCCATTCGCAATTCGTATTCGTAATCGCTCACGGCGCGGATGCCGCGGACGATCGCGGTTGCCCCGTTCTCGCGAGCGAAATCGGCCGTCAGTCCCGAAAAGCTATCGACGATCAGCCTACAGCCGACGGTGTCGACGCCCGGCAATATCTCGCGGATCATCGAGCAGCGCTCCTCGACCGTGAACAACGGCTGTTTGTCGGCGTTGTTGAGCACGGCGATAATCATCTCGTCAAAAAGCGGTGACGAGCGTTTGATAATGTCGAGATGTCCGTTTGTCAGCGGGTCAAATGAGCCCGGAAAGATGGAGCGTCGCATTTATAGTTGGAATTGTAATGGCATAATTGCTTTATGCAAACCGAACACGGAACCAACCGGTGTCCAATGATTCTAAAACTTGGTTTTTATCAATTTTTTTGCCTCCTCGATGGTTTCGGCATGTTCCAGGGCATATTCGGGGTCAGGCGTCATCTGAATCGCGATATCCAATTGGCGGCGGGCCTCGGCGGGTTTTTTAACAGCCAGATAAGCTTCGGCCA
Source organism: Pyrinomonadales bacterium (assembly GCA_038227175.1). Classification (GTDB taxonomy): domain Bacteria; phylum Acidobacteriota; class Blastocatellia; order Pyrinomonadales; family Pyrinomonadaceae; genus OLB17. The sequence goes on along the minus strand of JBBRPZ010000031.1, from coordinate 24,282 downwards.
GATGCACATGCATCTCGCCATTGGATTTTTCGGTCCGTAGGGCCTTTTCCAACAACTCGACCGCCTTTTCTGCGCTGCCGCCATAGATCCGAGTCTCCATTTCGAGTTGTGCTAGGGCATCATAGGCGTTTGAGTGCTCATAACCCGGTTGCAGCTCGATAACCTTATTCATCGAGCCCCTGATATCGTCAACCGATTTTATCCCGACCGTGATCGGATTGATCCGTGAGATTTCTCCGAGGTTGGCGGCGTACCAGAAATAGCCGTTCGGTTTTGACGGATCGATCGACGATGCAATCTTTCCGGCGTCACGGCCCTTTTCAAATATTTTTTCCGATTCCTTGTCGTCCTTGGTCGCAGTGCCGAGGAAATAGCTGTACTTGGCAAATTTCCACTCGATCTCAAAGTTGCGGTCGTCCGGTTTGCGGAAAGAGGCGAGCAGATCTACGGCATCGGTCAGTTTTGCGTTATCGGAACGCTGCCGAAATAGGGCATCGGCCCTGGCTACGGCCGCCTTAAACTCCGCCGGATCAGTTTTTACGACCGCCACGTCCTGAATGGCCGACTGCGAACAGGCAAGATGTAAGCACAATGTAATTACAATTGTAAGCAAAGTGTAATGTTTTTTGTTGGTCATATCGGAATCGGCCTTTAACGTGCTAATATGGTCACACAGATAAATTCTTGTTTAGGGAAAGTTGCACATAAAAATAGCACGAAGGCGAGGAATGAACAAAAACGTACAACCAGCAGCTTTTTATGATCTGGAGGGAACTCTGGTCAGCACCAACCTCGTCCACACGCTCGCGTTTTACGCCAAGCGCCAGCAGGGCCTATGGCAAACGGCGAAGAAAAGCGTCGGCACGCTGGCAAAGTTGCCGTTTTTCGGCTTAACGGACCTGTATTCGCGAAACGTTTTTAACGAGGTTTTTTTTAAGAGCTACGAAGGCTTTTCGCAGGACAGACTGCGGTATTTTTCGGATGAACTCTTCGAGGAGGTTTTGAAGCCAGCGATCTTTCCCGGGACTTTCGATTTGATCGCCTCGGGCAGAAAGATCGGCCAACGGCAAGTCGTACTGACAGGAGCTCTCGATTTCACTATCGACCGCCTTATGAAACATCTCGGTATCGACGATTGTGTCGCGAACCGACTCGAATTTGTCAATGGCTATGCGACGGGCCGCGTGTTGCCGCCCGTTATGGCGTCGGCGACCAAAGCTCAGTGGATACGCGAATACGCCGAACGCGAAAACATCAATCTGTCCGATAGTTACGCCTACTCCGACAGCATTTCCGACCTGCCGATGCTCTCGATCGTCGGGCATCCGGTTGCGGTCTGTCCGGATTTTAGATTGAAACAGACGGCGTTGCAGCACGATTGGGCGGTGTTGGATTTGAGGTAGCGAAAACAAATGAACGAACGACTCTCGAAACTGCGGCAGGACGATACCGGTCGTCTATGAATTTGAAGAGTTTCTCGGCTCCTTATTTTCAAAAATGGGATATGAGGTCAAGCAAACAAGCCTTTCGGGCGATCAGGGCGCGGATCTAATCGTATCTAAGCATGGTGAAACAACGGCAATTCAGGCCAAGCGATACAACGGGCGCATAGGTAATAAGGCAGTGCAAGAAATTGTTGGGCAATTTCTTTTTACCGAGCTCGAAAGGGCATGGTTATTACGAACAACTACTTCACCGCTTCTGCCGTGAGTCTGGCTAGTGCAAATAATATCGAATTAAAGGATCGCAGAGGACTGAAAGAACTCATCGCAAAATACTGGTAGAGAAAGAATATGTCACTACAGCTAAGACGAAAAACTCACGAATCTATCGTCTACATCGACAAAGACTCGGCGCCGCGGATAATGCCGTTTGGCGAGGATTTTATTCTCAATGACATCCCAATCGGGACGCGCGTTATTTATCCGAATCCGCCGATCAAGGGGCTGCCGAACCGCGAGGCGGCGATCCGTTATGCGGTAAATCATCCGATCGAGATGGAGCCGCTTTATGCTTTGCTCGAACCGGGGATGCGTGTAACGATCGCGATGGACGACATTTCGTTGCCGTTGCCGCCGATGCAGACGCCTGACTTAAGGCAGACGATGCTTGAGGTCGTGCTGGATATGTGCGGAGCAAACGGAGTCGATGATATTCATCTGATCATCGCAAATTCGCTCCACCGCAAGATGACGGCGTGGGAAATGAAGCGGATGGTCGGTGCCGACATCTATAACGAATACTACCCCGACCGCTATTACAACCACGATGCCGAGGACGACGACAATCTCGTCACGCTCGGCGTCACGCGACATAACGAACCGCTGCGGGTCAACAAACGTGCCATCGAGAGCGATCTGCTCATCTATCTAAACATCAATCTCGTCCCGATGGACGGCGGTCACAAATCGGTCGCGGTCGGGCTGTGTGACTACGAATCCCTGCGTGCCCACCACGAGCCGCAGACTATACGCGATTCGCATTCGTATATGGACCCGCCAGCGTCGGAGCTGAACCACAAGGTTATCCGGCTTGGCAAATTGGTCGATGAACAATGCAAGGTGTTTCACATCGAGACGGCGATCAATAACAAGATGTTCCCCGACGGCTACGACATCCTGACGCGGAACGAGGACGAATTCAGCTTTGCCGACCGCCTCAAATGGGAAGCGATGGCCCGGACATTCTCAAAAATGCCTCGTGCTGCTCGCCGCAAGATGCTCCACGCGATCCCAGCGCAATATGAATTGATCGCTTGCTACGCGGGCAGCACGGAGCCGGTTCACGCAAAAATTCTCGAAAAAAATTATCAGCAATACGAGATCCCGGTCAAAGGCCAGTGCGACATCCTAATCTCCGGCATCCCGGACATTTCGCCGTATAACGTCTATTCGGCGCTCAATCCGCTGCTCGTGCAGGTGATGGCTCTTGGGTATCATTTCAACATGTACCGGAATAAGCCTTTGCTGAGAAAGGGCGGCGTGATGATAATTACGCATCCGTGTTTTGACGAATTCGACCATAATTTTCACCCTTCGTACATCGAGTTTTTCCATCGCTTGCTGCCCGAATCCCGGGATGCTTTTTACCTGCGAGAAAAATACGAGCGCGAATTCGCCAGCAATCCGGCCTACATCGAGATGTACCGCCGCGGCAACGCCTATCACGGGGCGCACCCGTTTTTCATGTGGTACTGGGGCGAAAACGGCCGCCAGCACGTCGGCAAAGTCATAGTCGCCGGTGCCGAAAACGCCCACGTCCCAGAAATGCTCGGCTGGGATCGCGCCGACAACCTGACCGAAGCCATCGCCATGGGCCGCTCGTTCATGGGTCGCAACGCCGAGATCACAATGCTTCATCAGCCGATAATCGGGTTATGTAACGTTACAGATTAGGAGGGAATTTGTATGAACAAACATCCGCAAAATGCTGAGGGTAAATTTTGGATTGATCAGGAAATCTGTGTCGCCTGTCAGGTCTGCACCGGCGAAGCACCGGAAAATATCAGGTTCGACGCTGCCGCCGGAAAGAGTTACGTCTTCAAACAGCCGGAAACGGACGAAGAACTGTACTCCATCCGCGAGGCAGTTGTTTTATGTCCGGTCGAGGCTCCGAGGGAAGATTCGTAGAGGATGATGTGCTCGGCCAGCCTCGTTCACGAGGCTTTTGCGAAGCGTAAATAGCCACGTCGTTTACGGCGTGGTAAGGGATCAGGGTTGAATTGGTAGCCCGTTTCAACGGGCTTACAGAACGGCGGCTTAAGCCAGGAGCGAGAAGGACGTTAAAACGCCCTCGCGATCAATTGGCCAATGCCGACCACGCCGTAAACGACGTGGCTAAGTACCGCGAAACGCGGCTGAATCTCATTAGTTGAAATGATTAGAATAGATGAAACCGAAATTGTCGGGAATTGGGTCGAGGTTGACGGCAAAATCGTAGGTGATGAGGCATGCAAGCGTATAAGGTCGCTGACGGAAGAGTATTTTCAAAAGCTAGGAAGCGATTGGAGTGGATGGGAAACGCTTTTTAAAGATCCAAATGACGGGAGATTCTGGGAACGGACTTACCCACTCAGTCATATGCACGGCGGAGGCCCTCCTGTGTTATTGAATTTGTCAGAACAAGCAGCCAAAGGTAAGTACGCACATCTGTTTGGCGAGATTTAGCGAAGTAATGAAACTATCACCAACCGAAATATTTAAGGGTAAGAAGATCTTCTTCATCGGCGGGACGGGCTTTGTGGGTAAGGTCACGTTGTCGATGTTGCTGCATAATTTCCCGGATATCGGGAAGGTGTATGCGACCGTGCGGGCACGTGACGCCAAGGAATCGAATATCCGATTCTGGACGACGATCGTTACGTCTCACACGTTCGATCCGTTGCGTGAGAAATACGGCGACGGGTTTGACGATTTTATTAAGTCTAAGGTCGTTCCCGTGAATGGCGATGTCGGGAATGAGTATCTTGGGCTGCACGAAAAGGAAGCGAAAAAGATAATGCGTGAGACGGACATCATTATTAATGGTGCCGGAAATGTGACGTTCAACCCGCCGCTTGAGAGCGCCCTGCGGACAAATGTCGTCGGGTCGCACAATATCATCAAGATGGCGCGGATGATGAAAAAGCCGCGTCTCGTTCACGTTTCGACGTGTTTTGTCGCCGGAAAACGCAGCGGGCCGATCTGGGAAAACGAGCCTGTTGTCGGGTATTTTCCGCGAAAGGATGAGCTTGTCGGAACAGTTTTTGATGTCAATCGCGAGGTCGAGGATTGCGCGCGTCTGAGCGAACAGGCCCGTCAGGAGGCTGACGACGCGATGCAGGCGGCGAAATTTCGTGAGCTTGCCCGCTGCCGCTTTATCGAGGAGGGTCGCGATCCGGACGACGAGGCCGATCTGAAATCGGCCATATTCCGAGAACGCAAAATGTGGGTCCGCGAACGGACGACGGAGCTTGGCGCCGAGCGTGCCGAGTATTGGGGGTGGACCAATATTTACACCTATTCGAAATCGCTTGCCGAGCAGATCATCGCTCAGCAGGACGACATCGTTAAGGTGCTCGTGCGTCCCAGCATCGTCGAATCTTCAAATCAATATCCGTTCCCGGGGTGGAATGAAGGCTTTACGACAACCGCGCCGTTGATCCTGATCGCCCTGCGCGGCCAGCCGATCATTCCGGTCAACGAAAAGCTGATCCTCGACATCATTCCGGTCGATATGGTTTCGGGTGCGATCCTCGCAGCGACGATGAACGCGTTGGTCGATCCTAAGCCGCCGCTTGTCTTCCAGGCGTCATCGGGCGATTCGAACCCTAACGATATGAAGCGTATCGTCGGCCTCGTCGGTCTCTACAAACGCCAGCATTTTGCAGACAAAGAGGCAGGCAATAAAATCGTTAACAAACTTGCCGGAATGGTCGAAACTCAGACCGTCACAAACCGGACCTACCAACTTGCATCGGCCCCGATGCTCAATAAACTGGCGAAAGGGGCCGACCGACTGCTCGATAAAGCATCACCACGTTGGGGCGGAGGGCGTATCGGCAACATCGTCTCGGACCTGAAAAAATCGGTCGAATCTTTCGAACAGACGACGAAAGAGACGATGGATGCGTTTGCGATGTTCAAGCCGTTCATGATCGACAACGAGTATTTGTACCGCTCGGACAACGTGCGTGCTCTGCACTCGCTTATTAAGGAAAAGGAAAAAGACCTGCTGCCGTGGTATCCTGAGCGGCTCGATTGGTACGACTATTGGCTCAACGTCCATTTTCCGGGGATGCGAAAATGGGTGCTGCCGCAGCTTGAGGAAGATCTCAAAATTCAGGAGCGGCGTTCGTACACATATAAAGATCTGCTCGACCTCTTCGACACATCGGTCAAGCGTTTTCCGACCCGAGTTGCCATGCGTATCGAACGAAATGGACGCAAGGAGCAGTATACGTTCGAGGACGTTAATGAGCTTACGCTGCGTGCCGCTGGATTTTTTGCGTCGAAAGGGATCGGAAAGAGTTCGACAAACTTAAGTTTGTCGGACAAGGGCGACCGCGTCATTTTGTTCTCAAACAACATGCCCGAATGGGGAATGACCTATTTCGGCATTCTGAAAACGGGAGCGACCGCGATACCTATCGACCCGGCTAGTTCGATTGATGAGATACTGGCATTTGCAAAGGCTGGCGAGGCGTCGGCAATCGTCATATCGCCGAAATTAGCGGGCGAAAATCCTGAGATCGATGAAAAGCTGAAAGTTGCGGGATTGACTGTTGCGGTGTGGACGTTTGACGAGGTTTTCGACATTCAGTCCGAGACCGAGGAAGCGAAGCGTAACGCGCTACTGCCGGAGAAAATTCATTCGACATCCGTTGCCTCGCTGATCTTTACCTCAGGTACGACCGGCACGCCGAAGGCGGTGATGTTGTCGCACAAAAATTTTGTCAACATGATATCGATGCTCTCGTCGGTGCTCGATATGGACATCACGGACGGTGTTTTGTCGGTGCTTCCGATGCATCACACGTTCGAGTTTTCGGCCGGTTTCCTGACGCCGTTTTCGAACGGAACGCAGATCACGTATCTCAACGAACTGACTGCCGAAGATCTGGCGCGAACGATCGAGAACAGCCATGTGACGGGCCTGGTCGGCGTTCCTGCGTTATGGGAAATGCTCCATCGCCGTATCAAAACGAGATTGCGTGAAAAAGGTGATTGGATCGCCGATCTCGCTGACAACATGATCGAATTTAACGCCTGGATTCGCGACAACACGCCGTTCAATCTTGGGCCTATAGTATTTTTCCCGATCCATCAAGGAATGGGCGGCAAGATGCGATACCTGATCTCGGGCGGCTCGGCATTGAGCGAAAAGGTGCAAAAAGACCTGCATGGGCTTGGTTTTACCGTTCTCGAAGGCTATGGGTTGACCGAATCTTCGCCCGTTTTGACCGTTGCGCGGCCCGGCAATAAATTGCTGCGAGGCAGCGTCGGCAAACCGCTTCCGGGCGTCGAGGTCAAGATCGACAAGCCGGACGAATACGGGGTCGGCGAGGTGCTGGCTCGCGGGCAAAACGTGATGGTCGGTTACTATAATAACGAGAAAGCGACCGACGCTGTCCTGACCGACCGATGGCTCAAGACCGGCGATCTCGGGCGGCTTGATGAGGACGGAAATCTGTTTATCGTTGGCCGCTCGAAAGACGTAATTATCGATTCGAACGGCAAAAACATCTATCCGGACGAGATCGAGGACCATTACGGCAAATCGCCTTATATAAAGGAAATGAGCGTCGTGGGCTTGTCTGATGACGATGGCGGCGAAAAGATCGCTGCCCTCGTTGTGCCCGATTACGAACACGACATTGCCCTCGCTCGTGCCGAGGTGAATAAGCAGATCGAGCTGCATTTTCGTGAAGTTTCAGCCAGCTTAGCATTCTTCAAACGCGTCAAGGTTTTGCACATCACGCCATTCGAGCTGCCGCGAACGGCAACTCGAAAGGTCAAGCGGCCCGAGGTTGTTACCATGCTCCAAACACTCGAAGACCGAGCGAAATCAAAAACCAAAACGGTCGTCGAAGCAAAGGGCGACGACAACGCCGTATGGATCCGAAAGATCGTCGCGAGCGTTTCGAACCGTCCGCTTTCCGACGTGGTTATGGAGGACAAACTCGCCGACCTCGGATTCGACTCGTTGATGTTTGTTGAGTTACAAGCTGCGGTCGAGGATGCCGGTGGCCGCGTTGTCTCGCCGGACACGCTAAACGAGGTGCAGTCGGTTCGCGAATTGCTGACGGCCGTTGCTCGCATCGATAAATCGAAAAAACTTGTCGACGAGCCTAAGGCTGAGGAGAAAAAGGATGACGATGACATCGTTATTCCTTCGATCGTGCGGCGCGTCGGCAACGCCTTAGTCGATCTCGCGACCGATACGCTTTATGATGGCGTGTTGAATACAAAAATCGACGGCGAGGCGAACGTTCCACAGCACGTCAATTTCATCGTTGCGCCGAACCATACCTCGCACATCGACACCGGCCTTGTGAAAAAAGCTCTCGGCAAAGATGTCGCGGAGCAAACAGTGGCGGTCGCGGCGGCGGATTATTGGTTCGACACCAAATACAAGCGGGCGTACATGAACAATTTCACGACGCTCGTCCCGATCGAACGCACCGGCAGCCTGCGACAATCGCTCCGTCATGTCACACAGATACTCGACGAAGGCTACAACGCACTTATATTTCCCGAAGGCGGCCGGCAGGAATCGGGGCAGATCGCAGAGTTCAAACCGATAATCGGCTATCTTGCTCTGAATCAGAAAATAGGCATTTTGCCGATCTACATCTGGGGCACGTTCGACGCTTTTCCAAAGGGCACGATCATTCCCAAAGGCAGCAGTATCGGAGCAAAGGTCGGTGCAAAAGTCGGCACTTTCCTTGAATACGATGAGCTTGCCAAGATGACCGCAGGTGTGCCAAATACCGAGGCCTACCGGCTGATCGCCGCCCGCGTCCAGCACGAGATCGAGAATATGCGTGATGGTAAACGCGACAAATTCGATGTCGAGGCGATAAGAAAGCAGTGGAAAGCCGAGAGACGGAAATCGCGAAAGCAGGAGCCGGTGATAGATAATTAGTTGACGAATTTTGCCTATATGTGCATAATCCTGTACAGGTAATAAAATTATGAGAGTAATAACTGCAACATCCGCGCGGGCAAACTTATTTGGGCTCATCGACCGAGTGGCCGACGAGCATGAGGAAGTCATGATAACCACAAAGCGAAATAACGCTGTATTGATCAGCGAGGAAGATTGGCGGGATATACAGGCGACCCTGCACCTGTCGTCCAACCCGGCGGTTCGAGATTCGATTCTGGAGGCTGCAAATACGCCGGACGATGAGTTTCTGTCTGAAGACGCATTCATGCGGCTACTTAATGAGGATGTTAAAGAGTGAGGGATTGGACTCTAATCTTCGAAAAGCGGTCGCTGAAAGACGCAAAACTTCTTCGACGAGCCAATCTGTGGCGACGAGTCGAACCACTCCTCGATGTTATCCGCAGAAATCCGTTTCAGAATCCGCCGCCCTATGAAAAGCTCCAAAGCGAGTTTCGGGGACTGTATTCACGTCGTATCAATATTCAGCATCGACTCGTTTATCAGGTAAAAAAGGATGAAAAGATAGTACGCATCCTTCAAATGTGGACTCACTATGAATAAGAGGCTTAATCGTTTTCTCCGTGGTTTTTTCTTCTTGGTAATCGTCGCGGTGCCCGCCTACGGCCAAGCCGTCGATCAAAAGAAGATGGTCGAGGCCGTTAAGGCTGAGTTTCTTCACGCCTGGCAGGGTTACAAGCAATATTGTTGGGGACACGACGATCTCAAGCCGATCAGCAAAACGTGCCGTGATTGGTACGGGCAGACGATCTTGATGACTCAGGTGGATTCGCTGGATTCGTTGTATTTGCTGGGTTTTAGACGAGAGGCCGATGAGACGCGGGAATATATCGTTAAGAATCTTTCGTACGATAAAGACATCACCGTACAAAATTTTGAGATCACGATCCGCGAACTCGGCGGACTGCTTTCGGCGTATCAGATAACGGGCGACAAGCGGTTGTTAAATCTGGCGGACGATCTTGGGCGGCGATTACTGCCTGTTTTTGACTCGCCGACGGGCATGCCTTACAGATTTGTAAATCTCAAAACAGGCAAAACTCGCGATCCGGTTTCTAATCCGGCTGAGACGGGCACGCTGTTGATCGAGTTTGGCGCGTTGAGCAAGCTGACGGGTAAGCCGATCTATTATGAAAAGGCAAAACGGGCGCTCGTCGAGACCTACAAGCGGCGTTCACCGATAGGGCTTGTCGGCGAAAACATCAATGTCGAAACCGGCAAATGGACCAATCCCGACAGCCACGTGAGCGGCGGGATCGATTCGTATTACGAATATCTTCTCAAAAGCTCGATCCTTTTTAACGACGCCGAATGTCAGACGATGTGGCTGGATTCGATATCGAAGATCAATTCGTATCTCGCGGATGAGCCGAAAAGCGGGCTTTGGTACGGACACGCCGATATGAATACTGGCAGGCGGACATCCACCACTATGGGTGCGCTCGACGCTTTTTTCCCGGCGGTGCTGGCTCTCGACGGCGACCTTAACCGTGCCCGGGCGCTACAGGATTCGATTTTCAAAATGTGGCAGGTCAACGGTATCGAGCCGGAAGAGTTCAATTACATGACGATGAAAACCGGCAACGCCGGCTATCCGCTGCGTCCCGAGATCGTTGAGTCGACGTACTATCTCTACCACTACACCAAAGACCCGAAATATCTGGCGATGGGTAAAGTCATGTTCGATGATTTTGTGAAATACTGCCGCACCGATGTTGCCTACGCCGGACTCAAAAGTGTTGTGACCAAAGAGAAAACGGACTATATGCACAGCTTTGTGTTTGCCGAAACGTTCAAGTATTTTTATCTGCTGTTTGCACCGGAGAAGACGTTGGACTTTAATAGCGTGGTCTTCAATACTGAGGCTCACCCAATCAGAAAGAATTGGAAGAATTAGCCACAGAGGACACAGAGATATGGAGAAGCAAAGAAATTAAATTGGTATTGTCTCGGATTTCTCTGTGATCTCTGTGGCAAAAATCTTATGGCAAAACCCAAAGTACTTGCGAAAACAGAAAAACGCATTTTGATAACAGGCGGGACTGGCTTTCTCGGTACGCATATAGTCCGGCAGCTCCTCGATGCTGGCGAGACGAATCTGAAAGTGATGGCGTCGCGGGTGCCGGATTGGATGAAGGATGCCGGTATTGAGGCCGCCGAAGGCTCGGTCTGCGACCGCGAAGATCTTGCCAAAGCCTGCAAGAATGTTTCGACGATCTTTCATCTTGCTGGCAAAGTCTCGCGCGACAACGATGACGCGGCGGCGATGAACAAGATCCATCTCGAAGGCACGCGGCTGTTGTGCGAAGCGGCGAAAGAGGCCGGGGTGCCTACGATGGTCCTAGCGTCGTCGAGCGGAACGGTCGCTGTAAGTGAGGACGAGCAGATATTTGACGAGACTTTTCCACAGCCTGTGGATATTTTGACGCGGTGGGCGTACTACGCCTCGAAATATTACCAGGAACGGACAGCGATTGAGAATTTTGATGGCGACGGCCGTAGGCTCGTGATTCTGAATCCGTCGCTGCTGCTCGGGCCCGATGACGAACGCCTCAGTTCGACCAAACCTGTCCTCGATTTTCTCGCCCGCAAGATCCCTTATAGCCCAAGCGGCGGTTTGAATTTTGTCGATGCCCGCGACGCGGCCGCAGCGTTTATAGCGGCGCTTGAAAAAGGACGCCATCAGGAAAAATATCTGCTTGGGGCGGCGAATATGACATTCGAGCAGTTTTTCGGGCGGCTTGCACGGCTTAGCGGTGTTTCAGCCCCAATGCTGAAAGTCCCGAAAAAGCTCGCGATGGCGGGTTCGAGTTTTATCAACTCGATCTACAAAAACTGGGGCAAGGTCTCGCCCATCATGCCGAATGAGGTCGAGCAGGCCGAGTATTTCTGGTATTTCGATTCGACGAAGGCCGAGGAAGAACTTGGTTTTACGGCTCGCGACCCGCAGGAAACTCTGCAGGACACGATCACCTATTTGAGGGAAAGTTTTCTGGGAGAAGGTGTTTTCAAATAAAACAACGCTATCCCAAATTTTCTCATATCTTCTCCCCGTTTTTCGATTCGTTATTTTGAGAACGTCCGAATATCCGGAAACATGCATAGAAGATCAAGCCGATCAGGGCGGTGATCAATATGGCGAGGCCTTCCTTGGCAAAATCGACATTTGTCAGCAGCCAGATGATCAGCAGGATCGAAAGGCCCGAGATCGCGTTTCCAAATGGTAGCGTAAACGGTGCCGCCGATTGACCGCGCCGCCGAAAGACGGGCAACGCAAAGCAAGTCGTCGCATAAACAATAAGCCGCGTGATCGTTGCAATTGTCAGAGCTGTCAAAAAAGATGATTGTATCGTCAGCACGAGCGTCACGAGCGATGTAAATATTATCGCGACATAAGGCGTCTTAAACCGTTGGATCGTGCTCGCAAATACCGGCGGCAGATCGTTTTGCTCTGACATCGCAAACAGCATGCGCGTCGAGCTGAGCAATCCGACATTTAGGTTCCCATAGATCGAGATCATCGCCCCGGCGGTGATGAATGCGGCCCCGTACCTGCCGAGAAAATTCAGTGCAGCGTCGGCGAGCGGCCGCTCCGAAGTGGCGAGTTCCGGCAGCGTGCCGATGCTGACCACCTGGATGAGGATGTAGATCGTCCCGACCACCACGAGGGCCGTGATCGATCCGAGCGGGACGGTTTTCGACGGGTCTTTGGTTTCACCGGCCAGCACGACCGCCGCTTCGAAGCCGACAAAGGCGTAGATCAACAGCAGCATCGCATTCGAAAACGAAGAATATCCGGGCACCGTAGCGAAGGTAAAATTGGCCGGCTGAATAAAGAACAGGCCAACGAGCCCAAATACAAGCAGCGGTATCAGCTTGCCCGCAGTCACGAGATTGGTCATTCGGGCGGATTGGCGAATGCCTAGGAGATTGACGATCGCAAGTGCTGCGACGACGATACAAATGATGACAACGCGTGCGGCACCCGTGCTTGCCGGCGGGTAGAAAAAGCCGAGATACGTGACGAGCAGATTGCAGTTTGCGGCAAATGTTGCGATCCGCACGATCCAATACAACCAACCGACCTCAAATCCGACGAGTGAGCCAAAAGCTTCTTTTGCGTACAGATACGGGCCGCCCGTTGCCGTGAAACGACTCGAAACCTCGGCATAGCAGAGCACGACCAAGCCGATTATCAACGCACACCCCGCAAATGCGATCAGGCTGTACGAGCCGATCTGGGCATAGATTTTTGCAGGCAATCCAAAGATACCGGCCCCGATGATGGTGTTGATGACGATGGCGGTAAAATCCCATCGCCCGATGCCGCGTATCAGTTTTTCTTCGCTCATTTTTTCAGATTTCGGCCGTTTGGCAATTCGCCCCGCTTTTCGTTTATACTCTTAAAACCGTAGCACGTAAAGAATTGAGAGGTTGTCGGATGATCGTATTTAAAAAGATCGTTTATAGTGTTGGCCTGATTTTCATGCTTTGCGCCGCCTTTTTCGCCCAAAAAGCGGATCGAGGCGGTGAAGTCGTCGTCCCTAAAACATACAAGCCGCCGGTGATCGAAGGCTCGTCGAAACTTCAGGATATTTTAAGCAAGTCGGTCGCCGAGGTCGTGACCTCTTTTTCCGCGAAAGGTTTTAAGCCGGAAGAGGTAGCCGCAACGTTGATCGACCTACGCGACTCGGCGAAATTTCAGATGGCCGAGGTTCGCGGCCAGGCGCGTGTTTATCCGGCTAGCGTGGTCAAGATGTTCTATCTCGCGGCTTTGGAGCGGCAGCTTGAGGACGGCAAGGTCACGATGACAAAGGAACTTACCCGCGGCGTTCGCGACATGATCGTCGATTCGTCGAACGAAGCGACGCAGTACATCCTCGACGTAATAACCGAAACGTCCAGCGGGGCCGAGTTGCCGCAAAAGCAGTTTGACGTCTGGCAGGCGAAGCGAAACCGCGTCAACCGCTATTTCGCGTCGATGGGCTACGCAAATATCAACGTCAATCAGAAGACATTTTGCGAGGACGCCTACGGCATCGAGCAGCAGTCGCGAAATTACAAAAGCGAGAACCGCAATGCGCTCACCACCAACGCGGTCGCCCGTCTGCTCTCCGAGATCGTCACCGGCGGTGTCGCCACGCCCGAACGCACGACTGCGATGATGACACTGCTCAAGCGCGATCCGTTCAGCAAGTCGGGCGGCGACGACGATCAGGCACATGATTTCACGGGGCGATTGCTTATCGCACGAAAGATGAAGGACGCCAAACTGTGGTCGAAAGCTGGTTGGACAAGCAAAGCCCGTCACGACGCCGCATATATCGAAACGGCCGACGGTCTGAAATTTGTGCTGGTCATTTTCACGGAAAATCACGCTACCGAAAAAGAGGCGATCCCAATGATCGCGGGAAAAGTTTTAGACGGATTGAGAAAATAAGTCAGAACCGCCTGCGTGAGCGGGCGGATCGTAAGAGGAAAATATCACAATGAAAACCAACAAATTCTTACTGATCGCAATTTTGGCTATTCCGGTCATCGCCTTTGCACAAGGCTCTTACAAACAGCCGCCGAAAGAGATAATGGACGTGCTGAATGCTCCGGCGATACCAACCACGTCAGTTTCACCAACGCATGACAAGATCCTCTTGTCCGAACCACTGCGTTACCCGCCGATCGCCGAGCTGTCGCAGCCAATGCTGCGTATCGCGGGGCTTCGCGTCAACCCCAACACAGACGGGCTTCATCGCCAGGCATATTCGCTCAAAATGACTGTCAAGAATGTCTCGGACGCAAAGGAAATGCCAGTCGAATTTCCCGCCGGGGCAAAACTTTTCGGAACGCAATGGGCACCGGACGGGAAACACATCGCCGTGGTAAACATCACGCCGACAGGCAACCAACTCTGGGTCATCGACACCGCCAATGGAAAGGCGAGCCTTATAAAGGGCGTGCTGCTCAACACCACGCTGGGCAATATCGGTTGGGAAGACGCTCACACGATCTCAGCGTTTCTCGTGCCAGCGAAACGCGGGCCTGCTCCGGCGTACGAGCACCTGGTGCCTACCGAACCCGCGATCCAGGAAACCTCTGGCAAGACGTCGGCCATTGTGACATACGAGGACCTGCTAAAAAACCCGAATGACGAACGTCTGTTCGAATATTACTGCACATCGCAGATCGCCCTGATCGACATCAGCGGCAAGATTCGTGAGATCGGCACGCCGGCGATAAACGACAGCGCCGATTTCTCGCCTGACGGTAAATACGTTCTCATCCAACGCGTCGAGCGGCCGTTTTCGTACCAATACCCGTACGGCCGTTTCCCGCGCAAGGTCGAGGTTTGGGACATGAGCGGCAAATTGGTCAATACCGTTGTCAGCACACCGCTTCAGGACAATCTGCCAAGCGGTGCCGTTCAGACCGGACCGCGTTCGGTTGGCTGGATACCGACCGAGCCAGCGACGTTGATCTGGGCCGAGGCCCTCGACGGCGGCGATCCTAATAAAAAGGTCACTCCGCGCGACCATCTGATGAAATTTGCGGCACCGTTTACCGGCTCGGCGAGCGAATTGCTAAAGGTCGAGCAGCGATTTCAGGGCCGCGTGACCTTTGGTGAAAAAGACGGATTGATGATGTTTTCCGACAATAACCGCGACACAAATCGCCGCCGCACCTTTATGACGGATTACCGCAATCCCGCGAACGTGAAAATGATCTCCGATCTGAATACACGTGACCGCTATAACGAACTCGGGCAGCCTGTGATGAAAAACCGAGGTGCGGGCGGCGTTATTCTGCAATCGGGGGATGATATTTTTCTGACGGGAAACGGCGCGTCAGTGGATGGTGACAGGCCTTTCTTACGCAAAATGAATCTCAAAACGCTTGAGAAAAGCGAGATATTTCGCTCAAGCAAAGAGGAATACGAGTCGTTCGTCGCGATGGTAAATGAGGAGAGCGGAACATTTATCACGCGAAAGGAATCACTCAACGAACCGCCCAATCTTTACCTGAAACAGGTTTGTCCCGCCGGAAAGATCTGTACGGCGATGGCTTTCCGTCCGATCACCGAGTTCAAAGATCCGACGCCCCAGCTTCGCGGCATCACAAAACAGCTTGTGAAATACAAACGTGCCGACGGCGTCGATCTCTCGTTCACGCTTTACTTGCCGCCGGGCTACAAGCAGGGAACTCGACTGCCGACGGTTGTGTGGGCGTATCCGCTTGAGTTTACCGACGGCTCGACTGCCGGACAGGTTTCGGGGTCGACGCGTCGGTTTACACAGATCGGCGGCTACAGCGAGCTTTTCTTTGCTCTCGAGGGGTACGCGGTGCTGGCCGATGCGACGATGCCGATCGTCGGCGACCCGCTGACCGTCAACGACACATTTATCAAGCAGATCGTCGATTCCGCTCAGGCGGCGATTGATAAGGCGGTCGAAATGGGCGTCACCGACCGCGAACGCGTCGGTGTCGGAGGCCACAGTTACGGAGCGTTCATGACGGCAAATCTTCTCGCGCATTCGCGAATGTTTCGTGCGGGCATCGCCCGCAGCGGGGCGTACAATCGAACGTTGACGCCATTCGGCTTCCAGTCCGAACGCCGCAATTTTTGGGAGGCGACGAAACTTTATGAAGACGTCTCGCCCTTCTACTACGCGGATAAGATCAAGGACCCGTTGCTGATGACCCACGGTGAAGAGGACGACAACACCGGAACTTTCCCGATCCAGTCCGAACGTCTCTACGCCGCATTGAGCGGTCTCGGCGGCACGGCACGACTCGTCATGCTGCCGCACGAAGCCCACGGCTACCGCGCCAAAGAGACTACCGAGCACGTGCTTTACGAAATGATCAATTGGTTCGATAAGTACGTTAAAAACGCCAAACCACGGCAATAAGGAGAAATATATGACAGCTTTTGAAAATGCAACCGCGTTCTTTGTTGCCTGCGAAACCCCCGAGGGATGGGCAGGATGTCAACAATATGTAGCCGACGGCGCGACGTTCCGGGCGCAGAGCGAGCCGCTGGCTGACATCAAAACGGTCGGGGGCTATTGCGATTGGATGTACGCGATCGGCACGGTCACCCTGGCGGGAGCACGATACGACCTCCATTCGTCCTCGTATGACGAAGCGACGCGGACAGCCGTCTTCTTTGCGACATATCACGCTCAGCACACCGGCGAAGGCGGCCCCGTGCCCCCGACCCACAAAGAAACCCATACGGATTATGTCTACGTACTGACAATGAATGACGACAACAAGGTCGCAAACATGGTCAAAGTGTGGAACGCTCCGTGGGCGATGAAGGAACTCGCCTGGATGTAATTCGATCCGCTAAATAAGCTTATGGATGTTGGCAAATGAAAGATAAAACATGCCAGATCAGCCGTCGGCAGTTTGTTCGGCTGGCCGCCGCGCCTTTGGTCGCCGTGCCGGTGATTTCATTCGGAGCGGCGGGCCTCGCCGGCTGTTTATCGCAAACCGAGGTCAACGCCCAGACGACAAGATTGCCCTATAGTGCCGGTCCGGGGAGCATGCCGTGCAGCTCGTGCATCGCGCCAAAAAATATGTCGTCGAGCATAACGATTGCGTCAAAGGACGAGCCCGGCGAACGGCTCCAGATGTCCGGCACGATCTTTCAGCCCGACGGCGTCACACCCGCCGAGGGCATCGTGCTCTATGTCTACCACACCGACGCCACTGGCTATTACAACAAAAACGACGACCCATATGACCCGCGCCTGCGTGGCTGGATGAAAACCGGCAAAGACGGCCGTTACGAATTTCGCACGATCAAACCCGCTCCCTATCCTAAGCGGGTAACGCCCGCCCACATCCACGCCCAAATCTACAGCCCGACGATCCCGGAATACGGTATCGACGAATACTGGTTCGAAGGCGACCCGTTTATCACTTCCGAACAAAAAGTAAAACTCCTAACCGGACGAGGCGGCTTCTCATCGATAATCAAGCTGACCCGCAACAACGAAGGCGTACTGATAGGGGTTCGCGACATCAAGCTTGACCTCCCAGCTAGCTAGTTATTTCAAGTTATTTCGGTCTCATCGCGGAGCAATGCGTCGAATGTAGGCGTGGTTTTCAAACCACGGAATGGAGAACAAATAAAATAATATTGTCGCGTTAGCGACAAATAAATCTTCTCAATACATTTATTCAGTCGTCGCTGACGCGACGCGAACGCATTAGGCTCTCTCGGTTCTGACTGCTGACTGACAACTGATTACTGTACGTCCGGCACTTCGATCAGCGGCCCCGCGTCGCCGAAATCTAGGTCGGCGTTGAAGCCGGACAGGTCGGCGCCCTGACGGAGGAAATCTTCTGCGGTCGCGGCGTCGACGGGGCGGGAGAAGAGATAGCCCTGACCGGCTTTGCAGCCGAGTGAGCGTAAGATGTCGAGCTGCTGCGTTGTCTCGATGCCTTCGGCGACGACCTCGAGATTGAGGTTTTCGCCGAGCATTAATATGGTCTTGACGATCAGGCCGCTCTTTTCGTCTTTGCCGAGGATGTTGACGAACGAGCGATCAATCTTGAGGCGTTCGAACGGGAAACGCTGTAGATAGCTGAGGCTCGAATAGCCGGTGCCGAAATCGTCGGTCGAGAGCGCGACGCCGATTTCGTCCAGCTCCGAGAGGACTTTTAGCGAACGCTCGCTGTGTTCCATGACCGTGCTTTCGGTCACCTCAAGCTTTAATTGGCGGGCGTCGAGGCCGCTCGCGAATAGGACGTCTCTGACCTGGCTGGTAAGCGTCGGGTGCATCAATTGTTTGGCCGAGAGGTTGACGCTGATCGAGAGTGGGAATGCATGCCGCTGCTGCCACTCGGCGGTCTGGCGGCACGATTCTTCGAGTATCCATTTGCCGATCTGGATGATGAGCCCGGTTTCTTCGGCGACATGGACAAATTCGTTTGGCATGACGAGACCGTGTTGCGGGTGCCGCCAGCGGATCAACGCCTCGAATTCCTGCACGCGGCCCGTCGCCAGATCGACGATCGGCTGGTAGAGAACCTCAAACTCATTCCTCTCGACAGCATGGCGGAGATCGGTCTCGACCTGAAGTAGGTTCATATTACGAACGTGCATCTCGGTGTCGAATATTTCGTAACGGGCCTTGCCCGCCTCTTTGGCACGGTACATCGCCGCGTCAGCGTCACGAAGGAAATCTTCGGCCCGCCGCTCGACGCTGCTTGAGACGACAATGCCGATGCTCGCGGTCGAAAAGACCTCGTAATTATCGATCTTGAAGGGCTCGGAGATTGCCGTTTGCAGGCGTTCGGCAACTTTCGCAACCTCGAGAGGGTCGCCGCTGCGGTGAAGCAGAATCGTAAATTCGTCACCGCCGAGCCTTGCGACAACATCGCCCGGGCGAACGCATGCCAGGAGCCGCTCGGAAATTGCGATGAGCAATTTGTCACCGACCGCGTGGCCAAGGCTGTCATTAATGACCTTAAACCGGTCGAGATCGAGGAACAGGACGGCAAATTTCGCGTAACTGTTGCCCCCTGCCCGTTCGACGGCCTGCTTGAGGTGGTTCATGAACGAGACTCGGTTTGGCAGATCGGTCAGCGTGTCGTGTAGGGCGTAGTAGCGCAGCTTTTCCTCAGCCTCGTTTCGTTCCGTGATGTCCCGAAAACAGCAAACACGGCCCACCGGTTCGCCCTCAAGGAACTGCGGTTGGGAATTTCGCTCGAATATACGGCCGTCCTTTAGTTCGAGGATATCGGTCGTCGTCGCGGTCGGGTCGGAGTAAAGATCGTCCAGTTCGTTGACAAACAGGTCAGGGTCACCCAGTTGGCCGGCGATCAGCTCGACGAGCGGTTTTCCGTTCTTGTCGTCGATTATTTGCTGCGGTATATCCCACATCATTCGAAACTTTTTGTTGCAGGTAACGATGTTTCGACTTAGGTCCATCACGATTATCCCGTCTGCCGTCGACTCGAAAGTCGATGAAAAAAGCGAGATCGTATTGTGGAGTGAGCTTTCGACCCGGCGGCGTTCGCTAATGTCGCGGGCAATTCCCTGCACGCCGGCGGGCATGCCGTTGTTGACCATCAGTCGAGTGCTCAGGTCAAGCGGGACGCGGCGGCCGTCTTTCGCGATGATCTCGAGCTCGTAGGTCGTCGGACGCTCGTCCTCGATCTTGCGGGCGGTCATCGTGCGGGCACCTTCGAGGTATTCGGGGGCGACCACCTCGGCGATGTTCATTGTCAACGCTTCCTCGCGCGAGTATCCGGTAATGATCTCGCCGGCACGGTTAAGTGAAGTGAAGAAACCATTTAGGTCGTGCGTGTAGATTAGATCATTTGCATTCTCAAATAAGTCCCGATAGCGATCCTCATTCTTGCGGCTTGCTTCCTCAGCCTGTTTCCGGGCAGTGATGTCGCGGGCGATACCCTGAACCGCAATCGGCACACCGTCTTTGGTGATAATACTGCTGTTGACCTCAAGCGCTACGCGGCTGCCGTCTTTTTTGACACATTCGACTTCGTATACGGTCTGGCCGGACGCTCCGGTTACCTTTTTGGAGAGCTTTCGCTTAACCAGCTTCAGATCCTCAGGAGCGATGATGTCGTTCATGTTCAGCGACATTGCCTCGTCCTGGGTATAGCCAATGACACGTTGCGCCGCTTGGTTTATTGAGATGTAGTTGCCCTTCAGATCATGGACGTAAATTATATCGTTGGCATTTTCAAATAACTGCCGATAACGGGCCTCGCTCTCAATGAGGGCATCGCTGGTACGTTTTCGCTCGGTGATGTCCTGCCACATCACCATCCCGGCAAAGATCTTGCCGCTCTCATCTCGAACCGGAAGAACGTTGACGTGATAAGCACCTTCGTCATTGTCCATATCGACCGAAACGTGTTCGCCGCTTAATGCCCGTTTGTAGTAGCCAGACCATTCGTCTGAGGTGTCCGGTGGAAATACTTCCCAGAGCGTTCGATCCTCAAACATTTCTTTAGACCAATTGTGACGTTTCAGCTGTTCCCCGTCGGCAAGCGTGTATCTAAAATCATGATCGAAAAGCAAAACTGCCGTTTTGGGAATCGTCCGGGCGAGCGTTCGGTAGAGTTTTTCGCGTTTTTCAAGCTCCTGCTCGGCGAGCTTGCGTTCCGTAACGTCGAGAATGACTCCCTGCCAACAGAGAAGCTCACCGTCTTTACCCTCTATGAAGCAGCTTCGGTCGCGAACCCAAATGATGCTTCCGTTTTTGCAAATAACACGATATTCGAAATCGATGCTTTCGCCTTTTTGCATCGCGTCGCGCGTCCTGTCCAGAATTTCGCTGCGATCGTCCGGATGTATAACGCGGTCCCAAATATCGGTATCGGTCATCCATTCGTCCAGCGGGTAGCCAAATTTCTCGAAGGTCGGGCTAATATAGATGGGCGTGTGAGGCGGTTTTGCTCCGACCGCGTAGAACATCACGGGCAGATTTTCTATAAAACTCTGAAAGCTGCTCGCGTCAATAGGCGGAGCAGACTGATTTTCAAGAGTTCGGGTTTTATTTATTTGCGGTTTTTTTGCCATTTTTGGCGATCCCTGACAATATCAGGATTCTTTGGCCGTATGCGTTCAGCCACGGCGAGCGACAATGGAAATGTTCTATATAAACAGCTTAAAGCCAGCGGGCATTACGAGAATCAGCGGTAAAAGCGCGTTGCGGTAGCGTTAAAAGTCTTTTAACGCATATTTATACTAACATGCATTGGCGAAGTGAGGCTATTTTTTTTTCGACAAGACCGCTATGATTCGGCCATAAAAAAATGACTGCACTTACCTAAAATATGGAAACACGATAAACTACTCTCAAATCCGTTCATTCACCTAAATATATGAAAAAAGTCATCGCGTTTTTCCTGGTCCTGTTGTTTAACCTCGCGGCGTTTGCCCAGACAATGCCAAAGGACGCCGACCCGGCTTTGTGGGCAAAGGCCATGAAGATCCATAAAAAAGCCATCGTCGTCGATGGCCACAACGACATCACCACACCGCTGGCCGATGAGGATTGGGACCTGCGTAACAGCACGGCGGGCAAATTTCATCTGGGCGGCGACCCTTTTCATACGGATGTTGCCCGTCTAAAAGCCAGCGGCATCACGGGCGAATTTTTTGCCATATACGTCTCCGGCACGACGATGAAAACCGGCGGAGCGATGCACCGTGCGGTCGATATGATCGACGCGACCTACCGCGAGACGGAACGCAACCCTGACAGCTTCACGTCCTGCACGACCGCCGCCGAGATACGCAACGCCAAGAAGCACAACAAAACCTGCATCCTGATGGGCATCGAGGGCGGATACGTCATCGAAGATTCCCTCGCGGCCCTTCGCGTAATGTACCGCCTCGGTGTGCGTTACATGACGTTGACGCATAATGTCGCGACCAACTGGGCCGACGCTCACCGCGACGAAGTTCATAACGGCCTCACCGATTTTGGCAAAGACGTCGTCCGCGAAATGAACCGTCTGGGCATGTTCATCGACATATCGCACGTCTCGGCCAAGGTCATGCGTGACGTGCTCGATGTTTCGACCGCTCCGGTCATCGCGTCGCATTCCGGTGCCCGCGGCGTCAACGACCACACGCGAAATGTGCCGGACGACGTCCTCGCCCGCATGGCGAAAAACGGCGGCGTGATCATGGTCAATTTCTATCCGTCGTTCCTCGACGCCCGCACCAACAAAGAAGAGAATGAGCGTGCCGCTCGGCTAAAGTCGCAACTCGACGCGATTAACGAGCAGTTCAAGGGCAATCAGCCCGCCATCGACGAGGCGACCAGAAAACTCAGAGATGCCAACCCCATCTTTATGGCGCCTTACACGCGGATCGTAGATCACATCGATTACATCAAAAAGATCGCGGGCATCGACCATGTCGGCCTCGGCTCCGATTTCGACGGCGTCCCGATGCTGCCCGCCGGTATGAACGGCGCCGAAGACCTGCCCCTAGTCACCTACGAAATGCTCCGACGCGGCTACTCCGAAACCGACATCCGCAAAGTCCTCGGCGAAAACCTCCTCCGTGCAATGGCCCAAATGGAAAAAGTCGCCGGCAACCGCCAGATCAGCGGACAGGGAAGCCTGAAGCGGATCAAGTAAATTAGATTCAGGAAGCTTTTGCCACGAATTACACGAATGTCACGAATTAGGTCATCTATCATTCATGCGATTTGTGTAATTCGTGGCTAATTTTTTGCTTTATCCTGCGTCTCCAACCCGCGAAGCGGGTGCCATAGTTGTAGCCACACGTGCTAACGTGTGGTACTGCCCGAAAAACGATCCGAGCGTGCGGAGCATGCGGCATATGCCGTGTTTCACACGCTCGAAATTCGGTATTCTGCCTTCTGAATTCATCATTCTCCCGTCCCCACGTTCCGCTTCGCTCCACATGGGGCTAAAGATATTCCGTCTGCTTCGCAGACTTAACGGAATCGTACAAATCGCAGGACAGACCCCGATTGTCGGCGAGACTCGAGATTTTACACTCCTCGTGTATACTCTCAACCATGAAACTCCAACTTCTGCTCTTTCTGTTGCCGTTGTTATGTTTAAGTACTATCGGCCAGTCACTCCTATCGAACTTCGAATATAAACGTGAGACCGGTCAGACGACAGGAGTTCCGATGTTCTCGCTAACGACGAGTTCGGACTCGGTGGCTTATGATGCTATTAACGGAAACGGCTTCGAAGCCCTTCTTACTCAGGTGCAACCCGAGCGTGGCAAATATGGATTGCTCTTTATGAACGCGAAATCCCGTCGGTCCCAGTTGTTCGGACAACTAAAATCATGCTCGATGAAGATCGGCGGAGAGGAAGTTTCTGTGAAGGCGTTAAGCTTATTGCCGGCCAAATCCCTTTCGCATCTTTTGGCTGAGTACATCATTCTCGAAATAGATCGTAAAGTCTATGATCAACTCGTTACCGCAAACGATGTATTCATAAAATGCGGTAATGTGAGCTACAGTCTGGATCAGGACATATTGATGCTATTAAATGGTTTGGAGCCGAGGTAAAGAAAGATTTGAATCGACGTAATTCTAAAGAACAGTAATAAGTAGAATTGTTCCGTGTCGCCGTTTCTCGATTTTCGAGTGGTCTTAGGATATAGGGCTAAAGATATTCCGTCTGCTCCGCAGATTTTCGAAAAAGCCACGCCGCAGGTTTGCTCACTATTCACTATTAGCTATTCACTTAGAACGTCGTTGTCACTCATTCGGGGATCGTAGCTCATTCCAAAAGAAAATCGCAGGTCTAACCCATTATGTTGTTTTCAAACAAATGGAGAAATCGACGATAATGGCTTTCATGGATTGGAAAGAATATGAGAACGAAGTGGTGGCTTATTTGGAATCGAAATTCCTAGGCTGCCGCGTTCAAAAAAACGTCAAGTTGCCAGGAAGGAAGTCTAAAACACAGCGCCAGATCGATGTGCTCATCGAACCTAGATTCAAGTAATAAGTGCAACAAAATGGTTGAAAAAGACCTCGTTAGGTGTACGGAAGCCGAGACACTTGCGAGGCCGGTTGTTAAGACGGTCGTTGACGAACTGAATATCGTGGTCGGAGAGAAAAGAGAAATCGG
>JBBRPZ010000030.1:0-47907 GCA_038227175.1 Pyrinomonadales bacterium | reverse complement strand
CCGTAGGCTTTTCGCTCTTTCAGTGCCGCGAGCGCGTCGGGGGCAAAACCCTCGGGTGCGACGAGCCATAGTTGGTAGCGTGAAAATTCGCAGTGAGCGGCGACCATTTCGAGACGGTCGCACCAGAATTCGGCGAGTTCGCGGTTGGCTTCGAGCTTGGAATCGATCTCGGCGGCGATCCACACGATGACTTCTTTATCGGCACCAGTGTTAAATCCGAACGCGATCGCGGAACGTTCAATATCGGCAAGCTCAGCGAGCTTTGGATAAAACGCCGCCGCGTGGGCCGTGTAGACGATCCGCGGCAGAGCGGTTTTTTCGTTGTCTTCCTTAAGCGCCTTTTCGATCTTTGAGTCGTCGGCACCTTTTAGCTCGGCATTAAACCGGCCATAGTCGAGCATCGCCATCGAGATGTGGCGGCCGTCAAACGCCTGCATCAGACCGCGTAAGCCCATTGCCGCAAGCCGCCGGTAAAGGCGTGCCATTACGGAAGGCGCCCGCTTGATGTTGGCGGAGAGGGCTTCGCCGACGATCAGGGCACGAGCATCCGGGTTGGCGGCAAGACGTGCTCGTCCGGCCACATAATCGCGGAGAACGGTATTTGCGGCGTCAAACCGGACAGCGCCCGAATCGACGTTGACGATCTCCTCGTTATTCATCGCATAGAGAATTTCGTCAAGATCGGCGGCTTCGAGGCCCGTGTGTCGTTTCCAATACGCCATCGGAGCGCGACCGCCTTCATAGTTGAGGCTTTCTGCCAGGAGCTTTATGACGCGATCCTGCGACTCGGGGTCAGGGCAAACACGGTCAAATATCGCGTCGAGACGCCGGCCGATCCGCCCGCCGAATATCTCATCCGTGTACGCCTGTTCGACCCGTTCGAAGCTGTCCAGGGTCATATTCTTCTCCGCCGCCGATAGGAAAAAGGAAGCAATGTGTCCGGCACCGGCGTCGAGTTGGACGGCGATCAAGTCGCGGGTCTGGTCATTGATTGGGACACCGGTTTTGGCGGCGTGAGCTCCGACCAGCTTTCCGGCGTCGGCGGATGACAGGTGTTCGAGCGTGATCGATTCGAACGGCGTCCGGGCAAACAGAAATCGCCGGAGGCCCGCAAAAACAAACGGTATGGACGCTCGTCCGAAGATGTCGTTCAGATCGTCAACGAAAGTCTCGCCGCCGTTCATTGGTGCAGCGATATGCAGCCCGTCGATCATGACAAAGCTTTTTGCACCGTGGCCGCTCGCCCTGAGCGGGGCGCTCAGGCAATTGCGGACGAACGAGCGGTCGTCATCGAGGGTGCTTTCGCCATCGAGCGTTTCGATAAGGCGGTCGATCCAATAACCGTCTGAAGGCGTTGCCAACTGGGCGATCTCAAATAACTCGGGCGACGAATCGAGGATCCGGGCGTCTCGGCGGCGAAAGGCGACGGCTTGGGTGAGGAATTCGCGGACAAATCGAAAAGCCGTACTGCGGAGCGTACCATCGCTGGCCTTGATCTCGAAATAGAAAGGCATGATGCCGCCACCCGTAAACAAACGGTCGTAAACCTGACGCAGCAATTCCGATGCACCGGCGGCCGGAGCGTGGAGCAGGACAAGACCATTGGAACCCTCGACCGTGGCATGTCGCAGCAGACGATCGATCTCGTCCTTGCGGCCGATAAATTCGCTGCTGCCGCAGTTAGCCAGAATTTTGTCGTTTGATGCTTGTTTCATGCGGTTGCCTGACCGGAGCCGACTCCGTTAATTTTCTCAAAGCTGCGGACGCGGTTTCGGCCCTGCCGCTTTGCCTCGTAGAGAGCCTTATCGGCGGCGGCGACCAGGTTTGGGGCCAGACACAGCTCGGCCGAACAGCTTGCGACGCCGATGCTCAGGGTCACGCGGCGGTATGGTAATTCTTTAAGAGCTACATTGATTCGAATACGTTCGGCAATCGTTACTGCCTCCACAGCCGTTGTCTGCGGCAGCAGAATCGCAAATTCCTCGCCGCCAAAGCGGGCCGCAACGTCAGCACCTCGAAGCGTTTCGCGAATCACATGGCCGACCAGTTTTAAAGCCTCGTCGCCCGCCGGATGTCCGAATTCATCGTTGTACGATTTAAAATGATCGACATCGAGCATCATAAAGCTCATCGGAAAACCGTGACGATTTGACCGCTTGATTTCCTCCATCAGGCGTTCCTCGATGTAGCGGCGGTTGAGCAGACCGGTCAGGGCGTCGGTGACCGAGAGCTGTTGGAATTCACCGGCTTTTTCTTTCAATGCGGCCCGATCAATGGCGACGGCGAGTTGCGGAGCGATCGCCCGGAACAATTCGAGCGAGGCTTTGTCGAAGATCTTGCCGCCGGCCCGGTCGGTAAAGCTCATCACGCCGATCGTGCGGCCGCCGATATTGATGGGGCAGCTCAGGAACGACGGCATTTTATAGCGGCGCTCGGCTGGTGCGGGCGGCAGACCGGTTTTTGATACGTCCGAGATAACGACGGCCTCGTTGCGGGCAAAGACTATCCTCGCTACGCGAACTCCTACTGCTTCGGCGGTGTCGATCTTCGCTCTTGCACCTATGATCGCCTTTATCTCTAACGCCTCGGCACGGTCGTCATAGACAAGCAGCGATGCCCGCTCGGCCTGGAGCATTTCGGCGACATTCTGCGTCAGATTAAACCAAAAATCGTCGGCGTCGATAGTCTTGATGCTCTCGCTAAAGCGGCGAACAGCCCGGGCCAGCACCTCGCGGCGGGCAACATCGCTGCGGAGCCGTAATATCTCGAGCTGCGGCGCGATGGAATGGCAAATGCGGGCGATCTGCGTTTTGGCCGTCTCGGGCTCGATTGAGTCGAGGGTGGCGATCGCCGCCGATATCTCGCCGCCGACGCCGATCGGGAACAGGTGCATCGTGCGATGCGGCACCGGCGAGTCTGCTTTTGGACGCTCGCCCAGCTCAAGCGGCAGATCACTTTGTGAAGCCGCGATTAGACGCGGGTCGTTAGGTGAGATGGCGAGACGAACCTTGCGGTTTTTCATGTTGCCGTAGCTCGCGGTATTTTCGAATTTGTCTCCCGTGGCTTCGAGCCATATCAGAGCCGAAAATCCGTAGTGACGGGCCAGAAACTCAAGGATCGAGTCAATGGCCTTGTCGTAATCCATCTTTAAGAGCGATCCGAAAAATGACCGCCAGGCCTGCGACGCGGCTGCGCGTTTTTCGGATTGAGCAACTCGCGGTATTGGGGCGGTGTCGGGTATTGGCTCAATTGTGGTTTCCGACGGGGGTTTGGGCTCCGTAACCGGTTGAGGTTTCTCGGGTTTCGGCGGCTCCGTTTTTGCCTCTGCTTTGATCAGCTCGACCGGCTTTGGGCCGCGTACCTCGCGCTTAAATTTTTCGACGAGGCTCGTTGTCTTCGGCGGCTTTCTCTCAGGCCGAGTCGCAGCATCGATGGGACGATTGACGACCGGTTCCGTTGCCGGAGAAACTTCCGTCACCGGTTCGGCTTCGACTGGCGTTACGGTCTCTATCGGCGAGAGCGTTTCTACAGCCGGAGCCTCGGCCATGAGACTCTCGATCCCTCGAGCGGTCTTGCCCAGTATCTCTTTCGAACCGGTCAGCAGGATGTTTTCAAAAAATTCGTCCGGCGGATATCCACTCCAGTCACCCGATGTCGCCCGCTCGGTTGCGCGGCGATAATTTTCTGCCTTTAAGAATGTTCGGCCGATGATAGCCACCAGGTTTTTACCTGCCGTTCGAACTGGTATGGCGCGGCACTCCAGACCGGCGTGACAGGTGAACGAAACCGCTCCGCCGATCAGCGACGTTTCTTCAAGCGCGGTGCCGCAAAAGGCAGCGCATTGCCCGGCATACTTGCCCTCCGGATTGAGGCTGCGGCAGATCGAATTGTTATTCGAGGCTGACACCTCGCGACCCGATTCGTCGACAAAAACGATCGCCACGCCGCTTTCGTCGGCGAGATGGTCCAAGACAGATTTTTCGGGGAGTTCCCGTTCAGCAGTCATTTAATTTGCGAAAAAGCACAAAATTCCGATTTTGAAACGCCGCGAAAGCCATGCAACGTTCGAAAGCGGGAATTTGGGTTACTACCTGAAACGATCAATAAGGCTAAGCTTTCACGAAATTAATGGCGATTCGGAAGTTTTTGACGAATCGGATTTAACGGTAACCTACAATACTTTTGATTACCCCAGTTGCTGATAACTTTGTATTTGAGCGAGACAACATTCGCAATGCAATGATCGATTCCGGGATTCATTCGCATATCTCGATTAGCCGGAGAGTTTCTATTATGACATAGCCCACTGCGAGTGAAACACAAGTTCACCGAATTACGGAGGTAAGAATTATGATTAACGATTATGAAGCAACACAACCAATGACGACGGATGCAATTCCGGTAGAGGCAATTCCGAATCAGCCGCAGCACATGGCAAATGACGATGTGATCGCGACGTTAGGCGGGCTGATCCAGACGTGTGTCGATGGTGAGGAAGGATTCCGGACGGCCGGTGAAGCCGTCAAGTCCTCGGAGACAAAGACGTTTTTCTTTGAAAATTCACAGGAGCGAGCGCGCTTTGCCGGCGAACTGGAAATGCTCGTCAGGGAACTCGGCGGCGACCCGTCGCATAAAGGCACCTTTACGGGGGCGATCCACCGTGGCTGGATGGATCTGAGAACGGCTATCATCGGAAATGATGAGCGTGATATTTTGTCCGAATGCGAACGGGGCGAGGATTCCGCCAAAAAGGCCTTTCGGGATGCGCTCGACCAGTCGCTCCCTGCCAATATAAGGAGCATCGTCCAACGACAATGCGACGCAATTGTCAGAACACACGACCGTGTAAAGACGTTGCGTGATTTGACCAGTAACACCGCGAACACGGCTACCGGCAGTTTTTGACCTTTTTAGTAAAACTTCTTTTCCTTAACGAAAAGGCCCCGTCAGTCGGGGTCTTTTTTATTAGGTAGAGGTTTGATCCCCGAGCCCGTCACGAGAATTTTGTTCGATGTCGGGATGCTCGGCCGAAATGCGGATACAGGCCGAAAAATGCTGCGGCTTGATCTCAACGAGCTGCGGCACGGTTGTCCGGCAGGCGTCAACGACGAACGGACAACGAGTGTGAAAATGACAGCCTGACGGCGGATTGATCGGCGATGGGACATCGCCTTTGAGGATTATACGTTCGCGTTTAGCCTCGATCTCTGGGTCGGGAACCGGTACCGCCGAGATCAGCGCCTTGGTGTACGGCATCAGCGGGTTGCGATAGATCTCCTTGCCGCCCGCAAGCTCGACGATCTTGCCCAGATACATCACAGCCACCCTGTCCGAAAGATGCCGCACGGCACGCAAGTCATGCGAAATAAAAAGATACGTCAGATTCTTTTCCGCCTGCAGATGCTCCATAAGGTTCATTATCTGGGCTTGGATCGAGACATCGAGCGCCGAGATCGGCTCGTCAGCGACGATGAATTCCGGATCGACGGCCAGTGCTCGGGCAATGCCAATGCGCTGCCGCTGCCCGCCGGAAAACTCGTGCGGATAGCGCTTGATGAACCGGCGGCTTAAGCCCACCGTTTCCATCAATGTCTGCACTTTTGATTCCACCGAATCGCCGCGAGTTAGGCCAAACGTGCGGATCGGCTCACCGATTATCTGGCCGACGGTCATTCGCGGATTAAGGCTGGCATACGGATCCTGAAAGATCATTTGGAGATGCTTTCGCTGCTCGCGCATCGCAGATTTTGGCAGATGAGCGAGGTCTTTGCCGTTGTAGAGCACCTTGCCGCCGGTCGGCTCCGTCAGACGGAGAATAGCCTTGCCAAGCGTCGATTTGCCGCAGCCTGATTCGCCGACGAGGCCTAATGTTTCCCCGCGTTTTATATCGAGCGATACGCCATCCACTGCCCGCACCTGCTTTGACGCACGCAACAGCCCGCCGCCTGTGCGGTAGTGAACTTTCAGGTCCTGTATAGAGATGAGCGTTTTTTCGTCTGATTTCATCGTAATCCAATGTGCCCAAATACTATTTTATGGGCGGCTCGATCGTCACCGGCGATTCGGTATCGTAATTTACCGTCATATGCTTGAGCATACCGTTCGAATATTCGACGTAGATCTTCATCGGAAGGCCGGTGCTTTTGTTGACCCACGTTTTTGAGGTGAACGGATAATTGCCGACCGGCGTAACGTTCTTGTACGAATAAACGAGTGCGGGCTTGCCGTCTACACTGTCATCGCCTTCAAATTTAATATCCGTTAACGTCTTCAAACCTTCGTCGGTGAACGAATCGCGTAGGTTTGGGATCGACTTAGCATCGCCGGGCATCTTGCTCCATTTACCTCCGGATTTCATATATGAGTCGCTGCCGATATAGATTAGCTCCATGCCCGCACCTGTTCCGCCGAGATACGTAACATGAAATTTGTCCGGTGCGACAAAATCAACCTGCGATTTGATCTCGGTTTGGCCGAGGCCTTCCATTTTTGCTGAGAACGCTGTCAACGCGATGAATTTTTTGGACGCTTCGACGATGTCGGCTTTCGGATCAGAGCCGCCGCTTGATGAGCCGCCTCCACTGCCTCCGCCGGTTCCGGTATTTGCGCCGCCCGGCATTAAGCTCGACAATTTGCAGCCAAGCGAAACCGAGGCCAAGAGCAGCAAGATAAGAGTAAGTTTCTTCATTGATTCTCCTTAGCAGCGATTCGATTCGGCATAAACTTCATCCGCAAAATGACACAGCGATGTGTGATTTTCATTTATCTGCACCAGCGGCGGAAATTCGCTCCGACAGATATCGGCGGCACGGTCGCAACGCGGGGCGAACGGGCAGCCCGGCGGCAAATGGGCGACATCGGGCGGCAGCCCGGGGATCTGGTACAGATCCGTGCCCTGCTCGTGGGCCGGGTCGGGGACGCTTTTGAGCAAGCCTTTTGTGTATGGATTTGCAGGTGTTGCAAACAATTCGCGCGTCGGGGCCTGTTCGAAAACCTTGCCGGCGTACATCACGATAATATTCTCGGTCATGCCCGCGACCACGCCGAGGTCGTGGGTGATGAGGATGACGCTCGTGCCCATTCGGGCCTTCAGATCTTTTATAAGCTCAAGGATCTGGGCTTGGATCGTCACGTCGAGAGCGGTGGTCGGCTCGTCGGCGATGAGCAATTCCGGGTCGCAGCTCAATGCCATGGCGATCATCACGCGCTGGCGCATGCCGCCGGAAAATTCGTGCGGATAGCCATCGATCCGTTCCTCGGCGTCCGAGATGCCTACCGTTTTCAACATCTTGATTGCGTGCTCGCGAGCCTGCTGTTTTGAATGGCCGAGGTGGAGCCGCGTGACTTCGGTAAGCTGCGTTGCGATCGACAAAAACGGATTGAGCGACGTCATCGGGTCCTGAAAGATCATCGCGATCCGCCGCCCGCGTATCTTTCGGACTTCGTTGATCGGGAGCTTGCGGACGTCGATGCCGTCAAAAACGATCTCACCGTCAACAATCTCTCCGGGCGGCTCCTGGATGAGCCGCATCACGGACAAATTGGCGACCGATTTGCCGCTGCCGGATTCGCCGACGATGCCCAGCGTCTCGCCTTTTTTCAGGTCAAAAGTCACGCCGTCGACCGCCTTGACCACGCCGTCCTCGGTATGGAAATAGGTCTTCAGCCCGCTGACCGAAAGAATTGTGCCGTTATTTTGCATCTTTACATTGCCTGATTCCTGCCGGTTCGAGAACGTCAATTTCCGAGATCACTTTTCGATTGCCGTAATTGTTATAGTAAAAATTAATGCCCCGGTACTGAAAACCCTTTCGCGGTTTGCCGTATTTTTTCTCGGTCTCGTCTTTCGTGCTTACGCCGAGCGTCACGCCGCGGCTCGTTTTCGCCTTGTACGGCTGCTTGATCTCGATCAGAAAGATCTGCTTCTGCTTATCCGTCTGGCACATATAAAACGAGAGGCCGAGACGGTCGTAAGTCATTTGATACGAATATTTTTTGTTAGCCTCCCAACGATATTTCTTGCCAAATTTCTTGACGACGTCGGGCATCGTCGATTTTCCAACTTTGATGTTTTCGATACCGACCCCTTCCTTGACGACGTTAAATTTTTCGGTCTTCTGGGCGTAACCGGCAGCGGTGTAAAGCAGTATCATCGCTAATATAAGAAATATTTTTCTTCCCATAATTTTCTAGAATTTTCTTGTCTGCGGATCGAGAGCGTCACGCAAGCCGTCGCCTAAAAAATTCAATGAAAACAGCGTCAATGCCATCGTCAAACCCGGAAAAATAAGCTGCCACGGGAAAATCGCGATATTCTTGATCCCATCCGACGCAAGGCTCCCCCATGACGCAAACGGGGCTTGGACGCCGAGACCGAGGAATGAAAGAAATGCTTCCGTTAGCATAACGCTCGGCACGGTAAGCGTAGCGTAAACGATGACGGGGCCGAGGGCTTTTGGGACCAGATGGCGAAAAATAATGCCGAACGTACCAACGCCCGTCGCCCGCGCGGCCATTACGAATTCCTGATTCTTAAGCGACAATATCTGTCCGCGAACGACGCGGGCCATCGTCAGCCACGACACCAGTCCGAGGGCGAAAAACAGCAAAAATATCTGGCTCAACGCTTGATTGCCTTCGCCGCCGATCGAAGACGACATCCATTTTATCCATCCCGGCGTGTTCGGTCCGCCAAAGATCGAAAGCAGCACGATCACGATCAGGATGTACGGTATCGAATACAAAACGTCCACGAGGCGCATCATCAAGTTATCGATCCACCCTCCGATATACCCGGCGATGGCTCCGTACGAAACGCCGACGATCAGCGAAACGGTCGTCGAAATTACCCCGACAAGCAGCGATATTCTGCCGCCCTGCAGAACGCGGGCTAGCACGTCGCGGCCGGCGTCATCGGTGCCCATCAGATGTCCGAGCGACGGCGCTGCGGCGCGGACGAGTTCACGGTCGGTTGGGATGAAATCATACGTATAGCCCGTCAGCCACGCAACGATAGCCGGCCCGATCACGACGGCGACGACCATGAATACGAGCACGCTAAGGCCGAAGACCGCCAGCTTATTACGCAGCAGTCGTTTCCACGCATCCCGCCAGAGCGAGGCACCCTTAATTATTTCGACATTCTCGGCCATAGGAATCTGTTGGCAGTAGGCAGCGGCAGTGCCTCTGCTCACGGCTTACTCATAACGAATACGCGGATCGAGAAACCCGTAACTGATATCCACGATCAGGTTAAAGATCATTATCAGGATCGAGAGAAACGCGACAATGCCGAGTATCAACGGCTCGTCGCGGTTCAAGACAGCCTGTATAAATATGTTGCCGAGGCCCGGTATCGCGAAAACCCTTTCGACAATAACCGTACCCGCGAGCAACCCCGCGAGGGCCGGACCGGTGAACGAAATTACCGGAATAAGGCCTCCGCGGATGGCGTGGCGGAGCAATACGGTCTTTTCGTCAAGGCCTTTTGCCCGGGCCGTGCGAATATAGTCCGACCGCATCACCTCGAGCATCCCCGCACGCGTCAGCCTCGCGATATAGGCCGCATAGACAGCCGCGAGCGTCACGACCGGTAAGATCAACGCCGTGATTCCGCCCCAACGGGCCGGCGGCAGAATATAGAACCAAAACGCAAAAACAAGAACAAGGAGGGGCCCGAGGACAAAATTCGGCACCGAAAGGCCGAGCATTGCAAACGACATCGAGCTATAATCGAACGACGAGTTTTGCTTCAGCGCCGCGACTGTCCCAGCCGTCAAACCGACCGCGAGCGCAAGCAAATACCCGAGAATCCCGATCGTTGCCGAGTACGGCAGATGACGCCGGATGATCTCATTGACCGTCTGGCCCGGATATTTTAGCGAATCGCCGAAATCGCCCTGGATGATATTCGAGATCATCATGCCGTACTGCTGATACCAAGGTTTGTCCAGTCCGTATTTCTTACGGATAGTCGCCTCGACCGCCGCCGGCAGCTTTTTTTCACCCGAATAAAAATTCCCCGGAGCGATGCGGATCAATCCCCACGTCAAAGTGACGACAACCAGGGCCATCGGAATGATTATCAGCAATCTGCGGACGATGAAACTCAGCATCTATTTTTTTGATTTGCCGTTTTCACCACTGAAATATTTTTCGGCCATAAATATTACAGCGTTTAGCCGTTCATTCATCCCTTTATGATCCTCGCGGTGGGCCTCTCGCATTTCTTTGATACTTTCGGTTACCTTTTCAATTTCTTTCCCTTGCTCGACAGTTGTGAGGTAGAGGTTTACGGTGGCACGTTCGAGACGACTGATTCGTTTCTCGTGTTCTTTTTGTTGCTCCTTCGTCATTTCGCCAGTAGCATGCGTGGTCGCTTGCTGCTGAAGTAAAATGTTGAGAGCTTTCTGAAATTTCTTATCGTCCACCATCGTTAAATTAGCCTCTTAATCAAAACTATTTTCCCGCTGCTTTTTGCGTACTCATCAGCTCCTGCAATTGCTTATCGACCTGCGGATCGGATTGCATCATGATGTCGGAGACGTCGGTGTCCCATTTGGCCGGGTCGCGTTCGATATAAACGAATTTCCAGGGCATCAAGGTGCCGGGGTTTGGGTACAGGCCTTTTACATAAGGCTTTTTCATCCAGTTGGTGGCGTTGATGGTCAACGGTATCGACGGCAGTTGCTCCATAAGATAAAACTCGGCCCTCGCAAGTTTCTCATAACGTTTTTCAGGGTCAAGCTCGGCGTTTGCTTCGTCGAGCATTTTGTCGTATTTCGGATCGTTGAATCCAGCGCCGCCCTCATTGTCCTTTCCATAATGGAGGTTTAGAAAAGTGTACGGATCCATGTAGTCGCCCGACCATAGGCTCTGGGCAAACCCGTCGTATTGCAAACCCTTGTAATACGGCAAATAGGTCTTGAATTCCATCGTCTTGAGCGGAACGGTGATGCCAAGATTCTGTTTCCATTGGGCCTGGATAAACTCGGCGAGTGACCGGTTACTTTCGCTTGTGTTGTAAGTGATCGAAACCTTGTCAGTTGGAAAATTGGGACAGGCCCAGCCGTCACCACTTTTTTGCACGGGGAAACCAGCTTCGCCCAGCAGCTTTCTCGCCTGGTCGGGGTTAAACGCACGCAGCTTGGCCCATTCTTCGGGCGACGCTCCTCGCTCCTTGCGGATGTCATCGAGAACCTTCACACGTGCCTTGTCAAAATCAGGCTCAATGCCGGACGGAGCAATATCAAAGAGCGGCTTCGTGATTTTGCGGAAACTCGAAAGAGCTTCTTTATCCAGACCGAAATTAAACGCCTTTCGCATGCGTGGATCGTTGAACGGCGGTTTGGTGTTGTTCATCGCGTAGTAGGCGACGGCATTTTCGGGGGAATTGAGGTATTCGCCTTTGAATTTACGAATTTCCTCTATCCATGACGTTGGCACCGTGTGGTTTAGAAATGCATCGACCTCACCGGCCTTATAGAGATTCATCATCGTCGACAACTCTTCGATAGGGTAAAATTCGATGCCGTCGAGATGAACATTAGTTGCGTCCCAGTAATTAGGACTTTTTTCGAGGACGAGTGAGTCATACGGCCGCCAGGCCTTTACGCGAAACGCCCCGCACGTGACGATATGTTCGGGCCGTGACCACTCCTTGCCCCATTTTTCGATGGCGTGCTGCGGAACGAGCCGGAAAAACTGATGTGCGAGCAGGCCGACAAAATAAGGAGCGCTCTGCCGCAGCGTGATCCTCAGCGTGTAATCGTCGATCGCCTCGACGCCGATGTCCTCAGCCTTGACCGGAACGAGCTCGGCACCGTCAACGGCGGCAGCTAGTTTCGGGTTGGCGGCGATTTCCTTTGCACGTTTTTTTTCGTCGCTCTCGATAGTTAAATGCGCTGAGGAATTGATGGATTGATGAAATTCGGTCTCAGGGCCAAACGCCGGCGGCAATGCTTTTTCCGGCTCACCGTTAAAATCTTTTTCAAGCAAAAACTTCCCATCTTTTTTTACAAAGACCTTGTCGCCGTTAAACGCCTCGGCGTATTTGATGACATAACCGTTACCGGCGGTCCGCGATATCGTTTCGGGTGCAAACCCGCGTCTCAGACTGTAAACGAAGTCCTTCGCCGTGATCGGTACACCGTCGCTCCATTTTGCGTTGTCGCGGAGATGGAACAGAAATTCGTCGAATCTGGGATTTACCTCCCAGCTTTTTGCAAGGGCTGCGATGGGCTGCTGATCCTTGGGGCCGTATTCGACCAAGCCGTCGTAAAGGGCCAGGAAAATGCGGGCCTCGGGCTGTCCGTCGGGCAGCTGCGGGTCGAGCGTTTCGGGCTCGGAGCCGGTGATGTACCGAAAAACGTTATTCGTCGGCGGCACGGTCTTGCCAAAGTAGCGTTGATTGGCCGAACTATTGCAGCCGCCGAGAAGCGACGAAATGGCAAGCAGTGATACGAGAAGTTTTGATCGTCGGCAATGCGGTACGGCCATAGACTTAGCTCCGAAAAATAAACCCAAAATGCGGGGTGGTCAGGTAAAACAATAAGCCAAAAGTGTGAATATTCCAAAACGGACGGGCTTACGATTCGCCTTCGGCCTATTTTGGTTGCCAGCCGCTGTCGATCGTCACGTCCCGGAGCGATGGAGCGTCCATGCCGTTCATCTCAAACCCCTTGACGTAAGGCTTTACCAGCGAGTACGACATCGGGAAATAGAGCGGGATCGCGTTCATCTCGTATATTGCGTTCTCCTCGGTCAACAGCGTGACCTGGGCCAGCTGATTCGGGGCTTTTTCAAGCGGCGTTTCGGCGTCCGACGGACCGCCTTTTTCGGGCTTTCTGATCAACGGCTGTAACGGATCGGACTGCATTCCGACGGGCAATTCACCGGCTTTGGTTTCTTTTGCCCGCGGCTCGCTGCCCTTGACAGCAGTGCCGAAAATGGACATAAGACTCACCAATTCGTCGGCCGCCGGTAAAACTACGCCGCGGCGCATCAAGTCGAATTCGCCGGACGCTCTGACCGCTTCGATCTCCGCAGCTTCCTTTACGATTATCTGCGTATCAAGGTTCAGGTTTTGCTTCCACATACGGGCGACGGTCCTGGCGACACGTTGCTGGGTATCGTTGCGGTTGATCACGAGCCTGATCGGTGGAAAATTAACTCCGTTGGGATATCCGGCCTTGTCCAATAGCCCGCGAGCCTTTTCGATGTCGAAACTCAATTTGGCGGTGTGATCGCTGCCGAGCGGTAAAAATACATTCGCGGGCTGCGTCGACCCTTCCAATTCGACATCGGTCAGGCGTTCCCGGTCGATCGCGGTCGCTAATGCCTCGCGAACGCGGCGGTCGTTGAACGGGGCATTTCGCGCATTGATCTCATAGAAATTCAGAGCGCTGTGCGTAGTCTGCCGAAAGTCGTCAAATGGCGAGAGAAGTTTTAGGGCGAGCGGTTCAAATTCGGCGTTGGTGACGGCGTCTATCTCACCTTTTTTATAGGCGTCCAGAGCGGATTCGGCCGTATCTTTTGGTACAAAACGGACATGTTCGAGCTTGACCGACGCCTTGTTCCAATAGGTGTCCGAGCGGTCGAGCGAAACGCCGTCCTTAGTTGCGTCATCGACTGTAAACGCACCATTTGTAATGACTTCGGTATCAAGTGGATCGCTTTCAAACTCGGCCCCGTCGCCGTAGATCGGCCGGAAAATGGGATTGGCTACCAATTTTGCGAAATCCTTGTCCGGAAGTTCGAGCGTGACCTGCAACACTGAATCCTCGAGGGCCTCGACACCGAATTTTTTTGGTGTCACGACCTCTTTTTGTTTTGATCGGTCCGTTTCTTCGTGCGACGGGTTTGGCCCGGTTTGAGTTGCGGTAGGTGGATGCGGGTCCTGCAATTTCACCCCAAGATTTGCGGTCGCAGTATCGGCTATTTTTACCGGAGCGTGCTGAAACTCAGTCGAATCGACGGGCGGCATTATCGATTCCGGCTTTTCGGTCTTGAGACCGACGATGTTTTGGATCAGGTCGCGATGCGCGTTCTTGTCGCCGAGCGTGCCGAGGCGTTTCCATGAGATGACGAAATCGTCGGCCGTCAGGCGTTTGTTATTTGACCAGCGGGCGTCTTTGCGAAGCTGAAACGTCCAGATGCGTTTGTCTTCGGACACGGACCATTTCTCCGCCGCTGCCGGCATGGCGTCGAGCGTTTTTGAATCGATCTCTGTCAGGCCTTCGAACAATGCCCGGACAATGTCTGTTTCAGGGGCGGCGGCGGCACGGGCCGGGTCGAAGCTTTTTGGCGTTTTGCCGTTGCTCCAGCGAAATTCCTGTTTTGGCGGCGGCTCGGTTGCCGCAAAAAACGGCTCGGCGGCTGGCCTTTGGATCTGGGTGCAGGATGAAACGAGCAGTACTATGGCCAGGATCAAAAAAGAGGCTGATCTGGCTGGGGCACCGGGCATTTTTCGCAAAGTTCCCATTCTTCTACGGCGAAGCATTTCGTAATTGATCGACGGTGGCCGTAACCTGCCGACGCGTGTCGTCAAAACCCGACGAGGTGTCGATCAAATAATCGGCGTACCGCTTTTTCTCGTCCTGTGACATCTGGGCGGCGATCCGCATTTTTGCCTCAGCGGCACTCAGATTGTCGCGTAAGATTAGACGCTCTAATTGTAACGCAGGTTTGCACCACACAACAATGAGTTTATCGAAGCGTCGATGCCCGCCTGACTCGATCATCAGCGCCGCGTCGATCACGGCAATACCGTCCGGATCCTGCAATTCAACGTCACGTATCCATGCATCCTGAGCCTCGATCACGCGCGGGTGGACGATCGAATTGAGCAGTTTACGTTTATCTTCGTCCGCAAAAACGATCGCCCCGACCTTTTTTCGGTCAAGCTCGCCGTCGGGCAGCAACGCTTCGCTGCCAAAATGCCGCACGATCTCAGAAAGGCCGTCGGTGCCTTTGGCAACAACATCCCGCGAGGTCTTGTCGGCGTCAAGGACGTGACAGCCGAGTTCACGCAGAATCTCGCAGACAACTGATTTGCCGACTGCGATTGATCCTGTAAGTCCGATTTTTAACACAACATTTTTTCGGAATAGCTGAAAACTGATAGGTGATAACTGATAAGTGCAGATTTCGCTACCAGCTTTCAGCTATCACTTATCAGCTATTCCGGGTATCAAGAACACAAACTACCGATTATGACGTTTTGCCAATTTCTCAACATTAAACTCTGCAATCTGATCGAGGGTTAAACCCAGTTCGTCGGCACATGCGGAGATGTACCAGAGTACGTCCCCGAGTTCATCCTTCAATTTGCCGCGTATCTCATCGTTTATCACACCGCCGTGATCGCGTTGGATCTTTTTGACAATATTGGCGACCTCGCCCGCCTCCCCCGCGAGACCCAGGGTCGGGTATTCGAGGTTGCTGAACCGTTTTGGATAAAGAGCCGTCTGGCTCGCTTCGGATTGGTATTCTTCAAAGTTCATAAGATTTATTGGCCATAAAAATGCGCGAAATGCGTAAAAAAGATTCTTTGTTTTGCGCTTTTTGCGCATTTTTGCGGCTATTTCAGATTTCTTCTCGCTTTAGCGGAGGTCACCGTGTTTTTCATAAGCATCGCCACCGTTAACAAGCCGACTCCCCCGGGAACGGGTGTGAAGTAAGTCGCTTTCGCCATTGCGTCTCGTGGATTTACGTCTCCGACGAGGGTTGATCCGCGGGTTTCTATTGCATTTAAACGCTTGACGAGTTCTTCGCCCTCGAAAAATTCGCGTACCGCGTCGGCGTCGGATACACGATTGATGCCGACATCGATGACGGTTGCTCCGTCGCGGATGTGGTCGCCATTGACAAAGCCAGCACGGCCGATGGCGGCGACCAGAATGTCGGCCTGCCGGGTGATCTCGGGCAGATTTGAGGTTCGCGAATGGCAGATGGTGACCGTTGCGTTTTCCTGGAGCAGCAGCATCGCCATCGGCTTGCCGACAATGTTGCTGCGGCCGACGATAACAGCATGTTTACCCGCGATGTCAATCCCTGAACGTTTTAGGATCTCAATAACACCGGCCGGTGTGCAGGGCACGAGCGTCGGATAACCGAGCGACAGTTTGCCGACGTTTACCGGGTGAAAGCCGTCGACATCTTTGGTCGGATGAACGGCTTCGATGATCTCGCGTTCGTTGATCTGCGGAGGCAGCGGCAACTGAACGAGGATGCCGTCGATGCTGCCATCGGCGTTGAGTGTGCGGACGAGTTCAAGCAGATCTTCGTGACGGGTCTCAGCCGGGAGATGATGGTGCTGCGAAATTATACCCAGATCGGCGGCGGTTTTTACTTTGCTGCCCACGTAAACCTCGGACGCCGGGTCGGTCCCGACACGCACGACGGTGAGGCTGGGGCGAACGCCGTGTTCGTTCTCTAACGCCCTGACCTCGCGCTCTACTTCGATTTTAATGGCGTCCGCGATCGGTTTTCCGCTCAATATTGTTGCCGGCATAGTTGCTTTGACCTGATTTTATCGCAAAGCGGCAAACTTTGCTAAAATCGAGGTAATGAAACGTCTCGCCGGTGTGCTCATCATTATTGCGGTTGCATTTTTCGAAGCAAGACCGCAGAATGTCGCTGACGTTCACCGAAAGATCCTCGATCTGGTAAATTCCCGCGAATACGCTGCCGCCGTCACAGAATTGCAAAATCTGCAAAAAAGCGACGCTAAAGTATTTGAAACCAATAATTACGATTATCTTCTGGCCCGCATGGCCGAGTCCGACGGGCAGTTAGCTCTTGCGATGGCCAATTATCAAAGTGTGACGAGCCGCGATTCCGTCTTGAACGCCTACGCCCTCGCCCACATGGCTCAGATCGCCCGCTCGACCGGTAATCTCATGCTCGAGCGGATCTATTTGCAGGAGATACTGCTCGTGTCACCGGACAGTTTGCCGGCTGGGTCGGTTTATTCCCGGATGGCTCGAAATAGTTTTGAAACAGGGGATTATGGCGAGACGATACGGATTTTGACTGGCGGGGCCCGGCAGAATAATGGCGGAGTAACAGCCAAAACCACCGGAAACGGCTATTTTCGAGAAGATCAGGCGTTGCTCGCTGAGGCATTTCTCAGGTCTGGGCAAAAGGATCAGGCACGCTCGATATTTACGGCCCTTTTGGACAAAATGCCGAATTCCGCACAGCCCGACGATGTTGCTCAGGAGGCCGCGAAGGGCCTTGATCTCATGGACGTGGGAGCCGATAATTTTGGAAAAAAGGCCCCGGACATAACCGAATGGGAGCATCTGCGGCGGGCCAATATTTATCAATTTAACCGCGACTTTGCGAATGCAAAGCTGCACTATGACGCCTTGATCGGAGGCTCGCCGAATACCGCAAATGCGGCGGATGCGGCATTTCAGATCGGACGCGGCTACGCACAGCAGGGGAATTATGTCGAAGCGTTGTCTTGGTACG
The DNA here is from genome assembly GCA_038227175.1 of Pyrinomonadales bacterium. Classification (GTDB taxonomy): domain Bacteria; phylum Acidobacteriota; class Blastocatellia; order Pyrinomonadales; family Pyrinomonadaceae; genus OLB17. Next base: position 30,429 of record JBBRPZ010000030.1, on the reverse strand, counting down.
AACGAGTCCAGGAGCAGTATACGGAAAGCGGTTCAGCGAAGGACGCTTTGCTACAGGCGGCCGCGGCCTATGCACGCGTTGGCAAGCATAAGGAGTCGATCAAGCGGTATCAGAAGTTTATCGATAAATATCAGACTGACGAAAAGCTCGAACGGGCATACCTGAACATCATCGACATCATGCGGGATCAGGGCGACGATCAAGACGCTTTGAAATGGTGCGCTAAGACAGAAGAAACGTTTAAAGGCAAGGTGACCGAGGCCGTCGCTCTTTTCGCTGAGGCCCGCATTTACATTACCAGGGACGACTGGCCGAATGCCCTTGACCGTCTCGAAAAGTTGAAAGGCTTTGGCGATCTCGGCGAAGCCGCGACGCCCGGAGGGACGAGCACGGCAGAGGTCACGTTTCTAAAAGGTTTCACTCTTGAGCAGATGAAACGCTACGCCGAGGCGATCGACGTCTATCTTTCCATCCCCGACGGCCGGGCGGAATATTACGGTTGGCGGGCGACCGAGCGGGTGCACGAACTCGGGCGAGACCAGACGGGCGGGTCGTTTATTTCGCAAAAGATTGGAGCGTTGGCCACGGGACTAAAAGCCAAAGAACCCGAAGCACGCCGGCAAAATTCGACCGCGTTGCTCCGGCTGAACAATATACCCGACGTTCGTGAAAAGGCCCTCGACGTGTTGAAAGCCGCGATCAAAATGCTGCCTGCGTATTCGTCAACGCCAAATTTTAAGCTGGTTGAAAAACCAAGGAAAGAGGAGGGTTCGAACGTCGCCGACCGGCTGCTGTTTCTCGGTCTGATGGACGAGGCCATGCCTGAGATCGAGGCCGTTGAGCCAAAAGCGGCGAAGGCGTCGGATGACAACGCATTTACGCTTGCGAGCTATTATTTGCGGGCCGATCGCGGCGACCGGGCAATAGCTTTTACGGAGCCGCTTTGGAAAAAGGTGCCGGCGGATTATCCGGTCGAGCTGATACCGCGCGGCCAGCTCGAACTGCTTTATCCTGCCGTCTACAAATATCCGCTGCTGCATTTTGCCCCGGGGCGGCAGGTTGATCCGCGGTTGATGCTGGCGATCATGCGGCAGGAATCGCGGTTTCAGGTGGACGCTAAATCGTATGCCGCCGCCCGTGGGTTGATGCAGTTTATTTCGACAACATCGACACGCGTCAGCGGCGAACTCGGGCGGGATAATTTCGAGCAGGACGAGCTATATTATGCGCCGACCGCTGTGCTCTTTGGGGCGCAGTATATTGCCGACCTGTTCAAGGCGTTTCCGAATCAGCCCGATGCTGTTGCGGCAAGCTACAACGGCGGCGACGACAATATGAAACGCTGGCTCGCCCGTTCACGGTCGAATCTGCCGGAGCGGTACGTGCCGGAGATAATGTTTGCCCAGTCAAAGGACTACGTTTACAAAGTGATGGCAAATTACCGGATGTATCAGATGCTGTACGACGAAAATCTGCGACCGAGATGACGGAAGCTAAAGACTGGAGACCAAGCATCCTCGCTTGCAAATATCGCGAAAACGATCTGACGGACGTTGTTTGTGAGGCCACTCAACGGCAGGGGGCCGCAGTATATAATAATCTACACGCAAGCAGGGATGCTTGCTCTCCAGTCAGTTGAATACGCCGGGGAAATCGTTCAAAATCATCAATATTATGCATATTGTTTTCTTGTTCTTAACCATAGTTCTGTTCTTTTCCGCCTGTCAGAAGTCCAAACCGCAGACGAATGCGTCGGCCGAAGCGAAACGTTTCCCTTTTCACGGAAAAGTTATCTCCGCCGACCGCGCAACCCAAAAAGCCAGGATCGAGCACGACTCGATCCCCGGTTACATGGAGGGCATGACGATGGATTTTCCGATCCATCAGGATGGAGTGTGGGATGTGCTGAAACCCGGCTCCGACGTGCGTGCCGAGCTAGTCGTGGACAGCACAGCGGCAGACCCTTTTTATCTGGAGGGACTGGTAATACAATCCGCAAACGACCCCGACAAGGCCGGGCCTCCGATCAATAACAATTTTGCCCAGATCGGCCAACCGGTGCCCGATTTTTCGTTGACCAATCAGGACGGCAAGCCGATCTCGATCAAGGATTATAAGGGCAAGGCCCTCGCCATCACGTTTATCTACGCAAAATGCCCGCTGCCGGACTACTGCACCCGGATGTCGACGAATTTCAGCTCGGTCGCGTTAGGTCTGGCCGCAAACCAGCAATTGAAGGATAAGGTGCGGCTGCTCAGCGTCTCATTCGATCCGGCAAACGACACGCCCGATAAACTGAAATTGTACGGCGGAGCTTATCTTGGAAACGGAGCAAAGCCCGACTTTACGATCTGGCAGCTCGCGGTCGGCAAAGACGCCGAGGTGCGAAGGATGGCCGATTTCTTCGGCTTGCGGTATGAGGTCGACGAGACAGACAAGACAAAGTTAAACCATAGCCTGCGAACCGCCGTAATAGGTCCTGACGGTAAGGTTCTCAAGATCCTGGCGGGTAACGATTGGTCGCCGAGTGATCTTTTGAAAGAGCTTGAATCGGCCGCGAGCCAGATGCCTAAAACGCCGGCGGCTTGAAAAGTATCGGATCTTACTGCACAATTCATCCAAATTTACGTTTAGGAGCATCTATGCGAAAGATACTTGTCCGCTTGTTCGTCGTTGTCCTCGTGTTTGCGGTAACCGCCTCCGCGCAGAAGCGGAACATGACCGAAAAGGACCTATTCGATTTTACGTGGGTAGCCGATCCGCAGATTTCACCTGATGGATCACAAGTCGCGTTTGTTCGTGTTACCGTTAACCCCCCCAAAGATGGTTACGACACGTCAATTTGGATCGTCCCAACCGATGGTCAGAGCGAACCGCACCGGATTACGATGTTCGACCACGACTCATCGCCGCGTTGGTCCCCTGACGGAAAGTATATTGTCTTTCAGCGAGTCGTTTTCCCCGATGGCAAGCCGGGCCCTCCGCAGCTTTACATGATCAGCATGGCGGGCGGCGACGCGTTTCGTGTAACGAATGTTCCTCGTGGTGCGGGCGGGCCGATCTGGTCGCCGGACGGCAAGTGGATTGCGTTCGGCAGCGGCGCAAACGCCGAAGAGATCGCAAAGATGAACAAGCAGCCGGCCCCGAAACCGGCCGTCCCGCCGGCTAACGAGGGCCACGAGAGCGATGTCCGCGTTATAACGCGAGCGGTCTATCGCTCGAACGGAACCGGCTATCTCGAATTCAGCCACCCGAATCACCTCTGGTTGGTTGCCGCTCCGCACACGCCCGAAGACAAGGTTACGCCGACGCAGTTGACGAGCGGCGATTTTGCCGAGGGCGATTTTGTCTGGGCAAATGACGGTTCGCAGATCTACTTTACGTCGCGGCATGTGGTCGAACAGTATTACGAATTGCCGCAGACCGAGCTTTATTCGATACCGACCTCGGGCGGTGTTCCGAACAAGATAACGACGGTCGATCTTGGCTTTGGCGGCATGGCCCTGAGCCCGAACGGCAAGCAGGTGGCGTTTTCGGCTTCGACAAATCAGCCGGTCAAGTCCTACTCGCAGCCCGATCTTTGGGTGCTCGATATCGCTCCGAACGCCCAGCCGAAAAATCTTACGACCGGGTTCGATTTCGACGTTTCGTCCGGCGTCGGCGGCGATAACTCCCCGCCACGCGGCGGCGGCGGCGGCGGCGTGGCCTGGTCGGCGGACGGCAAATCGATCATCACGGTTTACGCAAAAGAGGGTAAGGCGAATCTCGGTGCGTTTGACGCCACAACGGGGAAACTGACCGATCTGACAACGGGAAATCAGTCAGTCTCAGGATTTCGCTCGACGCCCGACGGATCGAAGACAGTATTTTCGATTTCGACTCCGACAAAGGTCGGCGACCTTTATTTGATGGAACGGGGCGGCAAGCAGCGGCAGTTGACGAAGCTGAACGACGCCTTATTTGCAAAATTTACTCTCACCGAGCCGGAGGAGATCTGGTACACGAGCTTTGACGGGAAAAAGATACAGACCTGGGTGCAAAAGCCGCCCAATTTCGATCCGAGCAAAAAATATCCGCTGATCCTCAATATTCATGGCGGGCCGCACGCCGCTTATGGTTACGTGTTCGACCACGAATTCCAGTGGATGGCGGCGAAGGGGTACGTCGTTATCTACCCAAATCCACGCGGCTCAACGAGTTACGGCCAGGAATTTGGGAACATCATCCAATACAACTACCCCGGCGACGACTACAAAGACCTGATGGCCGGGGTTGATGAGGTAATAAAACGCGGTTACATCGACACGACCAAACTTGGCGTCACCGGCGGCAGCGGCGGCGGCGTGCTGACGGACTGGACCGTGACCAAGACCGACCGTTTTGCGGCGGCGGTTTCGCAGCGTGATATTTCCGACTGGTCGGCATGGTGGTACACGGCCGATTTCTCGCAGTTTCAGCCGAGTTGGTTCAAAGGCGCTCCGTTCGAAGATCCCGGATTTAAGGAGCGTTCGGCCATCACTTACGTCGAAAAGATCAAGACGCCGATGATGTTCATCCTCGGCGAGGCCGACTACCGAACGCCACCGCCCGCCGGTGGCGAAGAGCTGTTTCGTGCCCTGAAATACCGAAAAATACCGACCGTAATGGTCCGATTCCCGGGCGAATCGCACGAACTCTCGCGTTCCGGCCAACCGTGGCACCGCATCGAACGCCTCGAGCATATCGTCGGCTGGTTCGACCATTATCTGATGGGTGTACCGAAACCGGAGTACGATATTTCACCGATGCATTGAGATGATTGACCCAGCTGGGTCAGGCCGCGAACATATCACTGATATCGCGATATTTCACGGCCTCTTCTGCAAAATCGAATGTGCCGCGATCCCGCATCTCTGTCGAAGCGCGAAGAAAGGCTCCCAACGCCGCTCGGGCGAGCGCGCTGCCGACGCTGACACGCTTGACTCCTATAGCTGATAACTCCGTCAGGTTTATTTGAACGCCCTGCAAGCCCGTCAATATGTTAACCGGGCGATCGACAGAGCTGACCACGGTAGCGATGTCCTCTCTCGATGTAAGACCTGGCGCGTAGAGGACATCTGCTCCCGCCTCCTGATAGGCCTGGAGACGGGAGATGGTGTCTTTTAGGTCGGGCCGCCCGTTCAGATAATTTTCCGCCCGTCCGGTCAACGTAAAAGCAAACGAGAGATTACGAGCGGCTTCAGATGCTGCTTTTATTCGCTCAACCGCATGTTGAATTTCGTAGATCGGGTCTTCGGGTCGGTCGGTCGCATCTTCGATTGAGCCGCCGACAGCACCGGCATCAGCAGCGAGTTTGATCGTCGTCGCGGCGTCTTCCGGCGTATCTCCAAAACCATTCTCAAGATCGGCGCTGACAGGCAGATCAGTGGCTGACGCTATAGCCGCAACGTGCTCGATCATCATCTGACGGCCAACCGTGTTGTCCCTTTGTCCAACAGAAAAAGCATATCCGGCACTGGTCGTGGCCAGAGCCTCAAAGCCCAGGTGTGCCAGCAGCCGCGCGGTACCGATATCCCATGGATTAGGAATGATAAATGCACTCTCCCTTTCATGGAGAGCACGAAAGGCTAGTCCCTTTTCAGCTTGCGTAGTCATAAGGCAATTATAGCGTTCCCGCGAGTGTGGACGAAAGTCCGAAGGTGCCATCGACGACCTCGACAAAGTTTCTTTCTTCGCGGAGAATTAGGCGCTTTTGTTTTGCCATCCCGAAATTTGCACGAGCCTCCGTGTCTGATTTCAGGCGTCCTCTGTAGGTTTCATACGCGGCGAGGCTGTCGAATGCTATCAATCCCCAAGCCACGTCATTTGTGCCTTCGTGAGGTAAAAAGTACCCAACGAGGAGTCCGCCGCATCGAGGAATGATGCGGCCCCAATTCTCTGCGTATTTCCGGAATTCCTCGTGCTGAAAAGGATCGATCTGGTAACGGATAATACAAGTTATAGTCATTAGTTTTCTCCAAATAATTGATCTGACCTATAGAGCGGGTCAGATTTAGTTGGCAGTATGACATTTACAAAACGACGACAATTCGTTTATTATCAAAGTATGATTGTAGGTGACAACCTTGATCTCATGGTCGCCGGAATTGCGGCCGCCATCGGCGAGCCGGCCCGAACCCGCATTCTCTATTGCCTTCTTGATGGTCATGCGCGAACAAGCACCGAGCTTGCGGTTGTTGCCGAGGTTAGCCCTTCGACCGCGAGCGTCCACCTGAATCGATTAATGAAGGAGCATCTAATAAAGGTGTTCGTTCAGGGAAAGCATCGCTATTACAGTTTGGAAGGCCCAAACGTGGCTAGGGCGCTGGAGGTTTTGAGCGTTCTCGCCGGCGGACCTCGCGACAAGTTCGTGCCGAATACGCCAAGCCGTCTGCGTAACGCACGCACATGCTATGATCATCTGGCCGGAACGCTCGGCGTGTCGCTCCACAATCGTTTTGTGGAATTACGATGGCTTTTGGCAACCGGCACTAGCGAGTACCATCTCACTGCCGATGGGAGCAAGGCTTTCGAGGAGCTTGGCATCGACATCGCTGCAACCCAAGCGTTGAGGCGCCGGTTCGCTTACGAATGTCTCGATTGGAGCGAGAGACGGCCGCACATCGGTGGAGCCTTGGGAGCCGCCATCCTAAAGATCGCGTTGAAAAGAAAATGGGTCGAGCAGGACCTCGATAGCCGGGCGTTGGAGATTACGAGGCTTGGGCTCAGCGAATTCTTGCGGCGGTTCGAACTCGATTTCTGAGGCAACAGGAAGGTTTTTTAGTTTTTTTTACACTTGGCCGCAAACGTATGCCGCACCAAAACCGCGTCACGCCGTTCGGAGACATTATCGCGACACCGGAACGCGGTACGCTGTACGGCAATCGCGGCTGTCTGGTCGATAGCTCAGGACAGATTAGGCGGTCGTTCAGGGAGATTCGCTGGCTGATCTGCGTTCTTGACTTCAAAGGACGCCATCATCCGATGATGGCCCCGGGCCGGTATACCGGACTCTTTTTCCTCGACGAAGCGACCGCTCTCGCCGCCGGGCACCGCCCGTGTGCCGAGTGCCAGCGGGGCCGCTTCAATCTTTTTCGCGAGTATTGGGCGAAAGCTAACCCGGAAATAACCAGCGAAATTCGACCTTTGGCAACGGCGATCGATGAAATTTTGCACGGCGAGAGAATTGGGATGAGGAAAAGCTGTATTTCGCCGGACGACCTTCCTGATGGAACATTTCTGTCGGACGATAGATCAACCGCCTATCTTGTGCTTAAAGGGGAATTGCTTCGGTGGACTCCCGGCGGATACGAAATCGTTGACACGTCCGCGATAAATTTCCCGGCAAAGATATTAACCCCTCCGTCAATTATCCGGGCTTTAATTGCAGGCTATCCCGTCGACATTCATCCATCCGCGTTCGCTCATTAACACCTTGTTCAAAACGCAAAACTTACCGTTTTGAAAGGAAATTTTCCGGCACATCAAGCGTGTATATTTGCAGCGTGCCATCGCGGTTGCTGCAAAAAATCAAATGCTTGCCATCCGGCGACCAACGCGGTTCGGAACTTGATGAGCCATTACGAGTGAGCCGCGTCTGTCGGCTGCCGTCGGCGTTCATAATGTAGATTTCGCTATGACCGCTGCGGTCACTGCCGAACGCGATGCTATTGCCATCGGGTGACCATGCGGGAGATCGGTCATTGAAATTATTTTTGCTAAGGTTTGCCTGATTGCCGCCGTCGGCGTTCATCAGATAGATTTGAAAATTACCATTTGGACTCGCCGCAAACGCGATCAGCGAACCGTCCGTTGACCATGCGGGATCGGCATTAAAATGCGGATTATCCGTCAGGCGGACCAATCCACGGCCGTCTGAGTTCATCGCGTAGATTTCTCCGTCGGAGCGGTTCATGAACGCTAGTTTCGCACCGTCCGGCGACCATGCTACACCCTCGGTGTCTTCCAGATGATGTGTTAGATCCTTTTGCTCGCCGCCCTCCGCATTCATAATAAAAATATCCCGGTTTCTGCAAAAAGCAATTTGCTTGCCGTCAGGCGACCACGCCGGATTACTGTCGAGTTCCGACCCGCCGGTTAATTGTGCGATGTTGTTTCCGGCGGCATCCATCAGTTGAATCGATGAATTTGCGACGCGACTGCTAACCGAAACGATTTTGTTTCCGTCGGGCGACCACGACGGCTGCTCGTTGGGCAGCGGGCCATCGCTGAGTTTCTTCACGCGGGTGGTTTCCGCGCTCATAATATATATCTCGTCGTTGCCGTCCCTATTACTTTTGAAAACGATCCTGGTATCGTCGGGCGACCATGACGCATCACCGTTATTTGTCGAGTTATTGGTCAGATTTACCAAATTGCTGCCGTCGGCATTCATTATCCAAACATCCGTTCGGTCGTCGCGGTCTTTCTCGCTGTAAGCCCAAAAGGATATTTGCTCGCCATCGTGCGACCAAGTTGGATGATAGCTTGATAAACTGCCGGACGTAAGTTTCACCGGATCACTCCCATCGGGGTTCATCACGTAAATTTGACCGATGGCGTCTCGAGTGCCCGAGAAAGCAATCTTAGTTCCGTCCGGCGACCACGCCGGATCGCTGTCCATTTCCGGGTTGAATGTGAGCCTTGTGAGATTGCTGCCGTCAATATCAACCGTAAAAATCTCATAATTTTCGCCGCCGACCGATGTGCTGGTAAAAACCAGATGCTTGCCGTCGGGCGACCAGGTAACGCGCTTGCCTTGAATATCCGCAACGCGCCGGACGTTGCCGCCATCCGCGTCCATCACATAGATCTTATTGACGCCGCCCTGACGTTTGCTGCGAAACGCGATTTGTTTTCCGTCGGGCGACCATTCTGGAAATTCGTCAAATGCCGAATTTTGCGTGAGATTCTTCAAGTCGCCGCCATCGGGATTCATGGTATAAATCTCGTTGTTGCCATCGCGATAGCTTGTAAAGGCGATCTTTTTTCCGTCCGGCGACCACACCGGCAAATAATCATCCGCCGGATTGTTTGTCAGCCTGATAGGAATATTTTCGACATTTTGGGTGCTGGTGCGATGCGGAGTGTGAGGCAAAAACAGAACCGCACCTATGCCCAAACCGACGGCAACTATCCCGGCAAACAGGGCAAGCGGGATCTTGTTATTTTGATCTGTAGCTTTCGGTCTTTGATTTTTGTTTTCAAATTTGTCATTGGGAATTTGAAATGCCTCTACCCCATCCGCTGCCGCAGTAGGTTCTGACAAGTCAGCGATAAACCGGTAGCCGCGTTTTGGGACCGTTTCGATGCAGCGAGGATTGTGCGCATCGTCATCAAGCACGTGGCGGATCTCCTTGATGATTTTCGTCAAAGCGTTGTCGCTGACAAAGGTTTCCTTCCAGACGTGGTCGAAAATTTCCTGCTTTTCGACGACGCGTCCGGCGTTTCTTACAAGAAAAAGCAAAACATCGAACGCTCGCGGCGTGAAGGTGAGGTTTTGTCCGTCTTTTTGAACACGAAAATCCTCGCATTCAACAGTTACGTCATCAAAGCGATAAAAGGTTTGGTCAGTAAGCACAAGAAAACCGAAAATTCTGAAAAGTCACGATAACGTCACCGCAACGTCATCGATTCGTCATTACAGGGACCGCCGCCGTAGATATAGTTTAACCCATACATCGGCAATAAGGCCGAAAAATTAGACCGTTGTCTGACAAAATCTGGCACGGCGGGCAGTTTCATCGAGAACTGTGTTTGAATCTCGTTCTGGCAGCCATTTTGCAGGGATAAATAATGAAAAACTCATCAAAGCGTTTTATTACGGATGGGCGGGGTATCCGACGAGCGAGTCCCTCGGCGAGGGACGATCTTATTCTAATCTCACTTTGCGGCATATTTTTGGTCGCGGGATGCAGCAGTATTGGAAAGTCTTTGTCGGGTGGCGGTAATTCCGGCGCGAATACAAATCGACCTGCCACAAGCTCGACGCCCGACTTGTCCGAGGAAACAACCGGCGTGCCGGAATGCGATGAGGTTATGAATATGCTTACGGCGGAGGCCAATAATCCAGATGACGGGTATATCGCGAAAGCAATTAAAGCAACGTTCCTTAATAAAATACGGGACAGCGTAAAGAAAAGTATTGAAGAAAACAAGACCGACAAAGTCGCATTGGCCAAGAATTGCAAGGATTTCAAAGCGCAGCTTGAAAAATATAAGGCGGACGAAAATGCCAATAAGAAATAGCAAGCTATTCGGAGCGGCGAATTATCAGATGTAGGCCCAGTTGAGTTTCAAAAATAGCCGTACCATGTTAATTCAGCCGTCCGCCAACGACCATCATTCAAGGGGAATATTATGAAAAACTCTACATCGGATTCAAGAATCGACAGACAAGATACCCAACACTCGAACTACTCGGCAAGCCAAAATCTTATTTTAGTGATACTTTGCGGCATATTTTTAGTGGCGGGATGCAGCAGTATCGGAAAGTCTTTAACGGGCAGCGGTGATTCCGGTTCGAATACAAATCAACCGGCGGTAAGCTCTAAACCCGCCGCACCGCCGGTTGAACTCGCGATTTCGGCCACGCAGCCGCGTGTCCTTAAATATGCCAATCTGCAATACACCGTGACCAAAGCCGCGATCTCTGTGCGTGTTGCAGACGATCTGCCAATAGACAATTCAAAACCTGCGGTTGCGGACGTAACATTTTCAATTGTCAATATGGCAAAAGCGGGCGTTACTATCAGAAATGGGCAGTGGCAGCTAAAACTCGGCGACGGCTCGGTTTACAAACGGCCTTATGAAGACAATCTCGAACCGCGAGATACGCAAGTGCGCAAGATAAGCTTTCATGTGCCTGAGTCGTCCCAATGGGCGGGTGCGCAGATCACTCTCGACGAACAGGATAAAGAACCGGCTACGATCATGCTCGACGGCCCTATTTCGCCGCCGCAATATCCGGTTACCCTTAATCTAAAAAGCGACGAAAAAACAACCAAAGACCCGACGAACACCTACGCTATCCAAAGCGCGAACATAGACTTGGACGGATTTGGTCAGCGCGCAGCATTAGGCAAACGTTACCTGAATTTAACGGTTCACATCACGTGTAAAGAAGGCGGAGGAGGTTTCGTTCCCGAATTTTTCCGCCTGTTAATTAATGGCGAGCCTTCTGCTCCGGAAAACTCGAGCGAAAGCAATTTGAACTGTCCGGGTTTTCAGGATTATGTGATGGCCTACGTAATTCCGGCAAATGCGGCCGTTGTCGAACTTGAGGTCGGGAAAACCGGCGTACAGGAAACTAAGAAGATTTCGATTGACCTCAAGACTGATAAGTAAGCGAGTATTAAACGCAAAATCGGTAGTCGTCCCGAAAGGCAATGTGCTTCTTGATGGTTACTTTAAGCGGCTCAAAAGAAATCATTGCAGGAGAAAAAGCCGAATCGTTTTCCCCAAAAGATTAATCAGAATCAGGGTACACGGTTTTGCCGGCGACTATTGTCATCACGACATCTCTTGCATTCGAAGAAAAGACGAGTGCGGCATGGATGTCGTTAACGGGCTGCTGGGCGATGTTTGCGATCGAGACGACGGCGATGTCGGCTTGTTTGCCGGGTTCGAGCGAACCTATCGACGTGTCGAGGCCGAGGGCTTGGGCTCCGCCGAGGGTGGCGGCTTCGAGGATCTCTTTTGCCTCGATAAATCTGGTTGAGCCGCCGCGGTTTCGGGCGACGAGCGACGCGAAACGCGATTCTTCGAGCATGTCGCAGACATTGTTGCTTGCGACGGAATCGCTTCCCAAACCGACAGAAATACCCGCATCGAGCATCGCTTCAAAGGGGGCGTAGCCGTGACCGAACTTGGCGTTGGATTTCGGACAATGCGCGATCTTCGCACCATTATTGGCTATCTTCGACAGATCGCCCGGCGAAACCCGGACGCAATGGGCAAGCAGCGGCTGCGTGGCGAGGACGCCGAGACGTTCGAGATACTCGATTGGGGTGCAGTGCGGACTGTGCCATTCGAAGCCGAATTTCTCATAGACACCGGTAAAAAAGCCGGTACCGGCTGTCAGTAACTCATATTCATTGGCCGATTCGGCGGCGTGGATCGTCAACGGGATGCGATTAATGATTGCGTATTGAGCAATTATTTCGAAAAGCTGCGAGCTGACCGTGTACGGCGAGTGTGGCGAGAGCCCGACTTTAACAAGGTCTGTTTCTTCCGCTTTTAGCCTTTCAAATTTTACACCCAAAGCCTGAAAATCATCCGCCGCTGTCCGATTGTCAGGTGAGAATTCGGTTTCCTGGTAGACAATTCCTCTAAGTCCGACGGTTTTCAGCGCTTCAAAACCCGCAGCTCCGAAACGTCCAATATCGCCAAAGCACGTGATGCCGGCGCGGGCACCTTCGACCGCTCCGGCGATAGCGGCGTCGCGGATGTCCTGATCCGAGAGTTTTGCGCGGATGCCGTTTAGCCGCAGCAGCCACATTGAAAAATCGTGCTCGACCTCGTCAAGCGCACCGCGCATCAACGTTATCTCGAGATGCGAGTGGCAATTTACAAAGCCCGGCAGGATAGCGGCTTCGCCGTGATCCGTGACCGACGCGGTAGGGAATTGAAGCAGCAGATCGGCTTTTTCTCCGACTGCCGCGATCTTGTCCGCATCGAAGGCAACGGCTCCGTTGCGGATCGGCTCCGACGTTATCGGCAAAACGTGATCGGCGGCGTGGATCTGCATGCTATTTTGGATTTGGTGCGGTGCGGTATCGATCGAGGATAGTCGCGACGTAGCTGCGCGTCGAAGGGATATTGATCTTTGCGACAAAATCCGGTTCAGGGATAGTTGCCGGATCTATGTCCTTTGTCCATTCCTCAACGCGGCTTGGGCCGGCGTTGTACGCGGCGAGCGTCATCGCGGTTTCAGCGGGGCGGCTGCGATACGGCTCGCGCAATTTTTCAAGATACCAGCAGCCGACCTGTATGTTTCGTTCCGGGTCGGACATAAATTCGTTGACGTTTTCTAATGCCTGCTTTTCGTATTCCTTGAGGCCCGTCTGCTTTGCCCATTCGCGGGTGACGGCGGGCGTGACCTGCATCAAGCCGACCTCTTCGGCGTTGCCGATCTTCCATGCACGAAAATATGTTTCCTCGTAGATCAGGCTCCAGACAAGCTTTTCGTCGAGGCGGTAAACGCGGGCCTGGCGGGCGATCAATTCGTCATACCGATGGATCCAGTAATCGGGAAAGAAAAGCCCCGCCGCCGCGATCAGCGACACCAGAACGATCGAGATTGAAATAAAATAGCGAAACATCTTAAATCGGAAATCAGAACATTATTCTCCAGCGGCTCTTTTCGCCCGGCTACTTTTCGGAACATCTTCGCTCTCGTCGTACGGCGAGTATGTTCGCGGTTTGACGTTTGGCGGACGGACACCGGATCGCGCGATCTCCGCGAACAGATCGACGTCATAATCCGCCTCGTGCGCCATGTCACGGCGGATCTCGAGCAGGATCTCTAAAAATTTAGGCCTCCGATATATAGGCGTAGTCACTGAACAATTGTTCACTGTCGCCTCGCGTTCGTCAACTACGTATCGGTTTTGGAGAAATTGATATGTGGTGTTTTTACTGGACCACGGTTACAGTCGATACGTCGTCGAACCGGCTTTGCGGGGCGCCGGGCTGAGTACCATTATTGGTTATGAATTCTCGCAGCCTGTCAAAATGCATCGGCTCCGCAAAGTAAAATCCCTGTGCGCCTTCGCATTCGATCTCCATAAGGACGGACAATTGGGCAGACGTTTCGACGCCTTCGGCGATCACCTTAAGACCCAGATTTCGAGCTAGTGTGACGATTGCACGGACGATCTCGTCATTTTTGCGGTCGCTGTCGATCATCGATACGAACGAGCGATCTATCTTGAGCGCGGATATAGGTAATTTCGTTAAATATCCCAGATTCGAGTAACCAGTGCCAAAGTCGTCAATATTGATCTCGACACCGCTGTCGCGAAGTTGATTCAGCATTATGATGGCGCGGTTTTGATGTTCGAAGAAAACAGACTCAGTGATCTCGATCCTGAGATCTTTAGGAGAAAATCCTGTTTCATTGAGAATACCACGAATATTCTGAACCAATGAGCTTTGGCTGAACTGGCGGCAGGATAAATTTATGCTCACCGGGATCCTTTGTTTATCAGGTAGGTCCCCGGACAATGATCCGATCTCGCGGCAGGAGCGTCTGAGAACCTGTTCGCAAAGCTTGTCGATCAAGCCGATCTCCTCGGCGAGCGGTATGAACTTACTTGGCGATACCGGTCCGAGTTCCGCATGGTTCCAACGCGCGAGCGACTCGATGCTGTCGATCCGGCCGGTTTTTAGATCATATATCGGCTGATAATAGACCTGTATCTCTTCCCGTTCGACGGCCCGGCGGAGATCAGTTTCGAGCCTGAGTGTTTCTTTGGCGACGCTGTGCATCTCGTCGTCAAAGACCTCATGCCTCGCCTTGCCCGCCCGTTTTGCCTGATACATGGCCGTATCGGCGTCGCGCATCATGTCCTCAGACGAAGTATGCTTGTCCGACGCATGCAAAATACCGATACTCGCCGAGCTGTAAACCTCATGGCCGCGAAGGTCAAACGGTATGCTGAACTTCTGCTGGATGCGTTCGGCGATCGTCAGCACCTCTTTTATGTCGTATTTGCCCTCGACGAGAATGGTAAATTCGTCGCCGCCGAGCCTTGCAACAATGTCCGACGGTCGCAGGCATTCGCCTAAGCGGACAGCAATATCCTTGAGCAGTTGGTCGCCTATCAAGTGGCCGAGACTGTCGTTGACGTACTTAAAGCGGTCGAGATCAATGAAAAGAATACTCGCCTTGTAGTCATTGATCTCGTGAACCTTAGCAAGTGCGGCGTTGAGCCTTTCGAGAAACAGAGCACGGTTTGGCAAGCCGGTCAGCGCGTCGTGGGTCGCATCGCGCTGGAGCTTTTCTTCGGCCAGCTTTTTACCCGAAATGTCCTGAATTTGGAATATAAGATTCGGCTGTGTGGCTTTGGTGTCGCTTGCGGTCGAAACGCTCCACGACGCCCAGACGGTCCGGCCTGTTTTGTGGATGTAGCGCTGCTCCATCTGGCAGTTGGCACTTTGACCGGAGAGCACCTCGTGGATTTTGACGAGCGTCAGACCGAGGTCGTCGGGCAGCGTTATGGCCTGAAAGTCCATTGCCAGAAAGTCCTGTTCGCTGTACCCGAGTATGTCCGTCAGGGCCTGATTGACCTTTAGCCAGTGTCCTGTATGCGACAAAAGCCCGATGCCGATCGGTGCGTAGTCGAACGCGCTGCGAAAACGTTCTTCCGATTCTTTTAACGCTTCGGATTGGGTCTCGAGTATCTTGGCGTACTCCTCCGCTTGCTCGGCCTGCTGGATCGATATCTCGACGTTCTTCATGTACATCCGGTAACTCAGGAATACAAAGAAGATGACCGGGAAAGTCGCGAATATGATTCCGATGCCAGCCGTAGCAGTCAGCTGGACCAGAATACCTGCGGCTCCGATGCCGACGAAATAGGAAAAGAATGTCCAGATGTATTTTGATTTCCAGGTTTCCCAAAGGGGAAGCGAAGTTTTCAACGCGCTGTGTATTGCGGCAAGCGAGGTATTTACAATAAATTGGGTTAACGCGATTACCGAAAGGGCGATGACAAAATTGGTGCGATCGGCCTGTCCCTGGAGCTGGCTCTGCGTATAAAGTCCCGATAGATACAAAGCTATTGCTACGACCGAAGTCGAAATCGCCATCGTCGCGGCATTGAAAACGACCGTTATTTTTTTATTGCAAAAACGCCAGGACGAGCAGAAAGCTTCGGCCGCTGCCAGAATAATGGCAACCTCGGCACCATAAAGCAGCAGGGCAAGGAAAACAAACGTGTCCGAAACCGCGACGTGTACCTTAGAGCGCGGGATCTGAATTGTTATCCGCGAACCAAGCCCAAT
Organism: Pyrinomonadales bacterium; assembly: GCA_038227175.1. Classification (GTDB taxonomy): domain Bacteria; phylum Acidobacteriota; class Blastocatellia; order Pyrinomonadales; family Pyrinomonadaceae; genus OLB17. The sequence goes on along the minus strand of JBBRPZ010000030.1, from coordinate 14,403 downwards.
CGTAAAGGCTGCGAGAAACAACAAATATATGTCGAGTCTCTCGAACGGCAGTCGTACGAAAGCCGCTATTAAGCTGATGATTCCTATGATAATCACGGCCATTATGTAACGGCCTGAGACTTTCTGGTAGTTCATGAGATGCGCCTGAAAGGCTGCTAACGGCGAGGCTCCGACGGGCTTCGGATACAACGGTTATCGGATCAAACAACGCTAGACCGTGAGAGCGGTAAAAATGGGAGAGTCGGGTCCATAAAACTGAACCCGACTCATTATGAAGTAATTAAACACGTTTGTCTACCGTTATTTTATATTAAACAAACAAGGTTACGCATTGATCCGTCTGCTTATAGCCGGCCTTATGGTAGCTCTTGTGAGCACCCGCGAAGTCGACATTGCTGAGCATGCAGATATTTGCGGCACGTCCAAGCAGTTCAAGCGTCAGGGCTGCCAGGCATCGTGATCCCACACCCTGCCCTCGATGATCGGGATGGACGTAGATGCCCTCCAGATAGATCGTGTCCGGTGTCTCGGCGATGACGTCGGCCTTGAAGATCAGCTTACCGTCCGCGTAGACCGTGAAGACGCGGCCCTGTTCGATGCGTCGGGCGACCCGCTTGAGGAATCCCTCGCGGTCGCGAAGCATTGGGTCGACGCCGCATTCGATGAATGCGATCTCGGCCTGTGCCTCGGCTACCTGCATGAGCTGGTCCATATCGGCGTTTCCGATCTCCCATTCGCACTTTTGCACGGCATAGGGAAAAGAAACTTCGAAAAGGGCCTCGGTGCATTTCAACCTTGGTTGAGTCACACCGTCCGTGTAGTGAAACCAGAACCTCGCGGCATCACTGCCGCTCGACATGATCAGGTGGATCGGAGTTTCGGACCGTTTCGCACAGAACGCGAGAGCCTTGAGGGACTGTTCACTTCTGGCTTCGACAAGCGTCGAATGTCCAATCAGGGCGATGCCTTCGATCTGGTCCGCAGCGTTTCGATAGGCGAAGAAGCGGCCGCGGTTTAATTCGCTTTCGACACCGTTATCGGCGATGAAGCTCGACATGACGACCGTTTGTACCGGGCGGACCGATAAGAAGGCGAGGGCCTCGTGGCGATCTGATTCTGTCAAAGCGCTTACCCGTCTCATATCCGGAGCGGCGGTTAAAAAGTGACTGCTATTGTTTGGACGCAGTTGTGGCGTGGTGGCGATTAGTTCGTTTTGCATATGTTTATCTCCTTTTTATGTTAAATAAACATCACTGCATGCACGCCGTGTTGTCGCCATGAAGGACGCTGTCACTGACGAGAACCCCGTCGCCAACCAGCACGCCATCGCCAACCAGAACGCCGTCGCCAACGAGCACACCGTCGCCGACGAGCACACCGTCACCGACAAGAACTCCGTTACTCAGAATTGCACTGTCGCCAACGAGCACTCCATCGCCAACAAGCACCCCATCGCCGACTAGCACTCCGTAAGAAAGATAGGCGGTGCCGGCTCCCAGGGCGTTGCCGTTGCTCGTATTCACGTTCCGGTTCAATGACAAACCGCCACCGAAATAGGCTCCATCGAGCGAAAAATTGCCCTTACTAAACTTAAAGCCCATCCCGGCAAAGTTTTCGCGTTTGTAAACCGGCTGAAATTTTGAGACAAGGTTCGTACCCGTCAACAGCGTGTGCTTTCCTGTGATGAACTGCGCCCACGGGAACGTATTTCCACCTATCGTCGACGTCGTAGTCGGGATTGACCAGCCTCCCGGAACTACATTATTGTCCTTTGAAAGCGTCTGAAAATCCTGATCCGTTCTAAGGGTGCGCCCGAGCCTCATGGCACCGTCGATATTCAGCTCGCCGGCACCTTGTTCAAAACCGTTCGTGCCGGCAATCGGATCCGCCGTGTATTGCAGCAGCATTCGAACCATGCCCGGCGTAAGGTTTGGATTCACCTCGAGAAGCATTGCGGCGGCACCGGAGACGAGCGGAGCAGACATTGACGTGCCACTCAAATACATCACTGAATCGGGGCCGTTAGTCGAATCAATAGTAGTCAGCCCTGGATTGGCTGTTGCTAGCGCATTGTTCGCCGATTTGTAAGAAATGATTTTATTGCCAGGGGCGACGAGGTCTGGTTTGATCAGGTTGTCATAGACTTTCGTCCCGGTCGAGGTCGTGAAATAACTGCGTGTAGGCCCGTGCGAGCTATAGCTGGCGATAACATCATCAGCATGGGAAGCCGTGCCAAGTGAATTGCTCGCTCCAACCGTGATTGCATACGGGCTGTTACCCGGAGAATGTATCTGGCCGTACAGTTTCTGACCCAAAGTGTTTTTACCGCTGTTGCCCGCTGCGGCAACTACAACTATCCCGGCATTCGCGAGTTCCTTGACCTTGACGCAAACCGGATCGTTGGTCCATGTGTCAATGGCCCTTGTACCGAGGCTTAAATTGACAACCCTGATGTTATAGGCCGATCGGTTGGTAAGGATCCAATTCAATCCGTTTAGCAGCCAGGAAGTTTGCCCCTGACCAGCATTATTTAAAACCTTTACGCTGATGATACTTGCGTCGGGTGCGACGCCCATATACATACCGCCGTGAGCGTTAGAGGCTCCGGCCGCGAGCCCCGCGACGTGTGTTCCGTGACCGAAACCGTCATTTGTGTCGGTCAGGGTCGAGTTGGTGAAATTGACGCTGGCGACGACGCGCGAAGTGTTGCCCGAGTCCTTAAATCCGTTGTGGGCTGCGTAGATGCCGGAATCGACAATCGCCACGCCGACACCAGTGCCGTCGCATTTATTCAACCAACTGACACAGCCTCCCTGCGCATTACTTCTCATTTGAGCGGCGCCAGTTGTGTCCTCGATGTGGCCGGTCGTGATCGTCGGTCTGTCAGGAGAAACGTAATTGATCAGGCCGCTGGTGGAAAGAGTCTTGAGAGCTGACAGGGGCAGATTGGCTACGAGCGTGTCGCTGTTACCGATACGGTCGGCTATGCGAGCCTGTCCCGATGCCAACAATGACCGAAGTGCTGCATTGTCAGCGTCCTTTGCCTGAAGGATAACGTCAACGCGTTTTTTGCCGCTGGGGTCCTGAGCCATCATCTCGCGAAGGTCTGGCGAGACATTATCGCCGCGATAATCGCTGTCACTGTCGCCGGCTGTTTTTTCGGCGGTCGCTGCGCTGTTTTTTCTGTCGGCAACCAGTATGCCTGCAAAATAGGCGGCGATCTCCGGCTGCGACTGGATGCGCTCGTCATAAGCGGCAGCCGAGCTGCCGCCGATAATGACGAGTTTCCCTACAGCGACACTGTCTAATACCTTTGTGCTAACGGCACCCGAGCCGACCATGTTGGTCAGTTCGTCAACGAACAGGATCGTCTGTCCCTTTGACGCGATGGCGTCGTTAACGATCGACTCGATCGCCCGCGAAGCCTCAGGCTGGGTATGAGCAATCGAAAACAACACTGCGGTTTCGATCTTGAGGATGGTTTTGCCGGCAAGCTGGCTCGGTACGTCGCCCTTGGCAATACGCAGAGCAAGCTGTTCGACGATCATGTGCTGGACGGCTGCGTCTTCGTCGACGATCACCGGCTGGCGAACTCCACCTTCCACTAACACCTTGATGAGACGCGTGGTCTCTTTTTCAAAGCTTAGGTCTTCACGCAAACTTCCTTCACGGCCAAGCTGCGTTAAGTCGGTGGTATATTTCGCGGTTGCCGATGTCTTCGCGACGACTACGCGGTCGTCCCGAAGCGAGTTTGCGGCAAACACGTTTGTGAATATGAACGACGCAAGGACCGCTATTGCAGCGAATCGTTTTGTCGTTCCGAAACCGAATATTGATATCTTCATAAATAAGCTCCTGTGGGGCAAAAGTTCACGGCGCATGCCGTCGCTTTTCTTTAACAACTCCCGTGCCAAATGCATAAACATTGTAAATAATATGGTTAGGGTAAATTTCTGTTTGATGGATTGCTGGGGATCAGGTCAATTTGAATGACCGATTGAATCAAATTGACCGATTTTGGAGCAAAGAAAGGCAACCTGACCAGCCGCGTATCGGCGGTCGCTTTTTCAGGACGCGAAGATTCGCTATAGCAAAAAATCAGCTTTGATAGAATTAGTTCGTAAGATAATTGCGTCCCGGCCACGCAGGGCCGCTTCGTTTATGGCATTATATTTTCTGTGATTCATGGAGCCTGAGTCCGGTGGGCCTTTCGGAGAAGTAGACAATGAAGATTTTTAGATTCGTACTAATAGGTATTGTCGCTGTTTTTTTTGCGGGCTGTATGTCCGACACGCCTGCGAGTTTTGTTTCGCGCTACGAGGACTGCGTTAATCGAAAAGACATTGACTGCATAGTCAGGAGTGGCACCGATAACCTTATCCAGGTCAATGGCGGGCTTGAGGTCTACAAGTCGAGATGGCCATACACTTTTGAACGGCACAGCAAAATGACTTACCAGATCATCAGTTCCGAGACGACCGACAATACCGCCGAGGTAAAGTTGACACAGATGCATTACTTTTCGATGGTCGGCTTTGAGCCGTATTCGGAGGATTTTGTCTGGACGCTAAAAAAAGATGCGAGCGGCAACTGGAAGCTGGACGCCGTTCAACCCATTAAGGCACCAAAATAGCGAACAAGACGTGACAATCGTTTGGCGGGCGTAAATCTTTGCCCGGCGCGACCTGAAACGCAACTTTTTCTACGGCACAGCGTTATCAAACCTGATTGTAATGTTTCCCGTTTTCGAATAACAAGAGAACCGGCGCGATGAGGCACTAGTGAAATATCTAACTGCACTTATATTTGTTTTATGCGTCTGCTTTGATGGAATTTCACAAACAGCAGCTTCGACAGGGTCGACCGCCAGTAAAAACGACACCGCCGGCAGCTTGGCGAAAGTCATCCGTGCCCCCGTGACAGTTCCTAAATTTGCAGCCTCGCCCGTGATTGACGGAAAGCTGGACGATGCAGTGTGGAAACAGGCGGCCGTGCTGAAGGATTTTATTCAAACCTCACCGGGCGATAATATTTCCCCCTCAAAACCAACCGAGGTATATCTCGGTTATGACGAAAAGTATTTTTACGTTGCTTTTAAGTGTTGGGATGAGAAAGACAAAATTCGCGCCAGCGTCGTCCAGCGAGACGGCGTGTTTGGCGAGGATAATGTCCAGTTTTGGATCGACACTTATAACGATACGCGTCGGGCCTATAATTTTGGATTTAATCCGCTTGGAATCCAGCAGGACGGAATCGACACCGAAGGGCGCGGCACCGATTACAACGTAGATGTTTTGTTTGAATCGAAAGGCGTGATAGAGGATTGGGGCTGGTCGGTTGAGGCTAAGATTCCATTCAAGTCAATACATTACGTGACTGGCAAAGGGAAATCGTGGGGGTTTAACGCCGCTCGAAGTATCGCCAGGGGGAGCGGCGAGTATGATTCGTGGGTGCCCCAGCCGCGCGGAGTCCCGGGGTTTTTGAATAAATTTGGAAAGATTACGGGGCTTGATGATGTCAAGACTGAGCGGACGCTGGAAATCATCCCGACCTTTACCGCAAAGGAAACCGGCAATCGCACGAGCCTGACGCATTTTTCCAATCCGCCGATAAAAACCGATTTTGGTTTTACAGTGAAGTACAGTATTTCGTCGAACGTTACGCTCGACATGGCGTACAATCCGGATTTTGCCGACGCCGAGGCCGATGCACCCGTGGTTGAGGCCAATCAGCGTTTTCCGATCTACTTTTCCGAAAAGCGGCCGTTCTTTCTCGAAGGCGTCGATATTTTTAAGACATCGATCCAGGCAGTCTACACAAGACGAGTCGAGAACCCGGATATAGCCGTAAAACTGACCGGCAAGATAGGCCGGAACTCGTTTGGCGTTTTTGGTGCGATTGATGATCCGCTTTACAATCCGCTCAGAAAAAAGGCGTTCGCCGGGGTTGTGCGTTTGAAACGCGATGTTGGGAAAGAGTCGGATATTGGCTTTCTTGCGACAAGCTATAGCTATCCGCAAAAACACAACCAAGTTGCCGGATTTGATACTCATTTGAAGTTGAATAAACAGGCAAACTTTAGGGCGCAGGTTTTAGGATCGACATCGAGAAACTATTTTTACGATCCGAAAACAGATGATTACAAATACAAAACCGGCAATGGAGTAAGCTTTGATTATTCGTACAATCATGATTCAAAAAACTTCAATTATGGTTTTAACGGCGAGGGGACAACGAACAATTTTCGGGCCGATATGGGCTTTACAAGCCAGACAAACACGATGGGCCACTCGGTGTACGCCGGCATTAATTCTGACCCGGCGCCCAAGGCTTTCATTATCCGGAAGAGCCTCGAAGCGAGTTTTGGATACCGAAATAATTTCTCGGGTCGGCTTCAGGGTTGGGGGATGGATATCAACGGAAATCTGGGTTTCAAGAACAACGCCAACTTAGGCGGCGGTTTCTCGATCGGGCGTGAAAAAATTTACGAAGACGAATTTGGGCCCGCGAGAAATGCGGTGCGGCCCGGAACTTTTTTTGGGGCGCCGGAGCGTAAGGCTTTTCAGTACAGCAGTTTCACATATTTTTTCAAACGATTTAGCAAACGGTTTTCCATGAATTCGAACCTGAGCATTTCGTTGAATAGTTTCGACTACGATTTTGGTGCCGGACTCGATTACCCCCGCGTCAGCCCGGCGGCCATTAAGCTCGGCCAGAATGCACCGCTTGATCCGGGAGAGGCAACGAGCTTGTACTACGGCATCGGCGGAAACGTTAAGGCGAGTGATAATTTTAGTTTTTACTTAAGTTACAACAAATCAAGCCTGAGGCGGGATGCGACGCATCTTTTCGCATATGAATCGAATAATTTCTCAATCGGATCGACCTATCAGTTTTCACGCTATGTTAGTTTGAAAGCCAGAATTTATTACAACACTTTAAGCGACCGGGTTTTCGGACAATATACCTTTGCCTGGACGCCGAGCGTGGGTAAGGCACTGTATATTGGCTATAACGATAATTCGACTTACAAAGGCTATGCTTTCGATCAACGGCAGCCGGGCATTCTCCAACTGAACCGGACGTTTTTTATCAAAATGACGTATCTTTTCCGAAAGAGTTTTTGATACAAAGTGTCCGGGCTATTTTTGAACCTTGAGAATGGTAAGCGGCGGGAAAGTGCGGAAAATAGACGTTAATGAACGGCTCGTTTTTAGGCCGAGGTCCTTCAAAGTGGATTCGTAGAGTGAGTTGCTTTTGAAATCGGAGAGGACGGCGGTGCCGCCCGGGTTTAGGACGCGGGCAATTTCCCGGCACGCCTCGCGGCGGCCCTCTTTGGCCGGGATGTTGTGTAGACAAAGATTGCTGAGGATCACGTCGAAGGTCTCGTCCGGGAAACTCATTTTTCGGGCGTCTTCGTCCCGGATATCGATCATTGCGGCAACGCCTTCGAGATCGGCGTTTTTAAGGGTATTTTCTTTGCGGTTTCCCGACAGATCGGCTGCATTCCAGATATCGATGCCGGTTACCCGGCCCGAAGTCAGGTGTTTTGCCGCACCTATCATTAACAGCCCCCGGCCCGTGCCGACATCTAGGACCTGTTCGTCGCCGCGCCAATTCACCATATCCAGCATACGGTCACGATGGCTGAATTTGCCGATCTTGGCGTACAGCACCATCAGAACCGGCGCGATCAAAAACGAGATCGCGAAGCTGAGAAACATTTGGCGAAGACCGCCGAAAGAGTCGACGACGAACGTCAACGCAAACATGACGATCGCCGTCAAACTGATCAGGGCCAGATTTCTGGCCGCAGGCAGAGCGTCGATCCCGTAATTAGGCTTCTCCATTTTTTCCTCGCAGCATAAATTTAATAAACAGCGGTTCGAGCGAGAACAAGGCGAAGCACGGCAACGCCGCAAAGTGGCTAAAGCAGCCAACGATGGTCGTCACTGTAAACACAAGAACTGGAAAGAGAACCTCGAGTTTTAGGCGGGCAACGTCAACCTGACCATCGGGAACGTACAGTCCGTTTTTTGGGTCGAGGGCGTGGCGGAAGAGAAGAAAATTGAAAAAGCCGCACGCCAGATTATTAAAGCTATAAATCACAAATGGCAGCACGAGCGGGTCGTAAACGAACCGCATATAGTTTTTCGAGATGAACGCCGTGCTGAACGGCAAAAAGATGATCGCGACGAGCGATAGGAAATTCAGAGTTATCAGTCGCCCGCTGTAGCCGGACAGCATCCCAAACAACTGGTGATGCCGCCGCCAGTTTAGCGATATCAAGGCAAACGTGACGAGGACGGCGATGATCTCGGGAAGCAAATGTAGAAATTCATTCAGCGCTTCGGCGGCCGTCGTTTCGAGACTGAAAACCGGAGCGTGGATCTCGATGACCAGCAGCGTGATCGCGATCGCAAAAACAGCATCGCTGAAAAACGCGATCCGCTCGATCTGAAATTCGGCTTTGGTCTTAGACATTGTTGGTAAAGCAAAGGCGAAAGAATCAGGCCAATATTCCAAATTCTTCCGCCTTACAGCGCTTAAAAACTCTGGTCGCTACCACTCGCGGTTCTGACTCGATCTCAGATATTCAGAATATCGACCAGTTCCTGGACCGCAGCGGCACTCTTGTGGAGGGCGGTGCGTTCGTCGTTGGTGAGGCTGATCTCGATGATCTGTTCGATGCCGTTTTTGCCGAGCTTGACCGGGACGCCGACGAAAAGGTTGCTGACGCCGTATTCGCCTTCGAGGAAGACGGCGCAGGGCAGGATCTTTTTCTTGTCCTTGAGGATCGCCTCGCACATCTCAACCGCTCCGAGGCTCGGTGCGTAGTAAGCCGAACCGGTCTTGAGCAAGCCGACGATCTCGGCACCGCCATTTGCGGTGCGGGCGAGGATCGCGTCGAGCTTATCTTTGGCGATGAGTTCGGTGATCGGGATACCGGCGACGGTCGAATAACGCGGCAGCGGCACCATTGTGTCGCCGTGGCCGCCGAGTACGAAGCAGGTAACATTTTCGACCGAAACGTCGAGTTCCTCAGCAACAAAGCATCGCATTCTAGCCGAATCGAGTATGCCGGCCATGCCCATCACGCGATTTTTCGGGAAACCCGAACGGCGAAATGCGACCTGCGCCATTGCGTCGAGTGGATTTGAGACGACGATGATGATCGAATTCGGGCTGTATTTTGCAACCTGATCGGTGACCTGTCCGACGATGTCGGAGTTGGTCTTCAAGAGATCGTCGCGGCTCATGCCGGGCTTTCGCGGCAATCCGGCGGTGATGATGACGACATCGGAATTCGCGGTATCTTCGTACGAATTGGAGCCGACGAGCTTGACGTCAAAACCGTCGATCGGCGCCGCCTGTGCGAGATCGAGACATTTGCCCTGCGGCGTTCCCTCGACAATATCGACTAAAACAACATCAGCAAGCTCTTTGCTCGCGATCCAATGTGCAGCGGTGGCACCGACATTTCCAGCGCCGACGACAGTAACTTTATTTCTTCCAACAGCCATTCTTATACCTTCCTGTATTCATTATTTGTGTAAAATAAACTAGTATTCTGTCATAATCTGAGGCAATGGGCAAAAAGGATGTAAGGATCAAAACGCTATGGTGACGGCAATTCGGGATCAGAAATACACTCTTGAAGAATATTTTGAGCTTGAGCGAACCTCGGAAGAGAGATATGAATTTTGGAACGGGGATGTCTGGGCGATGGCGGGTGCGAGTTCGAACCACGAACGCATTGTTTCGAATTCGATATTTCATTTACGGACTCTCAGGGGCAGCGGCTGCACAGTGCTCGGCTCTAATATGAAGGTGTTTGTCCCTGAATTTAAGCCATATCGGTACCCTGATCTGACTGTTACTTGCGGAAAACTAGTGATCGAAAAGATCGGCGGTATGGAGGCTCTGGTTAATCCGCAGATGATCGTTGAAATACTTTCGCCCTCGACCGAGGCCTTTGATCGCCGAAAAAAATTCACGTATTACAAATCGATCCCGACTTTTACGGAATACCTGCTGATCGCAACCGATCAGGCAAGCATCACTCATTACAGCAAACAGGGAGACCAGTGGATTCTTGCAGAAGTCCAGGGGGTGGATGCGATACTGCCGATACCGACGTTTGATGTGTCGATGCTTCTTTCCGAGATCTACCTTGATGTTGAATTTTCGGACAGTAGGCAGGATCTATTCCTTGTCGAAAACTAGGGTAAAGAGTTGTTAATGGGTTTACTACGGCCATTGTATATCCATGTGAAGTTGTTCAGATCCTGTCTTCCTCATTCTTACTTTGCCGCTCTCACGCGGCTTTGCGTGAAATATTTTAATAAAACCGAAGAAGTTTCACGCAAAGCCGCAAAGGACGCCAAGGAAGATGAGAAGAGCATAAGTAAATGTATTTAATAATCGTTACACTAGATAATAATTTCCGCCTAAACTTATGAAAGCTATTCGCTTTGTATGTGCGCTTTGCATCGCGTCGACCCTCTTCGCCTCGACCGGACTCGCTCAAACCAATCCGTCCGCATATTCGGGAAAACGGCAAAAACGGATCGTCATTCGCGGTGCGATGGTCGTTGACGGGAGCGGGAAGCCAGGTTCGGGGCCTTACGACATTGTTATCGAAAACGATCTGATCGCTCAGATCGCCTCGATCGACGCGAAAGCCCCGGAAAGCAGGCGTCCGGCCAAAGGTGATGTCGAGATCGACGCTACCGGCAAATACGTTTTGCCGGGGCTGATAAACGTTCACGCACATACACAGGACGAACGTGCAGGTGTGCCGCAGCCGGTCGAATACTGCATGAAGATGTGGCTCGCGTGCGGGATCACGACGGTTCGCGACGTACTTTCGACAAAGAAAACGCTGGAGTGGCGAGCACAAACCGCTTCGGGGCAATTAGCAGGGCCGCGAATGTTCGCTTATGGCGTCTTTACGTCCAATCCAAATCCAAACAATGCCGACCAGGCTCGGGCGCGCGTTCGCGAGTTGAAACAGGCAGGTTACGACGGCATCAAACTTTTCGGCGTTGACCGCGACATCATGCAAGCGATGGAGGATGAGGCTCACAAACTTGGAATGCGGATCGCCCATCACACCGGCGTCGAGGAGACGAATGCGTGGGACGACATCAAATTTGGCACGACGAGCATCGAGCATTGGTACGGAATTCCCGATGCCGCGATCGAAAGCGGAAGGCAAAATTTCCCCTCAACGTACAATTACAACAACGAGGTCGACCGTTTTCGCTACGCCGGGCACCTATGGCGTGAGGCGAATTGGGACCGCCTCATGAAGGTGCTCGACGGTATGGTCGATGCAAATGTGGCGTGGAACCCGACGTTCGACATCTACGAAGCCTCACGTGACCTACAGCGCGCCCAGACCAATCCGGCGTTTGCCGATTATCTGCATCCGGTTTTGGAAGAATATTTTAAGCCCAACCCGGCCAACCACGGCTCGTACTTTATCGGCTGGACATCGACGGACGAAGCGTTTTGGAAGGAAAATTATCGAATCTGGATGAATGCGGTCGTCGAGTTCGAACGCCGCGGAGGCACGGTCGGTGTTGGTGATGACGCCGGTTTTATCTATCAGATGTATGGTTTCGGGCTGATTCGCGAAATGGAACTCCAGCAGGAGGCGGGTTTTCAGCCTCTAAAAGTCATTCAGCACGCGACCGTAAATAACGCAAAGATTCTCGGCCAGGAGGCCAGCCTCGGTCGGGTCCGTGTCGGATACAAGGCCGACTTGATCGTCGTCAACGGCAACCCGCTCGAAAATCTCAAGGTGCTTTATCCGACCGGCACCGACGAGGTGCGAGACGGCAAGGTAGTCCACGGCGGAGGCATCGAGTGGACGATCAAGGATGGCATCCCGTTTCATGTCCCTACTATCTCAGCAGAGATTCGCGATATGGTTTCAAAGGCCCGACAGACCAAACGCAGCTCGTGATTATTATTTTCCGATAAATGAATTGCCTCCACCTTTAGGTGGAGGTTAAAGGTCAGCATATGACCGGGCTCTAGCCCAATTAGGCTGAAGCCAAAGGAATTTGTTTAAAATCTGTTGTTCGGCTAAAGCCGATCAGATGTAATGATATTAAACCTCCACCTAAAGGTGGAGGCAATTCAAAATTCGTAGAAAAAGCCCGCCGTGCTCTCCCCTTCACGACGGGCTTTTTCGTAAATGGCCGCATGGATCTCGCCAACGACCAAACTCGTCAAAAATTTTCAATAGTCCAAAACCGGCAGCACTAATTCATGCTTTAATTCGATATCAAATTCTTCTCCGGTGCGAATCCGCACGTCCTTGCCTTTTCTCATCAGCGCCACGGCAGTCCCGGCTCCCGCTCCGACGCCTGCTCCGATCAGAGCTCCGTTATTCGTTTTCGAAGCCGCTCCGATGACCGCTCCGATTACGGTTCCGCCGATGAGGCTCATGACTCCGGTCATTGACGATGGAGGCGTGAGTTTATTGACGAGCACGGCATCAATCTTTTGCGACGATGATTTTGCGACCCTGATAGATTCGAATATAGGGTCAAGCTCACCGTTATGGCCCCCGGACGCCGCCATCGTGACGCTATCGACTCGCCCCTCAACAATAGTGCCGACAGGTAAAATCACGGTGTCGCGAACCATCACCGCTTTAGCCACGGTTGCCGTAAACGTGTCATTTACATTAGCGACACGCGAACTCAGCTCAACGTCCATTTTCAGACGAATGCGTGTCCCTACAGGCAGACGATATATCGAGTCCGACTGAGCCGTAACTAACGCGAAATTTGCAAAGATCAAAAGCGAAACTACTACAATCTGGACGACTGCCGTCTTGAAGTTCATCCCCAACCTCCGGCTCCGCCAAGCGTTCTCCCCGCCCGCGAAGCAGTATTGCAATGCCCGTGCCACTCTCGGAAAAATCCGCCAATAAAAAGAAATGCCCTTATTTGAAGGCATTTCAGGGCGGATAGTTGTATGACGAGCTTAACTTTTGTGACCGGATGGTTTAGCGGATGCACGATATCGGGCAGGATGCGGAAGAGGAGAAGGGGAGATGAGGTGAAAAGGAGAATTTGGTGGGCAAATATCTCCCCCCTCTCCTCCACTCTCTTTCTCCTCTTCTCAAACCCCTGCCTACTGAAGAATTGGGTGAAACCCGCCTTTGCTATGGTCGGCTGTGGCCGCGTAACGACGTCTGTCGTTGTGATAGAGGACGAGATGCTCGCCCTCGTAGCGGACGACGTTTGAGATGCGATCGAAATCTTTGGTGTGTTCGGCGATCACGAAGGCGCATGGGTCGTTGGAGATGACCATGCCTGCCGCGTAGATAAAGCCGCCCTGATCGTACACCGATCCCGCATACTGATTGGCCGCGACCGCTATGTCCGGTGAATACTGCCCCGCGCTGTCCTTCGTCCGGTCAGCCTTGCCGATAAATATCGAATAATCCCCGTAGTTCAGTCGTTTGCCGTAGCCGTTCTTACGCGAGACTGCGAAGAGATCGGTCAGGCCCTTATCGATAGTTTTCAGCACCGTCGCCGATGGCCGCGTCACGGCATAGACGTTCGCACCCTTGGGTGTCTTGATCGACACCGTAAACTTATCGCCCGTGACCCGCATGGCATTTGCCAGCAGATTGCGATCCTGGGCATTTGCCGACATGGCAAAGCTTGCAACTAAGATAATTGAAGATAAAACCGACGACATTAAGATTCTCTTTTTCATAATTCCCATACTCCGCCAGTATCGATCGCAATAACCATACCAAAAGAAATGAGGGACAAAGGCACAGTCAAAACGCGGCAGTTCGCGGGGCCTTGTCCATTACGGTGCACATAGTAAGATCGATCTTCACAAAGAAGGCTCCGCAGCCCGTGAATTGTTCACCGGGTATGCCGATTCAGTTGACGTCACACGGGCAAATAAGCTCCCAAAAAAACGGCGTCTTTAACAAGCGTCCTTCGAATGACGAGCTGCAACATCTGGTTCTCTCTCTTAAACCTGATGCCGACGCAAGTTCAGAAGTGAAGGCGCGTGCGTGTCACCAGCATGGCGACAAACAAGGTCAATAAAAACGCGTTGGGGTTTGGAAATCCTGTCCGTACAGCCTACAATAGGGGTGAGGACGGTCATCAGCCAATTCTCCTTCGGGTGCGTTTGGTCACCAACATCTATGCGGGCATTCGCTTTTCCGTCAAAAACTGTCCCAACAATTGATATGGAAAGCGTATGTTAAGTGACGGGAAGTAAAAAACTTGGTGCCGCCCCGCGAACTGTGAGGCTCACCCCTGATTTTCATTAGGGGGTACGGCGTGACGGATGCTTCGCCTCCTAAGAAAGAGGGGAAAGTAATCTAAGGACATGCGTGGGCGGGGGTGTATT
>JBBRPZ010000029.1:0-51655 GCA_038227175.1 Pyrinomonadales bacterium | reverse complement strand
GTCCATCTGGGCGGCACCCGTGATCATATTCTTGACATAATCGGCGTGACCCGGGCAATCGACGTGTGCGTAGTGACGGTTTGCCGTCTCATACTCAACATGCGAGGTCGCAATTGTGATACCACGAGCCTTTTCCTCAGGAGCGTTGTCGATCGAATCGAACGACCGAAACGTCATCTTCGCGTTATGCTTCGACATCACCTTTGTGATCGCCGCCGTCAATGTCGTCTTGCCGTGATCAACGTGTCCAATCGTCCCAATATTCACGTGCGGCTTGCTGCGATCGAATTTTTCTTTGCTCATAGCTTTTCTCTTCCTTTCAAAAAAATCAAATAATAACTGGAGCCCAAGGCGGGATTCGAACCCGCGACCTCATCCTTACCAAGGATGCGCTCTACCCCTGAGCTACTTGGGCCGGTTCCGTATCTCTCGCTGACAAATAACTATTGGAGCGGAAGACGAGACTCGAACTCGCAACATTCAGCTTGGAAGGCTGACGCTCTACCATTGAGCTACTTCCGCTTCTTAAAGGGTAAAGGCGAAAGGATAAAGGATAAAGGATAAATTTATCCCTTAGCCTTTCGCCTTTACCCTTTCCCAAATGGTGCATGGGGTAGGATTTGAACCTACGTAGGAAATTAATCCGACGGGTTTACAGCCCGTTGCCTTTGACCGCTCGACCACCCATGCGTGACCGTTTTTGTTGCCTCTATCGACTTTTCGAGTCAATTAGCAAATTCTTAATAGTAGCTAAAGGTTTTTCAACATGCAAGCGCGGAAGTGCTTGTTTTTAGCGCTACTTAGCAGATGCACGCGGGTGAAAGCGGTCGTAGTTTTTCTTTAACTGCGTACTCGTAATATGAGTATATATCTGTGTCGTCGAAATATCGACGTGCCCAAGCATTTGCTGAACCGAGCGGATGTCGGCGTTATTTTGCACCAGATGCGTTGCGAACGAATGCCGCAATGTGTGCGGCGAAACCCCGGAAAGCCCGCATTTTACTGCGTATTCCGTAATCGAGATGTAGATCGACTGCCGGGTGATCGGCTGTCCATTCGAATTGACAAACATCTTGTCGATCTCGATATTCTCGATCTTTCGCCGGACGGCCAGATAGCTTTTCAGCCATTCGACAGCGCTCGAACCTACGGGAACGCGCCGTGTTTTCGAGCCTTTTCCCGTACAAGTTAAAATTCCCGCATCGATGTCGATTTCGTGTATTTTGAGGTTTACAGCCTCGGAAACGCGCAAACCGGAGGCGTACATTAATTCTAGAATTGCACGATCGCGAAGACCGTTTTCGGTCGCAGTATCGGGCGCCGCAAGCAGCATTTCGATCTCTGCACGATTCAAAAACCTCGGCAAATAAACGCCTTTTTGCGGTGCGACGAGATCCTCGGCCGGGTTTTTCGTAACGTGGCCGTCGAACATCAAAAACTTGTAAAACCCACGCACCGCACTGATCAAACGCCGACGCGAATTTTCAGACAGCTTTTCCGAACCGAGGTCGATCAGCCATTCGCGAAGGTCCTGCCGCGTAAGCGTAAGTAGTTCGAGTTCGTTCCTGACCGCCCAGTCAAACAAACGTGCTAAGTCGGTAGAGTAGCTCTCGATCGAATTAGCTGCGAGTCCTTTTTCGACGCGGCAGTAAGATAGATATTCGCGAATCAGGTCGCGTTGTGAACTCGGCTGATTTTGCATGGCAATCAAGCGATCTGCGGAAGTGTGGACTTAACTGCTATTTCGTGCAGAGTTTCCGGTGCAATATCCGCACCGTTTGGCCAAACTACGGTCCAGCCATCTACAGCAAACTGTTTGAAATAATCGTCATTCTTTAACGGTTCGAAAAAAGAATATTTCTCGATCCAGATCGAAAAATCAACCTCAGCCTTTACACCGTCGCTGAAGGTTAATTCCAATAACCTTCCGGATACATGCTCAGCTTTTGTAACGACAACAATGTCTTTCATATCCGATCTCTTAATTCAACGGTTCGATCCTGTGAAATTCACGGCCCGCCTGCATTTCCGACCAATTCTTTTCTAATTCCGGCTGGTGCAGATCAACCCATTCGCGAATCAGCCGCACGGCTGTTCTAGAGCTTAGATCACCGCGTAAAATATTTCCACGAAAGTCAAAGACCGCCTTTTCACCCTGATGTTCAGCATGAAAATGAGGCGGATTGTGGTCATCGAAGAACATCTTAATAACTATCCCGAAAAAGATCGAAATTGTCGGCATAATTCCTCACATGATTATACTACTAAAAACTAGCCACTAAATCTCCGTATTAGTGACCGTCCCCGTAGGTCAACGGATCACGGTCGTTCGAGAAGCGTTCTTCGCAGCCTTGGGTTTGATGAAGGAGCGCGTCGTTTTGGCTCAAGAGTTTGTAAGCGAAACTACGCGAAAGATTGTACGACCGAATGTCAAATGACTGTCCGAGCTGCCGGTACCGATAATGAATGCCCGAACCAATCTCACAACGGTCTTTGAGCGACATCGATTGCAAGTTTTCGATCAATACGGGAATCACATCATCACTCAGGCTTGAGTTGTAAAACGCATCAAATTCGCGGCCATGCTGCATCAACGCGATGTTCGTCTTGACGATAAAAGCGTCCGGATTGAGGACATGCGTCGCGCCGAGGATCAGGAACGCCGACCATAATGCTCCCCAAGCGAAATGCTGCCGGGCGTTTCGCAAAACCGTCGCACCAAACCATACAAACACGATCGCCAGCCACGTCATAAAGATCAGCGGATACAAACGAATGGTCGTCATTCCATACCCGAGGCTGCCGGTCAGCAGAACGAGCCGCTGGACGGCCGACGCCATGATGACAAAGAGCAGCACGATCTGCGTACCGGCGAGGACGCGAAAGAGCTGTCCGGCAAACGGGCTTTCTTTGCGGATGAGCCAGTGTCCGATGAGCAGCGTCGGCAAAACGAGGGCCGAGACGGCGACGAGTTCGCCAAAGCCGCGTCGGGCGTATTCGGCAAGCTTGAAATCAGGTGTGTTTTGCACAAGCTCCATTCCGCCAAACAGATACGGTACTTGGACGATGACAAAGCTTAGGAACAGCAAATTCATCAGCCCCAGAATGACGCCGACCTCGACCGTGCCAAGCGTAAAGGCAGGTGGGAGAAATCCGTTGTCGAAATTGGCCCAACTCCACGGTTTCTTTTCCTCCGATGGTTTTGAATCGGTTCCATTATCTTTATGATCTTTGGAACCAAAGGGCACACTCCCCGCGGCCCCGGTTTGCGCCTTTTGATCAGGCGGGTCGGAAATATTTATATGCTCGGTGACGGAAAGGTGGTTTGGCAGCGTTACAGGATATTCGCCCGATTCGGCCCGGACTTGCTCCATAGGGCTGGCCGTCATCTCCGACTCCGACCCACTATTCTCCGACAGAGGCACACTCCCTACCGATCGTGTTTCCGACTCATTTGGCTTGAACAATACGCCGGTCAGATAGCCTGCCGACATCCACGTAAAGATGGTGAATAACAGCAGGTGCGTGAATACGACCTCGGGTGCAATATTGAAAACGCGTTGCACCAGACCCTGATAAGCTGCGTCGGCGGCGACAAATAATCCACCGAATATCAGGATCAAAGGGGCCGCGATGGCGGCTCCGCGAACTGCTGAGAATGTATGCTTTCGCCACCCTTCGCGCGGGATATTATTCCACTCGACATCATTGAATATGAGAAGGAACGGTGCTCCGATGGCATGCAGGCCCGACCATACAAAGCCAACTGCATAATGAAAGACACCGGCAATTTGTGTCGGGACCTTCATCCTCGGCAGAAACAGCACGGAGAGAATTGCCAATATTGCGAACGCATCAGCGACCCGCAGTTCGATCGAATCGCGCCACGTAAACATCGCCGCGAAGAACAACTGAGCACCGAATAACGCCAGCGTCTGCCGCGTCAGATACTCAGGTGCGCGTCGTCGCAGCAGCATGATCATGCCCGCCGCAAAGGCCGCGTTGAATACCAGCACATTCAAGCCCCACGGCGTGACGCGTAAAAAAATATCACCGATGACCCCGAGGGCGATGGCGACCTGGATGATCTGTAAACCTGTTTTAGTGCGTTCGTTCATTTTCCCTTAAAACCTCGTATAGCCTTATTTATGAAATACCAACTGATGAATCCAAAAATTATCGACGCCAGCGGGAACGCGATCACCCCGATCAACATTCCGCCCGTGCGGTGCGCGGCGGCGTCTTCCAAAGTCAGATTTATGTAGATCAGCCGCACGGTGTAATAGGCGAAAAATACGCTCGGCACCGCGAACATAAACCCGCAGACGGCAAAAACGATCTTGTCTGGTGTTGCTGTGTACATACCGATTACAACCCTGCGTTGTCGTTTTGTTCCCGAATGTCAAAGAATGTCTGCGCGTGAAACAGGCTGTCTTCGTCGCCGACCAGGATGTGTTCGATGGTTTTGTCAATGCCGTATCCCTCGGTGATGAGCAGTTTGAGATCGGACACGGCTGCGAGCACGTCAAAAACGATCTCCTTCTCGATCGTCTGCCGGCTAGTAATGTCCCGATCAAGTCGGACGTCAGATGTGGGCAGCTGAGCCTCGGCGGCCATGTCGCGCTCGATCTTTGTGCCGTCGGCCTGCACAACGCGGGCCTTTGGCTCGAGCAGCCGTAAGTTTATCGCCGGGTTTTTCGCGTCGCTGAAAACTTTCACTTTGGCAATGTAAAAGGTACCTTTCGCGGTGGCGGTGCCGATCGTCTTTGCTGTCCTCACACCGGTTACGACCGTGTGCATGTGGCAATCGAGATAAAAGCCGCAATACTCCTTCGCCTCACCAACCGCAAGAACTTTTTCCTGGCTCGTCAGCGAAAAACCGATCAGCATTAACGCGTAAAACACCACCCACACAGCTACGCCGCCAAGCGTAAATTTCGCAAGCCATGCTTTCTTGGTCAGCGATGCAGCGATGAGCAGTATCACCACCGCGAAAAATCCGCCGATCGTTAGTAACAGTAATAAGACACCCATAATTTCCTCCGAATTAATCGTAGCTACGAAAGACCTTCATAAAGGCCGGCGTGATTGCAGCAATTGCCGCAACTGCCAAGCCGGCAAACCAGAGCACGATGAACTCCATAAAAGGAATCGCGATGGCGTCCGACTCGGCTGGAAAGGCTCCCATTTGTAATTGGTAATACAGATACCCACCGAAGATCACCGGCGAGAAAAAATAAGCCACGGTCAAAATCATGACCAATGAAAGGGCACCTTGCGATCTCATACATTTTTCATTGCCTTAATAAGCGCTTCCATGTGATCGAGATACCGCACCAATGCCTTGCGACCGGGGTGGGTTATCTTATATTCGGTCAGCGGCATACGACCCTTGAACGATTTTTCGAATGTTACGTAGCCCGCCTCTTCCAGTTTGCGGGTGTGGACGCTGATGTTGCCGTCCGAGGTCGCGAGTAGATTTTTTAGCTCGGTAAAGCTCAGCTTTTCATTCGCGGCGAGGGCCGAGATGATGCCGAGACGGAGGCGTTCGTGGATGACTTTGTCGAGGTCGTTCAATACATTCTCAGCCGCACGTGCGACTCGCAGGCTGTGAGGTTCACCACCATTCTCGTTTTTTAATGCTGTGTTCTTCCTGGACATATTTGTTAGCTGTTAGCTGTGTCGGTAGCCCGCACGGAAGTAAGGGCCATTTTCCAAAGATTCAACTTGTCGTGCCCGCAGTTTACTGTTTCCACATCAGTCGTGCGGATATTCAGCTTGCCCTTACTTACGGGCGGGCTACTGACACGATCCTATCCTCCGTAGCGTCGTCCAATAATCGCGCCGAAAATGATATGCAATAAACCGAAACTCGCGCCCATCATCAGATTGCCGTAGCCCGTTGGCAGGACAAAAGTAATTGCTCCTAACGCCATAAAGCACCAGCCCATGACCGGTACGACGCGGACCGAAAACGCTCCGCCGCAGACAACGGCCGCTCCGTAGGACAACATGCAAACCGCCGGCATCGCTTCGTAATCGCCGTATCGCCAGATGCCCAAAACGATTGCGACGCCGACGATCAGCGGTGGAGCAAAACTCATCGCAAATTTCTTTCCTGGTGCGGACAACAGCGATTGGCCGCCGATCTTCGATTTTTGCCACGTCGCGAGAATGCCGATCGAAAATGCCAGTGCGGCCTCGATAAGCCATGTCATAAGCGAATTTCGCAGATAAACCTGGCCGCTCGCGATAAAGGCCGCGGCGACAGCCGTCACGCCCATCAATATCCCGCCGTAACCCGGAACCGCCGTAAAGTGAGTCGAGCGCTCCATCGTCTCGCGGATAAATTTGAGATTATCGATCGCCCGGTCACCAAGGTTTATTGGCTGGTCGGCGTGCGATTCGTCCTTTAGCATTGCGTTGGTTTTCGCCATAGTAGAAATAAAATATATCAAGTAATATTATCTGTCAAGTACTTTTTGATACAAAGTAGAATATTTTTTGAGACTTTCTTGCCCATCGCGGCGTCTATCATATGTACGTAAAACATTTATGCTGAGATGGATCACGATATTTGCTGGTCTGACGCTGCTTTTTGGTGTCTCGATCGTGTACGCTCAGTCGACGGACGACACGATCAAGGTCGAGACCAAATTGGTAAGCGTCCCGACGATCGTCAGCGACCGCGACGGGCGTTATATTCCTAATCTAACGGCGGCCGATTTTACGGTTTGGCAGGACGGCGTCAAACAAAACGTCGAGTTTTTTGCCGCTACCGAAGAGCCGATCTCGGTCGCACTGCTCATCGACACGAGCCAGAGTACGCGTCCCGTGCTGGGCGATATTAAGGATTCGGCCAAGGCGTTTCTCAACCTGCTCGGCCCTCGCGACAAGGCAATGATCGTCAGCTTTGATTACGACACGCATTTCCTGAGCCCGCTCACATCCGATCAGGAGCAGCTCAAAAGGGCCATCAAACAGGCCGAAATACCAAAAGGGCGGGTTGGGACAACGCTGCGCGACGCGGTTTTTCAGACGGTCAATAATACTTTTAAAGGGTTGACGGGGCGAAAGGCGATCATCCTGCTGACCGACGGCAAAGACCACGGCAGCCAGATCACGTCCCGCGACCTGCTTTACCGTCTGGAGGAATCCGACACGCTCATTTATTCGATCTTTTTCAAAACCGACGAACAGGCGATGTCTGGCAGGAACCGACCCGGGTTAGGAGGCGGCGGGCGAAATGGCGGAGTTTTCGGAGTCGGATTTCCCGGTGGCGGCAGGCGTTTTCCGGGCGTACGCGGTGGTGGACGAGGTGGCGGAACTCCTCCGGCCTCACGGCCAAACGGCGGCAACAATCCCCAACGCCGCGAACGGGTCGAAGAGCAAAATATCGAAGCGGCGGACTTTCTACTGCAACTGTCGGACATGACCGCCGGACGTTTCTACGCCACAAAAAATGGCAAGCTTAAGGATAAATTTGCGGCGATCGTCGACGAACTGCGATTCCAGTACCGCCTCGGCTTTTACCCACCGGAAGACACGAGTGCTCAAATCGTGCATGAATTAAAGGTCAAGGTTTCGCGTCCCGATGCTGTGGTTCGGGCACGGGCAAATTACAGGAACAAAGCCAATTAGTCTGGCTCGAACATTTTGTATTGCTTTAGCTGGATTGCGGGCGTATCATACCGGAAAATTTGCGGATTATTACGCCTATGAAGATCGCGCGAGTGGGGATTGTTTTGGTTATGGCAGCGACGTCTGTTTCGTTGACCATGACTCAGGACAAACGACTGAACGAGAGTATCAAGATCAATACCTCGCTGGTCAGCGTACCGGTTATCGTCAGCGATCGCAGTGGACACTATATTAGTGACGTTTTTTGTCACCGCCCAGTTACAAATATTGGTATAGTCAGCCGTTTTCTACTCCATTACCTTTCCCTGAAACGCGGCCTTCATCCCTGTAAGTATAGATATTAATGATGTTAGAAGATCTTGTCGCCGAAATGCGATCTATGGTGCGAGATTTGCTAATATGGGGTTAGGCAACCATCTGCACAGGTTGCAGATGGTTAACGATATCGACCCAAGCTGCCTTTTGATGACCCCACGCATTTAAAGATTTCTAGGTCTCCTACCTTAGAATCGCTGATTTAGTCGAACATATCGCATCCCAATACGAATGGCCGTCATAACGACAAATTATGACGGCCATTCGTATATATACACCTGAACAAGCTATTTTCTCGTAGGCTGCCTGGCGTTGACCTTATCGCCCATGTTTTCGATTGGCTCGGCTTTTGGATCTGCAGTCATGAATGTGAGACGTTTGCCCTGCATCAGGAAATTCCTGCCATTCCATTTGTAAAACGAACGGGTAAAATATGTCGGACAGCAGAGCTGTTCGCGGTCGTCGCCAATCTTGCCGGTCTCGGTTTGGCCGAGGACGAAGCGATCCTGGCCGTAGAGTTCGACAACGAGCATTCCGTTTTCGGCCCGCAAATCTTTCAGCCCGCCATCGGCTCGGTCGCCGGTGCGGAACGGCCAGATCAGCTCCGGCTTGCCGCCCTTCCATGAAAAAAGGTAGACAATCTGCGGTATAGCCGAACCGGAGGTTTCGATCTTGAGGACGACTATGGCCTCGTCCTGACCGTCGCCGGTCACGTCAAAATATTTCGTCACCACGTAAGACAACCCGATACGCCGCTCGGCCTTGGCGACGACCTTGTCTTCGTCGCTCATGTCGTCTTTTACTTTGCCTTCGATAGGCGCGAGGTGGCCGTTGGTCAGCGTTATGTCGGTGCTGCCGTCAGGGTTTTGCCAGCCGCGCGGCAGTTCGTATGTGTAATTTCTAAAATCGAAATTACCGATCGGCGAGGTTGTCGATTTGTCACGCCTATCGAGCAGTTCGGCCTGAAGATTGGGGATACCGGGCGTCGGAACAGCGGTCGGTGTCGGCACCGGAGTCGCCGCAACCTTAGCCTCCGGCGTCGGCGGTGCCGTTTCGACCTTGCTTCCGCAAGCACTAAAAAGGCCTGCGATCGCTAATAAAATTAATACGTTGTATCTGTTTAACATCCACAGCAAGACGGCTACGCTGCCGGCTGAGAATTCTTACATTGCCGTTGGTTTTAGCCAACGGACCGCGATTTCAAAAAAGGTTCGGCCTTAGCCGAAACATTCTGCCGGGCTAAAGCCCGATTCGTTTTTTTTTCACCATCCGTTGCCTAAAGGCAACGGCAATCAAGCCCTCGTCAAACTCCTATATTTAATCCGATGCGGCTGGTCTGCGTCGTGGCCGAGGCGGCGTTTTCTATCTTCCTCGTACTCACTGTAGTTGCCGTCAAAATACTCAACGTGGCTGTCGCCCTCGAAAGCCAAAATATGGGTCGCGATACGGTCCAGAAACCAACGGTCATGGCTAATTACGACAGCGCAGCCGGCAAAGTTTTCAAGCGCCTCTTCGAGAGCACGCATTGTATTGACGTCGATGTCGTTGGTCGGCTCATCGAGCAGCAGGACATTGGCACCGGTCTTGAGCATCTTGGCGAGATGAACGCGATTGCGTTCGCCGCCCGAGAGCTGGCCGACAAATTTTTGCTGATCGGCACCGGAGAAATTGAATTTCGAGACGTAAGTCCGCGCGTTCATCACGCGTGTGCCGAGCGTCACATTGTCCAATCCGTCGGCGATCTCGTCAAAAACGGTCTTTTCCGCGTTCAGGCTGTCGCGGGATTGATCGACGTAACCGAGCTTGACCGTTTCTCCTACCTTGAAAACACCGCTGTCGGCATTTTCCTGACCGGTAATTAAGCGAAACAGCGTAGTTTTTCCCGCTCCGTTCGGGCCGATGACGCCGACTATTCCGCCCTTTGGCAGCGTGAATTCGAGATTTTCGAATAAAACCGTGTCGCCATAAGCCTTCGAAACTTTGTGTGCCTCGATCACGACATCACCGAGACGCGGGCCCGGTGGAATGTAGATCTCGAGGTCGTCGGCATGCTTTTCGGACTCGGTCGCGAGTAGATCTTCATAGTCGTTGATGCGAGCTTTTGACTTGGCATGGCGGCCCTTTGGCGACATTCGTATCCACTCCAATTCGCGTTCGAGCGTCTTTTGCAGCTTGTCTTCGCTGCGGGCTTCCAGGGCGAGACGCTGTCCCTTTTGCTCAAGCCAGGACGAATAATTTCCCTGATAAGGAATGCCCTGTCCACGGTCTAGTTCGAGTATCCAGCCAGCAATATTATCGAGGAAATAGCGATCGTGCGTGACCGCGATGATCGTGCCCTCGTATTTTTGCAGGTGGAGCTCAAGCCAGCCGATACTTTCGGCGTCGAGGTGGTTGGTCGGCTCATCGAGCAGCAGGATGTCGGGTTTTTGCAGCAGCAAACGGCACAGCGCGACGCGGCGTTTTTCACCACCGCTAAGGGTGCTAATGATCGAATCAGGCGGCGGACAGCGAAGCGCGTCCATCGCCATCTCAAGCCGCGAATCAAGGTCCCATGCGTCAGCGTGATCGAGCTTTTCCTGAACCTCGCCCTGACGCTCGATGAGCGCGTTCATCGCTTCGTCGTCCATGGGTTCGGCAAATTTGGCGTTGATTTCCTCAAATTCCTTGAGCAGATCGACTGTCGACTGCACAGCTTCCTCTACGATCTGCTGAACCGTTTTCGATTCATCCAGCTTTGGCTCCTGTTCAAGATAGCCGACCGAATAACCCTTTGAAAATACAACTTCGCCGTTAAACTCGGTGTCCGTGCCCGCGATGATGCGGAGCAGGCTCGATTTACCCGCGCCGTTCAGCCCCAGCACACCGATCTTTGCACCGTAAAAGAACGAAAGGTAAATGTCCTTGAGGACCGCCTTTTTGTCGTAAAACTTACTGACCTTGACCATCGAAAAGATGATCTTGTTTGGTTCACTCATAATCTTAGGAATGGAACACGGATCAACACGGATGAGAACAGCTTTCCACAGATCAGATCAGTGCTGATCTCTTCCTTTTCCGTGTGCATCTGTGTTCTATTTGATTTCAACCTTTCGCACCTCTAATTTATCGATGCGATCCCGCCGCACTGCGAATCCGATTCCCGGCCCTTCCGGTGCTGTGATCGTGCCATTTGCCGAAACCTCGACCGCGGGTTCAATGATGTCTTCGTGCCAATAACGTTTTGATGCCGAAACGTCGCCGGGCATTGTGTAGCCGGCGAGCGTCGAGATGGCGATGTTGTGTGCGCGACCGATCCCGCTTTCGAGCATGCCGCCGCACCAGACGGGCTTGCCGTTTTCGCGGCAGACCTTTTCGACGAGTTTTGATTGTGTATGGCCGCCGACGCGGCCGTTTTTTAGATTGATGATCATACCGGACTTTAGCTCGATCGCTTTCCTGGCGTCATCCGGCGATTTTATCGGCTCGTCGAGGCAGATCGGCGTCTTGATCTGGCTTTGCAGCTTGGCGTGGTCGATGATGTCGTCGTACCCAAGCGGCTGTTCGAGCATCATCAGGTTGAATTCGTCGAGGCTTTTCAGCAGGTCGATATCGGCCAGCGTGTACGCCGAATTGGCGTCGCCCATCAGCAGAATATCGCCAAATTCAGCCCTTACAGCCTTGATCACATCGTAATCCCAACGCGGGCTGATCTTGATCTTGATGCGTTTATAGCCGGCGTCAAGCTCGATCTGAATTTTGCCGATCAGTTGCTCAACCGAATCCTGAATACCGATCGACACGCCGCATTCGATCTCCCGATTGACGCCGCCGAGGTGCCGCCAGAGCGGGACGCCGAGCTTTTTTGCTTCGAGATCCCAGCACGCAGTCTCGATACCGGATTTTGCCATCCGGTGGCCCCGAACCCATTTCATTGCGTTCCAGACATCGGCGGCCGCCTCAAACCCTTTGCCAATAACCATCGGCGCAAGTATCTGTCCGGCCGTCACAAATGCAGAACCGGTCCACTCGTCCGAATATCCCGGCGTCTCGCCGCAAGTGATCTCGCCCCACCCTTCGGCGCCTTCAAAGTCCTCGACGCGCACCAGGATCATACTGCGGTCGTACGTCCGGCCAAAGCTTGTCTCGAAAAAATAGACTAGCGGAAGGTTGATCTCGATGAGTTCTATGGATTTGAGTTTGATCATGGCCACAAAACTATAGGTTAGTAATTGCGGACTAGAATTGCAATGTAAGAAATTTTGAACGCGGATTTGGCGGATCGGGCCGATTTTGGCGGATCAGAAAAAAACATTGTCTTGTCGGATCCGCCAAAATTCGCCTCCGCGTTCAAAAAAACTGATCATTGAACAACTTCAAACTGCACAAACTGCGTCGCGATCTGCTGTTTGGACTTGGCTAGCGGATCGGTGACGATCACCTGGAGGATGTAGTCGCCCAGCAGCATCTTGTCGCCGATCGAGATGGCACCGGCGGTCTTCAGGTGTTCCATGTCGGTCTGGCCTCGCAGGTCGAGCGGCGTTTCCTTGCCGTCGAGTATCACCTTGCCGTCGTGAAAGATGCGAATCCTCGTCTTAATCGCAGGGGCATGAGCTTGATCGAGTTTGGCGTTGTAAATCTCGTAGCCATAGCGGAGCACCGAGCCGACCCGTGTTCGTCTCAGAGCGGTATCGGCCATCGGATTTGACTGAACCTGCGGCACGACCGGGTCGATAAACTTCTTCCATTCCGCCTCGGTCAGGCTTTCGATAACGATGCTCGACGCAGTCAATCGATTTTTTGAAACATCGGGCACCTCGATAAACTGGCTCGCCGAACCGACCCTGCCTCCCTGCGCGTCACGGATCGCGACACGATATTGGTACGCACCGGCATTTTTCACCGGGAACGTGAAATTGTAGACAAAACCGTTCGACATCACGCGTTTGTATGCCTCAGGGCTTACCGTTAGCGTGTACGATCTCGAAAGCTGATCGCCCGGCTGGCCGTTGTCGCCAAAGCTAATCGCGAGTACATCGAAAACTGCTTTTTTCGTATTGTTTGTATCGTCCGTAAATTTCAGGTCGGCCGCGTTGATGTGAAGCAATGAGCGGACGAAAGTGCCGGTCTTGGCATCGCTGCCAAACAGGGCGTTGAGGTGCAGATTGATGCCGTTTACGGCAAATGGCGAAACAAGCGCCGCTTGGAGCTGGACAGCCGGTGTCTGGGCTGCCGGAGTTTTCGCGACGAGTTTTTCGGCGACGTTAAAAAATCCGCTGCGATAACGAACCTTTGCTCCGGGCCGGTTTACCTTAACCTCGAGCTTGTTGAACTTGCGTTTTAGCGGGTCAAATGTGTCGGAATCCGGTTCGTAGGCGACAAGATAGTAACTCTGGTCGTCAAGGATCTGCCGGACGCCGCCGGACAGGTCGTTGTTATTCTTAATATCAAATCCGCCCGTTTCCTGCGCCAGCAAACTAAGTCCGGCCTGCGTGTCGAGCAGTTGGTCGCGGCGATCAGAGCCTATTTTGTTCAGAGCGTCCGGGCTCGTCGCGGTGACATTATCGGCGGCTGTCATGCCCGTGTATTGCAGACCGCGGGCGTCGACCGTGTAAAAGACGACCGACGAACGATTGGCGTCGTCGACGAGCTGCTTAAGGAAATCGAGAACGCGTCCGCCCTCCTGAAATCCATTTTCGTCTGTCTCGAGCAGCTTAAAGCCGTCGGAAAAGAGAATCACCGATTTTCGCCCCGGCAAGTCACCGATCCCGTTAACGATATATCTCAGCGCTCCGAGCGTGCCGGTCGCGAAAACGCTGCTTCTAAAGTCGTCAAGAGCCTTTGCTCCCTCGGCCAGAGCGACGCTTGGGTCACTGCCGGAACCGTTATCGCCCGAGCCGGCCAAAGGTGGGGCTTCGATCGGAGCAAACGCGCTAAGGCCTCCGGTG
Source organism: Pyrinomonadales bacterium (assembly GCA_038227175.1). Classification (GTDB taxonomy): domain Bacteria; phylum Acidobacteriota; class Blastocatellia; order Pyrinomonadales; family Pyrinomonadaceae; genus OLB17. Next base: position 37,775 of record JBBRPZ010000029.1, on the reverse strand, counting down.
CCTTGCGGGTTCCATTTAACTTTTTCGATCGCTGCGTAAAGAATGCGTTTGTCCGTCGTAAACTGCTGCAACGCCCCGATGCCGGCCCCGGTGCGGATTATCGCGACGAGATCGCCGGGTTGGACCTGCTCGTCGACAAATTTCTTGAGCGCCCGCCTCGTCTGAAACGCACTGTCGAACGACAGCGACAGGTCATCGACCACCAGCGCGATGGTTCGTCGAATCTGATCGGACCGAAGTGTGGCGACCGGGACCGGGACGCCGTTTTTATCAATGGCGGCATTTTTATCAGCCGCCGCGGGCTTTTCGGCCGTCGAATGGGTGGTCGAGATAAACGAAAAATTCGTTACCTTTTGCTTCTGCCCGTTTTCATAGATCTCGATCTCGTCAGGCTTAAGATCGCCTATGACCTTGCCTTTTGCGTCGGTCACGGTAACGTCGACCTGGATGAGATTGGTTGAGATCTTTACAACGTCGCTGTCGGGCGGCGTGTTTTTGGGCTGTGGCGTCGGAATCTGGCTGAATGATTTTGCCGCAACGAGCAAAATTGGCAAAAAAGCCAAGACATATTTCTTCATCGCCATAAACTCCAAACTACTCGACCACCTCGAATTGTACAATCTGCGACCCGATCTGGCGTTTTTGCCCGACGGAATTGTTGGTAATAATGACCTGTAAAATGTAATCGCCCGGTTCCATCTGCGCTCCGATGGCGAGGCCTCCGACGGTTTGAAGCCGTGCCGGCTCGATCGCTCCGACCGCGTCGAAAGGCTTAGGCTGGCCGTCGAGGATGAGCTTGCCATCGCGAAAGACACGAATTCTGGTTTCGAGCGTCGGGCGTTTTTGGGCGTCTAGCTGGGTATTGTAAACCTCAAACGAATAGCGGTAAACGCGGCCGAGCTTGATGCGTCTCAATGCTGTATCGGTCATCGGGTCGGTTTTGACGGCCGAACCCACCGCGAACGACCGTTGAAATTCGTCGACCGACATGTCCTCAAGCACGATGCTGGACAATGTGAGCTGGCCGCCGCTGAGATCGGGCACCTGGACAAACTGGCTCGCCGCCCCTATCAGGCCGCTCACGGCGTCGCGAATAGCGACGCGGTATTGATAGGCCCCCGCCTTTTTAGCCGGAAATTTGAAATGATATACCAGACCCTGGGCGAGTAGTTGTTTGTAAATATCTGGCTTAACCGTCACTGTGTAGGTTTTGCCGATCTGATCGGCAAGCTCGCCAGCCGAGCCAAAACTTGTCGCCAGCACCTCGAAAGAGCACGTCTTTTGGCCATCCGGCTCGTCCTTAAAACTCAGATCGTTGGCATCGATATACAACAGCGAGCGGACGTAAAGGTCATTTGCACCCGAGCTGCCAAACAGCGAATTGAGCCTCAGCGTAATGCCGTTAACATCGAATGGCGAAAGCACCGCATCCCTCAGTTGTCTCACATAGCCCACCGACTTGTCGGGTAGCGGAGCTGCTATCTTTTTAGTGTCGGTCACGCCAAAGTATCCGCTGCGGTATCGCACCTCGGCACCTTTGCGAAGCACCTTGACGTCGAGCTTGTTATATTTGCTGGTCGCGGCGTTAAACGTTTCGGTATCGGGGACATATCCGACGAGGTAGTAACTCTGGTCGTCGAGGGCGCGCTTCATTCCGCCGTAAAGATCATTATTGTTAAACGTCGCAAAGCCGCCTGTTTCCTTGGCGAGAAAATTTATGCCGTCCTGGCTGGTCCGCATCGCATCGCGACGCGAGTTAACGGCGGCGGTCATCGACAGCGGACTTTTTCCGCGCGTATTGTCAGACGCCTGAAGCAGCCCAACCTGAAGCCCGCGCGGGTCGATGGGATAAAAAACAACAGCGGCACGATTTGCTTCTTCGATAAGTTTTCGCACGCCCTGCATCGTCAGCCCCGAGTACAATGTGCCGTCCTTTTCGCGTTCAAAAAGCTCAAAACCGTCCGAGAACAGCATCACCGATTTTCGCCCCGGCATTTCCTTCATACCGCTCACGACGTACATCAGCGCACCGAGCGAGCCGGAAACAAGCAGGGCCTGGCGTCGAGATTCGGCCCTCGCGAGAAAGGCCTCCGTTTGGGCATCACCATCTCCCGGAAGACCGCCCGCTCCGAGATTCAGCGTCTCCGTTCCGGTTGGCTCGATCGGCGCCAGCGCCGAAATACCGCCTCGACCCAGGGCGTTGTATTTTATGCCGTCGATAGCAGTGTAAAGGATGCGTTTATCGGTCGTAAATCGCTGCAACGCCCCAATGCTGCCGCCTGTCCGCAGGATCGCGACAAGGTCACCGTCCTGCATCTGCTCAGTAACAAATTTCTTGAGCGCGTCCCTTGTAAAATGGACGCTTTCCCACGACATCGAAAGGTCATCGATCACGATCGCGATCGTCCGCCTGACACCACTCGGCTGCGGGGCGACGGACTGCAGCAGCTGCGGCACCGGGATCTTGTCTACACTCTTTGCGGGAGCGGTTCGGGCGTCAGATACGGGTTTGCCGGACGAGACAAATGAAAAATTTGTTATAGTTTGCTTCTTGCCGTTCTCGTATATCTCAATCTCGCCGGGTTTGAGGTCCGTAATGATCTTTCCGTTGCCGTCCGCGACCGTAACGTCAACCTGAATCAGATTAGTCGAGATCTTGACGACATCGGTATCGGCCGGCTTAGGCGACGGCTTTGACTGCTGGGCGGCCAGAGCGACATTGCCCATCAGACAAAACGCGAGAGCAACTAGATATTTCTTCATCTTTGAAACAACTGACAAACTGTTTTGATGCGAATTGCCCGCAAAAGGACGGAAATCATTTTCAATCAACGATCTCGAACTGAACGAACTGATTCACTTTATTATTCTTACGGCTCGATCCGTGGTCGGTGATCTCGGCCTGCAAGATGTAGTCGCCAGGTAGCAGGTCGCTGCCAAGCTGGACGACACCGCTTGTCGAGATTGTTCCCATAGCTTCATAGCCAATGTTCTGCAGCGGCACGGACCCGCCCTCGAAAACCACCTTACCGTCGTGATAGAGCTTCAACCGATAGGTGACATTCGATTTTTGCGAGGCGTCGAGGACGGCGTTATAAACGTAGTAATCGTATTGTAAAACACTACCTTTGCGGAACTGCTTGATCGTCGTATCAAACTTGGGATCGGGAACTTTCGCCTGTCCCGCCGCGAAAGGTTCGTGTGAGAGAACCGCACCGGAAACCGAAAGCTGTTTATTGCCAAGATCGGGAACCTCGACAAATTGATTCGCCGAACCGACTCGGCCGCTTTCCTTATCGCGAATCGCAAGACGCAACTGGTATCCACCGGGCTTTTTGACCGCGACGGTAAAATCACTTACCATCCCGCGTTTTATTATCCGCTCATATTCGTTTTGGTCGGCAAGCACCGTCGCGCGGCTATACCGCTGATCGAGGATCGTGCCGTTATCGCCATAGGTCATCGCGAAAACATCAAAAACGGCCTTGTATCTGCCGTTAGACTGTTTAGTAAAGGTGATGTCCTTAGGATCGACATTTACAAAGGTGTGGAGATTGAGGCCGCGTTTTGCATCGCTCACAAAAAGCGCGTTCATCCTGACAGTCACGCCGGTGGCCGCAAAGGGCGACGTGATCGCGTCGACGATAGCGGCCGTTGGGTCCAGCTTGTTGGAGATATTCTCGCTCGCGACCGAGTAAAATCCGCTTCGAAACCGTACCCGCGTTCCCGGGCGGCTAACCTTGACGTCGATCTGGTTGTAACGCACCTTTTTAGCGTCAAACGTCTCGTCGTTCGGCAAATATCCGACGAGATAATAGCTCTGGTCATCGAGCACGCGGCGAATTCCGTGGCTAATATCGTTTTGGTTGATGATAGCAATGCCGCCTGTCTGGTGCGCGAGATAACGAAGACCGTCCTGCGTGTCGTTAAGTATATTTTGCCGATCCGCCAGAAGTTGGTCGGCACGTTCGCTGCGAACATTACTAAGATCGTCCTGCGCCTCCTTCATAACGAATTGAAGCCCGCGCGGGTCTATATTGTTAAAAACGATGGTGTTGCGGTTTGCAAGGTCAATCAGTCTCTGGAGTGCGTCTACTATTCGCGATGGCTGCTGTTGTGTTCCCTTACGGTCGATTAGATTAAAGCCCTCGGAAAGCAGGACAACGGACTTTCGGCCCGGCAATTCCTTCATTCCCCGAACGACAAAATTGAGTGCTCCGAGAGTGCCGGTCGCGAAGATCTCCGTGCGAAATGCCTTATTCTCGGCATCTTTTGCCGCCGCTATGCTATCGTCTTTCTCAGCGTCAGGATTCGGAACGCCAAACTCTTCGTTAAGCGTCGGCGAGATCGGATCGAACAGGCTGGTTCTGGCGTTTCCCGACAAATTAAATTTCACCTTGTCGATGGCCGCAAATAGCTGGCGTTTGTCGGTCGTAAATTGCTGCAGCATTCCGATGCCGCCGCCGGTGCGAACTATCGCCACCAGATCGCCCTCCTGCATCTGCTCGTTGACAAACTTTTTAAGCGCCTCCCGCACCCAAAAAACGCTGGAAAACGAGAGATTGAGGTCATCAACTGCTAGAGCGATGGTTCGCCGCACCTGCTCTGGCCGTATCGGGGTTGAAGGAAGATTGACCAGTGGGTCCGCAGATTTGGGCTGTTTTTTAGCATTTTCAGCGACCGACAAGCGGCTCCCGGAAACAAATGAGAAATTGGAGATTGGTTGGAGCTTGCCGTTCTCGTAGATCTGTAGTTCGTCGGGCTTGAGATCGCGTATCGGTTGGCCGCTTTTGTCCGTGACCGTCACGTCTATCTGGATAAGATTGGTCGTTATCTTAACAACATCACCTTCGTCCGACGGAGTGGGTGAAGGCTTAGGAACCGACGTTTGACCAAAGCTATTCAACGCAACGATAAAAATGACGAAAAACAAGAGGGAATATTTCTTCATTGCATAGAACTCCGTTAACCAGTGGATTTGTTTGTTATAATATAACGGTTTGGGATTTCTGGAAAGCATTTCTTACCATACAAAGCTGCCTTGTCCCACCGCATCAAACTCATGCAGGAGCTTCGGGAGTCTATGTTTCATAAGTTTGTAAATCTGAGTATCTCTGTTTTTTTGCTTTCTGTTCCGTTCACCGTCGGCTGTGCGGCCCAGCAAAATGAGCAGCAGGCCCTGAAATCGCTTCGCGAAATTACCCGTGACGGTAAGCTGCCGCCCGAAAATGTGGTCGCCGACATTGAATCGCGTTTTGCCGGAAAACAGACCGGTGCGCTCGCAAAACTGCTCCATGCCCGCATCCGGTTTGAAAACAATGACTTTGCCGGGGCCGCGTCGATCCTGAATTCGGATGTTTTTCGGAAGAAAACACAGGTTGCCGATCATGCCCTTTGGCTGCGGGGCAAGGCGTTGCAAGGTGCGGGCAATCACGCCGAGGCACTGAAGGTTTTCGGCGAGTTGATCCACGATTTCCCTGATTCGATCCGTGTTCGCGAAGCAAAAATAATGTGGGCAACATCCGCCTTGCAGGCCGGAAAGGCCGTCGAGATCCCTCCGATGCTCGTCGATCTCAGCGAAAAGAATGACGCGGACGCATTGCTCCTGACCGCAAAAGCCTACGAAACGCAAAACTCACAGGCCGAAGCCATTCGGTATTATCGCCGCACCTACTTTTACGCCGCCGGTACGAATGCCGCTAAGGAAGCAGAGGCGAAACTGACGTTTTTGAATCAGCCGCTGACGCCGCAAACCGGTGTCGAACAAATGGCCCGGGCTGATAAACTCTTTAATACAAAGAATTACACCGACGCTGCCATAGCATATGGCAATCTCGCGGCCAGTTTCCCGGCCGCCGTTACGCTGCAATCTCAGGTTAGACGCCTGACCGCTCTCGCCAGTACCGGTAAAATGGCGGATGCTCAAACCATTCTAAATTCGCTCCCCGTCGCCGCGAAGGAACGCGAAGAAGCCTATCGACAGCTCGTCCTCGGTTACACAAAGGCCAGGTTATGGCCTCAAGCCCGCACAAACGCCGACGAGATGCGTCAAAAATATCCCGTCGGAACGCTCGTCGCCAAAACGCTCATTGACGCGGGTCTGGCGGCCCGCGATGCCAAAAATCATGCGGACGAAGGCTATTTTCTGAACACAGCCGTCACAGCTTATCCGAACGCGATCGAGGTCGCACTGGCGCAGTTTGAAGCCGCTTGGTTTCAGCATGAGAGTGGTAATTTTGCTCAAGCCTCGCAGATGTTTATCGAGCATCTTGCCAGATACGCCGGCAAGGACACATCCAATCGCGGCAAGGCAGGTTACTGGGCCGCCCGCGACAGCGAGCGTTCGGGAAAGACCGCCGAGGCCTGTGCTTTCTACGATGGCGTGATTTATCGATACGGCTCAAACTGGTACGGCTATCTCGCCCTCGGACGCCTGACCGCGATGAAGGCACAGGGCAATTGCCGCGTGACAACGCCGCCAAATCCGACGGTCGCAAAAGCAGTTGCGAATCTTCGAATAGTAAACGTTGCGGCCGAAACGTCGGGTGAAAAAGAACTTGCACGTGTCGAAAAATCGGACGAGCTTTCGATAGTCGGACTTTTCGATTGGGCGATCGAGGAGCTTAACCAAGCCAAAAAGACCGCCGCCAACAGCCCGAAGATCAATCTCGCCCTCGCCCGCCATTACCGGTTCAAGGGCGATAACACCGCCGCTTTTCTGGCTCTGAAAGAAAGCTACCCCGATTACGCGCAGATGTTTCCCGAGGAAATGGGCCGCGAGGAATGGGACATTTTCTACCCGCTCAATAATTGGGATTCTGTTACAAAATGGGCACAAAGCCGCGGCCTCGACCGCTATCAGGTCGCGGGCCTCATTCGTCAGGAATCGGTCTTTAGCCCTCGTGCAAAATCCCCGGCCAATGCCTATGGGCTGATGCAATTACTCCTTCCGACCGCTCGCGCGATCGGCAAAAAATACGGCTCGACCGCAGTCATAAGCTCTGCCGAAGACCTCTATCAACCCGCCATCAATATTGAGTTAGGAACAGCGTTTTTCAAGGACCAACTCGACAAATTTGGCCGTCTCGAATACGTCGCCGTCGCCTACAACGCCGGTCCCGGCCGCGTCCCGCAATGGCGTGCCACGCTGCCCGCCGAGATGGACGAGTTTGTCGAAGCAATCCCTTTTAAAGAGACCAAGACCTACGTCCAGGGCATCATCCGCAACACCGCTCAATACCGCCGCCTCTACGACGACAACGGCAACTTTCGCTCTAACGTTGGCTCACGCCCCCTGCGAGCCGAGATCGATACGCTTTCGCGTGAACAATTTACGGCTGAGTTTCCGGATGTGATGGTCGATGACAACGGCGGCGAATAACTTTATACTGTTCCTTTAACTATATCTTTGCGCATCCGTTCATGAACGAGATCATTTTTTTAGTCGAAAATGCTATAGAGCGCGGCTACACCGCACGGGCGTTGGGCGAGTCTATATTTACTGAAGGTGATGATTTAGAAGAATTGCGTACAAACATTCGCGACGCAGTAGATTGTCATTTTGGCGCGAATGCACAATTCGAGCCGATCATAAGTTAAAGCGGAGAAAAATATGGCCTTTGAAGAAAGTGAGTCTGCCGTAAACAGCGAACAGCAAATGACTGCCGACGAAGAGGCTTTGCTCGACGAGCTTGGCATTTTTGGCGAGTCGCGGCGTAAATTTTTGGGCCACTTGGGCGGCGTGGGGCTTGGGGCGTTGGTGCTTCAGGTACTCGCCGAGGAGAAGGCCCTTGCGTTCAGCGATTCCGTGACGGCTTTCACGGCTCCAGTCGAAAATCCGGTCACGGTCTCATTCACCGTCAACGGCGCGAAAAAGAGCCTTGAGCTTGATTCGCGAATGACGCTGCTCGACGCCCTGCGTGAACGGCTCGGCCTGACCGGCTCGAAAAAAGGCTGCGATCATGGCCAATGCGGCGCGTGTACGGTGATTATCGACGGCCGCCGCGTGCTTGGGTGTTTGACGCTGACCGCTCAATGCGAAGGCAGAGGAATCACAACCATCGAGGGCGTTGCAAAAGGCGACCAACTACATCCGATCCAGACCGCTTTTATTAAGCACGATGCTTTTCAGTGTGGTTTTTGCACGCCGGGCCAGATATGCTCGGCTTTCGCACTGATGCAGGAAGCGAAGAATGGCGAGGCGAGTTACGTAACGGCGAACGTCCGACAAAAAACCGGTGCCTTACAGCTCTCGGACGAAGAGATCCGCGAGCGGATGAGCGGCAACCTCTGCCGCTGCGGTGCCTATCCAAATATCGTCGCCGCGATCCGCGAGGCCCACACCGGCAAGCCCACCGACCCGATGGCCGTCGGACAAATGGAGGTGCACGATGCGACCGTTTAAATTTACGCAAGCAGCAGACGCGGGTGCGGCGGTGCAGGCAGTATCTGCCAACGCTACGGCAAAGTTCATCGCCGGCGGCTCAAACATTCTCGACCTGATGAAAGAGGGCGTCGAAAACCCCTCCGAATTGGTCGATATCACGAGGCTAAATTTGACCCAGATCAAATCTGCGGGTGGCAGCGTCTCGATCGGGGCATTGGCAAAAAATACGGACACGGCAAATCATCCGCTGATCCGTCAGGACTATCCGCTTTTGACGCAGGCGATACTGGCCGGAGCCTCGGCACAGATCCGAAATATGGCGACCAACGGTGGAAATCTCGTCCAGCGGACACGTTGTTCGTACTTTTACGATGTCGCGATGCAATGCAATAAACGCGAACCCGGAACGGGCTGCGCGGCCATCGGCGGTATCAATCGAAATCACGCGATTTTTGGAGCCAGTGACAAATGCGTCGCGGTCAATCCATCCGACATGAACGTTGCCCTCTCCGCGCTCGATGCGGTCGTCAAAGTTCGCGGGGCAGATGGTAAAGAACGCGCGATTCCCTTCGCAGATTTTCACCGGCTACCGGGCGACGCACCTGAAAAGGACAGCAATTTACAGCACGGCGATCTGATAACCTCAATCGAATTGCCAAAATCTAACTTTACCGCCAATTCCTATTACCTAAAGGTCCGCGACCGTGCCAGTTACGCTTTTGCATTGGTTTCTGTCGCCGCAGCCCTCGAAATAAGCGGCGGCATGATCAAACAGGCGCGTATTGCCATGGGCGGGGTCGCCCATAAACCGTGGAGAGCGGTGGAGGCTGAAAAATTGCTCGTCGGCAAGGCCGCGACCGAGGAAAATTTCAAGGTTGCCGCTGATGCCGCCATGAAAGCGGCAAAACCATTGGAACACAACAAATTTAAGGTCGAGCTTGGGCGTCGGGCGATAATGCTTGCCCTGAAACGGGCGACTGGAAAGGTTTAATTCAGCGAGGCAAATATGGCGAGTGATACAAAAGTTATTGGCGAAGCGATCAGCCGCATCGACGGCTTGCTGAAAGTGACCGGTGCGGCGAATTATGGGATGGATTGGCCCATCAGGAATGTCGCTTATGCCTTCATCGTAAAAAGCACGATCGCGGCGGGTACGATCACCGACATCGACACCGCTGTAGCTGAGAAAAGCTCCGGCGTCCTCGCCGTCATCACGCACAAAAACGCGATGAAAGTTGCAGCCTACGATCCGATGCGTGGCATCGGCACCCTGCAAGACAACAAGATCAATTTTTTTGGCCAGAATGTCGCGGTCGTAGTAGCGGAGACTTTTGAGCAGGCGCGTGCAGCCGCGTGGTCAATAAAAGTCAGCTATCAGACCGCCGACGCCAAGACAGATTTCGAAAAATGCGTCGCCGAGGCCGTCCGTCCGGCGAATAGAAACGATGCGGTTCGAGGTGATTTCGACGCGGCTTTCAGTTCCGCCGAACACAAGATCGACGCCACATACTCGACGCCGATCGAGCATCACCATCCGATGGAACCGCATTCGGCTATCGCGGTTTGGGAAGGCGATAACCTCACGCTCTACAGCGCGACGCAAGTCGTCGGCGGTGTTCAGGGCGGCGTTGCGAGAGCATTTAGCCTTAAGCCCGAACAGGTCCACATCATCTCGCCGCATGTCGGCGGCGGTTTTGGCTCAAAGGGCGGTGCATGGACAAATGTTGTACTCGCGGCCATGGCCGCAAAAGCTGTAAGCCGCCCGGTCAAGCTCGCAGTTACGCGGCAGAACATGTTTAATTCGGTCGGCCTGCGCCAGCAAAATCGTCAGCATCTAAGGGTCGCCGCAACCGCTGACGGCAGGTTGACCGCGCTCGGTCACGACACCACGCAGTTTACAACGACGACAAACGAATTTGCGGAGTCGTGCGGCATTCTTGCAAGCATGATGTATGAGGTCCCCAATTCGCGAATCGGTTATAAAGCAGCACCGATGAATGTGATCGCCCCAACGTTTCAACGCGGGCCGGGCGAATCGACCGGCAGCTTTGCATTGGAGTCGGCAATCGACGAAATGGCGTACCAGCTGAAAATGGACCCGGTCGAGTTTCGCATCAAGAATGAGCCGACAAAAGACCCGTCGAACGGCAAACCATTCTCGTCACGAGCCTCCGTCGAATGCCTGAAGCGCGGTGCCGAGATGATCGGCTGGAAAAACCGCAAACAGGAACCGCGTCGGAACCGCAACGCCGACTATTTTGTCGGCTACGGTGTCGCGATTGGTTCGTATCCATCACGGCAGAGCCCGACATCCACCATTCTAAAATTGGTCCGAAAAGGCGATGACGTAACCGCCAGTGTCGAGCTTGCGGCCAGCGACATCGGCACCGGCACGAATACGATCATCGCCCAAACAGCAGCCGAAACGCTCGGGTTGCAGATGAGCAAGGTCGCCGTAAAGATCGGGGATTCGGCTCTGCCGCCGGCCGCGGGTTCCGTCGGCTCGATCGGTGCTGCGAGCTTTTGCAATTCCGTCGCCGACGCGTGCAACCAGGCGAAATCCGAATTACAGGCAAAAACAGACCGAAAATGGCTAGTCGCTCCGACCATCGCTCAACTGATGGACGCCGCAAGTCTCAACGAATACCAGACCCGCGTTGACGCAAAAGCTTCGCCGGATGCTCAGAAATATTCGTCGCACGCCTTTAACGCCAATTTTTCTGAGGTCTGGGTCAACGAACTTACCGGCATGGTCCGCGTCCATCGCCACGTCGCCGTTACCGGTGCGGGCCGCATTATGAACGCCAAAACCGCCCGCTCGCAGGTCATCGGCGGTTGTGTCTGGGGCATCGGCATGGCACTGACGGAGGAGTCCATCATCGACACCCGTTGGGGCAATTTCATTACGCGAACGTTCGCCGATTATCACATCCCGTCAAACCTGGATGTCGGCACAATCGACGTTGCCTTCATTCCGGAAGAAGACAAGTTCGTCAATAAACTGGGCATCAAGGGCATCGGCGAGGTCGGTATCGTTGGCGTCGCTGCGGCCATTGCAAACGCCGTTTTCAACGCGACCGGCAAACGCGTCCGCGATCTGCCGATCACGCCGGACAAGCTTTTGTAAATTCCAAAATATATATGATAGATCAAACTCTCGGCGGCGCATTCACGCTGCCGGACACTTCACTTACAGTTAAGCGAATGGGCTACGGCGCTATGCAGCTCGCCGGGCCGGGTGTTTTTGGCCCGCCGCGCGACGAGGATGCTGCGATCGCCGTTCTACGCGAGGCCGTCGCCTCCGGAGTCGATCACATCGACACAAGCGATTTCTACGGGCCACACGTAACGAACCAAATAATTAAGAAAGCCCTTCATCCATATCCCGAAAACCTTACGATAGTGACTAAGGTCGGAGCCTTGCGGGGCGATGATGCTTCGTGGATACTCACGCGAAAACGCGAGGACATCATTTCGTCGGTCCATGACAATCTGCGTAATCTCGGCCTCGACGCTCTCGACATCGTTAATCTCCGGCTTGGCAATCATCTGGGAGTGTCCGACGAACCGGTCGAGGAACCGCTGAGCGTCCTGCTGGAATTAAAGGAGCAGGGCCTGATAAAACATATCGGCCTAAGCACTGTGACGCCCAAGCAGTACGCCGAGGGCATAGCGATCACCGACATCGTTTGTGTTCAAAACCTCTACAACGTCGCCAACCGCGCAGACGATCAATTTATCGACGATCTCGTGACGGCCGGCGTCGCCTACGTTCCGTACTTCCCGCTCGGCGGATTCACGCCGCTGCAATCGTCAACGCTTGAGGACGCCGCCAAATCTCTTGGCGTGACGCCGATGCAGGTCGCTCTCGCGTGGCTGCTGCAGCGTTCGCCTAATATATTGCTGATTCCCGGAACTTCATCAGTAGGCCACCTGCGCGAAAATCTGGCAGCGGCTTCGTTACATCTGCCTCCTGAAATAGTGGCCGAACTAAACTCGATCGCCGCATAATTTAGTGTCTAGGGAGATCCAACAAATAATCAAGACGCTCGACGCATTGCCCTCAGGAACGCAGGCCGTGCTCGCGACCGTGATCGACCTCTCCGGCTCGGGCTATCGCCTGCCGGGAGCGCGGATGTTGATGCTCGCGAATGGTGAAACCTTCGGCACCGTTTCCGGTGGTTGTCTCGAAGCCGATGTGCTCGAACGAGCGAAAAAGGTACTCGAAAGCGGCCGGGCCGAAGTCTTTACATACGATACGACCGCCGATGAAAATTCCGTTTTCTCGCTAAACATGGGTTGCCGCGGCGTGATCCAGATCAGGCTCGAACCGGTCGATCGAGAGAGCGAAGTAATCGCAAAGATGCGGGCTGCCTGCGAAAACCGAGAGGCGTCGGACGGTTTTGAGCCCCCCGTAGCGATATTGCTTTTCGGCGCCGGGGCCGATGCCGTGCCGCTTGTCCGGATCGCTGCGGAACTCGGATGGCAGGTCACAATTCACGATCATCGCCCGGCATTTCTTACGAAAGAGAGATTTCCATCGGCTCAAGAGCTGGTGCTTCAACCGGTCGATGAACCGCCCGGTGAGATCGCCGCCGACAGCCTCACTGCCGCCGTTATAATGACGCATCATTACGCCCGCGACCGTTTCATTTTACCGACGTTGCTGCGTTCCGGTGCTTTCTACATCGGCGTCCTCGGCCCAAAACGCCGCACCGAACAACTGCTCGAAGAACTCGCCGCCGGAGGCCAGACCTTCAGTGACGAGCGACTTGCAGATCTTTACGCTCCGATCGGCCTCGATATCGGCGCCGACAGCCCCGAAAGCATAGCTCTCGCGATCATCGCCGAGATCCAGAGCGTGCTAAAACACCGCGGCGGCGGCCCGCTGCGCTCTCGCGACGCACCCATCTATGACCGCAAATAAAGATGCAAAGATCGGCGGCCTGCTGCTCGCGGCGGGCGGTTCGAGCCGCCTCGGACAGCCAAAACAGCTTGTCCGTTTTGACGGCAAGACATTGATCCGCCGGGCCGGTGAAATGCTCGCCGAATCGGTCTGCAACCCCGTCGCCATAGTGCTCGGAGCCGAAATTGATGAGTCACGCCGCGAACTCGAAGGCCTAGAGATTTCCGTGTGCACCAACGCGGAGTGGAATGTCGGAATCAGTTCGTCGATCGGATCGGGCCTCTCTCACCTGCTCGACCTCGAACCAGACCTTGACGCTGTCCTCATCGCGCTTTGCGATCAACCTTACGTCACGACGAACGACATTGACCTTCTGACAGCCGAATTTCAACGTGGCGAAGCATCAATCGTCGCGTCCGCGTATGACGGCGTCGTGGGCGTCCCTGCAGTTTTTGGAAAAGAATTGTTCGATTCGCTATTTGAGCTCACAGGTGACCAAGGCGCACGATATCTGGTCAGACGATCCGACAACGTTGCGACCGTCGAGGTCGGCCAGGCAACTTTTGACGTCGACACCATTTCTGATTTACAAACGCTGAACGAGTAGAAACGGTTGTGTAATGGTATAATTTTGGTATATGATTGGTATGGATTTTGAATATGATCCGCAAAAGAGCGAATTAGACAAATCCAGGCATGGAATCGATTTCGAGGAGGCAAAAGTCCTTTGGGATGATATCGCTTCTATCGAGGTGCCATTGCCATTTGAATATGAATCGCGATTTATGGTCATCGGCATTATGATGGATTTATACTGGTCGGCGGTAATAACCTACCGAGGAACCGCTATTCGGATCATCTCGGTACGGCGATCCAGAGATCAGGAGATTGAGTTATATGATAACCGCAAAAGAATTTGACGAAATTTTTGACAAGGGCGAGGAAGATGTTCTCCAATACGCCGATCTGACAAAGGTACGAAAGGTACATGAAGAACCCCAACGAGTAAACATAGACTTTCCCCGTTGGGTAGTTAGAAAACTTGATGAAGAATCAAGGCGCCTAGGCGTTTCGCGTCAAGCTCTTGTAAAAATGTGGATAGCGGAGAGGTTTGAGAAAGCCTAACCGATCGTCTTCCTCTACAAATTCCTTAAAACATAATCCGTCATCATCGTGTACCAATGCTTGATCTGTAGCGGGTCGGTCAGGCCGTGTCGTTGGGTCGGGTAGACCATCAGGTCAAACTGCTTGTCGGCTTTTTGGAGCTCGTAGGCGAGCTGCGTCGTGTTTTGCATGTGGACATTGTTGTCCATCACACCGTGGATGAGCAGCAGGCGGCCGGAGAGATTTTTGGCGGCTTTTAGTACTGAACTGCTATCGTAGCCCGCACGGTTATTGTCTGGCGTCATCATGTAGCGCTCGGTAAAGATCGAATCGTATAAACGCCAATCCGAGACAGTGCCGCCAGCCATGCCGATCTTGAACGATTTGCTGTGTGTTAACGCGTAGCTCGTCATAAATCCGCCGTTGCTCCAGCCCCAAATCCCGATGCGGCTGCTGTCAACGTACGGTAGCGACCGGAGATACGAGATGCCATCCTCGATGTCGCGCAACTCGAGCGGGCCGAAATTTTTATACACCGGCCAGACCGATTCCTCGCCCTTGCCGCTCGCCGAGCGATTGTCGCAGATCCAGATAATGTAGCCTTTTTGGGCCATCATTTGATGCCAAAGATAGCGATTGCCACCCCAGCGATTGAGTACCGATTGGACGTGGGCACCGGCGTAGGTGTAGTTCAAAACGGGGTATTTCTTTGACGGGTCAAAATCGGGCGGCTTGATCATCATCGCCTCCATGGTAAAGCCGTCGCGCGTCAGAACGTTCAGAAATTCGGGCTTGCCAAGCTTATATTGGGCAAGCTCATCGACGCGGTTCGCGTTTACGACACGTTCAAGCGTGCCGTCCGCGCGGTAAAGCCGAGCTTGTGGCGGCGTCGCGGCATCGCTCCACGTATCGACAAAATGCGTGAATGTCGGGTCAAAGCTAGCGATGTGCCAGCCGTTTTCCTGCGTCAGACGCTCCACGCTGCCGCCGATCAGCGGGACGCGATAGACGTTTTCGGCGATCGGCGAATCTTTGGTGGACGAGAAATAAACCCAGCCATTTTTTTCGTCAACGCCGTAGAGGGTGCGAACCTCCCATCTGCCGCTCGTCAAAGGACGAATCAATTGGCCGTCGTTACCATATAAAAAGAGGTGCTTCCAGCCGTTGCGGGCCGACTGCCAGACAGCCGTACCGTCCTTTAGAAATTCAGGATTGCCGTAAACGTTTACACTGGCGGGTGTTGTCTCGGTCAGGAGCTTTGTGGCTTTGCCGGTCGAGGGGTCGGCGGCATTGAGGTCGAGATACGTCTGCTCTCGGTTCAATGCCTGAAACACGGCGGCCCGGCTGTCCGGTGACCACGCAACGCGGGCAATAAGCATATCCTCTGGCTTATACGAAGAAGTATCGGCAAATTTAACGCTGTCGCCAAAACGCAGCAGTTGCGGCGGCAGCTTTTCGCCGATTTTAGGGATGCGACCGACGTTCGGCACGAGTGACGTTTTGTTGACATCGGCGATGCCGACTCGGACCAGCGGATTAGGGTCGCCGGCGCTCGGATAGCTTGTGTTTTCAACCCGTTGACCGATGCCCGCGTCGTCCGGCAGGGCAAATTTCGGCACCGGTGATTCGTCCAAACGCAGGAATGCAATGTGTGTCGAATCGGGCGACCACCAATAGCCGCGTTTCTGCCCGCGGCCGTAAAGCTCCTCTTCGTAAACCCAGTCGAGATAGCCATTATAAACGGGTTTGTCCCCCTCTTTGCCGTCGCGCGTGAGTTGCTTTTCGTTGGCCTTTTCTACATCGACAACGTACAGATTATTGCCACGTACAAAACTCACCCAATGTCCGTCCGGGCTGAAATCAGCCTCTACCTCGGTGTCGCGGTTGTTGGTCAACCGCCGCATATTGCCGCTCGGAACGTCGTAATACCAGAGGTCGTTTGCGTAATTAAAAAGTATCCCGCTCTCGTCCGGATTGAATTGCAACGACGGTAAATTTGACATCGCAGTCGCGTCATCTAACTTCACGCCCGACCGCGACAACGCCGCCGTCAATCGGCTGCCGTCCAAATACGGCGTCGCCTGTCCAGTCATCGCATCCACTCGCATTAGGTGTCCGTTAATGACCTGCCTGAACGCCTTGCCATCCCGTGTCCATTGGACGGTCATCGGATTTCCATTAAAATTCACGCGTTTACTCGCGTCCGGGCTGAAAATATCGTCAAGCGTCAGCATCCGGTTTTGAGCAGACGCGACAGCCGAAAACGCAAAAATCACGATAACGAGCCGCTGGATCTTCTTCATATATTTTGAATACAAAAAAAGGAAAGATTTTGTTGAATGATATTCGAAAGGGGGTTTGGTAAGCAAGCGGAAGAATGGAACACGGATTACGCGGATTAGACGGATTTATAGAGATAAGAAAAAACTATTTGGAGTGAATGTTGCGTCTCCAATTCCGCGAAAATCCGTCTAATCCGTGTTCCAATTCCTACGCCTTAGGGTGCGCGCGGTCGTAGACTTCGATCATCTTCTCCATCGAAACCTGCGTGTAGATCTGCGTCGTCGAAAGACGGGCGTGGCCGAGGAGTTCCTGAATGTCGCGGAGATCGGCGCCGCTGTCGAGCAGGTGCGTCGCGAATGTATGCCTCAATGAATGCGGGGAAATGTCGTGGATATCCGCACAGAGCTTGATGTATTTGTCGATCATCCGGCCAACGCTTCGCGTAGTCAGCCGTCCGCCGCGGCGATGTAGAAACACTGCGTTTGGCTCGCGGTCGGCCTCGGGGCATTCGTTCAGAAAATTCCCGCGAGTTTCTTCAATATATAGCATCAGTGCCTGCGCCGCCGGTTCACCAAAAGGCACGATCCGCTGTTTTTTGCGTTTTCCGGTGACACGCACCATCCGCTCGCGAAAATCGACATCGGCGATGTTGATATTCGTGAGCTCGCCAACGCGAATGCCTGTCGCGTACAAAAACTCAAGTATCGCCCGGTCGCGGCGGCCGAGATCGGTATTAACGTCGGGGGTCTCGATAAACCGCACGGCGTCCTCCATCGAGAGGTGATTGGGCAGTTTGCGCTCGATCTTCGGCGTGGCGACCATTTTCGCCGGGTTGGATTCGAGCTTGCCCTCGCGGATAAGGAATTGGAAAAATGTACGTAGACTCGCTAATTTACGCGCGACCGACGTTTTCTTATGATCGGCGTGCAGCCCCGCCATCCATTCGCGGATCGTCAGCCGGTCGATCTCGGCAACCGGCACGTCCACACGCTTTTCGACGTTAAATAAATGTAATTTGAATTGCTCAAGATCGCTCGCGTAATTCCGCAGCGTGTGCGGACTCACATTACGCTCGTATTTGAGGTGCTGGAGAAATTGTTCTAAATGCTGAGACAGCATAATAATGGAAATGGAAAACTGAAAGTTAGAAGCCGAAATACGCTTCTTTCATTTTCCATTTTCCACTATCCGTTTTCAATTGTGTTTTGGCACATAATACCCTTTCCGCGTCCTTAAGTTAACATTCGGCCTGCCCTTGATGGTGAGTGAGATAGTGCGAAATTCCCCCCGTTTGTCGGCCGTGTCGTCGGGGTAATAGCTGAGGACGTACTGTTGCGAAAGCTCGGCCGAGATCTGGGCAAAGGCGTTATTCATCTCGTCTTCGTCGATCGGCGAATAGACTGCACCGCCGGTTTGGGTGGCGATCTCGATCATTCGGCGCTCGGCCGTGAGGGCACGGATATTTGCGTTGCCGCCGCGAATGCCAGTTCGCTTAAAATTCTCAAAGTCCTTTGTTTTCACCACATAGACCTGGCAATTATTGATCTGTAGCGACCGGACCACGTCTTCGAGCGTTGTTTTGTCATCGCTGTAAGTATCCTCACCGTCCGAGACAATGACAACGACGCGGCGGCCGCTGGTCGATCTGAGATACTCGGCCACCGTGATTATTCCGTCTAGCAGGGCGGTTGCTCCCTTAGGCTCGGGGATAAAATCGATAGCCTGAGTGAGCCGCGAAACATCCGCCGTCAAAGCCTGTTCGAGATGAGTATAGTCCGCCACCGTAAAGAGGGCGGCCAGATCCTTGTCGGGGCGTATCACCCGTCGAAAAAATTTGACAGCCGCCGCGCGTTCAAAATCGCGGGCGACAAATTCGCTCGACGAATTGTCAAACAGCATTGCAAGCCGTATCGGTGTCTCGGAGCGAGAGATGTCAGCAATATCGACCACTTTTCCGTCCACCTTTAGCTCAAAATCCGCCAACTTGAGCGTCGGCACCGCGCGTCCACCGGCGTCGAGCACCGAGACCGGGATCGGCACCAGCGTCGAATCGACCTTGATGACATCCTCTGGATCCTCCTTCGGCTTCGGTGTCGGCGTGGGTCGCTCTTTTGGCGGAATGTGAATCGGAGTATAAATCCCCGATGAGCGGCCGACGGGAGTGGCTGTCGGCGTCGGGCTGCCCTTGACGCGGCCGGACTGTGCAAATCCGATCGCGGAGAATGTAAGGATTAAAAATAAAGACGCAAAATTTCTCATCAACGAAAGGTTTGATGCAATCTCACCCGCAAAAAGTGCCTAAACAAATATCAACTTCACGCCCGCAAAAAGCAGCACCACCGCCAAAACCCTCCGCATCATCAGCGAATCAAACCGCTTTGCCCCCAGCGTCGAGCCAAACACGCCGCCGACAACTGCCGCCGCAATCCAAATCCACACGCTCGATTGCAGAGCGATCACCTGTGCGTAATTCCCCGCAATACCGGCAACCGAGTTAACCAAAATAAACATCGCCGAAACGCCCGCCGCCATTTTGGTCTCGGACCAGTTCATCAGCAGCAAAACGGGCGTCAGAAATATGCCGCCGCCAACGCCCACAAGCCCCGAGAGCAACCCGATCAGCATTCCGATGACGATCGACAGCCATATCGGCGGCATCTTAATCTCTGTGCCTGCCTTTAGGTTCCACGCCAGCCGGAGAGCCGCCAGTATCAAAACAATACCGAAAACTATCTTGTAAACAGTCGTCGGCAGATGGATAAACGCCGCCAAAAACACCACCGGAACCGCCCCGAGAGCAAACGGCCAAAACAAACGCCACGAGAAAAATCCGGCTCTAATAAACTGAACACTTGCGATCGTCGCGACAAAAACATTCAACAAAAACGCCGTCGGCCGCGTAATTTCAGGAGCCACCGCCAGTATCGCCATTACCGCCAAATACCCCGACGCCCCGCCGTGACCGACTGAGGAATACAGGACGGCGACGATGAAGATGGCGAGGATAGTCAAAATTGCGGTAAGTTCCATATACACAGTTTGCTTTATTATATTGCCGTTGGCTTTAGCCAACGGTTAACAGTCAAAAAATTTTTGGGCTTTAGCCCAACGGAGAGGTTTGGGCTAAAGCCCGATACTTGGTTGCAACCTTAACCGTTGCCTGAAGGCAACGGCAATCAAAATCCAGCTCAAGCTCCTGTTATCTTCTTAAGCGTTTCAAGTTCCTTATCAAGTGGCACCGCACGATGATGTTCCTCTTGACCTTCAATATATGTGCGGACGCGATCCACCTGCGACTCCGAAACCGAAATGGCATAGTAGTCATCCTGCCAATAGAATTTTCCTCGCAGTATGTTCTGTTGGTTTAGCCAGTGCCCGGACTCACCTTTGATCAATATCATCACTTTGCTGATGTTCTGTTCCCGCCCCAACGAAATTAGAAGATGCAAATGGTCTGTCCAACCACCGATAGTGTCGAGAAAAATATCTTTATCCCGACAATTCGCTCTGATATGGTCAATCAACTTACGTCTAATCTCTGTCGATAAATTTGGTTCGTGGTTGCGGGTCGTGAATACAATATGTACCCATATGCGGACGTATGACATAGTTGTTTGAAATCGGTCCGGTTTCTATTGCCGTTGGCTTCAGCCAACGGGTTAGGTTATCCAGTAAAAATTGGCTTTAGCCCAACATTGGTTTTGGGCTAAAGCCCAATCTAGTTTGATCATTGTCCGTTGCCTAAAGGCAACGGCAATTCATGAAATCGACCAATAAGTCCTTGCTCTCAGTCTTTTACGATAGCTTTGTTATGCCGTTCGCTTTAGCGAACGGTATCGAACTATCAAAAATCTTGGGCTTTAGCCCAAATCAACTTCTTGGGCTAAAGCCCTAACAAGTTTTTGATCTATGTCCGTTGCCTAAAGGCAACGGCAATTTTTTGCGATCCATTCATCCCAATCCACGAGCGCTCGCTCGACCTGCACCATGTGCCGTTCGCGTTTATTGCGATGCTTTTTACGAAGCTCAACGGGCAATTGTTCGAGCAAGCCAAACGTGATGTTCACCGGCTGAAAATTTTTTGTCTCGACGTTTGAAACATACCGGCACAAGGCTCCGATGGCCGATGTCTGCGGTGCGGTTATCATCTCTTTGTTATGCAAGACATGCACCGCATTTATTCCTGCGAGCCAGCCGGTCGCGACCGATTCGACGTACCCCTCGACGCCGGTGATCTGGCCGGCGAAGAAAAGTCGTGGGTTTTCGCGCGTGGCGAGCGTTTCGTTCAATATTTTAGGGCTATTGATAAACGTATTACGATGTATCTGCCCAAATTGCAAAAACTCCGCATTTTGCAGACCAGGAATTAATTTGAGCACACGTTCCTGCTCGCCGTAACGCAGATGGTTTTGAAAGCCGACCATTCCATACGCATCGGCCATCATGTTTTCCTGTCGGAGCTGCACGCAGGCGTACGGCTCGTAACCCGTTCGCGGGTCGTACAAACCTTTCGGCTTCATCGGCCCGAACCGCAGCGTGTCGACGCCCCGACGCGCAATTTCCTCGATAGGCAAACACGATTCGAACCAATGCGTGTCCTCAAACCGTTTGAGCGGCACCGACTTGGCCTCGACCAGCCCGCCAAAAAACACGGCATACTCATCCGGCGTCATCGGGCAATTAATATAATCGTCGCCGCCCTTGCCGTACCGTGCCGCTTTAAACGCCACCGACATATCTATGGAATCCGCCGCGATGATGGGTGCGATCGCGTCATAAAAATACAGCTGGTCGTCCCCCGTCAGCCGCATGATCTCACGCGTCAGAGCATCCGAAGTCAACGGCCCGGTCGCTATGATCGTGACACCCTTGTCAGAACCCGAAGCGGTAGCGAGGGGGTTTTTAATCCCGCGGCCACTACCGTTCCCGGTTCTGACACTCGGAATCTCAGTTACCTCCTCCCTGACAATCTCAATATTCGGATGAGCCTCAACCCGCTCGGTTATCATCTCCGCAAACTTTATCCGATCCACCGACAATGCCGCCCCTGCCGGAACCTTTGTCGCCTCCGCCACCTCAAGCACCATCGAACCGCCCCGACGCAGCTCTTCTTTCAACAAATACGGAGCCGACCCCGGCTCGTCCGTCTTTAGCGAATTAGAGCACACAATCTCCGCCAGCTTGTCGGTGCGATGAGCCGGTGTCTGTTGGACGGGCCGCATTTCGTATAGCTTGACCTTGACGCCACGCTCCGCCGCCTGCCACGCCGCCTCAACCCCGGCGAGCCCGCCACCGATCACATTTATTACTTCATTCATCGTTAATTGATTATAGATGAAAACGGGCCGCCGTTCGCGTCCGTGAAACAAACTCCCTTGCCCTGCGTATCTCTTCTCGTTTAGACTTTCAATACTTCAGATAAATTGAATCCGCGTTGACCTTAGTCGCAAAAGGCAGAGATCAGCGTGATCACGACCCAAGGAGAAACTATGCGTTTTGCTGACCCCTTAAAAAAGATGTTCGCGTTACTCGCGATGATTTTTATTACCATACCGCTGCCGCTTTTGGCTCAGGACGAGAAGAAGCCGGACGAAAAGAAGGACGAGAAAAAGCCCGAGGGTTTGCCTATGAAGCCCGAGGCGACGATCAGGTTTACGACCAACGAAGGCACGTGGATGTCGCTCGACGTCTCGCCCGACGGTAAATGGATCGTGTTCGAGATGCTCGGTGACATTTACACGATGCCGATCGATGGCGGCACGGCGACTCGTATCCAGGGCGGCATGTCGTTTGAGAGCCAGCCAAAATTTTCGCCGGACGGCAAAGCGATTGTTTTCTTAAGCGACCGCAGCGGTGCGGAGAATGTTTGGGTCTGCAAAACCGACGGTTCCGATCCGAAAGCGATAACGAAAGACACCAAAACCGCCTTTGTCTCGCCAAACTGGACCGAGGACGGCAACTACATCATCGTGTCGAAAGCTGACCAGTCGCTCGGCACATTTTATCCGTTCATGTATCACAAGGACGGCGGCTCGGGCGTAACTATCGGCCCAGCGGCTCCTCCGCAACCGGCACCGGGACAACCAGGGCCAGCCGCTCCGCGAACAAACACGATGGGCCTCGTTGCTTCGCCGGACGGCAAGTTTATCTACTCAGCACAGCGTGTCGGTGCATTCGGCTACAACGTGCAGTTGCCGTTATGGCAGATCCAGCGGTTTGACCGCGACACGGGCGAAACCTCGCGCATTACCAATACTCAAGGCAGCGCGATGCGGCCCGTTCTTTCGCCGGATGGCAAAAATATGGTTTACGCGACGCGGTATCAGACCAAGACGGCGCTTCGGGTGCGCAATCTCGACACCAATCAGGAACGCTGGCTCATCAACGACGTGACCCGCGACGATCAGGAATCGCGTGCGACCCGTGACACCTATCCGGGTTACGCTTTTATGCCCGACGGCAAATCGCTGATCATACCCATCAACGGCAAGGTCGCACGCGTCGATTTTGCGACCGGCAAAGCGACCGACATCCCGTTCACTGTCAATGTCGAGGCTGAGATCGGCCCGCGTGCGCATTTCGACTATCGCGTTGACGACAGCGCGTCGGTCAACGCTCGGCTTATCCGTTATCCGGCAGCCTCGCCTGATGGCAAACGTGTTGCATTTACGGCGTTTAGCAAGCTTTATGTAATGGATTTGCCCTCAGGAACGCCGCGTCGTGTCACGACCGGAACCGAAGGCGAATTCATGCCCGCGTGGTCGCCCGACGGTCGCTCGATCGCTTATGTTACGTGGACGACGGACGGAGGAAACATCTACTCGGTCTCGCCTGACGGTGGTAGCGGCAAGCGGCTGACCAATTCGTCGGCGTTCTATTCGTATCCGACGTACTCGCCCGACGGCTCGAAGATCGTCTTTATTACGGGTGCTGTGGACGACCAGCTTTATGCCGATATTCGCGGCGATCATGGGACAAACTCGCCCGAAGAAGAGATCCTGCACAATCCGTCAGCGGCGGGTGAGATCACCGGCCTTGGCGGTTCCACCGGCACCGATCTGCGGTACATTCCGTCAGGCGGCGGTGCCGCGGTACACATCGCTCCGACGCAGGGCGGACGTTTTCCGCATTTTTCGGACGATCCGGAACGTGTGTATCTGACGACAGGACAGGGTCTCGTTTCCGTTCGGCTCGACGGGTACGACCGCCGAACGCACGTCAAAGTCACCGGTAAAGGCTCCCCGCCAAATCAGCCAACCGCCGGAGTGATGAAGATCTCACCCGACCGCAGCCGCGTCTTTCTAGAATTGCAGGGCAAGCATTACATCATCACGGTGCCGCGTTCGGGCCGCGAAACGGTAAACGTCAGCCTGGCCTCGCCAACATCGAGCGTGCCGGCCAAGAAGATGTCGGTCTACGGCGGCGATTATCTGAATTGGACACGCGACGGCAAAGCGGTCACGTGGTCGTGGGGCACCAAGTTTTACCGTCAGCCAGTGACTGAGGACAAACCCGAGACGTACGACATAACCGTCACAACATCTCGCCACAAACCGACCGGTTCGGTCCTGCTGACCGGTGCTCGTATCATCACGATGAAAGGCGACGAGATCTTCGAAAAAGGCGATATTCTCGTCACCGACAATCGCATCACGGCTGTCGGTGCGACCGGCAAAGTCACGGCTCCCGCCACTGCGAAGAAGATCGACCTGACTGGCAAGACCATCGTTCCTGGCTTTATCGACGTTCACGCCCATATGTGGCCGCCGCGCGATCTTAACCAGTCGCAGGTGTGGCAGTATCTTGCCAATCTGGCGTTTGGCGTGACGACAACCCGCGATCCGCAGAGCTCGACGACCGACGTTTATGCCTACGCCGACCTTGTTGAGACGGGCGACATTCTCGGACCGCGTGTGTTCACGACCGGTCCGGGCGTGTTTTCGAGCATCGGGCTTGAGGACAAGGATTCGGTCTTTAACTACATCAAACGCTACCGCGACGCCTACAAAACAGACACGCTCAAGGAATACGTCGTCGGCGACCGTAATGTCCGTCAATGGGTTGCTCAGGCATGTATCGAAAACAAGATCACCCCGACGACCGAAGGTGCTCTCGACATGAAACTCGACCTCTCGCAGATGATCGACGGCTATTCGGGCAACGAACATGCGCTGCCGATACAGCCGCTTTATAAGGATGTGACCGAATTTGTCGCAAAGTCGAAGACTTATTACACGCCGACGATGATCGTCGCATACGGCAGCCCGTGGGCGGAGAATTATTACTTCGAGAACACCGACGTGCTCAACAATCCGCGCATCAACCGTTTTATCCCGCGTGAGCTGCTCAACGCAATGATGCGTCGCCGCGGACAGTGGTTCCGCCCCGAGGAATACAACTTTGCGTCGATCGCTAAAGGTGCGGCCGATGTGGTAAAGGCAGGCGGTCACGCCGAGATCGGCGGCCACGGCCAGATGCAGGGCGTCGGCTATCAATGGGAAGTCTGGTCGATGAATACCGGCGGCATGTCCACGATGGATACGCTCCGCACCGCTACGATCTTCGGCGCAGAGGCGATCGGCCTCTCGCAGGATATCGGCTCGCTCGAACCGGGCAAGCTTGCCGACCTAGTCATCTTCGACAAAAACCCGCTCTCCGACATCCACAACACCGAATCGATCAAGATGGTGATGAAAAACGGCGAGCTTTTTGAGACCGACACAATGAATCAGTTGTGGCCGGTGCAGAAACCGCTCGGTAATCAATATTGGTGGAATATGGATCCGAAGTGATCGAACCTCAAATTCCTACCACTACGCCGGGCCGCTCATGGCCCGGCTTTGTTTGCCCGGACAAGTTCTCGACCCTACGGCCAGAGGGCTTTACCCTGTGCATCCTTCGGCGGCTTGATCCCCAGAATTGACGCCACTGTTGGGGCGACATCGACAGCGTTGACCTTGCCGAGTTTTCGATGCGGCACGTTTGGTCCGGCAGAGAAGAAGATAGATTCGATCTGGCGAAATCGGGCGAGATACCCGTGGACGCCGGGACTTGTTTCGTTCAGCCCACCACTGGCTAAAAGTGCCTGGTCGTCTGCACTTAAATTGCTTCGGCCTTCGGGTGTCATTGTACTTGGGAGGAAAATTGAAACCTTCGGGTTTATCCTTCCAGAGAATGACCAGCCCGGCTTTGCGCTGATGAATACGTCCGGCGAGCGCTCGCTGTCGAATAGCCTGAGCGATTTCAATTCCTCGCGTTTCAACGCGACCTCCAGGATGAACTCATTGGTTGCCGGATCACGCAAATCACCGACAGCTTTGACGAGGCGGTCGACATATTCATCCAGACGCTCCGGCGCAACCGTTCCGTTCTTCTGTCTTCCCTTTAGATTGACGTAAATATTTGCGGATCCGGCGTCGGCGTACGCTCGTACCTCAGCTTCCGCGGTAGGAGCGACTTTGAAGCCCGCTTTAACGAGGAAATTATTGATGAGGATCGTGTGGTGAGCAGGCACAAATCCGTGGTCCGAAACGACCACAAAATTAGTGTCGGTTGGAGCGGCGTCCATCCATGCTTTGATAACGGCGTCGGCTTGTTTGTATGCCTGCTCGACGTACCGGGCATAGCGCTCGCGACGTTTGCCGCTTTCAAGATCATAATCCAACTGTCGCGGATCTCGAACCAAAAACCGATGTTGTATATGGTCGGTTATTGAAATATAACCTATAAGCAGGTCCCAATCCTTTCGCTTTAGATGGTCAAGCACGACTTCCTTTTCGTACGCCGTCGCCCGGTCAAATTGTTCCAAGTACATCTTTTCGGTGATAAGGCCGCGATTTAGTGCCCCGCTGTCGCCTTCACCGGGCGGAAAGCCAAAACGTTCGTTGATGTCGTTCACAAACTCTGCGGGACTGCCTGGATTCGACCCCGCTGAGCCGAGATAGATCTCTACCTTCGAAAGATCCGTGCTCATCTGAGTCACGTAAACCCACGCACCTGTTAAGGAGTTTGCCCCCGATGGCAATCGAAGCGGCGCCCATTTATCGGGAAACAACTCGGCGGCGAAACCGTTTGCCGGATCCTGGTCAAGATCAAGAATAACGCTGCCGTAGTTTTCTTTGCCATCGGCCGTCCGATCAGCGGCGTACGCGTACAGGTTCACAACGACGCCCGAATTCAGCTTATAAGCTAGCTGCCCGGGCGAATCTGGTTTAACGGCCAGAGGCCGAAGTCGCTCGATATAGCCTCCAGTCGTTTTTGGATCCAAGATGCCGCTTGAACCCGCGGCGCTCAATTGCGCAACTGACGATCCGGCTTCGGTCCGTCTGAACGCCCGGGTTTCTGTACACGTTCGCGCCGGTCCGTTCGTGTCTGCATCGACCGCCGTCGAACAGATGACCCGTTTACCTTGCCGCATCGCCGCCGTCCACAGCGTTTCGGCTTTGAGCGGCGATGTAAACCCGGGCCCAAACGGAATGTCGAGGTCTTCGCCCTGTTTGAGAAAGCTCGTCGTGACGATCCCGGTCCGCTCAGGATACGCCCCGGTAAAGAGCGCCGCGTGCGAGGGGGCTGTAGAGGCCACATTAATGGGGATCATTGTTTCGGCATGAACACCACGTCGGGCAAGGCGCGCAAATGCTCCGTCCGCCGGCAAAACTCCGCGCTTCAGTAGATCGTCGACTATCCAGTCAGCGGCGCCGTCGACCGAGACGAGCACTACTTTTGGCGTCGAAACTTGTGTTTTTGGCGCCTGTCCACTGACTGACCATTGAAGCGCAAACGCCGCGATCAACATGATCAACCAGAAATTCATCCGGATTTGTCCACAGTCCTTTTTCATCGTCTACTCCAATTTCAATAATTTAATGCCTTATGCTAAACCCATGTACGCGAGTCTAATTTATTTACGATTGGTTAGAGCGGATTAAATAGATGTAACCCGCTCCCGCCATATTACGTCTTATTTTACATGTCACAAAATACCGCCCGGCGGTGTTATCTGATCAGGATGACATAGTTTAGATTTTCGCTCGCGAGCAATAATAAAAGGGAGGCAACAACCTATGTACAGGGTTAGTGTCCTGGTAGCAGTATTTTTCTCCGTAAGTCTCTCCATTTTGGGTCAGGTTCCGCTCGTCTCGAGACCGACGCCCGTTCCCGACAGCACTCCGGTCATTACAAATGCCCCGCCGGTCGACCCAGCAAAACCGCCTGTTCTCAAGAACGACACGTCCGTAAAACCGACCGTCACCCCGGTGCCAAAGGACGATGACATCATCAAAGTTTCGACGGATCTGGTCACGACCCCGGTTTCCGTCCTCGACCGCAACGGCCGGTTTATTCCCGGCCTCAAGAAAAAGGATTTCGCGATATTTGAGAATGGCGTCAAGCAGGACATCACCTACTTTCAGTCCGAGGAACAGCCGTTTACGGTCGTCCTGATGATCGACATCAGCCCGTCGACCAAGTACAAGATGGACGAGATCCACTACGCGGCCATCGCATTCGTAAATCAGCTCAGGCCGACCGATAAGGTGTTGGTACTCGCGTTTGATCAGCGGATCCACGTGCTGACCGATGGGCCAACCTCGGAAAAGCCGACTATATATGCCGCGATCTACAAGGCTACTTTTGGCAGCGGCACGAGCCTGTACGAGGCTGTCAACTTTGTCACCGATCTGAGCATCATCAAGGTGCCCGGCCGCAAGGCCATCGTGCTGTTTACCGACGGCGTCGATACGACATCTCGGCAGGCTTCGTTTGAAAGCACGGTTGCGGCGGTGCAGGAGGTCGATGCCTTGATCTATCCGATCCACTATGACACGCAAACCGGCGGCGGCGGCGTGGTGTCAACCGCGACCGGAGTTCCTACGCAATTACCGCCTGACATCGCCGCAATGATGGCGGCCCGCGGCATCGCGATCGACCCGCGCGTCTTTAGAGGCATGGCCCGCGGCCAGAGTCCTGCCGAATACGCCAAGGGCAAACTGTTTCTCGAAAAACTCGCCGAAAACACCGGCGGCCGCATCTTTGAGGCGAGCGATATCAAGAATCTGGACACTGCCTTTGCTGGCGTCGCCGAGGAGCTGAGACGCCAATATTCGATCGGCTACTATCCGGAAAAAGAAGGCCAGCCCGGAGAACGCCGGTCGCTAAAGATAAAGGTCGAACGCCCTAATGTCGTAGTCCGCTCCAAATCCGGCTACGTCATCCGCCAACAGCGAAGCTGGGTGGATAAAGCATCGCGGCCGAACTTGTTCGCGAAAAAATAGCCTCAAATATAACTTGTCCCTGAAGGGGAAGAACAATCGCGGTCGGTTTGTTCGTCCCCTTCAGGGACGGATTCAGTTAACGACATAAACCCAGGGTTTTACCCTGGGCTATTTATGTTTGTCACCTTCGGCGACAGAAAATGGACGGTCGATACCGTCCATATACATATATTCGTTTATACGAATATATTATCTCACCGATACGCTCCGGTTACGTTTTCCCGCATAAAGCCGTGCCATAGCTCGGCAATTCTCGAACACCTTTGACGTAACAATGCCCGAACCAGGCGGATCGACCTCGACCGTTGCCGCTGCGCGGCCGGCCTTTATCAGCCATGCCGCGACCGCCGCCCCGTTCAGATCATAGGTCGGAGTCCATTCTTCGTTGACAGGAGCAAGCCCGTTGGCGTCGGAGAGAGCAGCGGCACCAAGCAGATCGTTTAGGTCGTCTTCGGACAGCGTGGGTTCCGTGTCCCACGCGGTCATTTGTTTTAGTTTGTCTATTGGTTCCATATTTTTTTCAAGTTGCAGGAAGTTGCAGAGTTGCAGGAGGTTGCAGAGTTACATAGTCGCAGGGGCTTCTCCGTAACTTCCTGCAACTCCCTGCAACTCTGCAACTCTGCAACTTTTACGTCTTACTCGCTATCAAACACGCCAATGCTTCCGGCCGGATTACCCTCGCCCCGTAGACGTGCAATCCTTTGACCGCGTCGCCGAAACGCTTTTCGGGCTTGTACGTCTGGAGATCGACGATCTGCTCGACATATGCGGTGGCGATCGAATGACCGGCGAGTATCTTGTATTTCGTACCGGTCGTGTTGGGCACGTTGTTGGATTTGAGGATCGCAAATCCGGCGGCCTCGCCAACCTCGCCATTGGCAAGAGCAACGTCGCTGCGGCGCGTTCCGGCCTTGACGAACCGCTGGTCCTTTAGCAACAGCCCGTGAAACCAGGCGGGCACGACGACGAACCGCCCCTCAAGCGGCACACTGGCCTCATCGAGCAGGACGCCGAGATCGACGAGATATTCGTAGGCGTCGTCCTTGGTCGGCACCTTCGGCGTCCCGGTCGAGCCTATCTTGTTGCCGGTCGGCACGGCCGCGTCCATCGCGGTCGCAAGAAACGCATCGGCCTTTGCTCGAAGCCCCCACGCCGAGCGACGCATGGCCTCGTCGAGAACATTGACGTTCTGCTGAGCACGGTCAACGCTGTCGACATAAAAGTTGAAATACTTTGCCTGATCGATGACCAGACTCTGGTCATCGTCCGACAACACCTCAGGGTCGGCGATATCGTTATCCTTGACGTAATCGCCTATCGAAACGTCGCCGATGGACGCGATCTTAACCGTATTTCCGGCTTGTCGAATCTCGCCTTCGTAATCTCGATTACACACATTCGTCTGTCCATATACGAGTGCTTTTTCCAAGGCGACGAGCAGTCTCGCCGCCCAAACAGTTGGGATAAATTCTAGTGACATAGTTTGTTTTTTTCCTTTTTATAAATTGCCACTAGCTTCAGCTAGTGGATTGATTGCCCTGATGATCCGGGCTTTAGCCAAACTGTGGATTCGGCTAAAGCCATAGTTTTTTGATTCGCTAACCACGAGCTAAACTCGTGGCAACTCATTTAAGAACCGGCCAGCACGCGTCTCACGTCCCCCCAATCGAGCCTTGCGATCTCGGCCGGTTTCATCTTGGCCAGGGCCTCGCGGGTCAGCGTATTTCCGCCTCCCGTTCCGGCTCCGCCGTCAATGGACGAGGGCTGTTCACGACCGAATTGCTCCGGAAATCTTGTGGTAATGCTCTCGATCAGGCTCTGGGATTTTCGAGCTTTCCAGTCTCCGTAAATTTCAGCTCGCCCTTAATCGCATCAAAGAGCAACTCCGGCGAACGTGCCCCCGCCCTTGCCAAAGCCGCTGTCAACTGCTGCCGAGCCTCGCCCAAGCGTATTGCCGCTTTGAGGTCCGTGTTCTCGGTTTGCAATTGCGTCATGTCAGCACCACCTGCGGTAGTGGGTGGTTGGACAATAGTGTCCGCGTCGTCCGTTTCCGGCGACGATGTTTGTGCTACGTCTTCATTTTGTTGTGTCATATATGTTTATGTGCATGTGTTGTTATTTTTGGCTCTGTCTGGACTCGCTGAAGGCGAGTAAGATAATAGCCAGCGGTGAAACCCTTGGATTCCGCGGGAAAAGTCATACGTCCCTGAAGGGGACGAACTATCTCGTTGGTTGTATGACCCCTTCAGGGTCGGAATGTTGATTGACTTGAAACCAGGGGCTTTACCCCTGGCTATTTTCTTTGTCCCCTTCAGGGACGTGCGGCCATCTTCCTCACATCAGCCTCGCCATACCCCGCTTCGAGCAATGCCTGTTCGACCGGCAGGCCGATCTGTTTCTTTAATAGGATATTTTCGAGCACCTCACGTTCGGACATTGGTGACGGGTCGGCCCATTCGGTGATCAGGCGGATGTTTGTCCCGCGACCTTCGACCATCAGGGCGAACGCCATCAGCTCGGCCCATACCTGGCCGAACGACTCCTGGCGGTCGCGGACCTTGGCGACGAACCGCGTCTCGCTTTTTCGCAGGCTCTCGCCGCTTGGGAAACCGTCCATGTTTTGCATCAGGTAATGCAGCGGCGTTCCGCTCACGGACGCGATGTCGACGCGAAAGCTGTCTTTGACCTTTAGAAACTGTTCGAGATGAGCAGCCTCGAAATCGCCGAATTTTGCTGTGGGGTTTTCAGCGATCCAAAGCTGATCGGCACCGGCCTGAAACGGCGCGACCGGTTTGCCGTCCGCGTCGATCTCGTATTCGATACCCGCCGCCCAGCGTTGGCGATAGGCTACAAATTCCATCGCGACGAGCATATCGAGCACCGATTTGTTAAGCCCGTCCTGCACCGGTATTGCCGCGTCAAGCTCCGATCGGCCGGGCAAACCAATGTCGGCATTGTTCGCAAAATGAAAGACCGGGACGACGCCGAAAGGGTTTGGAATGATCGAGTCAGTACCACCTGCGGTAGCGGGTGGTTGAAGATGAGTTTTCGAAGCCGATAGTTGAAACGAGTCTTCTCCACCCGCGACATTTCTTGGCCGCGATAAAGCACCCACTACCGCAGGTGGTACCGACAACGGTACAAAGCCGCTCGCGTCCGGCAGCGTTCCCTCACTCTGGTTCTTCGAAATGTATTTCTCGATCCGGTCGGGATAGAAGAGGTTCAACCGAATGTACTTGTTCGCCGTCCGCCAATATTTCGCCGCGTGGACAATGCGTCCCGGCGAATCTTCGTCGTAAACGACCGACATGTTTGCCGCCTTGTTCGGATAGATAACGGCTTCGCCCCGCTCGTTGGGCCAGACGATGGCGTAGGCGTCGCCGTTTTTGAGAGCTTCCTTGTGGATCTCACCGGCCCGCGTGGCCATGCGGTTCCGCTGCCAGATCCGGCGCGTGTCAGTGTCAGTAGCCCGCACGTCAGTAAGGGCAACGCCGCCTGCACTCAAATGGCCCTTACTTACGAGCTGGCTACCGACACCGTCCACGCTAAAACCCGTCACACGCAATTTGTCACGCAGAGCGTCGCAAACGACCGGACACAGGTTCAACGCAAATTCGCGAAACAGCGTCCCGAAGGCGTTCTGAAATTTCTCGGTCGCAAACGCCAGATCGTGATTGCCATCGTAGTAACGCTCGGATTTTGCGTACCTCGTGGCTGCCAGACGAAAATTGGTTAGGGCTTGTTCGATGTGATTGTTCATATGTTTCTCCTGGGGTTGTTGTGACCCATCTTCTATTTCACGATCGCGAATACCGCCGCTCCGATCAGGACGTCGCCGATGCGGCGCCAGGGCGATGATTTCTTTTGCTTCAAAGCTGCGATCAGTTTGTCCTGGGCGGTGATGACCGCGTCTTTCGCTGTGATGGTTTCGTTTTTCGCCGCGACCGCCACCCGGAGAGCCTCGGTCTCGGCTTTCCTCGTTTCGTTCAATTCCGTCAAAACAGCCGTCGCCTGTTTTTCGGTATCAAGCCGCTTTTTGAGTGCGGCGTTATCGCTATCAAGCGCGTCTATCAAAGCCCGACTTGCTTTTAATTCGTCCACGGCTGCTCCGCAGGCTCCGAGGAAGTTTCGCGTTTCAAGTTCCGAGTTTCGAGCTGGAGAAGGCGGCGTGATCTGTGCCCGCTTTTCTTTACTCGTAACCTGAAACTCCGAACTCGGAACTGTGTCAACGACACGGGTGTCCGACTTCGGCGAGACGGGCGCAGATCTCGGCTTGGCCAACGGTGACTGTCCGCGTGCTGCGGGCACGATCAAGAGCCCCGCGAGCATCGCGAGTATTAACATTGAGCTTTTCCAATTCTTCATCTTGTTTCCTCGCTATCGTTTGAATTTCGGTCAATTGCCGTTCGAGATATTCGGTCTTGGCCCTGTACCGGGCCGCCTCGATCTCTTTGTTGATCGCCTGTTGCTGACTGGCGATTGCCGTCTGTTTTGCCGATTCGAAATCCGCTCGCAACCGGCCGAGCCGAACGTGCGACACTGTGGAGTAAGCAATTAGAACAACGGCAAGCGCAGCCGCAACCGAGACGTAGATTTTGTATTTGAGTGTCATAAGCCAATAAGAATGGAACGCGGATGGACGCGGATAAATTCACGGATTGACACGGATCTGAATAGGTTTAAAATCTATTTTTAGTTGATTTATCGGTGTAAATCTGTTCTTTTTCCGTATTCACCCGTGTTACATTCGCGTTCACTTCTCTTTTTCTAAAATAGATTTGTAGATAAACATCCACAGTTTTACCGACTGTGAAAAATATGATCGGCAGCACCACCGCCGAGACGATCGTGATCCAGGTTCTCGCCTCGATCGCCGCAAAAACCGACGAGATCGAGCTGATCCAGGCTAATAGAATGTTTTTTGTGTCGTTCATAATCAGTTGTCAGTGGTCAGTTGCTGGTAGTCAGTTTTTCCCGAATTTTGCCGAGCGTTATTTGCCTATAGAGATATGCAAGCATTAGAGCTGCAGCGATCACGGCGACGACGATCCAGACTTCGCGTGGCAATCCGGCGATAAAACCAAATACGCCCCACGCCGCCTGCGACAAGATGCCAAGCACCGTCGTCCACAGTGATTTCGCCGCATCCTTTCGGTCGGTAAACGCGGTCACAACGCCGTTAACGCTGTCAAACTTACTCGCCGCGCCCTCAATCGAATTCGCCGCTGTATCCAAAATCCCTTTCTCCTCTTCCCCACCACTCCTTTTCTCCCCTTCTTCCGCACCGGACGGCGGTTGAGCCTGCGGTATTTGAGCGGATGTGTTGGTGGGACTTGGAGGTGTTTGTTCGGTTTGAGGTTGAGGGGTGGTTGTGTCATTCGGCTCAACCGCCGTTTCGTTAAAACTTTGCGCAAACATCGACTGCATCAGCCGCAAGCCGTGGACATTCACCGGCAGCCGCAGGTCCCAGTTGCTGATCGCTATCTGTTCTAGAAAAAATTTTGTTCGATAATTGGTCGCTTTTAGCCGCGGAATGTTTGTCAGCCAGAAATGCCGCTTCCGGATGTATTCGGTGATCCAGGTTTTTTCGGATTGCGGATTGCGGAGTGTGGAATGCGGAATTGCAGCGGAGATTCGTTCCCAACTGCCGTGCGTCACCGAATCGTAAACAACCGCGAGCGACAGCGGCAAAACAAAACCGCGGCTCTCGCAAATGTCGATCGCGGGACGCAGGTACCGTTCAAATGCAACCTGCTGTTGAGCTTGTTTCATCTCCCTGGTGCCCGCGGCTGCACGTAAAGCCTTTTTGAATTGCTCATCCGCCGCAAGCCGGCTGACCGGGGCCACCGAACGCATTCTCAAAATCGGCAGCCTAGCCGTCAGAACCTCGCGGCCCACCCAACCGCCATTCTTTAAGTAAGTCTCAACGACCGCCGCCAGCGAACCCGCCCGATGCGTGAACTGGTTGATGCCATACGAGACGCCGGCCCCATCGTTAAGCACTACACACGCCGCATAGTCGCCAAAAGGCCGCGACGTTTCAAAAATGCGAACGATCGCCAGTGCTTTTAATTTATCTTGTTCTGAAAATGTCATATTTTCCTTAAGCCCTCCTCCGAATCAGTACCGCGAGCGGTAGCGACCGGGGTACTTTTCTTCCAAGGTGGCTGTTTCGGCCGGGGTGGTTCTCCACCATCTGGGGCCAAATAACCGTCAATATTTTCTACTTGCATCGAATATATTCATTTGATATATTCAAACAGTCGGACGATATTGGGCGAGCCGTTTATTATCGAGATTTCCCTCGCCGCTTACATATCGTCCGACATGATTGAGACTAGCTCAGCTCGGTAAAAAATGAAATGCTATTTTGCGGGGTTTGACGTATTATGCATGATTTGATGTATCTTTCTTGTTTTGGCGTATTCTGCAGATTTTGCCGATTTTGCCGATTCGGCAATTTCTGCCAGTACGCATCGGCCATTAACCCGCTTTACGCGGCCTTAAATTCAACCACTTACACACACAACACATATGAATATCACGAAACAATTATTGGATTTGTCGCCGCGACCGAAGCTCCGCCTTTCCGAGATCGAGCGGCTCATCCGCAAGCACCGCATCATCGTCCCGCCACTCTCGCGACGCTCGCTCGTCGCAATGTGCGAAGACGGCACATTTGAAACGGCGAGGCGCATATCAAACGGCCAGACATGGCTGGTCTTTGAGGACTCATTCCTCAGATGGATCAAAGGCATCGATGGCGGGTAAACAACTGACAATAAAAGTATTGACAGCAATTTCTTTTAGGCATATAATCGCCGCATAAATTAATTCTGAAGTTTAGAATGTCTGGGATATACGGAGCGGCCAATCTGTCTACGATTGCCGCCCGGGTCATCATTTAACAGTTTTGGGACAATCTATGTCCGGTCATAAATCTTAGGAAGGGAGTAAGTAAAAAACTATCATGAAAAAATTCATCGGGTTACTTATTGCGTTGAATCGCAGAGGGGTCTTGTTGCTGGGCGCAATGTTATGTCTGGCCGTTTTTGGTTTTGTTGCATTACGGAGCAAAGCACAGGAGAAAGTAGCTGCCAATGATGGGGCGGTACGCGCAGAATGGGCTGCGGCACAGGCTCACGGAGCCGATTCGGTACCTATTCTGATACCGGAGGCCGCCCCGCTGAGCCCCCTTAGCCTGATCCCGAGCGTTACTGCCAGCACTAACATGGGGTCGGGGCAAACCACAAATCTCCAGAACGCAGTAAACGGCGTGGGGCTCTCATCTCTCACTCTGAACGCCACTCACGGCGCTACGATCCCAACCAACTCCTGGGTTTCATCGGGCCCCTTGACCGGCACGATCGACTTCAACTTGAACAGCAGATACACTCTCAACGGCTTCAGTTTCTGGAACCAGAATGGCGGGGGTCCGGGCGTTTCGGGGAGCACTGGCATTAAGGATGTGGCCGTTCTCACATCCACGGATGGATTAATTTACACTCCGATTCCTGGCGGCCCCACGCAATTTGCTCAGGTACCAGGTGCGAATGTTGGACCGCAGTTCATTTCCTTTGCCCCCGTGAGTGCGGTTTTCGTCCGCTTTGTAGTCGCCAGCAACTGGGGCGACGGAGGCCAAACGGGTTTTGCGGAGGTACAGTTTGACGGTGTCCCGAGTGTCGCGCCGGCGGTGGAGAAGCTCTACGGAATCTCAAACGGGTTCAGCACGTCCGCTAATAATCAGATATATACGATCAACCCGGCCAACGGAGCCATTAGCAATGCTGTGCAGGTGACGCTTCCGGGTTTCACGATATTCAACTCACTCGCGCTTGCTGCCCGTCCGTCGGACGGCACGTTATTCGCCGTTGTTCAAACGGTTCAAGGTAACGCCCTTACGGGAAGACGATTGGTAACTGTAAATCCAACGACTGGTGTTGCCACTAATATCGGGTTACTCACTGGCCAATCGATCGCGACGTTAGCGTTTCGTTCAAACGGCGTACTTTATGCAGCCAGTGGGCAGCAAGGCACAAATCCGGAAACGCTGTTTACGGTCAATACGGCCAACGCCGCCCTGACGATAGTATTTCCCCTGGGGAACGGCGCTGACGGCGAGACCATCGCCTTTCATCCAAACGGCCTTCTTTATCATTCATCGGGAAACAGCGTGCCACTCTTTGAAAGCGTCAATGTCGATACGGGTACGATCACGCCGATCGGTACTGGATCACCGACTGGAGAAGCATACGCGATGGGTTATTCTCCCGCATTTGGACAGATGTTTCTTTCGGACATCAACAGGAATCTTTTTACGGTAAATATCGCGACCGGTGCGAGGACGCTGGTCGGAAATATGGGCGCGTTGAACAACCGCGGCCTTGCCTTCGTCGGGCCGGCAGGAGCCGATCTCTCGATCACGAAGACGGACGGCGTAACATCGGCAGCGGCGGGATCGACGGTGACGTATACGATCAGAGCGTTTAATGGCGGACCGCTTGCGGTCACCGGGGCGGTTGTGGTGGACACGCTCCCGGCGGCGATAACCTCGGCGACATGGACATGCTCGGGTTCGCTCGGCGGGACATGCGGAGGAGCTACTGGCAGCGGGAATATCCAACAAGCGGTCAATCTGGCGGTGGGCGGGTCAGTCACTTATACGGTGGTGGCTACGATCAGTCCAAACGCCACCGGAACCCTGTCCAATACGGCAACGGTGATACCACCGTCGGGTGTGCCCGATAACGTACCAGGCAATAACTCGGCGACGGACACGGACACGCTGACGGCACCGGTGGCGACTCCGACACCGACTCCTACG
>JBBRPZ010000028.1:0-57318 GCA_038227175.1 Pyrinomonadales bacterium | reverse complement strand
CCGATTTCTCTTTTCTCTCCGACCACGATATTCAGTTCGTCAACGACCGTCTTAACAACCGGCCTCGCAAGTGTCTCGGCTTCCGTACACCTAACGAGGTCTTTTTCAACCATTTTGTTGCACTTATTACTTGAATCTAGGCATAGTAAAAGAATATGCCCGTTGAGCGTACGGATATTTGATAAATCGATCTTCTGAAACGCGGCATAGAGATAAAAGATCGTTCCACTTTCCGTATTCGCGTACGGAAAGCGTTCTGTTTTGGGCTTAAATACACCATATAAATGATTTAGTTCGTTCCATTTGTCGGGAAAATGGAACGGTTTTGGAAAAAACCGGGAAAAGGCGTCGCACTTTTGTATTCACGCGCAGTAAAAAAGTCATTTTACTGCTTAAATACATTACACACAACACTTAGCCTGCCCCATTGTGCAATTGTGGGGCGCTTTTTGGGGCAGTTGGAAGAACGTTGGCAGCGTGACGGCTAATTTATTCGGCCCGGACCGTAAAGGGCTTGGCCGGACATTTTGCCGGTCATGGCCGAGCCATCGAAAACTATCTCGCCGTTGACTATCACGTCGGACATTCCTGTCGCATATTGGTGCGGTTTGTCGTAGGTTGCGAGGTCGCTGATCTTGGCGTCGTCGAAAATGACGAGGTCGGCGGCAAAGCCTTCGCGGATGAGGCCGCGATCTTTAAGGGCAAATGTCTGAGCGGGAAGCGAGGTCATTTTGCGGATCGCGTCCTCCAGCGTGATGATGTGCAGTTCACGGACGTAATGGCCGAGGACGCGGGCGTTGTTGCCGTAGCCACGCGGATGCGGCACGCCGGAGCCGAGCTTTTGGACGCCGGAATCGGAGGCGATCATTGTGAACGGCTGGCGCATGAT
Source organism: Pyrinomonadales bacterium (assembly GCA_038227175.1). Taxonomy (GTDB): domain Bacteria; phylum Acidobacteriota; class Blastocatellia; order Pyrinomonadales; family Pyrinomonadaceae; genus OLB17. Next base: position 56,429 of record JBBRPZ010000028.1, on the reverse strand, counting down.
GTTTTGGACGTCAGGTTCGGCCATTTGCTGGTAGACCATGCCGGCACCGCCTCTTTCGTACATCTGGATAAACTGCTCGATCTGGGTGTCGAGGTTGTCTTTGCCAAGTGCGGTTTTGGCGATTTCCTTGATGTTCTTACCATTAAATTCGGGGTTGGGCCGGTAACTGGCGACGTAGGCGTAGCTGAAATCTTTGAATTTCTTTTTCTTTAGCTCGGCCTTGATCTCGTTGGCAACTTTTTTGCGAGTCGCCGGATCGGCAAGCCGCTTCTTGCCCGCCTCGCGGCCACCGGCGATGGCCCAGCTTGGCAGACGGGAATCGAGGTTTGTCGACGAAGCGGTATAGGCGTACTGATCGACGGTGACTGTCAAGCCGCGTTTGCGGGCGGCTTCGACCAGGCCGATGGTCATCGCCGTTTTGCCCCACAGGGCACCGCTCGCTATCTTGAAATGCGAAACCTCGACCGGCATGTTGGCCTGCTCGCCGATGTTGATCGCTTCCTCGATGGCTTTGACGACTTCGCTGGCTTCGTCGCGGATGTGACTGGTGTAAATGCCGCCGTATTTCGATGCAGCTTTTGCCATCTCGACGACCTCTTCGGTCTTGGCAAAAGTGCCGGGTAGGTAGATAAGGCCAGTGGAGAATCCGACGGCGCCGTCCTTCATCGCCTGCTCGACGTAGGCGTTCATCCTCGTCTGTTCATCGGCGGTCGGGGCACGTTCATCGAGGCCGATGACCTTTGAACGGACGGTGTTGTGGCCGATCAAGGACGCGATATTGACAGCGATGGGTTTGGTCTTGATGCGGCCGAGAAACGCTTTTATGTCGAGGTCGGAGCCGCCGCAATTACCCGTGACGAGCGATGTCACGCCCATGCGGACGAAATTTTCGGCCTTCGGATTGTCGAAAATGTCTTCGGTGTGGACATGGACATCGATGAAGCCTGGAGCGACGATCTTGCCTCCGGCGTCTATCGTCTGCCTCGCATTTGAGGCGTCAAAGCGGCCGACGCGGGCAATATGGCCGTCCCTGATCGCAATCGACCCGCGAAACCATGGATTGCCTGTGCCATCGACGATGCGGGCATTGGTAATGACAAGATCGTAGACTGGTTGCTGTGCCGGAACAATTACGATGCTGGCGGCCAGAATTGCTATGAAGAACGCAGCTTTGATCTTTGACATATTAATTTTGAAAGCTAGGTGATCTTAATCGCGACGGTCATTTCGGTAAGGCATTCGGCATGTCAGAAACTACCTACTCAGGTTTCTTACACGCTTTTGCCGACGCCTTGTCCGCCAATACGCGAGCTTCGACATTCTGATTCGGGCCGGGATTGACGACATCGGTCACGCAGGACTGAGTTTTCCCAATCTTCGATACCAGCAAGTACGATATGTCTTTCTTAACGCCCTCGGGGTCGGCGACGCTGTAGCGGGCGATCAGGGCGACGGGAACGCGACCTTTTGTTCGCCATTCGACCTTTTCGCCGATGGCCGAGAAACTGGTAAAAAGGCCCCAGAAATCAAGCTCCTGCTTCTTTCCGGCAGATGTGATCACATTGAGCGATTGGCGAATGTCATCCTCGAGCAGTTGGAGCTTATAGCCGCCGACGCCCTTGCATGCGCCGACATAATAACCGGCGCCGGATGAGGACTGTTTTATGGTTTTGCAGGCGGCAGTTTTCGTGCTTGTATAAACGCTTTGATTCTGGGCCGCGGCCAAGCCTGTCAGACCTAGTGTGCAGATCAAGGCAATGAGTATTGTTCTCACGAATTCTCCTTTTATTTATGAAATTGCTGTAATAGAGATTACCCGTCTGCGGCATTTTAGGCAACAAGGAGCGGCTATTGTACGAATCCGATCTTTCTGAGCAACTCGTCATACCGTGGGTCATCGCGGATCGGATCAAAAAGCGGCATATTTCGCATGAAGCCGAGATGTTCCGAGCCGTCGTCATATGCTTTATTGAGGTAGACAAAAGTCTGATCGCGATCATTGAGCGAAACATAGACGGTCGCAAATTCGAACGGCGATACGTATTGAGTTTCTGCCAGGCGTTGCATTTGGGCGAGCACGCCTTCGGCCTCTCGTCGTTTCCCCTGGATCGCCAGAACGGTTGCTTTTGCCGAAAGGCTCAGACCGTTAACGGCCTCGGGGAGAATATCATTCAATTCGTTCTCGGCAGATTTGGCGTCGCCCATGGCACAGTAGGTTTGGGCAATATAGGCACGCTCGGTCGCGAAATGCGGATCTATTTTCATTGACTTATGCCCATAAATGATCGCCTTGTCATATTGCCGAAGCATGTAGTAATCGAACCCGATAAACGCAGGCGGTATTGGCGATAACGGATCCATCCGTGCCGCGTTTTCAAGCACCTGTACTGATTTTTCGACATCCCAGATCATGTAATATTCTCCCACCCAAAGTTGTGTCGTCAGTGAATTTAGTGCGAGCGAGACCGCGTGATTTAGGTCGTCAATGGCCGATCGGTCTAATTCATGAATCCGCGCGTGACCACGCGCGGCCCAGGCATCGGCGACCTTATCGTCGAGTTCGCCGCGGCTTTTGCATTTGGCAACGCCTCTCTTGGCGGCAGCATCGCTTCGGACGCGGTTGTATAGGCGTCCGCAATTCCGGCATAAGCAAGTGCAAATGATGGCGAAGAAATGGTTGCGGTTTTCCCATTCCACATTTCTTTGACCGCTTAGTTTTATGTACGCCTCGTGAATAAGCGCGGTCGTCTGAAGCGTGTGATCCTGACGCTCGCGGCGTAGGTAACGTCGGGCCTGCTTGTGCAATTCATCATAAACCAGCGGCAGCGGGCGGTCGAGCGACTCACGATCACCGTCGCTCCATTGTCGTAAAAGAACCGATATTTCCTGCGGCTGATCCACTCTAAACGGGATTGTAGCAATTAATTCAGACAAGGTAAAAATATTTTGAGACGGTTCTTGCCAATTCGTCGCGTTAACGGATGAGGGCGAAAATGTCTCCCCCAAAATTAAAAAAAAAGAGAAAAGCAATGAATAAAACAATGGTAAAGATAGGAATGTTTATAGGTTTGTTAGTTATCTCGACGGTAGTTTCCGCGCACGCCCAAAACACGACCCGCAGCAGAACGGAGATCCCGTTTGATTTCATCATCGATCAGAGGTGGCATCCGGCCGGAACATACGAGCTAACGTTAATCGACGCCAAGATCCTGACGATCGCCAGTAAGGACGGAAACGCAATATTCGCGGCGCTGGTTTCGGCGAATGCGGCGGTTGAAGGAGTTGTGGGAACGAAACTCTCTTTTCACCGAATTGACGACCGGTACTTTCTGAGCAAGGTCGTGTCGGCAGACTTCGGTTTGACGTTAAAGAGAACACCCGAAAAAAAAAGCCCTGGCCGAAACGCAAGGCATGCAGATGAAGACCGTTTCGCTAAAGACCAAATAACAGTCCGGACGAAACCAACCAAGTCCTAATTCGAAAACGGCGAGCGTGATTTGACGCCGCCGTTTTTGTTATCGCCGAAAGGCAATCTTTCCGCCGACGATCGTAGCGACCGCAGCACCGTTAAATTTCCAGCCGTCAAAAGGCGAGTTTTTTGATTTCGAACGCGAATCGGCGTTGGAGTAGGACCACTCGAGATTTGGGTCGATGATCGTCACATCGGCCACCGAGCCGGGCGACAGCGTGCCGCGACCGGCCAGTTTGAAAATTCGAGCCGGATTGGTTGAACAGAGTTCGACCAGACGCACGAGATCGATGATGCCTTTGTGAACAAGCTCGTTGAGAGCGAGGCCGAGCGCGGTTTCAAGGCCCGTGATTCCGAAAGGGGCCCGGTCGTATTCGAGCGATTTTTCGTCGGCGTGGTGCGGTGCGTGGTCGGTTGCTATCGCATCGATCGTGCCGTCTTTGATGCCTTCGAGAATTGCCGCGAGATGTTCCTCGCTGCGGAGCGGCGGTGCCATTTTAGTGTTTGTGTCATATGCAGAAGCCCGCGCGTAAGCGAGGGCGTAAGAGTCGTCGTGCGTGTCACGCCCTTGCTCACGCGCGGGCTTCGGCATTTCAAGCCCGGCGACGACCTTGTCGGTCAGCGTAAAATGGTGGGGCGTGACTTCGCAGGTGACGTTGATGCCTTCGTTTTTGGCACGGCGGATGGTCTCGAGCGCACATTTTGTTGAGACGTGGGCGATGTGGATATGCGCACCCGTATCTTTTGCTAGGATGATGTCGCGGACGGCGTCGATGTCCTCTGCAAGTGCGGGCATTCCTTTGAGGCCCAGCAGCAGGGAAATGCGGCCTTCGTGCATGACGCCTCCGGATGAGAGCGATTTGTCTTCGCAATGATCGATAACCGGTAGGTCAAAGTCTTTGGCGTACTGCATCGCCCGCCGCATAATACCTGCGTTAGGAACGGGACGTCCATCGTCAGAAACGGCAACAGCACCGGCGGATTTCATCTCGCCCATCTCGGCAAGTTCGGCTCCGTCGGACGATTTTGTGATCGCACCGATAGGGAAAACGTTGGCGAGAGCAGCACGCTCAGCCTGTTCGATCATATACCGCGTAATCGCAGCATTATCGTTGATCGGATTTGTATTCGGCATCGGACATACACTCGTCCAGCCGCCCGCAAGCGCCGCCGCGCAGCCGCTCGCGATCGTTTCCTTATGCTCTTGCCCCGGCTCACGCAGATGGACATGCATATCGATGAATCCGGGTGCAACGATCAGCCCGCTCGCATCGAAAACCTCGGCGTCATCAGGTGTGGGATCGTTTATCCCAAGCCACGCCGCGACTTTGCCGTCCTCAATAAGGACATTCTTGCCGCTGTTCTGGCCCTGCGAAGGGTCGATGAGATGGCCATTTTTGATCAACAACTTCATAATGTTAACTGTTGGTTGGCGTGCCTCCGGTTGCGAGATAGAGGACCGCCATCCGAACCGCCACGCCATATTTTACCTGATCTAAAATAAGCGACCGCGAACTGTCGGCAACATCCGACGAGATTTCAATGCCGCGATTCATCGGGCCGGGATGCAGGACGATGGCGTCTTTTCTCGCTAATTCAAGACGTTCATTTGTCAGGCCGTAGTGGATCGAGTATTCGCGTAAAGTCGGGAAAAATGCCGAGTCCTGACGCTCACGTTGGATGCGAAGGATCATCACGACATCGGCTCCCGTGATCGCGTCCTCGACATGCGGACATACCTCTAAGCCGTTTTCGACCAGATGTGCAAAATCGACCGGAACCAGTGGTTTGGGGCCGGCGACGCGGACCTTTGCTCCCATTTTTGTCAGTAGATGAATATTCGAACGGGCGACGCGGCTGTGGAGGATGTCGCCGACGATCGCGACTTCGAGGCCGTTGATGTGCTTTTTATGCTCGCGGATCGTCATCGCGTCGAGAAGTGCCTGGGTCGGGTGTTCGTTAGCTCCGTCACCGGCGTTGACGATCGCGGCTTTGCTGACTTTTGCAAGTTGGTGCGGCACACCGGCGCTTGAGTGGCGGACAACGATGCAATCGGGTGCCATCGCATCGAGATTCATCGCCGTGTCGAGCAGCGTCTCGCCTTTGCTGACGCTGGATGAGGAAACGCTAATATTAACCGCGTCGGCGGAAAGGCGTTTGGCAGCAAGCTCGAATGAAGTGCGTGTGCGAGTCGACGCTTCGAAAAAGAGATTGATGACAGTTTTGCCGCGAAGGGCAGGAACCTTTTTGACCTCACGGGTTGAGATCTCGCTGAAATTTTCCGCCGTGTCCAAAATGCCGACGATCTCCGCGGCGGTCAGATCTCGGATGCCCAGCAGGTCTCGTCTTCGGAACGGTTTTTCCATCAGCAGTTATAAAAAAAGCAAGGCGTTAACCTTGCTTTCAAACATCATCTGGCCTAACAAAGATTCCAACGGCTTCGACATCGTCATACTCTTTGAGCATGACCTTGATTATCTCGTTTTGCTTTGTCGGGACGAGTTTGCCGATAAAATCAGCCTGGATCGGCAATTCACGATGCTCGCGGCCTCGGTCTATAAGGACAGCGAGCTGAACCTTTTTCGGGCGGCCAAAATCCATGAGCTGATCCATGGCGGCTCGAATCGTTCGGCCCGTGTAAAGCACGTCATCGACGAGAATGATATTTTTTCCGTCGATGTCTTCTTCAAGTTCGGTGCGGTTGACGACTGGATTTGCCCCGACGGTCGAGAGGTCGTCGCGGTAAAGCGTAATGTCGAGAATGCCGTAGAGCGGAGCCTCACCCTCAAGGCCTTCGATCTTGTCGCGGAGGCGTTCGGCGAGAGGCACGCCGCGGCGGCGAATACCGACGAGGTATAGGTCTTTTGCCCCGTGATTTTTCTCGACGATCTCGGTCGCAAGCCGCCGCAACGCACGCTTCATGCCTGCGGCGTCCATTATTCGAGACTTTTCGACCAGATCAAATTCGCTTGCCATTCGAGGGAAATCGTAACAAACGACACGCCAAAGTTCAAAGTTTGTAACCGGAAGTTTCGTAAACTGCCGCTTTCAACTAAAATCGAGCGAACAGCTGATGGGGAAATTGTGGCAAAAACTGATGCGGCCGGTGATGTTCGGGCTCGATGCCGAGTGGGCACATGAGCTTGGTATCGAGGCGTTGCGTCTCGGACTGGCGTCGCCGTTCGCGTGCGGGGAAGTGCCATCATTCGGCGAGATCGAGCGATTCGGGTTGAAGTTTGTGAACCCGCTGGGCATGGCGGCTGGGTTTGATAAGAACGGCATTGTTGTAAACCAGCTTGCGTCGCTCGGTTTTGGATTTGTCGAGGTCGGAACTGTCACGTTCGAGCCGCAGCCGGGGAATCCAAAGCCGCGGATGTTTCGATTGCCGGACGATCATGGATTGATCAATCGACTCGGCTTTAATAATGAGGGATCTGCTGTCGTTGCCGAGCGGCTGAAAAAGCTGGATCGAAAATGCATAGTCGGCGTAAATATCGGTAAAAACAAAAATGTTCCCAACAAAGAAGCAACTGAAAATTACCTAAAAAGCTTTGATCTGGTGTATGCGGTCGCTGACTACGTGGCTGTAAATATCTCGTCACCAAACACGCCAAATCTGCGGGAATTGCAGAAAGCGGACAGCCTGGAAGAATTGCTTGGGGCATTGACTTCGCGAAATAACGAGCTTGGACGCAAGCCTTTGCTCGTAAAGATCGCCCCCGACCTGACCGAATCTGAGATCGAAGCGATCGTAGATATTGGCAAGCGATATGAATTGGACGGCTTGATCGCGACGAATACGACGGTCTCGCGAGAGGGACTGAAAACCGACATAGGCAAAATTGGTGACGGTGGCTTGAGCGGCAAGCCGCTGGCGACGCGTTCGACTGAAGTTATTTCAGCGATCTATAAATATTCAAAAGGACAGCTCCCGATCATAGGTGTCGGCGGTATTTTTACGGCCGACGACGCGTTTGCAAAGATCGCGGCGGGAGCGTCACTGATCCAGGCGTATACCGGATTTATTTACGGTGGGCCGACCTTTGCATTTGACGTGTTGAAAGGGCTGGCCGCTATATTAAAGGAGCGTGGTTTTGAAAATCTTGACCAGGCCGTCGGCTCGGCGGTTAGCGAGTAGCGGTTTCGTGCGGCTATTTGTTTGACAGTTTGACCTGAGAGGATATAATTATCGTTTTGCCTTTTACCGAACATTTGGCAAGAACGAAACTATTTGACAATGATCATTGATCTGGCCAGCGTTGGAAGAAATCCGAAACCGCTCGACATTACGTTTGAGCCGGGCGAGATCGATCTGGACGACGGCACGCGGTTGACGCGAAACGCGACTTTTACGGGTGATATTCGCCGTGATGGAGCCAAGACATATCTTAACGGTCGCATCGAGACTGAGCTGGAAACAGATTGTTTCCGATGTCTCGAACCGGTCGCTAAGAAGATCGATGTTCAGTTTCAGGATATATTCGTTGACGCGGCTGCGGAGCCTAAGATCGACGAGGTCGAGCTTGGCGAGGACGAGCTAGACGAATCGAGCATTACGAGCAACGAAATTGAGATGGCCGAGGTTGTACGCGAGCAGTTGATACTAGCGACGACCGAGACGGTTTATTGCAACCCAGATTGCAAAGGTTTGTGCCCGAAATGCGGCGGAAACCGAAATTTGATAGATTGTAAGTGCGAAGAAAATGAAATAGACCCTCGGTGGGCCGCACTATTGGGCGTGAATCATAATTAGTGAATCGTAAATAGCAGGAACGATTTACGATTCACAATTGACGACTTACGAGGAAAGAATTATGCCAAATCCAAAACGACGACATTCACATGCACGCACGCGCACACGCCGTGCACATGATGCTCTGAAAACACCACAGTTTTATACCGACAAGGATTCGGGTGAAACGAAACAGCCGCACCGCATCGATCCTAAGACCGGTATGTACAAGGGCCGCCAGATTATCGATGTCAAAGACGCCGAATAGACCTTTTGAAATTTACGAATTTTTGAGTTCTAATTCTAATCAATGACAGCACAAAACGCGGGAATCATCGGGATGGGACACTCTTATCCGGAAGGCATTTTAACCAATGCCGATCTGGAAAAGATGGTCGACACCAACGATGAGTGGATAACCACGCGCACCGGCATCAAGCAGCGACACAAGGCCCGAACGGACGAATATACTTCGCAATTCGGCACTAGGGCTGCGTTGCAGGCACTCGAACGCGCAGGGCTTGAGCCGACCGATATTGACATTATTGTTTGTGCGACGACGACGCCTGACCAGATCATGCCTTCGACCGGAGCGTTGATCCAGGCACAGATCGGTGCGACCAATGCTGCGGGAATGGATGTTTTTGCCGCGTGCTCCGGATTTCTCTACGGCTTGACGATGGTCGAATCGATGATCAAGACCGGACAGATCAAGTATGCTCTTGTGATTGGAGCCGAAGTTTTAACAAAATATGTCGACTATACCGATCGCGGAACCTGCGTTATTTTCGGCGACGGAGCAGGAGCGGCCGTGCTCGGACCGGTGCCGGAAGGGAAGGGAATTCTCGCGACAAAAATTCGTTCGGACGGCCGCTACGAAGACCAGCTTTTCTCGCCAGGCGGCGGCACGAAATTAGGAACGACCCACGACACGATCGATAACGGCGATCATTTTTTCAAGATGCGCGGCAACGAGCTTTTTAAGGTAGCCGTTCGCTCGATGGCCGATATTTCGGCAGAAATGGTTGAAAAAGCGGGCTATACCGTGGAGGATATTGATATCGTCATTCCTCATCAGGCGAATCAGCGTATAACCGACGCGGTTGCTTCGCGGCTCGGTGTTCCGGAAGAAAAGGTTTATTCGAACATCGCGGAGATGGGAAATACATCGTCGGCGTCGATACCCATCGCCATAGACGAGTGCATCCAGTCGGGCCGCATTCAGGATGGCACGCTTGCGCTATTGACTGCATTCGGCGGCGGCGTGACTTGGGGTGGAACGGTTATTAGGTTTTAGATTGCGGAGGCCCGCGCGTATGCAAGGGCGTAAGACGCAACGTTGAATGTTACGCCCTTGCTCACGCGCGGGCTTCTGCATCATGGCGAAGAAGGCTTATATATTTCCAGGACAAGGCAGCCAGTCTGTCGGAATGGGAAAAGACTTATTTGACAATTTTGTCGCGGCCCGCGAGGTTTTTGAGGCGGCTGATGATGCACTCGGGTTTTCGCTGTCTGAGATGTGTTTCTCAGGCGATGAGGCTGATCTGCGATTGACCGCAAATACGCAGCCTGCGATCCTGACGGCTTCGATAGCTGCATATTACGCCGCGAGGGCAGAAGGATTGCCGGAACCAGATTTCGTTGCTGGACACAGTTTGGGCGAATATTCGGCGTTAGTTGCGGCGGGCGTTTTAGATTTTGCCGACGCGGTGCAAACCGTCCGTAAACGGGGCACGTATATGCAGGAGGCTGTTCCTGTCGGTGTCGGAGCTATGGCTGCAATACTTGGGCTTGACGTTCTGACCGTCGAAGTGGGTTGTCAGGAAGCGGCAAAGGGACAAGTTTGTAGTCCGGCGAACATCAATTCGCCGTCGCAGGTTGTCATCGCCGGAAACTTCGAAGCAGTCGACCGTGCGTGCGAGATCTTGAAAGAAAAGGGAGCAAAGCGGGCGATCCGCCTGAATGTTTCAGCACCTTTTCATTGTGCGTTGATGATGCCGGCACAGGAGCGTCTGGCAAGCGACCTGATCGAATTGGAATACGGCGAATGTGGCTTTCCGATCTTGCACAACGTCGATGCTGCCGTGAATACAGATTCCTCGGCAGTTTGTGATAGATTGACGAAACAGGTTTCGTCGCCGGTGCGTTGGCTGCAAACGATCGAGAATATGTCGGCGAGCGGAGTTGAGAAATTTATTGAGATCGGGCCGGGAAAGGTTTTAACCGGATTAGTGAGACAGATCAGCAAAGAAGCGATTTACGCAAACATTGAGAATTCAGAGAGTTTAAGAAATACTATCAAAACGCTATAAAACTTAAGGAGAAAATATGTCAGAAGTACAAGATAAGATCAAACAGATAATCGTCGACGAATTAGGTGTGGACGAAGCAGAAGTTACTGAAAATGCGCGCTTTATCGAGGATCTGGGTGCAGATTCGCTCGACCTCGTCGAACTCGTGATGCGTTTCGAAGAGGAATTCGACATCGAAATTCCCGACGAAGATGCTGAAAAAATCCAAAGCGTCCGCGACGCTTACGCGTACGTCGAACAGCATAAGGCGGCCTAGTTTGCCGTTCAGAGTGCAAGCTTTAGCTTGTTTTGCCATAATGGTCAAAACATGCTGAAGCTTGCACTCTAAACATTTATGAAACGTCGAGTAGTAGTTACAGGTCTCGGTTTGGTTACGCCGCTTGGCAATGACGTGGCTTCGACTTGGAGCGCGTTGATGAACGGCGAAAGCGGCGCGGATTACATCAAGAAATTTGATGCTGAGCGATATTCGGCCAAATTCGCTTGCGAGGTCAAAGATTTCGATCCGCTTTCGTTTCTCGATAAGAAAGAGGCGCGGCGAATGGGTGCGTTTACGCACTTTGCTTTAGCGGCCTCTGACGAGGCGATGAAGCACAGCGGTCTTGTTATCGACAACTCGAATGACGAGATGGTCGGAACATACATAAGCTCCGGAATCGGCGATTTCTGGGCGATCGAACGCGAACACGAAAAGCTGCTCAATTCGGGACCCGACCGTGTTTCACCGTTCTTTATTGTTTCCGCGATTGTTAACCTCGCTTCAGGCAACGTCTCGATCCGTCACGGTGCGAAAGGGCCGAATTCGGCGACAGCGACTGCTTGTTCCGCCGGTGCACATGCGATCGGCGACAGCTTTAGGATAATCGAACGCGGCGACGCGGATGCGATGATCTGCGGCGGAGCCGAAAGCGCGATCACGCCGATGTCAGTCGCCGGGTTTGCATCAATGCGGGCACTTTCGACGCGAAACGACGATCCAAAACACGCTTCACGGCCGTTCGACCTGACGCGTGACGGATTTGTCATCGGCGAAGGTGCGGGCCTTTTGATCCTCGAAGAACTAGAGTTCGCAAAAGCTCGCGGTGCTAATATTCTGGCTGAGATCGTCGGTTACGGCATGAGCGGCGATGCTTTTCACGTCACGATGCCGGACGAGACCGGTTCCGGTGCGATTCGTGTCATGCAGCGGGCATTGAAAGATGCCGAGCTGTTTCCAGAGCAGATCGGTTACATCAACGCTCACGGCACTTCGACGCCTTACAACGATAAATTTGAGACGCTGGCGATCAAGAAGGTCTTTGGTGAGCACGCTTACAATATTCCGGTCAGCTCGACCAAATCGATGACCGGCCACGCACTCGGAGCCGCTGGCGGTCTCGAAGCCGTATTTTCCGTCAAGGTTTTACAGGAAAATGTTCTGCCGCCGACGATCAATTACGAATTTCCCGATCCCGATTGTGACCTGGATTACATACCAAACGCACCGCGAGAGGCTACTGTCGATTATGTTCTCTCGAACAATTTCGGTTTCGGCGGAACGAATGCGTGTTTAATCTTCAAGCGTTACACCGACTAATTGATAAAGCGTTTCCCTTCGTTTGAGGTCGAAACACTTTTCTTATATCCTACAAATGAATGGTCATTCATTTTTATATGAAGATAATTGTATTGATGAAACAAGTTGCCAATAAGGACGCAGTCCTGCGGATCGCTGGCGACGAAAAATGGATTAACGAGGCTGACGTTGCCCTTCAGACGAACGAGTCTGACGGGTATGCCCTCGAAGAAGCTTTGCGGACGATCGAGGCTAAAGGTGAAGGCGAAGTCGTCGTCTGCACGCTCGGGCCGCAGAGTGCAAAGACCGTTATTAAAGACGCTCTGGCGCGTGGGGCCAATCGGGCGATACATGTTGTCGTCGAAGGCTCAAAGAGCCTCTCGGCCTATCAGATCGCAAAGGCTATCGCTGACGCGGTACGCGATGAGAATGCCGACCTTATTTTTGGCGGATTGCAATCGGACGATGCAAGCTACGGCCAGACTGGCGTGATCTTGGCTGAGCTGCTCGGTGTCCCGCACGCCACGATCGTGATTGAGGTTGATCGCGCGAGCCTCGGCGAAAGCCTTCGCGTCAAGCGCGAGCTTGAGAGCGGCTGGTATCAGTGGTTTACCTACAAGCTGCCGGCGTTGATGACGATTCAGTCTGGCATCTCACAGATTCGGTATGCTTCGCTGAAGGGGATTATGGCCGCGAAAAGCAAGGAGGTTCGCGAAGTTACACCGACGATCGAGATGTTTGCGTCCGCCCCGAAGATCGAAAAAGTCTACCACCCGCTCAAATCCAAACAAACACAGATGCTCGGCAACGGCGACGCCAAAGCCGGTGCGGTCGAGTTGGTCGAGAAACTTAAGACCGAAGTCAGGGTTCTCTAGTCTTATCAATTGCCACTAGCTTTAGCTAGTGGGTAGCTGATTCTTACCTGATCTGGGCTTTAGCCCAATCGGACGTTCGGCTAAAGCCGATTACTTTGACGAACCTTACCCACTAGCTAAAGCTAGCGGCAATTTATCAAGAGATACTGAAATGATTTTAGTTTTCATCGAACACAAAGATTGCATCCTTAACAAGACATCGCTTGAAGCGATTGTGGCCGCGCAGAGCATTGGAAAGGACCTCGGTCTCAAGGTCGTGGCGGTTTTGCCGTGCGACAAGGATTGCTCACTTGCTCAGGAGATCGCCGGTTATAACCTTGAAAAGGTGATTGTTGCCAAAAACGATAAGCTGGGCATTTATACGCCGGATGCTTACGCGGACGCTTGGGAACAGGTTATCAAGGCCGTGAATCCGCAGTACATTGTGATGTCGCATACCTATCAGGTTCGTGATTTTGCACCTAAGGTCGCGGCTCGGCTTGGTCGAGAGGTTGTCGGTGATTGTATTCGTTACCGTGCCGACGGCGGAAAGCTTGTGCTGACGCGCCGTATCTTTCTAGGCAAACTCGACGCTGACGTAGCGATCGGCGGCGAAGCTCCCTATTTTGTGACATTCCAGTCCGGATCGTTTCGCGGCGACGCAGCGGAAAAGGGAAGTGCCGCTGTCGAAACTATGGATGTCAATGTCGGGAATATCCGCATGACACCTGAGGTTCCGTTTCAGGAGGCCAAAGCCTCGGTCGATCTTACCAAATCGGAGATTATCGTCGCCGTGGGTCGCGGCATCAAATCGCAGGAGAACATCGCTCTCGCACAGCAGCTTGCCGACGCCCTCGGTGCCGACCTTGCTGCCTCGCGGCCGATATGCGATGCCGACTGGCTGCCGATCGACCGTCAGATCGGATCGTCAGGACAAACCGTTGCTCCGAAAGTCTATATCGCTCTCGGCATCTCAGGTGCGATCCAGCACATCGTCGGCATGAAAAACGCCGGCACGATCATCGCTATCAACAAGGACGCTGAAGCTCCGATATTCGACATCGCCGATTACGGCATCGTCGGCGATCTCTTCGAGGCCGTTCCGGTGATGATCGAGGAAGTCAAAAAGGCTAAAAGCTAAGAAATAAACCACGAAATCACACGAAAATAACACGAAATAGGAAAATTTCTTATTTCGTGTTTTTTTGGTGTATTTTCGTGGTTAAACCACTTCATTTGCGGCTGCTTCGAGATCGGCGATGATTATCTTCGTCATTTTGAACATCGCTTGAGTTACGCGGCCTGCCTTTACGCGATCCGGATCGCTTATGAGCCGCATTAAAATGGGCGGCGTGACTTGCCATGAAACACCGAATTTGTCGGCAACCCAGCCGCAAGGCTGCTGCTCGCCGCCGTCGCTCAATTTTTCGTAATAATGATCGATCTCGGCCTGCGTGTCGGCATAGATCATGAAAGATACTGCCTGCGAGGGCTTGAAGTTAGGGTGTGGGCCAGCGTTGTAACAGTTGAAACGTTGGCCATCAAGCTCAAACGCGCCGCCCGCGACCTTGCCGTCGGGGCCGGGCATTGTCGACACGATGCTGGAATTAGGAAAGATCGAGGTATAAAGGTCCATCGCCTCGACGGCTTGGTCGTTGAACATTAAAAACGGTGTTATTTTTTGCATATTATTGCTCCTTAATTCGTATTATTTTCATCTTCTTCAATGGGAATATAATTAGTTGCCCGGATCCTGATCGTTAAGTGTTGCGAGCAGCCCGTCGAGCTTTTCGTAACCCTGAACAACGCCGCGCTCCATGCCTGACTGGATCATGCCGTCGCGATCGGCAACCGACTGAAAAACTGATTGGTGGACGATCCGCGAGCGTCCGCCGCCGAGGTCTTCGAATTTTGTCGTGCCCATTATGACATGGCCCCGTTCCGGCAGTCCATCAAACTCGAATGTGCCGATAAAGCGTTCGGGGGCGAGCACTTCGTGATACACACCGTGGAAGGCATATTTGTGGCCGTCCCGTTCATGGACGAACCGGTACGAGCCTCCGTCGACTGCATCCATCTTTTCGACCGTCATCGTCAAATCGTCAGGGCCTACCCATTGTTCGTAGAGCTCGGCCTCGGTGTAGGCTCGGAATACCATCTCACGCGGCGCTTCGAATTCGCGAATGATAAATAGTTCCTGCGTGCCGGGTTCGGCTGTGATAGTCGTTTTATTTGCCATTATTTTTTCTCCTTATTTTTAATACCTCGGGTCGCTGTTGCGCCCGGTTCTTGCATCCTTTCGAGCAGGTCATCGAGAGCCGTGAATTGCTTCTCAACACGAACCGCAAACTGTTTGATCCATTTCTCAAGTTCTTTCATAGGTTCAGGATTTACAAAGTATATTCGCTGCTGCGCACGCTTTTCGACGCGGACCAGGTTCGCCTCTTTGAGCACCTTTAGGTGCTGTGAGATAGCGGGTGGGCTGACACGAAAGCGTTTGTAAATGGCCGTCGCAGGCATTTCGCCCTTGGCTGCGAGCATCTCCAAAATGTTCCGCCGGGTTGGTTCCGCAAGTGCTGTGAATGTGTCCATGGTTTTTATAATAAAGTATAGGCTTAATTAAGTCAAGACTAAAATGATAAGATCTTGAAGATCGGGATTTATTCTATGCGGCAAACAAACAGCCGCCTGAAGAGTTCGTTTACAGGTGTCCCAAAAAGTGTCCCATTTTTACAAAATGGGGCAGGCTAAATGTTGTAAGTACGCCTGTTAACCCCAATTCTGACAATTTAGTGTGCGTACACATACACTTTTTCCAGCTGGTGTCCCAAAAACTGTCCCATTTTTGTCCCAAATGGGACTGTTAAACGTTGTAAATACGCTAGTTAGCCTGTTTGTCCACTTATTAAAAAATACCCATACAAAAATGGGACACCCTTTTCCATTTTCTGTCCAAAATGATCAAATCTCCTCGGTTGTCAAAGAACCGCTCTGCTGCCAACAGACAGAGCAAGGCGATTGCAGTATGACATAAAAATGCTATAGATTGCAAGGAATATTATCCATGCAACAGCAGCAGCCGTAAATTCATATAATAAGTGGCCCTTACCCGTGTCCACGCGGCACATAGCCACGTCGTTTACGGCGTGGTTAGTATCGGAATTATGATCTTTAGCCCGTTTCAACGGGCTTACCGATTCGTGGCCTAAGCCTAAGAGAAAGGACGTTGAAACGCCCTCTGAATTTCTGTCGCGATCCGACCACGCCCTAAAGGGACGTGGCTATACAAGAAAAGCCAACGGACGCGAGCCTGCAAATTCAGGAGCGTTTGAAGCATGCGAACATATCGTTAGCTACACATGGAGCCGACAGGCGGAATGTGTAGTTGGCTCGGCAATGAAAC
Source organism: Pyrinomonadales bacterium (assembly GCA_038227175.1). Classification (GTDB taxonomy): domain Bacteria; phylum Acidobacteriota; class Blastocatellia; order Pyrinomonadales; family Pyrinomonadaceae; genus OLB17. The sequence continues at coordinate 40,104 of JBBRPZ010000028.1, read as the reverse complement.
CGAGCGTGTGAAACACGCGAAACGCCTTGCCGCGTTAGCGGCGCGTGTTACACACGCTTGGAAACGTGGTTGGTCAAATTCTACAGGTTCCGCTTTAGTCCACCTGTAACACGTTCGGCCTGTTTTGAATGTGCGCATCATGGAGGGTCATCCTTTAATAAATATCCAGATCATGTGCGGAAACGACTTTGCCGCTGTACGACTGATGAATTTCACCCAACATCCCATCTACAGTATCCGCAGCGCCGCCGAAGAACATTTGATGATAAAGAATGAGTAGCCCCGGTTTAGCCTTTGTGGCAAGCTCCGCCAGCTCTTTGGTGGAGGTGTGAAAGCTCAGGATATATTTCCGCCAGGCCGGACTACTAGCAGCAAACCCCGCCTGTGAATAGACTTCATGAATTAAGACATCACACCCATTACAGTTTTCAACTATGCTCGCGCTGGGAGAAGTGTCCCCGGAAATCACAATTGTTTTATCTGGAGTCTCAAAACGATAACCAAAAGCCTGCCGCCAAGAGCCGTGATTGACAAGGAAGGCTTTCACCGTAACATTCTGGTCCTTGTAAATGACGCCGGGTCTGATTTCGTGGACGTTCACCTTATTGCCGGTTGAGTTACCCTGTTCCAGTCCGTTAATTCGAATCTTGTTGTCTTCCTGATAAGCCTTCAGAATATGATAGGTCATCCCCTTCATACCCGCCGGCCCGTATACCTCAAGCGGCTCTTTCCTGTGCATCACCCAAGGGGTAAAGATGAGGTCGGCATAGCCGAGCGTATGATCTGTGTGCAGATGTGTGATGAACGCTGTTTTGAGATTAGAGCTGGCTAACCCCGCTATCCCCGCCCGTGAGGCGGCAGCGGCCCGTCGAACGACGCCCGCCCCACAATCGACAATATAAGGAGTTCCGTTAACTACAATTGCGACTGAGGGTCCCATCCTATCTGGATCAGGACTTGGGTTACCAGTACCTAAAAAGACAATCTGTGTTTTTGTTGGAGACTCGTTGGGAGACTGTGACGAAGAGTTAGAGTGAAGAAGGAATAGAGCTAAAAGCATGAACAGCGCAGGCATCCTACGCTGATTGATGGTTTTTGTATTCATTGTCAATCCTACTGAGCACGCGTTGGTCGAATATTTCGTCCGCCTAACTTATGATTGAACGGAATGATACCAGACAACCCTCAAATATCGAAGCTGAATTTTCCTTAATCGGTCGTTTCCGTATCAACGCGCGTCGCGAGCTTAAATGTACGTTCGAGCGATGGCGGCATTTGGTGGGTTTTGCCGCCGAGCCCCTTTTTGACCTGAACAATGACGCGTTTCGCTTTGCCCGAATTGTCATCAACCAAAACTTGATGCCGCCGATGTTTTGACATCTACCAAGTGTTCGGGTACGCTTCCACCAAAAAGTAGAATTGAACATGATTAAACGTTTGGCTATTTGTATGTGCTGCCTGCTTTTTTTGGCTACTGTCGCGGGTGCTCAAGAAATTTCACCGTTGCTCCCAACCATCGTGAATATTGGTGATCCGGCAAAGATCAAGGCGGTTTTGGCGAGAGAGGCGGAAAGGCGCGAGGCATACACCAAGCTTGACCCGAAGCTCGTCGGTGACCTGATGGCCGAGGATTACCTGACTCCAATCCAGGGTCATAGGTGCTGTTTCACCGACAAAGTGCTGGGTGTGAAGGCTGTAATTGAACACCGCGACGCAAAAGTTCCGTATCCGATCACATCGATGACAATTGATCAGACCGTAGTCCGCATATATGACAAGATCGCCATTGTCACCGGAATCGAGACCATCAATATGACGTTGACGCAGCAGACACCTCCGAAGCCGTTTAGCGTCACGAATCTCTATACCGATATATGGGAATTGCGCCAAGGTCGCTGGCTTCTTGTCGGAGCCCAACACACGCGGAAGTAGTAAGGCCAATATTTTTGTGGAAGAAGATACGCAGGCCTAACACCCTTGACATTTGCTAAGAGTAGAGTCGTTTCCAATAAAAATAAGAGAATTGAAAATGATCAAACGTTTGGCTATGTGTACGTGCATACTGCTTTTTTTGGCATCCAGCGCAAGAAAAAGGCCTCGCCGATGGCGAAGCCTTTACGCATATTGGGCGTGGGAGCCGTGTCTGCATCTTTGAGTTGAAGCGATCAGGCGCGGATCGCCGTTACCTCAAGATATTCCGACCCGACGTCGCTAGTGCCGTCGGTGGCGTGGTTATGTTCGACCCACAGATCGACGAGGTCTTTTTTGAGGGCTGCCTGGCCGTCTGAGTCGAGTGCAGCGAATGCCATTTTAGTCGGGCCGAAGTATTCGCGGAAGAAATCGACCACCTCTTCGGGTCGGAACGGGAAGATGAACTGTATCGGTGTTCGGACCATTGTGAGACTGCTGATGCCGTCGGCGAGGCGTGTCTTGACAGATTCCTCATCACCCCAAAGAACCGGCGGCTGAATTCCAGGTGGTGGCGGTACGTGTTTGGCTCCAGTCTTGAACATCAGCCCGGTAAATGACGACGGCGTCCAGTTCGCCATTACGATCCGGCCGCCCGGTTTGCAGACTCGGATCAACTCGGACGCAGTTTTGTCGGGACGCGGTGCGAACATCGCTCCGAACATCGTGATCACCGTATCAAACGATGCGTCAGCGTACGGCAAAGCCTCAGCGTCACCTTCCTCAAAAGTACACGTCACGCCCTCGGCAGCGGCTCGGGCGCGAGCCTGTTCGACGAGGTTCGGAGCGATATCGATGCCGGTGACTACCGCACCCTTCAGTGCCGCAGGGATCGCTGTGTTTCCAGTTCCGCAGGCAACGTCGAGCACGGTTTCGCCGTGACGCAAATTTAACCGATCGACAAATTCGACGGCTCCTTCCTGTATGCTCTCGGCGATCTTGCCGAAATCGCCCGCCGACCACGTGGCTTTCATTTTCGCTTTGATGGTCGCGAGATCGGGTGATAATTGTGTTTCAGAACTCATATGAACCTCCTATTTTTCCTTTAAATTGACGCGGCTATGGCTTCGTCGAATATCTCCAGCGCGACATCGACATGTTCCCTAGCCAGAATGAGCGGCGGTGACCAACGAATGGAATTTGCACCGCAGCCGAGGATGATCAGGCCGCGATTGAAGCACGCCATTTCGATCGCGTCGCGGAGTTCGGGTGCGGGTGTCAGGCTCGCTTTGTCGGTGACGAACTCAACGCCGAGCATCATACCTAAACCGCGAACATCGCCGATGCAGTCATATTTGTCCTTGAGTCTGTTTAGGCCAGCTTCGAGATACGCACCGACGTCGCGGCTGTTGTCGACCAAGCCGCCTTCGAGCAGTTCGATGGTTTTTAGAGCAGCGGTTAGGGCGACGGGATTGCCGCCAAATGTCGAGGCATGAGCGCCTTTGTGCCAGTCCATAATATCGGCACGGGCGGTGCAGGCACCGATCGGCATACCTGAGCCGAGGCCTTTGGCCATACACACAATATCCGCTTTGACGCCGGGATGATGGTCGAGTGCAAACATCTTGCCCGTACGGCCCATGCCCGATTGGACCTCGTCGATGATGAGCATGATGCCATGTTCATCGCAGATGCGTCTCAGCTCTTTTACAAACGCGGTCGGAGCGGGAATGTAACCGCCTTCGCCCTGCACGACTTCCAGCACGATACCGGCAACCTCTTCGGGTGGTGTTGTCGTTTGGAACAGCTTCTTTTCGATCCAGTTGACGACATCGCGGGTGACTGTTGCCTCGTCGGACGGCATATCTGTAGCGAAATGACGGAATTTATTCGGGTAGGGGATGTGAACGACGTCGAGAGCCTGACGCATAAATCCAAGCCGTTGCGCCTTTCTCGAGCTCGTCAGGCTCAAGGCCCCGAGCGTACGGCCGTGGAACGAACCGAAGAACGAGATAAACTTTTGCCGCCGTGTGTGGTACATCGCCAGCTTTAATGCCGTTTCGACTGCCTCGGCACCGCTGTTTGCGAAATGCGTTTTAGTCGGGCCATCGATCGGGCAAATCTCGTTGAGCTTTTTGCCGAGTTCCGGCATGTGGCGATAGTAGAAATCGGTGCCGCATAGGTGAATAAGCTCAGTCACCTGCTGTTGGATCGCCGCGACGATCTCCGGATGACAGTGTCCGGTCGAGCAGACCGCGACGCCGGCGTTGCAGTCGAGAAAGACGTTGCCGTCCGGATCGGTTATCCACACGCCGCTCGCGTGGTCGGCAACTAATTTATAATCAGGCCGCGGATAGCTAGGCGTGACATATTGGGCGTCGGCCTCGATAATTTCCTGTGATTTCGGGCCCGGAAGCTCTGTTTTAATGCTCGGGCGTTGTAATTCGGCTGATGGGGTCATGATTTTTCTCCTGTAATGTTTAGAGTGCGCGTGTTGACGCGTTAAATTGAAGAAAAGATACAAGCTAAAGCTTGCACTCTGAACGATGAGGAGATTAGTCACCGGCGAAGAGATTCGCGCGTTGCTTGATGGGACGAAGCGTAGATATGCATCGCGAAGTCATAGGAATTGATGCCGTTAATATATCAGAAGCGAAGGTCGTATTCAATGACATGAAATTTTGTAGATCTTTTTTCAAAGTCTTGCGAATAATAACGCGCTGCGTTATTATTCGATTTGATGATACGAAGTTTCTCCGACAAGGAAGCTGAGAAATTATTTAATCGTGAGAGGTCGCGAAAACTCCCACCGGATATTAAGACGATTGCCAGGCGAAATTGGAAATGATCCATGCTGCCGGAAATCTACAGGATTTGCGAAACCCGCCATCAAACCATTTGGAAAAACTCAAAGGAGAGATGAAAAATAGCTACAGCATCAGGATCAACGATCAATGGCGAATTTGTTTTTATTGGTACGAAAATGAAGCGTCAGACGTAGAGATCGTTGACTATCACTAGGAGTTTTATGAATAAGAACAAATTGCCACCAATACATCCCGGCGAAATATTGATCGAAGAGTTTCTTAAACCGCTCGGCATTTCGCAATATCGACTCGCGGCCGATCTCAGCGTTCCGGCTCGCAGGATAAACGAAATAGTTCACGGAAAGCGCGGGGTCAGCCCCGACACTGCCTTACGTTTGTCGCGTTACTTTGGACTTTCGGAGCAATATTGGATCAATCTTCAATCGCGCTACGACCTCGAAACCGAAAAAGATAAACTCAATGGACGGCTGGCAACCGAGGTGCGAATGCTTCAGGCAGCCTAATTAGATGACAGACAAACAAAAACACACCAATCGGCTCATTCACGAGACGAGCCCTTACCTGCTCCAGCACGCTCACAATCCGGTAGATTGGTACGCTTGGGGTTCTGAGGCGTTTGAGCGGGCTAGGGCCGAGGATAAGCCTGTGCTGGTCAGTATTGGCTACTCTGCGTGTCATTGGTGTCATGTGATGGAGCACGAGTCGTTTGAAGACGAAGCGGTCGCCGCGGTGCAGAACGAGCATTTTATCAACATTAAGGTTGATATGGAGGAACGTCCGGATGTCGATCAGATATACATGAACTTTGTGCAGATGACGACCGGACGCGGCGGGTGGCCGATGAATGTTTTTCTCACGCCCGAAAAACTTCCATTTTTTGGCGGCACTTATTTTCCGCCGGCTCCGCGATATGGCATGCCGAGCTGGCAGCAGATATTGGTGAGCATTTCGGACGCGTATCGTGAGCGGCGAGGTGAATTACAGGAATCTGCGGATCGTATTATCGGTGAATTGCGAAAGATGAGCGTCGTCGAGACGGCGCCGGGCAGTTTATCCGTGGAGGTGCTGGACGCGGCTTTTACCAGTTTTACTCGGACGTTTGACGCGGTGAACGGCGGTTTTGGCGGTGCTCCGAAATTCCCGGCGGCGATGTCACTCGAATTTTTGCTTAGGTATCATCACCGAACTGGCAACGACATGGCTTTGTCGATCGTAACCCACACGCTCGACAAAATGGCGCGCGGCGGCATTTACGATCAGCTTGGCGGCGGCTTTCATCGGTACGCTGTCGATGCGATATGGCTGGTGCCGCATTTTGAGAAGATGCTGTACGACAATGCGCAGCTTATCCGCGTTTATTTACATGCGTATCAGGTCTTAAGGGCCGCTAATGAGGGCGTTCAACTGCCCGCTACCGCAGGTGGTACTAACAGGGCTGAGTTTTACAAACGTATTGCGGTCGAGACGCTCGAATACATTCGTCGCGAAATGCTCGATGAGAGCGGTGGGTTTTATTCGACGCAAGACGCTGACAGCGAGGGTGTCGAAGGTAAGTTTTTTGTTTGGACGCCGGCTGAGATTGTAGAGATTTTGGGCGATGAAGACGGACGGGAATTTTGCAAGTATGTTGACGTAACGGCGGGTGGTAACTTTGAAGGCGACAACATACTGAACATTACAAACCCAGTCGCAACTCCCGGTTCTGACTTGATCCAGCGGTGCCGAAAAAAACTCTTCGACGAGCGTGAAAAACGGATCAAGCCGTTTCGGGATGAAAAGGTTTTGACGGCGTGGAATGGATTGATGCTTGCGGCCTTTGCTGATGCGGCTGGCGTGCTTGGCAACGACGAGTATCTTGAGATTGCAAAAACGAACGCAGCTTTTATTCAGCGGGAATTACAGCGTGACGGCCGGTTGTGGCGGACGTGGAAAGACGGCAAAGCCAAACTGAACGGGTACATTGAGGATTACGCAAATGTCGCCGACGGGCTGATCGTGCTTTTTCAGGTTTCGGGCGACGTGGACTATTTGACCGAGGCCCGGCGTCTTGCAGATCTGATAATCACCGAATTTTGGGATGAAGAAAATGGTGGATTTTTCTTTACTTCCAATGATCACGAGGAGCTGGTCGTTCGTAATAAGGATTTCTACGATAACGCGACTCCTTCAGGGAACTCGGTTGCGGCGGACGTTTTGCTAAAGCTTGCAAAACTAACAGGTGACGATAAATATGAACGGTTTGCGGTGACCGTTTTGCGGTTAGCGGCCTCGCAAATTCGCCGGCATCCACAAGGGTTTGGGAGAGCCTTGTCAGCACTCGAATTTCAACTTTCGGCGACGAAAGAGATTGTGGTGATCGGAGATAAAGGGAATGAGTTTGAGCGTGCGGTGCTCGAAAGCTATCTGCCGAATTCGGTTGTCGTGAATTCCGACGATCCGGCGTCTGACGCTGAGCAGGTTCCGTTGCTAACAGGCCGGACAATGCGTGACGGTAAGGCGTCCGCGTATGTATGCGAGAACTTCGTATGTCAGCGGGCGGTGACGACGGTTGAAGATCTTAGGGCACAACTCGTTCAAAGTTGAGAAAAGGCCCGGACGACCGGGCCAGCTCAAAAAAATCTACAAAACTTACGGTTTCTTCGTCGGCGAAGGAACGGGCTTATTTACCGGTTTGTTCGCGTTCGTGTTCGTCGGTTTAACCGCATTTGCGACCGTGTTAACGGCATTTCCGACCGTGTTTGCGACGGTGTTTGCAGCGTTACCCACGCTTGTATTATTGGCAACTGGCGGAACAGGTTTTGCGTTTGCGTTGGCATTCACATTTGATTTGTTGGAATTGTTAGCGGCCGAGTCGCCACATGCCATTCCTAAAGTTCCTATGACGAGTACGGCTGAAAGTGTAATTAGTTTTTTCATAAAATTGATTCTCCACTTAAGTCTTAAAGATCAGATATCGCTTGCGTTTGGCTCCCTTGAATTGTAACTACGGACATTCGCCAATATAGTCGGGAGGGTCGTTTAAGTCAAACCCTACAAACTAGTAGCCGAACCGTGTACATTATGAATATGAAAAAGCCCGAACGTCTAGAACGAACGGACTTTTCTATATTCGTAAAGAAACTATTATGGTTTCTTAACGTTTGAATTTGCATTGGGTGCCATTGCGTTAGCCGGTTTGTTTGCCATAGCATTAGCAGCGTTTGCCATCGAATTGGCTGTATTGGCCATAGCGTTGGCTGCGTTTGCCATTGCGTTGGCGGCCGAGTTGGCGGCGTTCACCGCCGAATTCATAGCATTCATCGCCGACTTATTTGCATTACCATTAGCATTCGACGCCGCGTCGCCGCAAGCCATTCCTAACGCACCCATAACAAGAACTGCTGAAAGTGCAATTACCTTTTTCATAAAATCGATTCTCCTGTCTTCTTCAAAGATTAGATCTAATTTACCGAAGACCGTGCAAGCACAGTCCTTGTCCCAAGTCTTTCTAATTTTCGGAACTTTGGTCAATATAGTCATCAATTGCCAGTTAGTCAACCTCTAAAATGAAAAAAAGTCAATTTTGGACAAGATGTTTTAGGCTCGACGCTGCCGTAGTATGAAAAAATAAAGCACTTATCTTGCGATAAAGTGCTTTAAATTCAATTCGATTTATTTGAAACTACTATGGTTTTTTGGTCGGCGATGGAGCCGGTGTTTTCATGGTCGAATTGGTCGGCTTCATATTCGATGGGGGCATCGTGTTAGCCGGTTTCACATTCGACATATTTGTAGCCGGTGTCGTCATGGGTACCGGGGTGGAAACCGGAGCGGTATTAACCGGAGCTACAACCGTAGTGTTAGAAACGTTTGCAGGTTTAACCGTAACGTTGGTATTTGAAGAATCGCCGCAGGCCATTCCGAGTGCGCCCAGTCCAAGAACAGTTGTAAGTACAATTACTTTTGTCATTTTATTTTAAAGACTCCTATCTTTCTCAAAGTATAAATTTCCTGTTTCCAGGTGTTCGGCTGATCAAACACAGCCGCTTTGCCTTGAACTCTTTCTTATTCAAGGCAAACGTCAATATAGTGATCGCGGAGGCAATAGTCAACTAAAAAACAATAAAAAATCACGATTTTTGAAGATTTTTTTTAACTTTTTTTCAGGGCTTTTACGGGTTCTTCCGGAGTGCCGATGTTTGTTGGGGTTGAAATAAAATATTGACTTCATTTTGCACAAAAAGTTATCCTCTTATATAGGGCTTCTACCCCTTTTCTTGATCCCATACCTCACGATCCGACTTCTTTATGAACCTTTCCGACGAGAGCGAGCTTCGGCCGGATACCGGCAGAAAGGCAGACACATATCCGATCTTGATTGTTGCGACCTCACTTGCGGCACTGGTAGGGACTTTTCTGTTGGCAGATTCGAGCATGGAGGTCGGCTCCAAAACGGTCGGCTTTTCTGGGATCCTTGCATCCTTTTTGGCCATCTGCGTATTGTTTTATTTCTTTCAGCAGCGGCGAGAGCATGACAACGCTGCGACCGCCGTCGAAAACGACGAGATCGGCAGACACCTCAACGCTCTCGAAGATGCAAACGAATTTTTTGCTGGCGTACTAAAGCCGGCCGATACGTTTAGGCTGGTCGCCAGCCGGGTAAAAGCTCTCCTGCATTATCAGACGATCCAACTCCTACTACTGGACGAAACCCGTACCCATCTCATCGTTGCCGAAGCGGGCGGTACCCGGGCGGGCGGGCGAAAGGGGCTCGTTCTGGATTTCGACAGCGGGCTGGCAGGACGGAGCCTTTGCAGCACCACCATAGAATTTGGCAACGAAGCATTCGGCCCAGGGGAAAATGAGAGTCCCAGCGTCACGATTCCGCTCAGGAACGGGATGCGGGTTTTTGGAATTCTTCAGGTTTACTTCGATCCGAGCTACAGACTGGACGCCGCCGATATTTCAACCTACGAGGCGATCGGCGTGCGTGTCGCCCCGTTGATGTTGAGTTCGATCGCGTTTGAGAAAAGTCAGACAAACGCACTGACCGACGTCACGACCGACCTGCCAAATGAGCGGGCCTTTTACCTCGGTCTCGAAAACCAGATCGCCGAGGCCACGCGAAAGGGCGGCGACCGGCCGTTGACGATATTAACAATCGATGTGAAGGGATTCGATGATATAAACCGCAGGTTCGGACATGCCTCCGGCGACCGCGTTCTAAACTTTGTAGCTCAGACGGTGAGGGACAACTTGCGGCAGATGGACTTTTTCGCGCGGTCCATCGGTGATGAGTTTTTGGCCATCTTGCCGACGGCTTCGAAAGAAGATTCGCATGAGGTGATAGCGCGAGTCCAAACCGGTTTCTTCGGGCGAAAGATCAAACTGACCGAGACCGAGATGGTCGAGATCGATATTAATATCGGATGGGCCGCCTTTGGGGTCGACGGCGAAACCGCCGACCAATTGCTCGGGGCCGCCCGCCTGAGGAAAGGACAATCAAAATCAGGTGTTTCAAACAAGGTGCTGTGGTTTTCCAAAGAATTGATCAACTAAACGCTTGGCATAAATTCCGATCCGGCTTAAACTCACCTCGGTATCCACAGAGAGTTTGAGCCGGATTCCGTTTTGCCACATGAACTATCAGGAATCACAACCATCGCCCCGGCTTGCCCGATATGTTAAATGTTTCTGGTCGCTGAAGGGCGTTGGCTCCGGCACGGAAGCACCGGAACCGGTCGTGCCCGATGGCAGCATTGAGATCATTTTCAATCTCGCCGACCGTTTTCGGCGGCTCCACAATGATGGGATGATCGAGATACAGCCAGCTAATATCGTTGCCGGTCAGATGCGTTCGCATGTGACGATCGGCCCTGGCGGCGATGTGCGACTGCTTGGTGTGCGGTTTCATCCGGCCGGAGCCTTTCTGTTTTTTCGCTGCGCCTTGAGCGAATTGACGGATCGCATCGAGGATTTGGATTCGATCTGGGGAAACGAGTCCGCCGTGATTGCTGAAAGATTATCGGAGACGAACGATTTCGACGGCCAGATCGCAATTATCGAAGATGCACTACTTGGGCGAATGTATGAGCCGTCGCAAAACGGACATTCGATTTCGATGTTCGCGGAGGCAATCATAAGGAGAGACGGCACGTTGCCGGTCGCCCTGATAGCCAAAGAATTTGGAATCGGCGAACGAAATCTTGAGCGGCAGTTTAAGGAGAGAATAGGTCTCTCGCCAAAAACCTTTTCGCGGATTGTAAGATTTCAACAAGTCTTGAGGTCGGTCAACACGGCTCATCCGACCCGGGTCGAAATAGCCCTTGCCCACGGCTATTTTGACCAATCGCACATGATCAATGATTTTCGGCGTTTCGCCGGCGTGAGTCCGACCGTATTTCTGCAAAATTCGCACCGGATGACCGAGCTCTTTACTACCGGCCGATAGTTGTCGGATTTTTCCAATATCGGGCGTTTATCAATGCGGTAGGATACTGCCACTAGCTTGTAACGCCAATTCTAAGATTATGGAGATTGATAGATGAAAAAATATATTCGACAAATGGTTTTCGTTTTAACGGTTTCGGGTTTTGCATTGGGCCTATCGGCTCAGAAGGTGGTAACTGAGATCGCCGATTTTGACGGCATGGCCGGATGCTGGGAGCAAAAAGATGTGGCAAAAAAATTGCTCATATCCGAGCAATGGATGTTACCCGCCGGCACGTCGATCCTCGGGGTCGGACGCACCGTCAAGGACGGCAAGACCGTTGATTATGAATTTATGCGGGTGGAGCAGAGGGCCGACGGGATCTATTATGTCGCCAAGCCAAAAGAAAACAACGAGGAGACCGCGTTCAAATTGATCCGCTCGACGCTCAACGAGTTGGTGTTCGAAAACAAAGCACACGATTTCCCGCAACGCATAATTTACAAACTGATGAGTACAAAAATGATCGCCCGCATCGAGGGCGACAATAAAGGCAAATTCATGGGGATCGATTTTCCTATGAATAAAGTGAAGTGCGGCTAATCTTCCGTTGACCTTGCGGCGAGTCTATAAAAGATTTGCCACGAATGCACTAATATCGCCAACCTAACAAGGTTGTTGGATTATTCGTGTATTCATGGCAAATTTTTCTGCATCTATACTATATAGAAAGATTGAAAACTCATTGGTTACAAAGCTATAATTCAGATAGTTCCTATGACTTCCTTGCCCTAGCGCATATTGCCCGGACTTTCCCTTGTTTTACCCGGGCGGGATCGTCACACTATTTACCCGCAGATTTAGGAGGAGTACGTAATGAAAAATCGAGCCGAAAACAGCGGAAACGCTTCCGCGAAAAGAATTTCACACAGGTCGTTGGTGGCTATCGTGGCGTCTCTCCTGCTATTGATCGGCGTTGCGACCGCTCTTTCGATGCAGAGGGGGCAAACGAAATACGCAATGACCGATCAACGACCAATCGAGAAGACGGCTCAGGCGGTCGCGCCGGGGCGTCGAAATTATGTGACGTCAAACGCCGCCGGTCAGCATGTAGTGGCTGACAGATTGACGGGCCAGGTGAGGCCGTTGACGCAGGACGAATCGGCCAGACTGGCCGCCGGGCTGAAACAATTGATCGATCAATCGACCGACGGTCTGGTATCTGTAAGTCAGGCGGACGGAACTATTTCGATTGATCTGCAAGGGCATTTTCAGAACGTGATGCTGGCAAAGCGGGATTCGGATGGGACCGTTTCGGAAGAGTGCGTCGACAATCTCCAATCGGCGGCGAACTTTTTTGAGATCGACCCGAAACTCGTCGGCTTCAACACGCCCCTCTCAAAAAGCCGACCGGTGCAAAAGCTGGAGGACCGCTAACAGCGGAAACGGAATACTACCATGAGAAATAAGATCTACAACCAGCTTCAATTTACCCTCTTAATTTTTATTTTGGTATTTGCCGCCTCCGCTGCTTTTGGAGCGGCGACTATAACAATTGTAAATAACGACGGCGCAAACGAAGGGTTCAATGACCCGACGCCCGCCACGCCGGTTGGCGGCAATCCCGGCACGACCATCGGCCAGCAGCGCCTCAATGTTTTTAACCAGGCCGCGGCGACGTGGGGAGCGACGTTGTCGAGCAACGTGACGATCGTCATCCGGGCCCAATTTGACCCCTTGACGTGCAGCACCAACTCCGCCGTGCTTGGCTCGGCCGGAACGATCAGTATATTTGGCAATTTTCCTAATGCTCCATTTACCAGCACATGGTACGGCGGGGCGTTGGCGGACAAACTCGCCACCTCAGACCGAAGCCCGGGAAATCCCGATATCAACGCTACTTTCAACAGTAATCTCGGGCAGACGGGTTGCCTGGACGGATTGGGTTTCTATTATGGATACGATGGAAATGAAGGCACGGGTACAGACCTTAATGCTGTGCTCCTGCACGAATTTGCGCATGGGTTCGGCTTTCAGACGTTTACGAGCGGTACAAGCGGAGCGCCGAATCAGGGATTTTTCACGATATATGACCGATTTTTAGTTGACGACAGTACAGGGTTAAGCTGGCTGCAAATGACCGACGGTCAACGCGCGGCATCGGCTCTCGGCATTAACCAACTCGCATGGAACGGGCCTCAGGTGACGGCCAATGTTCCCACGGTACTGGGCGGGCCGGTCGTTAAGATCAATTCCCCTGTCGCCATAGCGGGAAGTTTTACCGGCGGCCCGGCTCAATTTGGACCGCCTCTGACGACCGCGGGTGTGACGGCAAATGTTGTCCAGGCTCTCGACCCGTCGGACGGCGCGGGGGCATTAACCACAGACGGCTGCTCCGCCCTGACGAATGCGGCGGCGGTCTCGGGAAAGATCGCGATAATCGATCGTGGAACTTGTGCTTTTTCGGTCAAGGTCAAGAATGCCCAGAACGCCGGTGCGGTCGGAGTGATTATAGCTGACAACGTGGCGGGCAGCCCGCCGGCCGCTTTGGGCGGATCGGAATTGACGGTCACGATCCCAGCAGAACGGGTGACACAGGCCGACGGAAACACGATCAAGGCGCAACTTCCCAACGGCGTGAATGCGACCCTGCGGATCGACCCAGCGATAGCCTCCGGATTCGATTCGTTCAGCAAGGCTCTCTTATACAGCCCGAATCCTTTTCAAGGCGGTTCTTCGGTTTCGCATTGGGATACGTCGGCATTTCCAAATCAATTGATGGAGCCGAATATTAACGCTGATCTGACGCACAACGTGGTTGTTCCGTCCGACCTGACATTTGCCCAACTGAGCGATATCGGATGGGTGGCGTCAACGCTGCCCAACGCGATCGGAAAGACAAACGGCGATAATCAGACCGCTCCTGGCAATACTTCTTTTACCATTCCGATCATCGTCACCGTAGGCCCGATCGCGGGGGGTCTGCCGGTGACCTGGACGGTAAATCCTGTCGGCGGAGCAGGCGCGACATTTGCGAGCACGAACGGAAGGGTTGCGACTTCCGTTACCAATCCGAGCGGCGTGGCCACAGCTCCGGGGTTGACGGCCAATTCAGTGCTGGGAACCTACACGATGAACGCGACCGTGCCCGGTGCCGGGACCGCTACTTTCACGCTGACTAATGGCCCGGCCGCGTCGCTCGCCACCGTGAGCGGCAAAGTGTTGACATCCGATGGTCGCGGGCTGCGGAACGCGTCGGTGACGATAACGGATTCGCTCGGCAACTCCCGATCCGCTACTACAAGTTCGTTCGGGTCGTTTTCGTTTGATAATGTTTCGACGGGATCTTCGTACACGTTTAGGATCCAGTCGAGATTGTTTCGATTCGGTGTCCAGACGGTTTCGATCAGCAGCGATCTAACGCTGCCTGATTTTGTTGGGCTGGAATGAGATTGAGTTGGTCGAGTGAATAGAAAATTTGAACGCGGATTGGGCGGATCGAGCGGATAAAACCTTGATATTTTCAGATCAAATTCCGATTAGTCTTAATCCGCCTGATCCGTCCAACCTGCGTTCAAAAAAGTCTTACCAACTCATTCGTACCGCAAGCATTCGATCGGGTCGAGCCTTGACGCTTTTCTAGCAGGCAAAACGCCAAAGATCAGTCCGACGCCGACCGAGACGGTCAATCCGGCTATCACCGCCCAACCCGGAACTTGCGCGGGGATGCTCGGTATCAGGAGCATTATCAGGTTGCTGATACCGATCGCCACGACCACGCCGATGATGCCGCCGAAGAATGTGAGCATCATCGCCTCGAGCAGGAATTGGAGGACGATGGCGTTTTTGGTGGCCCCGATGGCCTTGCGGATGCCGATCTCTTTGGTGCGTTCGGTCACGGAGACGAGCATGATGTTCATGACGCCGATGCCGCCGACGAGCAGGCCGAGACACGAAATGGCGATCGCCGCGATCCCGACGCCACCGATGATGCCGTCAAACTGGGCGATGAAATTGTCGGCGGTCTTGACGTCAAAATTGTTCGGGTCGCCAAATTTGACATTGCGCCGCTGTCTCAAAATTCCCTCGACCTCCTGTGCCGCCGCCGTCAATTGGCCTTCCTTTGCTTGAATAATTAGTAATTCTTCTTCGCGGTCGGGTGCGACCTTGCGTGCTGTGCGGTAGGGCAGGAATACCTTACGGTCCTCTTCGTTTTCGCCAAAAAATCCGGCCTTGCGTTTTTCGATGACGCCGATAATTTCCCATGTTGCGCCGTTCATCCGCACGACCTTGCCGACGGCATCATTCTCGTGGCCGGGGAAGAGAGCTTCGACGCAATTGATGCCGACGACGAGAACGTTGCGGCGTTGGTAATTGTCGGCCTCGGTTATAAAGCGGCCGGATTTAAGGACGAGATTGGTGATCTCCATGTGGTTAGGCATGACGCCGTCGGTCAGTGCCCAACGGTAGTTTTTGCCTTCGTAGACGAGATTGTCGTCGAAACCCCCATTGAACGAACCGATATTCGGAGCCACCGCAGCAATGTCGTTGATCGACGTCGACTGAGCGAGGAGGGCGTTCATATCGTCGTCGGTCAGCGGTTTGCGATTACGCTCGTCACGGCTGCGCGGACCAAAGCCGGTCGAGAGGTGATAAGCGTAGATGTTGCTCGTGCCATATTCCTCGACGATCGAAACGATCGAATTTCGCATACCGGTCAGGATCGAAGCAACGACAATAGCCGTAATGACACCAACGACGATGCCCAGAATCGTCAAAAACGAGCGAAACTTATGCGAACGGATCGAGTCCATCGCCATTCGGAGTACTTCGTAGGGTAGTGATGTTGAAAGTCTCATAAGAAAATTTCGCCGCAGAGGACACGGAGAAAAAAAAGAAATTAGCCGCAAATCAAAGCAGATGACACAGATAAGAAAAAAGCGATTATTTATTTTCTGATCCGCGTTATCTGCGTTTATCTGCGGCAAAAAATTCCTTAACTTTGCGTCAGGGCCACGATCGGGTCGAGCCGGGCGGCTTTCCAGGCCGGGTAGAGTCCGGCCAGGATGCCGATGACGCTTGAGACGGTGACCGACAAAATTATGTAACCGATGGTGATTGTCATCGTCATTCCGGCGAGCACGGTTATGAGCTGTGTAGCTCCGATCGCTAACAAAAGGCCAATGAGCCCGCCGATGACACATAGCAGGGCCGATTCGATCAGGAACTGGAGCAATATCTGATTTTTTGTCGCGCCGAGGGCCTTTCGTAAGCCAACTTCGAACGTCCGTTCGGTTACCGAGACAAGCATGATATTCATCACAACAATACCGCCGACAATCAGAATGATCATCGTGATCGGCACGACCACGGCCGCGATAGCGCCGGTAAATTGGTCCATCTGCGTATTGAATTCCTCGGTATTCACAAGGCTGAATGTTTCCTCGTCGCTGCCGATCAACTGACGTTTGTTTCGCAGCAGCTGCTTGGCTTCGTCAATAGCGAGCGGGAACATCTCGGGATTCGCCGCTTTGCCGTGGATCTGGATGCCGCCTGTACGGTTGAACATCTGGTTGTGCAGCGTGATCGGAACGTACACCATGCGGTCCATTGAATTCCCAAGAAACGAGCCGCGTTTTTCTTCCACACCAATCACCTGAAGCGGGATGCCGCGGATCTTTATCGTCCTACCGATGGCGCTGCCGGATTCAAAATATTTATCCTTAACATCGGTACCGATGACGCAGATATTGGCTGCGCGAGTGATCTCTTCGGCGGTGAAGAAACGACCGTCTTCCATCGTTTTGTTGCCGATCTCGTACATGTTATCGGTCGAGCCGAAGATCTGCGTTGACGGCATCTCGATCCCGTCCTGGTTGATGTCGGCGTTCGCCCCGATCTCGGCTCCGACATACAGGCAGGTCTTACAATTTGCCTTTACGTAGAGATATTCGCTCCAATTAACGTCCTTATTGAGGCGGTTTTTACGCTCAAATTCCTCGTCCGACAGCCGTCCGGTGAATGCCAGCCGCGTGATCATAAAGTGATTAGAGCCAAGAACCTTGCCCACCCTGTCAATAACGTAAGTCTTGAGACCGCTGATCGAGGCACCGACCACGACAACCGCTGCGACACCGATGATAATGCCGATCAGTGTCAGGAACGCTCGTAGTTTGTGCTCGAGGATCGATTTGACCGCGATCCAAAATGCGTCCGTATAGAATGAATAAAGCTGTCTCATTGGAATTACTGCTTGGAGTACACAGTT
Source organism: Pyrinomonadales bacterium (assembly GCA_038227175.1). Taxonomy (GTDB): domain Bacteria; phylum Acidobacteriota; class Blastocatellia; order Pyrinomonadales; family Pyrinomonadaceae; genus OLB17. The sequence continues at coordinate 22,691 of JBBRPZ010000028.1, read as the reverse complement.
GCAAACGTAAAGACAATGTATTTTGTTCTGAAAAACTTCGTTATATTTTGGGAGAGATCGGATCGAGCGCGTTCAATTTCACCGTTAACTATTGGCGTGATATACTTTTGGCTTGTTTTTGCAGCTTAAATCAGGAGAAAAAGCTTGAGCGTTTTAGTAGATAAAAATACACGTCTGATCGTCCAGGGCATCACTGGTAAAGAAGGCACGTTTCACATGCTGCAAATGCGTGACTACGGCACAAACGTAGTCGGCGGCGTCACGCCCGGCAAGGGCGGCACGATGCATGAAGGCGTGGCTGTTTTTAACACCGTGGCCGATGCCGTCCGCGAAACCGGAGCGAATGCCTCCGTGATTTATGTTCCGCCGGCTTTCGCCGCCGACGCGATCATGGAGGCCGCTGATTCGGAAATCCCAGTGGTCGTTTGTATCACTGAGGGAATTCCCGTGGCCGACATGATAAAAGTCAGGCAGTACCTGGCGAACAAGGAGGCTGAAATCCGCACTCCGCACTCCGCCCTCCGCACTCGCCTGATCGGCCCGAATTGCCCTGGAATCATCTCGCCCGGCAAATGCAAGATCGGCATCATGCCCGGACATATTCACAAGGAAGGCCGCATCGGCGTCGTCTCGCGTTCGGGTACGCTGACATACGAAGCGGTCGGACAATTAACAGCCCTCGGACTCGGCCAATCGACCGCCATCGGCATCGGCGGCGACCCGATCATCGGGACAAATCACACCGACGCTCTGCGTCTATTCCAGGCCGACGACGAAACCGACGCCATCGTCATGATCGGCGAGATCGGCGGCTCCGCCGAAGAAGATGCTGCCGCTTACGCAAGGGACAACGTTACCAAACCGATCGTCGCCTTCATCGCCGGCCAGACAGCCCCTCCCGGCCGCCGCATGGGCCACGCCGGTGCCATCATCTCCGGCGGCAAAGGCACGGCGGCTGAGAAAATGGCCGCATTGACCGCAGCAGGAATCCGCGTGGTCGAATCTCCTGCGGATATTGGGCAGGCAGTCGTTGATGCGCTTGGAAAGTCAGTCGGGATGTAAAAAGTCATTGTTGAGGAAGTATGGTAAAAACAACATTTCGATTAAAGACAGTTGAGGAAGCGATGGGGAAAATTCTTGTTGATGTCACGGTTTCTAATTTTTTGCAGGAGAAAAAAAGCGTCGTGTTTGAGGGATCCGTCGATACCGGCGCAACGTTTCTGACGCTTCCGAGAGAATGGAAATCGCAACTCGGTGAAATAGAAATCCTTGAAGAAGTTGATTTGGAATTAGCATCGGGCCAAATCATAGGCGGGGAAATTTGCGGTCCTGTGAAGATCCGGATAGGAGACTTTCGTGAGATCACTGGTGAAGTGCTTTTCATCGACATGGACCCGGGTGCCGATGGGAAATATGAGCCGTTGGTCGGTTATCTACCATTGGAGGCAATTCCCGTTAGTGTCGACATGCTCAACCATCGTCTCTTCAAGGTAAACGCGATGTTGAAGTAGGCTCCGGCAACAGCCGCTGAAAAATAAGCTGCTGCGGAACGCGGAAAGCCTCGTGAACGAGGCTGAGAACATATATATTTCAAGGAAACATAATTTAGCAATAATGAGTAATTTAACATTTGGAATCATCAAGCCCGATGCGGTTCGGGCGGGGAATCATGGGAATATCATCGCTAAGGTTTTGGCGAATGGGTTTAAGATCCGCGGGATGAAGCTTATTCATCAGTCGCTGAAGGATGCTGAGGGATTTTATGCGGTTCACGCCGCGCGGCCTTTTTTTGGCGAGCTGACGGAATTTATGTCGAGCGGGCCGTGCGTCGTGCTGGCTCTCGAAAAGGAAAATGCCGTTCCGGTGTGGCGCGAGCTAATGGGTGCGACGAATCCGGCTGAGGCGGCGACCGGGACTCTGCGAAAGGAATTTGCCACGTCGATCGGCGAAAATGCGGTTCACGGGTCGGACTCGGACGAAAATGCGGCGATTGAGATCGCATATTTCTTTAGTAAACTTGAATTAGTTTAGGCGTTAAAGTATAAAAGTTCAGAGTTCGACAAACTTCAGTTTGTCGTGCGCCAACCAGGTTGTCGCACGATATATGAATCTTAGGCCACAGGTGACCTCAGCAAACTGAAGTTTGCTGGACATTGGAGAAACTATGAAAAAATGCCCGACTTGCGATAAGACGTTTGAGGATTCGATGCGGTTTTGCCAGGTTGACGGAACGCCGCTTTTGGACGATGCACCTGCGTTCGATCCGTACGCGACCATAGTTTCCAGTCCGATGCCGGTTGCGCCGGTCGCTGAACCCGGACCCGAGCCGGTTCCGGCGTTCGAGGCAGCGGCTGAAGCTTTACCTGTGCCGGAGGCTGTGGTGTCACCGATCGACGAGCCGGCAGCGGCACCGATCGCTGAACCTGAGGATGTTCTCGACCTGCCGGAGCATGACCCGCTCAAGACGGTTTTCGTTTCCGACGCGGAAATGCGTGACGCTTTGGGCGATAGCGCACCGGCAGTAGAAGAGCCGATGATCGAAATTCCCGCGATCGAGGAGCCGCCGGCCCCGGTTGCCCCGAGTTTTAGTGTGCCGAATGTGCCCGCGCCAAGTTTTGGGGGCGGTGCACCGCCTCCGTCTCCTTTTGCTGCGTCCGGGCCGTCCGCGTTTGATGAACTCGTTCCGCCTCCTCCTCCGGTTTTTGACGAACCTGTCCCTGCACCGCCCGTATTTGAGGAACCGGCCCCGGAATTTGACGAGGCGGCAACCTTGATCCAGCCGGTGAGTTTTCCGTTCGAACCTCCAGCGCCGGCACCGGCTTTTGACCCGCTGCCGGCTCCGGCATTTGAACCACCCGCTCCGGCGTTTGAACCTCCGGCCCCGGCATTTGAGCCGCTGCCTCCGGCACCGGTCATTGAAACACCGGTCGCGGCACCGGTTGCCGAGTGGACCCCGCCGCCCGCACCTGATGCGAGTTGGCAGAATCAGGACATCGGTTCGAACACGCCATTTCAGCCACCGCCGGCCGGAACGGGCAGCGTAAATCAGACATTAGCGATCATATCGCTCGTCCTTGGAATTATCTCGCTGTGCTGTTATATTTCGCCGGTTACAGGGCTCGCTGCGCTGATAACCGGGTTTATGGCGATGAAAAAGGTGAATAATGACCCAACAAATTTCGGCGGCAAGGGCCTCGCTATTGCCGGTATGATCACTGGCGGTGTCTTCTTTGTGCTTGGTTTGATTTATTGGATCTATATCATTTTTATTGTCGGATTGGCCGCGTTAGGCAGTTTCGGCAGGTAGTCGTGTTTGAGAAATAAACAATGTCGGTTGTATCAGACGTAATTCAATCAACGGTAGCCGTCTTAAAAGGGATGAAACGGACCTTGTCCGAGATTCCGCGTGCAAAATGGACGGTCCAGTATCCGGACGTCCCCGTAACGGTGCAGCCGCGCTATCGCGGACAGCATTTGCTGCACGTCGACGAAATGGGCAAGGAAAAATGCGTCGCATGTTATCTCTGCGCCGCGGCCTGCCCGTCGGACTGCATATATATTGAGGCAATGGACGATCCGCGTCCGTATGCCGAACGCATCGGCCGCGATGAGCGTTATGCCAAGGTCTACAACATTGACTACGGCCGCTGCATCTTTTGCGGTTTCTGCGTCGAGGCGTGTCCGAAAGACGCGATCACCCACGGCTATAATTTTGAACTATCAGTTTATAACCGAGCCGATCTCCTCAAAACTAAAGACGACCTGCTGATTACAAAACAGGTCCAATCTAAGAATTACCGGGTCGCGCTTTCGAGCGAAGATGTCGATTCGGAATATAAGGAAGTCTAGTCATGTCAGAACCACCTACGGTAGTGGGCGGCTGAGGTTACGCCCTTACTTGCGTGCGGGCTCGGCAAAGAATTCCGTGAACTCATCCGACCTGCCACCTACCCAAAAAGGAAGACATCACGAGCTGCGTGCACTGGGATTGCGCGAGTTTGCGGGCCTTCGTCGTGATGACGAGCGGCTTGATCCGTTTGAACTGGCGCGGTTTGCGAAGCTGCTGGTCATTCCGTTTGAGACTATTGATGCGATGAGCGACGAGACAAAATCGCATTTGCTCGGAGACGGCAAAGACGCGTGGTCGGGTGGAGCAGCTTCGCATCGTTTACCGAGCGGTGAAAAGCTGATAATTCTCAACCCCACGCATGGCCGCAATCGTCATCACGCGACTTTGATGGAAGAGGTCTGTCATGTTTTCCTCGGCCACAAACCCAGCCGTCTTGCTATCGAAAATCGCAATAACGATGGCAAACTCATTGCCCGCGACTACAATCACTCGATCGAGGAAGAAGCATATTCGACAGGTGCCGCAGCGCTTGTTCCATACACCGCTCTCAAGCGAATGGTCAACGCGGGCCGGACTGCACAAGAGATCGCACGGCATTTTTATGTCAGCCGCGCTCTGGTAGAGTATAGGATCAAGGTCTCGCGGTTGTGGGAAACATATTCGGCGAAGGTCTTTCAGGGCGACTAATGGACGAGCATGTGATAGCAGCGGGCGGACAAACGGAACGGCTTTCGACCGTCGATAAGCTGCGCAAGCTGCTCGATATTACCAAAACCATCAGTCGATCGCTCGATCTCGAAGAAGTGCTCAACCTCGTCATGGACACACTGGGGTCGCTCATTCCATACGATGCCGCCGGGATCTACCTTATCGAGTTCAGCCCGGAGGACAAAAGCCCTTACATTTTTAAATCAAAGGCGATCCGCGGTTATCAGATCAGCTTTGAGCTTATCGAGCCTCGGTTGAGGATGGGCGAGGGTTTCCTCGGGACCGTTGCTCAGTCGGGCAAAGCCATTATCTCGCACGATGTGAGTAAAGATACTCGATATTTTGCTGCTCGGGAGCTGACCAGATCGGAAATGGTCGCTCCGATCATTTCAAATGACCGCGTGATAGGTGTTTTCGACCTTGAGAGTGACCATCTTGATGCATATTCCGAAGATGACCTCGCAATTCTTCAACTGCTTACATCTCAGGTTGCGATCATTATTGAGAAGGTGCGGCTGCACGAGCAAGTCGTCGAGAAAAAGCGGATTGAGGCCCAGCTCGAGATCGCGCGAAAGGTCCAGCTCGATTTGCTGCCCTCGGCCGATCCGGTCGTGGCGAATTTTGACGTCAGCGCGTATATTTTTCCGGCCGAAGAGGTTTCGGGTGATTACTATGACTGGGTAGATATCTTTGAAGATCAGATCGGGATCGTCGTAGCCGATGCGGTGGGTAAGGGGATCCCCGCCGCATTGCTAATGGCATTTCTGCGAGCATCGCTCCGAGCAGGGATACAGGTCGGTTATGCTCCGCATATCGCGTTTTCCAAGGTGAGCAATCTGCTTCGCGATTCGATCGACGATAATCAATTTATCACCGCGATCTACGGTATTCTCGATTCGACGAACAAGACTTTCGTTTTTTCAAACGCAGGCCACAATCCGCCTTTGCTGATCAAGCCCGACGGCGAATACCGGTTTGTCGATTACGGCGATATGCCGCTGGGGATGTTTGACGATATTCACTATCATCAGCATTTTATCCGGTTCGAAGAGGGCCAGATCATGGTCATCTATACCGACGGCATCACCGAGGCGGCGAATCCAAATGGTGAAGAATACGGTAACGACCGATTCGCTAAGCGTGTGCTCGACGGCATTGATTTGCCCGCCAAGCAAATGATCGATCACATCCGGAAAGGCGTCGCCGATTTTACCGAGCGAAAGTTCCTCGATGACGATGGTACTTTATTTATTGTCAAAGCCCAATAACTAAGTAAAGAATAAAAAGGCAAAAGTAAAAGTCTGAGGCTTTTTTTGCCTTTTGACTTTTTACTTTTGCCTTTTTTTCTTCCGAGCTTTCAGTTGTTGGAAATTGTGAATTAGTGTGCGGTGACCGAACAATGCAGATTATCGCCGCCCGGGACGACCGGGGTTGAATAGTCGTCATAGTTGATCTTGTCGTTTTCCGTTGAAAAGGCGTAGGCGTCAAAACCGTAGGCATCCAGGAAATCCGTCAATTCCTGCGACCGGTCGATGTAAATGGTCTCTGTGAAACCAAGCTCGGCGCGAATCTGAAGCAGGCGCTCGATGACCTCGATTGGTGCGAAACAATGACTGGGATCTTTGTAAGTTGCCATATAGGTTTGCCGTTTTCAGGCACCTCACCGGAATGATCCGGCATCAACTTAGATAACGAAATGGCTGTAAAGGTTGTTCACTTAAATAAGAAAATTCGGCCTTTTTAGGTCAACTTGGACGATTTTTGATTGTTTTTTTTAAGAAATGGGAATATGATTCGTTGTATACGCTCTTCCCAAGGAGAAAATCATGAAAAACAAGATGCTTCAGATGTTAACCCTGATCGTCGCTGTTGCGGCTATGGGTCTGTCGAGCTTTGCTCAGGACCGCTCGGGTGCGGTGACGCCGGCTGATAAATACATGATCTCGGCAAAGGCGGGCGGGGTAAGTTATGTCGAGGGCGACGTGACAGTCACCCGACCAAAGGGACGGACCGGCCCATTGCTGCGTCGCGACGACCTTGAGATCGGCGACCGTGTCACGACCGGGGCGGGCGGAAAGGCAGAGATAATGCTCAATCCGGGCTCGTTCCTCCGGGTAGCCTCAAACACGACGTTTGAATTTAAATCGACGTCGCTTGACGATCTGCAGATAGTGCTCTCGTCAGGCAGCGCAATGTTTGAGGTGTTTGCGAACGATAAGTTTACGGTTTCCATTTTTACTCCGAAGGAAAATCTGACGTTCGTCCAAACGGGCGTTTATCGAATAGACCTTGAGCCAAACGGTACAGGCACCGTCGCCGTAGTCGAAGGCAAGGCCGAGGTTGGCGATTATCCCGCGACAATTGTTAAGAAAGGCGAAACTACTACAATCGGGACCGGCAATGCAACGGTTGCCAAATTTGACCGCGGCAAACGTGACGAGTTGGCCGAATGGAGCCGGACGCGTGGAAAGGAACTTGCCAAGGTGACAAATTCGCTGAGAGGCGTGGGGCTAACCAATGCGTTGGCGAGCACTTATCGAGGGGGGCGGTGGAATTTGTATTCGTCGTTCGGGCTGTGGGTATTTGACCCATTTTCGGCGGCGTACTGCTTCCTGCCGTTCGGTTCTAATTGGAATTCACCTTACGGATATGGTTATAACAACTGGGTGCCCTGGTATAATTTACCTCAGCCGCCACGAGACAACACGATCATAGCGGCGGCGCCTGGCTCGGAAACACCGAGAGATCCGATCACGCGGCCCAAACCGGTCGCGGATAACGCACGCAGCGGCCCGCCGCCGTTTACCACTATGGATCGAAAAGGGCGTGACTCCTCGGACAGTGGTCGAGGATTCGATTCCTCACCGGTTTTTCAGCCCCGCGACAGCTCGGATTCGACCGGTAGGCAGGGCATGGGGCCGACCAGTTCTCCAGCCAGTGCTCCTATAATGTCGAGAGCCCCGGTGGAGACGCCGGCTCCTCAGAAGACGAGGGACACAACTCCGGTTATCGATCACTGATCGGTTTTTGAGTTTTTTGAAAAAGCGTGAGGGTTCGATCCTTACGCTTTTTTTATTTTATAAGATGAAACAGCGTCGCCGCGGGATCAGGCACATCGGCTGATTTCATTAGCGGTTCGAGGATGAGCAGCAGCGATTGCAGGCCGTTGAATAGCGTGTGGAGAATGATGCACGGCAGCAGGTTATGTGTCTTGACGCGGATCGATGTGAGTATCAGGCTCAGCAATCCCAACAGAAAGATCGTCGAATAACTCGGATAATACTGCGGCACATGCACGACCGCGAAAAGTAGCGTAACCAAAACAAAAGCCGCCGGGACGCCCAGCGTGCTTTGAAACGCCGAGTAGAGAACTCCCCGATAGACAACCTCCTCCACAAACGGAGCCGTAAATGTTGCAACAAAGGCGATGAGGTAAACTGCCGACCGCGAGCTGTGCAGAATGCGGACGAGGTCATTTTCCTGTTCGGGAAAGAAATTGCCGACGACCGTCGCGACAACGAAAAAACCGCCGAGCACCGTGACGAAATGCCACCATTTGAAACCGCCCATTTCCCATCCGAGCGTTCGCCGAAACGAAAACTTGCGCATTCGGGTAACCACCAGCCAAGCGATGAGAACGGTAAAAAGATGGGCTGGAAGTATCGCTACGATCTGGAGAAAGATCGATGTCGGGTCGGACTTTGCAAATTCGATGATCTTGTCGCTATCGACAATCGGCGGCTTTTGCATTGCCAGGTAGGGAAGCAGGAAAAATGTCGGGATGACGAGAATAAAGGCAACGCTCGCGAACCAAACTCCAATCGCCGCAAAAATTCCCCACGGCGGAGTATCAGGGGTCGGCGTCTCGTCCAAAGCGATGGGCCGTATCGGGGCGGGCGTTGGGTAAAGCAGGTTATCTTCTATTTCCACGTCACTCAGTCTAGCTAAACGGGGTCGGCGTGCCAAGTTCCGCTTTTGTAATGTTGCGATTCGCCGCAAGACGAGATAACCTAGAATCCCGTGGAGCTACACGGTAAAAATCCCCAACAAAATGTGATCGCGATCATCCCTGCACGCTACGCGTCTACGCGTTTGCCCGGCAAAATGCTGCTTGATATCGCCGGTAAACCGCTGATACTGCACACGTTAGGTCAGGCGATGAAGGCCCGGACGGTTTCGCGTGTGATCGTCGCGACCGATGACGAACGGATTTTCAACGTTGTAACGGAAAACGGCGGCGAAGCGGTGATGACCTCGCCCGGCCACCATTCCGGAAGCGACCGGCTTGCCGAGGTTGCGGAGAATTTACCTGTGGGATCGATCATCGCAAACGTCCAAGGCGACGAACCGACGATCTCGCCAAACACCATTGACGCGGCTGTGGGTGCTCTACTCGGAGATGACGATGCCCAAATCGCGACGACATGTGAACCGATCACTAGCCTTTGGGAATTGCTGAACGGAAACGTCGTTAAAGTCGTGATCGGAGATCGGGGATACGCTCTTCATTTTTCGAGATCGCCGATGCCGTGGCCGCGAGAGGCGTCGCTCAGGTACGGCGGCGATCCGAATCAGGCTATCGAAGAAGAGCCTGATCTCCTATCGAATTTTCGAAAACACACGGGACTGTACGTTTATCGACGCGAATATTTATTAGAGTTTACGAAAATGCCCCAGACACGGCTCGAGCAGTTCGAAATGCTTGAGCAGCTTCGGGCATTGGAAAACGGGGCGAAGATTAGGGTCGTTGATGTTAATGAGACGTCGATCGGTGTCGACACGGCGGAAGATCTGGAACGGGTGCGAAGCATTTTGGAGGCAAATGGGTGATTGGATCGGACTTGCATTTTTCGCCTTGCTGATCGCCGCGGTTTTGATCGGACTCAAAGTACTGAGCAAACCGAGGATCCGAACGTCGGATGAGTTCGAAAGAAATGCGGCCGAGAACAAGACGATGCTTGGGGCGATGATGAACGCCCTCCATGATGTGACCGATCCGGCAGCGGTCAAGGCCAGGGAAGTGCGGGAACAGATGAAAGACGGACGGTATTTGAAGAAGAAACGAGAGGGCAAGGCGAACGATAACGAACACGCGGACATAGTAGAGGAGACGATAAATGACTAAATACATCTTTGTAACGGGCGGTGTGGTTTCGAGTTTGGGTAAAGGGCTGGCGGCGAGTTCGATCGGGTGTTTGCTCGAAGCTCGCGGGATGACGGTTCAGATGATGAAGCTCGATCCTTATATAAATGTCGATCCGGGCACGATGTCGCCATTTCAGCATGGCGAGGTTTTTGTGACCGACGACGGGGCCGAGACCGATCTCGACCTCGGCCATTACGAACGGTTTACTCATGCCAAATTGTCGCAGGCGAATAACTGGACAAGTGGGCGCATCTATCTGTCCGTCATTGAAAAGGAACGTCGCGGTGACTATCTTGGCAAGACGATCCAGGTGATCCCGCACATCACCGACGAGATCAAAATGGCCGTGCGAAAGGTCGCGGAGATGCACGAGCCGGATGTTCTACTCGTTGAGATTGGCGGCACGGTTGGCGATATTGAGTCGCTGCCGTTTCTCGAAGCCATCCGTCAGATGGGCAACGAAGAGGGACGCAACAACGCGATCTTTATTCACGTCACGCTCGTGCCTTACATTGCCGCCGCCGGTGAATTGAAGACAAAGCCGACACAGCACAGCGTTCGCGAGCTGCGCGAGATCGGTATTTCGCCTGATATTCTGCTCTGCCGCTCGGATCGGCCGCTGCCGGCCGATCTGCGGAAAAAGATCGGGCTTTTTTGTAACGTGCAGGAAAACGCCGTTATCTCGGCACTCGACGTTCCAACGATCTACGAGGTGCCGCTCGCCTTTCACGAACAGGCTCTGGACGACCTGATCGTTTCTAATTTGCATTTGACCGAGCAGTTTCCGACCGCCGATCTCAGGCGTTGGCGCGAGCTGGTTTCGACCATTAAAGACCCGACCGCTGGGGCCGTCAAGATCGCCATCGTCGGCAAATATGTGGAGCTTGAGGACTCGTACAAGTCGCTGCGTGAAGCATTGACACACGCCGGTGTGGCAAATCAGCTTCGCGTAAATGTCACGTGGATCGAGTCCGAAAATCTGATGAAGGACGATTACGAGAGCGATCTTCAGGATTTTGACGCGATCCTCGTTCCCGGCGGCTTTGGCAAACGCGGTATTGGTGGCATGCTCAAGGCGATAAAATACGCACGCAAATCCGGCACGCCGTATTTCGGCATTTGTTTGGGAATGCAGACGGCGTGTATCGAGTTTGCCCGCAACGTCTGCGGGCTGCGCGACGCCGATTCGACTGAGTTTAACGAGGAAACGCCGTTTCCAATAATTTTTAAATTGCGCGATCTCGTCGATGTAGAGGAATACGGCGGCACCATGCGTCTCGGCAATTAGCCGTGCTTATTACAGGAAAGTTCGCTAGTCCGTGAGGTTTATCACGGTGCCGCCGAGATCGGCGAACGCCACCGTCACCGCTACGAATTCAACCCCGGATACCGCGAAGCTCTCGAAAAAGAAGGCCTCGTTTTCAGCGGAGTCTCGCCAGACGGCAAATTCGTCGAAATGATCGAACTACCGCGCTCGACCCATCCATATTTCGTCGCGTGCCAGTTTCATCCTGAATACAAATCAAAACCGCTCGATGTCCACCCGTTGTTCGATTCGTTTGTAAAAGCCGCGTGGCAAAACCGGATCCACAGCGAAAACCTCGACCACGACGTGACGAGTGACAAACAGGTCGAAATGCCCGAACATGTCGAGATCGAAAGTGAGGAATACCTATCGGAATAGTTTCAAAATGGATACCGGGTAATCGCGAGTCTTCAGTTACAACTCCGCAATCAATCATGAATAATATGAAATGTAGACTTTTATCAACGGCCGTCCTGACATTTGTTTTTTCGCTCACTGCATTTGGTCATGAATATTGGTTCGAGCCTGATACATTCTTTTTACAACCGAATGAAAGAACAATGGTTCACTTATTTGTAGGCGACGGTTTAATCAAAGATCGCGAAGAAAGACAATATCAGCCTGAAAAAACGCCGATGTTTCAGCTTTTTTCGGTTTATAAAACCTGGGATTTGAAACCACCACTAGTCGCGGAGGCGATCCCTGTTTATAATTTTTCGGCTGACAAACCTGGAAACTACCTGTTGGGCATGGAGCGTAACTGGTCGTACATTACGATCGAGTCCGAAAAATTCGAAGCCTATCTCCGCGAAGATGGCCTCGATTACATCATTCCCGAACGCGAAAAGCTCGGTGAAAGAAAAAAAGAGGGTCGCGAACGCTACAGCCGCTTCATCAAATCTCTTTTACAAGTCGGCGACAAGCGGGATGATCAATATAAACGTAAACTCGGATTAAAACTTGAATTGATCCCGCTCGAAAACCCATATTCCAAGAAAATCGGCGATACGATTAGCTTTCAACTTTCTTTTGACGGCAAACCGACCGCCGGACGGACTGTTTTTGCAGACAACCGCGAGGTTGAAACACAGAAAATGGTCACTAATAATAACGGAAAATTTTCATTCAAAATTAACAAAAGCGGCCTGTGGCTGGTCCGGCTTGTTATCATGCAGCGATGCAAGGCTGATTGTGGCGAGGTCGATTGGGAGAGTTTTTGGGGAGCGTTTAGTTTTGGGGCGAAATAGCTTTAGGCTGATTTTTTTACAGGATGGACGGGATAGCCAGGATTTGAATTATTTTCATATCCTGACTATCCTGTACATCCTGTTAATTTTTTTCTAAATGAGCGAGATAAATTCATTTAATGTCGGAGGCGTCAAGTTCGGCAACTGCCGCTTGTCGTTTATTCTCGGCCCGTGTGTGGTTGAGTCTTCTCAGCATGCGCTATTTATGGCACGGTCTATCAGCGATATTTGTAAGCGTGTTGGCGTTGATTTTGTTTATAAATCCTCGTTCGATAAAGCTAATCGCAGCTCGATCGAGAGTTTTCGTGGGGGCGGGATGGAATTCGGGCTTGAGGTGCTTGCTCAGGTCAAGGATGAGGTCGGCGTTCCGGTGATCACCGATATTCACGAGCCATGGCAGGCGGAAAAAGTGGCTGAGGTCGCCGATATGCTGCAAATACCGGCATTTCTCTGTCGCCAAACCGATCTTTTGATCGCGGCGGCGAAAACAGGCAAGGCGGTGAATGTTAAAAAAGGACAGTTTCTCGCACCCTGGGATGCTAAGAATATTGTCGAAAAGCTGCAGGAGGCCGGATGCGAAAAGATATTGCTGACGGAACGCGGAGCGAGCTTTGGGTATAATAACCTTGTCGTTGACCTTCGCTCATTTCCGATCATGAGGTCGTTTGGTGTGCCGGTTGTTTTCGATGTGACGCATTCGCTGCAATTGCCCGGCGGGCTCGGCAAGGCAACGGGCGGGCAAGCCGAATACATCGAACATTTCGCTCGTGCCGGTGTGGCTTGCGGCGTGGACGCCGTTTTTATGGAGGTTCACGACAATCCGGCCAAGGCACCGAGTGACGGGCCGAATCAATTGCCATTGGCGAGACTCGAAAAATTGCTAACTAAACTAAAGGCGATCCACGAATTGGTGAACGAAACTGACAGTTGAGATCAGATCCATGAAAAACATCCTGCTCATCGTCGTTTGTGTGATCGCGGTACTCGGCTGCGATATTTCGAAATACGTCGGCAGTAAGAATGACAACGCGAACGCTGCTAAGCCCACTCCAACTGCCGAACCCAAACCGAGTCCGACCGTAAATAAACGAGATTTTGACGAAAAGCCGTCGCCGCCGCCGCTTAGCGTGACTCTCAAGAAATTTGCGGGAAAATATCCATACGAGGTTAAGCTGCTTGATCGCCCTGAGTTAAAGGATCGGTTAAAGAAACTTCTCGGCCCGGATTTCGCTGCGATGAAGGCCAATTGGAACGTGGAATCGCAAATCGAGATTGAAAACGGCATATTTATGGCGTCGGGGTGCGAACAGCATAATTGCGGCGACAATCGATATTTGATGTTCGTCGATCTCGAAAAAGACAACATCAACGTGTTTCATCTCGAAAACGGAACGCAGACCTATGCCGAACACGGCAAGATCGCCCTGCCAAAGAAATTTGAGGACGAACTCGCACGGTAGGTGACATATTTTCAAATGATAATTAGATCTTTATTAACGACGATCTTTGCGGCGATCCTGACCTCCGGTTTGGTAACTGCCGCCAATGCTCAGGTCGGTGGTAACGCGACATGGCGGGTGCAAAAATATGACATCGTCGCGACGCTGCCGCAGGACGCCAAGATGCGGACCGTTGGCGTTAAGGCTGTGCTGAGCTTGAAAAACGTGTCCGGTGCTCCGGCAAGTTCGCTAACGCTTCGAATTTCGACGCTCGCCGAGGTCACGGTCGTACGGATCAATGATTCGGCGGCGGATTTTGGCAAGAGCGAGGAAAAGATCAACCCGGCCACCAGCCTGCAGCGTATCGCCGTTCGTTTTGGTGCGATAGCTCCGAATGCGCCGTTGACGGCAACTGTCGAATACAAATTAAATCTCAAAGAAAATACACCTCTCGGTTCGGTCACGCCTAACGGGGCACAATTTTTGCCCCTGTCGTTTTGGTATCCGACGCCGAATAGCTGGTTTTTTACACGCGGAGCGGATACCGCGCCTTTTAGCATTACGACAAGCAAATTCTCCGGGCTAATGACTCTCTCGTCCGGTTCAGCATCTGTTGTTCCTGGCGGTTCGGAAAGTCCGCAATCCTCGAATCAGAAGTTTGAACAGAAAATAAATGGCCAACCATTTTTTATAGCTGGCAATTGGGAAGAAACAAGCGCCGGTGTGGCGTCTGTTTACGTTCCAAAGGGGGTTGGCCCCGAAGGCCAAAAACGTGCCGCTGAATTGGGTTCGTTGTTGGCTGAAGCGAGAACTTTTATATCTGGCGTGCTGGGACCCGCTCCTGATGTGCCATTCCGGATAGTCGCGAGCCGACGCGGGGCCGGATTTAGCGGTGCGGCGACGGTGATCGTCGACGAATCGGTTTTCCGGCGTTCGAAGATCGATTCGCTCACGGCAATGAACATCGCCGAGGGTGTCGCTAAAGTCTGGCTGGGCGGCTCCGTAGCTATCAGCGGTGACGGCGGCGGTATGGTCAGCGAGGGGCTGTCGCGGTATATCGCCACGCAGTTTCTCGAGAGCAAATACGGCAAGGATGTTGCCGATGTGGAACGCCTGCGGCAGCGAACGGCTTATGCCGGGGTTTCTAAACGAGACGCTCCGCTAAACATTGTTTCGCCTCTCGATGATTTCTATTTCCCCGAGGTCGCCAATAAAGGAGCGATGGTCTGGCGGATACTCGCAAAACGCGTCGGGGGCACTGAATTTGCGGATAAACTCAAATCGAGTATCGCCGACGGCAACCTGACGCTTGCCGAGTTGCGCTCTGCCTTTTCCGCGAACAAGGACTTGCTCGATTACCTGATCGACCAGGTCACGGACATGAATTTGCTCGTCGGATTACCTCAGAACGTCGGTGCTGAGACCCGATCGGTCCTCAGAAACACAGGTGCGACCGATGTCACCGTTGACGTTGCGGCCACGACTGATAAGGGCGAGCGGATCGTCGCTCCGACGACGATCAAGGCGGGAAGTTTTGGCGAGGTTGCATTTAGGACGCCTAACAAGGTTGTTCGCGTCGAGGTGGATGCGGACAAGCTCTACCCGCAGGTCGAGTATTCCGACGATGTCGCTCCTCGCGAATCGACCGACAGCGATCCGCTCCTCGCGACTAAACGCTATTTCGACAAACAGGATTTCGCGAACGCCGAAAAAACCGCGAGAGACCTGCTTCGCGATCTGCCGAGGTTTGACGATTTGCGGATATTGCTTGGCCGCTCGCTGCTCGCCCAAAACAGAACTACCGATGCGGAAAAAGAATTTCGCGCCGTCCTTGACGAAAAACTGCCGACTTCCCGAAGCCTCGCTTGGGCGAACGTCGGCCTTGCCGAGATCGCCTCGAAAGCAAATCAGAAAGACGCCGCCGAAAAATTCATCAACGCCGCCATCATGGCCGACGCCGAATACGGAGCGGGCCTGGCAGCCCGCAATCTGAGAAACAAATTAGGGATATCATCGGGGAATGACGCAACGGTAAAGACCTTTTTCGCCGACTTTGACAAAGCCGCCGTCGCAAACCGCAAGGCCGACATCGACAACCTGGTAATGCCGGGCGAGGTTGGCAAATTCGCCAGCGGCGTCGCCGGATCGGCCAGCCAATGGCAGACGCAGATCGTGCAGATCGACCGCCTCGACGCAACCACCGTATTGGTAGAGGCAAACATGTCGATCAAGCTGCTAAATCATGAAGTCGAAACCGGCCCGGCCGTTTACCGTCTAAGCAAGGTCGGAGCAGGATGGCGCTTAAGCGCAGTCGATATGTTTGAGGTCAGATAGCTATGACTCACGGCCAACTATCGCCCGAGATTATCGCCCGGGCAAGGAAAATCAAGCTTCTAATTATGGACTGCGACGGCGTCCTGACTGACGGTCGCTTGTATTTCACCGACGGCGGCGAAGCGGTAAAGGTATTTCATGCGCGTGACGGGCAGGGAATCGTCGATTGGCATAGCTCAGGATTCCGTTCCGGCATAATCTCAGGCCGTAATTCTAAGATCGTCGATCTGCGTGCCGAGCAATTGGGTATTGAGTTTATCTTTCAGGGACACAGCGATAAGGTTGCGGCTTTTAAGGAGTTGATCACCTCGGCTGGAGTTTCGCCGGACGAGACCGCTTATATCGGTGATGACACCCCCGACGCCGTTGTAATGCCCCTCGTCGGCCTTGCCGTGGCCGTCGCCGACGCCCACGACAAAGTAAAGACCGCTGCTCATTACATTACGCGTCTAAAAGGCGGCCGCGGAGTCGTTCGCGAGTTGATCGATCTACTTCTGGCTGCGAAAAAATAGTCTTTTGAAAATAAAGATTGTGTTAGACTGCTCTCAAATGCGGGTGTAACTCAATGGTAGAGTGTCAGCTTCCCAAGCTGAAAGTTGCGAGTTCGAGCCTCGTCACCCGCTCCATAAATTTTCCTTAAAACAGCTCTTCCGATTGCGGGCTCATGGACATTGTCGCAGGCACAAGAATCGACCAATACGAAATCCTTTCACGGCTTGGCGAGGGCGGGATGGGCGAGGTCTATCTTGCCGAAGACCATCAGCTCGGCCGCAAGGTTGCGATAAAATTCCTGCCTGCAAAATTTGCTGCTGACAAAGAAGCCAAGAACAGGCTGATTCGCGAGGCAAGGGCGGCCGCCAAGCTCGATCATCCGAATATATGTGCGATCCATTCGGTTGGCGAGAACGGGAATAACAGCTTTATAGTTTTGCAGTATGTAAAGGGCGAAACGCTTAGGAGCAGGCTGGACCGGGAATCTTTTCAACCAAGCGATGCTCTCGAGGTTGCTGCCCAAATCGCCGAAGCTCTTGCCGAGGCTCACGCTCATGGCATTATTCATCGTGATATCAAACCGGAAAATGTCATGCTTACGGCGAGCGGACGGGTAAAGGTCCTCGATTTCGGGCTGGCGAAAATATTACATAGTCAGGCCGCGACGGAATCCGAGGCGGCAACGATCAACAAGCTGAGCACCCCTGGTGCTGTCATGGGTACGGTTCCTTACATGTCGCCGGAGCAGACACGCGGTGAGACACTTGATCAGCGAACCGACGTCTTCAGTTTTGGCGTCGTGCTTTATGAATTGCTTAGCGGGAAACGCCCGTTTGAGGCAAGGAGCATGGCCGAAATAATGGCGGCGATCCTGACGCAAGAGCCTCCGCCGCTTCGAAATATCGCTGCGTCGGTGTCGGGACAGCTCGAAGATCTGGTAATGAAATGTCTGGAAAAGAATTGCAACGCTCGGTATCAAACGATGAACGACGTGATCGCCGGCCTGAAACATATCAGGGAGGACTATGCGAGCGGATCGACTGCGCCGTTCGAGTTGCCGTCTGAGCAAACGCCGACCGTTTTTCTAACCGCCCCGGCAAAAGTCCGCAGCAGATTTCTAAGACCCGGCATCGTTATTCCAATTCTTGCGGGTGTAATAGCCGTTACCCTGGGTATATATCTATATTCGTCGCGTTGGTTTTCTTCGACGCCTACACAGGTCACGAAATCGAGCAACGCCGCGGCAAATGACCTTTACCTCCGGGGAAAAGTAAAGATCGGGAGCGAAAATAAGGATAATAATGACGGGGCGATCAAGTTGCTGGAACAGGCGGTTGCCGCCGATCAAGATTTTGCGTTGGCCTATGCGGATTTAGCGCGGGCATACAGCATCAAATCATTCTATTTCGGCACGGACGAACAAAAGAAACAATTAAGTGAAGATGCCGAGGTTGCTGTAGCGAAAGCGTTCGCTCTAAATCCGGACCTGGCGGAAGCACATTTAGCCCGTGGCCACATCCTGTGGACGCATATGAAGGGTTTTCCGCATGAGCAGGCTATCCAATCGTTCAAGCGGGCTATTGCCTTAAATCCCCAACTCGACGAAGCCCATCACCAGTTAGCGCTGGTATATTTGCACATTGGCCTGTTGGACAAAGCCTCCGCGGAAGTTGAAAAAACGTTGACAATAAATCCCAATAATACCTTGGCGAGGTATCGTGTCGGTGGCGTGAAGCTCCAACTGGGGAAGTACGAGGAGGCCCTCTTCGTTTACAAAAGCATTCCGCCCACAGCAAATCCCTCGCTTTGGAATTGGTCTATGGCAACGACCTTGTTCCAACTTCAAAGGACCGATGAATCAGCTGCGATTGTAGATGAATATCTGAAGACGTCAAAGGACGAGGGCGGGCTGGTAACCAGCGTCAAGGCGATGTTGTTGGCGAAAGACGGCAAACAGCGCGAAGCTGAGGACGCCATCGCCCACGCCATTGAGATAGGGAGGGGGTTTGGCCATTTTCATCACTCTGCGTACGGGATCGCTTCCGCTTATGCAATCATGAACAAACGGGAACAGGCAGTGACGTGGCTGCAGGAAACGGCGGACGACGGCTTCCCGTGCTATCCGACGTTTGAGCACGATTCGAATTTGGACAATTTGCGCGAGGATGCTCGGTTCATCGCTTTCATGTCGAAGCTAAAGCAGCAATGGCAACACTATCAGGAGACTTTATGATCGACTGCGCGCAATGTTTTGTGGGGAAAATGAGATGAAAAGAATGGTCCAACTTTTATTGGCGAGCATGGTGTTTGTATTATTTACAAGCCTGGGGAAAGGTCAAACTGTTGCCGATCCTGCAATAAAAGCCGAAATTAACCGCATCAAAGCAATTGATAATCACGCCCATCCACTGCGATTTGTCGGCAAGGGCGAGCCGGATGACAACGAGTATGACGCTCTGACCTTTGAGGAGATGGAACCATCGACCTCTCCGCTGCCGTTGAAACTCTCGCCAGATAATCCAGAGTACGTTGCTGCGTGGCATGCTCTTTACGGGTACCGCTACAGCGACATGAACGAAACTCATGTCCGCGAATTATTGGCGACGAAACAGCGGATGATGAACGAACGCGGCGACAATTATCCGGCGTGGGTATTGGATAAACTTGGTATTGAAACAATGTTTGCTAATCGCGTGGCGATGGGACGCGGGCTGACGGCACCTCGATTTCGCTGGGTGGCGTTCGATGACGCTCTGATATTCCCGCTTAGCAATGAAGCGGCGAAACGCATCAACCCGGACTACCACTCTTTTTACATTGGCGAAGATCGACTCTTGAAGCGGTATCTGGCTGAGTCGAACGTCAAAGAACTGCCCGCAACGCTCGAAGCGTACTTGTCGCGGGTTGTTACTCCGACGCTCGAACGGCAGAAACGGGATCTTGCGCTTGCGGTCAAATTCGAGGCGGCTTATTTGCGGTCCCTCGATTTCACTAATCCGTCACAGTCAGACGCAGCAAAGATTTACGAACGATATGCAAGAGGCGGCGAACCGTCGGCAGAGGACTATAAAAAACTTCAGGATTTTCTTTTCAGGTACGTGTCTCGAGAAGCCGGACGAATGGGCTTAGCCGTGCATATTCACTGCACGGGCGGAGTGGGCAACTATTACAGCTTGCGCAACTCCAATCCTCTGCTGCTTGAACAGGTTTTTAACGATCCAACATTGCGCAAGACAAACTTCGTCATAATCCACGGCGGCTGGCCTTACATTAAGGAAGTTGCGTTTCTACTGGGCAAGCCAAATGTCTATGCGGATATTTCCGCCCAGACGTTTCTGCTGTATCCGCGAGCCTTAAGCGAAACGCTTCGCGCATGGTTGGAGATCTATCCACAGAAGGTTCTGTTTGGTACTGACGCCTCGCCGCTCACGCCGGAAGTGAATTGGGAAGAAACCGGATGGCTTACTGCCAACACCGCCCGCGAAGCCCTTGCCCTGGCCTTGACCGGGATGATGAACGACCGCGACGTCACTCGGCAACGGGCGGTGAAATTGGCTCATATGGTAATGCGCGACAATGCCATTAAACTCTATGGCCTACCGATGAACTAGCGCCTTTTATTTTGCTTCTTCGCGTCTGAAAACTATGGTGATGTTTAGACGATGCAGGAATATAAGTTCACTGCTTATTTTGAAAACGAGGTTTTGCGTAAGCGCGTTTATTTGAAAAAAGAATGGTGCATCAGGATTATCGAAAACCCGCTTAGAATTGAGGTGCAAGGCGATACGAGGGCTCGGTTTTGGGGAAATGTTGAAGAACACGGAAATCGGTTTTCAGAGTCGTAACGCTTTCGGACCGGGTAACCATTCATAATGCATTTCCGGACAGGGGATTCAAGGAATGAAACTACAATATTATTCAGATACAGATTCGCTGTATATCGATCTGGTGTCCAAACCAAGTGCGGATAGCCTCGAGATTTCTGACGGAATTGTTTTAGATTATGATGCAGAAGGCAATCTGGTGGGAATTGACATAGACCAAGCCAGCCGGAAAATGGAAATGAAAGAACTCGTTTTGACCGCTATGCCATCGGAAGTAAGACAAGTCGCATGACTCGATTGTAGTATTAACTTCCCTCGCGACGAGTTGCGAGTTCGAGCCCCGTCACCTGCTCCAAGGTTTGGGCATCGCCCTTTCCGAAGACACGAATTTTACTTGAATCTGAAAGTTGAAAAGGGCATTATTTAATTGAGTGGGCGAATTTGAAATCATAAGTAAAATTGAAGGCCCTGAAACAATTGCGGTTGGCAGCAAGATGCGCGATCTTCAATGGTTGAGAAAAACCTACGGGAGTGGACGCTGGCGTAAGTTGAAAGGTTTTGCACGTATTCGTTTTCTTGATGACGGAGAAGAATTTGATGTCGAACTTCATTGGTATGAAACTCACGGCATCGGTAGAGTGGAAATGAAAATCAAGGATCTTTTGGATTGAAATCATGAGCGATAAATCTGAGTTTGCAATTTGTATTGATAATATTGAGTATCCAGCTTCGCTGCAATTATGGAAAGTGTATCGGGTGCTGCCTGACGAAAAAGGGGCACGGCACAATATGCTTAGGATAATTGATGAGTCTGGTGAAGACTATTTATTTTCCGCATCGTATTTTGTTCCGGTAAAATTACCACAAGCTGCGGAATCGGCACTCATGGCCGCGGTTTGAAAGTTGCGGGCTCGAACCTCGTCACCCGCTCCAATCATCGTTTTCCTTAATAAACATCCGAATTTAACAAAAACCTCACGTCCCGGTTTGACAAAAATCGGGCGTTCAGCGAATATTGTTAATTGCCGTTCAAGCAAGGTGTTTCGCCAAAACTTGAAAAAGTTTGAAATATCTCTTGCGGCAGTTGACAGATAGATTCACATCTGTATAATCAGTAGTTTCGCCTCTGGTGAAGTTTTTAGGAGAGCGAAGTAAAAGAAGTTGATATTTGAAAACTAGATATGCGTGTCCATGTGTTAATTCATATGAACAACAAAAAGTCCAACAAACTTTTAGTTTGTTGGCAAATCGAGGCGTCAAACGAAAGTTTGACGGACTGATGAACTAGGAAACTAACGAGAGTTTGATCCTGGCTCAGAATCAACGCTGGCGGCGTGCCTCAGACATGCAAGTCGAACGATTAAAGCTCTCTTCGGAGAGTGTATAGAGTGGCGCACGGGTGAGTAACACGTAAGTAATCTACCCTCGAGTGGGGAATAACGTCCGGAAACGGACGCTAATACCGCATAATGCAGCGGCACCGCAAGGTGACAGTTGTTAAAGGAGAAATTCGCTTGAGGAGGAGCTTGCGGCAGATTAGCTTGTTGGTAAGGTAACGGCTTACCAAGGCTACGATCTGTAACCGGTCTTAGAGGACGGTCGGTCACACTGACACTGAATAACGGGTCAGACTCCTACGGGAGGCAGCAGTCGGGAATTTTGGGCAATGGGCGAAAGCCTGACCCAGCAACGCCGCGTGAAGGATGAAGTATTTCGGTATGTAAACTTCGAAAGAATAGGAAGAATAAATGACGGTACTATTTATAAGGTCCGGCTAACTACGTGCCAGCAGCCGCGGTAATACGTAGGGACCAAGCGTTGTTCGGATTTACTGGGCGTAAAGGGCGCGTAGGCGGCTTAACAAGTCACTTGTGAAATCTCCGGGCTTAACTCGGAACGGCCAAGTGAAACTGTTATGCTAGAGTGCAGAAGGGGCAATCGGAATTCTTGGTGTAGCGGTGAAATGCGTAGATATCAAGAGGAACACCTGAGGTGAAGACGGGTTGCTGGGCTGACACTGACGCTGAGGCGCGAAAGCCAGGGGAGCAAACGGGATTAGATACCCCGGTAGTCCTGGCCCTAAACGATGAATACTTGGTGTCTGGAGTCTTTAATGCTCCGGGTGCCGTCGCTAACGTTTTTAGTATTCCGCCTGGGGAGTACGCTCGCAAGAGTGAAACTCAAAGGAATTGACGGGGACCCGCACAAGCGGTGGAGCATGTGGTTTAATTCGACGCAACGCGAAGAACCTTACCTAGGCTAGAATGTGAGGGAATGTTGGGTAACACCATCAGTCTGAGAAATCAGACCCAAAACAAGGTGCTGCATGGCTGTCGTCAGCTCGT
>JBBRPZ010000027.1:0-64493 GCA_038227175.1 Pyrinomonadales bacterium | reverse complement strand
TGGTGAACGAGGCTCGGCAGCTTTTCGCCGACGCCGAGATATATAATAAATGCCGACGGAGCCATCACGCGTTTTTGCCAGTATTTTTCGGGATAAGTCTGTTCGCGATCTTCGAGCAGTTTTGTCTCGGTAAACCACATATCCGCATTCGAGATCACCATGTCCGCCGCGATCTCTTCACCGCCTTCGACCCGGACGCCGACAGCTTTTCCGTCCTTGACCAATATCCGTTCGACAGCCGCGTTTGTCCGCAACTCGGCACCATTCTTCCGGCAAATATGGGCGAGAGCGTTGATCAGCTCGTAAAATCCGCCCTGCGGATAAAACACGCCCTGGTTAAAATCCATGTGCGACATCAGGTTGTACAGGGCCGGGGCCTCGTACGGCGACGTGCCAAGAAATACCATCGTGTATTCCATCACCTGCCGTAGCTTATTCGATTTGAAAAATTTCGACACAAACCTGTGCATCGTCGAGAAAACCGAGAGCTTTTGCCCCTCGGTCATCACGCGTTTATTGAAAAAATCGAAGATCGTATCGTAATTCTTAAACATGAAGCTCTGCGTCGCGACTTCATATTGATATTTCGACTGCTTCAAATACGCCCGCAGTTTGTCGCCCGCACCGGGCTCGATTGCTTCGAACGTCGCGGCGTCCACATCGATATCCGAATTAATATCCAACGAATCGCCGTTGTTGCGAAAGAAAATACGATATGAGGGCGACAATCGCGTCAGATCGAGATGGTCCTCGACGCGTTCACCAACGAGATTGAAATAGTGCTCAAAAATATCAGGTGCGAGATACCAAGACGGCCCCATGTCGAATTTGAATCCGTCGTGTTCGAATATATTCGCCCGCCCGCCAAGATTCGCGTTCTTTTCGAGCACGGTGACGTCGTAACCCTTCTTGGCAAAAAGACCGGCGGCCCCAAGACCGCCGATCCCTGCACCAATAATGATGACCTTTTTATTCATAAACGCCCGTGACGGCCTTTACCGACAGCCACACCTTCTGCCCAAAATTCGTTCGCACACGGCCTTTGTAAATATTATAATTCGCCCGCTCGATCTCGGCGAGGATGGCTTTGTAAAGCACATACGAAATCCGCACCGCCAGCCGCCCGCGCCATGCAAGCATTGGGATGCCGGGCAAAGCCTCGCGATAAACCTCACGGTTGCGAGCGATTTGAAATTTCATAAACTCAATAAACCGCTCGTCGTAAACCTGCTGCGAAATATCGCCGTCCGTCAGCCCAAAGCTCCGCAACTCGTCCTGCGGCATATAAACGCGGCCAAGATCGACGCGGTCTTCGCGAATATCCCGCAAAAAATTAGTTAGTTGAAACGCATACCCAAGCTTGATCGCGTGCGGAAAAGCCGCCTCGGACGAAAACCCGACTATCCGCGTGACCATCAGCCCAATGACGCCTGCCGAGCCGTACATGTAATCTTCAAGTTCCGCGTAGGTCTCATATGTCGCCCGTTCCTCGTCCATGAACATCGACTTCAGAAACGCCTCGCCGACATCGACTGGTATCTTATATTTGCGAAATGTATACACGATCGCATTCATCACTTCGTCATCGCTGCCGCCATAATTCATCGCGACGAGCCATTTCTGGCGCCACGCCTTTAGCTTTGCGATCGTCTCGTCTTT
This sequence comes from Pyrinomonadales bacterium, assembly GCA_038227175.1. GTDB lineage: Bacteria > Acidobacteriota > Blastocatellia > Pyrinomonadales > Pyrinomonadaceae > OLB17. The sequence goes on along the minus strand of JBBRPZ010000027.1, from coordinate 62,834 downwards.
GCTCGTTTTATCAGGGTCGTCGACTATCTCGTCCGGAATGCGGGCAAACGCATAGATCGCATAGATGCCATCACGCGTCTCACGCGGAAAGAACTGTGTCGCAAAATAGAAGCTCGTCCCGTAGCGGCGAGTAATCTCCCTACACTTCTGTAGTCCGGACGTCAGAAATGCAGCCCCTTTTTGATTTGTATCCAATAGCATCGAACCTAAAACCTCCCGTAAGGCATTCCACCCCGTGTTGATATAACAGCGTTTTTGATCAATATTTGTCGTTCGCAATATCCGGCAAATCGGATTCACGCGGGCGAAAAATATTTTTCAGTAACGGTCAGTCGTTGTGCTACTTTTAAGATTACACTCTAGCAGTTTCCAATGATTAAAACGCTTTCATCCGAACATATTTACAAAGCCCGCATTTTCGACATCGTCCGCGACACGATCCGCGAAGGTGATTCCGAATACCAACGCGAGGTCATTGTCCACAAAGGCAGCGCCGTGATCGTTCCTGTTTTCGAAGATAAGAGCGTCGTGTTGGTCCACCAGTATCGCCACCCCGCCGACAAACACCTCCTCGAAATCCCCGCTGGCGGCCTCGAAGAAGGCGAAGACCCGCAAACAGGCGCCGCCCGCGAACTGGAAGAGGAGATCGGCGTCACTGCCGCGAGGATCGAAAAGCTGGCCGAATTTTACGTCTCGCCTGGTTTCCTGACCGAAAAAATGTATTTATTTTTAGCCACAGAGCTCACAGAGACAGCCCAAAAATTGGACGAGGACGAATTTATCGAACTCAAACGCATGCCCTTGCCCGAAGCCCTCGACCTCATCCGCGCCGGCGGGATCGAAGATGCCAAAACAATAATAGGATTAATAATGGCAGGTTCAAGACTTGGCTTTGCGTTTAGCGGGTAGCCCGTACGGCTAGAAGAATTTTCACGCGAAGCCGCAAAGAACGCAAAGGCCGGAAATAAATCTTAATTCTTTCGTCGCGATCTTGGCTGGTTTGCGTGAGACGGACTTCTTACTGAGGAAACTGCTCGATTAGACTTGACCTAAGGGCGCGCTTTCGATATTCTGATTGTTCGCGTTTTTGCGGATTTATCTATCTGTGTGTGTGTGATTATGAGTACTTATTTTCCCAGTGGGAAGGGTTTAGCAGAAAATCGGAAATGGCTCGTCGTTGACGCCAAGGGCAAAACGGTTGGACGTCTGGCTACGGAAGTGGCACGTATCCTGACGGGTAAAAATAACCCGGCTTGGACGCCGTTTCTGGATATGGGCGACCACTGTGTCGTGATCAACGCTCGTCACGCCGTCTTTACAGGCGCTAAGGACGATCAGAAGATCTATTACCGCCACACGCTTTACCCCGGCGGCCTGCGTGAGACGACCGTTAAGGAGATGTTCGCGACGAAGCCTGAAAAGGTCATCGAACTCGCCGTTCGAGGTATGCTACCGAAAACAAAGCTCGGCAAGGCAATGGGTAAGAAATTAAAGGTTTACGCCGACGCGGAACACCGTCACACCGCTCAGAAGCCGGAGGCTAGGGAATTATAGTTGTCAGTTGCCGGTTGTCGGTTGTCGGAAAAATCCGCTGCTGACAACTGACTACTGACCACCGACAACTAAGAATATGGCAGACATTCAATATTACGGCACGGGCCGCAGAAAGACTTCGACAGCACGTGTTTACCTGCGTCCGGGCAGCGGCAACATTGTGATCAACCGTCGCGAATTTAATGCGTATTTCCCTAACGAAGCGTTGCAGATGATCATTCGTCAGCCGCTCCGTTTGACGGAAACCGTTGAAAAATTTGACATTTTGGTAAACGTCGAGGGCGGCGGCCAGGCCGGACAGGCTGGTGCGGTTCGCCACGGCATTACGCGTGCCCTGATGGAATTCAACGCTGACCTGCGTCCGGCTTTGAAAAAAGCAGGCCTCGTCACCCGCGATCCGCGTCAGAAAGAGCGTAAGAAATACGGGCAGAAAGGTGCTCGTGCGAGATTCCAGTTCTCGAAGAGATAGTCATTAGTCCTTCGTCATTTGTCCTTGGTAATTCGCTTTATGCAAAGGACTAATGACAAAGGACCAAGGACATAAACCATTGGCGAAACATATTGGTTCACACGAATCGTCTCGCCGAGTACATAAACCAATAGGTCAGGAGATATAAAGTTTTGGCTACAGTTACGATGAAAGAACTCCTCGAAGCAGGAGTTCATTTTGGTCACCAGGTACGCCGTTGGAACCCAAAGATGAAAGAATACATCTTTGGCGAGCGCAACGGCATTTACATTATTGATCTGCAAAAAACGCAGAAACTTTTCCGCGACGCGTTGAATTACGTCACGGAATCGCTCACCGAGCGTCCCAAGCAGAAGGTCCTCTTTGTCGGCACCAAGCGTCAGGCGCAGGATGCGATCAGAGAAGAGGCCGAACGCTGCGGGCAGTTTTACATTAACAACCGCTGGCTCGGCGGCCTTTTAACGAACTACGAAACCGTTAAAAAGTCGATCCAAAAGCTCAAGGACATCGAAGCGATGCGTGAAGACGGCCGTTTCGAGATGCTCACCAAGAAAGAGCGTCTCCAACTCGACCGTGAGCACGAAAAATTGATGAAGAACCTTGCGGGCATAAAGGACATGAACGGCATGCCGGACATGATGTTCGTGATCGACGTTCGGAAAGAAGATATCGCTATCAAGGAAGCAAATCGTCTCGACATCCCGATCGTCGCGGTTGTCGACACCAACTGCTCACCCGACGGCATCGACCTTGTGATACCCGGCAATGACGACGCTCTGCGTGCGATCAGGCTTTTCGCCTCGCGTATCGCCGATGCGATCATTGAGGGCAAGCAGGTCGGCACCGAGGGTCAGGTCGCGGTCGCAGAAGAAGGTGACGCTGAAGCTGAAACAGTCCAGGCAGTAACGCCGGAGATCGGTTCGCTAACGGCAATTCCTAAGGAATACCTCACCGCTGATGAAGTTGCCGAGATCGAATCCGCTGACATTCCCGAAGAAGAAGAGGAAGACGACGCGGTAGAAGAAACGGTCGAAGAACCAGTAGCAGTGGCAGCGGAAGAACCGGCTGTAGAAGCTTCGGTCGCCGAAGAAGCGCCGACCGAAACCGCAGTCGCAACCGAAGAAAAAACGGAAGAAAGTAACGAAGCCGTAGCAAGCTGAGTAAATTTTTAATTCTTTGAAGCGTAGCTCCTTTCCGTTAACCGGCGACGGGCTACGCTTTTTTACAAAAGTTCAACAAACTTCAGTTTGTTGATCACGCAATAGTATTAATATTAATACAATCGACAAACTGAAGTTTGTCGGACATTTGGAGCAAGGTATGGCAGAAGTTACAGCAGCAGGAGTAAAATCACTCCGTGAAAAATCAGGCGCGGGAATGGTCGATTGTAAGAATGCTCTCGTCGAGGCAAATGGCGACGAGACCGCGGCGATGGAGATCCTTCGCAAAAAAGGTATGGCACAGGCCGGCAAGAAAGCCGGACGAGTTACCGCCGAGGGAGCCGTCGGTTCGTATATCCACATGGGCGGCAAGGTCGGCGTGCTCGTCGAAATCAATTGCGAAAGTGATTTCGTCTCGCGCGGCGACGAATTTCAACAGCTCGTTAAGGACGTCGCGATGCACATTGCGGCGACCGATCCGCGTTGGGTCAATCGCACGGAAGTTCCGGAAGCCGATCTCAACAAGGAACGCGATATCGTTCGCGAGATGCTGATGGCCGACCCGAAAAATTCGGGTAAGCCGGCTGACATTCTCGACAAGATCATCGATGGCCGGATGAATAAGTTTTACGAGGACAACGTCCTCGTCGATCAGCCGTTCGTCAAAGATCCGTCGAAGACCGTCGGTGAACTCGTCGGCGAAAAGGTCGCTTCGATCAAGGAAAACATCTCGATCCGCCGCTTTTCACGCTATAAAATGGGCGAAGGCATCGAGAAAAAAGCGGACGATTTCGCCGCCGAAGTCGCGTCGATGGTCGGGTAAAAGTTATAGTGTTGCAGAGTTTCAGGAAGTTTCGAAGTTAGTCCGAGCCTTCTGCAACTATATGTAACTTTCTGCAACTCGGTAAACTATGGCAAAGCCAGTCTTCAATCGTATTCTGCTCAAGCTATCGGGCGAAGCTTTAATGGGCGATCAGAATTACGGCATAGACACACGCGTTGCCGAGGCTCTGGCGCAGGAGATCAAGACCGTTCATGATCTCGGCGTTGAGATTGCGATCGTTGTCGGCGGTGGCAACATCTTTCGCGGGGTGTCCGAATCGGCGGGAAACATGGACCGGGCAGCGGCGGATTATATCGGCATGCTCGCGACGATAATGAATGCCGTCGTGCTTCAGGACGCTCTTGAAAAGGCGGGTGTTTATACGCGGGCGATGTCGGCTATAGATATTCCACAACTCGCAGAGCCGTTTATCCGGCGTCGGGCAATACGGCACCTTGAGAAAAAACGGCTCGTTATCTTCGCTGCCGGGACCGGCAATCCGTTCTTTACGACCGATTCAGCCTCTGCACTGCGGGCTCTCGAGATGAAGACCGACGTTATCTTTAAGGCGACCAAGGTTGACGGCATCTACGATTCCGATCCGGTCAAAAATCCGAACGCCGTTCGATTTGACCGCATTACTTATCAGGAAGTTCTTGAAAAACAGCTCAAAGTGATGGACGCTTCGGCGATCTCGCTTTGTATGGATAATGATCTGCCGATCATGGTTTTCAACATGCGCGAATCCGGCAATATTGTTAAAGCCGTGTGCGGTGACCTGACAATAGGAACGCTTGTGAGTAGTGAAAAGTTAAAAGTGAACAGTGAACAGGCAGAGACCAGTTCCACAAAATAACACTTTATTCTTTTCACTTTTAACTATTCACTATTCACTATTCACTATTCACTAATTATGAGCGTACAAGACGTAATTAAAGAGACCGGGCCGAAAATGGAAGGCGTGGTCGAGGATTTCAAACGTAAACTTTCCAATGTCCGCACCGGGCGGGCCACCGTAGGTCTGCTCGACGCCGTACATGTCGATTATTACGGCACGCCGACGCCACTAAATCAGATGGCCTCAGTCGCCGTTCCCGAGCCACAGCTTATGACCGTCACGCCGTGGGATATGACGCAGCTCGCGGCGGTCGAAAAGGCAATCATGGCCGCCAACCTCGGTTTTAACCCGTCCAACGACGGCAAGGTCATCCGCCTGACAATTCCCGCTCTCAACGAAGAACGTCGCAAGCAGCTCGCCAAACAGGTCCACGAAATCGCCGAAGAGCACCGCATCGCCGTCCGCAACGTACGTCATGCGTCGAATGATTCGCTTAAGAAAATGTTGAAGGAAAAAACGATCTCCGAGGACGACGAACGCGGTGGTCTCGACGACGTCCAAAAGCTGACCAACACCTACATCGCCAAGATCGACGAGATCGGCAAACACAAAGAGCAAGAGATCATGAGCGTTTGAGTCGGTTCAGAGTTCCAACTTTAGTTGGCCTCTTTCTGGCCAGTTGGAACTCCGAACTAGTCACGACACCGTGATCGGGTATTCAGGCGATAAGTTGCCGACCTCGACGTTTTTCTTGGTGAAGCGCGCGCGGATGTTGCCCATTTCGGGGGCGCCGGGCGTGTTTGGGGCGATAGTGAATTCGGCCGGGAGCGTAGTCAGATAAGCTGCGGTCACCCAAACTGCGGTTCCCTTTCGGCTGTATTCGACACGCATTACGTCCATGCCCTGCATCGAGCCGGTCAGATGCACGATGTAAGGCTGCGAAGTCGTGACCTTGAGATCGGGAGCCATCTGGTCGATCGGCGGCGGCGTGATCGTCGCACCGACGATCATCAGATCCTCGCCGATCGCCTCGGTGTAGCCGGGCGACGCTTTTATCATATCGACGAGCCCTCGAAATTCGTCAAATATGCCGATAAAAATTCCCGTGATCGTCGGAGCACCGGCATAATTTGGCGGAGCCGGAGCGTGCGAAGGAGAGTGCTCCCGGTGAACTGCCAAACGGGTGCGAAACATATCCAGGGCAGGGCCCGACGGCGGTAATTCGGGCGGAAGCAGCCTCGCTTGCCGCATTTGCAGGAAATTCTCGATGCTCCTTTCGACTGCGCCAAGACGGCGGCGACAATCCCAACAGCTTTCGAGATGCGACTTCATTTCCCTGGAACTGTCGTGTTCAACCTCGCCATCGAGAAACGCGATAAGGCGTTCGTCTGCGATGTGGCTCGGCACTACCGATTTGTCATTGTTTTTTTTCTTCATGTTTCGACTAAAACTTTTTCAAGTCCCTCGCTAGATAAACACTGACTGATTTTGCCGTCGTATCGAGCACGTCCGCGATCTCCTCGTAACTCAGCCCCTCGGCCCGCAGCATCAGGCACTGCCGTTCCTTTTCGTTTAGCAGCACGAGCGCTTTTTCTATCGTTTCACGCGTAATCAGCGTTTGTTCTACCGACTCCTTCTCAGCTTCCCTGTCGTATTCAGGCAGCCATTATTCAAAAATCGTCTGTCGGCGGCCAACTTGTCTTACCTCGTCAATCGCCAGATTATGTGCAACCCGGTAAACCCCGCCACGAACGTTTGGAATTTCTACCCCCTCATTAAGCCGGTCAAAAAGCTGAAAAAATGTGATCTGCACAACGTCCTCGGCATCACGCGTAGCACCGGTCAGGTGGTAAACATAGGAAACAAGGGCTGGCCGCAGCTTGACGTAGAGATCCGTCACGATCTCCTCGGAACCCGAATTCCGGCGTGCGTAGTCGTCTATATTTAAGCTAAATGGCTGAGGCAACGATAGTGTTTCGTTCATCTTCTAACCGATGCTGAATTGACTGTTTTTGAGACGCTCGTAGTATAGACGAATGGGACGCATGATTTACTAACAGGAGCTATGAAAATTGCGTCTGAAGGAAAAGTCGAATGGATTTTCGGGCATATTTTTATGCATTAAAAATCGCTATCTATCGTTCATGTTTTGGAGTATATTTATTGCTAATTCGGCTGGTTTGAAACCTCTATGAAAAGCTTTTCTCGGTTCTCAGTTTCGCTGTTATTGTTGCTGGCGTTTTTGTCTAATACGATGCCTTGCGGTCCCGGATATGTGACGCCGCTGTTCGACACAACCTCGGCCCCTGAGGATCCGTATACGGACTATGCGGCCGGGCGGCTAGGGATCATCAAGCCGACGTTTCACCGTTCGGCTTTATTTGCAGCCTATCGCTATATCGCCGGCAACGGTCTGAGCGGTGCGGAGCAAAAAGCCATGATTGAGGTCTGGCAGGCCGAGATTAATAACAAAAATCAGGCTGACGACACTATTGACGAGGCCGTAAAGGCCTGGGTCGACAAGCGTAAGGAAGTAGTCGGCAAAGAAGATAAAGCGCCGGAGATCTACGCTGAGCGGTCGTATGGCGGTTACGATTTTTTCCCCAATTGCACAAAAAATGCGTTTGAAACGGCAGTTGAAACACTTGCCGACCGCTCGACTTCGCACGGGCCAAGCGATCCCAACGTTTTGAATTGGATCAAGGGCCAGGACGAGGTGTTCGAGAATTGTGCGAACGGCAAACAGACGCCCGACGATCCGCCTGTAGGATCTCCCATTTGGCTGCAAAAAGACCGGGATTATCAACGGGCGGCGGCAGAATTTTACTCGCTCGACTACGAAGCGGCCAAAAAGCATTTTCAGGCGATCTCTCTGGACACCGAATCGCCGTGGGGCGAAACGGCCGATTACCTCGTCGCCCGAACCCTGATCCGCCAAGCAAGCCTTACAAAAGATAAGGCAAAAGCCGCCGATTGTTACAAAGAAGCAGAGGTTCACCTTGAGCATTTCACGTCGCGCACCGGCAAATTCGCGCCGTCTGCTGAGCGTCTGATGGGGTTGATCCGGTACCGCAATCATCCGAAGGAACGCGTCAGCGAGCTCGCAAAAATACTCGCATTCACGGGCGGCAACGAAAATTTCCGCCAGGACATGATCGATTACAACTGGCTGCTCGACAAATTTGCAAGCGAAGTATTGACTGCGGAAGAAAAACGTAAAGAGGCGGGAAAGCCCAAGGACGCGAATATGGCCGTTCCCGCTGCCCCCGCGCCATCCGCTGCCGCAAACACGACCGCGAACACCTCGACGCCGGCGAACCCAAACGAAATTCGAGGAGAGAAAAAGCACGACGATGATCTCGAGATCAATATCTATGCCGCCAACTACGTGAATGTGTGGCGGATCTTCGTGGCTAAGGACGCAACCGACGAAGAAGCTGTCGCCGAGGCTATCAAGGTTGTCGGTGCGGCATTGACCGAGGATATGAAAAACTCGGTCCGCGCTCAGCGGCAGAGCTCCTACGCTAGCCGCTTTAAGGAAGCTGGACAACCTGAATACGAGGGCGGATACTACGGCAACGAAAAGCTCAATCCATCGCTGATACCCGCCTTTCTGCGGCAAGACGACCTGACAGATTGGCTTTACACGTATCAGATGCAGGGCCAGGAGGCCTATCACTATGCTCTCAAAAAATACAAAGAAGGCGGTTCCGAGCTGTGGCTGATGACCGCCCTTACAAAAGCCGACAAGACATCGACCGATCTTCCGCGCATTTTAGAGGCCGCAAACAATACGAGTCACAGTTCCGCCGGTTATCTGACAATCGCATATCATACGGCCCGAATTTTGATCGATCAGGGAAAAACGGCCGATGCGAAAAAGTTGATCGACGAATTACTGAACCGGGGCGACGAGATACCGATCTCGGCACGCAATTCGTTTCTCGCAATGCGGCTTAAATTTGCCGAAACCCTCGAGGATTTTCTAAAATACTCGCTGCGCAAGCCGTATGCTTTTGATTTTGACGGCGAGGTTGGTAACGTTGAAAAGTTTATCGCCGACCAAAAGGCCCAGTACAACCCCGAGTACAACAAGGACGGCCGCGAGGCCTATGAGGCCGAGATCGAGAACAATTATAAACACGACCGTGAGTGGCAGGGCCGGACGATGTTCGACACCGATACGGTCGAGGCGTTTAACCAGATGTTTCCGACCTCGATGCTGATCGAGGTCGAAAAATCACCGGCGTTGCCCGACTACTTGCGTGAGCGTTTTGTCGTGGCGATCTGGACGCGTGCCTACATGGTCGATGACGTGCCGACGCTGCTCAAGATAACGCCGGAACTCGCCAAGTACCGCCCCGAATTTGCCGAGCAGCTCGAACGCATAACGGCCGCCAAGACGCAGGTGGCCCAGGATCATGCCGTGCTCTACTTTGTCCTGAAAAACCCGATCCTCACCCCGTTCATCGAGGATGGCACCGGAAAGACGGATAACGAACAGGGCGATTTTGATTCGAACGACTGGTGGTGCGCTCCGTACGATACTGAATACGACGAAGCCACAAGCGCCGAGGTACCCAAAAAATTGCCGCCGCGTCCGGCATTCCTCACACCAGCTCAGGTCAAGGCAGCCCAGACCGAGCGAAAACGTCTCGCCGAGGGCGGCGACGCTCCAAAATACCTAGCGGAAAAAGTGATGGATTGGGCCAAGAAATTCCCGGCCGACCGCCGCGTTCCCGAGGCCCTCTACATTGTAATAACTGCTAACGGCTGGACAAAATACGGCTGCGGTAATAACGAGGAGATTCGAGACCAATACTCAGCCTTCCTGAAAAAAACATTCCCGGGCAGCGAGTGGACCGCAAAGCTCATCAAGGACGAAAGCGAGAGGTAGGGATTAAGGTCCATGGAGGTTTTGTTTTACTTTTTACTTTTAGCTTTGCCTTTTACTTGTTTGACGCCTGGTCCGCCTTCGCTTTTTGAAGCTCGGTCAAGAATTTCTTGCAGTCTTTGGCGAGCTGGGTCTTGTCGGTCTTGTTTTCCTCGATGCTTTTTCTGAACTGTTCCCTTATCTTGTTAAAAACAACGGCCTTGATGGCCTTTGCGACATAGCCGTCGTCGGGGTTGTTTGCTTCCTTGAGGAAAAAATCCGAGACTTCGTCGCATTCCGGCACGCCTGTTTTTTCGTCGCCGACCGCGGCATCGATGGTTTTGTCGGTGAGCGTCCTATCGTTCGAAGCCGGGGTCGGCGTAGCCTTGCTCTTGCTCGACAATGGATTCATTCCACCGCATCCAAGAATGGCCATCAACAATGCGGCACCCGTCAATATTATAGCGAATTTGTTTTTCATATTTCCTCGCTGTCGTCACTTCGAATACGCTAGTTGTACGCGAAGTGTTTAATCTTTTTGCAAATTAGCAAATTTTTCGATCAATTTCTTCTGCCCGAAACCGGGAAAGCTCACCGTCAATTTCGTATTGTCTCCCGACCCCTCGCTCCGAAGCACCAGGCCGCGGCCGTATTTTGCGTGGCGAACGTGCGAACCGGGAACCAATGATTGCGAATCGCGGATTGCGGATTGCGGATTTCCTTTTGAGCCAGCCGCTCTTAGCTTTTCCAAAGCGCCGACCGGTCTTGGTGCCTCCATTTCCCTTCCTCGCCCCGAGTCCCTTTCCGGCTCCGCGTGTCTACCACTCTGCGGTGAAATATCTTTTTTCTTAAAAAACTCGGCAATTGCTTCCGAACTGTTGTAGGTCCTCCCTGCATAGACGTTCTTAGGCTTAACAGGAACTGTCTCGCCGCGTAGGGCGCTGATCGTAGCCTTGCTTGTCTGCGCGGTCGTGCTGCGGGCGTACGAGAGCCAGGACGCGCTTTTCGAGAGGTCTTCGATCAATTCGAGCGGCATTTCATTAAGGAACTGCGACGGCTCGGCGGCAATCTCTTCGCCGTAAACACGCCGCCGCATCGAATGCGTGACATAAAGCACCTTTTCGGCCCGCGTAATGGCGACATACGCGAGACGCCGCTCTTCTTCCAGTTCTTTCGGATCGTTGATCGACCGCGAATGCGGAAAAATGCCGTCTTCCAAACCGACAAGGAAAACAACCGGAAACTCCAACCCCTTGGCCATGTGTACCGTCATCAGCGTCACCGGGGCCGTGCCGTCATATTTGTCGGTATCGGAGACCAACGCCGCATGATCGATGAAATCGCGCAGCCCATTCTCTTCCTGCCGGTCGTAGTCGACTGCGGCGTTGACCAATTCTTCAAGGTTTTCGAGGCGTGCCATTGCCTCGTCGGTATTTTCGATTCTTAACGAATTTGCATAACCGGTGTCTTCGATCGCCGCGATCACAACTTCCGAGACGGGACGGTCTGATTCCGCTGATTCACCGACCTTCTTGATCAGATTCTCGACCGTTTTCTTGAAAGCCACTAGTGCCGTTTTAGCACGCGGCGTCAGATTCACTGCGGTCGGAAAGTCCGGGTCGGTGACGCCGGCGATGGTCATCCACAGCGACGACCCGACTGCCCTTGCCTGACTTTGCAGCTCATCAAGGCTCGTTTTGCCGATGCCCCGTGTTGGCGTGTTGATCACCCGCAGCAAAGCGATATCGTCGAACGGGTTCATCGCCAATTTAAGATACGCAATGACGTCCTTGACCTCGGCCCGCTCGTAGAACGAAAAGCCGCCGACGATGTTGTACGCGATCCGCATGCGGCGTAATGCTTCCTCAAACAGACGCGACTGGGCGTTCGTCCGGTAAAGAACGGCGACGCGGTCGCTCAATCTGCGTCGTTGGTGCTCCTCGATCCTTGAAGCAACAAACCGTGCCTCGCCGTCGGCGTCGTAGGCCTGGTAATAAAAGATCCGCTCGCCCCCCGGATTGGCTGTCCAAAGCTTCTTTTTCTTTTGATTAATATTATTTTCGATGATCGCGTGAGCAACATCGAGTATCGTCTGCGTCGAACGGTAATTCTGTTCGAGAAGAATAACTTTGGCATCGGGAAAATGCTCTTCGAACCCCAAAATATTGCGAATATCCGCCTGTCTAAACCCATAAATACTCTGAGCATCGTCGCCCACGACGCAGATATTCTGCTGCTTTTCGGTTAAAAAGCTGATGAGGGCAAATTGCAGGGCGTTCGTGTCCTGATATTCGTCAACCAGAATATATTTATAGCGGTCGTTGTATTTCTCACGGGTTTCCGTCGATTTGCGGAGCAGCTTAACGGTTTTGATCAACAGATCGTCAAAATCAAGAGCATTTGCGGTATTCAGCCGCTCGTCGTACATCTTGAAAACCTTCGCGATCGCCGCCTTCTTTCCATCGCCGTATTCGATATTTGATGCGTACATTTCAGCGTCCTCGCCTCGATTCTTGGCCGAGCTGATCGCGTTTCGAATATTTCGCGGGTTGTTCTGTTTGTCGTCCAGACCGAGGTCTTTGAGACACGCTTTGACGACCTTTTGCGAGTCGTCGGTGTCGTAGATCGTGAACGATTTTTTATATCCCTCATCGAGCTTTTCGATGTCCTGACGGAGGATACGCACGCAAAGGCTGTGAAAGGTAGAGATCAACGGCGCCGAGTGCAATTTTTGCCCCTTAAGCAACTCCTCGACACGACCTCGCATCTCTCCGGCCGCCTTATTGGTAAAGGTCACCGCCAGAATATTATACGGTGCAACTTGTTTCTCCGTAATAAGATACGCGATCCGCATCGTGATCACGCGTGTCTTGCCAGAGCCGGCTCCGGCAAGAATTAGGAGCGGGCCTCCGGTCGTTTTAACGGCCTCGACCTGTTGGGGATTTAGTGACGAAAACATATCCATTTAAATTCAATTAACAAACAGCCTACCGCAAATCAGCTCTGACGCGACCGGTCGGGACTGCCCCAAAACTGCCTCATTTTGCAAAAATGGGGCACCTTAAAGCACTGTCTCTATTGTGTTTAGCCCTGATATTGGCAAAAACCTGCGCGTACAAATACAAAATGGGGCAGCTTTTCAAGTATTCTTAAATCGAAACTGTCCCAAAAGTGTCCCAGTTTGCGAAAATGGGACACCTTAAAGCACTGTCCCTATTGTGTTTAGCTCCGCAAATGGCTAAAAACTCGCGCGTCACAATACAAATTGGGACACTCTTTAATATATTTGCTAGAAATGTTAAAAAAAACGCTCTCCATCGATCTAATCGGCGACGCCAATTTTCAAACAACATATCCCGCGATTCGCTAGGACCCGTTGTCACTATAACATATGTATTGCAGACGGTCAAGCGTTTCATTGACGGCACGGATTATTTTATCAAGGCCTGAATTTCCTTGAAATGCGCGTGCTTGGCGTCCCGCATTAGTTCGAACAACGCCATTTCGATTGAGGACGGTATAACGCCGTTCGACCGCATTTTCTCAATGCCCGCCGCTTTGTTCTCTTGCGACCTCGAACAAACGCAGTCCAGCAGCAAATGGACTTGAAAGCCGCGATCAAGCAGATCGTGGGCGGTTTGATTGACGCATACGTGCGTTTCGAGGCCACAAAGGACGACCTGTTTTACGCCCAATTCTTCCAATCTCTCCACAAACGATTCAGCCCCGCATGAGCTAAACGCTGTTTTTTCAAATATTTCCAGATCCGCCGACAAGGCCGATTTGGCCTCGATCGCCGTATGGCCGAGTCCCTTCGGATATTGCTCCGTGACCAGAACCGGAACCCCCAATATTTGGAATCCGCTCACAACGGTCGCCGCACGGGACGCCATTTGCCGAAAATCAGGGATCGCGTCTCTAAAACTTTCCTGAATGTCGACTACCACCAGAGCCGTTTTTGTAATGTCTAATAGCTTCGGGTGAGGCATTATTGATTCTCAGATTTTGGCCCCGACGTTTCCGGTACACTGCCCGCAGCCCGCTTTTTCACCAGACGCTCCTCTTTTTCCCGCATTTCTTTTTTGTAGGTCTTAAAAAAAATAATGACCGCAGCGACGCTAAGGATGATAATCAATATCATCATCGCGGCGATGAAATAAACTTCGGCTCGTCCGGATCCGGGCATACTCTTAGTCTAAAGCCCAAGGTCCAAAGTCCAAAGTCACAGAAAAAATTAATTTTGGACTTGGGGCTTTGGACTCTTCCTAACTCGGTGCTTGATTCGGCGGAAATGAGTTTTCGTGGTCGTCGATCAGGAGATTTTTGTAGATCTCGGGTAACTTGCGGACTTTTTTATCCCGATCGGTGACGAGATGGTTGGTCTCGCCCTCGGCGATCAACGTATCGTCCGAGGCGCGATAGACCTCGTAAAAGAATCTCAGGCTGCGGCTGCGCACCTCGCCGATCTTTGTTCGAACGGTCAAAACATCTTCGTAATGTGCGGGCGATTTATAGCGGCAATACGATTCGGCGACGACCATGAGAGCGTCTTCCTCGTCTTCCATCTGCTTATAAGAAAAGCCCTTAGCCCGACAAAGGTGACTTCGGGCGACTTCGAACCAGATGAGATAGTTGGCGTTATGCACAATACCCATCTGATCGGTCTCAGCGTAGCGGACGCGAATCTCAGTTTCGTGCCAATCGTCCATAATAGTGGTAAATGGAAAGTGGATAATGGAAAATGAAAAGCCGGGTCAGCTTCCGAAATTTTCCACTTTCCATTATCAATTTTCAATTATTGAAGCTGGCTGGGAGACAGGGATTCGAACCCCGATAGGCAGATCCAGAGACTGCAGTCCTACCATTAGACGATCTCCCAGCGTAATAATAATTTACGTGGCAGATGCGACCTGTGTCAACTCGCGTTGCGAATACGCTGTGCGATAGGCAAAATAGAGGTTTATGCCGTTGGACAAGGAAATACTCAATAACAGGCAGGCGTACCACGAATTTTTCATCCTCGACAAATTCGAGGCCGGTGCCGCGCTGCTCGGAACCGAGGTCAAAAGCATTATGGTGGGCCGTATCCAGCTCAAGGAATCGTATGTGACGATCAAGGACGGCGAAGTGTGGCTGATGGGGGCTCATATTTCTCATTATGTTCATGGAAACATTAATAATCATGACGTTTTGAGGCCGCGAAAACTTTTGCTCCATCGCAAAGAGATCGAAAAACTGGAAAAAGAAACCACGCAAAAGGGCATGACCCTTGTCGTGACCAGCATATATTGGAAAAACGGACGCATAAAATTCGAGGTCGGTGTCGCTAAGGGTAAGAAACTGTACGACAAACGCGAAACCGAAATGCGCAAGACGGTTGAAAAAGAAACCAGGCAAGAGTTGAAACAAAACCTTAGATAAGTTATAGATATTAAAGCGTTTTTTTCAGAATTAAACAGATAAACATTGAGGTATTGATGAAATTCCAGGGAATTACCGGAAATTTTGCCGAGGCCAACGCTGAAGCGTTAGCCGTGGCGGTATTTAAAGGCGAAAAGGCTGCGAGCAACGAGCTCAAAGATTTGGACAAATTGACCGGCGGCCTCGTGGCCGAGGTCATGAAGGCAGAGGAATTCAAAGGTGACGCCGGACAGACGGCGCTTTTGCGGTTTGCTCCAAAAGGTGGAGTAAAGGCCACGCGTCTGTTGCTCGTCGGCGTCGGCGACAAGGCCGATTACAAGCCGCATGCGATCGCGGCACTTGCGGGAACGGCAACACGCTATCTACGCTCGCGAAACGTAAAATCGTTCGCCCTGCTGCCCCGCAGCGAAGCGACTGCGGTCGAGTCTGCCCAGAACTCCGTGCAGGGCTTTATCACGAGCCAGTTCGAGCTTGATAAGTACAAAACCAAAGACAAGAATAACAAGTCGGTCGACACGCTTGTCATTTGTGTTGATGGGGCGAAGCCTGCGGACCTTAAGGCCGGCATCACACGCGGCCAGGCGATCGGCGAATCGATCAACCTGACCCGCGATCTCGCCAACGAACCGGCCAACGTCCTGCCGCCTGCCGAAATGGCCAAGCGTGCTCAGGCGATGGCAAAATCCGTCGGCCTCAAATGCCAGATCCTCGACGAAGCGACGATGACCAAGATGGGCATGGGATCGCTGATGAGCGTCTCTCTCGGCTCGGCCCAACCGGCCAAATTGATCGTGCTCAGATACGAACCAGCGAAATCCACCGCGAAGAAAGGCGAGTTGCTGGCCCTCGTCGGCAAAGGCATTACGTTTGACACAGGCGGCATTTCGCTCAAACCGGGCGAAAACATGGACGCGATGAAATACGACATGTCTGGCGGTGCAACGGTGATCGGCACTATGCGTGCCATTGCCCTGCTCAAACCGACCGTGCCTGTCATCGGAGTTATTGCAGCGGTTGAGAATATGCCTGACGGCGCTGCTTCGCGTCCGAGCGACGTCGTGACCGCGATGAACGGCAAAACGATCGAGATCCTCAACACGGACGCCGAAGGCCGTCTCGTACTCGCCGACGCCGTTGCCTATGCCGAGAAGCAGGGAGCAACACGCATTGTCGATATGGCAACGCTTACCGGTGCCGTCATTGTCGCTCTTGGCGATCTCAATACAGGCATCCTGGGCAACGATCAGAGGTTTGTCGACGAGATCATCGGCCTCGGCAAAGAAGCCGGCGAAAGTTTCTGGCAGCTGCCCGTCAGCCCCGAATACAGCAAGCAGATCCGCTCCGACATCGCCGATATCAAGAACATCGGCCCCCGCGGCAAAGCCGGCACCATCATGGGAGCCGTGTTTATTCAGGAATTTATCGACAAGGCAAAATGGGCCCATCTCGATATCGCCGGCACAGCTTGGGCCGACGGCGTAAAGCCACATCAGTCCAAGGGCCCGACCGGCGTTGCGATCCGCACGTTGCTGAAGTTGGTCGAAAAGTCGCAGTAGCAAATTCTTCATCGTTTGAAGGCTTACATAGTGGAAAAAATGAAAAATACTCTTATCGGTCGTAATGCATCAATCTCCCTGCTCTTCGCGCTCGGCATATTATTCGTCGTCGGTTTTGCATGCGGCGGATCGAGTACGCCGCCACCAGCGGGTTACGTTGGTTTCTGGACCGGCGAAGACGGCTCGACGATCACGATTCGCGGCGATGGTAGTGCCGATTACAAATCCGGCGGCACATCTGTCAGCGGCGGCGGCGTGACCGTTGACGAAAGCTCCAAGACGCTGAAGATCACATTCGCCAGTCTCGGCCCCAGCTTTACGATCGACAAGCCTCCAACTGGAGACAAGATGACGCTCAGCGGTGTCGTCTATAAGAAAGGCAGCGGCTCCGATTCGAAGCCCGATTCTACGACCTCCAGCGGCAAGCTTGAAATACCGAGCAACGACAAGCTCCAGACGCTCGTTAAGACGACGATGCTTGAATTCAACGACGCGGTCCAATCGGGCGACTTTAGCGATTTTCATAAGAAAACGGCGACCGTTTGGCGAGATTCGATCACGCCGGACGAGATGCGAGAAGCCTTTAAGAAAATGGTCGATAACAAGGACAGTTTCAACCTCAAAAAGGCCATTTCATCGCTCGATGCGACGTTCAAACCGGAGCCAAAGATCGCTCAGGTAGTCGGCGTCGACGCGCTTGTGGTCGAGGGCTTTTATCCGACAACCCCGAAAAAGCTCTACTTCACTCTCAAGTACACAATGGACGATGGCGTCCTGAAACTGGTCGGCATCAATATCGAGACGAAAGATCAATAAGTTAAGCCTGTCGGCAGACGATTTTTCAAATATCTATGAAAATTCACGAATATCAAGGTAAAGCAATTCTTAAAGAATACGGCGTGCCCGTGCCTCGCGGCATTGTTGCCCGCACACCCGACGAAGCCGAGGCGGCCGCGAAAGAACTCGGCTCCGACGTAGTGGTAGTCAAAGCCCAAATCCACGCCGGTGGCCGCGGCAAAGGCGGCGGCGTCAAGCTGGCCAAATCGCCAGCCGAGGCTAGGCAGATCGCGTCCGAGATACTCGGAATGCAACTCGTCACGCACCAGACCGGCCCCGAAGGCCAAAAGGTCCAGACTCTGCTTATCGAGGAGGGCTTACCCATCGATAAAGAGTTTTACCTCGGCATCACGCTTGACCGCGTGACCGGACGCAACGTCTTTATGGCGTCGTCCGCCGGTGGTATGGACATCGAAAAGATCGCCGAAGAAACGCCCGAATTGATCCTCAAGGAGACGATCGACCCGTCGGTCGGGCTTCGCGGATTTCAGGCCCGCAAGCTCGCTTTCGGCCTCGGCATTCCGAACGATCTGATCGGCCAGGCGTCGAAATTCATGCTCTCGCTTTACGAAGCCTATGAGAAGACTGACGCTTCGCTCGTCGAGATCAACCCTTTCCTATTGACGAAAGATAACCGCCTCATCGCTCTTGACGCCAAGCTCAATTTCGACGACAACGCGATGTTCCGGCACAAGGACTACGCCGAACTCCGCGATCTCAACGAAGAGGAACCGCTCGAGATCGAGGCTTCGAAATACGACCTTAACTACATCAAACTCGACGGCAACATCGGCTGCATGGTAAACGGTGCCGGTCTCGCGATGGCGACGATGGATATCATCAAACTCGCGGGCGGCGAACCTGCAAATTTTCTGGATGTCGGCGGAGGTGCCTCGCAGGAGCGTGTCGAACAGGCATTCAAGATCTTGCTTGCTGACAAAAACGTCAAAGCCGTGCTGATCAACATATTTGGCGGCATCGTCCGCTGTGACATGGTCGCAAACGGCGTCGTCGCTGCCTACAAAAACCTCGGCATGTCGATACCTATCGTCGCCCGGCTCGAAGGCACAAACGTCGAAGAAGGCCGCCGCGTCCTCAACGAATCCGGCATCGGCATCCAAACCGCCCAGGGCATGCGCGACGCCGCTGAAAAAGTGGTCGCAGCTGCCGCGTAAAAGGTCATTAGCCACAAAAGGCACAGAAGACGCAAATTAAGAAATAATTCTTTTCTGCGTCTTCTGTGCCTTTTGTGGCAATTCTTTCTTAAACCTTGATATAGATCTGCCTTCTATACAGCAGCCACATCAAAAACAGCCACAGCAAGATAAAGCTGATTGCGAAGGCGAGCGAGGCGTCGATGGGTTGGAGGATCGGCGAATAGATGTGGTTCATCACCCAACGCTGGACTGAGATGAGCTGGCCGTCGGGGCCCATGACGCGGTAGGCGGCGATCATGCGGGCGAAGAAACCGGTGAAGACGAACAGGGCGAGGGCGTTGACGCCGAAGGTGACGAAGGGCTTGGCCCAGGCTTTGTAGCCTTTGATGTCGATCAGCCAGTAGCATGAGCCGAGCACAAGCAGAGCGAGGCCGGTGGTGGCAAAGACGTACGAGCTGGTCCACATCGCTTTGTTGAGCGGGAAATAGTTGTTCCAGATAAAGCCTATGGCGAGAAGGATGACGCCGAAGAAGAACATGCCGGAGACTTTATTGAGTCGGGTGTCAGAACCCGAAGCGGTAGCAAGGGGGCTTTTTTCGCCAGTATCGGCTCGATCACTCTCCCCTTCAACTGCCCCGGTCGCTACTGCTCCCGGTTCTGACACTAGCCATCGTCCCGTCAACACACCCGAAATAGTCGTCACGATCGCGGGAATTGTCGAGAGAATTCCCTCTGGATCGTAGACCTTTCCTGCACGCCAGATGTGATTTTCGGTCAGGATCATCCGGTCGACGTAGGCGGCGAGGTTACAGGCTTTGTCGCTGACGGTCGTAACTTCGCAGCCCGGAACCGGGATGGTCGTCATTATCAGCCAGTAGCCGAGCAGCAACGCGATTCCAATTGCGACCTGCTGCTTCCAGGTTGTGTGCAGGAAAATGAGTGACGTGACGAGATAGCAGACCGAGATGCGTTGTAGCACGCCGAAGATGCGTAAGGTTCCGTAGTTGTACGGAACGACGTTGTAACCCGCGAGATTCATTCCGGCAATACCCACTAAACCGACGACTATAAGCACGACCGCGACTTTGTAATTTCTGAGCAACAGAAACAGCAACGCCGCCGAAAACGTCAGCCAGATCAACATTTTGAGCGGATCGGGTGCGTCGGAAGACTGGAATTGGAAGAACGGAACTATCGAGAGCGCGGCTCCGAGCAAGTAGATGGAGGCGGCTCGCGAAACGATCTTCCAATAGGCCTTGGCGTCAGGTTTTTCGGCAATTCTTTTACCCAACGATATCGAGATCGAGACGCCGACAATAAATAGAAAAAATGGGAAGATCCAATCGGTCGGCGTTAGGCCGTTCCATTCGGCGTGATCGAGCGGCCAGTAGACGGGCGAACCGCCGGGGTTATTGACCAAAACCATCCCGGCAATGGTCATGCCGCGAAAAACATCGAGCGATACGAGTCGGTTTTGCGTAGTCTCTCCCATATTTTTTTCACCACAGAGACACAGAGTGTAAAGCAAGATTTTAGCCGCAGATGAAGGCAAATGACGCAGATAAGAATTTATAATAAATGCCTGATCGGCTTTTGTCTGCGTTAATCTGCGGCAAAAATCCTACCACCCCTCACGTTCACGCAGATGCGTAATATGCGCTGTGTGGTGCTGCGAATGCCATGCATACAGTGCCAATGCTCCTTCGAGCGTCCACTCGCCGGTTTCGGGGTGAATGAACTTTTTCTGAAAGTCGGCGTCGGACATCGAATTGAGCAATCCAACCCAACGTTCGTGGACGGCTTCGGCAAATCGAAGCGATACATCGACTGGCAATTTGGCATCGCCAAGTTCGGCCCAGCGGTCTTCGAAATAGGGCTTGATCGTCGGCGGCTCGTCCTCGGTCAACGCGAGTTTGAAACGAATAAAAGCGTTGGCGTGGCTGTCGGGGACGTGATGCACGGTCTGGCGGACGGTCCAGCCTTCGGGGCGGTATTCGCTATCGAGTTGGGCGTCGTTCAAACCCGCAACGGCGTCTCGCAGTTTCTGCGGTAGCTCGCTAATCGTCTTGATCCGGGCCTGCCGGGCCGCAGGTGACGTTTCGTAATTGCGGTCGAAATTTCCGATTGGAAAACGAAGATCGTTAGACATAGGCGTATTCAATCTTAAGTTCAACCACCCGGAACCGCAGGTGGTACTGACTTTTATCCTCCAAAATAGTTTTCAAATCTCGTAAATTCTTTGAGGAACGCGAGCTTGACCGTGCCGGTTGGGCCGTTTCTTTGTTTTGAGATGATCAGCTCAGCAATTCCTTTGTTTTCTTCGGTTTCCTTGTAGTAATCCTCGCGATAGATGAACGCCACAACGTCGGCGTCCTGCTCGATACTGCCCGATTCGCGAAGGTCGGACATAAGCGGCTTTGGCGGATTGCGGGCTTCCGGTGCACGCGAAAGCTGCGACAATGCGACGACCGGGACATTCATCTCTTTGGCCAGACCCTTTAGTTCACGCGAGATCTGCGAGACCTCCTGCTGCCGCGATTCCGTGCGTTTTGAGCCGCCCATTAGCTGTAGATAGTCGATGACGATCAAGTCGAGGGTCTTTTGTTCGGCGGCCAGACGGCGGCATTTCGCACGGATCTCGAGAGCCGAAATGGCGGGCGTGTCATCGATAAAGATGCGCGTTTCGGACAACGTACCGATGGCGTTTGCTAGGCGTTCCCATTCGTTGGTCATCAGATGGCCGGTGCGAAAACGGTGGGCGTTGATGTGGGCCTCGGACGCGAGCATACGCGTGACCAACTGCTCCTTCGACATTTCGAGCGAGAATAGGGCGACGACGGCTTTTGAATAAAGCGCCGCGTTTTGTGCAAGCGTCAGGCAAAGCGCCGTTTTGCCCATTGACGGGCGTCCGGCGACAATCACGAGGTCGGTCCGCTGCAATCCGGAGGTCATCTCGTCGAGTTCGCGAAAGCCGGTCGAGAGGCCTGTAATTCCAGTCCCTTCGCCGGCGGCATATTCTTTGACACGAGCCAACACGCGGTCCGCGACCGGTGCGATTCGCGAAAAGCTCTCTTTGGTACGGGCCTCGGCCAGGGCAAAGATCGCCTGCTCGGCGTTGTCGAGTATCACCTCGGCGTCGTCCTCTTCGGCCAGAGCCTCACTGGTGATGCGGTTGCAGGTGCGGATCAGGCTTCGGACGACCGATTTGTCGTGGACCACCTTGATGTATTCCTCGACGTTGGAAAAATGCGGCAAGCCGAACGTGAGATTGGTGATCGTCGTGATGCCGCCCATGGATTCGAGCGAGCCTTCTTTTTTTAGCTCTTCGCCGATCAGGATCGGGTCAATCTGCTTTTGCTTTTCAAAAAGCGAGATCATCGCGGCGAAAACACGCCGATTCATCGGCGAGTAAAAATCCTCGGGCTTTAGATGCTCGATGGCCTGAGCAATCACCGAATTATCGAGCAAGATCGCACCCAAAATAACGCGCTCGCTCTCCTCGCTGCTCGGCAACGGCTTTTCTAAAAATTGCTCTCGTCGGTTGTCAGGAAAAACGCTTGCCATCTAGTGAAATTACTCCGAAAAAGGATAGGGTGAAAAGTATTTTAATTGGAATTGAACGCGATGTCGAAAGGCAAAAAAAGAAAGTCTCGAACTACAAATAAACCCCACATTTAGAGTGTGCTACGCAAACGGAAATGGGTTCGTTCAGGTTGTAACGTCATCGTACTCTCATCGCCTCGCGTGATCTTATTCCGTATAGAATTATCCAAAATACAAGAGCGGATAGAGCACCAGCGAGAGAACACCAAACAAAATCTCCCACTCTCTCATTCAAGTATGTAGAAAACCCCAACGTGATCCACAGAGTAAATAGACCAATTGCGCCGCCGCTAACTACGTATAACAGCACATGCTTCCAGTTCAAGTAACGAAAAAGGAGAAATGCGGGAACCCCAAAAACAAATGTGGCTAAATAAGCAAAAGGTGTATAGACCGCGAATATGAAAAGGAGCATTTCGATGGCTGATGAAACACCACTTCGATACGTCACCGTAATAAAAAGAGTCAAGGGAGTTATCAAAGGCGAGACGATAAAAGCTATAAGCAATCTCCAATAATTCATAAAGTAGTCACCTAATATCAAGAGACAAAAATGCCGCTGATGACACGTCAATTAATGCAGTATCATCAGCGGTTCACTCAATCTTACAATCTTTAAACTGCGGTCGCGGTTGGCGATACAGATTATGGAGCTGCTTCGCCTTCGGTCGCAGCCTCGGCTTCTGCCGGTGCTTCTTCGGCGACGGAGTCTTCGGCAACTTCAGCGATCGGCGCCGCTTCTTCCACGACCGGAGCTTCAGTTTTTGCTTCCGTCTTTGGTTTGCGTTCCGTCTTTTCAGCGACTTCGCCGCCTTCGGCGGTTACGGTGACGGGGATGGCCAACGTGACTTCGCGGTGAAGCTTGACGTTGACGGTATATTCGCCGGTTTCTTTGATCGCGTCTTTGAGGACGATCTTGCGGCGGTCGATTTCGTAGCCTTTGGCTTTGAGGGCGTCGGCGATGTCCATGGATGTGACCGAACCGAAGAGCTGTCCCGTCTCGCCGGCTTTGCGTTCGAAGGCAAGCGAGATCGTCTGCATCTGCTCTTTCTGAGCGTCGGCGGTCGCTTTTTCAATAGCTCCCTTTTTCAGCAAAGCGGAGCGTTCCTGCTCGATCTGTTTGACGTTGCCTTTGGTTGCGAGCGTCGCAAAACCCTGCGGCAGCAGGTAGTTGCGGGCGAAACCGGCTTTGACCTTGACGATCTCGCCGCGTCCGCCGACATGCTCAATGTCCTCGCGTAATAGAATAGTAGTGTTTGCCATGATAATTTCTCCAAAAACGATAGATGTCCTTAGTCATTCGTCCTTGGTCCTTTGCGATCTGATAACGAATAACAAAGAGCTAATGACAAAGGACCAAGGACCAACTTTAGTCTGCGACGAACGGCAGTATCGCCATCGAACGCGCACGCTTGATCGCTTTGGCGATGCGGCGCTGGTCCTTGGCCGTAATGCCCGAGATGCGGCGCGGCATGATCTTGCCGCGTTCCGGCACGAACTGCCGTAAAAGATCGACATCTTTCCAATCGACATAGTCCGGCACGATATTACGCGGCCGGCGACGCTGATAGCGACGTGGGCGGTCGCCAATTACGTCTTCGCCAACTCCGAGACCTCCACGGTCATCTACAAAATCCAAATCATTTTCTGCCATAACTTTCTCCTGGTGAATCGTGATTCGTAAATCGTGAATCGCGATTTTTTGTTCTTATCGATATACGATTCACGATTTACTACTTACGAATCTATGCCTCTGCCTGTGCCTCCGTCGATTCTGCTGTTGGGCGGAATGATGCACGTTTTGCGGCGCGAGCTTCACGTTTCTCATGGATCTTGTCCGCTTTTTTGCGATCTTCGTCCACGCGGACGGTGATGTACCGCAGGATCAGATCATTGACGCGCATGCGGCGTTCGAGCTCCATGATCTCCTGGCCGGTCCCGTCGATCTCGAAAAGCACGTAATGGCCCTCGCGTTTTTTCTGGATCGGATACGCCAGGTTTCTCATGCCGATGTCGTCCATGCGAACGACGGTGCCGCCTTCCTTTTCGATCAATTTCCCGACGGCGTCGTTTAATTTCTCGATCTTATCAGCATCCGTTTCCGGATTGATGATGTACATAACTTCGTATGTTCTGTTTGCCATAAATGCTCCCTCTCGTCGCAGTGAATAGTGAATAGTTAAAAGTGAAAAATTAAGAACGAAATTCCCGCTCTCCACTCTTTTCTTCACTTTTCACTTTTCACTATTCACTTTTAACTCCATTAAATCTCGCCATCGCCTTATCGACTCCGTCGGCAACGATGGTTCGCACGGCTTCTGCAGCCTCGTCCAATACGTTTTCAAGCGTTTTGGCGTCGCCATTGGCGAAGTTATCCAAAACGAACCGGCTCGCATCATTTACGGGATGCTCCGGCTGGATCCCTATCCGCAATCGGATAAATTCCTGTGTTTTCAAACAATCGATGATCGATCGCAATCCGTTCTGACCGCCATGGCTTCCGGCGGGGCGGATCCGGATCGTGCCAAATGGCAACGCCAGATCGTCCGAGATGACGATCAGCTTTTCAACCGATCGATTCTCTTTCGCCAACAGGCCGCTAACCGCTTCGCCGCTCAGGTTCATGAACGTTTGCGGCTTGGCCAGCTCCACCATTTCACCCGCAATTACCGCCCGCCCGATAAGTGAGCGGCATTCGTCTCGGCGTACCTGAGTCTGCAACTGCGTCGCGAGCAGATCGACGAGCATAAACCCGAGATTGTGCCGCGTCTTAGCATATTCCGGGCCCGGATTGCCGAGCCCGACTATCAGCCAGTTTGGAGTTCCAACTTCAGTTGGCATCTCCGCTTATTCGCCGCCTTCAGGCTCGGCAGCAGGCTCTTCACCGACGACTCCCGGTTCGGCACCGGCTTCCGTCTGCGGCTCAAGCTCGACTTCCTTGACCGTGACGATCGTCGCGACGACCGCTTCCGGATTATCCAGTATCTCGACGCCCGCACCGACTTTCAGGTCGGCAACGTGCAGCGAGTGGCCCGCATCCAGTTCGGAAACGTCAACGTCAATCGAATCCGGCGTGTTGGCCGGTTCGCACAGCACCTTGATCTCGCGCAGTACTTGTGAAAGAACGGCCCCAACCTCTTCGAGGCCTTTTGCGTGGCCTGTCAGATGGACCGGCACCGTCATTTCGATCTTCTCGCCCTTTGCAAAGCGGCGAAGATCGGCGTGGATCAAACGGCCATGTACCGCGTGGATCTGACGGGCCTGAAAAATGACATCGTTGATGCCCTCACCCTCGATATCGAGTCCAAATACCGTATTCACACCCGAATCCGAACGCAGGATCGCAGCCAGGTCCTTCAAATCCGCCGTCGCCGCGAGGTTCTGCGAACCTCCGCCATAAACGATGACCGGGATCTTGCCCTCGACACGCAAACGGCGATTTGTATTCTTACCGCGGGTCTCACGTTTTACTGCCCTTACTGTTACTTTTTCTGCCATAATTCCTCTAGTCCAAAGTCCAAGGTCCAAAGTCCAAATTTTTCCCGGCTCCAAATAACTTTGGACATTGGACTTTGGACATTAGACTAAATAAACAGCGACGAAACACTCGTCTCGTCATGTATCGATTTGATCGCCGAAGCCAGCAGCTTGGCGACGCTCAAAACCTCGATCTTTCCGCCCTTGACGAGCGGCAAACCATTTTCGCGAATCGGTATCGTGTTGGTCACGATCACCTTTTCCAAATGCGAATTGCGAATGTTCTCGACCGCGGCACCTGAAAGCACGCCGTGCGTAAAGCACGCAAATATCGCGGTCGCACCAGCCTTGTGTAATGCCTCGGCGACCTTACAGATCGTACCGCCGGTGTCGCACATGTCGTCGATTATCAAACAATTTTTGCCTCGAACGTCGCCGACGATGTTCATCACATCCGCCTCGTTCGCGCGCTCACGCCGTTTGTCGCAAAGTGCGAGGCCGGCATTCAGCCGCTTTGCATAAGCTCTTGCCCGCTCGGCTCCGCCGGTGTCGGGTGCGACGACGATCAGATTTTCGATCGGATTCGCCTTAAAATACTCGACCACGATAGGCGCCGCATATAAATGATCGACCGGAATATCAAAAAACCCTTGTATCTGCGACGCATGCAGATCAATCGTCAAAACACGCTCGGCTCCGGCCTTGGTTATCAAATTCGCCACAAGCTTTGCCGTGATCGGCACACGCGGACGATCTTTTTTATCCGACCGGGCATACCCAAAATATGGGATAACGGCGGTCACGCGTTCGGCCGAGGCCCTGATAAACGTGTCGATCATTATCAACAATTCCATCAGGTGGCGGTCGCTCGGCGGGCACGTCGGTTGTACGATAAATACGTCTGAGCCGCGTACATTCTCGCCGATGCTAAAATTAAACTCACCATCCGAAAACCGGTCGTTATTGGCCTTTCCGAGTTCGCAATCGAGATGTTCGCATATTTCCAAAGCAAGTGCCGGATGGGCCGTACCCGCAAAGACCTTGATTTTTCCTGTAACGCTCATAATGTCCAACAAACTTCAGTTTGTCGATGCCAGCTTACATTCCAGCGAAACCTCGTCAAACTAAAGTTTGACGGACATAAAAAACGGACGACCTCACATGAGACTCGTCCGTTTAAAAATCAAAATTGGCTGGGGCGGGAGGACTCGAACCTACGAATGCCGGATCCAAAGACCGGTGCCTTACCACTTGGCTACGCCCCAATGCGAATTTTTAAGAAACTAAACGGAAACAACCTAACACATCAGTGCTTCGCGGTACTGGTCCCGCGAAATGGTTGCTACGGCAAACTTTCGCCAGTTGATCTCTCGATCAAGGGCTTTCTGTGCAGCTTGCCGTGTCTCTTGTTTGTCAAATATTGCGAAGACGCTTGCTCCGCTGCCGCTCATGGCGGCGTTTACTGCACCAAGCTCAAGCAACGTGTCTTTCACTCGCTTGATCTCAGGATAAGCGTCAAATACGCTCGCTTCAAAATCATTTATCAATACCGAATGGCGTAAATCCAAGGATTCAGCTTCTTTTCGGCAAACAGCAAGATTACGTTCTTGGGCTTCTGTTGTCAAGCTGTACGCCGCAATTCCGTTGAACGCATCGCGGGTCGAGACAGGGACATCCGGCGTCACGACGAGAATGTATCTCTCATCGACATCGCTGATGGATTCTGTGACCTCACCCCGCCCTGTCCCAATCGCGGTACCACCATGTAAAAAGAAAGGAACATCGGAGCCAAGTGACTTGGCAATCACCCAAAGTGGGTAATCATCGATAATATCCAACTGCCAGAGATGTTTCAGACCGGCCAGTGCAGTAGCCGCGTTCGAAGATCCACCCCCGAGGCCACCCGGCGATGGAATTCGTTTTTTAAGCCGTATTCGAGCACCTTTCGTTGTACCGGACGCGTCTTGCAGCGTCAACGCCGCCCTGAGTATTAAATTCCGCTCGTCGGTCGGAACGTTTGGATTATCACAAGTCAGTTCCAGTCGGTCGCTTTCTTCAAACGAAAGCGTATCATGCAGCGAGATCGTCTGAAAGATCGTAAAAAGCTCGTGAAAGCCGTCGCCACGTTTCCCCAAAATACGCAGCATCCAATTGATCTTGGCAAATGACGGAAGTGTAAACGCAGGCTGCATCGTTTCAGCATAAAGAAAGACTTAGCCGGGAGCAACCGGTTCACTCTCGACAATGAAAAAGGATTTCCACAGCATCATCCCAGATCTGTGGAAATCCGTCCTCATCCGCGTTAATCCGCGTTAAATTCTTATTTTCTTAACAAAAACACCTGCGTGAAATAATACGAACCATCCACCGCAACTGCGACGCCCACAGCCGATTCCTTCCAATTCTGGTCCATCAGGTTCTGCCGGTGTGATGGCGAATCGAGCCAAAGATCGACAGCCTTTTCAACCGGATCGCTAAAACCACGCGTAAACGCGATGTTTTCGCCGATCGAACGCCAGTTGCCCACGCCGAGGCAATCCGCCCGGTCGCTGACCATCTTGCCATCGATTCCCTTGTGGCTAAAAAATTGGAGATCGGCCATATTCTGCGAGTGAATACGGGCCACGCGTTCGAGATCGTCGCTCCACATGAGCGAGTGCAACCCGTTTTCGGTGCGTTTTTGATTGAGCAGACGAAACGCCGCCCGCTCAACCGAGCCGATATTTATTGCTGATTTGGTCTCAGGCGCGGTGTCGACGCCGTGAACGGTTTTTAGCGAGGCTGCAGGCTGAAAATTATTTGTCTGGGCGAAAGAGACGGATGCCAGAATGGCAAAGAAACCCAGAAAAAAGAAGAATTTTTTGTTCATCAAGACCTCACTTCGGCAGCCGGACGCCCTGTTTTATCGAGGTCTCGGCTTTGCGTTTGCTCTCATAGAGCAATTGCCTTTTCGGATAAGGTGGTAAACCTTGATGGTTTTACCTAGTTAAACAAAGTTGTAATGTTGAAATTATTCCTAAAAATAATCACTGAACCGTTGAGACGCAGAGAAAATCAGGAATATTTAACCGCAGATGAACGCAGATGAACACAGATGTTTTTTTTGTTTAAAATCTGCGTACACCCGCGTTCATCTGCGGTAAAAAATTCTTTCTCTGTAGTAAAGATTCTTTCTTTGTGTCCTTTGTGCCTTTGTGGTGAAATCTAGTTATGAACAAAATAGCATTAGCGATTCACGGTGGAGCGGGAACGATCCTCAGTTCACAAATGACGCCCGATCTCGAGCGTGAATACCGCAATGGCCTCGAAAACGCCTTGAAAGCGGGTTGGGCGATATTGTCTTCCGGTGGTTCGTCGCTCGACGCGGTCGAGACAGCGACTGCCTCGCTCGAGGATTTCCCACTGTTTAATGCCGGTCGGGGCTCGGTTTTCACGCACGAAGGCGAGCAGGAAATGGACGCATCGATAATGGACGGAAGTTCATTGAAAGCCGGAGCAGTCGCCTCGGTCAAAAACATCAAAAATCCAGTAAAGCTAGCCCGGCTGGTGATGGAGCGGACCGAACACGTGCTGTTGGCAGGCGAAGGTGCGATCCAATTTGGCGAGCAGGTCGGCGTTGAAATGGCCCCGGACGAGTATTTCTTCACCGAGCACCGCTGGCTACAGCTACAGGAAGCCATGGCAGAGGGCCGCGTGCAACTCGATCACACGGAGAACGTCCAAAGTCCAAAGCCCAAAGCCCAAAGCCCGACAGATTCAGACTCAGAACATTGGACATTGGACATTGGACTTGGGACTAAGCCTTTAGGCACGGTGGGCTCCGTCGCGTGTGACATCCACGGCCATCTCGCCGCCGCCACGTCGACGGGCGGCATGACCAACAAAAATTTCGGCCGCGTCGGGGACACGCCACTTATCGGCTCAGGTACATACGCGGACGACATCTGCGCCGTCTCATGCACCGGCCACGGCGAGTATTTTATTCGCAGCGTCACCGCCTATGACCTGGCCGCTCGGATGAAATATAAGGGCCTGAGTCTAGTCGACGCCGCCAGCGAAGCCATCGAACATTTGACCGAGATCCATGGCGAAGGCGGGCTGATCGCATTAGACACATGCGGCAACATCACTCTGCCATTCAATTCGGAAGGCATGTATCGCGGTTTTATCTCGACCGATGGCGAGATAAGAACCGATATTTTCCGCTAGTCAGCCTTCCTTCTTTTTGTTAAAAATATCCCGATATTCCTGCACATACTTAATATCGTCTGGCACGCGGTCGGCCAGCGTAACCACGAGCTCGCCTTTGCGTCCGTATTTGATCGCGTGATGGATCGCGGCGCGGCTTTCCGGGATGACGCGGACGGTGGGTACTTTCTTGCTCCGGGCGATGCCCTCCTGCAATAACTTATGCAGTTCCTCGGGCTTGCGTCCGCGTAAGTAGTCGCCGGTTCGGATAACGATGCGGTCAAAGTTTTCGCCGGCGATCTGGCCAAATTCGCGAATATCGTCGTCGCGACGATCGCCTGTTCCGTTAAGAACGCAGGTGCGATATTTATTAGGTAGCTTCGAGATAAAGTTCGTTAAACCTCTGAGTCCGGCAGGGTTATGGGCGTAGTCCATCAGCACGGTGACATCACCGATCTCAACAAAATTAAGCCGTCCGGGCGTCTGCGCCATGCCGGCGTTAAATGTCGTCAGGCCGGTGCGGAGGTCTTCGAGGGAAACGCCGTGGACAAAGCACGCAAGCGTCGCCGCGAGCACATTTTGCACCATAAACTCCGCCCGCCCGCCGTAAGTCAGCGGTATATTAAGTGCCTTTTCGATCCGCACCTTCCACTTGCCTTTGAGGATCGTGACGTACCCATTTTCGTACACGCACGAGATGCGTCCGCGTTCGGCACGCCGTTTTATATTCGGATGATTTTCGTCCATCGAAAAACACACGACCTTGCCGTCGACCATCTCTTTCATTTTATAGACGAGCGGGTCTTCGGCATTCAGCACGGCGTAACCTTTCTTTGACACGGCACGCGGCACAACCGATTTTACGCGGGCAAGGTCCTCAAGCGTGTTGACATCTTTCAGGCCCAGGTGATCGGCCGCGACATTCATCACGACACCGATGTCGCAGTAATCAAAGCCTAGTCCCGAGCGAATAATACCGCCGCGTGCCGTCTCAAGTACCGCAACATCTACTGTCGGGTCTTTTAACACGAGCTGGGCCGAAACCGGGCCCGTATTATCGCCCGCAACGATCTGTTGATTACCGATATATGTGCCGTCAGTGGTCGTAAACCCGACCGTGCGGCCGCTGTTTTTGAGAATATGGGCAATTAATCGCGTCGTTGTCGTCTTACCATTTGTTCCTGTGATCGCAAAGATTGGGATACGCGCCGGCGTTCCCGGCGGAAAAAGCATATCAATGACGTGTTCGGCGACATTACGCCCGATTCCCTCGCTTGGAGAGAGGTGCATGCGAAATCCGGGAGCGGCGTTGACCTCGATGACCCCACCGCCGGTCTCGCTCAGCGGTTCGGAGACATTGGGTGCGATGACATCAACACCTGCAACATCTAGGCCTATTATCCTCGCAATTCGCTCAAACAAAAATACGTTCTCGGGATGCACCTCGTCGGTACAGTCGATGGCCGTGCCGCCGGTCGAAATATTTGCGGTTGTTTTCAGATGCAGCATCTCGCCTTTTTTAAGTTTGGTGTCCAGCGTGTAGCCGGCCTTATTAATGCAACGCTGGGTCTGGCCGTCAATGTCGATCTGCGTCAAAACATTTTCATGGCCATAACCGCGACGCGGATCTTCGTTCGTTTTCTCGATCAATGTTTGGATCGTACTCTTGCCGTCTCCGACGATGTGGGCGGGAATACGCTCGGCAACCGCGATCAGCCGGTTATTTACCACCAACGCGCGAAAATCAGCTCCGATCAGCTGCTTTTCGACGATGATATATCTTGAATATTCTTTAGCTTTTTCAAAGGCGATCTTAGCATCGTCAAGAGCCGTAATACCGACGGTCGCACCTTTACCATGATTGCCATCAAGCGGTTTGATAACAACAGGATAGCCAACATTACTTATAGTATCTTCGAGGTCTTCGATATCGCGTATGCGGTAACCTTTCGGCACAGGCACGCCCATGTCGCCGAGCAATTTCTTGGTCGCGTGTTTATTGCCCGCGATATCGACCGAGATCATATTTGTATTGACGGTCGTCGTCGCCTGAATCCGCTTTTGGTGGACGCCGTAGCCAAGTTGGACAAGCGATTGATCGTTAAGCCGAATAAACGGTATATCGCGATTATCAGCCTCCTCGACCAGCGAGCCGGTCGACGGCCCAAACCGAACATTCTCGCGGATCTCACGCATCTCCTGAATGTCTTTGGCAAGTCCCGCTTTTATCTCCGCAAGGTCGTTACCCTCAGCAAGATCGAGCCACAGCCGTACCGCCGATCGGCCCGCAAATCGGCCCACCTCTTCCTCAAGATAGCTGTAAACGACGTTATAAATGCCCTTTTCGCCCGTCTCGCGCGTCCGGCCATAGCCGGTGTCCATGCCGGAAAGAGTCTGTAATTCGAGAGCGAAATGCTCGATCGCGTGGCCCGCCCAGGTACCCTCAGTGACGCGCTTTAGAAACCCGCCTTCCTCGCCGTAGCTGCAGCCATGCGAGACAAGCGAGGGCATAACGTCGACCATTCGATCGTAAAAACCTTTGATCTTGTTGGTTGGCTTCTTCTCGTACGCTCCGATATCGAGGCGCATAATGATGAGCTTTTTCCAATAGCCGCTCCAGTAGTTCGGCCCGCGAAGGGTGCGTATCTCTAATATTTCCATAAGTTTATTAACAACTGATTTACGCAGATTAACACGGCTTTCAAGCAAGAAATAAGAGGAATTTATCCGAGAAAATCCGTGTAATCCGTTGTTTAACTCCTATCCAAGATCAGGCAGCAAGAATTCGTTTGTTGGTTGTATCGGATGCCGGTCGAAATAATTGTACACGAGTCCATCACGCAATACGTGAAACTGTACGCCGCAAATACTAAATGCTTCATTATCAGCAACTTCGGCTATCTCATTGAAAGTAATTTCTGAGCCATCAACGATTGTAGTAGACCCCTGCCCAAACACCTCAAGTATTCCCTTACCGTCCAAGATGATCGCCGTATTCTCATCAATCCCTATGCCAAGATTGTACGGGTTATACGAGACCGCCGTGATGAGGCGGCTGATACGTCCGCGTTCGCTAAAGTGCTGGTCGATGATAATATTTTTCAGGAACCCGAGACCGGGCGAGAGTTTGACGGCATTCTTGTGCGGATGCGAGCTGGGCTCGCCGCGAACGATCATCGAGGTGCTCATTGCCGCCGCGCCGGCGCTCGTTCCGGCCATGACGACATTGGTTTCGCGTACTTTTTTTCGCAATGCCTCGGCGAGCTTAGTGCCGCCAAGCAGCGAAACCAGCCGCATCTGATCGCCTCCCGTCATAAATACGCCCGTAACACCATCGGTCAGCTTTTCGACGTCAGCCTGGACGATGTCCTGTCGCGAAGTAGCCCTCAAAACACGCGGGTTTGCGACGCCGAGATTGCGAAATGCCTGGATATAAACGTCCGCCGCAAACTCAGGAAAGTCCGACGCGACGGGCACGATCAGCACCTCGGCCGCGTCACCGCCCGCCAATTCGAGAAACTTCTTCAGTATCCGCCGCTCGTTATATTTATCCTCGGCCCCACCGATGACGAGCAAATGCCCGCCGATGATCTCGCGATCCTGCGATTCAGTCATGTTTATGTTAGAAATACTAATTTCTGAAAACTTTACTATAAGTTAGGGTAAAGAGCGGGATTGGTCAAGATTTGAAGGACTTTCAGGAATTTCACCACAGAGAACACAGAGTCCACAGATCTGCTATGACCCCTTTTTCTAAACTCCGTTTTCTCTGTGTACTCTGTGGTTAGAATCTTCGTGTATTTCTTGTAGGCTTCGAACGGTAACGTGTTTCTCCAACATTTTCGTGCCGATCGCCTCAATCAGAGCCTCGGCTCCGGTCATTGTGGTTACGCACGGAACATTGAATTGCAGCGCGGCCTTGCGGATAGCTTGTTCGTCGTAGAATGAGGCTTTGCCGAGCGGGGTGTTGATGATGACGGCAATCTCGCCCTGACGGATGAGGTCGGCAATATTTGGACGGCCTTCGTTGACCTTAAAAACGGTTTCGCATGTCAATCCGACTTCGCGAAGCCGGTTTGCTGTGCCGAAAGTCGCGACGAGTTTGAAACCGAGCTTATCCAGTCGTCGGGCGAGCAAGACGGCCTGGCCTTTATCCCCACTATTTACAGAGATAAACGCCTTTCCGGCAAGCGGCAGTTTCAACCCGGCACCCTCCATAGCTTTGCCGTATGCCTCGCCAAAGGTCACGCCGACTCCCATGACCTCGCCGGTCGAGTGCATCTCAGGGCCGAGAACCGGATCGACTCCGGCAAATTTTTTGAATGGAAACACCGGCGATTTTACGAAAATTTTCGGCACGGGCAACACGTCCGGCAGATGAAAATCGGCAAGCTTTTTGTTTCCAGCCATTACTAAAGAAGCGATCTTTGCTATTGGAACGCCGGTCGCTTTCGCGACAAAGGGCACCGTCCGAGACGCGCGCGGATTGACCTCAAGCACATATACACGGTCTTCCTTGATAGCAAACTGGATGTTCATCAACCCGACAACTTTCAGCGCCTTTGCAAGAAGCCCGGTATAGTGTTGGATCGTTTCGAGATGCTCGACCGCTAACTTTTGAGCCGGTAACACGCTGGACGAATCACCGGAATGAATTCCCGCTTCCTCAATATGTTCCTGAATTCCTGCGATCACGACCGTTGATTCATCGGCGAGCGCGTCAACATCTATCTCGACCGCACGCTCGAGGAATTTGTCGATCAGGATCGGTTTTTCGGGCGACGCGTCAACCGCCGAGCGCATATATTCGTCCAATGTCTGGTCGTCATACACGATCGCCATTGCGCGGCCGCCAAGTACAAAACTCGGGCGAACAACAATTGGATAACCTATTTTATTTGCAACAGTTTTAGCTTCATCGGCTGACGTAACACTTGAGTTATCGGGACACGGGATATTAAGCTCGTCGAGCAAGGCTCCGAACCGCTTTCTGTCCTCCGCAAGGTCGATCGAGTCCGGCGAAGTGCCTATGATCGGGACTCCGGCGGCGTGCAGCCGGCCGGCAAGATTCAGCGGCGTCTGGCCGCCAAATTGGACAATAACGCCCTCTGGTTTTTCGACATCGACGATATTCATAACGTCTTCGAACGTAAGCGGTTCGAAATACAAACGGTCCGATGTGTCATAATCTGTCGAAACGGTCTCGGGATTGCAGTTGACCATTATCGTCTCAAAATCGGCGTCATGCAGGGCAAAACTCGCGTGGCAGCAGCAGTAATCAAACTCGATTCCCTGGCCGATACGATTCGGCCCGGAGCCCAGAATCATGATCTTTCGCCGGTCGGTCGGCTCGGCCTCGCACTCCTCTTCGTACGTCGAGTAGAGATACGGCGTGAAGGAGTCGAATTCTGCACCGCACGTATCGACGCGCTTATAGACTGGCTTGATCCCTAATGATTGCCTATATTTACGTACATTGAGTTCAGGTGAGTCCGTAAGGAAAGAAAGACGGCGATCCGACAGTCCAAATTCCTTCGAGCATTGCATTAGGTCGCTCGAAACATCTTCGAGCTTTTTATTATCGAATTGCTCCTGCAGCGTCATCACCTGCTGCAATTGATCGAGGAACCACGGATCGATTTTGGTAAGTCGATGGATCTCTTGGATCGAATATCCGATCTGCAATGCGTAGGTGATATACGAGAACCGTTGCGAGTTTGGCCTGGCCAATTTGCGTTGCAGTTCAGCATCCGGAACATCTTTTAGACGCAATGGTTTAACGGCTTCGAGTGAACGCAGCCCTTTAAACAGGGATTCCTTAAAAGTACGGCCGATCGCCATCACTTCGCCGACAGATTTCATCTGCGTTCCGAGCACGTCTTCGGCTCCGGGGAATTTCTCGAACGCCCACTTTGGGATCTTCGTTACAACGTAATCGATTGTCGGTTCGAACGACGCAGGCGTCTTTTTTGTGATGTCGTTGGGTATCTCGTCGAGCGTGTAGCCGACGGCGAGTTTAGCTGCGATCTTGGCTATCGGAAATCCGGTCGCTTTTGAGGCGAGCGCCGACGAACGGGAGACGCGCGGATTCATCTCGATTATCCGCACATCGCCATTTGCCGGATTGACGGCAAATTGGATGTTTGAGCCTCCGGTTTCGACGCCGACCTTGCGGATACATGCTTTCGACATGTCACGCAGCCGTTGATATTCGACGTCCGTGAGCGTTTGGGCCGGCGCCACAGTGATCGAATCGCCGGTGTGGACGCCCATCGGGTCGAAATTCTCAATCGAGCAGACGATTACAACGTTATCGTTTAGGTCACGCATGACCTCAAGTTCGAATTCCTTCCAACCGTGTATTGACTCCTCGACCAATATCTGCGAATTCGGCGACGCAGCGAGGCCACCGCGGGCTATTTCCTCAAATTCCTCGGGGTTATAAGCTGTGCCACCGCCGGTGCCACCGAGTGTGAATGACGGACGGACGATTGCCGGGTAGCCGGTTGTTTCGACTATCATCGCCGCTTCCTCCCAAGTGTGTGCAAACCCGCCCTTACAACTCGGAATACCGATCTCATCCATCGCCGCTTTGAAAAGCTCGCGGTCTTCGCCGACCTTGATCGCGTTGATATTCGCCCCGATCATTTGGACGCCGAACTTGTCCAGAATTTCGGCCTCATACAGTTCAACCGAGAGATTCAGGCCGGTTTGACCTCCCACTGTCGGCAGTAGAGCGTCCGGGCGTTCTTTTTCGATGATCGCGGTCAATGTTTCGATCGTGAGCGGCTCGATATAGGTGCGATCCGCGATCTCAGGGTCGGTCATGATCGTCGCCGGGTTGGAATTGACAAGCACGACCTCATAGCCTTCCTGCATGAGCGCACGGCACGCCTGGGTGCCGGAATAGTCGAATTCGCAGGCCTGCCCGATGACAATCGGGCCCGAGCCAATGATCAGAATTTTATGTATATCGTCGCGTCTAGGCATCGTTTAAACAGGCAATTATACAAGAAAAACCGCAGCCTTAGTAACCACGGTTTCGTTTTCAGTTGATAAGTAGTCGACCTAAAACGATCTTTTGATTTTCGCCCGTTACTCCAAATCACTAAGAGGCGGCCCGACGACCGCCTTGAGGCTAATTTATTGGATGGTCATATATCATTCGAGGCCGACAAAGTCGGCATCCGAGACGTTGCCGGTAACCTGTAATGTACGGGGGGCAAAGCGGAAAAGCCGTGACGAAACTCGGATCGTGTATGGGCCGCCCGTTAAGATATTGTCAAAGAAATAAAAGCCGAATGAGCTGGTCGTCGCCGTTCGAGCGACACCGTTCGAATCGCTTATTGAAACCATGGCATTTCTCAGCCCGCGACCATCGGAAGTCAACACGCGCCCTGAGACAGAGACAACATTCGCCAAGCACCTCGAAAATTCAGAAGTATAGCTTGGCACAGGAGTGATTCCGGTGTTTGCCGTTGCGGTCGCCGTGATAAACGAAACATCGACGCTGGTCGCGGGAATGCTGAAATCATCGGTAACATTGCCGCCCGCGTCAGTCGTTACGCTTTTCGTTCCAAGATAGTTCTTGCCTTCGCCGAATCCGGTCGGGTCGCACGACGGATTGGCAAAAAACTCGACGCGATACTGCATATTCGTTTTGCTGCTAAACGAAAAATTGACGATTGTATTGCCGGTCGCGCTGTTAGCTGAATTCAGAACCGGGAAGTTTTGCAGTCCGTTGGGACCTATATCGGCATCGCCCGGGTCGTTAAGATTTACACCGTTTGGGGAAATATCAATTCCTAATCCGGTTCCTACTCCCAAATCGTCGTTTGAATAGATCGAGTTACCCAAGATAGTTCCGCCGCCGCTGTCCGGGGACGGCGCGCCGGTTACGTTGACTCCAAATTGGCTGTTGAAAGCGATGATATTACCCGTTCCCGGCGTCGTTCCACCGACGACTGTTACGTCTCGAATAAAAGCCGCCTCGATTCTGATTCCGGTTTGGTTCGGCAGCGGACTTGTTCCATCGGCTCGCGTTCCGATGTAATTGCCTTGAATCGTCAAGCCGTTTGACATATTCGAGCAGCCTCCCCCGGAATTTATTCCGATGCTCGTATTGCCGGAAATTACGTTGCCAGCTGCCGGTGTCGTCCCGCCGATTGAAACCGCATTGCCGCAGTTGCTTCCGGCAATGCCGACGCCGTTACGCGCGGAAATCGTTCCCGTCGCGTCCGTGCCGATGTAGTTACCCTGCACCAGACCGCTCGATGAGTTGCCTAGCGAAATACCGCTTGTGTTGCCGGAAATTATATTACGCGCTCCGGCAATCGTGCCACCGACGATGAAACTGGTTCGCGCGGAAAAGCTAATGCCGCCGCCGTTGGTATTCAAACTCTGCGTTCCGGTCGCGTCCGTTCCGATGTAATTTCCGCGAATGATGTTACCGGATGGGTCTCCGGACAGCCCGCCGTCGCCGGTAGCAATTTCACCTGCATTTGCCGAAATAACATTGCGAGCCGCCGGAACAGTTCCGCCGATTAAATTATTGTTGGAGCGGCGCATTATAATACCTTGTCCGGCGTTTCCGGTCGTCTGCTGCGTGCCGGTTCCGTTTGCGCCGATGCCGATGTAATTTCCCTCGAAGATATTGTTGTCATAGGTTTCCGCCGAGATTGCAGTATCTCCGACAATTATTCCGGGACCGCCCATTTTTGTAATCACGAGTCCGCGCACGACGTTGTTATCGCTGAAAATCGAAATGCCTTCAGGTCCGTTCGACGCTCCGTTGGAATTGAGTACGACATTCGGAACGCCTGCAAAGCCCGGTTGAGTCGTTGCATCAATCAACAACCCGTTCGTTGTAATTGTCGGAAGAGACGATAAAAAGTTGATTGTGAAAGGCGGCGAACCGGAGATATTAAAATTTATCGTGTTTCCGCCAGCAGTCGCGTTGTGACTAAGAATTGCCTGCCGCAGCGAACCCGCGCCGCTGTCGTTCGTATTTGTAACCGTAAAAGTCGCGTTCGGCGCAGTTAGTAAAACCTTGGGTGCGGAATTGTTTTTATCGAGAATCACCAAATCGTCACGCGCGTCCGCATTCAGACGCATCGACCGCACGGCGGATATTTCGCCCGTCCCGTCAAACTGAGCTGCGACAAAATGTTTTGAATCCGCTCCCGTTGCCACCAACAGCAGGTGATCTTTTGATGGATCAACAACTGCCAAGTCGCTGCCCGACGCTGTGGAAGATTCCGTTTTTATCAAGAATCGTTCGCCGGAAAAAGAATTTTCCTCGTCCGCAACACGCAAAGTTTCGTTCGTTTGCCAATGATCGCCATTTCGCACGGCAAAATGAAGATTCCCCCTCTGGTCGAGCAAAGCGATCTCACTGCGGTCAATAGTGCTTTGGTCAAATTCACCCACAACGAGCGAAGAAATTTCAAACGGTAAAATTTGTTCGTCAACGACCGCTGGCGGGGCGATATCTTGTTCACCCATCCGAACCGATAACCGGCGGTCACGCCCGTGAACGACGAGCAAATGGTTTCCTGTTGCAATCGCCAGATCGAACGGGGCTTTATCGTCAAGCTGTCCAATGGAGAGAGAGGTCGCTTCGGCGGGCAGTGCAAATTCCTCGGGCATTGTTCGATTTAGGGCGCCTGCGGGTGATTCAAAAACCAGGGCTTGTGCATTGCCGTTTCTTTCAATTCCTACGATCACATCCGTCAATCCATCTGCACGATTTATCTCGCCGGCCGTCAAAGCCGTTATATTGCCCGCCAATTCGATTTTTCGCGGTTCGCTGAAATTGCCCTTTCCGTCCCCCGCTAAAACAAAAAGAGCGTTTCCACCCTTGCCCGCCGCGACCACATCCCAATGCCCATCCGCATCAAAATCGCCAGCCGCCATAAAGTCAATTTTTTCGGGCACAGCAAAAACTTTTGCTTCCGAAAGAAACGGTTTAGGCTCGCTCACTCTCCCCTTTCCCCCTTCTCCTCTTCTCAACACAGCCTCCGGCGTGTTTGGATAAATGGCATCCACATTGCCGCGTCGCATCGACAACGCCCCGCCGTCAATCATCGCGTAGCCGGTAACGATGTCCGGCATGCCGTCTTCGTCAAAATCCGCCGTTGCCAATGAAAGTGGCTGCGGCTGATCATTCACAAAAGCCTGCGTTAAACTGCGTGAACCTTCATAAACGGTCGGCAGGTCCTTTGAGTTCTCAAACTTTAACCACGGTTCACCTTGATCATTAATTCGAACCGGTTTCTCCGCGAGTTGCGGCTTCGCGGTTTGATTTGAATCAACGGCATGCATGCTTGCCGTTGGATTACCGAACATCAGGTAGCAACCTGTTAAAAATATCGCCAAATAAATTCTTTTCATCTTTTTTCTCCACTGTTGAATTTTCGTGAACATTTTGAAAGAGCGAGTTGCGGCAGACGCGATGGCGTCCGCCGACGGTTTTTGTGCCGTGAGCTATGCCTTTGATGAGCCAGCATCGAACGGCTTCGGTTCTGACTCTGGCAATTGCGGCGGCTTGCATTGTAGTTAGAAACTCGGCAAAGTTTTGACAGACCGGACAAAACGACTGACCGCTGCCGCCAATGATGCGAACCCGCTCAACTGCAACTATTTCGATTTTTCTTTTCATTTTTTGTGTTCGTGATAAAATACCCGTTCAATGACAGCCCAAATATTTTCCGAGGTTTCATTTTCGTTTTATGTGCCAGGGAAATCCTGAAAACTTTCGGAAATCAAACCGAAATGAATCGGAAATAACGGCGCAATTGAAAGTTTTATGGCAGTCGCGATAAAAACGAGTTATTTTTTAGGCGAGTTTGAACTAGAACCCGACAGCCGCCGCTTGTCCGTTAACGGCAACGCAATTCATCTCACAAAAAAACCTTTCGGCGTTTTGCTTTATCTGATCGAAAACCGCGAGCGTATGGTTTCGCGCCATGAACTGCTCGAAAATTTTTGGGATGGACACGACGTTTACGAAGAAACGCTAACAAAATGTGTCGGCGCTATACGCAAAGCTCTCAATGATAGAGGCGAAAATCCGCGATTCATCGAAACGCATTGGGCCGAGGGCTATAGATTTATAGGCCCCGTCGAAGAACAGCTGGGTCAACCCTCTTCGTCCATACAAATCGAACGGACGCGCTCTTTACATGTCTTAATTGAAGAAGATGACTCGGACAAACGCCTCGACATACGTCAGCCGCGTGGAAAGCTAATAGCTGCACGGCGGAAATTCTGGCCGTGGACCGCCGCTATTGCATGTCTTGTTTTTGGCCTGGCAGGAGCATTGTACCTGCGTATGCGTGCCACGTCGCCTTCATCCCAGATCGCCTCGATAGCCATTCTTCCGCTTCGGAATCTTTCCGGAAATATGTCTGAAGAATATTTCAGCGACGGAGTAACCGAAAGCATCATCGCGGAGCTTTCACAGATACGCGAATTAAAGATCGTTCCCCGAACGACAGCTTTTAGATACAAGGGAGGCGACGATGAGCCGCAGGACATCGGTCGACGGCTGAATGTCGCGGCCGTCCTCGTGGGAAGTGTGCGCAAAGAAGGCTCTTCGGTGCGGGTCGCGGTGCGCCTGATCAGTACGGACGACGGCCGTATCCTGTGGTCGAACGAATCCCGTAACCGAGGGATCGAGGACATTTTCGCCGTTCAGGACGAGATCGCAAAAGGGGTGATAGCCAAGCTCGGTTACAAGTTGAACGGTAACAAGGAAACGACGCTGGCACGGCGAAATACGAACGACGTTGAGGCCTATCAGTTATTTCTGAAAGGTCGTTTTTACTGGAATCAGCTTACCGAGGACTCTCTCAGGCGAAGCATCGAATATTACAATCTGGCCATCAATAAGGACCCTAATTTCGCACTTGCCTATACCGGACTGGCTGACTCATACATCATTCTTGCCCAGGATTTCATGCCTCCCATCGAGGTATTGCCAAAAGCAAAGGCGGCGGCTGCCCGGGCCATAGAGCTTGACCCGACGCTTGCCGATGCTCATATCTCGATGGGAAGCGTAAAACTCTTCCTCGAATGGGACTGGGCCGGTGCCCGACTCGAGGCCGATCGGGCTAAGGAACTCGATCCGGCCTATCAGGCTACGATTGAAGTCAGTACGAATTACGGCGACGGGCATCATTTCTACTGTGGATATCTGGAAGCGATCGGTCAGGCGGATGAGGCAATAGACGAAATAAGGAAGGCTCGCGAAATAGATCCGCTTTCGACAATGCTCGTCTATGAACTCGGCTGGTCCTATTACGCGGAGCGACGGTATGATGAGGCGCTGGAATTGGCCGACCAGTTGCTGCAGCCTGAATCCGACATCTACATGGCGTACCTCTTAAGGGCAAACGTTTATGAGCAGAAGGGCATGTACGATAAGGCTATCGCCGATTTGAACAAAGCGCGGACACTGCCATCGGGAGATGTTCCGGCGGTTATGGCCGAACTGGGGTTCGCTTACGCATCGTCGGGAAAAAAGGCAGAAGCAAAAGAGATAGTCGAGAATCTAAAACTCCGTTCTAAGCGCGAATTTATCGATCCCTTTAATATGGCACTTATTTACATTGCAACGGGAAACCGTAAGGAAGCATTTGCGTGGCTCGCAAAGGCCGTCGATTCCCATTCGGTCCTGGTCGTCTATTTAAATATTGAGCCAAAATGCGATCCGCTCCGATCCGACCCCAGGTTTTCACAACTTCTGAAGCAAGTCGGGCTTGTATGACGTAATGTCACCGGTCGTTAATCCGATTCGCGGTGTTCTCTCTCGAACTCCGTCATAAGTTGGGTTCCCTAAAATGGAAACCGTGGGGTTTTTGGAATCTTCTTCTCGACCTCTGGCCCCCCGAACAATCAATTTTAGCGGGCCTGAAAGGTCAGGCCCGAATACAGCACACGCGACGTTTTTTGACTAACAGCTTAACGACTTACTCCAGTCCGACAAAGTCCGGGAGCGTAAGGTTCCCGTTGACCTGAATGGTTTTGGGGCTAAAACGAAACAATCGTGATGACACCCTTACCGTGTACGTCTGACCCGAAGGTACATTATCGAACGAGAAAAATCCGAACGAGCTGGTTGTTGCAGTTCGCACGACGCCGAGCGAATCTGTCATTGACACGGTGGCGTTGCGCAGGCCACGGAGGTCAGATGTCACTACCTTGCCATCCACTGTTGCAAGTGAAGGTGTCGGAGTAGGCGTTGGGGTCAACGTAGGTGTTGGTGTTGCCGACGGCGAAGGTGTTGGAGTCGGTGTCGGCGTAGGTGTTGGTGATACCGTAGTGGCCAATTCGTAAACGCCGCGGCCATAGGTGGCGGCCTGAATCAAACCGCCCGCCTGCGCCGCAAACTGCATTATGGGAACCGGCGGCATTCCTGTACTGAACACGGCCCAGGTCACGCCGTCATCCGTCGATCTGAATACACCGATGTCTGTTCCGGCATAAAGAGTCGTTGGCGTCAGCGGATCGATAATAAAGGCGGCGGTTGGAATGTTTGGCAGGTTGCTGCTTATGTCCGTCCAGTTCGCTCCGCTATTTGTCGAGCGGAAAACATGTCCCGTACCGTAGCCCGAGACCGTCAGATACACCAATGACGGTGTAGTCGGGCTAACGGTGATATTAGCGATTGACCGCGTTGGCAGACCGGTTGTGATGTTTGTCCAATTTACGCCGCCATTTGTACTGACCGATGCCCGGCCATCGCGCGACCCGGTGTAGATAACATCGGTGTTACTTCGGGCAACGGCAATAGCGCTGAGTATGTCATCACCGCCAATGGTTAGATCAGTTGTGCCACCCGGCGCGGTCCAGGTCGTCGGATTACCAGTACCCAGGCCGCTGGTGGGGTCATCGCAGTTCGAGCAGATGAAGAGCCGCCATGATCCGCAATATAGTCTGCCATCGACCCCATTGCTGATGATCGGCGGATAAAATCCGATCCGTGCCGAATCCCCGCCGGTCTCACCAAAAGAATCCGCCGCTGTTGCGACCGTCGCTTGCGCTCCAAGTCCATTATTCAGTACCCGGCCTATGTTTCCGTTAGTGAAACTCGGAAATACCATTGTGGGTACGAGAGGATTGACGACGACCTTACCGCCATCTCCGCCGACAAACTCCGTCCATGCTGACCCCGAGGCGCGTCGCTGCGTTCCATTATCCTGCGCTCCGGCGTACGTTCGGGTTGCGTCCGTCGGATGCAGGGCGAGACCGATAAACTGAACCAACGAAAGCGTGTTGTTAAGAGACGTAAAGGACGCGCCGCTATCGGTTGTCTTAAAAATACCGCCGTCGTTGCCCGCAAAGAATGTGGTCGATGAGCCTGG
This sequence comes from Pyrinomonadales bacterium, assembly GCA_038227175.1. Classification (GTDB taxonomy): domain Bacteria; phylum Acidobacteriota; class Blastocatellia; order Pyrinomonadales; family Pyrinomonadaceae; genus OLB17. Next base: position 18,512 of record JBBRPZ010000027.1, on the reverse strand, counting down.
CAAAAACGCAAACGCCTGCTGATCCGTATGGATCTTCTGGAGCTGCTCAGTAAAGTTTCCCGGAATATATGGCGGAGCGAACGAGTTGTTCAGGTTGGTAAAGGTCACTCCACTGTTTGTGCTTCTGAAAACATCCCGGGCACCAAAGTAGACCGTATTGGGATCGACCGGGCTTACCGCTAGGTAAGAGTTGTAACCAAACTGGCCTGGATCCAACCCGCCTGCATTGCTCGAAACGGTGCCTCGATTCGTCCAGGTTGCCCCGGCGTCGGTGCTTTCCTCGATCCGAACCTGGGCCGGAGGGCCATCGCTGCCAAAATAAATATAGACGCCGTCAGGAGCGGCGGGTGTGACCGCGACCAAAAAATCTCTCGTAGAACTCTGATCGGCAGTATACGGTGAAGCAAAAACGTTGCCCCAGGTTATACCGCCGTCAGTTGACTTGAAGAGTCCGCGCGGACTGGCGTCGCTCTGTCCAAATCGCAGAGCCGCGTAAATGATCTGAGAATTAGTCGGGTGAATTACGAGATCGCTCGCAAGCCCCGGCAACGTCCGGGTCCAACTTACTCCGCCATCCGTCGAAACGTAGATGCCGCCCAGTATCGTTCCGCCGTTTGCCGGATTAAGAGAGCTAAATTGAGCGAGATATACCTTGTTCGGGTTTGCCGGATCCACCTGGATCTTAGTCGATCTCGCTCTGTCCGGAAGCGAGTTGTTGTTTATCCTGATCCAGGTCGCCCCGGCATCGGTTGACTTCAAAACACCGGTTCCGAAGTAGCCGTTGTCGGTGTCACCCAAACCGGCGTAAACGATATTCGGATTACTCGGGGCGAAGGCAATAGTGCCAACCGCGAGATCAGCCAGATTATCGCTGACCGGTGAAAACGTGGTTCCGCCATCGGTCGAGCGCCAAATGCCGCCCGTCGAGCCGGCAACCAGAATCAACTGAGTATTCACCGGTGAAACCGCGATCGCGTTGATGCGCCCCGAAATGTTTCCGCCCGGACCGGCTCCCGCAGTCGGCTGCGGGCCGACGGATGACCAGACCGTTCCGACCGCCTCGGGGGCCAACAGATCAGGACGTGTCCTGGCTTCTTCCCACGCTCGTCGTCGGGCATCATCGGGAACTTTATCAAAAGGAAACATTCGCGGGTACAGAAACCAGTTGGCCCTACCATCTGGGTGGTCTCCGTCAAATTCTTTCTCTGCATATTGACGCTCGTTTGAGGCAGTTAATTCCGCTCGCGTTTTTTCATCAATGGCCTTACGCGCTTCAGATTTTCCGGGTTGTCTAGCTGCCATTGATTTTGCAATTGCGGCTCTATTATGCTTCCCATGAACTTTTTTTAACGCTCGATTATGGCGAACATGGACGCCTTTTGCTTTCCGCAAATAACGCTTCGCATGACGATAGTGCTTTTTCTTTGCTGTTGCAGTCTGACCCCTTTTAACAGTTGTCACTTTAACCGCTGGTTTTACGTCTCTGGCTATAGTTTTTTGCTGGGCTTGACTTAAAACAGAGATCGACGATATTAATATGGCGATCATAATAAAACGGATCGCGATAGTATTAATTGATGGAAGTGTATTAAACATAATTTTAAGAATCTCCTCAGAAGGGTTTTCGACCCGCAAATTTCTCTCTATTTGACTAAACGAGATTCTAAACAAAAAAGGGTCATTCTTTTCATTTATTTTTTTTGACTTGTGATCAGTCGTCTAAATCACCAGCCGGCAGGCTAATCGACAAACTGCGCCAAAGCTTTCCGGAGTTCGTGAATTGACTGATGACTGATTCACGCAGTTTTGCCTCCAAAATCTAAGTGGCTTCTAATATTTATGGTTAATTGCAAAAAACTGCAATGGCCTTGGCAAAATTGTACTACCGTCAATCGAAAAAAAACCACTCTGTTACTGTGAAAGTTTTTTTTACTTGTTGGCACATGGGGGATTGGCCCGAACCTTTGCCCTAAATGGGGACGTGAATGGAAGCCGCACACATATCAGGATTTCTTCGCTATTTGGAAAGACGCCGATGTTGATCTGCCGATTTTAGTTGACGCGAAGAAAGAGTATGAGACTCTGAAATAGTCTAACGAATCTAAATGGCCCCGCTGATCGAGTGCAGTCCCTAATGCGGAAATCGCAGTATTTTGGGTATTTTGTTTTCGATCTTTTGTTTGCCGGCGTCGATGACGGCTTTGCCGGAGAGTACGTTGTCGAGGCGACTTCCCAACGCCGGATCGATCTTTTTCAACTGGTCGTTGATCTTTTTGGCTTCTTTCATATTGCCGCTTGCAAAATACGTTTCGCCGAGGTTAAAAAGGCCAAAAGTGTTCTTTTTGTCAAGATCGAGTGCCTGTTTGAAGATGGAGATAGCATTTGCAAAGTCCTTCAAGCCGCGGAAACCGAAGCCAAGCTGGTTGATCGCGATCACCCATTTCGGATGGAGGCTCGTGGCGACCTTTAGAACGGTGACGGCGTCCTGGAATTCGCCGAGGGCGTTATGGGTCGAACCAAGATTGAGGTACGCGGCGTCAAGTTTCGGGTCCTGTTGGACGGCCTTTTGCAGATAGGTTTTACCGAGTTCGTAATTGGTCTTGGCGGCAGCATCGTTCTTGGCGGCGTTCTGCGTGTTGGCTGCATTGTAATAAGCCCAGCCGAGATTGGTATTGTCGATCGCGCTCGGACTCATTACCGCGGCCTCGTTAAGACGCGCAACGGCCTTTTCCCAGTCGCTTACTTTGCCAAGGCAATAGCCCCATTCGCTGTAGAGATCGGGCGTTTTGATGGTGTTTGACGCGACCTTGTATTCCGCGTTTGCTTCCGGATAGCGTTCGAGCTGACGGTAAGTGCTGGCAAGATTGGCGTGCGCCTGGCCGTTGTCCTTGTCGTTTGTGATGGTCTGCTGATACGCTGTGGCGGCGTTGGCATAGTCGCCCTTATTGTAATAAACGGTTCCGAGGTCAAATGACGCGGCCGCATTCGACGGATCCATCTGAAGCGTCTTTTTGTACGCATCTACCGCCTTATCCTGCTGTCCGAGCCGGTCGAGCACCTGCCCGCGATAATATTGGGCGGGAGCAAAAGTGCTATCCATTGTGAGCGTCCGGTCAAAGGCTCCGAGGGCCTCATCATTCTTGTTTTGCTTAAACAGCAACAAACCGTGCATGTATCGCGTCTCGGCGGTATCGAGACCGGCGGCATCCGACTTTTTCAGGGTGTCCTCGGCCTTGGCGATGTCACCTTTTTCCAGGTAGGCCATCCCGAGCGGTGGATAAAGCATTGTAAACGCAGGGTTTAGGGCAACTGCCTTTTCATAATTGACGAGAGCTTTGTCAGACCTGCCTTTGGCGTCGTGGATGGCTCCGAGTTTTGCGTAGGCGACTTCGTTTTTTGCGTCGTATTTTATCGCCTCTTCGAAAATGGCGACGGCGGCTTCGTTATTCGTATCTCCGGCGACGTCGATGCCTTTTGCGACCAGCGCATTGCTGAGTCCATCGGATGCTCGGGTATTCTTTGGATTTTCCACGAGGGCCGACCTGAAATTGGTGATCGCGGGATCGACCTGGTTGTTGTCGAGGGACGTCTCAGCCTTGGCGGTCAATATGTTCGAGGCGGCGATCTTTTTGTTCGCGGCCGCGATGGCGGCCTGTTTTCGTGCGGCAATGGCGTCAGTACGGCGTTTTTTGGCGGCGGCGGCGATCTGGGCGGAGCTGCGTGAACTACCTCCTCCCTGGCCAATCCGTACGCGGCCTCCAGCGGCCCGCGTCTGCGGTTTTTTTCGAGATTCGCGAAAGACGAATACGCTCGAACCGCCGCCGACATCCTCTGTCGTGACAAGATCCTGCGCGTTCGCCACGTGAGCGGGCGGCAGAAGCGTAATAAATATCGAGACCGATAACAGAAACGCAAAAAATCTTGATTGACGCATATTCACCCTCCGAACCTTTCCAGTATAACTTATTCGTCAAGTTTCGGTCACTGGATTTACTCGCAGCTAAAAACCTATCATTACCGGTTCCGGCTGGAGCAATATCCCAAATTTAGTTTCGACGCCGTGTTGAATCTCCGTCATTAACGCCACAACCTCAGCCGCCGTAGCCCCGCGATTGACGATCGCGAGCGTGTGATTTGTCGATATTCGGGCATTGCCTCGAGCGAAGCCCTTTTGAAAACCCGCGTTCTCGATAAGCCATGCCGCAGGGATTTTGACGGCCTCGCCAAACTCAAAAAATGGGATATGCTCAAATTTTGTTTGCAGTTCCGCTAAATATCTACGGCTGACGATCGGATTTTTGAAGAAAGAACCGGCGCTCCGTGAATTCGGGTCGTTGGGGTCGATGACCATCGATTTTGACCGTCGGATGCGGAGAACCGCATCGCGCACCTCGTTCAGGGTTGGTCGCCGATAGCCAAACTGCTCGATCAGGTCTTTATAGCTCACCTTCGGCTCGCCGCCTTTTTCGAGAGCAAGAGTCACGCTCAGGACAACGTATCTATCGCGTTCGGACGAATTAAAAATGCTCGTCCGGTAGGAAAAACCGCAGTCGGCATTAGCCAGCGCAACGATCTTTTTAGTCCGCCGGTCAAAACACCTGACCGACACTATGGTTTCCGCTACCTCCTGCCCATAAGCACCGACATTTTGCACCGGCGTTCCGCCGACAAATCCAGGGATGCCGCTCAGGCACTCGACACCGGCGAGGTCATTTTCGACACAGTATGTGACGAACCCATCCCAATCCTCACCTGCCCGTGCAGTGACAAAGTCAGAACCACCTGCGGTAGCGGGTGGTTGAAGACGGGTATTTGGCCCGTCGGAAATCTCATTTACCCACGTTAAACCACCCGCTACCGCAGGTGGTTCTGACATCTCGATCCCCCTTAAGGCGATTTGCAGCACCAGCCCCTCGAAACCGGCATCGGCGATAAGGACATTGCTGCCGCCGCCGAGAATAAAAACCGGCAGCTTATTTTCCTCGGCAAATTCCAGACCCCGTATCACCGCGTCCTCAGTCTCCGCCCGGACAAAATAACGCGCCGACCCGCCGATACCGAGTGTCGTAAATTGCGCACAGGGCACATTCATCTGTAGGTTGAACGGTTCTTTCACAATTACTTTCACAATTAATTATGATGTCGGCAAAAAATTGATCCGCTTAAATTAATAAGCGGATCAACTAAAAAAGCAAGGTCAAGTTGGATTTTAGAGTGAGATCTTGAGGATCTTAGCTCTCGCCTCAAACGCGGCGGCGGCGTTCGGGTCGAGGGGGCGAAGCCGGTCGATGACCTTTTTCAACTCTTTACCCTTCTTTTGGGCAATAAGTGTTTCGCCGAGAGCGGCCAGATAAACGGCGTTGGCCGGTTCACCGTCGGCAGCGGCGCGAAACCACTTCTCGGCATTTGCAAGGTCATTTTCCAGTTTATAAGCGACACCGATCTGGTATTTGTTGTATGCGACATCAGGGTGCATCTGGATTACGCCCTTCAGCACCTCGATCGCGTTCTTACGGTCACCCAGATCAATATAGACCGAGGCCAGATTTTGCGACGCATAACCCGCCGCAGGCTGGCCACCCGCGATCGCCTTTTCGAGCGCGACCCTGGCTGCCTGGAGATCGGGCGTGGCCGCGGCTATGTTCTTGCTATTAAATTCGTCGTGGCCCAACCGGAAGTAGGCGGCACCCAGATTCACATAATCGATGGGGTTATTCGAGATATCGACCGATTTCTGAAAGTCCGCAATCGCCAGTTTCCAATCGCACCCGATATCTCTCAGCACCTCGCATTTCTGGAAAACGGAAATTCCGGCCTTGCTGTAAAGTTCGGCGAGGATGTCCTTGTTGTAGTCCTTGACGCGCGCCAGGAATACCGTCGCGAGCTTGAATTTTGCCTCGGCGTCTTCAAATTTCCCGGTTTGCCGGTAGGCTTCGGCCAACCCGGCAAGAGCTTCCCAGGAATCGTTTTTCAATTTAGAGGCCGTTGTGTAAGCCGCGACCGCGTCCGGGTATTTTCCAAGGGCCGATAAGGCATCGCCGAGACCGAGCCATGCCTCGAAATACCCCGGTTTAATTATCACTGCCTTCTGATATTCCGGTATCGCCTCGGTCTGGCGTTTAAGTCTGGTCAGAACCTCGCCGGTGTTGTGATAAATCTCGGCGTTATTTGCGTCGAGCGACTTGGCCTTTGCAAATGCCGTCAATGCATCTTCGTTCTTGTTTTGCGACGCCCTGACAAGGCCCAGGAAAAACTGCGTTTCCGAGTTGTTCGCGTTGGTCGCCAAGGCCTTGGTCAGCAGATCGTCGGCCTTGGCGATCTCGCCGGTCTGGAAGTACAGGACGCCAAGCGGGACGAAGATTTCCGTCAAATTGGGATTGTTACGGAGCGAATCTTCGTAATTCTTTATCGCGTCTGCCTGTTGGTTGAGCCCGACGTAAACATCGCCGAGGCCAAAATAGGCAACCGAGTTTTTAGGATCGAGCTTTATGGCTTCGAGAAACAGAGCCTTGGCCTCATCAGCCTTGTCCTTTACCAACAAGTCATTTCCCTTTAATGCAAGGGCCTCGCTGAGACCGGTCGAGGCGGTCACGTTTGTCTCGTCGAGGCCTTTGGCATCACGAAACGATTCGATCGCGTGCTCTATGTCACCTTTAGACAAATAATATTCTCCGACTCCCGCGAGTCGTTTTGATCCCTCGGGCCCGGTCAGGGTCTTTGGAGGCTTGCTGGCGGGATCGACCGTTTGGGCATGGTTAATCCTCACAGCCGTTTTGGCCTGAGTTTCATATTGTTTCTTGATCTTGGCGACGGTTTCCTGGCGCTGGGCCTTGGACCGAACGGGCTTGGTTACGGAAACGATACGGCGTATCGATGATTTTGCCGCGCTGCGGAAAACGAAAACGCTCTGGCCGCCCAGGCTGCTGATCGCGACAAGGTCTTGAGCATTCGCAGGGATACTGGTCAGCCAGATCGCCGATATTATAAATAATGCACTGGCGGAACGTCCCGGCCATGTTTTAATTGTCATCCAGCCTCCTCCAAACCCTGAGATCAAAAGAATTCCAGCAAAAAACCGCCTATTCGATGCAGGTTTATGACGGATAAGTTGACTACTTATTCACTGACGTTGCCGCCCCGCAATTTCAGCCGCAGCCGCCTGAGAGCACTAAATGGAAACCGCGTAGCGAAACGCCGGTACTGGTCGTTATCCTGCAAAGAGTATATGTAACCTTTGTGATTGTCTATCAAACGCTCGACGAGCTTCGCATTTTTGTGCATCGGAAACTCACCGATCTCGATCACAAAAACAACATTCGGGAGAATATACGCACGGAATTTCATCGCATTTTCCTCCAAATGCCGCAGACAAGCGGCGATGCCATTGTACGTTATCTGAGCGTCATGCAGCAGGATGGCTCCGTTGTGGTCCAAAACTTCCAGACAAAACCTGAAATCCGACAGCACGGATTCGTCGGTGTGCTCGCCGTCGATAAAACATAAGTGGATTTTGTCCGTTATCGCATCGGACTCAATCGATCTGGTGTCGCCGTCTATCGTCGTGATCTTTGCCGTATTTTCGCTGACCTGGGCCAGCATTGCGAGCATCCGCTTCGTCGAATTATTACGATAGACCCAGTCAAACCCGCGAGCGTCAGGCTGCGACACGGGGCGTTTGTCTATCGAATATATACGGTGACATTTGTCGTCAAGCAAATGCGGCTGAATGCTGCCGCCGAGGTACGAACCGATCTCAAGGTAATTATAATCCGGCACCAGTTCACGCACCGCCAACTCGCAGGCCAGCAGCGACCGCTTGTCCTCGTCCGTCGACTGGCTCGGTATCCGGGCGAAAAGATCGAGGTCTAGTTCGTTAATGGCTGTTTCAAAATCGGTCATTTATTTACGGCTTTTTTCAAATCATAACAATAAAGCAAAACAGTGGAGAGTGGAAAGTGGAAAGTGGAAAGTTGAGAGTAAAACCGTTTTGGCCGCAACTCCCCACTCTTCACTTTCCACTTTCCACTTTCCACTCTCAACTAAATGTAGTCTTTCTTGCCCTTTTCGAGCTTGTAATATAGATTTAATAATTACCAACAACTCGAACGGTCCAGCGTCCAAAGTCTAAAGTCCAAAGTTGGCTTTTCTTACCGTCTTTCGACCTTGGATATTGGACATTGGACATTGGACTCAAAGATAAAGGAGAGTTTGCCGAACATGAAAGCATTCGCAACTGACGATATCAGAAATCTGGCTGTCATAGGACACGGCGACGCGGGTAAAACCCAGCTCGTCAGTTCCCTACTCCACGTCGCCGGAACGGGAGGCCGCTGGGGCAGGGTTGACGAGGGCACGACCGTCACCGATTACGAAGAAGATTCGATTGAACGAAAAATCTCGCTCAACAACAATTTTGCCCACCTCGAATATAAAGATACAAAAATAAATTTGATCGACACGCCAGGTTACGCGGCGTTTGTCTCGCACGCTCGGCCAGCTCTACGCGTCGCCGACTGCGCGTTGGTCGTCGTTGACGGGGTACACGGTATCGAGGTGCAGACCGAAAAAACGTGGCAATACGCGAATGAATTCCTGCTACCGCGCTTCATGGTCATCAATAAGATGGACAAGGAGAACGCCGATTTTGGCCATGCGCTTGAGACTGCGGCATCGAGTTTTGCCCGTTCAATAGTGCCGTTTACACTGCCGATCGGAAGCGATGTCAATTTTAAGGGTATAGTCGATGTCGTCCATCAAAAAGCCTATGAATTTGATGCCGAAGGCCGTGCCAAAGGCATCGCAATCCCGAGCGAGATGACCGGATTGCTCAACTCAACCCGCGAACGCCTGATCGAGCTTGTTGCCGAATCGGACGACGCCCTAATGGAAAAATACTTTGAGGACGGTACGCTGCCGGAAGAGGATATTATCCCGAATCTCGCCCGGGCAATTGCCGCCAGCAAACTCTGCCCCGTCTTCGCGGTTTCGGCCTTGAATGGTATCGGCCTCCAGATATTGCTCGATCACCTCGTCGAATTTGCTCCGAATCCGGCCACGCATGAAATGGAATATGGCTTTACCGATAACGAGATGGCGGGTGACAGGATCAATCGTAAATACAGCAATAGTGAGCCGTTTTCGGCGTATGTATTCCGCACGATCGCCGATCCGTTTGCGGGCCGAATTAACGTAATGAAGGTCGTCTCCGGCAAAATCGCTAACGATGCGAATGTCTTTAATTCGTCCCGCGACGCGATGGAACGCCTCGGCGCCCTCCACGTAATTTCGGGCAAAACACTAGACAAGGTCAATGAAGCCTCGACCGGCGACATCATAGCCGTCGTAAAATTAAAAGACACGCAAACTGGCGATACCCTTTGCGATAAGACCAAGCCGATCGTTTATCCACGGGTCGAATATCCCGAGGCCGCGATAGCATTTGCCATCGAGCCGAAATCGCGTGCCGACGAGGACAAGATCTCAGCCGCGTTGCATAAGATTCTCGAAGAAGACCCGTCTCTGCATTTTGACCGCGACCCGCAGACCAAAGAGTTTATTCTCTCAGGCTCCGGCCAATTGCATATCGAGACTGTCGTCAAAAAACTCGAACAACGCTACCACGTCGAGGTGACGCTGCATCCGCCCAAAGTGCCGTATAAAGAAACGATCACGCAGCGATGCGAGGTTCAGGGCCGCCACAAAAAGCAGTCCGGCGGACGCGGCCAATTCGGCGATTGTAAGGTGATCTTTGAGCCACTCACACCCGGCGGCGGTTTTGAGTGGGTCGATAAGATATTTGGCGGATCGGTCCCGCAAAATTTCCGCCCGGCTATCGAAAAGGGCATCATTGAGGCCGCCGCCGGCGGTGCCGTCGCTGGCTATCCGCTGGTTGATTTTAAGGTGACCCTGATCGACGGCAGCTATCACGCGGTCGATTCGGATGAACACAGCTTCCGTGCAGCCGGCCGCAAGGCTTTCCGTGCCGCGATGGAAAAGGCCAAGCCGACGCTGCTCGAACCGATAATGGATGTCGAGGTTTTCACGCCGATGGAAGTTTCGGGCGACATTATGGGCGACCTCAACAGCCGTCGCGGACGCGTCGGTGGGATGGAAATGCGAGGCAAGCAACAGGTGATCAAAGCCAAAGTGCCACTGTCGGAAATGCTCGATTACCAATCGAAACTAAATTCCGTCACGCAGGCACGCGGCTCGTATCACATGCAGTTTTCGCACTACGACCCGCTGCCGGGAAATCTCTTAAAGAAGGTCGTCGACGAAGCCGTAGCCTCGGGCCGCGTTCGTGCCCATGACGACGATGAATGAGACGGATCAGAATCCGATAGTTAATGTAATGGCGGTTCGGCGTATCGGACTGCCTTTCTTTTCCCCCGAATTTAAATGTAGTAAAGTCGAGATCAGTCAAACACTTTCTTCAAAAGTAAAGATCCAAAGGAGATCATTGTGATCGCGTCAAACTTATATGCAAAATTTATTTCTACTGTCAGCGTTTTCGCTGATAATATTTTCCGCCAGTGTCGTATCGGGGCAGGCTCAGGTTAAAAAGGATGATGGACAAACTGCGAAATTGACGTTCATCGCTATTTATTCGCCCGGCCCGTCGTGGATCAAGGGCAAATCGGTTCAGGAACAGCCGCTTAAAGAACACTTTCAGTATATGGTCAACCTCTTTGGAAAAGGCATCATGAAATTCGCGGGCCCGTTCGGCAACGCCGACGGCGGAGCTGTTGTTTTCGAAGCCCCAGATAGTATGCAGGCTGCGGCGACTATATCGGCGGATCCGGCTGTAAAATCTGGGGTCATGGTGCCAGTTATTCGCCAGTGGGAACTCGTTCAGTGGGACAAATATCTGAAGAAATGAACGTTAAGTCGGACACGGTAAACAAAATCTCGAGAACTCGCGTATTAGCTGCACAGACGTTTGTAAAATAGCGTTGTGCGGGTGCATAATCGCTAATATCTCAGCACAATTACTCTATTTCAGCATTCAGGAGAACCAACATGTTTCAGCTAAAAAGACTTTCCAATGTTTTAGTAATGGCGGCCGTTGTCGCGCTGATCTCGGCCATTTCGGTTTCGGCGCAGCGGCTACAAACGCCGCAAGTGAGCCAAAAAGCGAGCGTTATGCAGCGAATCGGCCTTTCCGAGGTCAGCGTTGTCTACAGCCGCCCCGCGGTCAAGGGCCGCAAGGTCTATGGCGACTGGCCGACGCCGGTTGCGGGCGAGGCGACATTGGACAACCAAAATGTGCGTCCAAAAGACGCGCCGCTCGTTCCGTGGGGTCACGTCTGGCGGGCCGGTGCTAACGAAGCGACGGTCTTTGCGATCACCGACGACGTCCTGATCAACGGCCAGCCGCTCGCCGCTGGCCGCTACGAGCTTGCCGCGATCCCGACCAAGGATGGCGATTGGACAATAATATTCAATAAGGACGCCGACCAGTGGGGGGCCTTTAGCTACGATGCGGGCAAGGACGTGCTTCGCGTAAAGACAAAGCCGCAGTGGGCCAACGACAGCAGCGAATTGCTCACGTACACCATCGATGGCGTGAATGAAGATTCCGCCAACGTAATCCTACGCTGGGATAAGGCGGTCGTCCCCTTCACGGTCAAGGTGCCGGACGTTACCGCCAAGTCTATCGCCCGTCTCCGCACGGTAGTCGCGAACGCAAAACCCGACGACTGGCAGACCCCGATGAACGCCGCCGGTTACGCCAGGAGTGCTAAAGACATGGAAACTGCCTCCAAATGGATCGACCAGTCGCTAACCGCTATCGATACCGTTATCGCGGCAAAGCCTAATTTTGCGAACCTGTCCCGAAGGGCGTCGATACTATTTGCCGCAGGCCGCAACCAAGACGCCATTTCTGCCGGTGAAAAAGCCGTTGCTGCCGGAAAAGCCGACTCGACTGTAAAACCAGCCGATATAGCAGCTCTTGAAAAACGCATCGCCGACGCAAAAGCACCCAAGCCGTAAGAAGCAGGAGTTTTAACCACGAAATACACGAAATAATAGGAGTTCTTATTTTTCGTGTCTTTCGTGTATTTCGTGGTTACTTCTTCTTTCCTAACGCCAGTGTGTACGACCGCCGGATCATATCGGTTAACGTCTCTCGCGAAACGGTCTTTAGATTTACCAGCACATACTCGTAATTCAAATAGTGGTCCGTGATGAAGTAGACATTTGGATCGGCCGCCATTAGTTCCTCACGCTCATCGAACGTCGTTTTCATAACGACAGCATCGAGGTCTTCTCTCCATCGAACAAACAAATGCTTGCCGTTAACCTTCAACGCTGGAGCGCCGTAGGACAGGCCGTCTTCAACGTTCGGCAAGGCGAGAGCCGTCTCGCGTACTGTTTCGTAATCTATCTTTTTCATAATTCGCGTTTATTCGCGTTATTCGCGGGCAATAAATGGTTCCATTTATCCCAGACCGCCTTCGCGATCTTTGCGATCACCACTTCGCGGGTTTTCTCGTCGGCGGGCGAATCCGAGACAAATACGGCGATCGCGATGTGTTTGTTATTCGGGAGGGTGATGATGCCGATGTCGTTGGTGGCGGCGGTGATGCCGTTTTGGGAGCCGGAGGTGCCGGTTTTGTGGGCGACCGCGGTTCCGGCAGGCAGGAGTCCTTTGAGGCGTTTGGGGCCGGTCGTGGATTCGGTCATGATTTTAAGCAAGATGGCTCGGTGCTCCTCAGAAATGCCATTTCCTCCGTGCAGATCCCGAAGCAGCATCACCGCCGCATTCGGTGTCGCAAAATTTTCGTACTGTAGCAGCCAATTTTGCTGGATCTCTCTTTCGGGATTGGCGACTTTCATGTCTTTCATGCCGATTGCGGTGAGGTATTGCTGGATCGCGTCGCTTCCGCCCGCGAGACGAATCAGCACGTCGCACGCGGTGTTGTCGCTTTGCGAAACGGCGTATTCGATCAGCTCGCGCACCGTCAGCGTCGCCCCGTCGGGATATTTGTCGCGGAGCGGCGAATACATATTCGCCGGTGCCATGTCCTCTTTCGGAATGCCGATCTGCTCGTCAAGCGCGTGTTTTTCGTCGTCAATTTCGTGTAAAACCGCCATCGAGATCGGCAGTTTGTAGAAGCTCTGCATCGGAAAATGCTGGTCCGCGTTCAGCGTTGCCGAGTCACCGGTTTCGAGCAAGACGGCCGCGACGCCAACCTTGCCCTTCGCCTCAGCGGCTATGGTTTCGATCTGTTTTTGCAGCTCAATATCAGGTCTTAGCTCAAGTTTTGCAAGCTGCTTGGTTGGCGTTGTGTTCTCCGGCGGCGGCGTGGGAAAGCCGTTTGTGAGCTTTTCGACCCGGTCGCAGGCAAACGAAAATGCGGTAACGAGCATCATTAAAATCGTAATCTTGTATTTCATTTCAGTTCGACTTAGGAATATTTTAATTTTAATGCCCATCTGAGGCAAGGAAATCTGGTGGACTTGCCCTTGCGGAGTCTGCTAAAATCACGACCATGAAAACAATCTTAGCTCGCGGCGTCGCTTTTCTACTAGTTTTTGTTTTTGTCTCGTCACCCGTCTGGGCCACGTGCGGTGGCGGTGGTGGAGGCGGCGGAGGCGGCACATCCGGCACCGGCTCAACCGCCGGTAATAATCCTATCGTCTATCACGTCCCGTGGAAACTTGCCGATCCAAAGGCACCTGTCGCGGCTGGTTTGATTCTTTACTGGTTCCCGGCGTCAAAAGAGGAATTTGAAAAGTCGAGTTTGCGCGAATCGCGCGACCTCTCGCTCTACGCCAGCCAATGTGTAGCGATGGAATTAGCGGACACGTCTCGGGTTACGAATGCCGATAAACTTCTTGGCGAATCGAAACTTCCGGTGGCCGTGCTCGCAACGCATGAGGGATCGGTCGTAAGCAAGCTTGAGAATACAGGCGGCAAGTTAAAGGTCGCCGACGTCGAAAAACTAGTCGGCGGCGAGATCAAAACGCGCGAGACGGCCCTCGACACCAGCCTGAAAGACGCCAAGGCCAAGGCTGCCGCCGGGGACAACGCCTCTGCGATCAAGCTATATCAAACTGTTCTTGCCGAAAAATGTATGTTCCCCAAAAAGGCCAAGGACGCAGCCTCAGCATTGAAAAAGCTTGGGGTCGACAATATAGGCGAGGTTCCGGCCGCACCAAATTTCGACCAGTCGATCAGCAAGCAGATTGTGTCCGCCATGAAGCAGGGCCTCGTCGCCGAAAACGCGGCAAAATATACGCTCGCCGACAAGTTATATTCGCAGGCCGCCAAAATGGACCCGGCCGACCCAACACCGATCCGTTATCTGGCCGAACTGCATCGCCACGACACCGGCGATTGGGAAAAGGCAAAAATGGAATTTCACCAGATCCTCGACATGCCCGCCGACCCGCTGTCGCGTGCGGTCGCGATGCACGGCCTCGGCAAGATCACGATCCACGAAGGCGAATTCAAAAAAGGCCTGCACCTGATGGAAGATTCGGTCGCGACATTTCCACTGCCGCTCGCGTACCGCAATCTTGCGGTTTATTGGCATTCGGAAGGCGACTTGAAACAAGGCAGTTACTACACCCAAAAAGCCCTCGCGATGGACCCGCAGGACCCATATAACCTGGTCTTTTCGGCCGTTTTCATGGCTGCCAACGGTCAAAAAGACGAGGCTATGAAGATAGCCCTCGCCAACAACAACCTGCTGCCCGCGTCGTACAATCTGGCCGCGATATTCGCCCAAAACGGCCAGCGTGACAAGGCTCTCGCAATGCTCAAGCGTCATTTTTACCAGTATGAACGCTATCAGGAAGTTCGCACAAAAGAAATGATGGAAGCCCGCGTCGACGCCGTGTTTGCATCGATTGTTAAGGACAAGGACTTTCTCGACCTAACCAAATTCGCTGACGGCCGCCTACCCATGGTCATGTCGCCAAAGGCCGCCGATCAGATGAAGATGAACCAGTGACGTCCCAAAATAATCAGGGCCGCAGATCGAGGGATCAGCGGCCCTTTTTTATTTTTTGACATTCTGAGATCACCACGGTCGCTTTTGCGTTTGCGTAACGTAGGCATCACCGTCAACGACGATCATTGGGTCGCGGTTCTTTGGATGATTTCGAAGTTCGATGGGGTAGACAATCTTTCCGTAAGCTTTTGAATATACTGTAAGACTAGTCGCCGTCGCAGTCCACCGCCCCGAGTCGTAATTAGATCCAGCACTCGATCCAGCCGCTCCACTCGACGAAACCTCTGATGAATACTCGTACGTTCCGTTCTGATAGAGGCTAAAACACTTGTCCGAACGGTACGAACTTGTGCCGCCAAGATTTGCCAGATAGCACCATTTGCCGACAAATTCCGGGATTATCCTGTCACCGGCGGGCGGGCTGTTCGACGCGACCTTACCTGTCTGAGCGTCCTTGCCTTTTAGCCTGGCGTAGACGACATCGCGTCCCTGATAATTGACCGTCAGCGTATCTCCGTTCAATTCGAACGGAAACGCCAGCGAGCCTTCTTTACTAGTCACGGTGATGACCGAATTTTTCACCTTATATACGTATTCCTCGTCGTTAATGGTGATGCCTCCGTCGGCCCGGATTTCGATAACCGCCTCATCGCTCTTCCACCGGCCCAGGAGGGGATTTTTAGCCGCGGCCGAAATCGCCGATAATCCCGTTTGGGCCACCGTCTCCCTCGCCGTGGGCAAAGCCACCAACCACGCGGTACACACCGCCAAAAACATCATCCTTCCCAAACATTGCGGCAACCTCATATTTTGCACTCCTCCAGCAGAAAAAATGGAATTTGCGGAATGATACTCCACAACGCCGGAATTGTATAGCATTTTTTATCATTGCGCCTGCGAGTTCTTCTCAAAACACCAATGCACCAACTCCGTACCAAATTTTGTCTGAACGTCCGCTGGAACATCCGGCTCCTTTAGCTCGTGAAAATCGAATTTGATCGAGCCCGCGGGTTGGCCATCGGGGTTGACGGTCGCGAGCATGTAACCGTAGACGTTGGTTTTCGCGATAGGCGAATATTTTTCGGCGTCCTTTGGTAATTTGTACCGCACGGCACCGGCGGTTCCGACGATCCAGCCGGGTAGCACGCCGCCGTTGGCCTTCCAATATGCGCTGGCAAAAATATTGTCCATCAGAAAATGCGAGTGGCTGGCGAGGACGTAGACGAGTTTTTTTGACTGATTTTGCGACTTGATCAGCCGCTGATAAACGATCCGCCCACTCTGCACACCATTCGGATAATCGCTCATGCTGTGGTCGAACGACAGGCTGTCGGGCAACGCCTCGTGCATGCCGACAACGACAGTAGTTATCGCCGGATCGGCGTCCGCGCGGTCGATCACCTTGTTAAACCAACGCATCTGCGTCGCGTCAAACTGGTCGGTCGTCGCGTTATCCAGATAAATAAATTCGACTCCGCCCTGCTGCCAGTGAAAATACGCCCGTAGCTTGTGGTCGTTCGGATCGTCCTTGAGCCGCTGATCTTTTAGAACCGGCATATTTAGCCAGTCGGCAAACTGAATCAGGTAATCGCCCCGCGTTTTTGGCGCCGCCGTCTCGTGGTTGCCGATACCGAGAAAGAACGGCACCTTGAACGTGTTGATCTGATTGACGATCATGTCCTGCCAGACAGCGTTTTCATAATCGTTGATCGACGGCCGTTTTGCTCCGGCGCGGTTCATGATGTCTTCGTCAAAATCATAGATTGCACGCAGGTCGCCAAGATGCCAATAAAATTCGGCTTTCGTCTTCGCCATATCCTGCGCGATCGTCGGCATCACCACATCGCCGCAGTTGCGCGAATCGCCGGAAAAAACGAATTGCCAGGATTTCGGCTTCGAAAAAGCCGACGAAGCAATCACAAAAACGAGCGCAAAAATAAGAATTATGTTCTTCATAACTAAATCAATCGAACGATGAATTACTACCTTGGTTTTACGTTAATGTTACACCAATATTCTTACTATTTTTTCGACCGCGTTGCTACAAAAGCGTTCCCTCGATCCCACACGGTACAGAAAAAACGCTGTCGTTCGTCGCGACGACCATTGCACCGGCTCGCGTAAAGCACAATCCGACGACATTGTTGCCGGCGACAAAGTGCTCGGCGGTCGACCCGTCGGGCAGTATTTTAACGATCCCATGACGACCCTGATAACAGGCGGCGACGTAGAGATTTCCGGCTTTATCAAACGCGAGGCCCTGCGGACGCCCGAGGCCGCGGAAGAATTTCTCGTCAAAGCCTTCCCTGTCGATCACATGAACCGCGTCATGGCTCGCGAGGCCCGGAGATGTCAAAAACAGTCGCCCGTCCGGCCCGAACGCCATGTGATAAGCGGCGACCGATGGTTCCATGACCGTAAAAGTCTCGATCTCGGCAAAATCGCGGACGCGAAAGATTGTCCCCGACCGGTCGCCAACGTACATCAGCCCTTCGGCGTCAAACGCCAGCCCCGATGCGATGCCCAGGCCCGTCGCATAAACCGAGGTCGTCCCCTCGCGCCCGACCGAGTAAACCTCACCCTGCGCACGGTTTGTCACGAACATCTGGCCATCTTTATCAAACGCGATGCCGGTCGGATTAAGTATCGCCTCGGGCATTTCGTCGAGATATCCGTCCGGTTCGAGCCGAAAAAGCGTCGCCGGCAGATGCTGGCCCCGCGACCCCGAACGCGTTAGAATAAGCGCGTCGTCCGACGGATCGACCGCCGGATTGGCGACGATATGCATGCCGCCGACCAGCAGTTTGCCGACGACTAGCGGAAACATCTCGCCCCGCACGCCGTCGCTTTCGAGATGAATTTGCGCATGCCCTTCGCCGTCGCCTTCGGGCACGATCGCGAGCACACGCCTCGACGAAGCCGCCACGATCCGGCACCGCTCCCCTCCAATAAAGACCTGCGAGTCCGATCCATGCCCGGCCCGAAAACCTTCGCATTCAATCACGATCTCACCACCCGGTATCGCGAACAGCGGCTCAACCCGCGTAATTTTAACTGTCTGATTCATTTACTAATTAGATTTTACGATGCTTCGGCTAAGGTGTCGAATTATATCGCCGAGCGCAAAAGAGGCGACCCGAAAGCCGCCTTAAGCTTTTGATCAAGGAGTTAGATCTCATTCGAGTCCCACAAAATCAGGGAGGGTAAGATTGCCGTTGACCTGAACGGTTTGCGGGGCATAGCGGAACAACCTGACGATATCCTCACAGTGTAGGCTTGTCCCGCAGCGACATTATCAAAGGAAAAGAATCCGAACGAACTAGTCGTCGCGGTTTGTATGACGTTGTTCGAATCGGTAATGGACACTGTTGCGTTCCTAAGCCCGCGACCGTCCGGGGTTGTCACTTTGCCCGCGACCGTGACGCCGTTCGAGGCCGTGACCGATACGCTGCCGGTTTGATCGTAGTTGGCACCAATTATCATGGCGCTCGTGTCCGCCGTGACTCTATTGACCACAGCGTCGTCGAACGTAATATTCGATGCACCCGC
>JBBRPZ010000026.1:0-70091 GCA_038227175.1 Pyrinomonadales bacterium | reverse complement strand
TCTCCGTCCACCTTAACCATCCCAAAACCCTTATCCCCAACCATTTCTCCCCGCCAAACTCCAAAACACCCCCAAAACCATCACCAACCTATCACTCATGCAATATTCGGGCTAGTCGTACCAGTGTGTTCCGCAGTAGGGCACGGCCAAAATACGCCGTCCTGCTTGTCGATCTTTTCGTAGGTAATGCCAAAATAATCGGCCTTTCCGCCCTTTGACGCGAGCCGCATTTCGTCGAAGATTTCTCTCGCGGTGTTGCACTGAAAGTATTGGCCGCGTCCCATCCGCCGTCCGATCTCGTTAATGATCCACCAATCCTCCTTTGCTTCGCCCGGCGGATCGACGGCCTTGTTGATCTTGACCACGCGCCCTTCAGCACTCGCCGTAACGCCCTCGTCCTCGGACCAGGTCGTGCCGGGCAAAACGACATCAGCGTACCGCGACGACTCGCTCATGAAAAAGTCGATATTTACGTTGAAGTCGAGTCCTTCGAGTGATCGGCGGATGTTGTTGATATCAGGCAGGCTGACCATGCCGTTATTACAAATCGAAAGAAATCCCTTGATCTCGCCCTCACGCATCTTATCGAACATCTCGACGACGGAAACGCCCGCCTGCGGAAGTTCATCCTCCGGCAAACCCCAAAAATCGCAGATATATTTCCGGTCCTCAGGGCTATTTATCGAACGCTGTCCCGGAAGCTGGTCAGCCTTTTGCCCATGCTCGCGGCCGCCCTGTCCGTTACCCTGCCCCGTTATCGTTCCGTAACCGCGTCCGGGATCGCCGATCTTGCCGGTCGCGAGAACGATATTTATGTATGACAGAACGTTATCGACGCCGTTGCTGTGATGTTCGATGCCGCGTGCATGCATTATCATTCCCGTCTTTGCTCGTCCGTATAGCAGTCCGGCTTGCACGATCTTTTCAGCGGAAACGCCCGAGATCTGTGATGCAACGTCAGGCGTGAATTTCTCGACAGCAGATCGTGTGTCTTCCCATCCGTTGGTTCTTGCTCGGATAAATTCCTCGTCGATCAAGCCTTCGCGCACTATTACGTTCAGCATGCCATTCGCAATAGCGACATCCGTGCCTGGCTTCAACTGAAGGTGAAGGTCGCCCTGGCGTGCCAGTGGCCCAAAAAGGATGTATGAAATTGAATCCAACGTATTAAATCTTGTGGCCTATTCGAGGTGAGCCGATCTGTGACACTTATCTAGATCTAACGATAGATCGCGGTGCGTCAACCTAAGCTGACAAGGTGCAGTAAGATAAGTGCTCGACGTAAGAATTTAATACTGAAGGATTTAGGATAGTTGCCCGCTGCGAGATAGGAGATTTAACAGCAGCCCGAGGCGCCCGGTAGCCGCTGAGCACAAGACTGTGACCAATGATTCCAAATTTTTGCAGATCACACGGATCTTTGGAGCCTTAATGGAGCGACTACTAGATAAAAGCCACTTAACCTTGCCGAATGCTCAATCAAAGTTCGATAGTTAAACCTAGGCGCTTATCGCTCCTTGACTTCGATTCGTATCTTGCATTGATTTCGAAGAGGAAGTAGAAAGCGAGACTGCTAATCGGAAAAAACAATTCTGATAATAGGCGTGGTTGCTGTGTAGGTTGTAGACTTCCTGATTGAACGCCAATTTGGAGAAAGCCAAGAAATGTCGGCCTGTGGCGACAGACCGCGAGACCGATGGGAGCCCCATACCTCGTAGGCCGTGCTGTGTGATAATCGTCCGGTCGCGATCAGAGCAAATATTGCGGAACAGATTAGAAATCAAAACTAAGCTACCCATATTAGACGCTCGGAAGACCCAAAATGGATCATTCGGAAGTAATCTCCAAATTTAACTATTATATTGGCAGTTCCAAAGATGTGCCCCTCACTTTTTTACCTTCATTGAGAATGAGGTGTTTACAAAAAATACCCGCTTAGTCTAAATCGGGTTTACATAACCAAAATCACCCTGTAAAGGAAATTTTCAATAAGTCTTTCGAGTTATCTCGGGGTTTATTTCACAACAGGGCGTATTTATCGCGCCTACCAAAAAACGAGCGGCGGATATTCTTGAGGATTACAGAGAAAATAGCAAAAAACGATAACAACCGGGTACAAAAGGAGCACTGAATGAAGCAAGAAATCAGAATCGTATATAGATTTCAAACTAATCCATTACTGACTTACGCCTCTTCAGCCCGAGTTTGCAGAAGACGCCGGCGAATACCGGGGCTCCAACAATCAAAGACTTTATTCTTTAAGTTACTTCGGCAACGAATAGCTTTTGAGACTTGCCAGTTCGAACCATTTTTTCCAGGGTCAAGGCTACACTGGATTTCATAAAACTCGCCCTTTAGTCGCGAGCTTTGAGTCGATAAGATTTAGCACCGGTGGTGCAGCAATTCGCCAGCAACCGCGTCCATGATTCAAATCCTTATTTTATCTAGTTTCTAGTTACACGATCCACGTCTGCCGACGAAACAACCACCACACGAATACACCATCGTTCGTGAGGAAAGCTCTTTCTAGATACTTTTAATCGGAGGTACGGAATTTGCTGTAACGCTGGTGGAGATTCGAGAGGTTACCGAGTATGTTCGATGAATTTGTTGTAATGCCCAAGGAGCAGTTCGCGGAATGCTTCGCGACGTGATCAATGCAGAAATTGAGGCACAGATTGGACCACTAAAATCTGTCATCGTGGTAAAACAAAAAGATGCGTGTGAAGCTTTGGGGATTACTGACGACACGGCGAGAAATCGATCAAGAAACGGCAACGTGGAAATCCTTCAGAGGGATGGTTCTCGGCTGGTCTATTTTGAGTTGAGGCAAGTTGACGGCCTCAGACGAAGGCCTAGTCGAAAAAAGGGGCAGCTCATCTTTTGGAATTATTTAAGTTTATGTGAAGTTTCTTTACGAACACAAAAACCTTTTTTCCATCCCAAATAGATACTAAAATAGATAAATAGAAAAACGGCATTCTAACTGAGTGCCGTTTTTCTTAGTAAAAAGTGGTGATCCGAGCAGGACTCGAACCTGCGACCCAGTGGTTAAAAGCCACTTGCTCTACCGACTGAGCTATCGGACCACGCGGCCGCCGTTTTGCAGCCGAATTGACGATTTTACATACTGACGTAGGTAATGGCAAGTTCCATGCGAATATCGGCCCGCGCGTAGAGCGAATTCGGGTCACCGGGAACGTCGATAAAGCCGTGTTTTCGATAGAGAGTCAACGCGGGGGTTAATTTTGTGTGCGACTCAAGGAAGACGGTTTTAATACCGTGCTCTTTGGCGTACCGGACACAACGGGCCATTAGCTTATCACCGATCCCATGGCCCTGGAAGGCGGGTGAAACTGCCATTTTGGTGAGTTCCGTTACCCTTTTAGTCGCCGGGATCATTGCAACCGTACCGGCCGCAACGCCGCCGACTACGGCCATAAAGATCTGTCCACCGGGATCAATGACCCATTTTTGCGGATCGCCGAGAACCTCGCGGTCATGTTTTTCGACGGCGAAGAATTTCTGGATCCATTCGTAATTGAGCCTGGCAAAATCAGCCGCCCATTTGTTCTCGAATTCAAGAATCTCGATCTCCGGCCCGCTCATTTCAGGAAAACCATCCTTCCATTACAGAATCCTGCAAAATGACCGTCTGATCGCGTTCGGGACCGGTGGAAATGAGTCCGATCTCGACGCCAATCTGTTCGGAGAGAAATCGCACGTAGGCCTGAGCTTTTGGAGGCAGCTTTGTAAACTCAGTTATCCCAACCGTCTCCGTCTCCCATCCGGACAGCGATTCGTATATCGGGTTGATACGGCTTAGTTCGCTCGAAACCGCCGGGAAAGTATCTACGCGTCTGCCGTCGATCTCATAGCCAACACAAACTTTTATCGACTCCAGGGCGTCAAGCACATCGAGCTTGGTCAAAGCGACCGAATCAAATCCGTTCAGCTCCGCCGCGTATCGTGTCGCGACCGCGTCAAACCACCCGCAACGCCGCGGACGCTTCGTGACCGAACCGTATTCGTTGCCGCGTTGACGGATCAGATTGGCCATATCCTCTTCGTTCTCTATCATCTCGGTCGGAAACGGGCCTTCGCCGACGCGGGTCGCGTAAGTCCGGACAATACCCAAAACACCGGTTATGTGATGCGGAGGTATGCCGGCACCGACCGACGCACCGCCGGCAGTCGGATTTGACGAGGTAACGTAAGGATATGTGCCATGATCGACATCGAGCAGCGTTGCCTGAGCGCCTTCGAGCAGGATCTTCTTGTTTGATTTACGTGCTTCCGCGAGAAAATGCGAGGTTTCGCAAACAAACGGCCGTAGACGCTCAACCAGCGGCGATATCTCGGCCAATATCTCATCCGCCCTCAGCGGCTGCTGGCCAAACAGCACGATGATGCGGTTGGCCTCCTCAAGATTCCGCTCGATACGCAGCTTTAACAACTCGGGTGACATAGCATCCGCGACACGAATACCCCGTCGACCCGCCTTGTCCTCATACGCCGGACCGATGCCACGCAGAGTCGTGCCGATCTTTTCATTGCCGAGACGCTCTTCGGACGTGTGATCGAGAGCTTTGTGATACGGCATTATTAAATGCGCGCGGCTCGAAACTTTCAAACGCTCGGGCGAAACGGAAATTCCCTTTTCGGCAATCTGATCAACCTCTTCGAAAAATGCTTTCGGGTCAATGACCATCCCGTTGCCAAGTACGCAAATTTTGTCCTCATGGATAATGCCCGACGGCAAAAGCCTCAAAACAAAGGCTTTATCGCCGACGTACACACTATGCCCCGCATTGTGCCCGCCCTGATAACGTGCAACAATGTCGAATCGGTCCGCAAGCAGATCGACGACCTTTCCCTTCCCTTCATCGCCCCATTGGGCTCCGATAATAACAATAATCATATTTTGCCCGCTTTCCACTCGCTTTTCAGAAGGCCATATACGGCCCAGTTTCCCGACTTATCCTTAAGAATCTCTGTTTGCCGCAGAGTTCCTTCCAACTTGAATCCCAGTCTTTCCGGCACGGCCCGGCTGCGAAGATTCTCTACGGCGCAGTTTATCTGTACCCGGTTGAGTTCCATTGAGTCAAACAGATAATCAATCAGTTTCCGACAGCACCGGGTAATTATTCCGCGACCCTCATACTCTTGATCGACCCAGTACCCTATCGCAGCATGCTTATTTTTCAGGTCGAGGTCATGAAAGCCGATAGAGCCGACGAACCGGCCGTCAAGCAAAATGAGAGCATTGAATTGCCCGTCCTCGGCAAATCCATCCCGACTTCGCTTGATCCAATCCATTGCTTGCTCATCCGAATAGTCGTCTACCGCCCATGGCATCCATTCCTGTAGGCGGGTGAGGTTTTCGCGAACCGCCAGCGTCACCGTTTCCGCATCACGCTTTTCCGGCAGCCGTAAAGTCAAATTGTCGTCTATCCGGAATGAAAACATGCGAGAAATAGGATAGCGGTATTGGATCGATTATTCTAGTTTAGCGTTCGGCGATATAGCTCGACATAGTTACGCGCGGCATTTTCCCACGAATTATCGACCGCCATGCCGTTTCGCTGTATCTTGGCCCAGGTCTCTTTGTCTTCGTAAGCAAACCGGGCCTCGTAGATCTTTTCGAGCAGTTTGTCTGCACGATACGGCCCGAATTTGAAGCCGTTTCCCGTCCCGGTAACGGCGTCCCAATTTTGCACCGTGTCATCAAGACCGCCGACCGCGCGGACAATCGGCACGGTGCCGTATCTCAATGAGTACATTTGGTTTAGGCCGCACGGCTCAAATTTCGACGGCATCAGGAACATATCCGCTCCGGCCTCGACAAGATGCGCCAGTTTCTCATTATAACCGATGTAGATGCCGACACGCGACGGCGAGTAATCGCGTAAGGCCTGGAGAAAATTCTCAGAGTCCCTTTCGCCCGAACCAAGCGCAACGAAAAAGCCGCCCGATGCGAGAATGTCGCCCGCACCTTGCCTAATCAATTCAACCCCTTTTTGCGAAGTAAGCCGAGTGACGCACGCGTAAACCGGGCGGTCGAGTTCGACGGGCAAATGAAATTGATCGAGCATCGCGCGTTTGCACTCGCGTTTTCCACTCAGGTCATCGATCGAAAAATGGGCGGGCAGCTCGGGGTCATTTTCCGGGTTCCAGACCTCGTAATCGACGCCGTTTGTGATCCCGATCAGGCGGTTTGCCCGCAGCCGGATCAGCCAATCGAGGCCATAGCCGTTTTCGGCGGTCTGGATCTCGTGAGCATAGCGTTTCGAAACTGTCGAAAGCGTATCCGATACCTCAAGGCCCGCTTTCATCGCGGATGCGTAGCCGTTAAAGCTAAATGAATTTCTGGCAAAATCCGACGTGAAACCAAGCTCCGGCAATTCCCCCAGTCCGAATCCGCCCTGATAGGCCATGTTATGAATCGAGAAAACCGTACGAGTTGATTGCCAATACGGTTCATAATGGCGGCGCGATGAAAGCTCGACCGCCGCAAAGCCGCAGTGCCAGTCGTTCAAATGAAGAATATCCGGCGCCGGGCCGATCCGCTGCAGCAGTGCGAGGGCAGCATGATTGAAAAAGGCGAAGCGTTCGTAATCTTCGATATAACCGTAGATCGAATCGCGATGGAATAGCGGCGGATAATCGATCAAAAAAGTCGGCGAGCCATTTGCCTCACTGTAAAAAGCCTTTGCGTGATACGAGCCGCCACGCCAATCAACCCACAGATCGTCAATCGCCGTCTCCCATAGATATTCACCTTTGGTTTGCCAATAACAGGGCGTGATCAGAATAGAATCCACACCGATCTGCTTCAAAGCCTTTGGCAAGGCCCCGGCGACATCGCCCAGGCCTCCGGTCTTTGAATATGGAACTGCCTCGGCAGAGATTACGGCCACCCTCATAATTGAGAATTGAGAATTGAGAATTCAAAGAAAAGGAGAATGAGAAATGAAAGTAATCCTCTCATTTCCTAACATTCTCAATTCTCAATTCTCCATTCTCAATTAACTACGTCTGCATTGAAGCTAAAAATTCGGCATTAGTCTTCGTCTTGGATAGGCGTTCGATGACGACCTCCATCTGCTCGACCGGCGACAGCGGGTTGAGAACCCGGCGCATGACCCAGATGCGGTTGAGGTTTTCCTTGTCGATGAGCAATTCTTCCTTACGGGTGCCCGAACGCTGTACGTCGATTGCAGGGAAGAGCCGCTTGTCGGAAAGCTTGCGGTCGAGGTGAATTTCCGAGTTACCGGTTCCCTTAAACTCTTCGAAAATAACGTCGTCCATACGCGAACCCGTATCGATCAGTGCCGTAGCAATGATCGTTAGGCTGCCGCCTTCTTCGATGTTGCGGGCCGCACCGAAGAATCGTTTCGGCCGCTGCAACGCGTTGGAATCGATACCGCCGGACAGGATCTTGCCCGACGGCGGCACGACCGCATTATGAGCTCGGGCCAGACGCGTGATCGAATCGAGCAGAATAACCACATCGCGTTGATGCTCGACCAATCGTTTTGCCTTTTCGATGACCATGTCGGCGACCTGCACGTGGCGCGTCGGGGGCTCGTCAAATGTCGACGAGATGACCTCGCCCTTGACCGAACGCTGCATATCCGTAACTTCCTCGGGGCGTTCATCGATGAGCAGCACGATCAGCGTCACCTCAGGGTGATTTTCGGTGATCGAATTTGCGATCGTCTGCAGCAGCATCGTCTTACCAGTACGCGGCGGAGCGACGATCAAGGCACGTTGGCCTTTACCAATCGGCGTGACGAGATCGATGACACGGGCCGAGATATTGTCCTGCGTCACTTCCATTGTTAGCTGCTCGTCAGGGTAAAGCGGCGTCAGGTTGTCGAAGAAAACCTTTTCACGCGATGTCTCGGGAGCCTCAAAATTGATGGCCTCGACCTTGATCAATGCGAAATAACGCTCGCCTTCCTTTGGCGGGCGGATCTGGCCCGAAACGGTGTCGCCGGTTCGCAAGTCAAATTTGCGAATCTGCGAAGGGCTGACGTAGATGTCGTCCGGCCCCGGCAGATAGTTGTATTCCGGTGCACGCAGAAAGCCGAATCCGTCAGGCAGCGTTTCGAGCACGCCTTCGGAAAAGATCAGGCCGCTTTTCTCGGTCTGGGCCGCGAGGACTTTAAAGATAAGCTCCTGCTTGCGCAGTCCTGTCGCTCCTTCGATGCCCATTTCCTTAGCAATATGTGTCAGCTCGCTGATCGATTTGTCTTTCAGGCCGGCCAGATTCAGGACGCCGTCGTCGGATTTGGCAGCGGGCGGAGACGATTTTTCAGGAGCGTCGCCGTTTGTGGATTCGATCTCTTCGGCTGATGAAACGACAGCTTCGTCAGCGGCTTTTGCTGCTTTAGTCTTGCGGTTTGGTGTGGTTTTAGTTGCCATGTCTATGAATTGATTCGGAAATTAAATTAGCTTTACAGAAATTCAGCGGCTTAACAATTTTCTCGCGCGTACGCAGCGTTTACGGTCTGGATAGAAATAAAAAAGCGGAGAAAATCGTATGGATTGTATGTAGTATTGCAAACGGAATAAGCCCTATGGCTACTTCCAGAAACCCTGAGTTATCGGGAAAATTAATTATTACACTATTAGAAACAAGAAATCAACCCCAAAATCAGAAATTATTGATCGCGGTATTTATCTCATTCCATAATTCGTCCCTGCCGCGCCCGGTCGTTGCCGAATACGCGACGATCTTTGCTTCCGAAAGTGTCTTCGTCATCTCAGCGAGCGATTTTCGCAGCTCGTTATTCGAGAGCTTATCCGCCTTGGTTGCGGCGACGATATGCGGTTTGCCGTAATGAACCAGCCACTCGTTTAGCTGAAGATCGAGCGGTGTCGGCTTGTGTCGCGAATCAATCAACTGCACACACAATGCCAACTCATCCCGCTGAGCGAGATATTCCTCAGCCATCTTGCCCCAATCGGCACGCATTACTTTAGACACGCGGGCGTAGCCGTAGCCCGGCAGATCGGTAAAATAAAACGTATCGTTTATCAAAAAGAAATTAATGCTCTGCGTACGGCCGGGCGTGTTTGACGTGCGTGCAAGACCTTTTCTGAGCAGCAAGGAATTGATCAGTGACGACTTGCCGACGTTTGAGCGGCCGAGAAATGCTATCTCCGGCCGGCCGTCGGTCGTCCAATGAGCTTTTTCAAACGCGCTCTTGATAAACTCTGCGGAGGAAATTTTCATATGCGTCTTTTGATCGGTCGATCTTTAGAGGTTATCATACGAAAAATTCAATAAGCTCCCTCGTTAAGCTCCCTCGTTTTAACACCGGCTATTTCGTAGCCGCAAGAGGAAATCATGGCTATTGTAGTAAGATTCACGCCGCAGGGGATGACCGATGCGAAATATGATGAGTGCATAAAACGGCTCGAAGCGGTCCGTGCAGGTACGCCGGCTGGCCGACTGTACCACGTTTGTTTCGGTGACCCGAACAACCTTAACGTCAGCGATATTTGGGACTCGGTTGCGTCCTTTGAACGCTTTGGGCAAACGCTGAAGCCGATCCTACAGGATTTAGGCATCGATCCGGCCGAGCCTGCGATACTGGAAGTCCACAATATTATCCAGGGTGTAAATGCTGCTTCCGGTGAGCGGTAGCAATAGAAACGGGTTCAGAGTTACGGATTTACGACCTCGCGTCTGAATTTATAGCTCTGAACCTCTACTCAATCGAGGCCGAGATATCAGGCGAAGTTCCGCCTGCATTCCACAACTGCGGCGTTTCGAGCGCCGGCTCGGTGTTTTCTGTCTCAAGCGCAAACTTCAGCACCTCATCGATCGTATCGACCGCGTGTATCGTTAGGTCGTCACGCACCTCTTCGGGAATATCGACCAGGTCCTTTTCGTTCTCTTTCGACAGAATGATCGTACGCAGCCCAAAGCGATGTGCTGCGAGCAGCTTTTCTTTAATTCCGCCGATCGGCAAAACCTTGCCGCGAAGCGTAATTTCGCCGGTCATTGCCACGTCGTGACGAGCCGCCTTTCGGGTGAGGGCCGAAACCATAGCCGTCGCGAGTGTAATGCCTGCGCTCGGGCCGTCCTTCGGGATAGCTCCTTCGGGCACGTGAATGTGTAGATCTTTCTCGCGAAAATCTGATGGATCGATGCCCAATTCCTCCGCCCGCGTACGAACGCACGTTAGAGCCGCCTTGGCCGATTCCTGCATCACCTCGCCGAGCTTTCCAGTCAGCGTGACCTCGCCCTTGCCTTTGACGAGCGTACATTCGACCTGTAGCACGTCACCGCCAACCTCGGTCCACGCCAGACCATTTACAAGCCCGATCTCGCTCTTGCGGGCGATGTCCTGTTTGCGATAGCGGATAATGCCGAGCAGTTCCTGGACCTTTTCGGCGTCAACCGAAACGCGGAAATCGTCCTTAGCATCCGATGCGACAAATTTTCTCGCGATCTTGCGCAGGCATGAGCCAATCTCACGTTCGAGATTACGAACCCCAGCCTCGCGGGTGTAATGCCTGATAATCTCCAAAATTCCGTCGTCCGTAAATGCTATTTGCGACGGGGAGATACCGTTGTTCTCGCATTGCTTTGGCAAAAGATGGCGCTTTGCGATCTCAAGCTTTTCGCGTTCCGTGTAGCCGGAAAGGCTGAGGATTTCGAGCCTGTCGAGTAACGCCGGCGGTACCGTGTGCAGCACATTCGCCGTCGCGATAAAGAAAACGTGTGACAAGTCGTAGTCAACATCCAGATAATGGTCGCGAAACGTATTATTCTGCTCAGGATCGAGCACCTCAAGCAGTGCCGCCGAAGGATCACCACGAAAATCGCGTCCGAGCTTATCTACCTCGTCGAGCAAAATAACCGGGTTCGTCGTCCCGGCACGTTTCATTAATTGAATGATCTGCCCAGGCATTGAACCAATGTATGTTCGCCGATGACCCCGAATCTCGGCCTCGTCATGCACACCGCCAAGGGCGAGCCGTACGAATTTGCGTCCGGTCGCGTTCGCGATCGATTTGCCAAGCGAAGTTTTGCCAACGCCCGGAGCTCCGACGAAGCAGAGGATCGTGCCCTTCGGATTTTTCACTAGCTGTCTGACGGCCAAAAATTCGAGGATTCGCTCTTTTATTTTCTCTAATCCGTAATGATCTTCATTGAGCGTCGTTTCCGCTTGCGTCAGGTCTTCGATTTCCTCCGATCTAGCTTGCCAGGGCACATTTATCAGCCAGTCAATATAGGTGCGGGCAACCGTGCCCTCGGCTGACATGGGCGGCATCGCCTCAATCCGCGAAAATTCCTGTAAGGCCTTGTCTCTAGCCTCTTCGGTCATTCCGGCTTCTTCGATTTTCTTTTTCAGATCTTCAAGCTCGGCCTTTTCGTCCTTGCGGCCCAGTTCCTTGTGAATCGCCTTGATCTGCTCGTTCAGATAGTACTCGCGCTGATGCTTGTCCATCTGCTTTTTGGTTCGCGAATGGATGTTGCGGTCCATCTGGCGTTTTTCGGTCTCGCCTTCGAGCACGTCGATGAGTTTTTGGAGTCGTTCGGCAACTGACACGGTTTCGAGCAGATCCTGCTTTTCCTCAACACCAATCCGCAAATGCGACGACATCGAATCGGCGATCTGTGCCGCCGAAACACCTCGCAGTGATGCGTGAAGGGCGTCGGCATACGCATCAGGCGACACCCTTAGAAACTGCTCGACCAGCGAATGAATCTTTTGCAGCAACCCGTCGGTCCTATAACCCGACTCGTCCGTTGACGCCACGCGCCGCACATGCGCATAAAACATCCCGTCCGTGTCCTGCTCGACCCTGACGGAGCGGCCGCGTTCGCGTCCCTCGACAACGACCTTGATCTGGCCGTTGTCCTGACGTTGGGCCTGCAAAATGCGCCCGAGCGTTCCGACCGAATAGATCTCGCCCGCCTTTGGCTCGTCGACGGTCGCATCGTGCTGTGTCGCCAGAAATATCTGCCGCTCACCCGTCATCGCCTGCTCAAGCGCCGCCACCGACGACGGCCGCCCGATCTTAAACGCCACCTTTGTAAAAGGGAAAATAACTACATCCCGTATGGGAACCATCGGAAACCGCTCAATGTCGGCGGGCATTTGATCTGAAAATTCTTGCATATATCGATAACGCTGAATCTCTTACTCGGGTTCTTCTTTCTATGATTTGAAGGATTAACTATATTTACGCAAAATCGCTGCTCAAAAGCAACATTAATCCAACAGGAAGCGCCGATTTCTCGACTGTTAATTATGCTTGTATAAATGGTGATTGGGGTGAAAATTCTAGAAAGTCAGAACCGGGAGCGGTACGACTGGGTTCTTAGGCTTTGTGATGCAAGACCCGAAATGAAATTGCAAGCTCACCGCGTCGCTAAACGCACTACGATGACGAGCGGTTAAAGCGGGTGGAAAACCCAAACGCTACCGCTCCCGATTCTGACAAAGATCACGCAGCTTCGTCCCGAAGGGTCATGACCTCAAAGACCGGAGCCTTACGCTCGATCATCTCTTTTGTCACGATAATTTCTTTAACCTTCTTTTCCGATGGCAGGACGTACATTGATTCGAGAAGGATTTCCTCAAGGATCATCATCAATCCGCGGGCACCGACCTTGCGTTTGTACGCCTCGTGGGCAATCGCCGCCACGGCGCCGTCGGTGAATTTGAGGCCGATGTTGTCAAACTCAAATTTCTTCTGATACTGCTTGATAAGCGCGTTTTTCGGCTCCGTCAATATCTGGATGAGAGCAGCTTCGTCAAGTTCGGTCAGCGTACCGATGACCGGCAGACGGCCGACGAATTCCGGGATCAGACCGTAGTGGATCAGATCCTCGGGTTCGAGTCGGTTGATCGATTCGTTGTGGCGTTGCTTGTTTGTTTTGACATCCGCCTGAAAACCGAGCGATTTGTTGCGAAAACGCTTTTCGACGACTTTTTCAAGACCGATAAACGCTCCGCCGCAGATAAACAGGATATTGGTCGTATCGAGTTGCTGAAAGTCCTGCTGCGGATGTTTACGCCCGCCGCCGGCGGTCGGAATATTTGCTATTGTGCCTTCGAGAATCTTGAGCAATGCCTGCTGAACACCTTCGCCCGACACGTCGCGCGTGATCGACGGATTGTCGTCCTTGCGGCAGATCTTGTCGATCTCGTCGATGTAGATAATTCCTGTCTGGGCCTTTTCTATATCGCCGCCAGCCGATTGCAAAAGGCGAAGCAGGATATTCTCAACATCTTCGCCAACGTACCCCGCCTCGGTCAGGCTAGTCGCGTCTACAATACAGAACGGAACACTCAACTGACGTGCAAGCGTCTGGGCGAGAAGTGTTTTGCCGGTTCCGGTAGGTCCGATCAGCAGAATATTTGATTTTTGCAGCTCAATGTCACCGCGGCGTTTCGCTAATTCGAGACGTTTATAATGCTGATAAACCGCGACCGACAGACGCTTTTTGGATTCGTCCTGACCAATGACATATTCGTCCAAAAAGCCTTTGATCTCCGCTGGCTTAGGCAGATTCGTCCGAGCCGCTATCGTGTCCGTCCGCTCGTCGTCATTGATGATCTCGTTACAAATATCAATGCATTCGTTACAGATATACACGCCGGGACCGGCGATCAACTTGCGGACATCGTTCTGCGATTTACCGCAAAACGAACAAGCGAGAAGTTCTTCTGGGCGTCTGAATTGACTCATATGTCAGTTTGGCTGTTGGCAGTAGGCGGTTTGCCGTCGGCTTTTACTGCCAACCGCCTTCTGTCAACCGCCTACTTCCTATTTGTCCCTGTGTTCAATCACCTCGTCAATCAGGCCGTATTCTTTGGCCTGTACCGGCGACAAAATGCGGTCGCGTTCGACGTCTTTTTCGACCTGTTCGAACGATTGGCCGCTATGATTGGCGATGATCCGCGAAGTCATTTCACGCATACGCAGAATCTCTTCGGCCATGATCCGAACGTCCGTCGCCTGCCCCGAAGCACCGCCCGATGGCTGATGGATCAGCACACGTGCATGCGGCAAAGCAAACCGTTTGCCCGGCGTCCCCGCACATAGCAGCAACGCCGCCATCGACGCACACTGGCCGACACAGATCGTCGTCACATCGTTTTTGATAAACTGCATCGTGTCATAGATCGCCATGCCCGCCGTGATCGAACCGCCCGGACTATTGATGTACAGATTGATGTCGCGTTCCGGGTCCTCGGCTTCGAGAAACAGGAGTTGGGCGACGAGCAAATTGGCGATCTGATCGTCGATAGGCGTACCAATAAAGATAATGCTGTCTTTCAGGAGTCGTGAGTAGATGTCAAATGCCCGTTCGCCACGCGACGTTTGCTCTACAACCATTGGAACTAATGCCATATAAATTCTCTCTTATTTAGGAAATTACTTCAGATGATACATGAATTTAGCGTTGATAAGTTGTTGATAATATGGCGATTGCCAAACTCGGATTCTGATTTTACAACTTTTCACATAAAAATCAAGCAATAAATCGTTTTGTCATTCGTCCTTTGTCATTGGTTAGGATTTTCAATTTCAAAGGTACAAAGGACAAAGGACAAAAGACTAAAGATGAATAACTACGAACCTTTCTTCGCGGCCTTTTTCTTCGCTGCCTTATTCGGCTTTTCATCCGCCGCCAGATGTTCGATCGTTTCGTCGACCCACTCCCCTTTCGCGACCTTTGCCGACGCAACTATCGCCTCGATGGTTTTACGAGTTTTCAGGTTATTTCGAATGTTATCGATCCCGCCGCCCTGTTTTTCGAGCGAATCGCGGATTTCTTCGAGCGTAACGCGGTAATATTCGGCCATTTTGCCGATCTCTTCGTCAACCTCGGCCTGCGGCACCTCGATGTTCTCCGCCTCGGCCACTTTATCTAATAACATCGCTCCGGCAATATCGCGGGTCGCCTGATTGCGCATGTTGCCGTACGCCATCTCGATAAAGCTCGGATCGATCGCGTTAAGATCCGCACCGCGTTGCTGCAAATCCTGGGCAAAATTATTGAGCAGATTGCGGGCTTGATTTTCGATCAACACATTCGGGACTTCAAATCCGTTGTCCTCGATCAGCTTAGAGATAGCGTTGTTTCTGACTCGTGCATCCGCATCAGCCTCGGAGATTTTTTCGAGGTCCGCACGCAGCCGGTCTCGCAGATCGGCAAGCGATTTGTACCCTTCGTCAAGACTCTTTGCCCAGGCGTCGTCAAGCTTTGGCACTTCCATTTTGCCGACAGATTTGATCTTGGCCGTGTAATGAACGGTCTTCCCCGCCAAAGCCTCAGACGAAAACTCCACCGGATACTCGACCGTGAACTCCTTTTCGTCGTCCTCTTTGACGCCGACAAGATTTTCCGTAAACGATTTTTCTATATGCTCGCCCCCGAGTTCGACCTCGAGATCGTCAGCCTTGATAGGCTCGGCGTCCGGAGCATTGGCGAATCGGCCTTCGAGATCGGCAATTACTGTATCGCCCAATTTCGATTTACGGCCTTCGATCGGGATCAGCGCCGCTTCCTTTTGGAGGCGTTCGGCGATCAGATCGTCGATCTCGCCGTCCTCGACCGGTTTTACGCGCCGCGTGACCTCGATCCCTTTGTATGTGGGCTCCGGTATCTCAGGCATCACCTCGACGTGAGCGTGAAACGAGATAGGCACCGAGCCGTTAACGACAACTTTGTCATGGTCATCGAGATGCAGTTGCGGCTCCGAGAGCGGATGTAGCTTGTGCTCGTCGATCGCTTCGGTTACGGCCTTCGGGATTACTTCCTGCAGCACATCGCCCTTGATCTCTTCCTTAAACCGCAGGCGGACAACATCCAGCGGGGCATAACCTTTCCGAAAGCCGGGGATATTCGCTCCCTTAACGTATTTCTGGCTGACACGGCCATACGCCGCCTTGATGGTCGCGGCGTCGATCTCGATCTTTAGTTCTTTTTGGGTAGGTGAAACTTCTGTTAATTCGCTTTTCATTTACAAAAAAAGCATAGCGAAGCGGTGAAGAAATGTCGAATGAGGCGATTGTCCTTAGTCCTTCGTCATTGGTCTTTTCCTACCAAACATCAACTTCCGGTTCGGAAAAACAAAGGACCAAGGACTAATGACCAATGACTATGAAAATGGTGCCGAGGGCGAGACTCGAACTCGCACGTCTTTCGACGCTAGATCCTAAGTCTAGTGCGTCTGCCAATTTCGCCACCTCGGCACATTGGCAAATAAAGAATCTACCGAATTCCGCGCGTATTGTCTAGGCGGCCTATTTGTGCAGATATTTCTTGTCGTATTCGTCCCAAGACATATTTAGGTCCGCACCGCCGAGGCTCGAATAAGATTCATGACCCAAGGCTTTCGCCTCAGCCTTCCTGAAAAGCTTATATCCGCCGTAGCCGAGGGCCGCGATAATGCCAAAGAAAAGCAAGTACCAGATGATCGACCACACAAAGCCGAGTACCCACAAAACGATCAAAATGCCAAATACCAAGCCGAGTGCGCCGAGGATCAATTTGATGATGTTCATTGCCGAAATACCTCCGTCTGCAAGACTAGATACGAAATTCTTTTCTCATTGTTCGTGCAAAATTACGCCGTGTCGTATAATTCACGTTCGGACGTTAAGGGTATTAGCTTGAGTTTAGAAAACACCACAATCCAAACAATTGCAAACGAATTGAACGCCGAACTTTTCGGCAGCGGCTCCGGGTTTGCGCATGATGTGACGCACGATTCGCGGCAAACCCACAAAGGCACGCTGTTTGTCGCCATCAAAGGTGCAACGGTTGACGGCCACCGCTTTGTCGAAGACGTAGTCCGGCGTGGTGCCGCCGGAATTATCTCGGAATTCGATCCGCCCGTCGATTTTCAGGGGGCGTGGCTCAAGGTGAGCGATGCCCGCGAGGCTCTCGCTAAGGCCGCGACTATCGTCAATGGCAATCCATCGCAAAAACTTGACCTGATCGGCATTACCGGAACAAACGGCAAGACGACAACGACCTATCTCTGCTTTGCTTTAGCCGAAGCCGCAGGACGCAAGCCGGCGATGCTCACGACAGTCGAATACCGCATCGGTGATAAGAGCGAACCGGCCGTCCGTACGACTCCCGAAGCTTCGGATACAAATAGATTCCTGCATAAAGCAGTCGAGGACGGCTGCGATGTCGCGGTGATGGAAACTTCGTCACAGGCGATCGACCTGCACCGCTGTGACTGGCTGCGGTTTAAAGTCGCCGTTTTTACAAATCTGACGCGCGATCACCTCGATTATCATCTGACGATGGAGAATTATTTCGACGCGAAGAAGAAGCTGTTTGATGGCCGGCTGGGTGAAAAGCCGGGCTCGTCCGTGATAAATATCGATGATGAATGGGGTGTAAAACTGGCCAAGGAATTAAGAGCCGACGGTCAGCGAGTGATTACGACCTCGATCACGTCAGTACCGCCTGCGGGAGCGGGTGGGGACTTCAACACACCATCCAGAACCACACCCGCTCCCGCAGGTGGTACTGACTCGTCGGCTGACCTGCTCGCTAAAAATATCGAGGTTTCACTGATACGCGGAACATCGTTCGTGCTAAAAACACCGGATGGCGAGATCAATGTCACTTCCCCACTCGTGGGCCGACCGCACGTCTACAATATGCTTGCGGCCACGGCAACCGCACTCGAACTGGGTTACGATCTCAACGACATTGCAAGGGGCCTGTCGACCTGTGTCGGCGCGCCGGGCCGTTTCGAACGCGTGCCGCATGATGGCGATTTTGCTGTCGTTGTCGACTATGCACACACGGACGACGCTCTGCTCAATACGCTCAAGACCGCCCGCGAGTTAACCAACGGGCGGGTAATCACCGTCTTCGGCTGCGGCGGTGACCGCGACCGAACTAAACGCAAACCGATGGGCGAGATCGCGGGCGAATACAGCGATTTGGTCGTCATCACATCGGACAATCCGCGAAATGAAGACCCGCTGCGGATCATTTCCGAGATTGAAGTCGGGGTAAAAGCAAAGATTTCGGCCTATGAGGTCATATCGGATCGACGTGATGCAATATTCAAGGCGATCTCAATGGCCCAAACCGCCGACGTTGTAATCATCGCCGGCAAGGGCCATGAAAACTACCAGATCGTTGGAGAAAATAAATACCACTTCGACGACCGCGAAGTTGCTATAGAAGCATTGCAACGATTGAGCGAGGAATCCTAAGGCTGCTCGTTCTGACTGACCATCTTAACCAAAAGCTCGCGTTGTGCGGTGGACAGCGAAGCGAATTTCACGCCGAAACCAATCTCGTAGACGTGATTAGCAACTTTGCCCTCAAACTGGACCTTCATCCCGTCTTCCAGCGGAACAAATATTTTGACCGGCTCGCCGTCATTTACATCACCCGAACCCAGCACAAAGCAGCCATCGAGGCTCACGTCGCTGATCGATCCGGGCTGCCGTCCGGCGGCTGTTTCCCATTCCATGTCGAGTTCGACCGGATACCTGTTTGAACCGCGGCGTTCGTCGCCGCTGCGTCTGTCTCTTGCCGTCATTCTTATTCTTCCTCACTGGTCTCGTTTTTGCCGCCTCTATAATTGAAGTAGTAATAGACGGGTAATCCCAGAAGAATCAAAAATGTGCCTGCAAATGAGGACGTCTTTGCCAGTGCCTTAAGGGCGTCGCCCATTAGCCCCTGAGACCGGTATGCATCCATTATCGCTCCGTAATCGGTGACGAAGGTCGTGTACAGCAACCAACCGGCGACGAATAAAAACACCACGGGAATGACCGGATAGCCCCACGCTTTATAGGGCCGTACAAGATCGGGAAACTTTCGCCGGTAGATGAAAATCGACGAGGTGACCAGAGCGTAAAAGATCCAGGACCCAAAAACCACATAGTCTGTCAGCGTGTCGAACGAACCGGTGAGAGCCAGAATGCTAGATATTATCCCCATCAGCAGCACCGAACTAACCGGCACGTGATTGACCGACAAATTGCCGAATGTGCGAAACATCAACCCGTCTTTTGCCATCGCATAAGGAACACGAGCACCGGCCATCAAAGACGTATGAAGCGTCCCGAGCGACGACAGCATCAAGCCAACAGTGAAAAACGCTATCGCGGCTCCGGTCGCCATGCTTGCCACATTTCCACCAAAGAATAAGCTGACAACTACCTTTGCAACGGACGAACTACGCGAAACGGACGCGATTGTTGTCGGGTCAAGTACATAAAAATACGCGACGTGAGCAAAAACGTAGAGAACGATCACGAGTATCGTACTGCCGATGATCGCAATCGGTATATTGCGGTTCGGGTTCTTAACCTCACCCGCGACAAAGGTTAGGTTGTTCCACCCGTCATAGCCCCATAGGGCACCGAGCATCGCCGCAGCAAAGCCGCCAAGGAATGTGTAGGAGGGCGATCCGAGTTTGACCGCATCGGCAACGCCCTCGCACGTGCCGCCCGCATTCATCATAGAAAAATGAACAAAATCGCCGCTGACCAGCACAAACGCTCCGACCGCGACGAACAGGATCAGCGCCATTTTAACAAACGTCAAAACGGTTGCTATCCGGCCGGTAAGGCTTACAGACAAACAATTTAGCGTCGTAAAAATAGCGATCACCACGATCGCGACGAGCTGTAGCGTCGTGATCTCAAACAGCATGCTGCCGACGTGAAAGCTGGTCAACGTCTGGGCGAGTTTGTTGTCAAGAAAATCGTTCAATCCAATCGCAAAAGCCATTCCCGCCGCCGCCTGCGAACCGGGACGAGCAATAAATATCTGCATCCATCCGTACAAAAAGCTCGACAACTTGCCGTAAGTGTCCCGCAAAAAGACGTATTCGCCGCCCGCCTCGGGCTTCATCGCGGTCAGCTCGGCGTAGGTCAACGCTCCGGCCAGCGAGAGCAATCCGGCCGCGATCCACGCCATGATCACCCATTTCGGACTGCCGACATTACAGGTCATCACGCGGGCTTTGAGAAACACTCCGGTACCGATCACGTTGCCGATAATTACGGAAACGGCCGCTATCAGACCGAGGCCGCGTACCAGAGTTTGTCTTTCGCTGAGTTCGGGATTCATATTTTTTCGCAGGTTTGCTCGCAACATCTTACCCCGAAACACGTTCGGAGTTCCAACTTAGTTGGCTTTTCGGGTGCAAAGAGGCCGAACGAAAATGGGAACTCAAAACTCTGGAACAAACGGAATCGCCCCGGTGTCT
This sequence comes from Pyrinomonadales bacterium, assembly GCA_038227175.1. Classification (GTDB taxonomy): domain Bacteria; phylum Acidobacteriota; class Blastocatellia; order Pyrinomonadales; family Pyrinomonadaceae; genus OLB17. Next base: position 49,848 of record JBBRPZ010000026.1, on the reverse strand, counting down.
AATTGTATAAGTCGGTCAAAAGGAGAAATTCAATGAACAAACCCGAGATAAATGTCACGCCGCTTATCGATGTCCTGCTCGTTTTATTGATCATTTTTATGGTCGTGTCGCCGCTAAAACCGAGCAGTTTCAAAACCCGTGTCCCCGACGAGCCGAAAGATATCGCGAATATACGCGAAAACCCGGACACGCTCGCCATCATCATCGGGGCTGACGGCTCTTTGAAACTAAATGCCGAAAACGGCATGGGAACCGCGACCGAGCCCGAACCGCTCATCGCCCGGCTCAAAAGCGTCTTCGAACAGCGCATCGCGAGCGGCGACATTTCCCAATCATTCGCCGACGATGCCGGTCGCCCGATGGCCGACCGCATCGAACGGACCGTATTCATCAAAGCCCCGAAAAATATCCCGTACGGCAGCGTCGCCCGCATCGTCGATGCCGCAAAGATCGCCGGTGCCTATCCGATAAGCCTGCAAATCGACCGGCTGGATTAGATCATTCGGTGGCGTTAACGACGGATTGTGCTATACTTATGCTGTTCGAAAGTTATCGCTTTCGGGCTCCGGGCGTTCGCTTCAAACATACCTAATTCGGTTTCGATGGTGAATTACTACGACATCCTCAAAGTGTCACCACAGGCGTCGGGCGCTGAGATAAAATCGGCGTACCGCCGTTTGGCGCGCAAACTTCATCCAGACGCAAATCAGGGATCAGAAGAAACGGCTCTGAAATTTGCCGCCATCGCCGAAGCATACGAAATATTAGGCAATACGAAAGAGCGATCCCGGTACGACAAGCGCATTCTTGACGTTCAATACAGTCAAAATGGCAACGGTGATTCTGTTTTCGCCTCAAAAAACCGTCACGCCAAACGCTGGCGCCAGATGGTTTACGAAAAGCGTTATAACGACATCATCGACCGCATGATAGCTGAGGAACGTGCGGAAGCGACCGCATTTCAAAAGGTAGTCTACCCGCTCGTCGCTCTGTTTGTTTCCGCGATCATCTCAAGTGCGTTTAAGCCGCGGCTATTTGCCGAGTCGGGAGTGATCGGCCGCATTATTATCGTCTCGCTTTTTGTAGTCGGCGTGATCCACATCGCCGGCCGGATCCGCGACGGATTCGAACGTTACACCGAGATCGACGACGACATCCACGATTCGATCCTCGTTGAGGGTGAACGCAAGCGGAAGCCATACTCGCGTCTTGCTGCAGCGGCTGCGCTTCTGGGGGGCCTGATCCTATGTTTTGCCCTCGGTTTATTGATAGGAACGCAACTTGGGTTTCTCGGAAAAGCCAGGCCCGACCTGTTTTTTGGGACGCTCCGGCTACCGGAATGCCTCGAAATGCTGTTTTATCCGCCCATCGTCACACTGCTTGTCGATCTGATGCACACGTTTGTATCGAAATTTGAAGCATGAACTCCTTGACAAACGACACCCTCCTTACTAAACTCTAAAGTTTGTTTTTACTGTTACTAACGACCTATTTACGGAGCATCAATGGCTAATCATAAATCAGCAGAAAAGCGTGTCCGGCAGAATGCCAAACGCAAAGATATCAATCGCAACAACCGCAGCAAACTGCGCACCTCGATCAAGAAGCTACGCGCCGCCGTGACCGGTCATGATAAGACGGTCAGCGTCGACCTTCTCAATCCGACGATATCATTGATCGACAAGGCCGTGAACAAAGGCATCATCCACAAAAATACCGCCGCAAGGCACAAATCGCGCTTGACTAAGCACGTCAACGGATTGGCGTAAGGCATAGTTCGATAGAAATTTAACAGTTAAAGCTTAAGAAGCGGGCCGTGTGAGACGGTCCGCTTTTGTTTTTTGCTACAATGCTTCGCAATGACTGACAAGAAGCAATACAAATACTTCGACCTGATAATGGCCGCGTTCGTCGCTGTGCTGCTGTGCTCGAATCTGATCGGCGTGCAAAAGGTGTCGTACGTCACCCTGCCGTTCATCGGCGAGTACATCTATGGCGCGGGCGTGCTTTTCTTTCCGATCAGCTATTTTTTCGGCGACATTCTGACCGAGGTTTACGGCTACAAACGCTCGCGTCGAGTGATCTGGGCCGGTTTTGGCGCGATGGCTTTCGCCTCGCTCATGTCCATTATCGTCACAAGCCTTCCGGCCGCCAAAACGATGTCGCCAGAAGCCCAGTCAGGCGTCAACCTGATGTTCGGCCAAACATGGCGGATCGTACTCGCATCTCTCTCGGCATTCTGGCTAGGCGAATTTGCCAATTCATTCGTACTCGCAAAACTCAAAATATTCACCGAAGGCAAATATCTCTGGACGCGAACCATCGGCTCAACCGCCGTCGGCGAAGCCGTCGACAGTCTTATATTTTACCCGCTCGCTTTTCTCGGCACGTGGTCGACAGATCAAGTAATAAGCGTCATGATCGGCAATTATTTCATCAAGGTGTTGTGGGAAGTCGTCGCGACTCCATTGACGTACAAGGTAGTCGCATTCCTCAAACGCGTCGAGCACGAAGACTATTATGACCGCCAGACCAATTTCAATCCATTCACGCTGAGCACATGATGCCCCGGTTCGATGAAACTTACACTCGACACGCCCATTATCGACCTGTTTCGTCACGACATCGCCAAACTTTCGCTTGCGATGTCGCGAAAACTCGCGGTTGCGCTGGCCGGTGTCGCAGGGAAAACTAACCCCGATCTGGCCACGGTCGAGGATTTGCTCAACTATTTTCCGATGCGTTACGAAGACCGGTCAAATTTTCTGACGCTCGACCAGCTTGAGGAAGGCATGGAAGCCTCGGTCGAGATCAACGTCCGGACCGCCGCCGGCGTACGCGTCGGCAAGAACCGAGGGCCGCGACAGCCGCCCCTTTTTATATTCGAGATAACCGGTGGAGACGCGGAAAGAAAACTCAGGCCAGTTGTAGTCAAATGGTTCGTTTCGGGCAGGAACGCCGGGCAGATCGTGAGTTGGCACGAGGAAAGATTTAAGCGTGGAACGCGGTTTGTCGCCCACGGTTTGTGGGAAATGGACGACCGGCGTGGCATATTCTCGCTCAAAACGGTCAAGCCTGAGGAACTTGAGATACTACCGTCAGAACCACCTGCGGTAGCGGGTGGTTTAACTCAGCCAACATTGCCGTCCGGCGGCGAATCGCACGATCTTATTTCGCATGATCCAAATAACAAGATTCAACCACCCGCTGCCGCAGGTGGTGCGGACCCGGACCGCGAGTTGCTCGAAGACATCGCCGACCCGCGATTGACGATGATCCATACGGGCCGTCGCGTGCCGGTTTACCGAAAGCTCGGCCCGTTTCAGACAAAACGGCTCCGCGAGATCGTCCACGGCGTTTTAGCTGAATTGGATACTTCGACGGTCGCTGAAAACCTGACCGCCGAGATCCTCGAACGCCAGCACCTGCTCTCTCGTTCGCAAGCTGTCGCCGAGATCCATTTTCCGCCTGAAAATGCCTCGCTTGCCGGGTACGAAATGTTTCGCAGTCCGGCTCAAAAACGTCTCATCTTTGACGAATTTTTCTGGCTTTCCTTCTCGATGCAACTGCTCCGGGGCGAAAGGCAAAAAGAGCCGAAAGGCACGGTCATCGAGATTGCCGAAACTACCAAAGAAAGGCTAAAAAATATCCTGCCGTTCACCCTGACCGCCGCTCAAAAAAAAGTAATCGGTGAAATATTCGGTGATCTCAAGTCCGACGCTCCGATGAATCGTCTGGTCCAGGGCGATGTCGGCAGCGGCAAAACAATCGTCGCTTTTCTGGCGATGTTCGCGGCGATGGAAAACGGCTACCAGACAGTGCTGATGGCACCGACCGAAATTCTCGCCGAGCAACATATTCGCAATGCGAAAAAACTTTTCGACGGTACCGGCTACCGGGCCGAACTGCTTAATGGCAGCATGAAAGCCAAAGAGAAACGCGAGGTGCTAGCCGATGTCGCAGCTGGCGAGATTCATGCTCTGATCGGAACTCACGCCGTGATTCAGGACGGTGTTGTGTTCGACAGGCTCGGCCTCGCCGTGATCGACGAACAGCACCGTTTCGGAGTGCTCCAGCGCGCTCAGTTGCGGGCCCTCGGCCACAATCCCGATGTGCTTGTGATGACCGCGACGCCGATTCCCCGTTCGCTCGCGATGACCGTTTACGGCGATCTTGATGTCTCGATCATCGACGAACTCCCGCCCGGCCGCACGCCGATAAAAACCGTCGTCCTCGGCGAAGATCAACGCGGCGGAGTGTACAAGGGCATCGAGCGCGAGATCAAACTCGGGCGCCAGGCCTACGTCGTCTACCCGCTGATCGAGGAATCGGAAAAGCTCGATCTCAAAGCCGCGACGATTATGTACGAAGATCTGCGGACCCAAATATTTCCACATCTCAACGTTGGATTGCTCCACGGCAGGATGAAAACCGCGGAAAAGGAAGCTGTAATGCGGGGTTTCGTGTCGGGAAAGCTCAACATTCTTGTCTCAACGACGGTGATCGAGGTTGGGGTTGATGTTTCAAACGCATCTCTGATGGTCATCGAACACGCCGAGCGGTTCGGCCTTTCGCAACTCCATCAGCTTCGCGGCCGCGTCGGACGCGGTGCCGATCAGAGTTATTGCGTATTGCTTACTGGATTTAAGAAAACGACCGTGGCAAAAGAGCGTCTCGGTATCATGGAGCAGACGTCCGACGGCTTTAAGATCGCCGAGAAAGACCTCGAAATTCGCGGTCAGGGCGAGATACTCGGCACGCGGCAATCCGGTATCCAGAATTTCAAGATGGGCAACATCGCCCGCGACCTGGAAATTTTAATTGCCGCCCGCGATGAGGCCGAAAACTATCTCACAAAACATCGTATGTCTCCCGAAACCTCCCGCTTGGTCAAGATCGCCCGCTTCGACAAACGCCTGCGTCTCGGCGGCATCGGGTAAAGAGGTTTGCCCGCGAAACATGCGAAACAACGCGAAAAGTAAAAGAAAATAAGGGCTTTACCTGCCCGGATAAAGCCGATATTCAAAAGGAGTTTGCGGTTCGCTTTTCTTTATTTCGCGTCTTTTCGCGTGTTTCGCGGGCAATTTCTTCTCCGATTTTCTACACTATGATTTATGCGAGTCATCTCCGGCCTCTATCGCGGGCGCGTCCTCAAAAGCCCGACGGACACCAAAACGCGTCCGACATCAGACCGTTTGCGCGAAACTCTCTTTAACGTGCTCGCACCGCGAATAAATGAAGGCACTCGGTTCCTCGATCTCTGCGCCGGAACCGGAGCGATCGGCATCGAGGCCGCCTCACGCGGAGCTGGTTTCGTCACATTCGTCGATAAATCTAAGAAGTCCTGTGCGTTGATCGAAGAAAATCTCGATAAGCTCGGGGTCCCCGAATCGCAAACCGATATCCAGGGCCACGCGGCCGAAAATTTCACAGGGCGTGAACACCCGTTTGGCTGGGACATCGCGTTTTTCGACCCGCCCTACGATTCGGATTACGCGCTTGTAATGCATGATTTTGGTTACAAGAGCGATCTGCTTCGCGAAGGCGGCGTGCTCGTCGTCGAACACCACACAAAAAGGGCGATGCCCGAGTTGATCGGCGAATTACGTCGTTGGCGGGTTCTGAAACAGGGCGAAACCAGCCTCAGCTTTTACGAAAATGCGTAAATATCTCTCACTAAAATTGCTCGTCTGGTTGATCCTCGCCACGATCTGGGGCACGACGTGGCTATTTATCAAGGTCGGTCTCGAGGACTTGCCGCCGATAACGTTTTCAGCCGCAAGGTTTTTGCTTTCGGTAGCGATCCTGCTCATTTTGATCCGCGTCCAGAAAATACCGCTGCCGAAAACCGCGAAAGAATGGCGGCTCATTGCCCTGACCGGCGTGCTCCAATTTTCATTCAACTACAGCATGGTTTTCTGGAGCGAGCAGTACATCACGTCGGGGCTCGCGGCAGTTTTACAGGCGACGATTACCGTTTTCGGCCTTGTCCTTGCGTGGATATTTCTGCCGAGCGAACGCATCACGCCGCAGAAGATAATAGCGGTTTTGATCGGCTTGATCGGTGTTGCCGTTATATTTATCGATCAACTGCGGATCGAAAACTGGATGGCGTTTCTCGGCTGTGTGGCGATTGTCGTCGGAGCGTACGCTGCCGCCCAGGCGTCAATACTCGTCAAGGCAAAGGCGGGCGGCGTGCATCCTGCGGCCCTCGTTTTCTCGCAAATGATCTGCGGCCTTCCGGCGATCATCATCTACAGCCTAGTCCGCGAGGGTAATCCGTTCACGTTTCATTGGACGTGGAAGGCGGTCGTATGCGTTATTTATTTAAGCGTGATGGGCACCGTCGTGGCATTTTGGCTTTATTATTGGCTTTTGAGTAAAATCGAATCGACCCAAGCGATGATGATCTCGCTCGTCACGCCGTTGCTGGCGGTGATAATCGGCGCGATCGTTTTGGGTGAACGCCTGCCGCCGCAAACCGGCGTCGGTGGATTGTTGATCATCGCTGGAATTGGGCTAATAGTTTTCAAAAGAAAAGACTTACCGCAGATGAACGCAGATAAACGCGGATAATTTATTTTTTAATCTGTGTTCATCTGCGTCTATCTGCGGTTAATTTTTTATGTTCTTTAGATTCACAACAGCAGGCGAGTCGCATGGTAAGGCGCTTGTCGCCATTATCGAAGGTCTTCCCGCCGGATTGCCCATCAATGTCGAGACGATCAATCACGAACTCTGGCGGCGTCAGCAGGGCTATGGCCGCGGCGGGCGGATGAAGATCGAGACCGACACGATCGAGATATTGTCCGGTGTTCGTCATGGCAAAACGCTCGGCTCGCCGATTGCGCTAAGCATCGAAAACCGCGATTTTGTTCACTGGCAGGACGTAATGTCGTCCGAGGCTCTCGAAACCGAACCAAAAAATCCACGGACATTGACACGCCCGCGTCCGGGCCATGCCGATCTTGCCGGGGGCCAAAAATATCAGGCCCGCGATCTCCGCAACATTCTCGAACGTGCGTCGGCCCGCGAGACCGCCGCCCGCGTCGCTTGCGGAGCGTTTGCCAAACAGCTCCTCACTGCGTTCGGCATCGAGATTAAAAGTCATGTCATTAAGCTCGGGCACGTTCAGATCGTTCCGCTGCATCAGACGTGGGAAGCGATTTCGATGATTCCGTCTGATTCCGCGCTCAATTGCGCCGACGAGAACATCCAGGCCGAGATGATAAAACTCATCGACAAGGCCAAAACCGACGGCGACACGCTCGGCGGCATTTTTGAGGTGGTGGTAAAGGGTCTGCCTGTCGGTCTCGGCTCGCACACGTCGTGGGAAGAAAAGCTCGACGGCCGCATCGCCCGCGCCGTAATGTCGATCCACGCGATAAAAGCCGTCGAGATCGGCGAAGGTGTCGCAAACGCCGGAAAGCCGGGTTCGCAGGTTCACGACGAAATCTACTACGTGTCAGAACCCCCTGCGTCAGCGGGGGGCACGACCTCGGTTGGTCAGCACATCGATTTCCAACCAAACGCTCATCCGCCCGCTCATGCAGGCGATTCTGACAGGGGCTTTCGCCGTCCCACCAACCGGGCGGGCGGACTCGAAGGCGGCATTACCAATGGCGAAGAACTACGGGTTCGCGGCTACAAGAAACCGATTGCGACGCTCCGCACGCCGCTGCATTCGGTCGATATCAACACAAAAACCGAAGACCTCGCCGCCTTCGAACGCTCCGACATCACCGCCGTCCCCGCCGCCGGCGTCATCGGCGAAGCAATGCTTGCAATCGTCCTCGCAAACTCGATGCGTGAAAAATTTGGCGGCGATTCGATTGAAGAAATGAAGCGGAATTATGACGGCTATATTAAATCAATCGACGAATATTGATGTTTGGAAAGATTTTGCCTGCGAATTACGCGAAAAGACGCGAATGGGAGAAAAAACATAATTGACTGAGCGTCAAACGTTTCAACTCGGGCCTGGCAATTCTCTTATTCGTGTTTTTTCGCGTAATTCGCGGGCAAGTCTCTTTGTCTTATTAGCCCTCTGTTTCGCCTGCACCAAGCCAGACGACAGACCCGCTTCGAATTTGGCGGCGGCTCGCGAAACCAAAAACGAACAAACCGAACTTCACACAGCGATCAAGAAGGTCGAGCCTTTCTTCAAACGGATCGGCAAACCCGCGGCGTATGACTGGCTGGCTTCTCACAATGAGCCGGGGCAGACTTTTAACCAGTACCTCGACGCCGGTCCGGAGCGACCGACGAAAGAGCGAAACAAGATTTATGTCTTGCCGCTCGGAACATTTACACCACAGCAGAAGAAGATCATCGATATTGCGACCGGGTATCTTGAGGCATTTTACGATCTGCCAGTCAGTATGATGCCTGCGAGAAACATCAAACGACCTCTGAGCGTCAAAGACAGTCGCCTCAACAAAACAACACACAAAGAGCAGGTTCGCACCGGTTACATCCTGGACAGCGTTCTGAGACCGGCCTTACCCGCGGACGGAGCGGCATTGATCGCCTTTACGGCTGACGACCTCTACGCCAGTGAGTCAACAAATTACCTATTTGGTGAGGCAAGCTTCGAAAACCACGTGGGTGTCTGGTCGCTCTTTCGGCTAGGCGACAATGCTAACTACGACACCTTCCTCCGCCGCACTTTGAAGATCGCCGCACATGAGACCGGTCATATGTTTTCGATGCGGCACTGCACGAAATACGTGTGCGTCATGAGTGGCACCAACCACCTCGGCGAGACCGATTCGCACCCGATCGACGCCTGTCCGGAATGCATGGCCAAGGTCTGCTGGCTCTCAAACATCGCTCCCAAAGACCGTTATGAAAAGCTCGCCGCCTTTTGCCGAAAAAATGGATTGAATAGAGAGGCTGACGAATTTGAGCTAAAATCCGCGGCAGTTAAGAATATTTGACCAAAAAGCTATGCGGAAATAGTGAACTTTGATAAAATCAATCACACTTTATTTTTGAAAAAGGAAGAAACCAGATATTTCAAGGAGTTCTTATGAAAAAATCTCTGATCCCGTTCATCGCATTTATATTCGTCGCATTATTCGCCATTGCGGCTTCGGCCCAGGGCAATACCCCGCCTCCGTCGCCACCGGAGAAACCGAAAGCCGACGAAACAAAAAAAGAAGAGGCCAGTCCCCTACTTGCAAAGTGGGATGTGGTGATCTCGGCCCCCGGTCAGGACTATGCCGGGACGTTAAAGCTCGAAAAGGATAAGGACAGCTACAAGGGCTCGGTTACGACTGAGCTTGGCGAGGCACCGCTTAGCAATATCAAAGTCACTGGGGATTCATTTACCGCCGGTATCGTTGTGAATGCTCAAGGACAATCGCTCGATGGCACAATCTCAGGTAAAGTCGCGGACGGAAAGCTCGGCGGCGAGATAAACCTTGCCGCCGTTGGAGCGATCCCGTACACTGGCAAGAAATCAAAATAGCCTGCCATTTCAAATCAGCATCATCGGCCCGGGATTTAGCTCCGGGCTATTTTTTCGTTTTATGGATGGCGAGACACTGTTGCATAGATAATATTCTTGACTATTTACAACACATTTGTTATAAAGAAATATGTTGGCCGAACGGCCTGGAACTGATCTTTGAAAATTAAATTGGGGACGTCTACGGGTGGCCGGCGCCAGACGTGTAATATCCTTTTTTCGTCAATTCGTGGGACACGGCCAAAATATGGCCGTAACCACTTTATTGACAATGGTTAGCGGTCCCACATGTTCGTGGGACAAAAGCGGGACACTTGGGACAAGGCTTTTGCAGAAATTGGCTAACCATCATATTTACTTGAGTTAGAATGATGTGCGAAAAATGGGGTCCCGCGCGAGTTTGTTCAAAAAAAGCCGTGGGACAGTCGCGCAGCAGCTATTTTCCGATGTCTCTGCGGTACTGCATTCCGGGCCACGCGATCTTACTTACAGCCGAATATGCGGTAGCCAAAGCCAAAGAAAGGTCGTCGCCGGTCGCGGTAATGCCGAGCACGCGGCCGCCGGCGGTGGTGTAGACTGGTTGCTTTAAACCACCCGCTGCCGCTGGTGGTTCTGACATGGCAGTTCCGGCGTGAAATACTTCGACGTTGGAAATAGCGGCTGCCTCATCGAGGCCGCTGATCGCGTCGCCGGTTCGCGGTTTGCCTGGGTATCCTTCCGAGGCGAGCACGACGCAGGCCGAGCTTCCGGGTCGCCATTTGATCTCTTGGTCGTTTAGCGTACCGGCGAGCATCGCTTCGCAAATATCGACGAGGTCGGTTTCGAGGCGGACGAGGATCGCCTCGGTTTCGGGGTCGCCGAAGCGGACGTTGTATTCGAGCACTTTCGCACCGCCCGCCGTCATCATCAGCCCGACAAAGAGCACGCCGCGAAACGCGTATCCTTCGCGTACACAGCCTCGCAAGGTCGGGCGAATGATGGTGTCGGTAATCTCGGCTATTTGAGCGTCGGAGAGCAGCGACACGTCAGTGATGGCTCCCATACCGCCGGTATTAGGGCCGGTATCGCCTTCGCCGATGCGTTTGTGGTCGCGGGTCGGCGGCATCAGGGCAAATTGCTCGCCGTCGACAAACGCGAGTAGCGAAACCTCTCTCCCGACGAGGCATTCTTCGAGAACGATCTTTTCAGCGGCTGCGGTACCGACGAGGTCGTTCATTTCGTTGATCGCGGCGATGGCCTCGGTACGGTTTTGAGCAACCACCACGCCCTTACCAGCTGCCAGACCGTCCGCCTTAACGACGACCGGCGTCGAGGCGTCGCCAAAATCGCCGCTTTCAAGCTCAAGGACGGCAAACCCAGGCGAATGGGCCGTCACGTATTTCGCGGTTGGGACGCCGTGACGGGCCATAAAATCCTTGGCAAACGACTTGCTCGATTCGAGCTGCGCAGCCTCGCGGCGAGGGCCGATGACGCGAAGGCCGCGACGCTCGAATTCGTCAACGATCCCGAGGGCCAACGAGACTTCACCACCGACAAATGTCAGACCAATTGCATTCGCCGCCGCAAAACCCGCGAGCGACTGGACATCGTCTGGCCTTATGGTTACGCACTCGGCGATCTGGGCGATGCCCGCATTACCATTGGCGCAAAAGAGGCGTTCGACCTTCCCAGACTTACGAAAACTGTGACAGATGGCGTGCTCGCGACCGCCCGAACCTATTACCAAGACATTCATAAACATTTATTATATAGTGTAGTGGTCAAACCAGTGCTTGACACGGAATTCCGATAGTTGTAACTTCGTGTTCATTCACATTAAAATGACTAGACAGGTTCTACGGTCAGCCCATCCATAGAATTTACTACAAACACTCACTTTTGCCGAAGTGAGTTTGAGCCTAAACGGAACGGTTGTTTTATGTCCGATAGCGAGTTACTAGAGGTAGGCGAAATCGCGGGTTCGACCGCCGTCGAACTGGAAATTGGGGATACTCCCATCCTCTGTATTGACTGTGCCCACGAATTTATCTGGACCGCCGGCGAGCAGGTATTTTTTCGCGAAAAGAACCTGCTTAACCCACCAAAACGCTGCAAAGAGTGCAAGAAAGCCAAGAATCGAAGGCTCGAAGCCATCGAATTGTCCAATACGACAGGTCAGCCGCACAAGATCGAAGTCCGGGCAAACTGTGCGAGGTGCTTCGAATCGACCACGGTGCCGTTCTATCCTTCGCAGGGCCGCCCGGTTTACTGCCGTCAGTGCTTTATCGAGATCAAGGCGGAAATGACCAACGGAGCAAAAGCTTAAACTCGTCTAGCCGCCCACGTGAACGTTTGGCCGCATTTCCGGATCGGTCTCAGCCTGCCGCAATATTTCACGCGTGACCGGAGCAGTATCACCCTCTCCAAACAGAATATACCTCGCCAGATAGATCAGCGGATTGCCCTCGCTCCAGCCAAAATATACATGCGGTATCTTACCCGTACGATCACGTAAATAGAGCAGGAACGCGGCGATCGCATTAGGCACCGCCGGGGCCTGAGTTCGAAGTATCCGGTAGCCGTCGACGTCCACGCCCCGAATAAAGAGCTTGCCCTTGAATTCAGACGCGTCGCCCGTTTCTACCTCATAGAACAGTATGGGGTCGGACGACGGAATGTGGTTGTCCACCCGTTTTTCGTGTTCCTTAAAGCGATATTCGGTCATATCGCCGGTCTCTTTACGGTTGGTGACGATACGGATCGAGCCTTCGGCCTCGACTTCTTCAAGAAACGCTTTTGCGGCGTCGTCAAGCTCGATCTTATCGATCCGGATCTCGGTCGAACGCATGGCCCGCGAAATGAACGAGGCCGCGATGATCGCAAAAATGAACATCGACGCTATCTTTATTCCGTCCGGCCGCTCAAAGACATTTGCCACGGTCGTATAAACAAATACGGCCGCAATGATCCGAAAAGCCCACGTCCACCTGCTTTTCCGTCGGCGCGCCGATATGGACACGGCTATCGCTGCCGACGACATGAGTACCAGGACGCCCGTCGCGTAAGCACCGCCCTGAGCGTCGACATTTGCCTCAAAGATCCACGTTACAAGGAAACAAATCCCGGTAAAAACCAAAACGAGCGGTCGTGTCGCACGGGACCATTCGGGAGCCATACCATATCGCGGTAGATATCGCGGCACAATGTTTAGCAAGCCGGCCATCGCCGACGCTCCTGCAAACCATAGTATGAGGATCGTGCTGAGATCGTATATCGTGCCGAATATTTCGCCCATGTACTGATGAGCGATAAACGCCAAGGCACGCCCATTCGCCTTGCCACCATCGGTCGAGGCTTTGGCGGCGGTCTGTTCGACGGTGCAACCGCAGAATTCAGGGGGTGCATGCGAGACCGCGGTGACACCGCAATCGATGCGCGGGCAGAATTCCTCTCTGGGGATCAGGACGCTTGTCATGAAGCTGCTGCCGATGAGCATAACGCTCATGATGAGAGCCGCAACGATCAATAGCTTTCGCGTGTTGCCGATGCGATTCGGGCGTTTGACGAGCGGCATTACGGAAACACCGGTTTCAAAACCCGACAGCCCTAGTGCGAGCCGCGGAAAACTGGTTATGGAAAGGAGTATAATAGCCGCATAGCCCGTGACCTGAAATGGGCCGCCGAACGACATCTTCGCCGCAAAAAGTGCTGTTCGCCAATTGCCTATAAGTTCGGGATGATTTACGACCTCCATCAGTCCCCGGCCAATCACGACTACATTTAACACCAAATATATCGTGACCAGGACGACCGCTATATCAATTGCTTCCTTAAAACCTTTTAGGAACACGAGTCCAAGAAGGGTAATCAAGGCAAGCGTGACAATAACAGGATGGTCGAGAAATGGAAGCGAACTGCGGACAAATGGATTTTCGGTAACGTGAGCAGTTGCGTCGGCAGCCGACAGCGTGATCGTTATCACAAAATCCGTGGCGACGAACCCGAGAAGAACAAGGACAAATAGCTTGCCTTTCCACCGGGAAAGCAAAGCTTCGAGCATCGCTATCGAGCCTTCGCCGTGCGGACTTTCCTTTGCGACGCGGCTGTAAATCGGCAGTGCTCCGAAGAGGGTCAGGAGTACAAGGATTAGCGTTGCGATCGGCGACAGGGCTCCGGCCGCAAGGAACGCGATGCCCGGCTGGTAGCCCAGCGTCGAAAAATAATCGACGCCGGTGAGACACATCACCTTCCACCAGGCATGGCTGTGATGTCTGCCTTCCGGGGCGGCGGGGCCTTCGATCTCGGCGACATTTCCGCTATATAGCCACTTCTTAAACCAGCTCTCTCCGCTAGGTTTCATACCCCTCAAAAATCAAAAAACCGCCCTTCTCAAACTTAGCGGTACTCTAGGATCGTTATGATTGCAAATTCCCAATGAATACTGACCGCAGAAAGAGTTGCCTCTTTCGTTTGGTCGAAACAAATTGATTCTACGCCGATTATTTACAAGGTCAAGTTCGCCACTCTGCGGATAAAAGAAATGGGGGCGCCGTCTCCCACACCGTCGCCCCCGGGTTGTTGTCCTTGCGGACACAACCATTTGTTCACCGGGAGGTGAACAACATAATTATCCATACGTTCGCAAAAAATGCAACCGCTGTAAATAGCTTTAATAAAAGGTTTGCAGAGAAGAGGGATCAGTTTACTTTTAAAGCACCAACAACGGCAGTCCGGGAACCGTCCTCGCCACGTGCAAAGATACTGTAAACGCCGGGAGGCGTCTGGGGGTCGACAACGACATAAAGGCTAACAACGTAAACACCGTCACCGAAATCCTGATTCACGGTTGTCGCAGGTACGGCCCGGATAAAAGGAGACGAAAACTCGATTTCGACCGTCTTAGAATCAAGACCTTTTCCGCCAATGTAAATCACCTGCTCACGGCCATTTTCAACCGAAATACCTGACTCTCCAAGCTGGCCGTTTAGGCCGAAGAAGTCCAAAGCGAGCGATGACGGGCCGATCGATATTTTTTGGTTCAGCGTAACCGTTTCGCCTTTCTCCACCTTTACGTCGCCGAGCTCGCCGCTGAGCGAGCCGCTTGTACCGATTCTTGCTTTCCAATAGAATTTCTGGGTTCCAAGCGGCAATCCGCCCAAACGAAATCTACCGTCAACGCCAATCTCTGCCTGACCCAGGACACGTCCGGACTCGCCGTCTTCCGCCCAAACACGCGCATTCTTGAGCGATTTACCCACCGGAACCGTCAATTTGCCGGCGACCGCCGCACAGCAATCGTCTTTGTCCGAATTGGAGCCGTACAGATCCCGGGCTGCGGTAATATCACTTTCCGCGAGCACACGCGTTCCCATATCGGTGAGGCCCAGGGCTCCCACTTTGGCCAGTTTCTCGGACATTACCGAACCGATAACGCCCGAATGCTTCAAACCGAGCAGATGCCCGATCTCGTGGGTCAGCGTCGATTGAAGATCGAATGTTCCAAAGGTGCCGTCCGTCGAGAACTGCTGAAATGGATTTAAGATAATATCGGACTCGGTAATGAACCCTGTCTTTCGGTTGTAAAAAACCTTAGTTTGGGCCGAGACCGACTGGGTGTCGTTGCCAAAGAACAAAACGTTTTCGGGCGTACCGGCGACCGAAATGATGCTAACTCCATCACCAACTAACCCGGAACTGACGCTTTGCTTATCTGATCTATCGAGTTGAAATTCGATATCAGCCGCATCTTGCCACGCCTGTAAACTACGCTCTACTGCTCCAATCAAATCACTGCCGATCTTGATATTCGGGCTCTGTTTTAAAAGCGAAGTAGAGATCGCAATCTTGATCGACCGGTCGTTCCAGCGAACGCGCGACTGATCTTGCTTGCCGGTCGTCACGAGCGACGGCGGGCTGGCCGCCGCACTTGCGGCCAGGCAGGCACCTGCCAGAAGTAACGCAATTGTGGAGCGGAGTTTCCTCATCAAATTAAGAACTAAAATTTTCGCTATCGGTACGGCTCACGCCTTCGAGGTCGGCAAATCCGACGATCAACAGCAGTGAGACGAGAGCAAGCGTCGCTAAAACATACAAAATGGAAATCTGTTCGTACGCGATCAAAACACCAATCACGATTGCTACGACTAGCATCCAAACCAAGGCGATTGTTCGCCGGGAGATTCCTTTCTTATTTTGTGCCATTGTTTACGCTATCCAACCTTCACCGAAGGTAATTTCTAAATATGCAAATCCAAGGGTCGAGTCATTAATCTACCACCTTTAACGGGAATTCACGCCCGTTCTTATTCGTTTTTGCACCGTTTGCCAGCACCGGCGGATACTTTCGTTTTCCGCCGCCCTTGCTCGCGACATCTATTATATCAAATGACGCAAGAATTGTGTCATCGGTTACGCCACGTTTTATTTTATCAAGATCAACCTCTATCGATTTAGTTTCGACGCCATCGCGGCGAAAAATGTTGACCTTACTTGGGTCCGCGTTCTTTGCAAGCCCACCGGCACTTGCAACGGCACGCGAAACCGTGATCTGGGCCCTCGAATAAACGGGTCTGGGGCTGTTGACCGCCCCGATAACATAAACAGGCACCGCTCGCAAAACGTCGATCATATCGCCGCTCAGGATTTGGATATTTGCCGATTCTTTGCCACTCAAAAGGTCACTGATTTTGATGGTCGTCGTTTCCGAACCGTTGTCTGTCGCCGGGCCAAATAATCGTTTGACAACGTCCGCCTGAAAAACGGTTGGCAGACAACTCAGGTTTCGCGGCCTAAAGATCGATATTTCTCCGCTCACATCATCCGTCAGGCCGCCCGCGAGCACGAGCAACTCACTAAGGCGAACCGGTCGTTTCAACCTGAATCGGGTCGGAGTCTTGACCGCACCGTCGAGCCGAACGACGGCCCGATTAGAACGGTCGATTATCCGTACCACAACCTTTGGATCACGCAGGATCTTACTAAACGCCTTCGCAACCGACGCCGCGATTTCGTCTTCCGACCGGCAAAGCCCATAAACGGACTCGTTGAAACCATCGACACCGTCAAGATAGCCGTCGGATGTCAGTGTGCCGCGCCAGTCGAATTCAAATCCTCCGAGAATATCGACATCGATCAGGTCGCCAAAATGTGCAAGTTCCTCTTCGGAATGCGGCTTCGGCGTTGGCGTCTGCGCGGCAACTACCGACCGCATCAAAAAGATGCAGCAAAATAGAACAAGCAATAGAGCTGGATGATTGCCGCGGCTCACTTATTTGTCAGATTTCCGTCTGCCCTTGCCTGTTTCTTTTTCCGGCTGCTCGAATTTGTTTCGACGGTTCCGGGAACCGCAAAGCCCGTAAATTCCCAATTGCACTTGTCGCACAAGAGGTTGTAGCGAAAAAACAGCTTCGAGATCAGCATCGTCGGGCGATAGCCTCGCCGGATCCGGTCGCTCTTACATTTTGGGCATCTTTGGGAAATCATCTGTAGTTCCAAGAATCTATTCAGAACACCTGATTATAGTGCTTTACGTTGCGAAACCGAAATCGGCACGTATGACAGACTGCCAAATCTGTCATTCAAACCGCCAAACCGCGGGTCCGTCCATTTTGAGTATATAAGGGACTGGTTGACTAAAGTTCGGCCGCCTGTTCTACTTGCTGTCCAAACTCCCCAATTTTTTTCCCAAGGCTATTTGAAATCACGACTCTTACAGCCGCAAAACTGCCTCTGTCCCACGATTTTTTAAAAAACTTTTCAAAATCACTCGCAAGATGTAATTATTGATAACAGGAGGTTTGTAGCATTTACTATCTCATTTTCTCGCGAACGAGTCGGACAAATGTCACATTGTGACACACATTTAGGGCTTGATTTCTATGAAAATGATCCCTCGTTTTCGTTTCTACCGGCAATATATATTTTCAAAGACGCCACCGTTTTGCTCCTGCGCTTCGCTTTCAGGCGCCAAACCGCTACTTACTGTCGATTTTAGCATCCGTGCCATATATTGTCCAGTATTTTACTTATGCAACGACTATCGCTACTCTCCACCTTCGAGATTTCGGATCTTTTCGATCTCGGCATTGATAAATGCGGCGGCTTGCTTACGGTCTTCGTTGTGGATGTTGTCCCGGCCCAGATAAAACAGGGCGTCACGGTAGAGGCTTCGAGCCCTGGCATAGTTTCCCTTAAAGGCGGAGCGCTCGGCCCGTTCGGCCCAGTGCGAGACCTTTATCGACACGATCATTTCCGTTAATACTTCATGCGACTGGAGTAAATTCGATTCTGAGGGGTAAGACTCCAGAGCAAGGTCGATGACATTGAGGGCACTTTGGGCGGCCTCGATCTTTTTTGTTGTGTTTGCGAGGTTGTTCGCGTCACTGGTCATCGATCGCGACTCGATCTCGGCCCATTTGAGCATGTGAAAGCGATGATATTCTACGGCTAATGTCCGTCCTTTGAGCAAAGATCCCAACCTGTTCGAATTCGGTCCGATCAACTTTAATTCGCCCTCGATACGCTCCAGATAATCGGAGCAAAGCTCAAAAACCTCGCGATGCCCGGATGAGAACTTATTCAATACCTGAGCCGCTTCCGATTTCTGTCGTATCTCGCGAAGGATCGCAGAATTTTTTTCGACCGTCAGCTTGTTCCGATTACGATCTTCGCCGAGTCTGGAATATGCGTCGAACACGCTATGGTCCATCAGGTTCTGCTGACGGAGAAACTTGTTCCTCGCTCGACGCAAAATTACTTCTCGCAGGATGACCGCCCCGCATAGCAAAACGCTGGAGCTGACTCCGGCCGTGATCCAGGGCGTCTCTTCGCTGGCGTCGTGAAGGACGCCCCACATGACAAAGAAAAACGCTGCCGAGAGAGCAACAGAAAAGACGTAATAATTCGACGCAGGCAGCCAAAACGGCCGCCGGCCCGTGGTGCGGGACATGGGCGGCGGCCGGTCGGAATACGGATCGTCATTCCTGTTCGTCAAATTTGCCATCGTGAATTTTGAAAAAAAGTTGCAGCCCCAGACAAATAATACTGTTATCTTCGCTAGCAAATGTCAATTTTTTTTAGTATTTTGCTATTATCGTAGTACGTGAAGCGTCCAAAGAAAAAAGCGTCGGCCCCGCGACCGGTTTTCGATTCGATCCGAAAACCGACAGCTCCGCCGTCGCAGAAATTCGGCGGTGACGCCGCTGCGGAGAAAATTCACCCTGCACAGCGGAGGGCGAAACACAAGAAAGATCCGGAAATCGATTCATAGCTTTGGAGAAAAAGATGGATGCGAAAGTAGCTTTTATCTGGGCCAGACCCCAAATGAATGTAACGTTTCGAGCGGAGATAATGCCCGGGGCGGCGAGAGACGAACGAACGTTTCGAATTGAGAAAGTATTTACAAACGGCCGCGTTAAGCTGCACGATTTTGCGGGCGAGTTTCGCGAAACGGCGTTTGAGCCGATCAATTTTCTTCGGGACAAGGAAAAATAATTACCATTCGTAGACTTTGCCGACATCGAGTATCTCGACGCGCGGGATATTCGCCTCATTCAACTGAGAGACGACCGTTTCGCGGTACATCGGTTTCATGTTGATCACGTAAACCGGGCAGTCGCCGTGCTTAAACTTTTTGAGTTCGCTTGCCAGTCCTCGGGGCGTAAGGTGGTGCGAGACCGATGCCAGTTCGGAAAGCTCGTCAGGGAACGCGCATTCCACCAGTATCGCCTTGAGATCGTCGGTTTCGTTGCATTTCTCCCAAAACTCGTCCGTCTCCGCCGTATCCCCGCTGATTGCAACCGAACCTTTTCCATCCGAGACGATATACCCGTTAGCTGCCACCTGATGATTGACCGCGACGCTCCTAATCGACAGATGGGCGACGTCGAAAGCCGCTCCTTTGGCAAATTCGTGATACTCGACGACCGGACCGTTGTCATTTGACAGTTCGGAAAAGCGTGGGTAAATCGACCAATTAAAAATATCGCGTTCGAGAATGTCGATCATTTCACGCGTGGCGTGTATACGGATCGGCCCGTCCAGGGTCGCAAACAGGTCGTCGATAAACAACGGAAGCCCCGCGATATGGTCGAGGTGAGTATGCGTGAGAATTACGTCGCGAATCTGCGATCGCTGCTTGTCCGAGCACGAAAACGCCAGGCTGCCGGCATCAATGGCAACCGTGTCGTCGACAATGATCGACAGCAAATGCTGCCGTACCGAGGCCCGGCCATTTTCGTCGATAGTACTCGGCAGCAACTGGATTCGCATCTTAACTAAACAATAACTATCTCGCGCACGTCTGGGCTCGTCCACCGTCGATTTGATACGTTGCACCGGTTATCCACGATGCCTTGTCAGAAGCCAGATAATAGATGAGGTCTGCAACCTCTGCGGCGGTTCCGACACGGCCGATTGGGTGCGTCGTTTTTGAATGTTCAAGAAAGGCGTTGTAAGCGTCGTCTTCCATACCACCGCGTTTATGGATATTGGTCACGACGACGCCGGGATTAACGGCGTTGACCCTGACGCCTTTTGATGCAAGGTCGAGCGCCGAGCACCTGGTAAGCTGGTCGACCGCCGCCTTGGACACGCAATACGCGAGCACGTTCGGAAACGACTGTGTTCCGGCAACGCTCGAAACGTTAACGATATTTCCCTTCGTCTCAATGAGATACGGCAAGCATTTCTGCATAAGAAAAAAGACCGACCGGAGATTGATATCCATCATCTTATCCCAATCGTCAAGCATTGTGTTCTCGATCGAGCCATTTTTTATGATGCCGGCCGAGTTTACAAGCACGTCGATCCGCCCAAAATTGGTCACAGCATCCGACGCTATCCGGCCAAGCTGCGAATGCTCAGTCACATCGGCGAGGTGGATCTTGATCGAACCTTTTTTTGATTTAATACTCTGACTGAGGGCCGATAATTCCTTTTCATTCCGGCCGACCGCAACGGTCGTATAACCGCCCTCGGCAAAAAGACGAGCAGCCGCACGGCCTATACCACTGCTCGCCCCGGTTACAATAGCGACTTTTGCGTTCATATAATCTTAAAAATGTGATTTCGGAGTTTAGCATAGCAATGATGATAGATTTATCGCAACCGAACGAATACGTCCGCAAAAATCGAGCTGAGAAATAGAGCCGGTCGACCAACTGGCCTAAACTCTAACTATGTTTTAGATTCGGAAACGTCGAACGAACTTTGCAGCGCAATGGAAACCTTCAAAAACTTAGGTCACTTTACCAATATCAATATCAAGGCGGCGGCAAAACTCGCATCTGCGTCGCAACTTAACTGGTTTTTTGCATTTCGACACGCCAATTTTTATGTTTAATATAAGGAGGTCTTTTCTATCTAGTAAGAGGTTTAATTTTTGATTTAACTTCATAATATTCTTGAAGTAGAATGCCGTTGATTCGCTGATCGTACATTTTCACGGCTGATTAGCCTCCCGAGTGGCCAACCAGACTTTCTGTTAACAATTGCCGCTCTCAACTCTCCCGAGAGCAGAAAGGAGATCTATGAATAAATCTATTTTTTTATTTTTGCCAATGCTATTAATGGGCTTAATACCCATTAGTGCTCAGCCCCGAGTGAGGTCGCTAGTCGACGGGAAAACATATTCAGACGCACCTGTTATTGTAGTTGACACAAAATGGAAATCTTCCTCGCTGAAAGCGGGGGAGCGTATTTCGGCGGACAAGGACTGGCTCAAAGACGTTCAAATTGACATCAAAAATATATCTCAGAAGCCAATAATGGCAGTGGACGTGATGGTAAATTCTCTCCAAAACGGTGAGATGAAAATTGTGGCGCCCTTTATTTTCGAGTTTCGTGCGGCTCAGCGGGGGCCTTCTCATGAAATGGTACCTCTAGAGCCCGGAAAAACTGTGACGTTGAGCGTTCTTGAGAATCAACGACTAGCTACCATGAAGTTTCTCGGAAAGCAGCAATTTGACGATTTTTCAACTGTCAACGTAGAGGTCAAGAATGTGTTTTTTATGGACGGCACCGGCTGGATTAATGGACGAGAAATGCGACAGGATCCAAATAATCCAGACGTGTGGCATCCGGTTCAAAAATCACCTTCGAAGCCCAGTCTAATAAGTAGATTCGCAAAATTCTTCGAAACAACTAATCTTACCTTAGCAATGTTAACGCCTGTCCTAGACGGGCGTTTTTCAATTGCAGTATCGACAAGGAGCGTGGCGAAGCCCGCGTCTACGCCCGACACTCCTAGTGGATGCTTAGAATGCGAGTCATAAAGCCGCCTCCCGAGGGCGGCTTTTTACCACTCTATTAGGAATATGAAGGAGCGCTCTTACAAACTTGGAGAACATTGTTCGAAATTGAATAAGTATCATTCAGACGATGCTCCCACCACTATTTCCTGTCAACGAGAATCGTTCCTACCCTGACGGTAGCGAAAAAAGGCAGAACCCAAGCGGTAGCGAGGGTGCTCAACCTGAATCAGCTTCGACACAACGTTGGACACACTCCCTACTGGTCGTGTTTCTGCCCCTTGACTTTTGTGCAATTTTGTGCTATCAATGATACATCTCGGAGAGGTGTTGCCTGGGCCTCTTGCGGTGATCTTTGAAAAATAGCGGATGGAATTTGACCAATGCGTCCCTGGAATTTGTCAGAGACAGTCACATTTCTCGAAATGTTACACTCTTTTCCTGGTAAAGTCTTTACTTCCAATAGGTTACATGTAACATTCCCTAAAAATCGTGGGACAAACTGATTGCGTAAATGATTTCGTATGAATAGTTTACACTGTCCCAATTTTTCCGGAGTGGGACACTTTTTGGGACACCGGGCTTTCAGACATTAGACAGATGGGCGCAAAAAAGCGGCCATGGTGTCTGGCCGCGTTATCGGAGGAAAATTTGCCGAGAGATTATGACTCGCTCGGCCGCGAGTTTGTGCCGAAAAGCAGGTCAAGGGCAGCCTTAGTTTCCCCACTTTTACGAATTTTCAACTCAGAGACCCATTCGGTAACCGTCGAAACCATTTCACGAGCGGCTGTCCGCGAGCTTTTAATGGCTTTAACCTTTGGCGTTACCTTCCTGACCTCCAATTTCTTTACCACCTTGATCTTACCCTTATCCATCATTTCTTTATTTCCGCCTTTATATATGATTGAAAATCGAATAAATGCAAAAGAATTGCTCAACGAAAAATTTCCTGTTCTAAATTCGCATTTTGCAAATAACTCACCGGATTTTTGCGTTTTGCAAACAATTGGATTACGACAAAACCAAGTTGGTTGTTCCATAAATGTTGTTAAATGCCGATTTTATTCCATATTTTTTTAGGCGGGTCGCAGAGCGTCGCTTTGCCGATAGCGGCACGAGTTTTGCACTAGAAAAAGTGGTATGAAACTATTTGACCTGCTCATAATTTACTTTGCGTGCGGTGCACCGTTTGGCGTTTATCAAGTCACGACGTTTACGCGTGCTCTGACGGTCAGGGTTGCGTTTGGAAGCCTTTTGCGGGTTTGTCTTTGGCCGGTATTCAGCACTGTAATCTTGACCCACTGGTTCTTCAATTCTCCCGAATCGACCCTCGACCGACATATTGACAGTATCAGGACGCAGATCGAAGGCCTGGTTTTTGCGACCGAATCAATGTCTTCGATCTTTGATTTTCGCGAGATATTATATCGTTACACCGGCCTCTCCGAAGCCTCGAACGCGACAGAGACAACCTCGGCAACCAATGAATTGTTCGACCTGAGCAACAATGAAGATAAGGAGCTGGCAACTATCTGCCTTGCCCGCAAAAATCGGCGACGCCTTTTCTTTCATTACTCACAAGCCCGGGCCGAATTTGTTGATATGATCTCGGAACTTGCCGCCGCCGATCAGGAAGTCAAGATACTCGCTCTGGCGATCGAACTTGCGCATTTCGTAAACGACCCCGAAACCGCAAATGCACTCACGGCAAGCCTGTTGGAAACACGGTCACAAGAAAGCATTTCTGCCCGAACCTCCCAATCGGCGATCAAAACTCATTCCGCATCCGCCATCTAAATTGTGTCGACTGACTCATTCGCATACGTGCGGATTTTGTTATCGCTTCGATAGGATTTACTATTAGCGCGATGTTGGTCGTTCTCCATCTATTTGCCCTATTTCTACTCGTCGCTCTGGGTTTCTACGTCTTTGTCGCGGACCCGCGAAGGCGGGCGAACCAGACGTTTGCCGCGTTCATCGCCTTTCTGGCGATCTGGACCACAAAAGATCTCGTTTTTTGGAACTTTTGCCCTCGCGATATCGCCGCCGGCTGGTGGGCTTCGGCGAGCTTTATCACGGCCCTGCTAATGCAGTATTCGATGGTGGTTTTTGCGTGGGTTTTTCCCGAAAATGCACGAACTCCTCGCCGCCGCGCTGCTATCCTTTTTGCCCCCGGGCTCGTTCTGATACCGGCCGCGCTATTTGGATTGTTGTGGCATAAGGCCGGATTTGAGAACAACCGATTTGTCATCGATCTGACACCGCTGGCTTATGCGTTCGTGGTCTATGTCTACGTCGTTTTCTTTTATGGAGCCGTCGTTCTTTTTCAAAAATACCGGCTATACAAAGGGACGCAGCAAGGCCAACAGGTCGGGGCGATTATTTGGGGACTCGCGATCACCGGCGTCTTAAAGACCCTGGCAAATCTCGCACTTCCCTTCCTGGGGATCTACGATCTTCTGCCGTTAAGCTCGATATTTGTACTGCCCGGCGTTTTGATCTTTGCCTATGCGATATTAAATTTCAAGCTATTTTCGCTCCAGACGGCTCTCAATCAATTTCGCCTTTTCCCGATCACCTATAAGGTCGCGTTGAGCATTGCTTCGGTTGCCGTCGTGAGTTTTGCCATTTTCCAGATTCCTATTGCGTGGTGGGCGTTTCGAAACGGGATGGATTACGAGGCGTGGCGGCGGTATCTGGTTTTTAGTGTTATCTCGGCCCTGATCCCGAATCTCTTGCTTCTCCTGCTGGTTTTGAGAACCATATCGAGGCCGCTTCAACGCATTACGCTCGCGGCCGTCGAGGTTATCAAAGGCGGTTACGGCACGGAGGTCGATCTCAGGAAAAGTAATGACGAGATCGGCCTGCTTGCGGCGTCGTTTAACGAAATGAGCCGCAAAATGGCCGCCGACATCGATGAATTGCAGCGTCTGAACGAGCAGTTGATCCGCGCCGAAAAGCTCGCGGCTATGGGCACGCTGGCCGCGGGAGTAGCCCACGAAGTAAACAACCCACTGGCCTCGATCTCGTCGATCGTCCAGATGATGCGGGCCGAGGCCGGGCATTCCGACGAAACGCGCGAACGGCTTAATTTGATCTCGGCTCAGATCGACCGCATCAATCAGGTCACCAAAGACATGACAAATTTTGCCCGTTCACGCCCGGCGGCAAAGCACAATGTCGATGTCAACGCAATCGTCAGCACCGCGATGCGGCTTGCGAATTTTGACAAGGTTTTCCAAGCCCTCG
Organism: Pyrinomonadales bacterium; assembly: GCA_038227175.1. GTDB lineage: Bacteria > Acidobacteriota > Blastocatellia > Pyrinomonadales > Pyrinomonadaceae > OLB17. Next base: position 24,900 of record JBBRPZ010000026.1, on the reverse strand, counting down.
ACATCGAGCGAAAGCTCGCAAACGGTCTGCCAAATGTCTACGCGGACGACGATCAACTCCAACAGGTCTTCCTCAACCTGCTGCTAAACGCCCGCGATGCAATGCCCGATGGCGGTAAACTGACGATCCGGTCGATGCAGGACAACGGAAACGTGACGGTCGAAATTGCGGATAGCGGCACCGGCATAGACACGGACGAAGCAAAACAGATATTCGATCCGTTTTTCACGACCAAGCCCGCAGGCAAAGGAACCGGCCTCGGTCTCGCCGTTTGTTACGGCATTGTCACGGCTCACGACGGGCGGATCGAAGTTGCTCCGAATGAGCCAAAAGGAAGCATTTTTCGGGTCATTCTGCCGGTTCCGTTATGAAATTTCGACATTCGATGCAACTATTTAACGACTTTTAGATTCTTCACAACGGATGAAAAACGGACGCTTATTTGCATTGCTTCTGATCGCTCTATTTTCGTTCTGCGTTTCCGCAGCCGCCAAGGATGAGTGGATCCAGATCAGGTCGAAGAATTTCCTGCTCGTCGGCAATGCTTCGGAACGAGACATTCGCAAGGTCGGGACGCGGCTGGAGGAGTTTCGCGAGACATTTCGCCAGATCTTCACCAACATGAGCCTCAAATCGCAGGTTCCCGTGAATGTGATCGTTTTTAAGAATTCGGCTTCATACAAACAGTTCAAGCCAAAACTCGAAGACGGCAAGATCGACACGTCGATCGCCGGCTATTTCCAGGCCGGCGATGACGTCAATTACATAACGCTATCGGTCGAGGGCGAGGACGCTCAGACGTTCGGCGTTATCTTTCACGAATATGTCCACTCGATCGTCAACATAAATTTTGGAAGATCGGAGGTGCCCGCCTGGTTTAACGAGGGTTTAGCTGAATATTACGAGACATTCACGATCGAGAACGAACAAAAAGTAAAGGTTGGCCTGCCTCAGCCCCATCATCTCGCCCTGCTGCAGCAAAGAGCGCTGATGCCGCTGAACATAATGTTCAACATCAGTAACTCTCAGCTTTCTAATTCGGGCGACACTTTTCGCGATACCTTTTATGCGGAATCTTGGGCCCTGATCCATTTCCTTATACAAAGAGGAAAGTCCGACGCTCTCAACAAGTTTCTCGACATGGTGCTTACCGGTAGCGCTACCGATAAGGCGTTTCAGGCGGCGTTTCAGACCACTTATTTGGAACTGGAAAACCAACTGCGGATGTACGTTTCGCAGAGCAAGTTTAATTACCGCGAATTTATCTTTACCCGCAAGCTCGAATTCGATACCGCCATGCGTGTTGAGCCGCTCGATGAGGTATCCGTAAACAGCTTTCTCGGAGACTTGCTCGCACATACGCATCGCGAGGCCGAGGCCGAACCGTATTTATTAGACGCGCTGAAACTCCAACCCACGGCAAGTATGGCCAACACAACGCTGGGCATGATCAAGATGCGCGAGCAAAAGTACGACGAAGCGAAAAAATATCTTGAGACCGCTATCGTCGGTGACCAAACCAACTACCGCGCATTTTACGACTACGCCTATCTTTTAAGCCGTGAAGGGCGTGACGATCTCGGGTATGTGCGCGAATTCCCGAAGGAAACGGCATCAAAAATGCGCGACGCCCTCAACAAAGCAATTGCGTTAAACCCAACATTTACAGAAAGTTATGAACTGCTTGCGTTCATAGACGTGGTAAACAACGATGACCTGGACAACGCCGCCGCGTTGATGCAAAAAGCCCTCGCTATTCAGCCTCGCAATGAAAATTACGGCATGCGGCTTGCAGAAATTTATCTGCGGCAGAATAAATACGACGCGGCCGGCGCAATTGTGGAGAAGATCGCAAAAACAACCGACTTGCCCAATCTTCGCCAACGTGCCGAGAATCTTGGCTCGATCGCAAAACAGCGCCGAGAAATGGAGCAACGGCTCGCTGTAGAGCGCATACTACATCCGGACACGGCGGATCAAACCTATGTCGTTCCGTCCGTGAAAGGAAGTCCGGTTGAGCAACCGATGACCGAAGCCGAGATCGCAAAAGCAAAGTCTGAGATAAAAATACGGGCCGTGAACCATCTGATCCGCCAGCCAAAGGCCGGCGAAAAACTCATTATTGGGCACCTTCAAAAGATCGATTGTCGCGGCAACCAGATATTTTTCGCAGTAAAAACGGAGCCGGGCACACTTAGTTTGATGCGCTCGGATTTTCTGGGACTTGAAATGAATGTATTTGTCGAATCCGTCAAAACGTTAGAGATCGGCTGCGAGGCAAATCTTTCCCGGTTCAATACATTGGTCACCATAAAGCCGGCCCAACCGAACCGCATCAATGCCAGGGCAGAATTGATCGCTATCGAATTTGTTCCAAATGATTTCCGGATCATGACCGCTGACGAGCTTAAACAGCCACCGCCGAGGATAGTCGCCATCGAAAGCGTCGACGCAAACGGTGTCGCTCTCCCGAATTTACCCGACGGCAGGCCCCCTGATGTCGAAAAGCGTCGGCGCGAATCCATTCTGCAAGGGATAAGGGATGCTCTATATCAACCGACGGAAGGTGAAAAACGCGAGATCGGCTATCTCGACAAGATCGAGTGCGTGGACAATGCCATGTTCTTTAATATTCGTACCGCGACGCAAACGCTGCGGCTGATGGACGCAATTCCGAAATCACGGCCGATCCAGATCTTCGCACACGAACTCGAGGGAACGCGGTTCGACTGCTCCCTTAAACCCGTCGGGTTTCCGGCCGTTTTCAACTACGTCGCCAAGCCGGACGCCAAGTCGAAAACAGCCGGATCGATAACGTCGCTCGACCTTGTTCCAAAATCTTTTGTGCTTGATTGATAGATCAGTTTTTCTATGTATAATGCTCACAACACGCCATTTAACAAATTAATAAGGAGAGTTATGAAAACCAGATTAGCTATCGTTATTCTTGCCGCACTTTTCGCTTTTCTGCCGCAACTCGTATCGGCCCAGGCTGACCAGGCCGAATGGACGCTGATGTTTTATATGGACTCAGACAACAATCTTGAGGCCCCGCAGATGAACGATCTGAAAGAAATGATGGCCGTTGGCAGCACGGCAAAGATCAATCTGATCGGCCTCATCGACCGCAGTGAAAAAGGCGACGACGTTCGCGGCTATACCGACAAACCGGTCGGCGGCCTACCAAACTGGACGACCGCAAAATACGTCGTCATCGAAAAAGGCAAGCTGCGGCAGATGGCTGATTGGGGCGAGCTGAACATGGGCGACCCGGCGAATCTGAAGAGATTTCTCGACGAGACCAGTAAGCAGTTTCCTGCAAAACGCTACGGCCTGATATTCGGCGACCATGGAGCGGGCTGGCCCGGCATCCTTGCCGACGAGAGTGCCAAGGGCGACAGCATCGACATGACGGAGCTTTCGGCGACGCTCAAAACGTTTACGGCAACCGCCGGAAAGCTTGAATTGATCGGTTTTGACGCATGCCTGATGGGCAATTTTGAGGTCGCGCGGACAGTCAGCCCGTTTGCAAAAACCATGGTCGCGTCCGAAGAGGTCGAGCCGGGCAACGGTTGGGATTATACGCCGATGCTGACCGCGATGAACAAAAACCCGGAGATGGATGGAATAGCTTTCGGTAAGATCATCGTCGATACGTACAAAGCCTTTTACACCTCGCCCGAGGAGCGGGATACAAGTCTCGGAATAACACTCGGCGTGATAGATCTCTCGAAGATAGACGCGCTTGCCAATGCCATCAGCGACCTTGCTCTGGTCAACCAGGCATTCATCAAGGCCGGCGGAACACCCTCGGTTTACAAGGTCGCACAGGCACGCTCTCACGCGGAAGAATTCGGACGGAGCAAGGAATTTAGCTTCGAGGACTTTGACGTTGTCCATTATGCCCAAAACGTCAAGGTTGTGTCTCCTGACGCCGCTTCCGTTAAGGCAGCCGACGCCGTCATCGCGGCAGCCAAAGCGGCCGTTGTTTATAAGGTAAGCGGTGCCGCTCACCCAAAAGCAAGCGGCCTCTCGATCTATTTCCCGTCTAACAAAAACAATCTGCTCGGCTATGGATACAGCACGTATTCATTTTTTCCGACGACCAAATGGGGCCTTTTGCTGGGTGAATACTACGGCCTGCTCGGCGCCGATACGCAGCCGCCGCAGATACAAAACATTCAGAGCAACGACGTAGAGATCGCCAAGGGTGACGTGGCAATAGTCACCGCTAAGGTCAAGGCCGACGACATTGACGAATCGACCTTTGTCATCGCCCGCAACGAAAAAGATGTGTCGATCATCATCGGATCGGTCCCGAGCGAGCCGGACGAAAAGGGCGTGCTGCACGAGGACTGGGATGGAACTTGGTTCACCATCGGCGACGGTAAAAATCAACAAATCTGCCCGGTTACAGGTTTTGAGGAAACCGACGCGGGCAAGGATGAATATATTGCCGAGGTCCCGGCACAAGTCCGCTACAAAGGTGAGAAAGAATGGTCGGACGTCACTCTTTATTTCCTTCTCGATTTTAAGGAAACCGATGCGACGGGCAAATTTATTTACGCCTTCGAGTACGAGAAAAATCAGGCCCGCGAGGTCGAACTGGACACGGGCGATTCGATCCGTCCGGTGTACCTGGTGGTCACTGCTAATGGCGACACTAAAGATATTGCGTCGCCGGACGAGGCCGATGTGCTGCATTTCAACAAAACCGACGGGCTCGTGATCGGCAATGAACGGGTTGAGGCGGGCAATTATTCGATCGGATTTTTGATCACAGATTACGCCGGAAATACGGCTGAGAAGTTTATCGACGTAACGGTCAAATAAGGTCCGATCGCAAACGCTTCCGAGTAGAGCGAAAACTATGAAAATCATCAAACTTCTGTCGATCTTTTTCCTCTTCCAGGTGGCAATCTTTTCGCAGCGGCCTGATAGCGGACAGCGGCCAGCTGGCACACCAGAAACGCCAGGTCCGCAAACGGTTAGGCCCGTCGCGACACCCGAGCGTGAGGAGCCGCCAATCGTCACCAAACATTCCATCACCGTCGGCGGCAAGCAGCTCAATTACACAACGACGACCGGGTTTATGCCAATCAAAAACAGCCAGAGCGGCGAGACCGAGGCACGCATTTTTTTCATCGCCTATACGCTCGACAATGCTCCTGCCGGGCGGCCGCTGATGTTCTCGTTTAACGGCGGACCGGGCTCGGCGAGCGTCTGGCTGCACCTCGGGGCATTAGGGCCGCGCCGTATCAAGATGCTCGATGACGGCATGATGCCTCCGCCACCGTATCAAATGGAAGACAATCAGAGCACGTGGCTGGCAGACACCGACCTTGTCTTTATCGACCCAGTTGGAACGGGCTATTCGCGCGCGACGCGGCCGGAGCTTGCGGCCAAATTCTTTGGCATTAACGGCGATATTGAATCGGTCGGCGAATTCGTCCGTCTCTACCTCGGTCGCAACGAACGCTGGATGTCGCCGCTTTTCCTCGTCGGCGAAAGTTACGGCACAACTCGAGCTTCGGGTCTTTCAAACTGGCTTTTCGACCACGGCATCGCCCTCAATGGCATCACGCTGATTTCGACGGTGTTGAATTTTCAAACCATTCGATTCGCTAACAACAACGACCTGCCGCTCGTGTTGATGCTGCCAAGCTACGCGACGACCGCCTGGTATCACAAAAAGCTTTCGTCCTCGATGCAAAATAAGTCCGTCTCACAGATCGCCAAAGAGGCCGAGGATTTTGCCATCAATGATTACGCTCCGGCTATGCTCCACATTGACCGTCTGACGGCCAGCGAAAAAGCGGCGTTGCTCGAAAAATTCAGCAGCCTAACCGGTTTGAGCAAGGATTTCATCGACCGCAACAATTTCCGCGTCGAACTCGACGAATTCAATAAAGAACTGCTCCGCAGCGAACGCCGCACCACAGGCCGACTTGACAGCCGTTTCAAGGGCATCGACCGTGACGCCGCGGGATCGACGACCGACGGCGACCCTAGTATGAACGCCATTCGCCCGCCCTACACAGCCGCTTTCAACTCTTACGTCCGCGGGGATCTCGGCTATAAATCCGATGTCGAATACTACATCCTCGGCGGCGGCATCACAGCTCCGTGGAACTACAATGTCACAAACCAATACGCCGACACGAGCATTCCGATGAAGGACGCCATGGCCAAAAACCCCTACATGAAGATCATGATCTCCTGCGGCTATTACGACATGGCGACGCCCTTTGCGGCCGCCGAATACACCGTCTCGGCCATGAACCTCGACCCGACTCTTCGCAAAAACATCAGCTTCCAGTACTATGAGGCGGGCCACATGATGTACATCGACACCCACGGACTCAAGAAACTGCATGACGACGAAGTGGCGTTTATAGCGAATAGTACGAAAAAATAGTCCGATATATTGTCAAAGAACTAAAAACCTTGATAAGCAGCCGATCGGATTTTGCCCGCGAAAAGACGCGAAAGGGTTTCTTCTTTTTTTCGTATATTTCGCGTGTTTCGCGGGCAAAATTCTTAATGTTTTGTATTCCCCTCAATCAAGTTTATTGCGTGGCCAAGCACTGGCCGAAGCACTTCGAAACACTCCTGAACACCTTTCGGCGAACCGGGCAGATTGATGATCAAAGTATTCCCGCGAATGCCGCAAACGCTGCGTGAGAGCATCGCCATCGGGGTTTTTCCGGCAGTTTCGCGCCTCATCGCTTCGGCCAGACCGGGAGCCTCGCGTTCGATCACCGCAAGCGTCGCTTCCGGGGTATTATCACGTGGCCCGAAGCCCGTTCCACCGGTTGTCACGATCAGGTTAATGTCTTCCCTTTCGGTTAAGGTGTAGAGTGTATCCCGCAAATGCTGGAGGTCATCAGTAACTGCTCTACGCACGACGATTTCTGCTCTTATCGAAGTCAATAATTCGACAAGCCTATTGCCGGAAATATCGTCGTCGATCGACCGCGAATCACTGACTGTTACAACCGCCGCTCTAATTTGCTCTCGCATTTTTTATCCTCTCTGTGTTCTTTGTGACTCTGTGGTGAAATTCTCACCCTGCAGTTGCTTCGATAGCCTCGATCGCATCGAGACGGCTCTGTCTTCGCCCGTACATCACGCTCATTACGACGCCGGCGACCACGAGCAGCATTCCTAAAAGCGACACTACCGGTTGAGCCTCGCCAAACACAAACCACCCGATGGTTATGGCATAGATCAGGCCGGTGTAATTGATAATGGCGACACCGGCGATGCGTTCGCGTTGCAGGGCGTGCGTCAGGAACATCTGCCCCGTCTGCGAAAAGACGCCGATCAGAAACAGGAACAGCCAGTCCCAACCTTGCGGCGTTTCCCATTGAAAGAATAACGAAATAGCTCCGACGACCGCTCCGACCAGTTGAAAATGGAGAACGACCGTCAACGGATGCTCTTTGCCGCGAAGGCTGCGGACGAGGTTGTACGCCATGCCCGAACAAAACGCCGAGATCAGCCCGAGAGCCAGATAAAACGGGGAAATGCGGTCGTCAAACCGCTCGATGACCAACACACCGCCGAACGCGATGGCGTAAAACACCCATTGCATTGCCTTTACGCTTTCGCCAAGCACAAAAATGGCGATGGTCGCCGTAAATATTGGCGAGACATATTGGATCGTCTGCGCCGACGCGAGCGGCATGTTTTGGATGGTGAGAAAAAAACAAAACAGTGCGGTCGTGCCGAACACGCCGCGAAGCAGCAGCATCAGGTGATTCGACCCGATCAGGCTTTCCCTCGCCTGGCGCAGCCCAACGACGCAAAACACGGTCGCAACGATACAGCGAAAGAAAACCGTCTCCATCGCGGGAATATGAGCGACCTGCTTGACGAAAACATTCGCCATAAAAAAGGCGAACGTCGATATGATCATCGAACGCACGCCCGGCGTTATGAATTTCTGTGTGTCGTCCAAACTACGAGGGTAATTTTTTTGAGCCGTCGCCGCAACCGCAGTCGGTGCCGCAGCCGGGTTTAGACGAAGACCGTATCTTTTGCCAGATCATTTTGCCGACATAAAGCCCCGCAACTGCAACTAGAAAAAGAACGATTATGTATTGAATATTCATATCGAATGGCAATCGTCGCACGTTTCACCACGTAATGCTTCGATGCCCTCTTTAACTATTATCGTTGTCATAAGAAGCGCCGCGACCGGATCGGCCCACCACCAACCGAAAGCTGCGTTTAATGCCAGTCCGCTGAGTGTAATTGCGGACAAATAGACGCAGAGGTCAGTTTGTTTTGAGTCGGCTTCGAGCGCTTTACTTTTTATCTCTTTCGCAACCTTACGTTTCTCGTGAGCAAGTATCGGCATAACGATAAGCGAAACCAGTGTGACGCCAATACCCACGATGCTTAATTCCGGTGACTCGCGGTAATAGAGAGTTTTCACCGAATCGAAAAGGATATACGCAGCTAAAAGCAGGAAACAAATGCCGACGAGACGTAAAGCGATCTGCTCGCGTCGTTCTCGCAGATGTTCGTCGTCAACGCGAAGTCGCCAAAGCAATGCTACACCTGATGTGCTTTCGATAAACGAATCGAAACCGAAACCTATCAGGGAAGGGCTTCCAGCTGCGACGCCAGAACCGACGGCAACCAAACCTTCGACCAGATTCCAGCCAATGGTGAAGTATTCCAGCAAGATGCCTCGCCTTACTCGGTCTGCTCGAATGGTTTGAACTATTGATTCGCTTTCAGTCATTAGCTTTGTCAGAATCCCAACAATTTACCGCCTTGATAAACCAAAAATGTGACGATATACGCCAGAACGCACATGTAGACCGTCATAAAGATGGGCCAAATCCATGAGTTTGTCTCGCGGCGGACAACGGCGACGGTCGAGAGACACTGCATCGCAAGAAGAAAGAAAACCATCGTTGAAAGCCCGAGTAGCGGACTCCAGATCTTTTGACCATTATCGTTCGTCGCGTCTCGGACTCCTTGAATTAGCGACTCGGATTCGGCACCTTCATCCTTTCCAACGCTATATAAAATGCTCATCGTCGAAACGAATACCTCACGGGCGGCAAAAGCAGATATCAAGCCGATACCGATTCGCCAATCGTAGCCCAAAGGCCTAATGACCGGTTCAATGGCATGTCCGATATGCCCGGCAATACTATTTTGTAATATCTGGCTTTTCGCTTGCGTCTCCGCTTTGACCTGCGCCTCTTCGGGTGTGCAATTGCATGTCTGTTGAATCTCGATCTGAATGTTGTCGATCTGCTGCTGCGAGGGCCGTGGAAAATTCATCAGAGCCCATAGAATTACGGAAAGCGTCAATATCACGGTGCCCGCACGTTTAACGAACATTCCAGCCCGCGTCCACATATTCTGCAAAACGGTGCGTAAATTTGGAAGGCGATACGGTGGCAGTTCCATTAAAAACGGCGGCGGCGGAGCCTTCAAAACCGTTCGCTTGAGGATAAAGGCCACAATGATCGCAACAATTACGCCCAGCGCGTACATCGAGAGCATCAATACGGCACCGAGAGAGATAAATCCGAAAACATATTGTCCGCCGAAAAACGCCCCTATCATCAGTGTGTAAATCGGCAGACGCGCCGAGCAGCTCATAAACGGCGCGATCATGATCGTCGCAAAACGATCGCGGCGGCTCTCGATAGTTCGCGTCGCCATGATACCAGGTATCGCGCAAGCGAAACTGCTAATGAGCGGTAAAAACGCTTTGCCGTGAAGACCGACGCGGCTCATCAATTTGTCGAGTAAAAACGCCGCCCGGGCCATATATCCCGAATCCTCGAGGAGTGATATAAACAAAAACAAAAGTAAAATTTGCGGCAAAAACACGACCACGCCGCCGACACCGGCAATTATTCCGTCCGCAACAAGATCGGTCAATATCCCGGGTGGCATCTCCGCTCTGACGAGATCGCTGAGTGCTCCAAACCCATTCTGGAGCAAATCCATCGGAAGGCGGGCCCATGAAAAGATGATCTGAAAAACGAAGAGCAAGATCGCGACGAGTATTACCAGGCCGAAAAATTTGTGTGTCAGGACGCGATCGATCTTTTCCGAGATGTGGTGTTTCTCGTGGTCGCTGTGCCAGACCGATTCCTGCACCACATTTGAGATGAAATTGTATCGCGAAAATATCTTGCCGTGCGGCCCGGCCTCGTCCTCGGTTTCGTTGTAAACGTAAGGAATTTCCGGGGTCGTGTGCAGGACTTCGGTTACTTTGCGGGCAAGCTCGTTGCGGCCGCGGCCGCTCTTTGCGGTGACGGCAACGACCGGCGTCTTTAGCAGCACCGACAGCATTTCCACGTCGATCTCGTGGCCCTGTTTCTCGAAGACATCCACCATCGTCAGGGCAACGACTACGGGCACGCCGAATTCGAAAAGCTGGGTGACGAGATATAGATTGCGTTCGAGATTGGTCGAGTCGACGACGGCGACGATGGCGTCGGGCTTTGGCACACCGGCTTGCTCGCCGGTGATGATATCGCGGGCGATCTGCTCGTCGAGCGATGTCGCCTCAAGACTGTAGAGGCCGGGCAGATCGATGAGATCGGCGGTCTTGCCGTTCAGCGTCCACGGACCCTCTTTGCGTTCGACGGTGACGCCGGGGTAATTCGCGACTTTTTGTTTGAGGCCTGTGAGGGAGTTAAATAGCGTCGTCTTGCCGGCGTTCGGGTTGCCGGCAAGTGCTATCGTGATTTGCGAATTATGTCCGTTGTCTCTCATTAATCCGCGGTACCCGCCTAAACACTGACCTCGATCGCGTCGGCCTCGCTTCTTCGCATGGCCAGACTGTAGCCGCGTACCCGGATCTCGATCGGGTCGCCGAACGGGGCCATCTTGACCACCTGCACGGTCACGCCCGGGATAACACCCATCTCCAGCAGCCGCCGCGTAACGCTGCCCGCACCATTGACGGCGACCACGCGCGCGTCTTTGCCAACGGGGAGTTCGGTCAATGTCATATTTTTGATCGTATCAATCATCTTCGCTCGTTAAACGGTTCCCTTTCGCAAGAATTCTACTTCCAAGATAAGTCTATCCTAATTGAAATCAGATTTCAATTTCATTTGTGGATTGATAAAACGGCTAACTTACAGAAAAAATAATTTGAATTATTTCGGGATATCGGAATTGGCCTTGGGCGGTATGACAAGATCGGCCTGATACGCACCAAATACGAACCGGACGGGCACGCGGGTCGTGTCGGCCAGCCAGACTCTCAGCTTCAGTTCGTCGAGTTTGGGGTCGCCGGTGTTGACGACGATCTTTTGGGCCGCGATCTTTTCCCCGTTAATGACCAGTTCCTCGACCTTGTCGGGACGAAGTACGAAGATAAGCGCGCGATTTTCCCAAAAGACGGAAACGCGTGTGTCGTTGACCGGATTGCTGAGGTCCTTGCTCGTCTTGAGATTAAAGGAACGCATCGCGTACGCGAGCGAAAGCAGCGTATGCGTACCCACGGGCGCATCAAACGGATCCTTGGCCCCGAACGAAACATTGCCCGTTCTCTGATCGAACGTCGCGGTCTGGTTGATCCCGGGTACGCCACCCGGGAACTTGCTCTCGTATGAATACGGTGCGAGCGTATCAGGGCTGACCTGAGCTTTTACTCCGTCGCCCAGCTGAAACCCCGTGTTTGCCGGTTCGATGCCGGTGACCGTCGCGGTCAGCAGCAGGCTGTCATTTCGTTTCAAAAGCTTTCGTTCGACGGCCGATAGGGTGATCGTAGCAACCGGTTTACCGCCGGTAGAGATCGTGTAGCTGAGCGTCTCACCCAGATCAAACCCGAGTTCCGGCAAAAGCGGCTTGTTCTCAACGTACGGCGTTGCAACTGGCGACGGGCGAGGCGTCGGCTTTGCCGTCGGGGTTGCAACCGGCTGCGGCGTCAGGGCCGGTGTTCCGCTGGTCACAGGCGTTATTGGGGCGTCGACCTGAATCGAGATAAGCGACGCGCGATACTCTCCTCTCGCATTCTTGATGCGTATCAGCACGGGGATGCGGTCTTCGTCGTTTGTAAAATTGATCTTCAATTCTTTGACGCCGTGGGCCGTAAAGAAAGCGCTGTGGACCGTCGAAACCGTCGTGTCGAAATCGCCCGCATCGGTTGTTATTTTCTCTTTATCTTTGCCTCCGGTTTGAAACGTCGCCGTATAGGTGCGGTTGCCTTCGATAAACTGATAGTTGCCGGTGCCGCCCGCTTCCCTTGCCTTGTAGATCATGGTCAGCAGGTCAAAGTTTGGCGTTGGGTCCTTGAGGTAATTATTGACCGTCTCCTTTGGCAGCGGCCCGTCGTCGGCGATGCGACGGACATACAGCGGCAGCCCCGTATCGGGATCGGCGTAGGTAACGCGGTGTTCGTCGATCAGAAAAAACGAAGCGCTCACCACGCCCCGGGTTTTCGTTTTTGAACGGATCTCGACAACTTCCCTGCCCGCCAGTTTGCCACGCGAAGCGACGTACAATTCGGCGTACCCGCCATCGGCCAGTTTGCCGAACGAAATGCCGTAGCTAAGTTTCTCGCCGATGCGAAAATGCGATGACAACGGAGCAACCGCCTGCGCCTCGGCTCGCGGGATAAGGCAAATGGCGGCGACTGAGATCGCCATGGCGAAGACCGCAACGATCAGGTATCGGGCATTGGATTGGAGATTTGTTTTGGGCATTAATTGTCGCGAATGAGGCTCTCGACGGCTTCAAGCCTGTCTTTCGCCTGGGTTATCGGGCGGCCGATAACAACGTAGTCGGAACCGAGGGCGCACGCGTCCCTTAGGGTTGTTACACGCCTTTGATCGTCGCCGGTTGCAAAAATTGTGCGAATTCCGGGCGTTACGACCAAAAAATCTTTCCGATCGACCGCATTTTTGACTGGCGTCACCTCAAGAGGCGAGGCCACCACGCCGTCAAGGCCATTTTCGGCCGCAAGACTGGCAAGGCGAACGACATGGCCTTCCGCACCGCCGCCGACGCCTGTCTCGGCCAAAGTCTCGTCATCGGAACTGGTCAAAACCGTTACGCCGATTATCAAAGGCCTCGTCATTCCGTCCGCGGCGCAGACCTCGTCCACCTCGCTTGCCGCCCGCCGCATCATCTCGCTGCCGCCGGCGGCGTGGATATTAAACATCCAAACCCCAAGTTTCACGACCTCGACCGAGGCTTTTGCGACCGTATTCGGGATGTCGTGAAATTTCAGGTCGAGAAATACCTTCACTCCGGCGGTGGTCAATTCACGAACAAAATCGGGTCCGGCTGACGTAAAGAGCTGCAGTCCGACCTTAAAGGCCCCGACGCAGCCCTTTAGCTCGGCAACAATCGATCTTGCGTCGGCGGCTGTTTGAACGTCCAGCGCAACAATGATCTTGCTTCTCGACTCCGTCATTTGCTAGTCGCTCGTAATAATTCCGCGAAAACGTTTGTTTTCCCAGACGTATGTTGTTCCAGATTTCTCCCAAATCTGAGCATTTATCGCATCATTTTTATATCGAAACGATTTGTTGGTATCATGATCGAAACCCTTGCCGCCCTTTTTTTCCGATACAATACAATCGGCATACTCCAAGACATAACTATCGTAACCGCTGGCCGATTTCATGAGGACGACAACCTTTTTTTCCGCTTTCTGGCTATCCTGCAACAGGACGGCGTAATCCATTTCTCCGTCGCCGTTCCAGTCGCCCTTGACCGAATTTAGCGAATCGCCGTGGGGCTTATTTTTGTAAAAGGCGAGAATATCTTTGTTGATCTCCGCCAAACGCCAGCCCTTAAATTTTATATCGAGAACCTTCTGAGCGGCTGGCGGTAAAGCCGTTGCCCGGGCAAAATCGGGCGTGAGCAAACACACAAATACCAGAGCAAGAAAGGCTACCTTATTTTTCATATTGTTTTAATCGAGGTCCAGCGGATTTTTATAGGGAGTGTGCGGTTCGGATTCGGCCCTCTTCATGGCTTCTTTGAATTTTTCTTCCAGCAGCCGTTCGCGATCCTTCATCGACGACATTTCCTGGGCAAATATCTGTTCGCGCTGTTCCTTTTGCTTGCTCAATTCACCTTGCAGGTCTTCAAACGAACCGTGCACTTTCTTTTTCTCAGCGTGAGCCAGCAACGCACCTGTTTGAGCATCTATTGTCAATGACGCTTCGCAGCAGGGACAAGTTACACTGTACTTTTCCATAGGCAAACTAATTATACAAAATAACTGCCTTTTTCGGTAAAAGTCCGAATATCCGGTTGTGGGTCAGTTTCAAGTTTAGAATCTAAAATTAGCCCCGAATGTACGAATAAGAAATAAATTACTCGATCTAATCGAAGCATTCGTGCATTAGTGGCTAAAAAATCTGTCCATATCTACAATTAAATGGGATCAAATTCAAACTGATCCGCTGCTGAATATCCGATACTTATTTCGCGGCCTTGACTCCTGCCATCCGCCGGAGAACCGATACGGGCGTCGTGCCCAGGTCTTTAATACCACCCGCCTTGGTTTCGACGTTTTGGCCATTTTTGAGAAATATTTTCAGCGTTGCGTCCTTTGGACTGTTCCACGTCATTTCGACCTTTGCGATCTGCGGATCGCTCTCGAATATCCGCGTTTCGACCACTGCTCCCTGGTTGTTCATTGTCGTGGCGATCAGCGAATTTTCCGGCGCAGCCTTAAACTGCGGTTTCGGAAGCGGCACATTAGAGGGCGGTGCGTTAAGATTTTTTTGTCTAATCCTTTCCATCATCTCCACCCGCGTCGGAGTTCGATTTGCTGGTTGCGGATCGGAATTTGCGGGTGGTTCAGTGCCCGGCGGTGGCGGCGTGTGGACATCCTGCTTTGCCGAATCGCTATTCGACGTCGTAGTTGCTGGCGACGAGCAGCCGACCAACAGACCCACGATAAACATTACTAATACGAATAAGATCTTATGCATGACGTTGTCGACCTGTGGATCTGTACAATACCCCGAAGAAAGTTTAGCCACGAATTACACAAATGCCATTAATATTTCTTTTTATTTATGTCATTCGTGTAATTCGTAGCTAAATTCATTTTTTCTAAAAATTAGGTAACGCAGCACTAATCGCGTATTTTGGATGCCAAAATGCCCTTGGCGGATTCCCATTCGGACTCGATAATGCTGAAAAAAACCGAATCACGATAACGTCCCGTTTCCGTGATCATGTGATTGCGGAAAATGCCTTCCTGTTTGGCCCCGATACGCAGGATCGCGTTTCGCGATTGGTTGTTCAAGGCGTCAGTCTTCAGCTCGACACGAATGCATTTCCAAACCTCAAAGGCGTGCGTCAGCATCAGCAATTTAGCTTCGCTATTTATCGCCGTCCGCTGCCAGGCCGGATTTATCCATGTCCATCCAATTTCTGCTCGCCGGTGCGCGATATCGATATTTCCGAAACGCGTCGAGCCAATAACCTTGTCCGAAGCCCGTTCAATCGTAACAAAGGGCAACGCCGTACCGCGATCTCGGTCCGCCAGCGCGATCTCGATATATTTGCGCATATCATCGCGCGACGCAACATTCGTAGGGATCAAACGCCACAGCGTTTCATCAAGCCCCGCCTCCCACAATGCATCCAGGTACTCTATACCCATGGGTACGAGCCGCAAATGTTTGCCTTCGAGCACGACCGGTTCAACTTTCATAGTTTCAGGTTACCGAATACAAAAGAAGTGGGCAAACCCATCGGGCCTGCCCACTCTCAACTCTCCACGCTCCACTTTTTAGATATCGTAATACATCGAAAATTCAAGCGGATGCGGTCGCAGACGCAGCGGCGTGATCTCGTTGTCGCGTTTGTAGGTGATCCAACGCTCGATGATCGACGTCGTGAAAACGTCGCCTTTGAGCAGGAATTCGTGATCCGCTTCGAGGGCGTTCAGGGCTTCGTCGAGGCTGCCCGGTAAGCTCGGGACGTTGGCCAATTCTTCGGGCGGAAGATCGTAGATGTCCTTATCAAGCGGCTCGCCGGGATCGATGCGATTCTGGATGCCGTCGAGACCGGCCATCAGTAAAGCGGCAAATGTGAGGTACGGATTGCACGACGGATCGGGCGGACGAAATTCGAGCCGCTTGGCTTTCGGTGAGGACGAGAACATCGGGATACGCACGGCCGCCGAGCGGTTTCGGGCCGAATAAGCCAGATTGACCGGAGCTTCGAAGCCCGGGACGAGGCGTTTGTAGCTATTGGTCGTCGGAGCGGCGAAACCAACCAGGGCAGGAGCGTGTTTCAGCAGGCCGCCGATGTAAAATTTGGCCATTTCCGACAATCCGGCGTACTCGTCACCCGAAAACAGCGGGTTGCCGTCCTTCCACAACGACTGGTGACAATGCATGCCCGAACCATTGTCGCCGTAGACCGGCTTTGGCATAAACGTCGCCGATTTTCCGGCGGCGTGGGCCGTATTCTTGACCACATACTTAAACAACATCAGATTATCGGCCGTGTGCAGCAGATTCGAGAACCTGAAGTCGATCTCGCACTGTCCAGCGGTCGCAACCTCGTGATGGTGACATTCAACGTTAATGCCAACGTCGCCCAGGATCATTGATATCGTATTGCGAATATCGATCAGCGTGTCCAGCGGAGCCACTGGCACATAACCCTCTTTTGGGCGGATGTGATAGCCGTTATTCGGATTATCGACCGAGCCTTCGCGGCCCGAATTCCAGTGCCCTTCGTCGGAATTCACATAATATCCGGCCGAATTTTGATTGTTGTGGTAGCGAGCTTCGTCAAAGACAAAAAACTCGGCCTCAGGCCCGACGTTGATCGTATCGGCGATGCCCGTAAATTTCAGATAGCTCTCGGCCCGCTGCGCAACCGAACGCGGATCGAGCCAGTAACCTTCCTTAGTGATCGGATCGACGGCGTTCGCGATCAGACACAGTGTTGTGTCGTCTGTAAACGGATCGATCCAGAATCGTGACGGATCGGGGACGAGCAGCATGTCCGATTCGTGGATCGCCGCCCAGCCGCGAAGACTCGATGCGTCAAATCCGAATCCATCCTCAAAACTGTCCTCAGACAATTGATCGATCGGAAAAGTAAGATGGTGCCACGACCCGATCAGATCCGTAAACCTAACCGACACAAATCTCGCCTCCTGATCGGCGGCAAAGGTCAAAACATTTTTTGCGTTCATGATTTCTCCTGATTTTTAGAGTGAATAGACCAAAATTACGATCGGAATTTCAAAAATGAGATTTTATAATACCGATTTGGCAGTAACAACCAGGCCTTATGAAAATTACCACATCCGTCATTTTTCCTACAATATTGTAAGATACGTCCATCAAACTTTAGTTTGATGCCGCGCGCCAACAAACTAAAGTTTGTTGTACAATTAAATTCAAATGAAACTAACCAAACACTTGTTTCTCGCCGCATTATTGTTCGCCGCCGTTCCCGCCGTGCCCGCTCAAAAGCTGTCCCCCGCAGAGCAAAAAATAATCGCATACATCGACAGCCATAATGACGAAGCGACCACGCTGCTCGAAAAGGTCGTCAATATCGAGAGCCCGACCGAGGATCTCGTCGGCGTTAAGAATGTCGGGATGACCTTTGGCGACGAATTCAAAGCCCTCGGCATGACCGTAAAATGGCTCGATATGCCGGCGGAAATGAAACGTGCCGGGCATCTGGTTGCGGAAACTACGGGCTCGACAGGCAAACGCGTTTTGGTGCTTGGTCATATCGACACGGTACTGCGTGGCGAGAAATACCGGCGTGAAGGAGACAAGGCTTACGGCACTGGCTCCGGCGATATGAAGGGCGGTGATGTGATAATTCTCCAGGCCCTGCGTGCCCTCAACGCGGCGGGGGTACTGAAAAATTCGCAGATCATCGTGATGCTCACGGGCGACGAAGAAAGCTCGGGGTTGCCTCGCGAGGTCAGCCGCGGCCCGATGGTCGAGGCCGCAAAACGCAGCACGGCGGCGTTGAGTTTTGAAGGAGCGGTTCGAAATACGGCAACCGTCGGACGACGCGGCGCGAGCGGCTGGACGCTGGAGGTTGATGCCAAGACCGGGCATTCGGGCCAGATCTTTAAAGACGGGATGGGTTACGGAGCGATTTTCGAAGCCTCGCGAATCCTAAACGAATTTCGTGAAAAACTCGGCAATGAAAAATACCTGACCTTTAACCCGTCATTGTTTCTCGGCGGCACGACCGTCACGACAAAAGATTCCGATGGCACCGCGTCCGGCAAGACAAACGTCGTTCCGGCCAAGGTCGTCGTCCACGGTGATCTGCGGTTTATCAGCGAAGAGCAAAAAGAAGCGGCTAGGAAAACGATGCGCGAGATCGTCGCAAAAAACCTGTCGGGCTCGTCCGCCAAGATCACTTTCGAGGACGGCATCCCCGCAATGTCGCCAACCGACGGCAACTACGCTCTGCTAAAACAACTCGACCAGATAAGCCGCGATCTAGGCACGGGCCCAGTCGAAGCCCTCGACCCCGGCGACCGCGGTGCCGGTGACGTGGCCTATATCTCAGGCATCATCCCCGGCCTCGACGGCCTCGGTATAGGTGGCGGCGAAAACTCGCACGCCAAAGGCGAAGCTGCAAACGTCGCGACGATGCCGATGCTGACGAAACGGGCGGCTTTGCTTATCTACCGTCTCACTCGATAGTTGTAAGTAGTGATGAAAAAACCACCTCAAAATGTAGCCATTTTTTTCACGAGCGTTTGCGTGCTGCTTTGCTCTGCGGCTTTAGCAAATTCCCAGACCAAAACACAGAATAAAAAGCCGGGCCACGAGAAAACAATGGCAAAACACGCAAAAGGAATGTTCGAAGTAAAGGTTACCCCACAGCCCGCCGAAGAAAATGTCGGCGACCCAATGATCGGCCGCCTTGCTCTCGACAAACAATACACCGGCGGCCTGACCGGCAGCAGCAAAGGCCAAATGCTCGGCATCGGCACCGCGGTCAAGGAATCAGGAGGCTATGTCGCGGCCGAGCGTTTTACAGGGACGCTTGACGGTAGAAAGGGTTCATTCTCGCTACAGCACTCAGGCACGATGCAGGGCGGTAAATTTGAATTGAATGTGACCGTCGTGCCTGATTCGGGAACCGACGAGCTAACCGGTATCGGCGGCAAAATGAAGATCATCATCGAAGACGGGAAACACTTCTACGAGTTTGAGTATTCCCTTGTAAAATCGAAGTAGAGTTTAGCCCGCTCTTGCTCCTCCGTATACGATCTCTCCGACCAGATCGTATTCATGGGCTTCGGTGATACGGACGTCATAGATCGCTCCGATCTTAGGCTCAAGTTCCTCAGGTATGTCGTTTATCAAAATGTATCCGTCGATATCCTGCGTCTGGCCTTCGAGTCGGCCCTGGAAAAGGAGGTCGGATTCTTGCGAGAGGCCTTCGAAAAGCACTTTGTATGTTTTGCCAATCTTTGCTTTATTGAGCTGCTTGCTAATCTTTGCCTGCTCTTTCATCAGGCGGTTACGGCGTTGTTTAGCAATTTTTGGATCGACTTTGTTCGGCAGATCGTATGCTGCGGTACCCTCTTCGTCGGAGTACGTGAAAACGCCGAGGTTGTCGAAGCGGCAGTTTTGGACAAATTTGATAAGCTCTTCAAAATCCTCTTCGGTCTCGCCGGGAAAGCCCGTAATAAATGTGGTGCGGATCGCAATTCCGGGAACGGCTTCACGGACGCGAACGATCAGGCGTTCAAGAGATTCGCGCGTGCCGCCGCGTTTCATCAGTTTCAGCACATTTCGCGAAGCGTGTTGCAGCGGCATGTCGAGATACTTGACCGCTTTTGGCGTATCGGCGATTGCCGAAAGAAAAGCATCTGAAATATGCGTCGGAAATGCATACATCGGCCGAATCCATTCAATGCCGTCGATCTCGCCCAGCGCACGAATCAACGCCGCGAGTGCATCGACCTCGCCGAGGTCTTCGCCGTATCGCGACGAGTCCTGCGCAATGAGAACGATCTCCTTAACGCCCTGCTTGGCGAGCATTCTTGCCTCTTCGATGATCGACCCAAAACGCCTTGACCTGAACGAGCCACGCATCGATGGTATAGAGCAAAACGCACACGGCCGGTCGCAGCCTTCCGCGATCTTGATAAACGCGGTGTGCGACGCGGTAGCTCGCATTCGCGGCGTGTATTCGTCGTAAAGATATGTCGATGATTTGTTGCCAATCGGCGTGATCGTCAGTTTTTTTGAATCAAATTCACTGTCCGCCGCCTTCAAAATATCGCCGACCTGCGAAGTGCCGATAAACGCATCGACCTCAGGCAGCTCTTTCATCAGATCGTCGCGGTAACGCTCGACCAAACAGCCGGCGACGATCACGCGGCTCGCCGCTCCGCCGGACTTCCAGCGTGTCGCCTCAAGAATCGCGTCGATCGATTCCTGTTTAGCCGATTCGATAAAACCGCACGTATTGACGACAACCGTGTCGGCCTCTTCGGCGTTATTCGTAATTTCATAGCCCGCCTCAGCGAGCTGCCCCATCATCACCTCGCTGTCAACGAGATTTTTAGGGCACCCGAGACTAACAAATCCAACTTTCTTCATATCGTTTTGAAACAACGGATTAACGCGGATTTTCACGGATTTTTTTTTGAATTAAATCTGCCTCAATCCGCCATAATCCGTTGTTTCCAATTCTTTTAACCAATTCTCAATCTCGTTCGCCTCATCACGCGACAGAGGCTTTTCACCAAACCGCACGCGATTGTATTTCTCTGTAATGCTGACCGCTTCGGGCATGCCGACCGCAAACGCAAATTCGAGCGGCGTTTGATGCGGGTCGCGAATAAGGCCTTTTGCCTCCAAAGCTTGCTGCATCCGGTCGTAAAATTCGACTATCGACGCGTGCCGCCGTGCAAAGAGCCGATTCCAGATGCGGCCCCAAACCTTTAATTTTACTACCTTTCGGTACAACAAACCTAACAGGATAATGCCGATGACACCGACGGCAATATATGCGATGGCAAATCCGATAGCAACCACTCTCGCCTGCATGCCGTTGTCTCCGCGAACATCGGTCGACCATTCGGCAAAAATGTCCTGGGCGTGGCCGAAATACGATGAAAGCCGCGACTGATAATCGACAAGCCCATTCCGCATCGACCGCACCAGCGACCGCTGCTCCTGGTTATCAAAGGCGACAAAGTACTGTATCCAGAATGTTTCGAGAGCTTCGAGGTATTTGTTAAATTGTCCGGCAATACCCGTCGAGGACGCGGACGTTCCGTCCGAGAACGGCGTGGGATCGAACGGCACCCAGACATTTTCCTTGGGAAAATACACCTCGACCCACGAGTGAGCATTTCGCTCTCGCACCACCGTAATATCAGCCGCATCGTTGTATTCGCCGCCGTGAAAACCATTGACGACACGGGTCGCAATCCCCTGCGAACGAAGCATCACGGCCATCGCGGTCGCAAAATATTCGCAATGACCCATCCGGACGTTGAATAGGAAATCCGCCAGCGGGTCTTCCCCACCGGCTTTTTGCTCGAGCGTATAGCCGTAGCTGTTTTGCAGATATTTTTCTATAGCAACCGCACGGTCGTAACGATTCTTTTCTTTCGAAGCGATACTATACGCAAGATCGAAAATGCGTCTATCGAAATTCCCAGACAACTGCAAATAATTCTGCATCTCGGAGCCGTAGCCGTAATTGTCTTCTCTAAGCCTCGCCCGGTCAGGCAAGCTGCGGTCAGACAGCACCTTATAGCTTATGCGTTCGTAGGTTTGCCGATAGCTTAAAGCACCGTATGTATCTTTTTCGATAAGCGAAAAATTGCCCTGTATACCAATCACGCGAGGCAGTGCAAAGAGAATCGACGTGTCGAGCGGCTCAAGATATATGGTTTGAATCGTAAGATTTTCGCGGCTGGCTGCGAGATCTACTCGAATTAAATCACGGTCGTCTTTGACCAGCGGCTCTTTACGCCCCGTTTTCGATTTGCTCCACGTTTTCTGGTCAAATGTGTCGAGAGCAACGCCCCGAAAATACAGGCCACCCTGATCGCCGGTATTGGCTTCGAATTTAACCCGCATTACGATCTCATCGCTCTGCTGAATCGTTCCGATGTCGCCTAGTGTGACCGCATCCGAAAAACCCGTCTTTGTACCGAGTCCGCCTTGCTTACCGCCAAACCCGGCTCCGCCAACGCGCGGCAGCATAAAAAAAAACGGTACGGCAAGAATCACAATGAAAACTATTAAAGTTATCGCCGTTGCCGGAAGTCTTCGAACCGGCAGGCCGCTTGTCGTCTCGGAATTCGGCAAACTGCGACCTGTCGCCATTTTATGCTCAACAGCCCGCGACGTTTTCCTGATCTCAAACGCGATAACCGCACAAACCATCACCAGCAAATACGCCAGAAAAGTCACCAAATACAAAGCACTAATACTCAACCCGGCCGCGAGTAGTACCTCAAAAAACGACATCAGATATAGAAATATCCAGTCGCGATCGCTCTTTTTCTGCAGCAGCTTGACTGCTGTCAAACTAAGTATCATCCTTGCAAGAATGCCCGCAATCGCCGCCTCGGAGCCATACAGCGTAATGATCTGAAACCGCCAAACGAAATAGAACATCGGCAACGCCAGAACGATTAGCGTCGTGCCGATCTTTTCCGTTATCTGCCAACGCGAGCCTTCGAGAAACCACGCCGCGATCATCACAGCGAAAAACATTCCCGTTCCCGCGATCCCAAACGTTCCCGAGATCCACAGCGACAAAAAGCCGCAAAACACTGCGGCGTAGGAAACTAATTTGAAGAATTTATCAAAACTCATTCGATCTCGATCTACTACTTAAATTATATCGCTTTGATCGTAAATAGTTCCAAGAATTCTGATTTACGCCTGCGGCTCTTACGACTTTGCTCAGTTCATCGTTTATTATCGATGTTATGCAGCAAGCTAATTCACCAAGTAATTCTGTCGCATCGGTCGAAGAAATTCGCCGTCATTTTCCCGCTCTTGAGCGTGTCCATAATGGCCACACCGTGGCTTATTTCGATGGACCGGGCGGCACGCAGGTTCCACGTGCGGTCGTCGAGGCAATGAACGATTACCTTTATAATCACAACGCCAACACGCATTGGGCATATCCGTCGAGCAGCGAGACCGACGAGATAATCGAGCGGTCACGCGAGGCGGTCGCAGATTTTCTCAATGCTTCGCCCGACGAAATTATCTTTGGGCAGAATATGACCTCCCTTACGTTTCATCTGGCGCGTGCTTTGGGCAGGCAATTCAAAGCAGGCGACGAGATCGTCGTTACGGAACTCGATCATCACGCAAATGTGGACACCTGGCGCTCGCTCGAATTCGAGCGAGGCGTCACCATCCGCGTCGTCCCGATGAATATTAAAACGGGCCAATTGGAGTTTGATGAGCTCGCCAAACTGATCAACAGCAAAACCAAGCTCGTCGCCATCGGTGCTGCATCAAATATTCTCGGTACGATCAACGACATTGAGCAGGCCGTGAAAATGGCTCGCGACGCCGGAGCCTATAGTTTTGTCGATGCGGTCCACTATGCCGCTCACGAGCTGATCGACGTGAAACAGATCGGCTGCGACTTCCTGGCCTGCTCCGCCTACAAATTTTACGGCCCGCACATCGGCATTCTCTACGGCCGCCGCGAACTGCTCGACGAGATCGATTTCCCCAAGATACGGCCCGCTCCCGACTATTCGCCCGACCGTGCCGAAACCGGCACAATGAGCCACGAATCCATCGCCGGTGCTGCCGCTGCTGTCGATTTCATCGCATCACTTGCCGCAAACGGCACTAGGCGCCAACGACTTGCCACAGTATTTGAAGAACTCCATCGCCGCCAGCACAAATTGACCATGCGATTGTGGAATGGCTTATCCGAAATCGACGGTGTGAAAATCTACGGCCCGACGCCCGATTCGCCGCGAACATCGACGATCTCATTTACGGTAGCCGGACACACATCGGAAGAAGTCGCCACCAAACTTGCGACGCTCGGAATATTCGCGTCGGACGGCGACTTTTACGCTCTAACTGTCGTAGAACTGCTCGGCGTCGGCGGCCTCGTCCGGACCGGATGTGCTTGCTATACGACGTCGGAAGAAGTTGAACGTTTGATCGAAGGCATCCGGTTCCTGGCCGAATAATTGCTTTATCGTCCAACAGAAATAGAAAAGCCCGCTCAAAATGAGCGGGCTTTTCTTTGAATTAAATCCGGCGACTTCCTACTTTCCCACAACTGAAAGCTGCAGTATCATCGGCTCCAGTAGGCTTAACTGCCGTGTTCGGGATGGGAACGGGTGTGACCCTACCGATACAATCACCGGAAAACTTGTTAAACGGTAAATTGTAAACGGTTAATGGTGAATATCAGAAATATTTACCACTAACCACTTACCGTTTAGAATTTTCAAAACTTGATATCTGATAACTGAATACATTGCTAAATTTCCACTACTCGTTGCTTGATTCAAATTTGCTAGTCAACAAATTTTATGGTCAAGCCTTGGGACAATTAGTATCGGTAAACTAAACACATTACTATGCTTACATCTCCGACCTATCAACGTGGTGGTCTTCCACGAGTCTCACTGGCAATACTAATCTTAGGTCTGGCTTCACGCTTAGATGCATTCAGCGTTTATCCATGCTCGACATAGCTACCGTGCGATACGGCTGGCGCCATAACACGTACACTAGAGGTCAATCCATCCCGGTCCTCTCGTACTAAGGACAGATTCCTTCAATATTGCTACGCCCACACCAGATAGGGACCGAACTGTCTCGCGACGTTCTGAACCCAGCTCACGTACCATTTTAATCGGCGAACAGCCGAACCCTTGGGACCTTCTTCAGCCCCAGGATATGATGAGCC
>JBBRPZ010000025.1:0-78446 GCA_038227175.1 Pyrinomonadales bacterium | reverse complement strand
GCGTTCGTGATCATGATCCCGTCATACGTCGAGGTCGAGCGAGTCACGAAGAGCTGCTTGCCGTCGATTGACCAATTAAAGTCTGCGATGGTTGGGGTCGTGGAAATTGTTGAAAGTTTGGGCTTACCTTTCCCATCTACAGGGATCATCCAAATTTTCGCTCCTTCGTCGCGCTTATCAAGAAATGCAATGGCCTTCCCGTCTGGCGTCCAATGAATTACCCCTTGTTCCGGCACGGTCAGCGACAGGGGGAACCGCTTCATATTAGTGCCATCTGATGCATAAATGCGCAACTCTTTGGTCTCTGACTTCGGATCGTAGTAGAGCTCCGCGATTCGACCGTCACTTGGTGAAATGTCATACTGGAAGCCTTGGCTACTGACTTTCGCTACCAGCGAGCTTGGCCCACCGTCGATCGGAACCTTGTAAATAATCTGGCTTTCATTTTCTTCTATGTAGTAAACCCATTTCCCTTCACGTGAAAGCCCAATACAACTCGTGTCATCCTTTTCCGTTAGCTGCTTGACGTTACCGCCGTCAGCGTCCATACGAAAAACATGCCAGTCGTTGGCAGGCCCCCGATCCGAGGTAAATACTATGTAGCGGCCATCTTTTGTCGCGTACGGTTGGTTGCTTATGCCCTGACCAGACGTAAGTTGCTTCTGGCCACTGCCATCCAGGTTCATTCTCCAAAGGTCTGTATTTTTAGAGATTCGCGAACTAAACACGATACTGCCGTCGGCCAGGGGTCTCAAGCCACCAAATTGCATTAGCCCGCCGGAAAAAGTGATCTGCCGGGCGCTCGTTGCGTCGTTACCGTTCATTACCCACAGATCGCGGCGCGTGATCCACTGTGCGGTTACCAGAATGCTGCCGTCACGGGTTCCGCTAAGTCTGCTATATCCCGCAGGGTCATTAGTTATGCGTTTTGCCGATGTCTGAGTTACTCGCCAAAGCTGAGCGGGAGCCTGTTGCTCTGATGATGAGTAGTCTAGCGCCGTAATGACCATGCTTCCGTCCGGCATCCACATCGCGGCGGCGATAAACCTCCACTTTTGATCGCTGAAAGGCTGCCTCGATCCGTCGGTCGTGTTAACTGCCGAAAGCTTGTAGTATTGCTGACCATTTTCCTTAAAACCAAACCAGCATGCGATCCATTTATTATCCTGCGACCATGCGGGGACATCGGTTCCAACGGAATTATCTTCCGACGGGGAGTGGACGAGGGTTCTCTCATTACTTCCATCGGCATTTGCAAGTACAAGGTTTTTGCCCTGCCATTTACCTTCCTGATCCCTGATTGGCTTTTGATAAGCAATGGTCTTGCCATCAGGGGAGATCGAGGCAGCACTGGTTTGGTCGGCGATCTTAACAGGCGTACCGCCGCCGACGGCAACACTGAAGATCTCGTCAACAGTAGCGCTGTCGTGGTGGTAAAGAATACGGCTTCCGTCCGGTGTAAATGTCAGTCCATTCACTTGCCAGGGTTTCTCGCCTAAGGGTGCAGGAACGATTTCGACGTCCTTTTGAGTAGCCAATTCCTTTACGTGGATATTGCCCTTGTTCTTCCACGGATCACCCGATACATAGGCAACAAACTTACCATCCGGCGATATTGCGATATCCATGACTCTTCCGGCGCTCGGAAACTTAGAGATATTAAGATCTTTTTCGGTAGTGTCTTCGCCGATCACCATTGGAAGGGCGGCATTGTTATTGTCAGATGGTGCAGACCCCGATCTGTAGACGGCGAATCCGACGCCTAGGAAAAGTATGGCTGCGAGCGATGCTGCTGTCGCAAATTTGTGTCTCTTGACGCTCGTCACGATATACTCCGCACTCAATGTCGGGCGGCGGCGGATGAGTTGGGTTTTTTGATTGTCGTCGGTGCTGGTTACGGTTATGAATTGGTCACTATGTATTGCGTACTCCATTTTCTTTTTTTCTCCTTGCAGGTCATTTATGAATTCTTGAGATGATTGATAACGAGCCTGTTTATCTTTGGTCAGGGCCATACGGCAGATCGACTGCAATTCTTGCGGCAGTTTGTCGGAGTCGAACGTCGGGCTGTCGGTTTTGAGTATCGATGTGATCAGTTCGGTGACCGTTTCGCCCTCGAACGGCGACTTACCGGTCAGCATTTCATGGAGCACGACCCCAAGACTCCAGAGATCTGTTCTTGCATCTACAGCCTGGCCCTTTGCCTGTTCGGGCGACATGTAGGCGGCCGTACCCATGACAAGGCCGGGGCTGGTTAAATGCGGAATGTGGAGTGCGGAATGCGGAGTATCAGATGAAGACGGTACTGGCGTTTCAGCTTCTTTATTCCGCATTTCGCACTCCTCACTCCGCACTTCGAGCAGTTTGGCGAGTCCAAAATCCAGCACTTTTACCAGCCCGTCACGCCGGAGCATAATGTTTTCAGGTTTGATATCCCGGTGAACAATGCCTGCCTCATGGGCGGCTTGAAGTGCGGCGGCGACCTGGGCGGCGATATCGAGACTCTCAGTCACCGTCAGCCCGTGATGCATTCGCTCACGCAGAGTCTCGCCATTTATGAATTCAGAAACGATGTAATTCGCTCCCGCAAATGTCCCAATCTCGTGGATAGTGAGTATATTCGGGTGATTGAGAGCGGATGCCGCACGAGCCTCTTGAATAAAGCGGCGGACACGCTCCGGATCCTCGGCCACGTCGCGATGAAGGAATTTGAAGGCAACCGGACGGTTTAATTCCGTGTCGTCGGCAAGAAAAACTTCGCCCATTCCGCCGGTGCCGATCAGTTCCTGCAGCTTGTAGCGGCCAATGATCTGGCCAGGCTGAAAATTAGGGTCGGCGAGCAGTCCGCTCGCTGCCGAGAGAGCGCTTTCCTCAAGGAAATCACTGTCGTGAAAACCCCAAAGCCGCTCGACGCCCGCTAGCAGCTCAGTGTCGCCCGCGCAGGCCTCATTCAAAAAAGCAGTCCGTTCGCCGGGCGGCAGGGCCATGGCACGGTGAAACAACTCCCTGGTTTGTTTCCAACTGCTTTGATTCATCTAGTTTCCTCTCTGCCAGTAAGCTCCTGCTTTAGCCATGCCTTAGCCGTCACCCAGTCGCGCTTTACAGTTGCCGGCGAAATTTTTAGAATTTCAGCGGTTTCGGCTATATCCAGCCCGGCAAAATAGCGAAGCTCGACTATCTTGACCTGCTGCTCATCCAACTCGGCGAGCCGCCCAAGCGCCTCATCAAGAGCTATTAAATTGACGTTTAAGGTGGTCATCGCGGCCGCCTCAGCGGCAGGCATCACATCGTCGAGACGCAGGACTTCATTGTCTCCGCCCCGCTTTTGCCGATGCCGTGTCTTTGCATAGTCGACGAGGATGCGTCGCATCAGCTCTGCCGCCAGGGCAAAAAAATGAGAGCGGCTCCGCCACTCGACGAAGCGCTGTTCGACGAGCTTGAGATACGCTTCATTGATGAGGGCGGCGGTGTTGAGTGTGTGATTGGGGCGTTCGCGCCTTAGCTGGAATCGTGCCTGGTGCCGCAATTCGGCATAGACCGAGCGGATAAGCTCATCCGAGGCAGGCTGCTCGCCCGCACTCCAGGCACGCAGCATGGCAGTTATCTCTTTTTGAGATCGACTCATGGGTGAGGGGACAGACCCGACTGATGCATTTGAACGTAGCGCAATGATAGGCAGGTCACCCGGATAAGTCAATGAATCGACCAACCGTTTGAATTGTCGCTGATATGGAGTCAATAGGCCCATAAACCGATCCTCTGCCAAAGGTGAACAAGCAAAAACTGCCTCTATTTACAAGACGCGACAAAACGAGCGGAAAGGGCTCACGGATGCATGGAACGGCTGTTACCTTTCTTTTATTTGAATCACAGAACATTTCAAAGTATATTGACCGGTATGCTTAACCGACATTTTGCTAGAACTAACGTCTTATTTTTTTGCCTTACATTAGCGTTTGTATCGACCGTGTTCGCGAATGAAAGGTCCGCCGAATACGCCCTCTGGCAGCGACAGGCTGAAAATGTAAAGATCGTCCGCGACGATTGGGGTATCGCCCACGTCACTGGTAAAACGGACGCCGACGCTGTTTTCGGGGCGATCTACGCGCAGGCCGAGGACGATTTTAACCGCATCGAGACAAACTATCTCAATTCGCTCGGCCGCCTGGCTGAGACCGAGGGCGAAAGAGCTATCTGGAGCGATCTGCGTCAGAAAATGTTTATCGACCCCATCCTGCTCAAAGCCGATTACGAAGCCTCGCCCGCCTGGCTGCGAAAGCTGATGACCGCCTGGTCCTACGGTCTGAATTTCTATCTGGCCAAACACCCCGAGGTCAAACCGCGTGTCATTACACATTTCGAACCGTGGATGGCACTCAGCTTTACCGAGGGCAGCATCGGCGGCGACATCGAATCGATCAACCTCAATCAGCTCGCCGCCTTTTACGGGAACACAACCGCCGTTGCAAAAATTGACCCGGACGAAGAGCTTTTCAAAGAACCGTCCGGCTCGAACGGCATCGCCATTTCAGGTACAAACACGAAAAATAAGCGTCCCCTGCTCCTGATCAACCCGCACACATCGTTCTTTTTCCGCTCCGAACTGCAAATGACAAGCGGTGAGGGACTGAACGCCTACGGAGCCTCGACGTGGGGCCAATTCTTTATTTATCAAGGGTTTAACCAATACTGCGGCTGGATGCACACGTCGAGCGCGGTCGACGCGATCGACGAATTTCTCGAAACCGTCACGAAAAAAGGTGACGGCTACACGTATAAGCACGGCAAAGACGAACTGCCCGTCGCGGCCAGCGTGATCAAGGTGCCTTACAAGACTGCTGCCGGCTCGGCCGAGCGGACCTTCACCGTCTATCGCACTCAGCACGGCCCCGTTGTCCGCAAGGCCGAGGATGGCCGCTGGATAACCGTCAGCCTGATGAACGAACCGGTCAAGGCGCTGAATCAGTCGTATTCGCGGACGAAAGCGACGAATTACAAAGAGTTTAAGCAGGTAATGGAGCTGCACTCCGATTCGTCGAACAACACGATCTACGCCGACGGTTACGGCAATATCGCCTATTTTCACGGTAATTACATTCCGCGTCGTGATCCTAAATTTGACTGGACAAAGCCCGTCGACGGCAGCGACCCCGCGACCGATTACAAAGGCCTGCTCGAAGTCGACGAGTCGCCAAATCTGCTAAATCCGAAAAGCGGCTGGCTCTACAACAGCAACAATTGGCCGTGGTCCGCAGCCGGCCCGAGCAGCCTGCGGCAATCCAGTTTTCCCAAATATGTAGACAGCGGCATCGAGACCGCCCGCGGCCTGCACGCGATCAAGGTACTCGCAAACAAGACCGATTTCACGCTCGAATCGCTCAACGCCGCCGCCTACGACACCTATCTGACGTGGTTTGACAAACGGCTCCCGGTCCTCATCAAAGCATGGGACACCGCACCCGCCGGCGACCCGCTCAAGGCCAAGACCGCCGACCAGATCGCCGTCCTTCGCAACTGGGACCAGCGTTGGGCCGTTGACTCGGTCGCGACCTCACTGGCCGTTTATTGGGGCCAGGAGCTTGTCCGAAAATACCCCGGCGAAGGTAACCGCCCGTCCACCATTTCGCTCACCGCGGTCGACGATAAATTTCTGAATGCGGTGCGGACGGACATGCTCACCGCCCTCGCCAACGCCTCTGACAAACTCACCGCAGATTTCGGCAAATGGCAGACGCCGTGGGGCGACATCAACCGTTTCCAACGCATCACCGACGACATCGTCCACCCGTTCACCGACGCTGGCCCGAGCATTCCGGTCGGCTTTACGTCCGCTCTCTGGGGCTCGCTCGCGTCATTCGGCGCCCGTTCGTACAAAGGCTCGAAAAAGATCTACGGCACCAGTGGCAACAGTTTTGTCGCCGTCGTCGAATTCGGTGAAAAGGTCCGTGCCAAAGCCGTCACCGCCGGCGGCGAAAGCGGCAACCCGTCGTCAAAACACTTCAACGACCAAGCCCAACGCTATTCGACCGGAAACCTCCGCGACGTTTATTTCTACCCGAACCAGCTGAAAGGTCACACCGAACGCGAATACCATCCGGGAAACTAGCGTCCGCGTTTATGTTCACCTTTCTGCTTTAGGGCCGTCTTAGGACGTTTCCCTTGTCCCATTTCGTCGTTTAATAGCCCAAATAGGCGCTGGTTCCATCGTTCGTTATCCCTGAACACCTATAGATACGTGGGCGGAACGGTATTTGCCTTTCATGTTAAGCGCACAGCTATTAAAAGGGGGCAAGTTTATGAGATCACTATATACACGCAGTTTTGTTACGGTTTTGACGCTCGGTTTGGTCATTTTGATAGGCGTCGGATCGTCGGCACTCGGTCAGGGTAAAGGACATGGCGGCGATAAGGGTAATCGCGGACAATCGGGCGAAAGGGGCGAGGGTCGGCAACACGCCGACAATCCCGGACAGCAGAAACGTCAGGATCGGCAAGAACAGCGTCAGGAACGCGGGCAGCAAGAAAATGAGGGCCGCAATAAACATGACAACAGACCCGAGAACAATCGAATCCAGCAACAGCAGCCCGAGTATCGCATTGAGCAGGGTCGCGGCAATGGTCAGTGGAAACAGAAAGATAAACGCGACGAACGCAATGACTATCCGGTTTATCAGCAGCAGCGGCAAGGACCACCTGTCTGGAGCAATGCCTGGCCGAATAATTACGGTCAGCAGCGCAGCTCCGAGGTGCATGCACGAAATGCAGAGAGAAAAGCGTTGAAGAATCAGGCGAGAACGTTGGGCGGTGATTACGATGGTCGTGATTACCGGCAGGATCGCAACATTTACGACCTGCGTAACACCTACAATCAGCGCTATAGCTACGATCCGCGTACGACGTACAATCAGCCCTATGCGTACGTTCCGCGTAGCACTTACGACCCGAGAAACTTTTACCAGCAGCGTGATTCGGTGCGGAACAATATCCTGCGTTCGGTGATCGGGATGGTGCTGGGAAACAATAACAACGATACGGGAAGCTATTACAACACACCGCAGTACAATAATTATAGCTATGGTATCCCATACAATCCGGCATATAACGGCGGCGGTTATTACAGCCCGTATCAGCAATACCAGAACTATGGCGGCGCGGCGCCTTATTACAGCAATTATCAGACGAACGCATATCCCTATTCGTCCAATTACGGCGGCGGCCCACTTTACTCGAATCGTGGCGCCAGCCAGACAGTCGTTCCGCTCTTAGCCAACCTTTTCGGTTCGCGCGGCGGCTTTGTAGGCCGTCTGATCAGTCAGTTGCTGGCCTCGGGGTATAATCAGGGGTATCAGGATGCCCAGTACGCCCGAACGAACGGCTACGGCAACCAGTATTATCAGGATCCGTACGCGTATCAGGCAGCGTCGCAACCTGCAAACGCCTACAGCGATATCGGCTACGATCCTTATTCGTCCCTCGCCGAAAACCGCCAGTATCTGAGCGAAGGCTACGAGCTCGGCTACCGCGATGCACTCAATACCCGTAATCAATCCGGGTTACTCGGGAACAGCGGCGGCAGTGACCTCATCAGCGCACTGCTCGGCAGCGTGCTGCAGTCAAACTAGAACCACGCCGTCCGTTAGAAAAAGAGGCTGGAGCATAAGTTCCGGCCGCTTCTATTTGGCTCACCCAAATGGAAAGTTCCATGTTGTAATTTTGTCCATTTATACAGGGAGCCCGGACGGCTCGTTCTGGAATAAAGGTGGGCAACTTGTACTCCAGCTATTTAGCCCATTCGCCCGATGTATGGACATCGACTTTGATCGGAACCTTTGAGACAAATTCCTCGCCAGCACGGAGCATGGCGGATTCGAGAATTTGCGAGGTTTTCTCGGCGTCGATCGCATCACACTCGACAACGATCTCGTCGTGGACGATGTTCACGAGCTTGGCCGATGTCCGACGAATGTCGTCGTGGAGCAGCCGCAAGGCTCGCTTAAGAATGTCTGCGGATGTGCCCTGGATCGGCATGTTTTTGGCGTAACGCTGAGCCGCTCCTAAGCTTGAGCGGTCGGTTTCGTCAAAGTGAAACCGCGCCATCCGCCCCGAGCCCGAACGCGTCCAGCGTTCGACCGTCACATTTTTAGCGGCGTTCCGTAGCCACTGGTCCATCTTCGGATACGTCGCGAAATACCGCCGCAGCGTGTCCTCGGCTTGCCGATCCGAGAGGCCCGTCATCATCGCAAACCGCGACGCTCCCAAACCATAAACGACTCCAAAATTGAGCCGCTTCGCAAACGAACGCTGATCCACGGTCACGTCTTCGGTCTTAATGCCAAAAACCTGTGCTGCCGTCGTCGCGTGAAAATCCTGGCCCGAAACAAAAGCCTCGATAAAATTCTTGTCGTCCGAAAAATCGGCCAAGATCCGCAGCTCGACCTGCGAATAATCAGCAATCACAAGCTTTCGCCCCTCAGGCGCTAAGAAGCAGCGACGATATTCCGCCTCGTGCGGTATCTGTTGCAAGTTGGGTTTAGAACATGCAAACCGCCCGGTCGGAGCCCCGATCTGGCGAAAATCGGCGTGGATGCGGCCCGTCTGCGGCTCGATGTATTCGAGGATATTCTCGCCAAAGCTCGATGAGGCCTTAGCGACCGTCCGGTATTCGAGCAGCTTGGCGACGACCGGATATTTTTCGGCGAGCGGCTGCAATTGCCACGCCCGCGTCGTGTCCGGCACCGGCACGCCAAGGCCGAGGAGAGCGTCTGTCACCTGCGCCTGCGAATCGAGATTGATCTCAGAGCGCCCAAACAGCGAAGCCTGCGCCACCCCAGCCGAGAGCATGTCCTGCAGCTCGTCCGCAAACTTTTTTTGCGCCGACTGCATTTTATCGAGCTGCTCACGCCAACGTCCCTGGTCGAGGTAAAAGCCGTTCAGCTCCATCTCGGCAATCGGCATCACGCATTCGTTCTCAAGTTTCAGGACGCGTTTCAGCCCTTCGGTCTCGATCCGCTCGTCGAGTTTTGCACGAACCTCAGGCATGATCGCCGCGTCGCGTGCGGCATATTCGATCTGCGAATGCGTCAGCTCGGCTGCCGCCCAATTGCTGACCTGCTCCGATTTGTCGAGCGTTTGCCCAAGGAAAAACTGCACCACATCCGCCAGCCCATGCCGCCTGTCGGTGTCGCCCGCCGCTATAAGAAGGCTCGCCAAATAGGTGTCGTAAACATTGCCGACCTCGCACTCGAGATGATGCCGGACCCACTTGCAGTCAAATTTTGCGTTGTGTGCGATCTTTACCTGCTTGGTCGAGGCCAGCAGTCCGCGAAGCGGTGCAAGGTCGGCCATCGTCCGCGTATCACCCCGGTCGCGAAACGGTTTGATGTCGATCACCTTAGTATTTGTGCCGTTCGAAAGCTGCACGAGTCGCAGATCGCCCTTGTACGGGTCAAGCTCGGTCGTCTCAACGTCAAAGCCCAAATAAAGCTCCCCCTTAAGTTCGTCGCAGGCTTTCCGGAGCGATTCCGCATCGCTGACGAGCTGAAAATATATTTCCATTCACTACATTCTACCTTAAAGGCCCCCGCCCGTCAGTACCGCCTACGGTAGTGGGCGGTTGAACACCGATACACCCTACGCCGAGACCTAAATGCCCCAAGTTAAACCGCCCGCAACAGTAGGTGGTACCCACAGAACAGGCTTCGCCAACCAGAAAAAAGCCTATCTCGTAACCGGCGACCGCTAATTCGAGCATCTCAAAACGACATCCCGATCTTGTAGCTCTAATGACTGGAGGGCAAACGGCCCGCTTACACGCCGCGTTTAAATTTACGCTCGAATCCAGCGGTCGTCTTTTGCCGAATTGTCTGTATAATGAGTTATCGTGAAAAGGAGTGTCTTTAATACTTTGACCTTGCAACCCAGTTGTGACAACGCCCTGATATGGAGCTGTCAATGATAAGAGCGATCAGATCAAGAATATTCATCTACATTTTTGTCTTGATTACGGTCTTCGCGGCTGCGAGTGCGGGACAGCAAACAAGCGAGCCGTCGCGTGACCCGATCCTGCGCATCGAGACGGGAATGCACGTTGCTCCCATCAGGGGTATCGGCGTTGACCGCGCGGGTAAGTTTCTGGTGACCGCTTCTTACGACAAGACGGCGCGGGTGTGGGAACTTGAGACTGGCCGATTGCTGCGCGTGCTGCGTGTACCCATAGGCGAAGGCGTTGAAGGCATGCTTTATAGTGCAGCCATCTCGCCGGATGGCAATACGATTGCGGCAGGCGGGTGGACGAAAGCTGGGACAAGTTCGAATAATATCTATCTTTTCGACCGCGAAAGCGGTAGGCTCGTCCGACGCCTGACGGGTTTGCCAAATGTCGCCATTTACCTCACGTTCTCGCCGGACGGCGCGTTTCTCGCCGCGACGCTTGGACTTAAGGACGGCATGCGCGTATGGAACACCTCAGACTGGGCAGAGGTCGGGCGCGACACGGCTTACGGCGACTCCAGCTACTGCGCGAACTTCGACGGCGCTAGGCGTTTGGTAACGAGTTCCTGGGATGGTCACTTGCGCCTTTACGACAGCAACATGCGTCTGCTGGCGAAGCGGGCAACTCCGGGCGGCAAGCGGCCCGGCGGGGTGCGTTTCTCGCCCGAGGGTAGCAAGATCGCGGTCGGCTACGAGGATAGCACGAAGGTTGACGTACTCTCCGGCGAAACGCTCGCTCCTCTCTACAGCACGGACAACTTCGGCATTGGCAACGGCAACATGATGAGCGTAGCGTGGTCAGCGGACGGCACGTTTCTCTACGCGGGAGGAACTTATCAAGACAAGCCCGACTCAAATCCCATTCGTCGTTGGAGAGACGCAGGGCGCGGGCACTATGTGGACATGCCCGCCGCCAGCAACACGATTTTTGGCATTGTCCCGCTGCCGACGGTTGGCATCGCTTACGGTGCAGGCGGTCCAGCGTGGGGCATCCT
Organism: Pyrinomonadales bacterium; assembly: GCA_038227175.1. Classification (GTDB taxonomy): domain Bacteria; phylum Acidobacteriota; class Blastocatellia; order Pyrinomonadales; family Pyrinomonadaceae; genus OLB17. The sequence continues at coordinate 67,461 of JBBRPZ010000025.1, read as the reverse complement.
CGACGCAAGCGACAAACAGACGCACATGCAAGCCGGGCAGATCGCCAACTACGAGGACAATCCAACTGGCCTTCTTATCGACCTGACCGGCCTTGCGATCCGCTTTTCTTACGAACAGGACGGCAGGTCGCCAGCCGTCTTTCGGATCACCGACCGCACGCTCGTCCCCAATCCGCCAACGAACATGGACTTATTTGCTCCACGGACCAACGCTCCCGGCATTTCCGTCACCGATTGGAAGTCCACCTACACGCCACGCCTCAACTCCGCGCCGCTGAAACTCAAACAGTACGAAAGGTCAGACTGCCTCGCCATCGCGGCTAACGGCGAGCGTTTCCTGCTTGGCACTAGTTTCTTCATTCGTCTATTCAACCGCGAGGGGCGGGAATTGTGGAACGTACCCGGGCCTTATATCGCCTTGGCCGCGAACATTAGCGGCGACGGTCGTATCGCGCTCGCTGCGTACGGCGACGGCACGATCCGCTGGTATCGCATGACTGACGGCAAAGAGTTGCTCGCGTTTTCCCCGCATGCAGATCGCAAACGCTGGGTGTTGTGGACTCCTTCGGGCTACTACGACGCGTCGCCGGGGGCTGAAGACCTCATTGGCTGGCACGTTAACAATGGTAAAGATTCGGCGGCGGATTTCTTCCCCGTGGGTCAGTTCAGAGGCACTTATTACCGACCCGATGTCATATCGAAGATCTTACAGACCGGTGATGAAGCCGAAGCTCTCAGGCTGGCAAACGAGGAGCGCGGGCGTAAGACACAATCCTCGACCGTCGCGCAGATGCTCCCGCCCGTTGTTGAGATCGCTTCACCGGCTGACAACTCCGAAGTCTCATCATCCGAAGTCACAATTCGTTACTCCTTGCGCACCCCGTCAGGCGAACCCGTGACCAATGTCAAGGTATTGGTTGACGGCAGACCGGTGGCCGTGAATCGGCAACTCACCCAGGAAGTCTCCGCATCCGGGGCGCGAGAATTAAAAGTACCCGTACCCGAAAAAGACAGCGAGGTTTCGATAATCGCCGAAAACCGTTTCGCCGCCAGCGTGGCATCGACAATTCGTCTGCGATGGCATGGTTCGGCGCCGGTAAGTGACGCTTTTGTCGTCAAGCCAAAGCTTTATGTTCTGGCCATCGGCGTCAGCCAGTATCAGAACCCCAAATACTCACTCGGGTTTGCGGCCAAGGACGCTAACGATTTTGCGAACGCCGCATTAACGCAAAAGGGCCTGCTTTATCGCGATGTTGTCGTCAAGGTACTCACCAATGAACAGGCGAACAAAGATAATGTGCTTGACGGGCTGGATTGGATCCGCAAAGAGACCACCAGTAAGGACGTGGCGATGGTCTTTTTTGCCGGCCACGGTCTCAACGATCAGAACGGCGTCTATTATTTTTTGCCTTACAACACGGATCTGGAAAAACTTCTTCGTACGGGCGTGCCCTATACCGACATCAAGAACACAGTGCAATCGCTCGCGGGCAAAACGCTCTTCTTCATCGATACATGTCATTCAGGCAATGTTCTGGGCGGAAGGCGGGGTCTCGCCGATGATCTGAACGGAATTATCAACGAACTCTCAAGTGCGGAAAATGGAGCCGTGGTATTTGCCGCTTCGACTGGCAATCAATCTTCGTTAGAAGACGCGAAATGGAACAACGGCGCTTTTACAAAAGCACTGGTCGAAGGCTTTACCGGCAAAGCTGACTATGCGGGTAAAGGAAAGATCACCGTCAACATGCTCGACCTCTATCTCTCCGAGAGAGTAAAAGAACTGACCGGCGGAAAACAGACGCCTACAACCGCCAAGCCAAACACCATCCAGGATTTTCCGATAGCCATGAAAAAGTAGGTGAACGTGCAGCAGGGATGCTTGCACTCCAGTCAAAGGACCCCGGTCGCTACCGCTCTCGGTACTGAACCGGACGGGTAGCAGCTCGCGGTGCTGACTTATTCGCATATTTATGTTTACTTGGGGCGGCAATTTGTTTATACTGACCGTGGTTTGCCCCGTAAGTGATTTACGAATCGCAGCGGTGAGAAGCAAACGTCAGAGGATATTTTACAAAGACTTTAGGTTTAACGAGATCAAGATTTTAGCGGGTCTGAGCACGATTTCTTTAATGAAATAGGTGCTCCCCGACTGGAAAGAACAAATAAGTTTTTTCCGAACAGAGATTCCTGCGTGAACAAAATTCAATACTTGTCCATTTGGAATTTATTTCCAAACTCAAGCTATAAAACCAATCCGCGTACAATGCTCTGCACGATCGAGTAACGGCCTTAGTCTGCAATAAATCCGCATTTCTGACATGCTTTCCGCTGCCCATTTTCACTATCAGGGCGATAAGTAATCCAAATTTAAGGAAAGAAGTTTTTTGTATGTCAAAAGAAATGATAGTCAGCGTCAATGGACGCGAAAAGAAGATCGCTATTTTAGATAATGGTAAGGTCACGGAATTTTATATCGAACGCGGCGAGGAAAACGCAGGCGTCGTCGGTAATGTTTATAAGGGCCGCGTGATGCGGGTGCTGCCCGGTATGCAGTCGGCGTTTGTCGACATCGGGCTCGAGCGTGATGCGTTCCTGTATGTGTCGGATTTCTTCGACGAAGAAGAAGAGATCGAACGCATCGTGATGGAGAAATCCAAAAAGGCTTCGCCAGAGGAAGCCAAGCGCGAAGCGGACGAGCAGATCGCCCGTTCGCGCATCGAGCGTGAAAAACAGATGGAGGCCGTTCAGGACATTGCCGAACCGCTTGAGGAAAACGGCACCGACTCGGATATCGATGCCGTCATCGCGGCCATCGCGTCACGGAACGAACAAACCGAACTGGCTGAGCAAAAGCCTGACCGCGCCAAACGCTCCCGCGGTGGGCGCGGCAGAAAAGATCGTGACGAAGAGTCACGGGCCGAGGTTGAGCTCGCTCCGGTGATCGAGCTTGAGTTTGATAACTCGGGATTCGAACGCATCAGCGATGATGAGGACACGGGCGAGATGTTTAAGGACGCCTATATGCAGGAGGCGATCATCGACCGCGTACGAGCCGCCGAATTCGATATGGAGAGCTTCGCCGAAGCCGAAGTCGGCTCATTGCTCGATGAGGTCGGCGGAAACGCCGGAGGCTTCGAACGCATCGCCGACGAAGACGAAGAAACTTTGGCTCCAACGAAAGGCAAGGGCCGGGCAAAATCCTCCAAATCACCAAAATCCACCGATAAGTCGAAAGCCGAGAAAGCTCCTGCCAAGAAATCTCCGGCGAAATCCAAATCCCCGGCAAGAAGCAAAAAGGCCAAAACCGAAGAAACGATGGAAGACGCCGAGGCAAGCGTTAAAGAATCCGATGGCAACGCTGAAATGGCCGTTCGGCGCGGTGGGCGCGGCCGCAGGCGCGGAGGTAAGCCCAAAGGCAAAAATGGTTCTGACACTGACGAGTCGGGTGAGGATGGCGAGGAACTGGTCGAGGTTGACGGAAACATCGCCGAACCGGCGGATGAGATCGTCGAAATCGAGGACGCTCCAGCAGAAAGCGAGCCAGAGCCAGAACGTGAGCCGGACGAGCAACCGGAAGCTGTTGCCGAACCTGGCCCAGAATCAGAAGAACCTAAAGCCGAAGAACGGCCCCAACGCGATGAAAATCGCCGGGGATCTCGCACCCGCGGCGGTCGCGGGCGCAATGAACGCCCAACGGGCGACCGTCCGGTGGAAGATCGCCCCACAGCCGACCGCCCGGCCAATGAACGGCCATCCAATGACCGCCCATCCAATGATCGACCCGCTGGTGATCGTCCATCCGGCGACCGGCCACAGCGTGATGGCAGACGTGACCGTAACGATCGAAGCGGCCGCGACCGACCGCCGCAACCAACAATCTCCGATCTATTGAAAGAGGGTCAGGAAATCCTGGTGCAGATCGCTAAAGAGCCGATAGCGAAAAAAGGTGCCCGCATCACTTCGCATATCGCGATGCCGGGCCGCTTTCTGGTGTACATGCCGACGATCGAGCATCTCGGCGTTTCGCGAAAGATCGAATCATCCAATGAACGTGCTCGTCTTCGCACGCTGATCCAACGCATTAGACAGGACGACAGCATTCCGTCGGGCGGCTTTATTGTCCGCACGGCCGGCATCGGAATTTCTGAGGAAGATCTGAAAAACGATGCTTTATTCCTCGTTCGCACATGGATCGATGCGAAGAAAGACTCCGAGAAAAAGCGCTCACCGGCAATGGTCCATCAGGACCTCGATCTGGTGCAGCGGCTGCTTCGCGATCAGCTTTCGGAAGATTTTACGGCCATCCGCGTCGATAGCGAAGAGGAATATCTCCGCACCGTCGAGTTTATGAACCGCATGGCTCCGAAGATGGTTAATCGCGTCAAGCTTTACACCCGCGAAGAACCGATCCTCGAAGCGTTCGGCGTTCAGGAGGAGGTCGACAAAGCGCTCAAACCGCGTGTTTGGCTCAAATCCGGCGGCTATCTAGTCATCAACCAGACCGAGGCCTTGGTTGCGATCGACGTCAATACTGGCAAATTCGTCGGCAAGGGCAATGCCCGTCTCGAAGACACGATCACACGTACCAATATGGAAGCGGTTGACGAGATCGCACGACAAATTCGGCTTCGCGATCTTGGCGGCATCATCGTGCTCGATCTGATCGACATGGAAGACCGCCGCAATCGGAATAAGGTTTCGCAAGCGTTGCAAGAGGCTCTCTCGACCGACCGAAGCCCGACCAAGGTGCTGTCGTTCAACGACTTCGGCCTCATCATCATGACCCGGAAACGCGTCAAGCAGTCGCTCGAACGCACCATGTGTGCACCGTGCGACTACTGCGAAGGCTCTGGCTGGGTCAAATCGCCGACCACAACGTGTTACGAGATACTCGTAGAAGCACGCCGTCTATCGAAGCATGTCGAAGACGTACGACACACGACGCTCAGGGTTCACCCCGATGTCGCAAAGGCCCTGCGCAACGCCGAACGCGAGGTGCTGGAAGAGATCGAAGCGTATCTGGGTAATGTCGATATAACGTCCGACAAATCTGTACATCAGGCACAGTTTGATTTTGCCTTTGTTTAGAGGCGAACCTAACCAGAAAAACGGATGGGATAGCTGCTCGGCTGCTATCCCATTCGTCATTTTAGATCCTTTTAATTCACCGGTTACGGAAGCTTCAGATCCTTTTTCACGTCTTTGAGATTTATGGGTTTCGCAAAGATCGAGTCTGGAATGGCTTTGTTATAATCGAGCGAATCGTAATTGAGCCGGGACGAGGGTTTACCGTTAGACCATCTATCGATCACAAACGGCGATTTGACGCCTCCAATATCGATGAATTGGGCGTACCGGTCTTCTTCGGTAAGCTCCTCGCCGTCGCCTTTGGTAGTCTTATAGACTGCTTTTTGCGGCAGGCCGTCTTCGGCGGCAAACTCAAATTCGATTGAAAAGCCGTCTTTGTAAGTGAGTTTGATCACGTCGTTACGCTTGCCCAGCGTTGACGGACGTTTGCCGATATAGCTCAACTCGGCGTCAGCTTTCCATGTCCCACGTAGTAGGTTGTCGAGGCTCGTTCGGATGCCTTGCTTAAAATTCGCGATCTGGCCTTCGTTCTGAACCTTGATCAATTCCTGAGCGCCGTCATAGACCCAGCCGGTACTGCCGGTGTTGACCTGTACGGTTTTTAGGCCGCTCTCCTTAAACTCCGTGCGTTCCTTATCCGGGAAGACAAGCACGTCGACAAATGTCTGGAACGAAACGACAGCACCTTCCTTGATACCGCTAAATTTTCCGCGCCCGATCTGGTTTTTGACCTGAAGATAGCTGTTGCCGCCAAGTCTTTGAACCGCCTTTGCGATTACCGCTTCGGCTTTTCCGGCTTCGGCTGATGAGGACGGGGCAGTGCTTGAACCCGCTGAAGGGATCTGCCACCCGCCGTTCCACGTGTAGAAATACTGGATCTCTTTTACAACCGTAATGGGCTTACCATCTTTCTTTTCCGGCTCGAATTTGATCTTTCTCGCCGCTGCGACAGCCTTTTCCGTTATGCCTGGCGAAAGCTCTTTGATGCGGGTAATTTCACCTATCTCACCAAAATCGAGAAACTGGACACGCAATACAACGGTTCCCTGGACGGTTTGCGTCGAGTGATTCTGAGGAAGTTCGGGCAGGGGTTGTTCAAGTATCTTGAGGGTCGTGTCCTGTGCAAATCCGGCGATGCAAAGAAACAAAATAAATGAGAGGGTAATGCAGAATTTTTTCATCGATATAGGTTCCCCAAAAAAGGCTTTGGCGAGATTTTATCACCAAAGCCTTAGATGCGATAAGTTTTAATCAGGTTTAGTTAAGACTGAAAACCTCGCCCGGTTTGACCGTGATCTCGCCGTCGGCGACATCGACAATGAATTTTGTCGAGACCTTCCATTCGTTCGTGATGGGAAGTTTTACTTTTTGATCGATATGGCGTTTCAGGAATCGGGCGCCGTAGGCAGCACTAAATCCCTTTTCGGTGAGCAGATCGAGGGCCAGATCGGTGATCTCGACGACCTTACCCTGACGCTCCATATTTCGCTGGATCTTGGCCAGATAAAGCTTCGCGATCTCGCGAACCTCTTCTCGCGTCAGCGGTGAAAAAATAATGATCTCATCGATGCGGTTACGAAATTCAGGTGAAAACCGCGTCTCGGCCGCCTTCATTACGTCGCCCTTGATCTGCTTGACGCTGCCCAGAGCCTGCTGGCCAAAGCCGAGCGGCGACTCGTATTTCTTAAAGTTTTCCGAGCCAAGATTAGACGTCATAATGACGATAGCGTCCGACAGGTAAACCTTTTTGCCGCGACCGTCCGTTATCCAGCCTTCGTCAAAAGCCTGAAGGAAGATGTTCATCAGATACGGCGAGGCTTTTTCAACTTCGTCGAGCAGCAGAACGGTATACGGATTGTCGCGAAGCTGTTCGGTCAACAGACCGCCGCGTTCCGAACCGACAATACCCCGGGGCATGCCGATCAGCTTTTCGATGCCGATCGTGCCGTCGCCGTATTCGCTCATGTCGATGCGAACCATTTTACTCTCGTCGCCGAACATGAATTCAGCGACGGCCTTGGCAAGTTCGGTTTTACCGACGCCGGTTGGGCCGAGGAAGAGCAGCACACCATCCGGGGCGTAATGATTTTCCTTGAGCGGGCCCTTGTTGAGACGTAATCTTTCAGCGACCGCACGCACAGCGTCAAGCTGCCCGATCACTCGCTTTCCGAGATCAGCCTCCATAGCCGAAAACCTGTCGGACGTGTCGCGATAGATCATGTCTTTCGGAATCCGCGATTCCTGTGAAATTACATCGATAATATGCTCAGGCCGAACGATAAGCTCCGCCTGCTCGCTGATCTCGACCTTGACCGAGGCCGTGTCGAGCCAGCCGATCGCCTTGTCCGGCAGGTGGAGATTGCGGATGTATTTCGGCGACATTTCGAGAGCCGTATTGATCGCCTCGTCCGAGATCGTGACCGAATAATTTTTTTCCAGCCTGGGCCGGAGACCCAAAAGTATAGCTTTTGTTTCGTCGATGGTCGGCTCGTCAACCTTTACCAGCCTGAATCGTCTGGCGAGAGCCTCATCCTCAGCTATGGACTCTTTGTATTCGGTCATCGTCGTCGCCCCGATAATCCGCAATTCGCCACGGGCCAGTGACGATTTAAACATATTCGCCGCATCCGAAGTCGTTCCCATTGCGGCTCCGGCTCCAATGATCGTATGAGCCTCGTCAATGAAGAGAATAATATGGTCTTTCTCTTTAACCTCGTCGATAATTCCCTTGATCCGCTCCTCAAACATTCCGCGCAGCATGGTGCCGGCAACCAAACCACCCATCTGTAATTGGACGATGTGAGCGTCGCGCAATCTCGCGGGAACCTTTTCGGGCTCAAGTTCGATCAGGCGCGCCAGACCCTCGACGACGGCCGTTTTGCCAACGCCGGGCTCACCAACGAGCATTGGTGAATTAGATCGCTCGCGATGAGATAGGATCTCGATCATCTGCCGGATCTCATGTTCGCGGCCGATAGTCGGCGGAATCTTGTCCTGCCGGGCCAGTTTGTTGAGCGAAACCCCAAAATGACGCAGAAAGCTGGGAAGTTCGTATTTCTGCCGAACACGTTCCTCTTCTTTTTCACGCTTACGAATTCGTGTTCTAGCACTTTGGGCGACCTCATCGGACGGCACTCCGAGATTTTGTAGAACGTCGTTGAGAACGCTGCGTTCATCATTCGATAGAACGTAAAAAATGTCGGCGGCATCGATCACGCGGCGGCCCTGCGAACGGGCACGATCCATAGCCCGTTTGAAAAGCTCCGTTGTCTCGGGAGCAATGCGATAACCTTTGCCGCTGTGCTGGCGGCCATTTTCCATCCGTTTTTCGATCAGCAGTTTTACCGAACGCGGGTCAACGGCCAAATCGCGCATTGTTGACGTAAACAGGTCGTCTTCCTCAAAAGCGATCGCGTGCAGAATATGCTCGATCGAGACGTAATTCTGATCGCGTTTCTTGGATTCGCCCAACGCGGTTTCCAGGATCCGCTGCCCGCTTTCGCTAAATTTATCTTTGTATGCGTCTATATCTGCCATAAAACTTATTGTAAAACTCAAAACTTGGATGCCGAAGGATGGGAGGAGATTTGCCTAAACGCCATCATAACATTTTGCTGCAAGCATCGGAAAGAAATTGTGAACATTGGCAGCCGTCTGGTTCTTATCCTCGATGATTGCCATTTTTCCTATTGAATTTCGACCCGTTCATAAATCTCCGTAAGGCTCAGGTCGCAACCGATGCCCTCAATACTGAGAATATCCACCTTTTTACTCAAACTCTTGTAAAGCCATTCACCATCTATCTGCTTTTTGAAATGCTCGACAAACCGTTTGTCCTGCGAAACCAGCACATAATCCGTCAGGGTTTCATTACCCATGCGGTATTTCTGAAACTTTGTTGTGCGGTCATATGTTTCCGTCGAAGGCGAAAGCACCTCAAAAATTACGCGAGGATTGATGAGCACATCTTTTTTATCGTCATGAAATTTTGGTTCTCCGCAAACAATCGTCAAATCAGGATATGGAAACAGGCTCGCGGTGGAGGTGCGAACCTTCATATTTGGCGACAGTGTCTCGCATTTAGTGCCCTTAAGCTTATTACCGGATTCTCGCAGAAGATTTGCACAGATCCTGCTATGCGATATCGATTCTCCGGCCATCTCAAAAACCTCGCCATTGAGAAACTCATGGCGGACATCCGCATTTCGCTCAAACTCCAGATATTCCTCGACGCTAAAGGCATTTTTTGTTTTTAGCTTTGGCAGGCCCATAGATGGATTTTATCAAACCAAATTCCAACTTGCGATAAAAATTCCCTTTGTCACTCACCAGCCGAATCGGCCATCGCCTTTCCGACCTGTACCCGTGCCGGGCGTAAGAGCTTGCCGCCAAATCGATAGCCGCGGGCGTATTCGGCAATTACCTTGCCGTCGTCTTCGAAATCGGTCGGAACCGTATCGACCGCTTCATGAATTTCGGGGTCAAAATCTACGCCGATCGAATCGACAGGTTCAACACCGACATCGATCAGCGCTCGCTCAAACGAACGTGCGGTGCCGATCACTCCGCTCCGCAGATGCTCGACCGACGAGTCGGTCTCACTCGCCGCAACTGCAAGATTGAGGTTGTCGAGAACGGGAAGCAGCGTCGTTAAAAAATTAAATTGAGCCTGCTTGCCCCTATCTTCAAGCGTTTTCATCAGCCGCGTGCGCATTTCGGCAGTTTCCCTTTCAAGATTTGCCTTTGCTTCTTCAAATTTTACCTGCACGCTGCCCAACTTTGTTTCGGCGGCCTCGCGGCGCTCCGTCTCGGCCTTAAGCTTGGCTTCGAGAGCGATCTCCGCCACCGTTCTTAAAGGCTTACCCGATTTTTCGTCGTCGCTGACCATCTCGCCATCGGCGTTAAATCGACGTCTGTCATTGACGGGAATTTTCTCCTCGCCAAATTCGTCCAATATTATTTCTTCTTCGGTCATCTTTCTTTTCTTAAACACTATAACTAAATAGTAAATCTCCTAGGGCAATTATGAAAGCCACGTTTGGAGTTCCAACCCTAGTTGGCCAATGCTGGTGAAGAGGCCAACAAAAGTTGGAACTCCGACCTTCGCTCAAGCTTTCACGGCTTTCTGTTCGGCTTCTGTAGGTGCAAATTTCATCCCTCCATTTTCCGCCGTGACGCGAACGGTCTGGCCGCCTGCGATATCGCCTTTTAATAAACTCACCGCCAGCGGATTTTGTATCAGCGTCTGGATCGCACGCTTTAGCGGTCTGGCACCGTAAACCGGATCGTAGCCCTCGGCAACGAGCAATTCTCTAGCCGTATCGTCGAGTTCGATAGTGATGCCGCGTTCGTCAAGATTCCTGCGGAGCTTTTCGAGCTGAATGTCGATGATCTGAGCGATCTCGTCCTTGCTCAATTGTTCGAATACGACAATGTCATCGATGCGATTTAGGAACTCGGGCTTGAAATGATCGCGAAGAACTTGCAATACATCGGTCTTTACATTTCTATCGGCGAGCGGATTTTCCTGGGCCGACTGTATCTCACGCGAACCGAGATTCGACGTCATTATCAAAACGGTATTTTTGAAATCGACGACCCGTCCCTTTGAATCAGTCAATCGCCCGTCGTCTAAAATTTGCAGCAGCAAATTGAATACGTCAGGATGAGCCTTTTCGATCTCGTCAAAAAGCACGACCGAATACGGCCGCCGCCGAACGGCTTCGGTCAACTGGCCGCCCTCCTCGTAGCCGACGTAACCCGGCGGGGCTCCGATCATGCGGGCGACGGCGTGTTTCTCCATATATTCCGACATGTCGAGCCGGATCATTGCACGCTCGTCGTCGAATAAAAATTCGGCAAGAGCTCGGGCCGTTTCGGTCTTACCGACGCCGGTCGGTCCGAGGAAAATAAACGAACCGACAGGCCGATTCGGATCTTGAAGGCCGGCTCGCGCACGGCGGACAGCATTAGCAACGGCCTCCAGCGCCTCGTTCTGGCCGATAACGCGGCGGCGTAATCCAGATTCCATCTCGACAAGCTTTTGCATCTCGCCCGCGAGCATCTTGGTTACGGGTACGCCCGTCCATTTGGCGACGATCTCGGCCACGTCCTCCTCATCAACCTCTTCCTTAAGGAAAACGCCGTCCTGCTGGAGCTCGGCAAGATGTTCCTGTTCGGATTCTAAAAGCTTTTCAAGCTCCGGTATGCGACCGTACTGTATCTCGGCCGCCTTTGTCAGATCGCCGGCCTGGCGGGCTTGTTCGAGTTCGAGCTTGGCCTGTTCGAGCTTGCCCTTGGCGTCACGCATCTTCTCGATCTCTTCTTTTTCCGACTGCCACTTGGCTTTCATCGCCGAAGATTTCTCGTTGAGATCCGCGATGCGTTTTTCGATGTCTTCGAGCCGCGATTTTGATTTCTCGTCCGTTTCACGCGTCAAAGCCTGTCGCTCAATCTCGAGCTGCAATATCTCGCGTTCGAGAACGTCTATTTCCTGCGGCAAGCTGTCGATCTCGATGCGGATCCGCGACGCGGCCTCGTCTATCAGATCAATTGCCTTGTCCGGCAAAAAGCGGTCGGTAATGTAGCGATTCGACAGCGTCGCAGCCGCGACTATCGCAGCGTCCTTGATGCGGACGCCGTGATGGACCTCGTAGCGTTCTTTCAACCCGCGAAGGATCGCGATCGTGTCCTCGACAGTCGGCTCGCCAACATAAACCTGCTGAAAACGGCGTTCGAGGGCCTTGTCCTTTTCAATATATTTCTGATACTCCGCAAGCGTCGTCGCACCGACTGCCCGCAAAGTTCCGCGAGCGAGAGCGGGCTTAAGCATATTCGAAGCGTCGATTGCGCCTTCAGATGCTCCTGCTCCGACCAGCGTATGCAGCTCGTCGATAAACAAAATTATCTGTCCCTCGGCTTTTTCGATCTCTTTCAGGACAGCTTTCAAGCGATCCTCAAATTCACCACGATATTTCGCTCCGGCAAGCATTGCACCGAGATCGAGCGAGACAAGACGCTTGTTTTTAAGTGTTTCCGGCACGTCACCGGAAACGATTCGCTGTGCGAGGCCCTCGACGATGGCTGTTTTACCCACGCCGGGTTCGCCAATAAGGACGGGATTATTCTTAGTGCGTCGCGAAAGTATCTGGATGGTGCGGCGAATTTCGTCATCCCGACCGATGACCGGATCGAGCTTGCCCTTGCGGGCCCGTTCGGTCAGGTCCTGAGCATATTTTTCGAGTGACTGGAATTTTTCCTCGGCATTCTGGTCCGTTATCCGTGAGCCGCCGCGCATGTCGGTAACGACCTTTTCGACATCTTCGGTCGTGATGCCGTTCGAACGCAAAATGCGACCGGCGTCGCCTTCTTTTTCGGCAGCGATCGATATCAGGAGATGCTCGGTGGACATGTATTCGTCCTGCATCGTCTCGGCCTCTTTCTGAGCGTCCTGAAAAATGGTGTTTGTCCGCGAGCTGAAATACTGCTGCCCGCCGGTGACCTTCGGAAATTTGGCAATTGCCGCGTCAACCTCAGTCGCCACGGTCTGGGCATTTGCTCCGATCTTGCCCAATATAGGCCTAACGACGCCTTCTTTCTGTTCGAGCATCACGGCAAGCAGATGTTCCGGTTCGACCTGTTGATTCTGATTTTTCTCAGCAACGCCGATGGCCGCCTGCACGGCCTCCTGGCCGCGAATGGTGAATCTGTCAAATCTCATAATCTTATAAGGACTACTAAATTAGTCTATGTGCATAATAAAATATGAGTGTCATATTGTCAAGTCTCATTACGGAAACTTTATACCGTGAAAATAGTGGTTTTATCATGTTTTCAGATGACACTGCTCCTCATGTCGGGTATATTTATTGACGATCATATTAATTCTGGCTGAACTGTAGAGAAGGCGTCGCTAAGCTTGCTACCGAAGAAATGAAGAATCTTTTTCGTGAAATTCTATGGCCGCTGGTCGCGGTGCTTGCGGCGTTTGTCGTCGGTGGGATCATCGTCCTGTTGATCGGCGACAATCCGTTCACGACGTTTTATCAGCTCATCGGAAATTCATTCGGCTCGCTCAACGATTTTGGGTACACGCTGTTTATCGCAACGCCGCTGATATTTACCGGCCTGGCTGTCGCAGTCGCGTTCAGATGCGGGCTGCTCAATATCGGTGCCGAAGGCCAACTGTACGTCGCGGCGTTTGCGACGGCGTGGGTCGGTATAAAATTTGGCGGGACGATCGTTACCATTTTTGGCAAACAGGAAGACTGGTCATGGTACAGTTTGCCCTCGGTTTTGTTGGTTTTGGTTTGTATCCTGACGGCAGTTGTTGCGGGCGGCATTTGGGGAGCGATCCCGGGAATATTAAAAGCAAAATTTGGCTCGCACGAAGTGATAAACACGATCATGCTGAATTTTATCGGCATATCGTTGGTCAGCTATTTTACGCAGTATTACTACAAGATACCCGGCGATCCGATCCTGCAAACGGCCGAGATCGGCAAAGGTGCCCACATCCCGCGAATCAGCCAGTTGATCCCGGGCATGCCGCCATTTGTGCCGCTGAGCATTGCATTTTTAATTGCCGTTTTGATGTGCGTGCTCGTCTGGGTATTCCTATGGAAGACCAAATGGGGCTACGAACTGCGTGCCGTCGGCGAAAACGCCTCTGCCGCCGAATACGGCGGCATATCGCCGAAAAAACAGATCATCATCGCGATGACGATCTCCGGCGGACTGGCCGGAATGGTCGCGATCGGCGAGGTTTTGGGTTACCGCTACAGCTATTACGACGGTTTTTCGGACGGCTGGGGCTATCTGGGCATCGCCGTCGCCTTGCTTGGCAGAAATCATCCACTCGGCATCTTTATAGCAGCGATATTTTTCGCCGTTCTAAAACGTGGCGAGATCTTTGTCGATATCGAGACTAAATACGTTTCTAAAGATCTCGTGGAGGTTCTCCAAGCGATAATTATAATTTTTGTTGCGTCTTTACAGCGGTTTACGAGGAAATAAGATGGGCGAGTCTACTACATCATTCTTGGTCATCCTGATGATCCTGCTTTTCTCGATGATCCGTTCCGCGACACCGTTGATCTTCGCTGCGTTGGGCGGCATGTTTTCGGAACGGGCCGGTGTGATCAATATTGCGCTCGAGGGGTTGATGCTTGCCGGAGCATTTACGGCAGCTGTTGCCACATACGAACTTCAAAATCCGTATCTCGGATTTCTCGCCGGTATCGCGGTTGGAGGGATCGTGGCGCTTATTTTCGCTGTTGCAGTGATCAAATTTGAGGCGGACCAGGTCGTGACCGGATTTGCAGTCAGTTTATTGATGCTCGGACTGCCCGCTGTAATTAGCAGCCGGTTATACGATTCCGCAGGATCGACCCAACAGATCGCGAAAGAGTTTTTGCTGCCTGACTATTATAATCGTATTTCGCTTGCTTCGCTCTTAGCATTCGCTATGGTCCCGGTTTGCTGGTATGTGCTTTATAAGACACCGTTGGGCCTAAGGATCAGAGCTGTGGGTGAAAACCCTGAGGCGGCTGATGCCGCGGGTGTGAATGTGATTCGGCTGCGCTATATTGCGGTTGTCATTTCAGGTGTCCTGGCGGCCGCTGGTGGAGCCTATCTCTCGATCGGCCAATCGTCACTATTTACGCGCGGTATGACCGCCGGACGCGGGTATATAGCTTTGGCGGCGCTAATACTCGCCAAGTGGAAACCGATCCCAGTTCTTTTTGCGTGCCTGTTCTTCGGTTTTACGGAGGCTTTGTCTATTCAAATGCAAGGAGCGTCGTGGGCCAAAATCAACGGCGAGGATATCCCTGTTCAATTTGTTCAAATCATCCCTTATGTTCTGACGATCATCGTCCTCGCGGGCTTTATCGGCCTGTCGCGGGCACCCAAAGCGCTGGGTATTCCCTACCGAAAAGAAAATTGATCCAACAACGGATTATCACGGATTTGCACGGATGGAATTAAAACATCCGGGTTTGTCTGTGTTAATCTGTGAATCCTTAATTTATGTCGTATGAGAAAGTCGCTGAGGCGGCCGAATTTATCAGATCAAAATACGCGGGTGAAATTCGCACGGCGATCGTGCTCGGCAGCGGACTGGGAGCGTTTGCGGACGAACTGGCAAACGCAGTAAAGATACCATATGAAGAAATTCCGGGATTTGCGCGTTCGACCGTTGAGGGACACGCCGGGCAACTGGTTTTAGGCGAGATTGATGGCGTCGCGGTTGCGGTGCAGCAAGGTCGTTTTCATTATTACGAAGGCTACGACATGGAGCAGGTGATGCTGCCTGTACGCACGTTTGGCGTGATGGGCGTTAAGAAT
This sequence comes from Pyrinomonadales bacterium, assembly GCA_038227175.1. Lineage (GTDB taxonomy): Bacteria > Acidobacteriota > Blastocatellia > Pyrinomonadales > Pyrinomonadaceae > OLB17. Next base: position 52,023 of record JBBRPZ010000025.1, on the reverse strand, counting down.
TTGATCCTGACAAACGCCGCCGGCAGTTTGAATTCGGATATGACTCCCGGGAGCCTGATGCTGATCTCCGATCACCTTAACTGCATGGGCGTCAATCCTTTACGCGGGGCCAACGACAAACGTTTCGGGCCACGGTTCCCCGATATGAGCGACGTTTACGACCGTGAGCTTCAGAAGATAGCGGAAGCCGAGGCCCATGCGATTACCCGCGAACGCCACGAAAAAAGTGTCGATGAAAACCCAGTAGATTTTCTAAATAGAGGCATTTATTGCGGCCTTTCGGGGCCGACATACGAGACCCCCGCCGAAGTTCGTATGTTGCGTCTACTAGGAGCTGACGCGGTAGGCATGTCGACCGTGCCGGAAGCGATCGCGGCACGCCATATTGGATTACGGATACTCGGCATCTCGTGCATCACAAACCTCGCGGCCGGCATGAGTGACGAGCGGATCAATCACGAAGAAGTGATGGAAACCGGTGCGAAAGTTGCCGAGATATTTAAGGAATTGCTGCGGCGGATCTTGAAAAGGATAGGTCATTAGTCCTTTGTCCTTAGTCATTCATTTTTGAATAATATCGAAAAATAAACTAACTAAAGGAGACTAATCAAATGCCACGGACAAATTTTGAACAACTCAGGGTTTATCAGTTTTCAGAAGAACTTTCGGATGCGATATGGAATATCGTCTGTAAGTGGGACGGGTTTGCAAAAGACACGGTTGGGAAACAGGTTGTTCGTTCGGCGGACTCGGTTGGTGCAAATATTGCCGAGGGCGAAGGGCGAGGTAGTTATCAGGACAATCGACGATTTAATAAAATAGCAAGAGGTTCGCTACAGGAAACTCAACATTGGTTACGCCGAGCATTCAAGCGAAACTTACTAACAGACGACCAAATAAAAACATTGCGGCCCTTAATCGATAAGCTATCACCATCCTTGAATGCCTATCTTCGTTCGATTGGCACAAAAGGCGTCGAAACGAAGGACTAAGGACAAAAGACTAAGGACAAAGGACAATGATAATTGGCATCTGCGGCGGAACTGGTTCGGGAAAGACGACGATAGCGAGAGCGATCGTCGAATCGGTCGGTGCGCGAAAGGTGGTACTGGTTGAGCAGGATTCGTATTACCGCAACCTGTCTGACATGCCGCTTGATGAGCGTAAGCAGGCAAATTTCGATCATCCAGATTCGCTCGACAGCGACATGTTGGTCAATCATATCCTGCGTCTGAAGCAGGGCCTCGCGGTCGAGATGCCGCTGTATGATTTCAAAACACATACGCGGAGCGATAAGATAGAGGTCATTGAGCCAAGGCCCGTTGTCATTGTTGAGGGCATTCTGATATTTGCCGAGCCGCGTGTTCTTGACCTTCTGGATGTACGGGTTTATGTGGACACGCCGGACGATATTCGTCTTATCCGGCGGCTGAAACGCGATATCACGGAGCGCGGACGGACATTTGAGCGAACGCTCGAACAATACGAGCGGACGATCCGGCCGATGCATTTCGAATTTGTCGAACCGTCAAAACGCCACGCCGACGTCATAATTCCCGAGGGTGCCCAAACGAGCGTCAGCATCGAGCTGTTGTGCGGCCTTGTACGTGAAAAACTGAAAGAAGAGAGTAAAGCAGCGAAATAGTAATGGAACAGCTAAATAAAGAACTTGTAAAAGCGGCAACCGCCGTGAGAGAAAATGCATACGCGCCGTTTTCGGAATTCCGGGTCGGTTCGGCCCTCGTGACCGACGACGGCCAGATAATCGTCGGCAGCAATGTCGAATCGGCCAGCTACGGCCTAACCGTCTGTGCCGAACGCGTCGCGGTCTGGAATGCGATCTCGCAGGGCAAACGAAAGATAATCAAGATCGCCGTCGTCGCTGACACCGAAACTCTCACGCCTCCGTGCGGTGTCTGTCGCCAGATCATTTGGGAATTCGGTGGGGATATTCCTGTTGTCCTTGCGAATCTGCACGGTAAAACTGAGACCGTCCAGATGAAAGACCTTCTGCCGCGAGCGTTTGACACCAAATTCCTAAAATAAAAGGTTTGCTTAGTCGAAAATAAGGTGGACGCCGGTTTGGCCCGCCGTGACGAATGTCGGTTCAACGCCGAACACGTCGCGAAGGCCGTCCGCTGTGAGGACTTCTGAGGGAGTGCCGCTAGATACTACCTTTCCATCGTTGAGCATCAGGATCTCGTCGGCGAAACGGGCGGCGAGGTTTAGATCGTGAACCACACCGACTGTGACCACGTCGGGAGCGTCGGCGAAGACGCGCACCTTTTTCATAAATTCGATCTGGTGACGAATGTCGAGAAAAGTGAGCGGCTCGTCTAGGAAGAGGTAGCGGCATGACGAAGGTGTCGGGTCTGTATCGGTTCGCCATAATTGCGCCAAAACACGGGCGAAGTTGACGCGTTGGCGTTCGCCGCCGCTGAGGGTCAGGTAATTGCGGTCGCTAAACTCTGTTACGTCGAAAAACTCCATCAGCTCGTCGGCGATGCGTTCGTCGGTTGGGCCTGGACGACCGCCGAAGTGTGGATAGCGGCCCATCATGACAACCTCGCGAACCGTTAACGGGAAGGCGATCTCGACAGCTTGCGAGAGGACGGCACGGCGTTTGGCAAGGTCCGATTCCCGCGAGTGGCGGATGTCGGAACCGTCGTACGTAACCGCGCCAGTTTGCGGTCGCAGTGAGCCGGCCAGCAGTTTAATTAGGGTCGATTTGCCGGCGCCGTTTGGGCCGATTATCAAATGGAGCTTGCCGGGGGCGAACGAGACCGACACCTCTGAGATGAGGGCCTTGTTACCGACTCGGAAACTGATATTGTTTGCTTCCAGCACAGCTTAAAATACGTATTGACGCCGACGCAGCAGCAACAAAAATATCGGCACGCCGACCGCCGAGGTGACGATGCCGATTGGCAATTCAGCCGGTCTCAATACGATCCGGGCCAGCAGATCCGCGAGCGTCAACAGCGTCGCTCCCAGCAACGCACTCCCGACAATTAGATAACGGTTATCCGCTCCGCCCAACATCCGCAAAATGTGTGGAACGATCAATCCGACAAAACTTATTACGCCCGTGAATGCGGTAGCGACCGCAACGATCACGACATTGATGGAAAGAACGATCCATTTCAGGCGATTGACGTTAACGCCGAGATAGGTCGCTTCCTCCTCGCCGATCATTAATGCGTTGAGCTGTTTTGCGTATCGCAGAGCGACGACCGTTCCACCGATTGTCGAAAACGCCACTATCTGAACCGCTCGCCAGCTTGCCCCGGAAAGCGTGCCGAGACTCCAGAAGGTGATCGACCGGGCCTGCGGGTCGCGGGCAATGTACGACAGGAATCCGATGGCACTCATGAAAATTGCGTTGATCGCGAGGCCGGTTAACAGCAGCATCACGACCGATGCTCGGGCATCTTCGCGTGAGCGAGCGAGCACGAAAACGAGGTATGTCGAAAGGATGCCGCCGAGACATGCGGCCAATGGCAGGCTCCAGAGACTCGTACCGAAATTGAAAACGCCGCCGAGAACAAAAAAGATCGCCGAACCGAATGCGGCTCCGCTCGACGTCCCTACCAATCCGGGCTCGACTATCGGGTTGCGAAACAGTGCCTGCATGAGCGTCCCGCCGACGCCGAGGCTGGCTCCGACGAGTATACAAAGCACAGCTCGCGGAAGTCGTAATTCGAGGAAAATGCGTTGGTCCAGCGAAGCCTCAGGCTGGCCGGGGAAAACAGATGCCAGAGCCTGTCCGATATCAGCAAGTGAAAAATCTATCGCCCCATAACGAATTGACGCCGCCAGCACGATGAGCGTGGCGAACGTCAATCCGATGAGCAGTCCTCTCTGGCCCCGGTTTTGTCTCGTCACTTTTTGTGAATGATCTCGGCGACCTTTTTAATATTCTCGCCCGATCGCGGACCGAAATACATCAGCTGATTTTCTTCGATGCGATATATCTTGCCGTTTTTGGCGGCATTTGATGTCTCGACACCGGGCAATGCCTTGATACCGTCGATCGAGCCGCCGGCGTGATCGTAGCCATAATCCGTGACCAATATTATGTCCGGATTTGCCTGAGCGATGATCTCGGGCGATGCCATACGCGTCATCCCGCCCGTTTCGACAGCCATCTGTCCGCCCGCCAATTCTATCATCTTGCTGGCTCCGCCGCCGTCACCGCCGCTGCCTTTGCCGACGACCATGTAGACATTCGAGGCCCGGCCGAAATGGATGATCGCGACCTTTGGCGAATCGGTGTATTTTTTGACGTCTTCGGCTGCTGCCGCTACTTGAGCGTCGAGCGTGCGGCAAAGCTCTTCGGCCTTATCTTTCTTATTGAAAAATTCGCCGATCTCGCGGATCAACGCTTTGGTACCATCCACCGAGTCATTCTTCGCCCCAAAAGACTTCGAAGGAATATTTACCTGCTGGATCTGCTCCATAACCTGTGGCGGACCGACGTTGCCGTCGTTGATGACCGCTGTCGGGTGGAGTGAAAGGATGCCCTCGGCGCTCAGCGCTCGGTGATACCCGACCGTCTGGACATTCTTGATCTCAGGCGGATACGTGCTCGACAGATCAACGCCGACGACCTTATCCTGGGCCCCGAGCGCCCAGATGATCTCGTTGTAGATCGGCGAAATAACGACAAACCGATCCGCCTTGGCGTCGGCAGCCGGATTGGAAAAGCGACCGCAGCTAATTGCCGAGGCGGCCGCAACCGTAAATAAAACAGCGACAAAGATTCTTTTCATATGGCAACCTATCGATTATACATCTCATTGAAAAAATAAGGGGAGCGTGAACCTCACGCGACTTTGATCCGTGAGCCAACTACTCTTCTAAAACACGAACCGCGCCTGAAATGCCCGGATCGTCCCGCCAGACGATCAGGGGACAATCAAAGAAAGGGTTATCCAAAATGCCGACATCGACGCCAAAAGCCTCGCGTATAATGCTCTCGGTAAAAACCTTACGCGGTTTGCCGAATGCGACGGTGCTGCCTTCATTTAATATCAGTACCTGATCGGCGTACTGAGAGGCTAGATTCAGGTCATGGACAATAACGAAAACACCTACACCTTGCTTTGCAAAATCGCGGGCGATTTTCATTGTTTGGTGTTGGTGGGTGAGGTCGAGATTTGCGGTTGGCTCGTCCAGCAACAGATATCGTGTTGCGTCTATCTCTTCCTCCCAAATTTGGGCCAGCACCCTCGCCAGATGAACACGTTGCCGCTCACCTCCGGATAAGGTCGGATAAAGGCGCTTTTCGAGATGGATGGCCTCTACCGCTTCCAGAGCTTCACGCACTATGGCGAGATCGTATTTGGTCTCACTTGCGTTGATATGGGGAGCCCGGCCCATCAAAACAACTTCGAAAACGGTTAGGGGGAAATTTAACGACGAGTCTTGTGGCAAAACCGCTCGCACTCGCGCAAGATCAGCCGATTGCCACAGCGAAAGGCGTTTTTGATTTAGCGTTACTTCGCCGGCGCTCGGTTGCCAGTCTCCGCATAGTATCTTTCTCAGCGTAGATTTGCCGGCGCCGTTTTGGCCGACGACCGTTACTACCTCGCCGCAATTTACGTTCAACGACACGTCATCGAGCAGTTTTCGAGATTCGATCTCGAATGAAATATTTTTAGCTTCGATCAACCGGCGATTCTCCATTTACGGTCGCGCAACAGCAGCCAAAGAAAAAATGGTGCACCGGCGATCGCCGTTAGAATACCAAGCGGCATTTCGGCGGGAGCCACCATCGTCCGCGCTACGAGATCGGCTCCAACAAGCAATATCGCACCAAGCAACGCCGAACATGGCAGCAGATAGCGATGATCGGCACCGATGATATATCGCAGAATATGCGGTACTATGAGGCCGACAAAGCTGATCAATCCGGTAAAAGCGACGCTAGCCCCGACAGATAAGGCTACAAGCATGACGATCAATTTCTTCGTACGTGAAACGTTAAAACCGATATGCCCGGCCTCGGATTCGCCCAGTAGTAACCCATTCAGAGGTCGCGCGAGTCGGGGGAAAACTATCAACGGGATCAGTATGAACGGAGCGATCGCCATGACATTTGTCCAGTTGCCGCCGCCGAGGGTACCAAGCTTCCAAAATGTCAGGCTTCGTATCTGGGAATCAGTTGCAAAAAATATCATGCCGCCGGAAAACGCCTGGGCCAGAGCGTTGATCGCTATACCGGCGAGCAACATCGTGGCGACGACCGTTCGTCCGGCAACCGTGGAGATGCGATAGATCGCCAGAGTAATCGCAAGAGCGCCGGCAAAGGCCGCAATCGGAAAAACGAATAACTGAAATACACCCGGAAGCGCAAATGGAGCGATGTCGCCGAGCACAACCGCCATTGTAGCGGCGAGCGCGGCTCCGCTCGATATACCGATCAGACTAGGGTCGGCCAGCGGATTACGAAAAAGCCCCTGCATTACCGCACCCGAAATGCCAAGAGCCGAGCCAACCAATAGGCCCATAACTATGCGTGGGAGCCGAATATCAAGCAATGTCGATTCCTGCTGAATTGTGAAATCGTAAGGCAGGTGAAGGCCGAAAACTTTGGCAATTATGGCGAATATCTGCGTTTGTCCTATTTCCAGAGCGCCTATGTCAGCCGATAGCAGAACGACCGCGATCAACATAGTACACAACGCGATTAGCGTGATCCGGCGGCGATCTCTCATCCTTTCCAATCACCTCGCTGATGTCGAGCCGTATTTTCCCTCATTTTAATTCCGAAGTGTTTGCCTTCGCATGCAATTTTAGCGCGAGTTCGCGAACGGCATTACTAATGCCGGGACCAAATCCTTGAAAATACATATCCGAAACGGGAATGATTCGCTTGTTTTTGCCGGCGGGTGTCAAGGCAACACCAGGGAAAGTGACCACCCCATTCACACCGCCGCTACGCTCAAAACTCTTTTCGGTTATAAGAATTGCGTCCGGCTGCGCGGCTACCACGGCCTCATCGGTCATTGGCCTAAAGCCCGTAAAATCCTTGAACGCGTTTATCCCGCCCGCGAGCTTTATCATCTCATCGATGGTTGTTCCCGCACCGCTGGTAGTCGCATTCGGCATATTTGGGCCTTTGCCGACGAACATCACTTTCGGCCTCTCCGGCATTTCCGCGAGCAGTTTTGCAACATCGCTCATTTCGGAATCGATCTTACGATCAAGTACGGCGGCTTTGTCACTTGCGTCTACGGCTTTGCCGATCGTGTCGATTTTTTGCGTGACGGCTTCGACGGTGTAGGTCGGTGTAAGCGTCAGAACGGCGATACCTGCGTTACGGAGCTGGTCAAATATCTGGGGCGGGCCCGAGTCGGCATTTAAGATTACCAGAGTCGGCTTGAGCGACAATATGCCTTCGGCATCAAGAGTCGTTCGGACGCCAACCTTTGGCAGCCCTGCAGATTGCGGCACATATTCGGCACTGGAATTGTCTATCCCGACCAGCTTTGAACCTGCGTCTAACGCATATATCGTTTCTGTTGCAGCTATTCCAATTGAAACGATCCGTGAATTGTCGGCGATCGTCACGGCTTTGCCGTCGGCGTCGTTTACAACCGCTCCTGTTTTAGATCCGCCCGCGTTTGTGGACGTGCGGCAGGAACCGAATGTGACGATACCGAAGAGCAGGAAAATAGCGAACGTTATAGCTTTGAATCTGGTCATTGTTGTCCCGCCGCCTGACTCAGTTCAGGCCGCATTGTAAATATTGAAAAGCGGCGAAGCCGCCCGCCGCTTTTCAACATTATCTGGAATTGACACTAATACCTAAACCGAATTTGGAATTGGAACTCGCGGCTTGGATCGACATTTGCGATGCCGCCAAGAGCCGTTCCGAGAAGCACCGAAGGTGTTCCGACCAAAGCGTTTCCGTATGTTCCTATCCGTCCGTAAATATTTCTGTGATTAAAAATATTAAAGGACTCCGCACGAAACTCAAGACGAGCTTTTTCCCCACATGAAAACGCCTTTTGAACGTAAAGATCGGTCGAATAAGTCGGCGTTCCCTTACCGGGATTTCTTACAAAATATTGGCCAGTACTAACATCAAATGGCCGGTCTGCGGTCGAACCATCTCCGTTTGTATCAACACCTGCCGTTATTGCGTAAGGCCTTCCAGACGCAGCGGTTGTAACACCACCGAAGCCAATGCCGTATGGCAGTTGATAATAACCGCTCAGGACGAAACGGTGATGCTGATTAAGCAGGCTCAAGCCGCGTTCGGCCTCGCCTAGGGTATTTACGTCATTCGGATCGCCTCCACCGGCATCGGGCTCGACCGTGTTCGTCGTTTTCGAGAGAGTATAGCTTGCAAGGAGTGAGAATTTTCGGCTAAAGCGCTTATCGAGATTGACCTGAAGGCCGTTGTAATCGCTTACGCCCTGATTTGAGACTACCTGGATTCTCCGATAACCGTTATTAAGAGGCGTTATCGGTCGCGTTGCATTGGCCTGAGCGGCGGTTCGCGTCAGTGTCGCGGCGGTCGGCGTAAATGTGCTTGGAGCATTTAGATCGAGCAGACGATCTATGTCCTGCGTATGTGCATGAACGTAATCCACCTTCAGGACAAAATTGCCGCCGAGAGCGCGTTCAATACCGACCGTGGCTTGCTGTGTCATTGGGTTGATAAGTTGGCTCGGATAGCCCTTGAGTTTTGTCGTGTCAAAAAATTGATTGTAAAACGATGCCCGTCCGGGTCGGATCACAATGTCTCGCGCCGGTAGCACGGCTCCGGCGGGAAACGACGGCAGAGATGTCAATGATGTTGGAAAACCAGTCTGTCCCGGCGTGGCTGTAAAAGTAAAAACACCCGTGGGACCGCCGAGGTTAAACTGTGCACCCAAATTAGCGCGAAGCTGTGAGTAATAAATGCCGTAACTCGCCCGCACGACTGTTTTTCCATCGCCGCGGACGTTATAGGCAAAGCCGAATCGCGGCGCGACGTTATTTGTGTCATCCGTGAAAGTCTGGCGGTCATATCGGATCCCCAGATTTAACGTGAGATCCGATCGAACACGAAAGTCGTCCTGTGCGAAAAGCGACCAAAGATACTGATTTATGGTGTAAAGCGAATTGCCAAAGCTCTGCGTAAACGATGCGGCGTCCGCAATAGTAAGCGCCGAGGTGGGAATTGTCGCATTGCTTGACCTCGCGTTGGTAAATCGAAACTGTCCCAAAACAAAACCGGTGCCAAATTCCTGGCCGTTGCCGCCGGAACTGGAATGCTCGATGTCGCCTCCAAATTTAATTGAATGCTTGCTCAGAGCCCAGGAGAGAATGTCGGCGAATTGATATTGACGATTTGTCAAAGTAGCGCCCCGTGATTCGCCCTCGGTTGAGATCGGTCGCAGGAACTGGGTCGAAGCCGTTATCGGCGTGAATTTTGTTATCGGTGAACCATTCTGAAACTGGAACCGGGCCTCGTTGATCAGGTGTTTTGAAAAGATCGCCGTTTCAGACACTTGAGCGGCTAAGGTGTTGCGTTCGAACGTTCGGGCCGCGCTTGGCAGATTGTTTCCGCCGACCGCATCCGCTGGATTTGTATCGATGAATCTCTCCAGATTAAAGCGTCCCGTTAGCGTATTGCTATCGTTGATCTGATGATCGACACGTCCCAGAAACAGATTCTGCTTATATCGGCCGTCGAAGGTGCCGGGCGCGAGAATCGACGTGATAACCGTGTCTCTTCGCTGCGTATTTCGTTCGGCTCCGATCAGGAAATGCGTCTTATTGGTGACGATCGGTCCTGAAACGATACCGCTAACCTGATAAAGCTGGTCCGCAGTTTGCTGCGGGGCGAATGGCTGTGACGCCTGTAGCTTGCTTGGCCGAAACATAAACAGCAGATCGGTGTGAAAATCGTTCGATCCAGATTTGGTGACTATATTGACAACATTTCCGGCTGTTCTACCGAATTCGGCAGAGATCGGATTTGTCAAAATCGTTACTTCCTGAATAGTTGACAACGGCAGATTGGTAAATATCGACTGACGACCCCAAGAATCGTTAGCGGTGCTGCCATCGAGGCTAAAGGTAGTTTGGCGCCGGCCGCTGCCGTTTACGACGAACAAGTAGTTATTCAAAAAGAGGTCCCCCGTGCCGCGAGCCGGCCGAACGGCAGAATTGAGCTGTACAAGGTTGGTCAATTTCCGCCCCAGGATGGGCGTGCCGTCGATCTTTTCCAGATCAAGCCTAGTTCCCAACTGTGCCGAATCGGATTGGACTCCCTCGGTCGTTCCGGTCACCGTTACAACACTCTTGTTCGCCTGCGGAAATAGCGTGACGTTAAAAGTGGCTGATTCATTGGCCCTGAATTCGATGTCGCCGCGTTTTTCGTCGGCAAAGCCGCCGGCTGAGACAGTGAACTCATATTTGCCGGTCAACGGCAGATTACCGATAGCAAAGTCACCGCTGCCGTTCGAAACGGCATCGCGGTGCTTTCCGGTGGAGGTGTTGACGAGCGAAATTTTGGCTCCCGCAATGGACGCTTTGTTCTGATCCACCACAGTTCCTTTAACGGTTGCGGTGTCGCTGGTCTGTGCGATGGCTATGACCGAAAAAGCTACGAGCGAAAGGGCTGCGGTGAGACAGCAGACAGAGATTTGGCGTAAATTGACCTTGTTATACATATGACTCCTTATACAAATATTATTTGCAAAAAGAAATCGTAACGTCGATAGTCAACTACTACCATTACTCGTAGTTGTTTTACGCGAATAAATTATTGAAGAGCAGCCAGAAGGGCTTCTGAAAAACTGTGTACCGCCGAAAGGAGCTTGCTGTTCAGCGCCAATGGAAGGATAAGGAGAAACGTAAAAACCGGGATCAGCCAAAGCGCCTTTTGCAAAATACTCGCCCGACCACTGAGTGCATCAGCCCGGTCAGCGAGCCGCAGCAGGCGATCGACGCGGGCAGCAAGCGGCCCGTCCTCAGACCCAAGCAGATACGCCCCGACGGGCATCGGCAACGCTTTTTCATTGGGAGTGATCCGCCCGACTTTAATCAAGGCCGAGGCCAGATTTAGTGCGGACCTGCTGCCACCGAGACGGGCGGCATATTCGTCGGCGGCCGATTCCGCGGCTTCCGACCATGCATGGTCGAGCGCCGCGCCGAGCGGCAATACCAGCAGGTCGCCGCAGATACGCATCGCGATACGCTTAAGATTGTCATGCGTGGCAATATGTCCGCGTTCGTGGGCGATAGCGGCGGCAAGCTCAGCCTCGTCGAGTTCGGAAAGTATTTGTTCGGCCACAAACATCCGGGGCCGAAGCACGCCGACCACCGCGATAACGGGAAAAGGGTGCCGCATCCGAAAGGCCGGAATCGTTACGCCTTCGATCTCAACCGGCTCCGAAAGCCTCATCCATTCGCTAACGAGACGTTTTGTCCGCCACCATCCGGCAAAAACGCGTCCTAACGCGGCGGCAATGCCAAAGGCCGAGACGAGGGCGATCAGCGTCAGTTTAAGTCCAACGGTTTCGTCCGTTGCTGCGGGCTCGTACACGAGAAAAGCAGGCAGGACAAACGCAAGAATGAAAACGGTCGCCGCCACTAGCGGCATTACTCGAAGCAGAAAGATCAGGTTGACCCGCGTTCGGGCTCCCCAGCGGGTAGCGGCATTCCCCATCAGCCGCCACCCGATCAACGCCGTCAACGACGCCATCAGGTCAATGCTGAATAGAAATGCGAATAGCAATGAGATCCCGATCAGGAAATACATTTTCTTACACTCGGTCGAGCGAGGCTTTCTTCTCTTTTACAAGCCGCTCAAGTTCATCGAGCAACTCCCGGTCGCGGTCGCTGACAGCGTCGACAATGCAGGCGAGTACAGGTTCGACATTTTGCGTCGCACCGTCGATCAGCCCGACGATAACATCGCCAGCCAGCCCGACATGCAGCTCCTCCCGCGACATTCGCGAGGTGTAGACGAAAGCGCGTCCGTCCTTTCGGCGGTCGAGGTAGCCCTTTTTATAGAGCCGGTCGAGCGTCGTCATTATCGTCGTGTAGGCAAAGTTATGGTCGAGAGCAGCGACGACTTCGCGAACATTCGTCTCTTTCCGCCGCCAGACTTCTTCGAGAGTCTTGCTCTCCAACGTGCCGAGCGACGCCAGAACCGCCTCGCGTGGGGCCTTAAAACCGCGGATCGTAAATTTAGGAAAAGGCATATTGGTAATAATAATCCGTTTATGAAAAGTGTCAAATAAAAAGTGAATGATTTGCTACAATAAAGCTAGCAGCTTTTAGATACGGATCAATAAAATGCTCGAAAAAAAAGACATTCCCGAATTGCGTTTGGACAAGACTAAAATCAAGGTTGTTTCCAGATTCGATGATTCGGATACGATTGATTACTGGCGTAGCACGTCGGTAAAGGAGCGCCTTCAACACATTGAACGGCTAAGACGTCTTAATTATGGAGTTCGAGCTACCGCCAGACTTCAAAGAGTTATTAGAGTCGTTAAACCAGAATGGGGTTAGATATTTGTTGATTGGCGGCTATGCTGTTGGTATTCACGGCTACGCGCGTTCAACTAATGATATCGACTTTTTTGTTTCCGGCGACGAAGACAATGCCAAAAAGCTGGTCCAGGCTCTGACGGACTTCGGTTTTGGCAGCGACAGCCTTAATGTTGAACTGTTTACACGCAAGGACAATCTCGTGATCATGGGTGTCGAGCCTCTCGCAGTCGACATTCTTAATTATCTGACGGGCGTTGATTTTGAATCAGCTTATGAACGGCGGAAGAATGTCGTTTGTGAGGGGGTTAAGATTTCGTTGATAGGATTTGACGATCTGATTGCGAACAAAATCTCAACTGGCCGTCATAAAGACCTGTCGGACGTCGAATACCTTAAACGCATCAATCCCGATTGCTAAATTCAGCCTGAATATAGTAACTTCAACTATGGATAAGCTGAAAATATTCTTCACGTTTCTTGCACTTTCCCCCCTATCATTTACTACTTTTGGCCAGCGTTTGCCGCATACGGAAAAGAATGTTGCACCGTGGACGTGTGACTTGTTGATCGTTGGTGGAACGGTCGTGACGATGGACAAGGATCGCCGTCTGATCGAGGACGGAGCAGTTGCAATCAAGGACGGCAAAGTCGCAATGGTCGGTCAGCGGGGAGCGGTAACGTACCATCTGACGGCTAAAAGAACGATCAACGCCGCCGGAAAGGTCATCATTCCAGGCCTGATTAACACTCACACACACGCAGCTATGACGCTGTTTCGCGGCATCTCGGACGACCTTGATCTTAACGACTGGTTAACGAAATACATCTTCCCCGCCGAAGCCAAGAATGTGACCGAGCAGTTTGTCCGTGCCGGAACTCGCCTCGGTCTTGCCGAAATGATACGCGGTGGCACGACGACCTATTGCGACATGTATTATTTCGAGGACGCGGTCGCTGACGAGACTAAAAAGGCTGGCGTTCGCGGCGTGCTGGGCGAGACGATAATCGATTTTCCGGTCGCCGACAATAAGACAAACGCTGAGATGATGGCGTACTCGGAAAAATTCATCAAAAAATGGCAGGCCGATCCGCTGATCGTCCCGGCGATGGCACCACATGCTCCGTATACGGTCTCGACCGATCATTTGAAAGCGATCCGTGCATTGTCCGATAAACTCAAGGCTGCCGTCGTCATTCACATCGCCGAAACTAAAAAAGAACGTGACGACATTCAGAAACAGTATGGTAAAACGCCGGTCGACTATCTCGACAGCATCGGCTTTCTTTCAAATCGTGTCATCGCAGCTCACACCATCTGGATCACCGACGAAGAGATCAACATCTTCAAATTGCGCGGCGTTGGATCGGCACATAACCCGCAATCAAACATGAAACTCGCCTCCGGTGTCGCCCCTGTTCCGGCGATGCTGGCGGCCGGTGTCGCGGTCGGCCTCGGCACTGACGGTGCGGCGTCGAACAACGATCTCGATATGTGGGAAGAGATGGACACCGCCGCAAAACTGCACAAGCTCATATCCGGCGATCCCAAGATTCTGCCGGCCGAACAGGCATTCGAAATGGCCACGATCGGCGGTGCCCGGGCCCTGCATCTGGACGACATTACAGGCTCGATTGAAAACGGCAAACGGGCGGACATCGATATTGTCGATTTTGACAGCCTCAACCAGACGCCTTTCTATAACGTCTATTCTCACCTCGTTTACGCCACCAAGGCGGCGGATGTCCGCACCGTTATCATAAATGGGCGCATCGTCATGCTCGACCGGCGTTTGCTCACGCTTAATGAAAGTGTTATAAAGATAGATGCAAACGCGTACCGCGATAAAATCATCAAAAGCCTACGTAATTGACTTGGCGGGCCTGGAAAATAGGCCAATTTGATCGTTTGTTGAAACGCGGTTTCTTTGTTGGATGGGTCGCTTGAGTGAGCCTTGATAGAGGTAGTTCGCTTGGCCTTTACGGAAAATTTAAGTCAGGTATGGAGGACTATAAATGCCGTTAAATGTCAGAAGGTTTTACACCTCGGTTTTACTGGTTTTTGTTAGTTTTATTCTTGTCTCCCAGGCACAGACGGTCACCCCGCCCGTCACTGTTCCGCCACAGGCACCCACCTCGGGCGATGTCATGCGGGGACGAATCTCAAAGGCAAAAGCCTTCATCGCCGTTCGCAACTACAGCGCCGCCATCTACGAGCTTGAGAATATTCGCAAAGAGAGCGGCGACACCGCCGTTCAGAGTGTCGTCAACGTCCTGCTGATGAACAGCTATCTCGAACAGGGCGATTACAAACGTGCTCAGGATATGCTCGGCCAATTTTACAACGAGCAAAAAACGACCAGACCGAACGCCGCATCTTCGTACGCAGCGGTCGCTGGCCAGATTATAAAAAGCGCCCGCAATCGGGCCGAACGCTATCGTGCTCTTGGCCTAAGCGTCGCCGATCGCACACTGCCGCTAGAGGCTCTCAACGATCTCGAAAAGATGCGCGAGACGCTCGAATTGGTCATTTCGCAGTCGAAGGAGATCGGCAAGACGCCCGCTAAAACGGCCGACGCGATGGGACTGCTCGAAGAAGCGACAAATTCACGCACTATGCTCGCCCGCGACGATTACGACGCCCGCCATTGGAAAGACGAAGTGGCCGACACCCGCGAGCAAATGGCAAATTCGCGGAGCATCGTAACAAGCGCGATCACTAACGACGTGCCGAATGCAAGCCAGATGGCAGTCAATACCAAACCTATCGAACCCCCGCCCGTCATCATGCAGCCGGTTTCGGACACCCGGCCGTCCGGCACACGCGAACGGGAGGTAAAACAGGCAGATCCCGCACCGGCAAAAACCGACGAGCCGGTGTACATCCCTTCGCCGACGCAAACTGTAAAAGAAGAACCGAAACAGGTTGCGGAAACCCCGAAACCCGAGCCGCCAAAGGCCGATCTGCCGAGATCCACCGAACCGATCGACGTCGGTTCTCTGGTCGCCTACGCTACACGGCAGTCGCCGCCGGTCTATCCGCCACAGGCTAGGACAATGCGGACAACCGGTCTCGTCAAGGTCGAGGTAACCGTCAATGAAGCCGGCGATGTTGCCGATATTCAAAAAACGAGCGGCCCGTCGATGCTGCAAAACGCCGCTAAGGACGCGATCAAAAAATGGAAGTTCAAACCCTTCGTCCGCGACGGCCAACCGGTCAGGGCCACGGGGTTTGTGAGTTTTAATTTCGCTCTCTAACGTTTTAGCCCGGTTTGATATTTGCGCGGCGGCGACCTCATCTTTAGGTTAGCCGCCCTTTTTTGTTTGGGGTATTATTTACCACAGGGCACACAAAGATCACTGAGAAGATTTAAATAACTGAATTTTTATTCTCAGTGTCCTCCGCTCTCTCTGTGGTGAATCTCTTCTCGCTTCTTTCTATCTATGCGATACCTGATCTTGATTCTCATGCTCGCGTCCGTTGCATGTTCACAGAATACGCCGGTCGATTCGCCGCCGCTTGAGACTGGTGTCTCGCATACTTTGGCAAAGTGGCGGGCCGCACACTATTCCGATGTACGTTACAAACTCAACCTGACCCTCGAAAAGATGTCGCCCGTGCTGAAGGGCACAATGGAGATCAGGGTCAATGTGTCGGTACCACCTGCGGTAGCGGGTGGTTTAACTCAGCCAACGCTCAACTCGATTAAATCGGACTCCGGTGCATTTGGCGGTCCAAATGACCAGCTTCAACCGCCCGCTACGGCAGGTGGTTCTGACTTAGCGATCATCCTCGACTGGCGCAGGATCGCCGGCCACGAGAAAGATTCAACCATCTCAAACGTCTCGATCAACGGCAAGTCGATGGATGTGCGCGGCGGCGGGGCATTCGAGATCACGGACACAAAACCCTACATCATCGAGGACCGCGAACACCTCATCTTCGGCGAGGGCGTGGTCGCCGGCGAGAATGTCATCAAACTCGATTTCACGTCGCCGATACTGACGAGCGGTTCGGCGATCACCCGTTACATAGACAAAGAGGACGGCGCGGAATATCTCTATTCGCTCTTCGTCCCGAGCGACGCAAGCACGGCGTTTCCGGTCTTTGACCAGCCGGATTTGAAGGCGAGGTTTACGCTGACTGACTTTAGAATTCCGCCCGAATGGAAGGTCGTTTCAAATGCTCCCGACAAAATTGGGATCGAAGAATATCCGAGTTGTGCTCGGCCGGCTCTTTGTCCTCAAAGAATCAATTTCTACGAAACCAAACCCATCAGCACCTACGTCTTCGCATTCGCGGCTGGGCCGTGGGCACAGGTGTCAGTACCACCTGCGGTAGCGGGTGGTTTAACACAGCCCGCCACGACGCTTAATACCCGAGGTCAACCACCCGCTACCGCAGGTGGTACTGACCCGACTCGCAGTATATTTGTCCGCAAGTCCCAACTTGCCAAATATCAGCCCCACGCCGCCGAAGTTGCCCGGCTCAGGGACGCGGCGGTCAGCTATCTCGAAACCTATTTCGACTACAAATTCCCCTTCCCAAAATACGACATCGTCCTGATCCCCGAATTTCCGTTTGGCGGGATGGAGCATGCTGGAGCGACCTTCCTGCGTGAATCTTCGGTCATTTTCCCGACCGAGCCGACGGCGAACGACCAGATCTCGCGAGCGAACGTCATCTTTCACGAGACGGCGCATCAGTGGTTTGGCGACACGGTGACGATGAAATGGTTTGACGACCTGTGGCTGAAAGAGGGCTTTGCCGAGTTTATGGCGTATAAGACGCTCGAAAAGGTCTTGCCGCAGTACAATGCCTGGAAGGTCTTTTACGAACGCAACAAACAGGCCGCCTACCTGACCGACTCCACTAAAGGCACCACGCCCATCTACCAGGAGATCGATAATCTCAGCAGCGCAAAATCCGCCTACGGCAACATCGTATATCGCAAAGCCCCTTCGTTCTTACGTCAGGCCGAGTTTTACCTCGGTGAAGACAAATTCCAAACCGCTGTCCGCTCGTTTTTGAAGAAACACGAGTATGCGAATGCCGGTTGGGAAGATCTGGTGAAGGAGTTTGAGGCAACGAGCGGGCAGGATTTGAAGGAGTGGGCACGACAGTGGGTAAAACAAAGAGGGTTGCCCATTTATCGAGTGGAACGTACTCACGACGACCCGAATACTTACGCTATTGCAATCAAGCCTGAGGATGCCCTTCATTCGGGCAGCGTTTGGCAAATGAAGGTAAAGGTGTCTGCTGTTACGTCAGAAAAAAATGGAAACTTCTCGACAAACGCCTTGCTGCCAGCATCAAATTCTCGGATGGAAACTTTCACAATGTCCGAGACCATAACCGATGGCACTCAGACTCTTTATTACTTCTTCCCCAACTACCAAGACTACGGCTACGGCATCTTTGTGCTTGACGACAAGAGCCGCGATTACGTACTGAAAAATATCCAGAACGAAAAGGACGACTTTCTCCGCGCGATGATGTGGGGATCGCTCTGGGACAGCGTTCGTGAGGGCGAGCTTGATCCGAAGGATTATGTCGAGCTGGTGATTAAGAACCTCTCCGTTCCGAGTGCAAGCTTTAGCTTGTCCAACGCGGGATCGAAACAAGCTGAAGCTTGCACTCTGAACTGTGGCGAGCAAGACGAGAGCACGATCGCGACCCTGCTTGGCCGTGTCTCGACCGCGATGAACTACTACATGTCAGTACCACCTGCGGTAGCGGGGCGTTTAACGCAACCGGCAAGCAGCTTAAAGAAATCAGGAGCACATAAATCGGCGGTCTCGAATACCACTCTTCAACCACCCGCTACCGCAGGTGGTACTGACTTGCGGGTACGCCTTGAGAACGTCCTGCTCGATCGTCTACAAAACGCACCGACGCCGGGCCAGCGGATTACGTTTTACCGGGCGTTTCTTGGCACCGCGTCCACTGAGAGATCCCGCTCGGCACTCAAGCAGATGCTCAGCCAGTCAGCCCCACCCGCTGCCGCGGGCGGCACTGGCGGCAAAGGGGCCGCTCTCCCGCTGCGGACGAAAGACAAATTTGACATCGTCACCCGTCTCGCGATCCTTGGCGACCCTGACGCCCCAAGGCTGCTCGCCGCTCTCGAAAAGACCGAGACCGGTGACGACGCCAAACGCTATGCTTACGCCGCTCATGCCGCTTTTGGAACGGCGGAGAACAAGGCAAAATTTTGGAACGATTTCCTGACAAACAAAGAAATCTCCGAGAGTTGGATCGAGGCGGCGATGGGGCCGTTTAATTCGATCCGCCACGCCGATCTGACGCAGCAGTACCTGACGCTCGCATTGGCCGAGCTGCCAAATCTAAAACGTAGTCGCAAGATATTCTTCGTCAATGGCTGGCTGGGAGCCTTCATTGGCGGTCAACGCGACGAAAAGGCCTTGGCCATCGTCAACAAATTCCTCGCCGATAACCCGAACCTCGACAACGACCTGCGGCTAAAAATCCTCGAAAACGTCGACACGATCGAGCGAGCAGTTAAGATCAGAAACAAATACAAATAGCCGGAAAACGCGCAAAATAAGAATTCTTAATTTTGCGCTTTTTGCGCCTTTTTGCGGCCAATTTTTGCCCCATCATTTTCGCCGTGGAAATCCGATTATTTACACAGCATACCCACCCACGCTAAACTCAAAGTCGATGGCTGAGTCGATCGAGTTTACACAGGGTGCGGATCGCAAAACGGTTTACGACGAGATCGTACCGCAGATCGAGGCGCTTTTGACGGGTGAGACCGACCTCGTGGCAAATCTCGCTAACATCGCCGCCGTCTTGAAAGAGGCCTTCGGGTTTTTCTGGGTCGGGTTTTACCTCGTCAAGGAAGGCCAGCTCGTGCTCGGTCCGTTTCAGGGGCCGCTCGCGTGTACACGGATCAATTTCGACCAGGGTGTCTGCGGCCATGCATATACGACACGGCAAACGGCGATCGTTGAGGACGTTGACGAATTTCCCGGCCATATTGCATGTGCGTCGGCGTCGCGATCGGAGATCGTCGTTCCCATACTTGAACGGAGCGGGGCGGTTTTTGGGGTTTTGGACGTCGACAGCGACAAGCTTGGCGACTTTGACCAGACGGACGCCGACGGTCTCGGGCGGATCGTCGAGATAATTCAGCGGACCATCTAGTACGGCGTTATGAACGGAGTGGAATACCCATTTTGGGTCTGGACAGTCTTTTTTGCTACGGTCCTGACGGCCCTCTTTGTTGATGTCGGCATCGTAAATCGCCGGTCGCACATGCCGAGCCGGCGGGAAACGATAGTCTGGAGCATTGTCTGGATCTCGCTCGCTCTCGCGTTTAACGGCTTTATTTTTTCGCAGTTCGGCGTCTCAAAGGCCAAGGAATTCTTTACCGGCTACCTCATCGAGCTGTCGCTCTCCATCGACAATCTGTTTGTCTTTCTGCTGATCTTCGGATATTTCAAGGTCCCGAAAAAATTCCAGCATCGCGTCCTCTTTTGGGGTATTTTTATGGCGATGCTGATGCGGTTGGCGATGATCTTGGCTGGTGCCGAACTAGTCGAGCGCTTTAACTGGGTCCTCTACATATTCGGCGCGTTTCTCATATACACAGGCATCAAAATGTTCGGCGACGACGAAACTTTTGACCCCGAAAAGAGCCGGATCGTAAGTTTGACAACCCGAATTTTGCCGATAACCAAAACATATGACGGCGAGAAATTCTTGATAAGGCTTGACGGCAAGCGCACCGGTACGCTGCTCCTACTGGTGCTGATTGTCATCAATGTCGCCGATCTGGTCTTTGCGGTCGATTCGATTCCCGCAATATTCGGCATCACGACCGACCGGTTTGTCGTTTACACGTCGAATATTTTCGCGATCCTGGGGCTGAGGACGTTTTATTTTTTACTTGTGGAAATGGCGGAAAAGTTTCATTTCCTCAAGTATGGGCTCGCTTTTGTGTTAACGTTTATCGGGATCAAAATGCTCTTGCCTCTCGCGGCGGAAGGCTTGATAATGATGCAAGGTGAGGGAAACAATTCCGCATCGAATGCGTTTTTGCAGGGATTTTTGAATCACGAATACGAGCAGACGATCATTAATCTGTCGCTCGCCGTTGTTGTAGGATCGATACTCGCGTCGGTCGCTCTGTCGCTGATCTTTCCCCACAAACGTGCCGACAGCGAGGCGGGGTAAGACCGCCATTAATGGAAGATAACAAATACCGCAAATTTTACGTCGACTGGTGGAATATCCGTAACAGCACGATCTACTCGGTGATCGCTGTCGTGGTTATCGCCGCTGCCCTGGGCGGCGGAGCGTGGTGGGCGTCGCGGCATAACTGGTTTATCGACACGCCCGATCAAAATATTCCGAAGGACTCGGCGCGGATCGTATCATTCGAGGGCGAGGTCCGAGTAACCCGTGCCTCTACCCGCGAGACCATCATCGTCAAAGGCGAGACCTTTGTCGCCGCCGGCGATACGGTTCAGACGATGGCGGACGGACGGGCGACCATCCTGATGATCGATGGCACAAAGTACTTGGTCAAGCCGAACAGCGCTATGGTCGTAACCGGCTCAACCTCGCTATTTGGCGGCAAGGACGTGCACGTGACCGTCGGCGACGGCCAGGTCAACGTCAAAACCAACGACCAGCCACAGGACACCAAAAATATCGTCGAGGTCGCCGATTCGGAAAGCCGCGTGCTGTCGAATACGGACGCCAGCTTTAATGCTGACTCTCAGACGAATGCAGGTGAGATCCGCATCAGCCGCGGCGGCGTAGAAACCACGATCGGCGGCGAAAAGACCACGATCAGCGAGAACGAATTTGCGTCAGTCAACAACGGAAAGCTGTCGGCCCGTGAGAAATTACTGGCGCCCCCGCGGCCTGTCGCACCGGCAAATTCGGTCCAGATCCCCGATTCAGGCAGCGGCGTGAGCGTGGCGTTTAGCTGGCTGGCCCCGGAGGAAAATCCGATCGCGAGCTATTACCTACAGATATCGAAATCGCCGATCTTTGCCGCCGACTCGATTATCGTCGACAAAAACTCGATGACGACGCGCGAATATCGTTTCGCCGGCATCTCGCCCGGAACGTATTACTGGCGTGTCAAGGCGACATCCGTCTCGGGCCAGACGACGAACTGGAACGACGCTTGGAAGTTTTTAATCGTGCGTCCGGGCGACAATGTGTCGATCGACGCTTCTAACGTCAAAGTCGAACGCGTGGGCGGCAATATATACATTGTCACTGGCCGGACGCTGCCCGGCATGAGCGTCAGATCGGCGGGACGCGACACCTTTGCCGGGCCGGACGGGTCGTTCCGTTTGCAGATCGCTTCGCCGTCAATCGAGACCGCCGTCGAGATCAGCGACGACCGCGGCAACCGCCGGGGCTTTATCGTTTCCCTCAGAAATGGCAATATTTTGCGGCGTTATTAGGGCAAAGGAGGCCGTCGGGATCGCACACGAACACAACCATTCACACGAAACCTCGAGGGGCGGCCGCTCCAGGCGCCTCTGGCTTGCTCTCGTTCTGACTTTTATCTATATGTTTGCCGAGGCGATCGGCGGCTGGCTGACAAATTCGCTCGCCCTAATTGCCGACGCCGGCCACATGCTAACCGATGTCGCGGCCCTCAGTCTGACGCTCGGGGCGATCTGGTTCGGTGGACGTCCGGCGACGGCGCGAAAAACCTTTGGCTATTACCGGCTCGAGATATTGGCGGCCTTTATAAACGGCATCGTTCTCGTTCTGCTCTCGATCGCGGTCATTTACGAAGCTGTAGTCCGCTGGTCGGCACCGCCCGAGGTAAACGGTTTCCGAATGACGGTGATCGCCGTTGGCGGCCTAATCGTTAATATCATCGCGGCAAAGCTGCTCCATTCCGGCCACAAGCACGACCTCAACATGCGCGGCGCGTGGCTGCACGTTATGGGCGATCTGCTCGGTTCCGTGACGGCCATCGTCGCGGGCGTGTTGATCGTCACGCTCGGCTGGCTGTGGGCCGACCCGTTGTGCAGCGTTTTGATCAGCCTGATAATTATTTTCGGTGCGTGGCGGCTGATCGTGGAATCGGTTAATGTGCTGCTCGAAGGCACACCCGCGCATATCAATCTCGCGGCGGTCGAAGAGACGATACTCGAAACCTCAGGAGTCGGCGGCGTCCACGATCTGCATGTCTGGACGATCTCCTCGGGCATCGAGGCACTGTCGGCTCACATCAGCCACGACGAATCGGTCGTCCATTCCGAGTTGCTCGTAAAAGTTCGCGAAAAATTGCACGACCGCTTTGGCCTCGATCATCTCACCATTCAAATGGAAACGATGGATCGCGAAGCCGAGGCGGTTTACGTTTGCGAAACCGGTGCCAAATGTTTCGAGCCGTCAAAAATATCCCGCTGAAAATGGCAATAATTGATCTAAAATACGGCCGTGGCTCGATTCCGTTTGAGTACGATGAGGGCCGTTTTGAAGTTTTGGGTTCGGCTGTCGAAAAACCGCCGCTCTCCGATGTTGAGATCGGTCAAAAGCTCGACTCACCCATCGACGCCGCTCCGCTCGAAGAAGTAATAAACCCCGGCGAATCGGTTTTGCTCGTCGTCCCCGACGCCACGCGTCAAACCGCCGCCGGGCAGATCGTAAATCTGCTCGTCCGCCGCCTCATCGTGAGCGGGACGACGCCATTCGAGATAAGTATCATCTTCGCGACCGGCATCCATCGCAAAGTCACTGACGCGGAAAAATCGGCAATCCTGACGCCGTTTATCGCCCAGCGGATCAAAACGCTCGATCACGACCCGCGCGACCTGATGCAGATCGTCAGGCTCGGCGAAACCTCAGGCGGAATACCTATCGAGCTAAATCGAGCGCTCACCGAACACGACCACGTCATCCTCATCGGCGGCGTCACATTTCACTATTTCGCGGGATTTACCGGCGGTCGAAAACTGATATGCCCCGGCCTCGCCTCCGCGAGGACTATCTCGGAAACGCATAAACTCGCTTTCGATTGCGAGACATTATCGCGACGCGACGGTGTCGATACGGGCCGTTTGGATGGAAACGCGGTTCACGAAGCGTTTATGGAGGCGGTCGCGAAGATCGATCCGGCATTCGCCATAACTACCGTAGTCAATGACGCAAGCGAGGTGACCGACCTTTTTTGCGGCAATTGGATAACATCGCATCGCGCCGCCTGCGATGCCTATGCCGATGAGCACACTATAAAAATTGCCGAAAAGCGCGACTTTATCATCGCAAGCTGCGGAGGCTTTCCGCACGACATAAATATAGTCCAGGCCCACAAAACGCTCGATGCCGCCGCCCGGGCGTGCAGCGACGGCGGGACGATCGTCCTCCTTGCGGAATGCTCGGACGGGCTGGGGCATGACTTTTTTTTGAATTGGTTCGATGCCGCGAGCAGCGACGAGATGGCCGCGAATCTCTGCAAAAAATATCAGGTCAACGGCCAGACGGCATGGAGTCTTTTGAAAAAGGCGGAGAGATTTAACATTAAGATAGTTACCGGTTTAGAGAACAGTCAGACTGACAAAATGAGGTTGGTCAAAACCAGCGATCCGAACTCGCTGATTTCCGCGACAGACAAGGGCTACATATTGCCGTTCGGTGCTAAGTTTCACTTAGAACAGGCTGTCTGAAAAGTCCCTGAAAGGGGACAAATGTAATAGCGTCGGGAGAATCCCGACGACCCGGAAAATGCCATGCTCATTCCCTGAAAGGGACACATGAACATGGATTCATTCGACGCTTTCAGCGTCGGAGAACTCTTGGGGAAACTTTTCGTCGGGTTTTACCCGACGCTATTGCATTCGTGGCTTTCAGCCACAAGAACAGGTTTTTCAGATAGCCTCTAAGCTACTTGACTCCAAACGTCCTCGCAATAGAGTCGGTCTGATTTCGAACCGTGCGGATCGAGTCTTTTTGGCCGGTAAATCTCAGTAGATAAACGGTCGTCGGGTTAGCCCGCAGAAAGTAAAATCTTCCGGCCATGCTGCGTCCGGCGGCGACGTATTCGAAATTAAAGACGCTGCCGCGCAAGCGTCCGACAAAATTTTCTTCTTTTCCCGCCACGTAACCAGGGCGAAACAGCTGTTTCTGCTCCTCGTCCTGAATGATGTCGCTCAGGAGCGCGTCTTTCGCAACGGTCAGTTTGCGCACCTCGAGATGGCCGTCTGTCCGGTCGCCGTATACATACTCGACATTCGGGCTGGTCGCCGATGGCTTAACCGTCATTTTCCATTTAGCGTCGGGAATGCTGAACGAGTAATCGACATTCGTATCGGTAAACGTCTGCTCCTGGCCAAAAGCTGAGAGGGCCAATAAAGCAATTATGCCTGCCGCGCAAAAAATCGAGATCTTTCTGATTGTCATTTTGCCCTCTGGTGTCCTTTTCATAGCTGTCATCTTAGCGTAAATTACGCTTAATTTCGAGAGGTTAGATGTATATCGGCGGCGGATTGTTGTATCTTTCCGCACTGGCGTAGGGTTTGTTGACTAAAATCGAGATTCTTCGTCTTTTTTTGTTTTGGCGTCGTCTAATCTGGCAGGAACGCGATTAGACCAGTTAAATTCGAGGTACTACAAACATGAAAAAAAGCACTTCTTTCATACATAAATTAGCGGCAGTAGCGGCAATTTACACAATGCTGACACCTGTCCTGTTGGTCCGAGCGGAAACGCCGGCCGGACCAAAGCCGCTGACCGAGGACCAGAAGATCCTCCATGTCCTCAACCGGCTCGGTTACGGCGCACGGCCCGGTGATGTCGCCAAAGTAAAAGCTATGGGGCTGCAAAAATATATCGATCAGCAGCTCAACCCGTCGTCGATAGCCGATCCGGTGGCCGAGGCCAAGGTTAAAGGTCTGGATATTTTTGGCATGTCAACCGCCGAGTTATTTGCCAAATATCCCAATCCGGGAGCTTTGCTTAAACAGCTCGAGGGCGGAAAAGCAGCCCAGGCAAATGCGCAAAATCAGAAAAACGCCCAGGCCCCGGCCGCCGGTGCGAATCCTAACGACGTGACGGATGCACAAAAGAAAGAGCGCCGCGATAAGGTGCAGGAACTTTATGCAAAGTACGATCTAAAGCCGGCGGGACAGATCGTGCCGCAGATCGTGGCTAACCGGGTTCTGCGCGATGTTTATTCCGAGCGTCAGTTGCAGGAAGTGATGGTTGATTTCTGGCAGAACCACTTTAATGTCTACGCCGGAAAAGCAGCCGTCCGCTGGTACATCCCCAGCTACGAACGCGACGTCCTGCGTCCGAACGCGCTGGGCAATTTCAAAGACTTACTTGTCGGCACCGCGAAGCATCCCGCGATGCTCTTTTACCTCGATAATTTCGAATCGGTCTCGCCGAACGCACAGCCGCAGGGCAACGCTCAGAATGCGGCCCGCGTCCAGCAGCTTATCCAGAGCGGACAACCGTTGCCGGCTCAGCTTCGCGAGAGGTTGAAACAGCAGTTCAATGTTAACGATGCTCAGCTCGATCAGCGTCTCAAAGATATGCGTGCTAACCCGCAGGCAGCGCCTAAAGGACAACAAAAACGCGGCATTAATGAAAACTACGCCCGCGAGCTAATGGAGCTGCACACACTCGGTGTCGATAACGGTTACACGCAAAAGGATATTATCGAAGTCGCAAAATGCTTCACCGGCTGGACCATCGCCGACCCGCGTGGGTATAAAAAGATGGCGGCCAACGAGATCCAGGGCAAGGAAAACAAACGCATCGGACGGCTGCAAAAGCAGGCAGGCGTTCCCGATGATGTCGACAGCGGTGAATTTTTCTTCAACTTGCGATGGCATGACAACGGCCCCAAGACATTCATGGGCCAGACGATCAACGAGGGCGGAGAAAAAGACGGCCTCAAGGTGCTCGACATGCTGGTTTCGAGCCCGAATACTGCGAAATTTATCGCCAAGAAACTCGCGATCAAATTCGTCAGCGACACGCCAAGCGATGCTTTCGTATCGCGGATTGCCGATGCATTTCACAAGTCGAACGGCGACATCAAGACGACGCTGAGAGCGATCTTTAACGACAAGGAATTCTATGCTCCGGAAAATTACCGTGCCAAGATCAAATCGCCGATCGAGCTTGCCGTCAGCTCCGTCCGGACGCTCGGAGCTGACACGAATGCGAGCCCCGCAATGGTCGCGATGCTTAACAAACTTGGCGAAGTTCCGTACGGCTATCAGGCTCCGACCGGCTATCCCGATCTGGCCGCCGATTGGGTCAACACCGGTGCGTTGCTCGAACGCCTCAATTTTGCCGTCGCGATCGCAAGCAACCGGATACCAGGAACGCGAGTCGATCTAAAGAGTTACGACCAAAAAGACAGGTCGAAGACCCTCGACCGGGCGATCGATGAAATTTTGGGCGGAGAAATTTCGCCCGGTACCAGGACAATGCTTCTGAAACAAATGGATCAACCGCTGCCCGAGGTAAAGGCCGGAGACGAAATGAACGATGCCCAAATGGACGTTCCCAATATGCGGGCCCCCGGCGAGAAGGGTGCTCTAAATCGGCAGGCACGCCTCCTGAACCCGAGCGGAAATCCTGAGGTTTTCAAGGCAGTAAGTTTGGTACTCGGAACACCTGAGTTCCAGCGTCAATGATCAAGGGGTCAGGACGAACAGCCGGAGATCAGCCATATTGGTTGATTTCCGGCTTTTTGTTATTATCGCCCAAAGGATGCAGAGGTTTTTTTTACACGTTGATACTGATGATCCTGTAATTAATCACCGGCTGCATGCGCCTGTCGGAATTATCATCGCCGACGGGAACATTTGTTATGAGAGGATACCGTTGACCTCCATCTTGAGATCGGGGATAACGCTTGATTCGATTGCTTCACCCGGCTTGAAAATTTTAACGATTTGATAGACGCCGACGCTTGGCTGTTGGTGGACTTCGATCACATCGTTACGCAGATTTACAATCCAAACTTCTTGAATACCAGCCTCGGCATACATGGGAAGCTTCTTATCCCGATCATACCTCAGGCTTGTATCTGCGACCTCAACGACAAGAATCGTTTCCGCCGGAGTCGGATGTCGCTTGCCGTCGTATTTTGTCAGATCTGCGATTACAAAGTCAGGTTCCGGTTCATCGAACTCGCCCATCCTAAGCGGATTCTGAGAGCTAACCACGCACTTATCCGAAAGTTGTCTAATGAACAAGACGTTCAAACGGTTAACGATCACTGCATGTCGATCCCCGATAGTCATTTTCGGCACCATCTCCCCATCAATAATTTCTGCTTTTTCATAGTTATCGATCATTCCCATCTCGATCATTTTGTAATAATCGTCAACGGTGAAACGCAGCCGCCGTGGCTGTGGGCCAGGGTTTGGAGTAATCAGGTCGCCTCGCATCATAAGAACATTATTCTACGCCCAATTCCGGCGGATTCCAAGATTTTCACGCGGTAACTATCGGGCCGAGGCCGGTGACGGCTTCGAGTTCGGCTTCTTCCTTACGCCATTCGTCGTCGCGGAAAGCTCCTTCCCATTTAGCTACAACGACGGTGGCCAGGCAATTGCCGATGACATTGATGGCCGTGCGGGCCATATCCATCAATTCATCAACGCCGAGGATGAGGATCACCCCCTCGACCGGCAATTTGAAAGATGCTAAAGTGCCAAGCAAAATTACCAGTGATGCTCGCGGCACACCGGCGACGCCTTTGGACGTAAGCATCAGCACGGCCACCATCAATATCTGATCGCCCCAGGACATTTGCACGCCCGCCGCCTGAGCGACAAAAACCGATGCGAGGGCGAGGTAGAGAGTCGTGCCGTCGAGGTTAAAACTGTAGCCGGTCGGCAGTACGAAACCGACGATACGTCGCGGAACGCCGAGCCGGGCGAGGTTTTCCATCGCCTTTGGCAAAGCGGATTCGCTTGAGGTCGTCGCAAAAGCTATCGACGCCGGCGTTTTTACCGCATTAAAGAAATCCTTGAGCGGAACCTTGAAAATGAGCGCGATAGGCAGTAGGACGACGGTCGCGAAAACCACTAGGGCACCGTACAACGTCAGCACAAGCGCACCTAAATTCTTCAGCACCTCGAGGCCCTTTTCGTTGTGCCCGATCGTGTACGCCATCGCCGCGCCGACGCCGATCGGGGCAAACATCATCACGTATTCTGTAAAGCGAAACATGATGTCGGCGAGCGATTGGCACCACTCGACGACCGGCTTTGCCTTTTTCCCGATAGCCGTCACCGCCAAGGCAAATATGACCGAGAAAACCACGATCTGTAGGACATCGCCTTCGGCCATCGCCTTAATGATCGAGGTCGGCGAGAGATGAGCGATGATGTCGCCGAAGGTCTGCGGCTTTGCCGGCGGCTCGTCAGCGGTCAGGCCTTTGGCGGCAGTGTCGGCAGCATCGGCCGCCTTTTGTGCGGCAATAGCTGATTGCACATTGGCCTCGGTAATGGCGTTTGGGTTGGTGGTGGCCTGCGCCCGAAGCTCGTCGGCCTTTTTGGCCGCGTCATTGGCCTCTTTTGACAATGCCTGGGCCTTCTGCGACAGCGTCGCTTTATTATCACCCTTTGCGACCCCGGCCAGCGAAACTCCCTCGCCCGGTCGCGTAATATTCACCGCCGCCAGACCGATAAACAGGGCCAGCGTCGTCACGATCTCAAAATAAACAAGCGATTTGATGCCGATCCGCCCGACCTGTTTGATATCGCCCGTTCCCGATATTCCGACGACCAGCGTCGCAAAGATCAACGGCGCAATGATCGATTTGATCAGGTTCAGAAACAGCGTCGACAGCGACCGCGCAAATCCCAAAACGGTCTGCGTCTCCATCCCAAAAACGTGATGGTCGCCCGACTTTACATCCAGATCGTGGATAAGCCAGCCGAGAAAAATACCGACCACGAGGCCGATCATGATCTTCCATGTCAATGAGATCTTTGGCAGTTTCATAATAAATTTTATCGCTCAGTTTTCAAGATGGAAACGCATGCTTTCAGCAGATTTGCGGATTTTTTGAGAGTTTACCAGATATGACGGGATTTTGGTATTTTTGGTAGGATTAAGAAAAATGTTCGAATCTATCCATTTCAAATCGCAAGGCCGCCAGACAACGAGCGCGTCAAAGCCTGAGGTCTTAAACAAATTGCGGGCAATCGTCGGAGCCGAAAACGTCGTCGTTGATGCGGAAAAGGTCGAGCCGTACGGAGCCGATGCGGTGAAGGAGAAATTTCCGCCAGAGGCGGTCGTTTTTCCGGAATCGACGGCTCAGATGGTCGAGATATTAATGCTCGCGAATGAATATCTTTTTCCGGTTACAGCTCGCGGCGGCGGCGTTGGATACACAGGCGGGGCAGTTCCGGTCGATGGCGGCATTGTCATCGGCACAGACCGGATGAATAAGATTATCGAGATAAACGCGGACGACCTCTATGCGATCTGCCAGCCGGGAATCACGACGTTTGAGCTACAGCAGGCGGTTGAGAAGCAGGGATTGATGTTTGCTCCCGATCCTGCGAGCTACAAAGACAGCTTTATCGGCGGCAACATCGCCGAAAATGCAGGCGGGATGCGGACTCCCAAATATGGCGTGACAAAGCATCACGTTCTAGGTCTCGAGGTTGTCACGGCGACTGGTGAGATCATTCGCACGGGTGGTAAAACGGTCAAGAATGTTGTCGGATTCGATCTAACGGGCCTGATGTGCGGCTCCGAAGGTATGCTCGGCATCATTACCGAAGCAACGCTCAAGCTGCTCCCAATGCCCGAGGCGACCTCGACCGTGCGTGCCAATTTTCGCTCGATGGAGGAGGCGTGCAGGGTGCTGACAAAATTCACGCCCGTCGGCCTGCTCCCGATGGCGATGGAGGTCATAGACAAATACTGCGTGGCCGCGATCGAGGAAAATTTCGCGTTTGGCTTGTCGAAAGATGCGGGTGCGATCCTGCTCGTTGCGGTCGACGGCTCAAAAGAAGAAGTGGCCAAAAACGCGCTGACGATCGAGCGCATAATTAGTGAGAATGGCGGATTCGACATTCTCCGTGCCAAGTCAAAAGAAGAGGAAGACAAGCTCTGGGATGTCCGTCGTGCGATCTCGCCCAGCTTGATGAAATACGGAACACTCAAGATCAATGAGGATGTTGTAGTGCCGCGTTCGAAGGTGCCTGAGCTTGTCGCCGGTGTAGAGCAGATCGGGAAAAAACACAACACATTCGTCGCCAATTTCGGCCACGCCGGCGACGGCAATATCCACGTTAATTTCGTCGTTGACCGCGACGACGCGGCCGCTATCGCCCGTGCCCGCGAGTGTGTTTCCGAAACATTTCAGCTCTCAGTGAGCTTAGGCGGCACCATCTCCGGCGAACACGGCATCGGCTATGTCAAGGCCCAGTATATGGATTACGCGATTGACAAACCGACGCTTGAGATCATGAAGGGCATCAAAAAAGTCTTCGACCCTAACGGCATTTTGAATCCGGGAAAGATGTTTGTTTAGTCGAGAATCGGTGATAGAATTCGTATTATGCAAGGAATAAACTACGTCACAAACGAGGATGGTAAGCGAGTTGCGGTCATGATTGACCTCAAAAAGCACGGCGAACTATGGGAAGATTTCTATGATGGTCTGACGGCAAAACGTCGAAAGAGTGAGCCGCGCGAATCTTTGGCTGATGTAAAAAAACTTCTAAAGAAGAACGGAAAGCTGAATGGCTGATTATTCGATCACGCTTGCCCGTTAGGCCCGCAAAGAACTTGAGGTTCTTTCGAGTTCTCTTATCTCTCGAATTATTCTAAAAATTGAGTCTCTGTCTGAGACTACGAGACCGATCGGCTGCCGAAAACTTCAAGGCAGTAAAGAATCCGTATCGGAGACTACCGCGTCATATATTCGATAAGCGATACTTGTCGATTAGTAGATATAGTCGCTATCCGTCACCGGAGTCAAGTTTACGACTGACGCACTATTATGAAACGCACCTTAATGATCTTGATGGGCATCGTTTTTGTTTGGGGTACGGCCGTTATTTCGTCTGCCCAGAATAAAACTATAGTCCTCGTCCGCCACGCCGAAAAAAGCGCAACCGGCACTGCCGCCGACATGGCAAGTGGTAACCCGGATCTCTCGACCGAGGGTCGCGAGCGGGCTGAGCGGTTAGCTAAAGCCGTTAAGAAATACAAACCGCATGAGATTTTTGCGACCGACTACAAACGCACGCGTCAGACCGCCGAGCCGATCGCAATGCTTCGCGGCCAAGAAATACAGATATACGACCCCGCAAAACTGACCGAACTGGTCGATAAGATATTGGTCAGCAAGACCGATCACTACCTCATCGTCGGCCACAGCAACACGACACCGACACTCGCTAACCTATTGATGAAAAAGGACATTTTCAAGCAGTTACCCGACACGGAATATGGCGTGTTTTGGGTGATACGAATGAAAAAGGGCGTGGTAAAAAAGATCGAGGTTTACCCATACTAGGACTCGCGCCAAATCAATTCGTGAATAGGGTGGGGCCTACTCTGACTTAAATTTCGTGAAGGGAATTTTCTCCGCGAGGGCATCGATCAGAAAATTGCTCAAGCCACCGTTAACTATCCACGTTTCAATATTTTCCCGCTGACAGATGATGGCGGCTTCGAGCTTTGAGTTCATGCCTCCGGTTCCGAGGCCGGAATCACGCTCCTCGACCAGCTTTCGGGCTTCATCAATATTTTTGATCTCAGTGATCAGCCGCGCATCGGAGTGTAGGTGCGGGTTTTTGTCGAAAACGCCGTGGATGTCACTCGCGAGCACGAGCAGATCGGCGCGGATCAATGCCGCGACGAGGGCTGAAAGCTTGTCATTGTCACCAAGAACGATTTCCTCGACCGACGTCGTATCGTTTTCGTTGATGATCGGTACATAGCCGTATTTGATGAGTTCGTCAATGGTGTTGAGCGTATTTTGCCGCGAGGTTTCGTTCTCAAAATCGCGATAGGTCATCAAACACTGAGCTGTCTTAATACCAAAATCACTGAAAACCTCATTGTAGATTCGCATCAACAGCGGCTGGCCGATGGCGGCCATGGCCTGTTTGGATTCGACCGGCTTTCCGGCATCTTTGATGTTGATAAATTGCTTTGCGGCGGCGATCGCCCCGGAGGAAACGATCACAATGTCATATTCATCACGAAGCGCGAGGATCTGACGGCCAATGTCTTCGATCTTGCCGCGAGAGATCAATTTCGTGCCGTTGGTCAGCGTCGATGTGCCGATTTTTAGAACCAGTTTCTTTTTCATTAATTCATTTTTACCGCAGAGACGCGGAGAGGCAGAGGTAAAATTTAACAGGATAGGCAGGATGAACAGGATAAGACAAGTTAATTGCCGGACGATTCCATCCTGTATATCCTGTCCATCCTGTTAAAAAAAACTCCGCGTCTCCGTGTTTCTGCGGTTAATTTCTCACCTGCCCGTCACCAAAAACAAACCATTTGTTCGTCAGCAGATGCTCGGTGCCGAGCGGGCCGCGAAAATGGAGTTTCTGCGTCGATATCGCGATTTCGGCACCCAGGCCAAATTCTCCGCCGTCGGTAAACCGCACACTTGCGTTGTGATAAACGGCGGCACAATCTACCTCGCTCAAGAATTGTTCCGCCGCGTCTGCATTTGCCGTAACAATTGATGCCGAATGTCCGCCCGAATACTTATTGATTTTTTCAATGGCTCGCGACAGATCTTTGATCGTGCCGATGACTATCTTTGCCGACAAAAACTCTTCATGCCAAATGTTGTCGTCCGTGATCGGCGAAACCGCTTTGTCTAAGGAACTAACGCGATCATCACCGAAAACCTCGATATTATTGTCACGAAAAGCGTCGATAAGCCGTTGCGTTTTCGCATCGAGATCTGGCAGATTTTCATCGATCAATATCTTGTCGAGAGCATTGCAGACGCTGAGCCGCATTTTTCCGTCAACAGCGATGCTCACGGCCTTTTCAAAATCAGCTTCGCTGTCGATAAAGAGAAAATTATTGCCGCGTCCGCTGACGATGACCGGCGAGGTAGAATTTTTCAGAACGAAATCGATCAACGGCTCGCCGCCGCGGGGAATTACGAGGTCGAATTTCTCGGTCTCGCCGCGGATCAGCGCTTGCGCTTCTTCTCGTGGAATGTCGAGGTAGCGGACAAAACCAGGATCCGCCCCGTTTTCTCTTAAGGCTTGCCGCCACAGATCGGCGAGGAAAAGGTTAGTTTGGCGCGCCTCTTTTCCGCCTTTTAGCAATATCTTGTTACCGGCTTTCAGTGCGATTATCGCGGCCTCGATACAGACATCGGGGCGGGCTTCGAAAATGATCAGGATCGTGCCGAACGGGACACGCCGGTTCTCGATCCGTAGTCCGTCGGGCCTTGTATGCGACGAAATTACCTTTCCGACCGCGTCGTCCGCCGCCATCACGCTTCGAACCGAGGCGATCATTTTATCGACCTTGGCATCGTCAACCTTCAGCCGGTCGACGATCACTGCGTCGTCAGGCGGACACGCGGCAACGTCCGTGAGGTTTGCGGCAATAATGCCTGCTTTGTTCTCCGCCAGCAGCCGTGCGAGGCTCTCCAATACTTTGTTCCTTGAATTTGCGGTCATCAGTTAGTTAAAAGATTACTACATTACAATTGGATTTCGATTCGTCCGGACATTTTGATTCCAAGCCAAATGCGTGTTTAATGTTTGAGCGCGGGATGCAAAACCATTATGAAAACCAGAACGTTTGTGAGATCGCTCGTCGTCATCACTCTTTTCCTGACCGCGGCTTCGTTTGCCCAGGACAAACCGCAGCTAACGCTTGAGGACATCTACAGCAACGGCACTTACCGTACAAAGGGTTTCGGGCCCGTAAGGTGGATGAAGGACGATCGTGGTTATTCGACGCTCGAATCGAATAAAGAGTCGGGCGGCCGGGACATCGTCCGCTACGAAGCCGAGTCGGATGCGAGATCGGTCATCGTCAACGCGAAACAGCTCATCCCACCCGGTAAAACGGCACCGCTCGATATCGCCAATTACGAATGGTCCGACGACAACGGCAAACTGCTCGTTTTCACGAACACCAAACGCGTTTGGCGTCTTAATACAAAGGGCGACTACTGGGTGCTCGATCTCAAATCGGGTAAGTTGCAGCAGGTCGGCAAAACTCTGGCGGCGTCAACGCTGATGTTTGCCAAATTCTCGCCCGACGCGGAGCATGTCGGCTACGTCAGCGATCTCAATATCTACACGGAAGACCTGAAAACCGAAGCGATCACAAAACTCACGACCGACGGCGGCAAGAACATCATAAACGGCACATTCGACTGGGTTTATGAAGAAGAGCTTGATAACCGTGACGGTTTTCGCTGGAGCCCGGACGGCGAGACGATCGCTTATTGGCATTCGGACACCAAGGATGTCGGAACTTTTTACCTGATCAATAATGTCGCCGACATCTATTCCAAACCGATCCCGCTGCCGTACCCGAAGGTCGGCACCGCGCTCTCGTCGGTCAAGGTCGGAGTCGTTTCGGCAAAAGGCGGCGCGACGAAATGGTTCGACATTCCCGGCGATCCGCAGAATAATTACCTCGCACGCATGGATTTCATCCCCAATTCTCACGAGGTGATGATCCAGCAATTGAACCGGCCGCAGAACACCAACAAGGTCTGGATCGGCGACGTCAACACGATGTCACTGACAAACATCCTGACCGACAAGGACGAAGGGTTTCTCGATGTCCACGACAACATCCGCTGGCTCGATCATGAGAAATATTTTACCTGGACGAGCGAACGCGACGGCTGGGAGCACCTCTTCAAGGTCTCGCGTGACGGTAAAACGAGCGAACTGATCACGAAGGGCGACTTCGATGTGGTGAACATAAATTGCATCGACCCCGCAGGCGGTTACGTCTATTACATCGCATCGCCGGACAATTTCACTCAGCGTTATCTCTACCGCAGCCGCCTTGACGGCGCCGGTAGGGCCGAGCGCATTACACCGGCAAATTTTGCCGGCCACAATGCCTATCAGATGTCGGCGGACGCAAAATGGGCGATCCAGACCTTTCAGAATAGCTCAACGCCGGCAAGCATCTCGCTTGTCCGGCTACCCGATCATCGGGCGGTCCGAACCATGGAAGACAACCATGAGCTAAAGGCGAAATACGACCGGCTTGGCCTTGCGCAAAAGGAGTTTGTAAAAGTTGATATCGGTAACGTCGTGCTTGATGCGTACATGATCAAGCCGGCCAATTTTGACCCGTCGAAAAAATATCCGCTACTGTTTTATGTTTATGGCGAACCGGCCAGCTCGACAGTTCAGGACAATTGGGGAGGTGAGAACCTCTGGCACCAATATCTTGCGCAAAAGGGCTATGTTGTCATGAGCATTGACAATCGCGGAACCAACGTACCTCGCGGCAACGCCTGGCGTAAGTCGATTTACAAACAAATCGGTATCCTTGCCTCCGTAGATCAGAGCCGGGCCGCGACAAAAATTTTAAGTACCTACAGCTTTCTCGATCCGTCACGTGTCGGCATCTGGGGCTGGAGCGGTGGTGGCCAGATGACGCTTAACTGCATGTTTCGCTATCCCGAGATCTACAAAACGGGTCTCGCCGTCTCGTTCGTCTCCGACCAGCGTCTGTACGACGCGACATATCAAGAAAGATATATGGGCCTGCTCGCCGACAACCCGACCGGCTACCACGACGGTTCGCCGATCAATTATGCAGCCAATCTAAAAGGCAAACTGATGATCATGCACGGCACCGGTGACGACAACGTGCATTACCAGAGCTTTGAAATGCTCGTTAACGAACTCATCAAAAATAACAAACAATTCGACATGATGTCGTACCCGATGCGCTCGCACGGCATCAACGAAGGGGAAAATACGACCATCCATCTGCGGCGGACGATGGAGCGGTTTTGGAAGGATAATCTTTGACCACGCAAGATAAATGCGAATACTTTTCGATCAGGGAGTAAATATGAATATACCAAAAGGACACCAGGCCGTGATGCCGTACCTCATGATTGAGAACGCGGCGGGGTTTATTGATTTCATCAAGTCGGTTTTCGACGCCGAGATGACACATCAGGATACACGCGGCGACATAATCGGCCACTGCGAGGCGAATATAAACGGCAGCACGATAATGTTTTCGCAGAGCCGCGACGAGTGGAAACCGGCGACGGCGAATATGTTCGTCTACGTGACGGACGCCGACGCAACATACAAAAAAGCCATCGATGCCGGTGCCGAAACCGTCATGCCGCCCGCCGATCAAGAGTATGGCCGCAGTTGCGGCGTAACCGATCCGTTTGGCAATGT
This sequence comes from Pyrinomonadales bacterium, assembly GCA_038227175.1. GTDB lineage: Bacteria > Acidobacteriota > Blastocatellia > Pyrinomonadales > Pyrinomonadaceae > OLB17. Next base: position 15,144 of record JBBRPZ010000025.1, on the reverse strand, counting down.
TTGGTGGATTACCTCGGTTGCGGGCTAAATACCAAGACGTTTTTTTAATCCATCCTCACCCCAACGCATTATCGTATTGTGATTCCAGCGGAAGAACGGCCGGGCGACGGGAGCGATGATGTTCATCCACGCTTTAGTTGTTTTGACGACCCAATCGTATTGTACCCGTGTTTTATTGGCGTCAATTTGCTCAAATTGCCACAACCCGTGTCCGTCCAGTTCACCAAATGTGCGGGCTTCGATCAGCCGGTGCCGTTCGACGCTCACTATCTCGGAGTCAAATTCGAGCTTGTACGGCAGAGCGCTTTTCCACGTCGTCCGGCGGACGCTTCCGACTCCGTCGTCGTCGCCCCGTCTGGTCTCGATGCTCCGCTGCACGCCCTTCCACCATTCCGGCCACGCGTCAGCATCCTCGACCGCATCCCAGACCTGCGTGAGCGGCGCGTCAATATTCCAGACGGTTATAAATTCGTAATCGCTCATAGAAAAAGGCGGACGCAATAATTAAATATCACCTCCGGCCTGTTGGTTTCAAGTTTTACCGCTCAACTATTTTTTCGTGGCAGTCTTGGCAAAATAGCCCTGGCGGTGGGTCAGTTTGGTTTTGTCTTTCTGAAGCTGCTGATTCGTGACCTCAATCTCGATCTTGCGGTATGAGCCGTCACGGTTTTGGTTGGACGGCTCGTAGGCGATGAGATATTGCGAACGCATCTCTTCCTGAATCTGCTGAAACGCCTCGCGCAGCTCGCGTTCGTCACGCGGAAAATACGCCCGGCCGCCGGTGCGTTCCGAGACCTTGTTTAGTGTTGCTTTGTCGACGCCGAAATAAAAATTATCCCCGATTCCTACCGAGTAAATGATGGCTTCGGACTTAAGCGCGGCCTGTACGGCGTCATCCAGTTTCTTCTTGCCAAAATTATTCTGACCGTCGGTCACCAGAATTATAGCCCGACGGGTCTTTTCAGGGGCGGGGCCGAGTATTTCTTCAGACGTGATCCACACAGCGTCCCAAATCGCCGTTGATCCAGCCGTTTGATTGCCCGAGATAGGCGGCGTGCCGGCAATAACGCCTCCGCCGATATACCCGGACGGCGGCACAAATTTGACCTGATCGACGGCATGTCGCAGCCGGTTTAGGTTGTTGGTCATGCCCTGTTCGAGCGTCGCCTCGCCTGTAAACGATACGACACAGACTTCGTCTTTCGCGGGACGCATCACGGTTTCGAGAAACGATATGGCGGCAGCTTTTTCCTCAGGCAGCGTTCGCTCCTGCGACCCGCTCGTGTCTATCAATATCGCGAGACTCAGCGGCAGATCGACCTGCCGCGAAAACGCGACGACATCCTGCGGTTTGCCGTCTTCGAGCAGCCGCACGTCGCCCTGCTTGAGATCGGTTAGCAGTCGGCGATTATGGTCCTGGGCCGTAAACAGAACGTTGACGACCTCGGTATCGACCTTGATGACCTCGTCGTCCGGCGTCGGCGTGACGGTTGGAGACGGGACTTTGGAGACCGGGCTTGGCGGCATCTGCTGGGCGTCGGCAATCGAAAAGCCGAGCAGCCACATCGCCGAAACCGCCGTTACCAACATCGCCAAAAATCCGTTTCTCGAAAACATCTCTTAAACTCCTACTTCAAACTATCCCTGACCGCCCGATAGCTCGCTTTGGTACGGATCCTGTATTTGTCCGCCTTATCCTTGTCGGTAAACCTGACCTCGATCTTCCTGACGCGGCCGTCGTAATTCTGGTTGGCCGGTTTGTACGTGACGACGTATTGCGACCGCAATTCCTTCGAGATCTTGGTGAACGCCTTCTCAAGCGCGAGCATATCGCCAGTAAAAAAGGCCTCGCCGCCCGTGTCCTCGCAAAGCTGCGTCAACAGCTTATCGCCCTTGTCCTTGACCGTTCCGGCCTCGACGCCGGGTACGGAACCAAGAAAGCCTGACTTGGTTGAGATGGCAAATATGGTCGTTTCGGTTCGCTGGGCAATATCGATTGCGTCTTTTAGCTCGGCCCTGCTAAACGTGTCGTCGCCATCCGTGATGACGACTATCACCCGCCGGCCCGGCGTATTGCGTAGTTTTTCATCGGCAAATTGCCAAACAGCATCGTACAGCGCGGTCTGCGACCCTGGTTTCTTGACCCGATCCACGGCCTTTTGCAGCAGGTCCATTTTGTCCGTGAAGTCCTGAACCAGCTTTACCTCGTGGTCGAACGTCATAAAAGCGGCCTTATCCTTACGCTGCCGGATAACCGTTTGTAAAAATGTCATTGCGGCTTCTTTCGAAAAGCTCAGCTTGCCGACCGTTGACGGCGATGTGTCCATCAAAACACCGACATAGACCACCGGATTGGTCGATTCATCCGAAAAGAAGGTCACGTCCTGTTGGACGCCGTCCTCAAAAACAAGGAAATCGCCTTTCGTCATGCCTGAAACAAGATCCTTTTTCTTGTCGTCGGTAATAACCGTAATCGGCAGCCGTACCTCGAAAACCTTGATCGGGCCCGTCTCATCGGGCGTCGGCGTCGGCGAAGGTGACGGCTTTTGCGCCAGCGCGGAGCCCGCAAGTGTGAGCAAAATAAAAGATATACAGAGACTGTAGAGACGACGCGATTTCTTCATAAACGGCAATATTTGATTGCTGATTGACGCACTCAGTTCGATGCCGAAAGCCACCGGCTTGTTGCCCAATTGCAATTCGAGAGTATAGCAAAAATCGATGTTCCGTACACTTTATTACGACTTGCGGCTTTACGCATCGCTCCCGGTTAAGTCAGAATTGTGTGAGTTGTGATACCTATGGATCCAAATATTTTCAGGGAATACGACATTCGCGGGATTGTCGGTCGTGGCCTGACCGACGAGACGGTCGCCGTTTTGGGCCGGGCGATCGGCACGTATCTGTCACAAAACGGAGCAAAACGCATCGCCATCGGCTACGACGCCCGGATCAGCTCGCCGCGCTATTGTGAACTCCTGACCGCCGGCCTCAACCAAAGCGGCTGCGACGCCGTGCTCATCGGCATGGTGCCGACCCCGGTTTTGTACCACACGGTTTACACAAAAAACGTCGACGGCGGCGTCATGATCACTGGTTCGCATAATCCGCCGGACCACAACGGCTTTAAGATATGTCTCGGCAAAGCGACGCTCTTTGGCTCACAAATACAGGAAATAAAGGTGATCGCCATGAAGGCGGAAACACGAGCGGTAGCGAGTGTGCCATTTACGGAATTTGGGATGAAAGAACCCCTCAATGTTCTAGACGACTATATCGCCGATATCATCTCTCGTGTCGATCTGGGGTCGCGAAAGCTAAACGTCGTGATCGACGCCGGCAACGGCATGGGCGGCGTCACAGCCGTGCCGGTTTACCGCGAACTCGGCGTTGATCTGGTCGAGCTTTTCATCGAGCCGGACTCGACATTTCCCAATCATCATCCCGACCCGACGGTCACTGAAAATCTCGAAGATTTGATTACCGCCGTTCGCGAATCAAAGGCCGATCTCGGCCTCGCATTTGACGGCGACGCCGACCGCATCGGCGTGGTTGATGAAAACGGCCGCATCATATGGGGCGACGAGCTGATGGTTTTATTGTCGCGTTCGGTTCTTGCGACAAACCCCGGAGCAACGATCATCGCCGAGGTCAAATGCTCGCAAACTCTCTTCGATGACATCGAAAAACACGGCGGCAAACCGCTCATGTGGAAGGCCGGCCACTCGATCATCAAGGCAAAGATGAAAGAAACAGGAGCCGCCCTCGCCGGCGAAATGAGCGGTCATATCTTCTTTGCCGACAGATTTTACGGTTTTGACGACGCGACCTACGCCGGTGCGCGAATCATGGAGATCCTCTCAAAAACCGACCAGCCGCTCTCCGCTCTCCTGGCCGACATTCCGAAAACCTCGTCAACGCCCGAACTCCGCGTGGATTGCCCCGACGAGACAAAATTCCATGTCGTCGAAAAGATCGCCGAGCATTTCGCACACGATCACGAGGTCATCACCATCGACGGAGCCCGCATCATATTCGAAAACGGCTGGGGCCTCGTCCGCGCGTCGAACACCCAGGCCATTCTCGTCCTCCGCTTCGAAGCCGACACCGCCGAGCACCTTACCGAGATCCGTCGCACGGTCGAATCAAAAGTCGCCGAGTTTGTTCAGGGGTCGACCTAATGTCAGGCGAGTGCTCCGGAAACCGTCGAAGACGGTGACATTTTTGTAGCCCATATCGCAAGATATGGGTGCGCATCAAGTGAGGTATGAGTCGTCGAAGAGGGCGGCATAAAAATTGAGCATCGCGTCAAATCCCAATCGCTTTAAGTTTATGTCACCGTCTTTGACGGTTCCGGCATTCTTCTTGGGTTATCCCACAGTTTGCACTGTAGGCTATAAATATATCGTCGGCTCCGCCGACTAAAAACCATTGTTCCTAACCTCTCGTCCCCATACGTGTGGCACAAATAAACTCTGCTATTATTTACATATGGACAACTTAGAAACTGCGACTTTAGCGGCGGGATGTTTTTGGTGTGTTGAGGCTGTTTTTGACGATCTACAAGGGGTCGAGGATGTCATATCGGGCTACTCGGGCGGCCACACCGACAATCCGACCTACGAACAGGTCTGCTCCGAACGCACCGGCCACGCCGAGGTCGTCCAGATTCGCTTTAGCCCGGACGAGCTGTCATTCGCCGACTTGCTTCGAGTATTTTTCACCGTCCACGACCCGACGCAGCTAAACCGCCAAGGTGGCGACATCGGAACGTCGTACCGCTCGGCGGTCTTTTACCACTCGGACGAACAAAAACGTGTTGCCGAGGAAGTGATCGCCGAGATCACCGCCGAGGGCATCTACGATAGCCCCATCGTCACCGAGGTCACCGCCTTCGACAAATTCTGGCCCGCCGAAAATTACCACCAGGAATACTTCACCAACAACCCCAACCAACCCTATTGCGCAGCCGTAGTCGCGCCAAAGGTCGCCAAGTTTCGCCAAAAATTTGTCAGAAGACTAAAGCGGTAACCCGACTGGAGCGGCAAGCATCCTTGCTTGCCACGTCGCGGCTTCCGCGGCGTTAGTTGCTCAAATCATATTAAACATCCAGGCACCTAAGCACTCAAGCGGTCTGGCGACCGCTGGCAAGCCGGGATGCTTGCCACTCCAGTCGTAACCTCATTTCGCATACGCACTACTCCATTTCCACTCTTCTTTGCTCTGACAAAGCCTGGCCTTAACCGGATTGTTCTCGATATAACGAATAACGGCGGTAAAATGCTTCCAATTACGAATGTATCGGTCGAATGACTCGTGCTGCCAAAACTGACCGCTTCGGCCCAGGTGTTTATTGGCTGCCTGAGCGGTGTACGACTTTATCGAATGCATGATATCCGGCAAATGAACACCGGACAAAGGCGTTAGAACCACGTGAGCGTGGTTTGGCATCACCACCCAGGAATGGAGGTCGTATTTTTTTGAATTGTGAAAGATTAAAGCGTCAGCCACGATCTTAGCTATATGCTCATCTCTAAGCCAGCATTCACCGTGTCCCGCATCGAGGAGTTTTTCGATCCGTTTTCGGAAACCGCTTTTTTCTGCGATCTCACGCCGCCATTTTTCGATCAGCTCCTGCGGGATCGAATCGTGCAGCCGAAATGTAATAAATTGCGTAAAATCGGCGGCATCAAGATGGGGCAGCTTTCGCCAATGCCAACCAAAATCCTCTCGATCAAATTTTGGCTTGAAATTAAAGTCGATCATACGATTGGAGCGAAATGACTGGAGCGGCAAGCATCCCTGCTTGCCACGCTGCGGCTTCCGCGGCGTTAGTTGCTCAAATCATATTAAACATCGAGGAACCTAAGCATTCAAGCGGTCTATCGACCGCTGGCAAGCAGGGATGCTTGCCGCTCCAGTCACGCCACTCCACTCAGAACTTCCCCAGCAGCATCAACACGCCGATCACGATAAAGGCTGCGGCGACGATACGCTGCAGCCATTCCGTCGGGATGTATTCGCTCAGCACGCCGCCCACCAACACACCGATCAGCGTTACCACCACCAAGGCCGCCGCCCCGCCCAGGAATACCGAAACCTTCGATTCGGTACTCGCCGTCATCGTAATTACCGCCAGCTGAGTCTTATCGCCAAGTTCCGCTAAAAACAAAGTTAAAAATGCTGTTCCAAAAATCTTCCAATCCATTTATCTGCTCCCGCTTCCGACCATTTTCCACTTTCCATTTTCCACTGTCCGTTTCCACGTCTAGTTTATCCTTAGCCGCCGCGAATGTCAGTGATAAAGAGAGGTTGTAAAACGCTTGACCAACAACTGGACTTATACTTGACTTATCGGTTCGTCGCGGCGGGACGGACCGTGGCGGGAGCGGCGGAATGGCTTTTTCCGGGCGGTGCGGGGGAGCGGCGAGCGGTCGGCGGAAACGGCATTTTGGACATTTTGACCCACGGCGATGAAATGCGGTTAAATGTCGACAATAACAGGGGCATACGACCGATGTACGCTCTTGGGAGGCTCAGGGTGTTTCAAAATGACGCGGAAGAAACGGGCGATTTTTGATAGGTTTTTGGTCGAAACGACGGTTTTTGTTTCGGTGGCACACGTCTCATCCCGGGTTCCAAGGACACAGAAGAGTAAAAATACAAAATGCACCGGTCGTTACCACCCCCGGTTCTGACCCGAACTTGCATCTTTTGGGGAATTGGTTCAAAATTCGCAAAACAATTAAATAAAAGCAGGAGAGCCCCGGTCGCTATCGCTCTCGGTACTGACATAAACACTATGGCAAATTCATTATTTCGCAAAAAGTCGATTGCTCAGATCCAGTCCGACGCGGCACAGGGCTTTGCCGATGCCGAGGCTTCGGGGACAGGGCTGCGGCGTTCGCTTGGGACGTTTGACCTGACGATGCTTGGGATCGCGGCGATCATTGGGGCCGGTATTTTCGCGATGGTTGGGCAGGCGGCTTATAATGGCGGGCCGGGCGTGATATTTTTGTTTATTTTCGCGGCGATGGCGTGTGGGTTTGCGGCGTTGTGCTATGCGGAGTTTGCTTCGAAAATACCAATCGCCGGTTCGGCTTACACATATGCTTACGCGAGTTTTGGTGAACTGCTGGCGTGGATCATCGGCTGGGATCTGTTGGTCGAATATGCCATCGGCAACATCGCCGTCGCCATATCGTGGAGCGACTATTTTACAAGCCTGCTCGAGACTAACGGCATCCACATACCGCTGCAATACACGATGGACTTTCTGTCGGCCAAGCGTGGATTTACGGCTGCGAGCGAGGCCATCGCGTCGGGGACAACCTTTGACGTTCTCAAAGCGGCCTGTGACGCTAAAGACGCAGTCGTAACATGCGGCCAGCTTGACGGATTTACCGCATGGACAACAGCTCCACACATCGGCGGACTGCCAATCATCGCAGACATTCCTGCCCTTGGCATTGTTGTTTTCATTACCGGGCTCGTCTATATCGGTATCCGCGAATCGAAGCGAGCCGCAAACATAATGGTCGCCGTAAAATTGGCGGTCATTCTGCTGGTGATAATTCTCGGTGCGTTTTATGTTAAAACGGCGAACTGGCACCCGTTTTTGCCGAACGGTTTTAAGGGCGTGATGACCGGCGTCGCGGCCGTATTCTTTGCATACATTGGGTTTGACGCCCTGTCGACGACCGCCGAGGAATGTAAGGACCCGTATAAGACGCTGCCGCGCGGGATGATCTACAGCTTGCTGATTTGTACGGTTTTATACGTCGTCTTGGCGTTGGTGCTGACCGGAATGGTCAACTATACCAAGCTCAATGTCGGCGATCCGCTGGCGTTTGTTTTCGGGCCTGAGGGCGTCAACATTCCCTGGATCTCGGGCATCATCGCCGTCAGTGCGATCATTGCTATCGCGACGGTTTTGCTCGTGTTTCAGCTCGGGCAGCCGCGTTTGTGGATGGCGATGAGCCGCGACGGGCTGCTGCCGAAGATTTTTTCGTCGATCCACCCGAAGTTTCGCACGCCGTGGTTTTCGACGATTCTGACGGGATTTATGGTCGCGATCCCGGCGTTGTTTATGAACTTGTCGGAGGTCACGGACCTCTCAGTGATCGGGACGCTGTTTGCGTTTACGATCGTCTGCGCGGGTGTGCTGGTCAAGGATAAGGAATTTGCGGGCGAGAAGCGGTTTGTACCCTTTATCAGTTCGCGGTACTTATTTCCGGTCATCATGGTTGGTGCGTTCGGACTCGTTTATTATCTAAATCCGGATTTCTATAAAAACCTATTTGATTTCACAGCGACGGCCGATAAGACGAGCTATGCCATTTTTACTGAAAAGATACCGTATCTCGTGTTTTTGCCGTTTACGCTCGTGATGGTCATTTTGTGTATCGTAAAGCGGCTTTCGCTCATCCCCGTGCTCGGGGTGATGTGCTGCACGTACCTGATGACTGAGCTTGGCTGGACGAATTGGTTCCGGTTTGCCATCTGGCTGATCGTCGGCATGATCGTCTATTTCTTTTACAGCTACAGCCACAGCAAGCTGCATAACGCACCCGAATGGATCGCTGAAGATCATCCGACGCCGTAAGGCCGCGATGATTTACAATTCTTTACATTTTTTAAAGAACCAATTGAGTTACAATCGCGTCTTACAAGTGGAAAATCTGATTTCAAGTTAGGACTAGGAGCAATTTTTATGAAGAAGAGTATTGTATTTACGGCGTTTCTTTCGCTGTTTGTTTTAGCAACCGTGGTTTCAGCGCAGAAAGCGCCGGCCGATTTTAGCGGCAAATGGAGCCTCGACCTCGCAAAGTCGAAACTCACAGATCGTGAAAAGGCAAGCATCGAATCGCAGACCTTGACGGTGACCCAGACGGCGGCGGATATTAAAGTCGAAACCGACACGAAGCGTATAGCACCAACCGCCGGAGCCCCTGCCGGAGGCCCTCCAGGTGGCGGTGGAGGTCGAATGGGCGGTGGCGGTGGCGGAGCACCCGCACCGATGACCTACAAGCTTGGTAAAGAAAGTACCATGGACATGCCGGGACCGGGTGGTACGACCAGCCCCATGACAATAAGTTCGAAATGGGACGGCTCCAAGCTGGTCCTATCGACCTCGCGCACTTTCAGCGGCCCGAACGGTGAGATCACCTCGACCTCAAAAGAAACCTGGGAAATGGGTGCCGACAGCAAGTCATTGACAGTCACGCGGGAGTCGTCAGGCCAGCAGGGCCCGACCACGTCGACCCGCGTATACGCAAAGAGCATGTAAGATTATTTACTGCATACTTTCATAAAAAAGCCTCTCCATCAAAAGGAGGGGCTTTTTTATATCTAGTTCTTGCGGAAAAGCCTACCAAGAAGGCTAATTCTCAAACTGTAGTTCCTCAATGATCTCAAGCATATATCGCTTTCCAAGTTCGAGATCTTCTGGCTTGAGCGACACGGCACCGACTACTGCATGGCCGCCGCCGCCGTAGCGTTCGCAGATCTCGGCGATGTTATGCGTGCGCGGATGTGGAGCCCATGGGTTTGATCCGACCGAGATCTTGGTGCGAAACGAGCTTTGGCTGAGGCTGACGACGTACGTTACCTCGGGGTGGAAATAGTACGGGATAAATTTATTATAGCCCTCAATACCCGTGCCCGTCAGGTCAAAGCGAACGACGCCTCGTTCCGCCACCGAGCGTTGTTTTATGATCTCAACGGTCGACCAATGCTGTTCGAGGATTGGTTCGACCTTGCCTTGGATCGCTTCGCTAGCGACTATCTCATCAAGCGATTGTACGGTCAGCATCCGGATGATCTGCTCGACAAAGGCCGGGTCTTTCTCGCCCTCGATAACCTGCATTAGTTTCAACGCCGGCGACCGAAGCTCGACGCATTGGGCGGGCGATTCGTACAAGGCACCGTCGATGATATGCGCCCAATGGATCAACTCGGAAAGCGACTCGTCCTCGAAATCAAACTTTTCCTTAGCAACACGTGCGATGAATTCGGCGCACGATTTACTCGTTGTATCGAGAAACTTTTTGCCAGACGCGTCGGCAAGAAAATGCTGCTCGTCCGATGGCGTGAGGAAGGCCGACTGGTGATGATCGAACCACCACGTTAGCCGCTCGTCGGGACAGTATTTGAAATCGACGATCGCATTCTCATCCCCGTCAAACTGCGCCCGATCAAATGCGTTTCCGGCGCGATGCATTGTCGGCGTATAGGAAACTTCGGCACCCGGGGCGATCTTAGCCTGATAAAATTTGGTAAAAATGGCAGCAGACGAAACGCCGTCGAAGCAGTTGCCGTGATAAAGTATTCTGAGTTTCATAAGCTATGTAAGAGTGACGGCTTAAGCCGTTAAACGCCTAAAGGCGTCACTCTTACGCAAAACATACTAGGCTAGAGGACGTGAGAGGTTTCGTCAAGGAAACGAATGTGAATATAAGGATCGCAAATGGAACAGACGCCGAGTCGCTGGTTGAATTCAACCAGGCGATGGCTCTCGAAACCGAGGGCAAGCGGCTCGACACCGAGACGCTGACCGCGGGCGTCAACGCCATTTTCGGTGATGAGAAAAAAGGTTTTTACGTTGTCGCCGAGATCGAAGGCCGGATCGCGGGCGGACTGATGGTCACCTATGAGTGGAGCGATTGGCGGAACGCGTGGTTTTGGTGGATACAAAGCGTCTATATTTTACCGAAGTTTCGCGGACAAAAGATCTATATCCGGCTTTATGATTTTGTAAAAGCAAAAGCTGCCGAAACCCAAAATGTGTGCGGTTTTCGGCTCTACGTCGAAACTGACAACATCAACGCTCAGAAGGTTTACGATGCAGTCGGGATGCACGCCTCGCATTATCTGATGTACGAAGAAGAGGTATGACGAGGATAACCGAAGCCGAATTTGCACGTATCTGCGATGGTATCCGCGATGATCGCGAGACCATCATCAATCACAATCCAATCGGCTCGGACGGAGAGATATTGTTGTGGATGTTGTTGAGCTGCCTCATAAGCTATCTCAATCTGGTAGAGATCGAAACGCCCTGCTTTAAGGGCGTGCCCGATACCAAGACCTATCGGGACGCGATCACTTTTGTCCTGAACGAAAGACGGTCCAATCAATTCGACGTAAATTACTATCTGAATAAATTAACCACAGAATGATAATCGAGACCTTTGTCCTAACGCCATTTCAACAAAACACCCGCGTCATCGCCTGCGACAAGACGCGAAAGACGATCTGCATTGACCCGGGCGAGCGATCGGAGGAACTGGTCGCGTTCATCAACGACAACGGACTTGATCTTCAGGCGATAACGTTGACCCACGGACATCTTGACCATGTGGGTGGCACGACCGATCTATCCCGGGCGTTTCCCGAGGCTGAAATTATCCTGCACAAGGACGACGAAGACCTCTATTACGGCCTGCCGCGGCAGCCGCTTTTTATGGGCATTCCGCCCGATCAGATGAAAGCCCTCGGATTTGACTACGAACCGCCGCCGCGATTGACGCGAAATTGGGAACACGGAGAGGTTTATAGGGTTGGCGAGCTAAGATTTTCAATACGGCATTGTCCCGGTCACACCCGCGGGCATGTTGTCCTAGCGGAAGAAAGCGAGCGAAAAGTGTTTACGGGCGACTGTCTGTTTAGCGGTACGATCGGTCGAACCGATCTGCCGGGTGGTGATTACGAACAATTGATCGAATCGATTCGCGCGAATATCCTCAGCCTGGGTGACGATTTTACCGCGTATTGCGGACACGGCCCCGAAACCACGATCGGACATGAACGAGCTACCAACCCGTTTCTAACAGGTAGCTACCAAATAGGCCGTGGAAGATATGTTTAAGGATTTTGCCCGCGAATAACGCGAATAAACGCGAATCGAGTTATCCTAAATATTCGCGTAAATTAGAGTTATTCACGGGCAAAAAACAAACCGGCCAAGCAGCTTGCTTTTGCCGAGCTGAAGTAAAAATTCATCTGAAACGGCGGCCAGAGCGTCATAGCCGCCAAGCCGCCAAGCCGCTGATAGAGCGTCTTCTCCTGCTTTTCCGCAGTGACGACACCCGCCGGTTTCGGCGACGTTGCCATGGTCCTTTGCCAAACGTCGTATGCAAAAGTTCAACGGCCTTCGTGCCGATAAGTTTTTTTATCACTTGAAAGAATGCGAGTTCCGCTTCAATCACCGTCGTATTGACCTTTATAAAACTCTTTTGACTCTCTTGAGGAACTATCCTCTATAATAACCTTAACTACTCTAGACCCATGGTTTTTAAAAACTCAATCGTAATTTTCGCCTTTCAGCCGAAAACGGATGCAGTAATCTGTTATGATTTTTATCACTTTACGTCTGGAGGGGAAAAAAATGCAACGAATATTTACATGTTTATTGATTACCGGCCTATTCGTTTCGGCCGTTTTTGGCCATTGGGACGACAGCCACTTTGAAAATCGACAGGACGTGACCATCAAGGTTACTAAGGTAACCGGAAACGTCTATATGCTACAGGGCCGCGGCGGTAATGTCGGCGCGATAGTCGGTGCCGATGGGATTCTGATCATTGATGACGACTACAAAAACGTGAGCGCAAAGCTGCGTGACGCATTGAAGGAACTCGGCTCGCCGTTTCCTAAATTTATCTTTAATACTCATTGGCACGGCGATCACACCGAAGGCAACCAGAGCTTCGGCAACGAATCGATAATTATCGCTCAGACAAATGTCCGTAAACGTCTGTCGCAATTAAATACCATCTTAGGCCAGACGGTACAGCCCTATCCGTCGTTCGCGTGGCCGATGGTGACGTATGACGAGAGTATTTCGATCCACTTTGACGGCGACGACATTAAGGCGGTCCATTACCCGAATGGTCACACCGACGGCGACTCGGTCATCTTTTTTGCAAATGCAAATGTTGTCCACATGGGCGACGACTTTTTTGCCGGACGGTTCCCGTTTGTCGATCTCGACAGCGGCGGCAGCGTGCAGGGGTTGGTAAATAATGTTGCGTTGATCTTGGCGAAGATACCGGCCGACACAAAAGTCATCCCGGGCCACGGCCCGCTGTCGACTGTTCAGGACCTCAAAAATTATCACGATACTCTCGTCGAAACCGCGAAGATCGTTCAGGACGGAATGAAGAAGAAAAAGACGCTAGATGATCTGAAAAAGGCAGGTCTGCCCGACAAATACAAAGACTACGGCTCAGGATTTATCAAAACCGATACGTGGGTCGAAACGGTCTATAAGAGCTACTCCAAGAAATAAGGATTTTTTGCCCGCGAAATACGCGAAAAGACGCGAAAAAAATAGAAAATTCTTTTCTTATTTCATGAATTTTGCGGGCAATATTGGTTATGCAACCGTTATTTCTTTTGCCAGATAAACGTCCTGTATCGCGTTGAGCAATTCGACGCCTTCGGTCATCGGGCGTTGGAACGCCTTTCGACCCGAAATAAGTCCCGTACCGCCACCACGTTTGTTGATTACAGCGGTCCGAACGGCGTCGGCCATGTCGCTTGCACCTTTTGATTCGCCGCCGGAGTTGATCAGGCCGCTGCGGCCCATGTAACAATTGGCAACCTGATAGCGGACGAGATCGATGGGGTTGTCGGTCGTCAGTTCGGTATAAATGCGTTTGTCGGTTTTTCCGTAGCTACTCTCGGTGTTGAGCATGTTATAGCCGCCGTTGATCGTCGGCAGCTTCTGTTTGATGATGTCGGCCTGGATCGTCACGCCGAGGTGGTTTGCCTGACCGGTAAGGTCGGCGGCGGTGTGCATGTCGCCCTCGGGCCCTTTGAATTTAGGATTGCGGAGATAGCACCAGAGAATAGTCGCCATACCGAGCTCGTGTGCATACGCAAAAGCCTCGGCGACCTCAGTTATCTGGCGCGTCGACTGTTCCGAACCAAAATATATCGTCGCACCAACCGCAACCGCTCCCATGTTCCTTGCCTGTTCGATCGTGCCGAACATCACCTGATCGAACTGGTTCGGATAGGTCAGCAGCTCGTTGTGGTTGATCTTTACGATGAACGGTATCCTGTGGGCATATTTGCGCGCGACCGAGCCGAGTACTCCGTATGTTGAAGCAACAGCGTTGCAGCCCCCTTCGATGGCGAGTTTGACGATATTTGCTGAGTCAAAATACATCGGGTTCGGAGCAAAGCTCGCACCGGCCGAATGCTCGATCCCCTGATCGACCGGCAGGATCGACAGATAGCCCGTACCGCTCAACCGGCCGTGATCGTTCAACGTCTGTAGGCTGCGCAGAACGTTAGGACTGCGATCCGAGTTCGTCCAAATACGGTCAACAAAATCGCCGCCGGGCAGATGGATATTTTCCTTCGGAATTGTATGAGAAACGTGGTTCAGCAACATGTCAGCATCGGAGCCTAACATTTCCTGAATTTTGCTTAGATCAATGGACATTAATTATCTCCTAAAAACTAAAAATGTACTAAAATAACTGATTTTTCCGAAATTATACCACAAATTTCCAGGGGACATTTCGTGCGGCGCCGGTATAGAGTTTTAATGTTTGTCGCGGGATGTCCACGAATTCCAAAATTTGGTAGGCATACCGAGCGGCGTGAGAGAAATCATGCCGTCTGCTTAGGACTAGAACTTGTATATTTTCACCCTTCATTCATGGGACTGAAAAACCAGATAACCTGGTTTTGCGCCAAAAAGACAGCCTTTTCAGACGGCCTCGTTTGGCTCGATTTCTTTCTCAGGGGTCCCGTATTGATCCGCAATTGCCACAAGATCGGCCGGATTGCTGAGCTGGACGATCACCTGATTGGGGTTGCAATCGCAACCTGAACCCGACACCGAGCCGTCCATTGTAAACGTCAAAGCCGACAAAACAAGGATCAAAAAAATGGTAAGAGTACATTTGACAACCAGCGAAGCCGCTCCCGCCGAAAGGAAGTAGGTTTTTGTGGAAGGCCCCCAGAAAAACCCTTCCCATTACCATAAAAAAAGGCGGTCCGCAGACCGCCCATTGAGTGTCAATTCCGGAATGTCCCCTATTCCGATCCAACAAAATCGACGTTAGTCAGATTGCCGGAAGCCTCGACCGTACGTGAGGCAAAGCGGTATTGGCGTGAGGCGACGGT
>JBBRPZ010000024.1:0-80839 GCA_038227175.1 Pyrinomonadales bacterium | reverse complement strand
GCCAAGTGTCTTGGAAAGCCATGATCTGCGAGTCGGCCTCAAGCCCACTCTCGTCTTTGAAAAGCACGTTGTAGTTGCGGTTCGAATTGAACGGCGGGTCGAGATATACAAGATCGACCGTCTCATCCCGGATATACCGCCGCAAAATATTCAGATTATCGCCGTAGTAAAGAGTGTTCATGGAGACTAACAAACCACATCTAAAGAATGGGGCTGGGCCTTCGATATTGCGATTTTGGTCGTCACACTTTCGTCTCAACCCCGCGCGTGATGCACTCGATCCAGATCCGTGGTCTCCTGGTTCTGAACAAGCACCGATTAGTAAAACCCGCCGATATCGGAATGCAAGTATGGCAATTTGATGTCGGCTTAATAATCGTCAACTTGACGTCATTTATTTTTTTCAATGATGTCAAAAGGAATTTTTGTGTCGGCATACACTTGCCATAATTTGATCTTGTTGTTTTCCACAATTATTTTCCATGAAGCAGGAAGTCGCCAATAATTTTCCTTATTGTCGGTTTGCTTCCCCTTAAACGTCCCGCTGGCGAAGCCAAAAGCTGCGAGAGTGTCGTCATCGGTAAAAATGTCGATGATTTCGATTTTATAATCAGGAAACATCTGAAAATAACCAGTCCAGCCCGCCTTCATTTTGTCTCTACCGACAACTTCATTACCGTGAGCATCAACAAATTTATGATCGTCCGTCATTAACGAATAAATCTTATCAACACTGCGTTCGCTGATCGCATTAGCAAAGTCGCAGACAATATGTTTGTTCATAGTTATCTTGTCCTTACTATTTGGACTATTGCTAGCACAAATTGGCCCCGGGTTTCGCGTCGTTGCCTGTCCGAATGTGCTCGAGGCGTGATTTAAAAAAGCGAGTGAAAGAAGAATAGGAAGCCATCGGGGCCAGGCCTTCGATATTGCGATTTTGGTCATAACACTTTCCACTCCACCCGCTCGTGCGGCACTCGATCCAGATCCGTTGTTTCCTCGCCATCTCATTCGTATCTATCCCGAAGAATCTTATGACTATCACTGTAGTAAAGAGTGTTCATCGGTGACAGTTTAATTCACCGAAACTTTAGCACGAAACCACAAAACGGACAACGAAAACCGTCAAACAGGACACTGCCGCTAAGGCATTCGGAGAGTGTCTTCGGCAAAGACTTTCCATTGGCCTGTCGAAGATTTTTGCTCCATCAGCGAATCCCCTGTTTTTGTCTTCGGATCGTATGTGAAAGTGTTGTTAAAAGGGCCGTCCGGGTACTCGAAGACGAACTTGATGCTGTTGCCGGTGCGTTTGCCGTAGCCCAGCGTTTCGCAAACTCTGCCGCCAAAGACATCGATCCAATGGACGACGTATCGCTCGCTGGTGTTCTAATAACCGATGTAGACCATTGCTTCATAATTCGGTGTACTGTTAACGCTTTTCATGTGCAGCATCAGGTATTGATGATTGAGCACCCACTCGGCCTTGAGAGTATTTTCGGCGGTCTGGCCTTTGATCTTGCGAGTGAGTTTCCAATCCCCGACTAAATTATCGAGAAGATCGTCATGAAAGATATGGTTGCGCCCATCAAGCGGCTCCTAGGCTTGAAGATGGGTGAACTGTGCCGCAATAAGACACGACATTAAGGCAATACAGAAAAGGAAAAGATTTTTTCTCATGATTGATTTCAACATCGACCGCTCGTCTTTAATAAACTCCGCAGGACATCAAGATTATCGCCGTGGTAAAGAGCGTTCATTGGTGACAGGAGGATTTTACCGCAAACTGTAACACTAACCTGTATTGTTGACAAGAAAGTGGTCGGGGAGCTGGCGCTCAGTCATGGAGACCGCCTCGCACGTCACTTCTTGACCTGACTCACATGTGCGGCAACGAGCTGCCATCGTCCTTGCTGCCTTGCCCAGACATGGGTTGCTTGATACTGATCGCTGTATTCTTTCGTCCCCTCTTTGCCTTTCCACGTTGAGAGCACCATGACGACGGCGGTATTGCCGTAGAGGTGTACCTTGACCTCATCATTGGTATTGGAAGATTGAGAAGACTCGACCGAGGGTTTCTGACCGGCGAGTCGCTGAGCTTTGTTAGAAATGTGGCCGCTGGGAAATGTAAAGACTAGATCGTTACTCCACAGACGGCCGAGGACCGCGGCGTCTTGTCTGACAAGAGCCTCGGACATCTGCCGCTCCAGTTCGATCAACTCAGTTTCAGCAGCCGGAATTCGCGGCTTCGCACTCTTTTTCGCCTGAGCGGATGTGAGCGCCGTTCCTAAGGTCATCAGCAGAACAATTGACAATATGTAATTCATTAGTCCAATTCCTGTTTTGAGGCGGAATAGATTGAAGAAGCATCAATTCACCTTTGATTTTTTCTTTGATCATAATAGATTTACCGCATCCGCTTCGGCCTTGAAAAGCACGTCGTAGTTCCGGTTTGAATTGAACGGCGGGTGGAGATATACAAGATCAACCGACTCGTCCTTGATATACCGCCGCAGAATATTAAGATTATCGCCGTAGTAAAGAGTGTTCATGGGTGAAGTAGATATTGCTGTGTAATGCCGGATAAAACGCCATCATTTCTTAGGTTGTCCTTTCTCTAAAAGGGCAATTATTTTATCTAATTTATCAACATCAATCTTATTAAGAATCACCATTAGTTCTTCAATCTCTTTTTTTGCCTCAAGGTTTGTTTTGTAATCCGCATCTGCGTGATATCTATCTCTTTCGGCAGACCGATTTTGACTCA
This sequence comes from Pyrinomonadales bacterium, assembly GCA_038227175.1. GTDB lineage: Bacteria > Acidobacteriota > Blastocatellia > Pyrinomonadales > Pyrinomonadaceae > OLB17. Next base: position 78,075 of record JBBRPZ010000024.1, on the reverse strand, counting down.
TCATGATTATCGGCGCGGCGTAAGCGGCCTGGGTGGAAAAGACGAGATTCAATAGAATAAAGGGGTAAACATCCCATTGAAATTGCCACGCAATAAAATTGCAGGCAATCCATAAAGCCACGATGATAGATTGAATAATTATAAACGTCCAGGACCCCATGCTGTTAGCTACCGTGTCGGCGATTCTTTGTCCAAACGTGCGTTCATCCACAGATTTTTTGTGCCAATGAAATGTCATGATTATTTGATTACTCCTTCCAAGTGAAGTGCCGGATAAATTCCATCACTTATTATGAGACAGACGAGATCGCCCGGCTCGTCCTTGACAAGCGGCCGCAAAATATTCAGATTCTCGCCGTAGTAAAGTGTGTTCATGGGTGAAGTGTTATTCACCGCAAACTTAGCATTAAGCGGTAGTTCCCGCAAGAAAACCTCAGTTATCAGGCGGCGATCTCGTATTCGCTTTGGACGAGGCCGCTGGCGAACTGGCGTGTGTTTACGTGCTTTAGCGGTATGTCGTGGAGCAATTTACCAAAAAGCGGGATGCCGTCGCCGATGAGCACGGGCACGCGAGTGACGATAAGACGCTGAATGAACCCTGCGCGAATAAATTCCTGAACGGTAAGCCCTCCGTCCACATAAATATGCTCAAAGCCGCGTTTGGTGAGTTGCGAAACGATGTCCGACGGGTCTCCACACATGCGTTCGACTACAGCTTCGGCAGGAGCCGCCGGCAGAGCGTGATGGCTCAGGACAAAGACCGGCTTTTTCCCATAATGCCAGCCGCCTAACGACAGGACCACCTCGAACGTGTTTCGGCCCATGACAAGCGCGTCCACGGTCGCAATAAACTCATCGTAGCCGTGCGGTTCGTTTCCACCTGCATCGAGAAAATCGAAAGCTCCGTTGGGCCGAGCGATAAAACCGTCAAGACTGGTGCCGACGAAAACCGTTGCTTTCACTCAAAACTCCTGTTTGCCACCGCAATTCCTTTTCTATAAACCGCCGCAGAATATTCAGATTATCGCCGTAGTAAGGACTGTTAATGTTGGTTTCAGCGAAGGATTCACAGCAAACTTTAGCACTAGGCGGTATTGATGGCAAGAAAAGCCATCGCGACAGCGGCCCATTCGAGACGGCGCAGGTCTTCGATAGTTAGGATTTGTATTCGCGGGAATTTGCCAAAGTGTTCGGACGTGAAGAAACCTGCTAAGGCGGCTTCGTCGGTCATGTGTGATGTTGCTTTTTCTCAGGTTATGAAAACGCCGAGGGCGCCGCCTTATTTTGCGTTTTGTCGCGCTTCATTTATCCGTTTTTCGACGTTTGCCAGACTCTTGTCCAAAGCTGCGCGATCAAGCCATTTTCCCCGGAGCATCACACCTTCGATTCTGTCAATGTTGGATATGTCTTTCAGCGGATCGGCGTTTAGGAGCACCATATCGGCGAACTTACCGGCCTGGATAGTTCCGAGACGATCTTCCATTTTAAAGAATTTGGCTGGCATGATCGTAGCCGACAGGATCGCATCCATAGGTGTGAAACGGCATCTCGTTACAAATAGCTTTAGCTCCTGATGAAGAGCGGCTCCCGGATAAGTCATTGTTGCACCGGTATCAGTACCGGCCATTATGCCGACGCCCTGGTCATGCATATCCGCAACTTGTTCGTAAACCTGGTCAAGAGCCTTCTTCCATCCAGGGCTACCGATATTCTGAGGTTTCATATCCTCTAGACCGGAGAGCCAATTCTTTCGTAGAGCGGGCGAAACCAGCTTTAGACGCGGGTCGCTCTTAGCGTCGTAATCATTTATTACTGCGCTTACAGTCTCGAAGGGAAAGCGGAATGCTTCCCACGTGATAAATGTAGGCACTATCATCGACCCGTTCTTTCTGAAGGTGTCTTCGATCTCCTTTTTCTTTTCCGGGGCGATCTCGGCCCACGGCCATGGATAGTAAGCATGTTCAAAGCTTTTTTGGCCCGCGTTGGACGCCTGTATCGGATCGACGCCCCACGGAGCATGTCCTACAAGCGGAATTCCACGTTCCTTGGCCGTTGCAGCGAGGGCGAAATAGGTCTCGGGTGATGCGAATGTGCGCATTTTGATACAGTCGACACCCTCGTCGGCGAGTTTGTTAACGATCGAGCGGGCCTCATCCGGAGTGGAGACGGAGATGTGGTCGGTCCGGGCCCCGGGCTTTTGCTCCCATTTCCCTTCGAGCATCGGGCCGCAAATTTTGATCCGAGGGCCGAGGAGTTCGCCGGACTCAATTCGCGAACGCCACGCCATAAGTTTCTGGACATCGCCGCCCATATCCCTCACAGACGTTACGCCGTAGATCGGTAACACGGGCAGAGCAACCTCGTCGATATCGACCAGGTGGACGTGCATATCCCACAGTCCTGGGATGAGGAACTTACCTTTTCCTTCGATAACCTTGGCTCCATCCGATATTTTGGCCTTCGTTTGCATTGATTCGACCGACTCGATCCGGCCGTCTCTGACAGTCACGCGCATACCGGGAAGCGCGGGTTTGCCGGTTCCATCGATGACGGTAACGTTTTGGATTACGAAAATTGATGGCGATGCAGGTTGGGCCAAAATAACGGCCGATCCGATACCAAATACAAAAAGTATGACCATCAACGGTGAAAATCTATTCATTATGCTTGCTCCCCGGGATTTGACTCGTTGGTAAACTCGCGTCAAAAAGGCTATACGCTTAACTTTTACTGATCGTCGCTATGATTCTCGAGAAAATGGAATCGTTGTCTTAACTCACGAAGCAAAAAGGTTACGCACTGGTTCCACTGCCTTTCTAGGATTTATGAGACTCTTTCCAGCACCGGTGCGGGCACCCAGGTATCCAAACAGCACCAGGAGCGGGCAATAGATTTAACGTCTTAAATGTACCCCAAAACGTACCCAAAAAACTCCGCATAAGTAAAGCAACTAGGTCGAAACCTAGTTGCTAGTTTTTGTTAAGTGCCTGAAAACAGGCATAGTTAACCCTCTTTTAACAAATCGATCACTGCCCTGTCACGTTGGGATTGTGAGTGTGAGTCCCGGAAGCCCCAACGATATCATCAATAAAACCAATAGGTTCGGAGTGATCTACAGGAGTGGTTTTCCTGTTGTCCTCCGATGTACCCCAAAATGTACCCAAAAAACTATGCATAAATAAAGCAACTAGGTCGAAACCTAGTTGCTAGTTTTTTTTAAGTGCCTGAAAACAGGCACAGTTAACCCTCTTTTAACAAGTCGATCACTGCCCTGTCACTTTGGAGATCGCGGGTTCGAGCCTCGCCGCCTCCCTTGTACAAAAATTCAAAAAATGACTGCATAAATTGTGGATACGATTCATTTCAATTAAATATTTGTACGAAGCCGAGATTTGCTGCCAACCTACTCTCTTCCGGAATATACCGTTCTCACCATTTACATCCATGACCGGCTGTTGAAGTCAATTTGAGTCCGGTCCTGATTCCCTAAGCTCACCGAGCAAGACTATTGCTGCAACTGCCCGGTACTCTTCGCTGAATTGATCAGCTTAAATGCCACGCTCGGAAGAAATCGATTCAGGATATATATCAATTTTGTGTCCCCGACGCGGATCGTGAACTTGTCCTTTTTTATTCCGGCGATCAACGCACTAACCAGTTGTTCCGGCGTTATCGCCTTCGCGTCGAGGCCGTCTGACATTTCGGTTGCAACAACCGGAGGCAAAAGTTCGAATACCTTTACGTTGCTGCCCAAGATCCGCAGATGCTCCCTTAAACACTCAGTGTAGAAACGAACCGCCGCTTTGGATGCTGAGTACGTCGGGCCGAGCACGAAAGAGACGTAGCTGAGTATTGAACTTGTATTAATAATTGCAGCCTCTTTCCTGGATTTCAACATCTCCATAAAAATGTTGTTCAGGCGAATAACGCCTAGGTAATTAATGTTTATCTCACTCTCTGCAGCTTCGAAATGTTTATCGTTCGCCGCCCCCAGATTAAGCGGGCCACTCATAACACCGGCATTGTTGTATAGGATATCGATCCCTCCAAGTGCATTCACCTGATCGAAAAGTTCTTGCGCATCTTCGGCGTTTGCCGCGTCACTCTTGATTGCGGTCAAAGAAGGATAAAGCTCTTTCGCCGCATCCAGCTTCGATTGATTCCGGCCTGTAATAATGACCTTTGCACCATTGGCTAAAAATTGTTTTGCAGCCTCGAGTCCGATACCGGCTGTTCCGCCGGTGATTAGAATTGTTTTTCCGTTAATTTCCATGATCTTAGCTCCTCTGAAGAATTTTATTAGTCGGACACTGAAATTGATCGGGCGTTGGTTAACTTAAGCCCATGGTTCCAAGACTACTTTGCCTGTCGTTTTACGCCCTTCAACTAGTCTATGTGCTTCAGCAGCTTGCGAGAGCGGTAGCACCGTGCCGATTTGAAGGGACAGCTTTCCGCTCAGAACAAACCCGATGATTTCCGTCAGGGTGCTTTGAATTAGCTCAGGAAAAGCAAGGTATGCAAAAATGCTGAATCCGGTTACCGTGTGGCTTGGAATCGTCAATTTCCACGGATCAATATTCGGTATTTTACCGCTCGACTGTCCCAGATAGATCAATCGCCCAAAAGTAGCCATCGCATCGAGCGCCTGTCCGGTGATGTCGCCTCCGGCAGAATCCAACACGATGTCAACTCCTTTACCGCCGGTTATTTCCCGAACCTTCGTAGCCCAATCCGGCTCGGTATAGTCGACGGAAGCATCAGCACCGAGACTTTCTGCAAGTTTCCTCTTTTCTAAAGTGCTGGCGGCGGCGATTACCTGACCGGCTCCGTATAGTTTAGCCAACTGCACCGCAAATGACCCGACACCTCCGGCAGCTCCTTCTATCAGAATACTTTCACCCGGCTGCATTCTTGCCGCCTGCTTATAGAGAACGCCGCCGTCATACCTTGGGCCATCAAAGTTGTCGCCTGAGCCGCACTTAAACCCGGCGGCACCGGAATAACCAATGATATAGGCACGGATACATATTCGGCATAACCTCCGGTCGGCGGCGTGGCAACTACAAAATCTCCGACTTTGAGATTTGTCACGCCCGACCCAATCGCGGAAATCGTGCCAGCCACTTCCGCCCCAATCGTATACGGCGGAGGTGTCTGTTCGGGATAATAATCACCTCGCCGCCGAGTAATATCGGCATAGTTGACACCAGCCGCTTCGACCCGAATCAGAACCTCTGATTCTTTCAGTTCCGGCATCGGAACTTCGTCGTAAATAAGGACTTCTGGTCCGCCTGTTTCGTTAAATCTTATTGCTTTCATTTTTTTCTTTTAGTTTTTAATGTTTGCGAATGCTTCCTGAATGGCTGAATGGTATTTTTTACTATCCCCAACAGGAACTTCAAACTGATTTTTATCTAAGGCGATCAATAATTCATCGGCAACTTCTGCTGGTGGAATTCCATTTTCACCACCAATTGCGGCAGAAAATTCTGTGTTTACCAAAGGTGGGAAAACTTCATATATCTGTAAGTTTTCATTTTCTTCGTAAACATCTCGCAAACCTTCGGTGTAACTGTGTAAAGCGGCTTTACTGGCAGCGTAAGTTGGACCGTATTTATTACCTCTAAAGGCGGCGATGGAAGTGATGTTTATGATTGCGGCGTTTTCTTGTTTTAATAATTGCGGCAACATTAACTCTGTAAAATCAATAACAGCTACATAATTGGTATTCATTTCCTGAGCTGCAAGTTCTGATGAATTGATGGATTTGTCCGCCAAGTCATTTAAAAATGCAATAGCTGCGTTATTGATGATGATATTTACTTCAGGATGCTTTTCGGTTAGTTCATTAGCAATGCGAATTCTATCGGCTTTTTCTGATAAATCACCTTGAATGGCAACTGTATTTTCTAATTCGTTTAATGCATCCTGCAAACGTTCTTCACTACGTCCGTTAATAATTACTTTATTTCCAACGGCACTTAATTTTTTAGCGATGGCAAGACCTATTCCGGCACTACCGCCAGAGATAAAAACTGTATTTCCTGATGTATTCATTTTATTTATTCCTTGTAAGTAAATGTCGTTTTTTGCGACTGGGATAGGAATGGAGCGATTACCATTCTATTTTTCACTATTCCTACCACATTTAAGTGTTTAGAAAAGCATTAATGTATTGAGTTGTTAACTCAGGATATTGAAAGTGCAGTCCATGACCCGAATCCGGCAAAATAATATGTTGCACGGTAGGGGCATTTTTGAGTAACGGGAACCAATTTTCAACGGGAAAAGAAATGTCGTGGTCGGAAGAAATAACCAATACAGGCGTTTTTAAAGTTGCATACGCCTCTCTAAAATGGTCTTTATCTTCTTCTAATTGTGGAGCTGCAGCAAAATAGCGATTGAATATCTCTTGCGTTGCAGGAATTTTAGATACATCAGCATGAGCAAAAATTCTTTGTGCAGATGCAGCAGCAGCAGCTCTACTTTTTTCTGACGTAGGCTCATAGAAAATTACCACAGCATCCTCAAAATCATTGACAGGTTTCAAAGCTCTTTCCATAAATGCTTGCTCTATACCCAGTGCATTTTTCCCCATCGGGTTACTACCGATTACGATTGTGGATAACACTCTCTCAGGATTTAGAAAGGTTGTGTACTGAGCAATCAGTCCGCCATACGACCAGCCACCCGCGATAAATTTATCAATGTTTAGATAGTCGGCAATTTTTACCACCTCTGCGGCTACTTCGTGTAAATCAATAGGCAATTCGCCTTCGGAATAGCCGATACCCGAATAGTCAAAAGTTACTACCGTGTTATTTTCGGCTAACAGATCAAGGAATAGCGGATCCCAAGTGTCCAATGTTCCTCTGAAACGGTTTGCCAAAATAACAGGCGTGCCGTTGCCGAATTTGCGATAAGCAATTTGTTTGTTGTCAATATTTGCATATTGAGTTTCTATTGTTAATGCATTGTTTGTCATATTTTGTTTGTCCCCTATCTATATTTTTGATAGACTAATTTTACTTGCAAAATGCAAGTGCAAGACAGATACTATTACTATTACTTGCAATGTGCAAGTGCTTTTTTAACTTTTTTTATGAAAAACTCAAAAAAAAGATCAGATTGTCCGATTAGTTGTTCGCTTGATATTTGGGGTGACAGGTGGTCGCTGCTGATTATCAGGGATTTAATGACGGCAAAAGAATGCACTTACGGTGATTTCTTAAAGTCCCCGGAAGGCATTTCCACTAATATTTTAGCTGCCAGATTGAAGTCATTGGTAGAAAATGGATTTATTCAAAAAACAGACCACCCGGACAGCAAAGCGAAAGTTTTATACAAGTTGACTCGAAAAGGAATTGACCTGCTTCCCGTATTTATTGAGATCAATTTATGGGCAGAAAAATATTTCCATACACCTCAAGACAGAAAAGCATTGTTGAAAGAAGTGAAAAAGGATAAAGCTGGATTTATTAAAACAATGACGAAAAGAATGGAAACATTGTAGCAGTAACTACTTCGTCGGGCTTTTTTGGGATTATACACCAAGTTAAAAACGTTGTGTAAAAATGTACCCCAAAACGTACCCAAAAAACTCCGCATAAGTAAAGCAACTAGGTCGAAACCTAGTTGCTAGTTTTTGTTAAGTGCCTGAAAACAGGCATAGTTAACCCTCTTTTAACAAGTCGATCACTGCCCTGTCACGTTGGAGGTCGCGGGTTCGAGCCCCGTCGGCTCCGCCATTTAGTTTAGCCACAAAAGGCATGAGAAAAAGAAGTCGATTTATTCGGCTTTTTTTTGTTTGCGACATTTTTGGCTCTGTATGTATGGCAGCGCACATACTCAGAAAATTCCTTTTTATATCATACAGCGAATTAAAGGATTGAGACGAGGTGGCTTAAATAGGCTGAAAGCATCGATGTCATAATAAAATGATCGATACTGTACAGCTGAATCTGTTTCCGAACTTTGAGCGAATCCTTTAGTGTGGCAAGTTTCGCAGGTTTTCGCATACGTGGTTCCGAAAGGGCTGCGTAGAAAGAAACGATTTCCGCGACGCTGTTTTCAAATTTAATTCTACAGACTTTGAGGAGAGACTAAATGAAATTCTTATTGACTTTTGCAATGGCCGCTGCGGTGGCCGTGATGGCGGCATGTGGCGGTATGGCGACTAATAATGCCAATACGATGGCTAATAATGCCGCGCCGAAAATGGCTAATACTTCGATGGCTAACAACACGATGTCGAATACAGCAACTGCACCGGCAGCTGACGATAACCCGATGGTTGGCGGTTCGCCGATGATGAAAACAAAAGACATCATCGACAACGCGGTGAATTCGAAAGATCACACAACGCTGGTTGCGGCCGTGAAGGCTGCCGGATTGGTTGACACGCTGAAAGGCGCGGGGCCGTTCACGGTTTTTGCTCCGACCAACGCGGCGTTTGAAAAGCTGCCGAAGGGCACGGTCGACACGCTCCTCAAGCCTGAGAGCAAGAAGGCTCTGACCGGCATCCTGACCTACCACGTCGTGCCGGGCAAGATGGACGCGGCGGCGATCGCAAAGGGAATCGAGGATGGTAAGGGCAAATTCGCGATGAAGACCGTCGCCGGCGGCACACTGACCGCAACGATGGACGGCAAGGACGTCATCATCACCGACGAGAAAGGTGGCAAATCGAAGGTAACAATTGCAAACGTAATGCAGTCAAACGGCGTTATCCACGTTGTCGACAGCGTACTGATGCCAAAATAGTTCCCGTTCCAAGCGGGTGCTAAAAAAGAAAAGACCCGGGTACTCTCCTGTCCCCGGGTCTTTTTCTTTACCACAAAAGGCATGAACATTAATCGCGAAAACGCGAAAAGCACAAAAAAAGAGGCAGGAAATTTCGCTCCAGACTCTTTCCTTATCTTTGGTCAACCACCCGCTACCGCAGGTGGTACTGACTTATCCTTTTCTTAACTCAGTAAGAACTTGTTTGGCGACAGCCTTGAGCGTGTCGAAGACACCGGTGCCGTTGGTGGCGACGGCTTCGAAGATGGGTTCGCCTTTTTTCTGTAGTTCGTGGGTAAGCTCTTCGTATGGGCTTACATTTGGCAAGTCGCGTTTGTTTAGCTGTAGGACGTACGGTATCTGACTAATGTCGTAGCCCTGCGAGCCGAGATTTTCTTCGAGGTTATAGAGCGATTCGATATTGGCGTCCATTCGCTCTTCCTGGCTGTCGGCGACGAAGACAACGCCGTCCACGCCCTTCAGAATCAGCTTTCGCGAGGCGTCGTAATAGACCTGGCCGGGAACCGTGTAGAGATGAAAACGCGTCTTAAATCCGCGCACCGTACCGAGTTCGAGCGGCATGAAATCAAAAAACAGCGTCCGGTCAGTCTCGGTTGCCAGGGATATGAGTTTGCCCTTTGCCTGCGGAGCCGTCGAATCGTAAATATATTGCAGATTCGTGGTCTTGCCGCACAAGCCGGGGCCGTAGTAAACGATCTTGCAATTTATCTCGCGGGATGCGTAGTTGATGAATGTCATAATCTTGGGGCTGTAAATTATTAGTTAGGTTCGGCGTTAATTGGCACTAGCTGAACAAACTGTCAATGTCTTCGTCCGTGATCTCGGAGAAGAATGAATTTTGATTGATGCGGAAATTGGCCGAGTCGGTCGTCGCTTCGTCTAGGATGCCCGCAACCTCAAAGCTGCCGCGTTTTGAGCGGATCTTTACGAGGCTGAGCGTTGACCGTTCGTCAAACACAACTACCAGCAAACTGCGGCCGATGATGCTGATGTAGATGCTTTCATGCTCGCCCTCGTGGACGACACACGGGAATGCATCCTCGCCGATCAGCTTGGCCATGCTGCTGGTGGCGGCCACATTACCGGCCGCAAGCGACGAAAAGCTGGTCGTGTCCATGTCGCCAATCTCACCATGAAACGCTATCGGCTGGCCGTCGCGATCGATGAGAAATACAACACGGGCCGCACATTCGACGCACAGACGAGCCAGGACCGTCTTAAGCCTCTGAAACTGATGTTCTTGCAAAATAAAAGGCGTATCTGCCATTTGGTGCACTCGTTCGGGAAATGCCGATGCGGAATTTATTGTATATTCGGTGAGTTGTTTAGGCAACGCGGCCGGTTGGTCACACATAGCTGACCGCAAATTTAAATTTACCACAAAAAAGCGGGCATCGACAAGTTTTTTTTACTCGTTGGGGGCCTGTGAACAGTGCCGACATATTTTATTGTCCGCAGCTGGAAAAAAATGTTAAACTTTTACCAGTCGGCAGCGCTCGCCGAACGCGAATTACAAATTAAGAATTTCGAAATTACGACTTTGAGCTGAATCTTTTCCCCTCCGCCGAATAGATCCTGCCCGGCTCCGACGATGAAGCACCATCTTTTTTCCGATACATCGACCGGTTTGAATTTCGTCACGATAGGTGGTGGAAACGGTCTGTCGACGCTGCTTTCGGGGCTGAAGCATTTTGTCAACGCCGAGGCCACCGAGCCGATATGGATCGAGAGCCTCTCGGCGGTCGTCGCGGTCACCGACGATGGAGGCAGCTCAGGCCGCCTGCGCGACGAGCTGCAAATGCTGCCGCCGGGCGACATCCGCAACTGCATGGTGGCGCTGAGCGAGGATTCGCAATTGCTGTCGCAGCTATTCAGACATCGCTTTCGCGGCGACGGCGATCTGGGTGGACATATTTTCGGGAACCTGTTTCTTGCTGCTTTGACTGAAATAACGGGCGATTTTGCCGAGTCGGTCAAGCTTTCGTCAGAAATTTTGGCAAGCAAAGGCCATATTTATCCGGCGACTGTCGCCGATGTGCGGCTCGCGGCCGAGCTGAACGACGGCACAACGGTTCGCGGCGAAACAAATATTGGCCATGTCGGCCATTTGATTAAACGCCTCTACCTCGACCCCGCCGATTGCAAGCCGATGCCTGAAACGCTAACTGCTATCGCCGCCGCAAATGTAATAACCGTCGGGCCGGGGTCGCTCTTTACAAGCCTGCTGCCACCGATCCTCGTCGAAGGCGTTGCCGATGCGATCTCCGCGTCGCGGGCAATTAAGATATTCGTCTGTAACCTGATGACGCAGCCGGGCGAGACGGACGGTTTTTCGGCGCGGCATCATCTTGAAATAGTTCGCGATTACGCCCCGCAGATCGATTTTGATTACGTCATCGTAAATAACCATCCTATCAGCGAATTTCAAGCCGAAAAATACGCCGATGAGGGTGCCGAACAAATCGGAGTTCACGGCTCAGTCTCGCCCGAAACGATTGAGGGAGCCGAGATCGTTTATGGTAATCTGTTGGACGACGGCGAGATGGTCCGGCACAACCCTGACAAACTCGCCCAAGTCTTGTTGCTGTGTGCGTTGCAGCCGAGGGAAAAATTAATTACGAATGATCAATTACGAATTACGAATGGACTCTGTAATTCGTAATTGATCCTTCGTAATTCGTAATTGTTTATTGTGGAAACTGATCTCAACATTTTGATAATGGCCGCCGGCCTCGGTACGCGAATGAAGTCGAACCGCGCCAAAGTATTGCACGAACTTGATGGCCGGCCGCTCGTTAATTACATTATCGAGGCCGGATTAGCCCTCGACCCAAAAAGCGTCTGTGTAATAGTCGGCTATCAGGCGGACGAGGTAAAGGCGGCTGTGCTTGGCGAATTCTCGGGTGATAGCGTTTGTTTTGCAGTGCAGGAAAAGCAGCTCGGAACCGGCGATGCCATTGGCTCTACGCGGGAAATGTACGCGGGTAAAGATTCGACGATACTGGTTCTCACTGGCGATGTTCCGTTGATAAGGGCTAATACGATCAAGGCGCTTGTCGATCAGCATCGTGCTGAAACAGCAACAGCGACGCTGCTTACCGTTCGGCTTCCCGATCCGTCGGGGTACGGACGCGTTGTCAGACAGGCGGATGGAACATTCGCCAAGATCGTTGAACAAAAGGATGCTACCGACCAAGAGAAAACCATAGACGAGATCAACGCCGGATTCTACTGCTTTGATTCTGCCAAGCTTTATCATGCCCTTGGGCGCCTGTCGAATAACAACGCTCAGGGCGAGTATTACTTGACGGATGTTCCAGGCATCCTGAAAGCCGACGACGAGCGAGTCGGCATTTATGTCGCTCCTAATGCGAATGAGGTTGAGGGCGTCAACGACCGCCGCCAACTCGCCGACATGGAAAAACAGATCCGCCGCCAAACAGTCGCTAAACTGATGCTCGAAAGCGGCGTGACATTCATCGACCCGAAAGCCGCCTACATCAGCGCCCGCGCGACCGTTGGACGCGACACGGTCATTCACCCGAACGTCACAATCGAAGGCGATAGCGTCATCGGCGAGGGATGCATCATCCGCTCCGGGACACGCATCCACAATTCAAGGATCGGAAACAAAGTCGAAATCCGCGACAATTGCCTGATACGCAATTCCGAGGTTGGCGATGAATGCACGCTCGGCCCGATGGCCCACCTTCGCGGCCACGCTGTGATGATCGACAAATCGCAGGTCGGAAACTTTGTCGAACTAAAGAAAACCCGTCTCGGTCGAGGCTCCAAAGCCAGCCACCTGACCTATCTCGGCGACGCAACCATCGGCGAAAAAACCAACATCGGTGCCGGCACGATCACCTGTAACTACGACGGCAAAAACAAGCATCCGACCCATATAGGCGACGGTGTTAAGATCGGTTCGAACACGATGCTCATCGCACCTGTAACGGTCGGCGACCGAGCAATAACCGGGGCAGGAAGTGTGGTGACGAAAGATATTGAGGCGAATACGTTGGTTTTGGGAGCCCCAGCGAGAGAAAGAAAAAAGTTATCCTAAGCGGCTTTTTCGATGAAGAAGGATTGGAAAAAGCAGGCGTGTTTTGTGCTAATATATCTTCGTGGAACAAATCTGGTTATGAGTAAAACAAATCTTAAAGTTGTAAAAACGGAAAAAAGCGAACGTCCCCCGAGGATGAAACTTTCTGCGGAGGAATCTTTAAAACGTATGAAAGATTTCGATAAAAGAAAGGAGAAATTCATTGCCACTATCCGCGCGGGCAAGGGTTGAGGTTTACATTCCTGACCTCCAATCTCCGGCATATCAAGCTCTACTGCGAACTTTTGCTGATGAGTTCGCGACAGTTTTCGGCGGCTGTACAATTAAGCGAGATATTGACGGTCGCTACTTGTCTCAATTCGGACAGATAATCGCAGATCGAATCAATCTAATTTACCCAGACACAACATTCGATATTCAGGAGAATTTTTCGGCTATATCGGATTACGCAGACAAGCTTCGAAAGGCAGCATTCGACGGACTGGAAGAGGAGGCTGTTCTGGTTGCTGTCTTACAAACCTACCATTCGGTCGAATAAATTATGTGTGGAATAGTCGGATACGTTGGGAATAAACAGGTTGTGCCGTTGATAATCGACGGTCTCAGGAAGCTTGAGTATCGCGGGTACGATTCGGCGGGGATCGCGGTTGTGGATGATGAACATCATCTTTCACTGCGGCGTGCCGAGGGCAAGTTGCGTAATCTCGAAGAGGCGATCCGGCTGAATCCGCTTGATGGGAACTACGGCATCGGGCATACGCGTTGGGCTACGCACGGGCGTCCGACCGAGGAGAATGCTCACCCTCATCGCGATCAATCGGGCAAGGTCGTGGTTGTTCACAACGGGATTATCGAAAATTACTTGACTCTGAAAGAGCGGCTTCAGGAGGCCGGACATAAGTTTTACACCGAGACGGACACCGAGGTCGTGGCTCATCTGATCGGACATTACGTCGATACCGAAGGGTTGTCGCTTGAGCTTGCGACGCGTAAGACGGTCGCCGAGCTTCGCGGCATTTTTGCTCTCGCGATAATTTCGGTTGACGAGCCGGACACAATCATCGCCGTTCGCGAAGGTCCGCCGGTCGTCATCGGGATGGGTGATGGCGAATTTTTCGTCGCGTCCGATATTCCGCCTATTTTGGCCCATACGCGAGATGTATTTTTCCTTGGAGATCGCGAGATCGCTGTTCTTACGAAAGATTCGGTCCGGGTCACTAATTTTGACGGGCATGTCGTCGAGCCAGAGCAGCAGCGGATCACGTGGGATCCGATCATGGCGGAGAAGGGCGGCTTTAAGCACTTTATGCTCAAGGAGATATACGAGCAGCCGCGTGCCGTCCGCGATACTGTGCAGGGCCGCGTCTCGCTAGATACGGGCAAGGTTTACCTTGACCCGATGGACATTTCCGAAGCGGATTTCCTGGGCGTGACATCGATCAAGATCGCGGCTTGCGGCACATCGTGGCACGCCGGGCTTGCTGGCAAATATATGATCGAGAGCCTCGCGCGGATTCCGGTCGATGTCGATTACGCTTCCGAGTTTCGCTATCGCGACCCGGTTTTGCGAGATACCGATCTGCTAATCGTAATTTCGCAATCCGGCGAAACGGCCGACACGATCGCCGCTATGCGCGAGGCAAAACAGGCCGGATGCAAGGTGCTGGCGATCTGCAATGTTCATGGGTCAATGATCACGCGCGAGGCTGACGGCACGATATTGACGCACGCCGGGCCGGAGATCGGCGTGGCTTCGACCAAGGCCTTTACGGCGCAGATGATCGCGTTGTACCTCTTCGCGTTATATTTGGGTGAGCTTCGCGGCAAGATCGATGAAACCCAGGCCAAAAAATTGTCGCAGGATCTGGCGGAATTGCCGCTAAAGATCGAGCAATTGCTGAACGATGCCGATTCGATTGAAGAGCTTTCTAAAGAATTCTTCCGCGTTCAGGACTTCCTATACTTGGGTCGCGGCATCAACTTCCCGGTCGCTCTCGAAGGCGCGTTGAAACTCAAAGAGATCAGCTACATCCACGCCGAAGGCTACCCCGCGGGCGAGATGAAGCACGGCCCGAACGCCCTGATTGACGAAAAATTACCGGTCGTTGTCGTTAACACGCGTGAAAAGGGCAACGCGGGCAGCGAACTGCGTTACGAAAAAACGCACTCAAACATCGTCGAGGTAAAGAGCCGCGATGGCATCATAATTTCGGTGCTGACCGAGGGCGACACGATGAGCAGCAAGGTCTCAAGCCACGTCATCGAGATCCCCGAAACATCCGACCTGCTCGGCCCGATCCTCTCGATCGTGCCTTTGCAGCTACTGTCGTATCACATCGCCGTTCGCCGCGGCTGCGACGTCGATCAGCCGCGAAATCTCGCGAAATCGGTGACGGTGGAGTAGAATAATCGCATAATGAAGTAAAATTTTGCCCGCGAATTACGCGAAAAGACGCGAATGAAGAGATTTTTATTCGTGTTCATTCGCATAATTCGCGGGCAAATATTTTTTAATTATATGAAAGCAATAGTCGTCCGCGAATTTGGTGAGCCTGAGGTGATGAAGCTCGAAGAGGCCGCGACGCCGCGAGCCATAGGTACGCAGGTGCTAGTCCGCGTTCACGCGGTCGGAGTCAATCCGGTTGAGACGTATATTCGCAGCGGAAATTACGCTAGCGTTCCGTCGCTGCCCTACACGCCGGGTAAGGACGCGGCGGGCGTTGTAGAATCCGTCGGCGAAAGCGTGACCAGATGGAAGTCGGGCGACCGCGTTTACACAGCACAATCTATAACCGGAACGTACGCCGAATTTACACTTTGCGAAGAGATCGATCTCGGTCGCTTGCCAGAAAATGTCAGCTTTGAAAAAGGAGCCGGAATCTGGACGCCGTATGCGACGAGCTATCGTGCGTTGTTTCAAAAGGCAAAAGTGAAGGCCCGCGAGACCGTTCTTATCCACGGTGCGTCAGGAGGCGTCGGTATCGCGGCGGTGCAGTGGCTGACTGGAGGGCAAGCATCCCTGCTTGCCGGTGGCGAAACCGGACGTGTCACTGTAATTGGCACCGCGAGTTCGGACGAGGGAAAAAAGCTGGTGGCCGAGCAAGGCGCGGATGTTGTCATGGATCATTTGTCAGTACAACCTGCGGTAGCGGGCGGTTCAATGCGGGCATATTCGGCGGCTGGCCAAAGGATCATTGATAGTATTCAACCACCCGCTACCGCAGGTGGTACTGACTTGCGCGTTGACGTCATTATCGAAATGCTCGCGAACGTTAATCTGCAAAAGGATTTTGAAGTGCTGGCGATGTTCGGCCGCATCTGCGTGGTCGGCAATCGCGGCAGCCTAGATTTTAATCCGCGTGCGATCATGGGCAAGGACGCGACCGTCACCGGAATGGCCCTGTACAACGCCCCGCGAGCTGCTTTTGAAGAGATTCACGCCGCGATCTACGAAGGTCTGAGTAAAGGTTACCTGAATCCGGTCATTAGCCGGACATTTCCGATCGAGGACGCTGCGGCCGCACATAACGCCGTCATAAACGACAAATCCGCCGGCAAGATCGTGCTAATTACTTAATTCCGCGACCTGAATATTGCTGCCCCGGAACGAAATCCTGTCTCCCCGGAACGAAATCCTGTCTCCCCGGAACGAAATCCTGTCGCCCCGGAACGAAATCCTGTCGCCCCGGAACGAAATCCTGTCTCCCCGGAACGAAATCCTGTCGCCCCGGAACGAAATCCTGTCGCCCCGGAACGAAATCCTGTCTCCCCGGAACGAAATCCTGTCGCCCTGGAACGAAATCCTGTCGCCCTGGAACGAAATCCTGTCGCCCTGGAATGAAATCCTGTCGCCCTGGAGCGAAATCCTGTCGCCCTGGAGCGAAATCCTGTCGCCCGGAAACGAAATCCTGACGAGACGGATCGGTTCTGTCTTAAGACGGCGAGATTCTGTCTTGGGACGAAGCCAAATCCCGAAGCCAGCGAACGCTGTATTGTGACCGTTTTATGGTTTTACGTCTCCAAACTCCGCCAACGCCTCGAAAACCTGCAACGCGTACTTCACATTCCCAAACGGGGCCGAGACCTGGACGCCCTGGATGACGTCGCGGACTTCCGTGAGGGCTTCGCGGGCGATGGCGATGCCCATGTCTCTTGCGGTTTCTTTGCTTTCTTCGGAGGCGATACGCATGCGTTCGAGGATGTCGGCGGGGACGTTTACGCCGGGGACTTCGTTGTGCATGAATTCGGCGTTGCGAAAGCTGATGAGCGGCCAGATGCCGGCGACGATCGGTATGCGAACGTGCGAGATCATATCGAGGAAACGCTTTAGCTGCTCGGTATCGAAAACGGGCTGCGTGATGGCGTATTCGGCGCCGGCCTCGACCTTCCATTCAAAGCGGCGGATCTCCTCTTCCATATTCACGGCACCGGGATTGACGCCGACGCCGATCGAAAAGGCGGTCGGTTTGCCGATCGGGTTGTTGCCGAGATCGAGGCCGTGGTTGAGTTTGTTGACCATGTTGGTCAGGCCGATGGCATCGATGTCGAAAACGGCGGTCGCGTCCGGATACGGCCCCATCTTTGGCGGATCGCCGGTGATGAGCAGCAGATTGTGCAGACCCAACGCGGCGGCACCGAGCAGGTCGGACATCATGCCGAGCAGGTTGCGGTCGCGGCAGCAGTAATGCAGGACGGCCTCGATGCCGATCTCGCGTTCGACGAGCACGGCGGTCGCCTGGGCGGACATGCGCGTCTGGGCACGCGGGCCGTCGGGGATATTTACGCCGTCAACTCCGGCGTCTTTCAGCAATCTGATCGAATCAAGCGTCTTTTGCGCGTCGCATCCTT
The DNA here is from genome assembly GCA_038227175.1 of Pyrinomonadales bacterium. GTDB lineage: Bacteria > Acidobacteriota > Blastocatellia > Pyrinomonadales > Pyrinomonadaceae > OLB17. The sequence goes on along the minus strand of JBBRPZ010000024.1, from coordinate 60,359 downwards.
TTGGCGGCAGGACTTCGACCGAGGTGACAAATTCGCCGCGCGCGATCTTTGCCGACCATCGAGAGCGTTCGAGTGGATCGACAACCTGAACGTCCTCGGGTTTTAGTTCCGCGACGGTCACGGGTTGATTGCGGACTTCGCTAATCGCTTGTCGCGGGCTGATCGAGCGGATGGCGTTAGCGATCAATTTAATATGTGTCGGCGTCGTGCCGCAGCAGCCGCCGACAAATTTTGCCCCGACCTGCACAAATCTTCGCGAAAATTCCGCCATATACTCCGGCGAGCCCATATAAAACTGACGCCCCTGCACGTCACGCGGCAAGCCGGCGTTTGGTTGTGCCGAAAGCGGTTTATCGGTGACGGCACGCATTTTTTCGAGTGCGTTGAGCAGGTGGTTTGGCCCCATGCCGCAGTTGAGGCCGATGACATCGACACCGAGTGCGTCGAGCTTTTTCGTAAAATGCTCCGGCGTATCGCCATACAGCGTTTTGCCGTCCATCTGGATCGTCATTTGGGCCATGATGGGCAGACCGGTAAGCTCGCGGACAGCCTTAATAGCCTGCTCGATCAGCGGCAGCTCGGAAAAGGTTTCGAGGATAAAGAGGTCAACGCCGCCATTGAGCAAGGCCGAGACCTGCTCCTTATACATCTCTCTCGCTTCGTCAAAAGATGTCGGCCCGAACGGCTCGAGCCGCAGACCCAATGGTCCGATCGCACCGGCGACGTAAACATTCTCGCCGGCGGCTTCACGTGCGAGTTTTACCGCTGCGATATTGATCTCGCGTAGCTTCGATTCGAGCCCGTACGGCTGCAATTTATGTCGCGTCGCTCCAAACGTATTTGTCTCAATAATATCCGCACCGGCGGCGACGTACTCCTCGTGCACCTCACGGACTAGATCGGGCGCGGCGATATTCAGCTCGTCGTAGCTGCGGTTGATGTAGACGCCCTTGTCGTAAAGCCGCGTCCCGACCGCACCGTCGAATACATAGACGCCGTCGGAATCGAGGAGTTCTCGGAAGTTTTTCATAATGTCGTCCAACAAACTTCAGTTTGTTGCATGCCGCGACAAACTGAAGTTTGTCGGACAAAAAGAAAAGCCTCGCCAAACAGCGAGACTTTTCCGTAAGATTTGTCTGTTAGCTGTTTAGCGGATTATTTAACGTGGTCGCAAGTCGCATTAACTCACCACGAGTATAAATACGATGATGTGATTTTATTACAATACTGTCAAGCAGTAATCGGTCGCGGCCCTCATTTGCGTTGGCATTTTCGACAAAAATACGTCGAACGGCCGCCTTGCTTTAACCGAACGATGGGCGTATTGCAATTGCGGCACGGTTCATTTTCGCGGTCGTAGACGTACCAGACGGTCTCGTCGCCGACGCTGAAATAACCGCCTTCGAGATTTTCGGGATCGACCGCGAGATCGCCGGCGTGCGAGATCGCGAGTTGGAGCACCGCTCGAATGCTGTCGTAAAGCAGTGGAATTTTCTTCACCGGAACCTGATTCGCGGGTGTTTCGGGATGAACGCCCGCCGCGAACATCGCTTCGCACGCATAGATATTGCCGAGTCCGCAGACCTTTGTCTGGTCGAGCAGAAACTCTTTTAGGCTGCGTTTGGATGTCTTTAATGTGCTTTGGAGATATTCGACGGAAAACTCGTCCGAAAAGGGTTCCGGGGCCAATTTCTTTAATTCTTTCGTTTCGTGCAGCTCGGGCGTCGCGACGATCTTCATCAGGCCAAAATGACGCTGGTCGTCAAAAATGAGGCGCGTTTCGTCTTCGAAATAAAAAACGGCGTGTGTGAATTTAGGGTCTTCGCGGTTCGAGGTCAATAAAGAAAATCGCCCGCTCATACGCAGGTGCACGATCAGCGTTTTTTCATTGCCGAGGTCTAAGAGAATATGCTTGCCGCGTCGATGGACGAAATTAATCCTGGTGTTTTGCAGCGCAGCGGCAAAATCATCAGCCGTAATGTCAGGTGCGAGCCTCGCCCGATGTAGCTTTGCGGAGCTGATCGTGCGGCCGCGTACGAGCGTATCCAGCGATCGGGATATTAGTTCTACCTCTGGCAACTCTGGCATTCCGGGATCCTATTCAGACAAACTGAAAACTAGAAACTGAAAACTGACTGAGGCTACACCTTGGTATAGTCCGTTAGCGAGGTTTTGTCGCCCAAAACCGTCCCGGCACCGACTGTAGCGTTGCGGCCGATGTGACAGCTGCGGCCGATGACCGAGTTGCGGATCTCGGCCGAGCTTGAGATACGCGTGTGCGACCAGATGACAGAGTTTTCGATCACCGCTTTTTCTTCGACATGAACACCGGCTCCGATCACCGAATTCACGATTCTCACACCAGGTTTGATGACGCAGCCTTCGCCGATGAACGACAGTTTGTCGATTTCGGAGCGTGTCGCGACGTCCGAAACCGCGCTTCGTTCGAGTTCAAATCCACTGATCTTGCCGTTCAGGAAATCATGATGGGCGGCCAGATAGTTTGAGGGCGTCCCGATGTCCTGCCAATATTCGTCCTGCATCACATACGCGTAAAACGGCAGTTCGCGGGCCAGAATGTCAGGGAAAACGTCGTATTCGAACGAGCGGTTTGTGTCCTTCGGGATCAGCTCAAGGATCGACGGTTCCAAGATGTAAATACCTGCATTTATTGTATTTATCGTGAGTGTGCCGATCTCGTCGGCCTTTGGTTTTTCGACAAAACGCTCGACCCGGCCGTCATCGCCCGCCTTGACCAGTCCGTACCGTGTCGGGTCAGCCACACCGACTAAGGCAATGCTCGCAACTGCTTTTTTTGCCTTGTGAAATTCGACCAGCTTGCCAATGTCGAAGTTGGTCAAAATGTCGCCGTTAAAAACAACCGTCGTCTCGCCAATTATATCGGAGGCAAACTTGTACGCACCGCCCGTCCCCATCGGGCTCGGCTCGGTAATGTATCGCAGTGTGACGCCATACTCCTCCCCGTTCCCGAGGATCTGCTGTATCTTGTCCGGCTGGTAGCTTAAACTGAGCGTAATGTCCGTGATGCCCGCCGTGCGTAAAACGTCGATCTGATAAAGCAAAAACGGACGATTAACGACCGGAACCATCGGTTTTGGCGTATAAACGGTCAGCGGCCTGAGCCTGGTGCCTTTGCCGCCCGCGAGGATAAGTGCTTGCATAAAAAACGTCTCAGCAGAGCAAAGATTGAGACTAATGAAACCGGATGGAAAAATCAAAACGCACTAGCCTAAATAAAATGCTAAACGATGATTAACAATATTAAAAAACATTGACACCGCCTATTCCCCGTGCTAAATTTATCAATACAGGTTCGTCCGTGATTTAACCTGTGCACTCTTCACAAAAGCCTGTCCACTGCAGCGGCGTGCCTGGTACGATCACCGATCCGGAATTACTGATCAAGCGACAACAAATGAGTTTCGATAAGACAAAGGCGATGCGAAATGCGGAGCGTTACGTAGCGCAGGGTAAGATACGCGCGGCGATCACCGAGTACCGGGCGGTTGTCGACAACGACCCGCGCGACATCGCAACGCTCAATATGCTCGGCGACCTGTACGCCAAGAATTCCGAAAAGAAAGATGCCGTCCAATGCTATTTGCAGGTCGCGGACCACTATAACGCTCAGGGTTTTTCGCAAAAAGCGATCGCCATTTTTAACAAGATCTCGCGTATCCAGCCCGATTCGATCGAGGTTTCGGCAAAGCTCGCCGAATTGCACAAGTCGAAAGGCTCTCTGAGCGAGGCCCGTGAGCACTACGCGACGCTGGCCGAACATTACCAAAAAAATGGCCGCCGTCTCGAGGCTCTCGCCATGTACAAGCAGATCGCTCTGCTTGACCCGAACAATACCGACGTCTGCATGAATCTGGCGGACTCGTACCTTCGCGAAAACCAAAAGGACGAGGCCGTTGAGGCATTTTCCGAAGCCGGGGCCCGTTTTGGCCGGCAGGGAAAGCACGAAGAGGCGATCCGGGCGTTGATGAAGGGCTACGACATCAAGGCGACCGATCTGCGGATACTCGGGGGACTCGTTAAAGCCCAAACAGCGCTAGGCCGTGCCGGAAAGGCGGCCTCGCTGCTCGAAGAGATTCTCGAAAACGAGCCGTATAACCGAGATGTTCTTTACTTATTGATCGACTGCTGCCTCGATTCGCAAAACGCGGCCGGGGCCGAAAAAGCTGTCATTAAGCTGGTCGAGATCGAGCCCGCAAATTACCCGAAATTCCTCGACCTCATTCGTATTTACCTCAACGTCAACGATCCCGAATCGGCGGCACGCATCCTGACGATGTCGGCCGAATATCTGCTCGCGGGCGGTCAGGCGGACGAGTGTGGCAAATGGATAAACGAGATCCTCGAACGCAATCCGATGCAGTTGACGGGGCTGCGGCTCCTGATCCGGTACAATTCGTGGCTCAACGACGAGTCGGGCATACGTCTCGGGCTTGAAAGGCTTTACACGGCGGCGTCCAAGCTCGAATCGATCGATGACGAACGGTACGCCCTGACGCAGCTCATCGCCATTCGGCCGCACGAAACGCGTTATCGCGACCGGATGAACGAGATCAACGAAGAATATGGTTTCGTGGAAGATCAGGTCGCCGAGGAATTGATCAAGGCCGAGCCCGACGCAAAGAAATCGGAGGAATCCCGAGCAGAATCGGAAGGCCTCGCCAATACAAACGGCCATAAACCCGGTTGGGAATCCGACGTTGATGAAGCTTTTGAAAGAAACGGCGAGGTTGTAGATGCAAGTGTCATGCCGGACAGAGACGCTTCGGATGCGGATGACGATCAAGATCCGCTTTCGCATTCCGACCACCAAAAGGTGCAGAAAGAGCTTGAGAGCATCAGCTTTTATATCGAGAACGGCTACAAGGACCTCGCCGCCAAGGCCTTGACCGAACTGTCGCAGGAATTTGGCGAACGCGAGGAATTTGCTGTAATTCGCCGACAGATCGGCACCGGCGTGCCTGACGCAAAACCCGTCAAGACGGTCACGGAAGTTACCGAAGTAGCTGAATTAACTGAAGTTACCGAAGTGACGGAACTAAAGAACGAAGAGGTCACGGGAAACGCTCTCGGCATCGACCAGATACGTTCGGAATTCGGTCTCGAAGAATCCGAGTCGATGGACGGAGATTTCGACACGCATTATCACACCGCAGTCGCGTATCAGGAGATGGGGCTAACGGAACAAGCCATCGCCGAATTTCAGGATGCCGTCAACCTTACGACGCCCGGCGACGGAACGCGTCGATTCTTCCAATGCTCTAATCTGCTCGGCCATTGCTTCCTTCAAAACGGCACGGCCAACCACGCGATCACCTGGTTTATTAGGGCCCTCGAAACCAGGGATATCTCGGTCGAGGAACACCATGGCCTATGGTACGAACTCGCATGTGCCTACGAAGCGAACGGCGATGAGGAGTCGGCGGCGAAATACTTCGAGAAGGTCTATGCCGAGAACGTCGATTTTCGCGACGTCAGTGAACGGGTCAAACATCTCGCTGTAAATCATTAAAGCTTAACGCCAAGACGCCAAATTGCAACGCCGCAAAGTATAAATTTTACTTGGTTATAAGCACTAAAATTTCTTTCTTTGAGCCTTAGCTTCTTTGCTCCTTTGCGTGAAAAATCAATATAGCAACTAGAGCCTTTAGCCGTTTGGCTGGCTAAAAAGAAACGGGTTATACTTTGACGGTATGGTTGAACGACTGACCGTCATTTTCTTTATTATCCTGTGCATGCTGCTAGGGTTTTACCTCATACTGTCGCCGTGGGATGCCCTGTTTGGCCCGTGGGGTGAAAATTACCTGCTTGTCTTTCTTACAGATAAGACTGGCTTGCCTATTTTGCAGAAGGCGGTTGCGTCGACCTGGGTTCGCGGGGCGGTGACGGGGCTGGGTGTGCTTAATTTGGTGATTGCGGCGTGGGAAGCGGCCCATTTCAATCAGAGTGTCAGGATGCTCGCGGCGGACGAATCGGACAAATCGTGAGTTTTTACCTCGACGCACCCGCAATATATCTAATCACACGCGGCGAGGCGACGCCCGCTAATTTTGACCAAACAAGCCGCAAGATACTCGATACTATTCGCGTTGCTGTTGAAGAGAAAGTTTCGTTAATTCAGCTACGCGAAAAGCAGCTGCCCGCGCGGCAGATCTTTGAACTAGCGGTCAGGGCTGCGGCGATCACGTCCGGGTCAGCGACTCGCCTGCTTATTAATGACCGTGCTGACGTTGCGGTTGCCGCGAATGCTGACGGTGTTCATCTCACGGCAAATTCGCTAAGTCCGAGAATCATTCGTGACAATTTTTCCGCTAACCTCATTGTTGGAGTATCGACACATTCATTGGAGGCTGCACGGTTGGCTGGCGGGCAGGGAGCTGATTTTGCGGTGTTTGGATCCGTTTTTGAGACGCCCGGAAAAGGGGAGCCGCAGGGATTGGTGGAATTGGCAATAGTGTGCGGTGAGGTGCGGCCTTTTCCGGTGATAGCTTTGGGCGGCATCGACGAAAACAATTCTCATTCCGTGATCGAGGCCGGGGCGAGCGGATTTGCGGCGATACGATCGTTAAATGATGTAGGGAAATTAAGTGTGATCTGCGAGAAATTGAGAACGAATAAAGCTAACAGCTACTAGCTATTGGCTGTCAGCTAAAAAGCGAAACCTATGCCTAATTCCCAGCCACCGGTATGTTTAACGATTGCCGGCCTTGATCCGTCGGGCGGAGCGGGCATTATCGCCGACGTCAACACATTCCTGGCGTTCGATTGCGCAGCGGCCGCGGCTGTTACGTCGATTACGTATCAAAATAATGACAGCTTTTTTGGGGCTGAGCATCAGCAGACCTTCACGGTATTACGCCAGATCGAGGCCGTCCTCGACGAAGCCCCGATGCTGACAGCGAAGACCGGGATGCTGCCGACACGCGACATCGTCGCAACGGTAGCAGCTCTCGGGATCGAGAGGCCGTGGAGTTATCTGGTTATCGACCCGGTGATCTGGTCAAGTTCACGCCACGACCTGATGGACCAGAGCGCGCTGGATACAATGGTGAAGCTCCTCTTCCCGCTGGCCACGCTTGTTACTCCAAACATACCGGAGGCCGAAAAGTTCACCGGCATGAAGATACGGTCCGCCCGCGACATTGAAAGAGCGGCGACCCTGATCCTGTCGATGGGAGCCAAAAACGTCCTGATCAAAGGTGGTCACCTCTCGGCGGAAGATGAAGACCGGGCATCGGAATCTCGAGACGCCACCGATTATTTGTTTGGCATCGGCGGGGCGTTGACATTCAGCGGTGAGTTTATCCGTGGAGGTGGCGCACGCGGCACGGGCTGCAGGCTTGCTTCGGCGATCGCGGCAAATCTCGCTTTGGGAAAAAAACTGGACGAGGCGGTCGAGATCGCGAAGGGTTACGTCGCGCACTACATTCGCCGACACTCGGGAAGCGCGGATGAGCCGGTGGATATTTCCGACGGGGTCAACTAGGATCGGTGTAAATGAGCTAGGTTTGAGCGGAACAAGGTCACTTCGCCGGCGTGAAGATTGACGGCGATACGTACGTCACGCCAAAGATGACGCCGGTGCGGGGGCTGAATTTGGTGAGGCCAAAGGCGGCGGCGGTGTCGAATCTTAGTCCGGACGCTTTTATCTGGGCGCCGATGCGGAATTGTCCTATGCTCTCAGTGCCTAGCGGAGCCGCTCCGCTACGTGTGCTTTGGCGACCGTTTATCTCGCCGAGCAGATTGACGTTATTTGTAAGCCTATAAATTCCGGCAAGTCCGTATAGAAAAACGTCATTTTGCGTAAATCTCTCGATTGGGGCGGTCAAGATGCCGATTCCGAGATTGCCGTAGGCTTTAAACTTTGGAGTGCCGCCAACGACATCACCGAACTTCTTCTGCACCAGCAGTTTGCCGAAAACATTGATATTATTGGTGCCGATCCCGCGGGCCTGATCGGTGTTTGGCAACTGAAACCCAAACTTAAAGCCTATAGCCGGTAATTTCGACGTCTCGTTGCGGAGTTTGATCTTGGCCGAGATCGTGTAATCGTCGGTGTCGTTGGTCGAGTTTCCGTTAATATTTAACGGTATCGCCGACGCTCCTCTGGAATTTATCGCGACATAATTTTGCAGTGTGCCCTCGATCTGAAACTCAACATTCGACGCGAAACCCGTCCGAATCCGAATATCGCCAACCCGGGTCATGTCGCCATTAATTCCCGAAAGCGGAAATTTCACCTTTTGAAAGAAATCAACCCCGACCCCAATATCAAAAGCACCCGGCTGTGTGATATCGACATCATCCGTCAACAGCGGGCGCTGCTGCGCTTGCGAAACGCACGTCGCGGCGAGCAGTAGGACCAAAATCGGGATCATGCGAACCATAAACCAATTCTGTCACCAAACACGACTTTTGTAAAACAAATAGTGTAGGGCGGCCATTTGCGCTCCGGTGGATAAACTTGCCAAAATAAAAGCATGGCGATTGACCCGCAGAGTCTAAGAAAAGAACCGGGTGGCGGTTCGCTCCACCTTGTTGCAGAACGCAGCAATGTGACGGAGTTGGGTGTGGTCGAAAAGCAGTTCGTCAATTTTCTGTTTCTGCGGGTAGGCGCCGAATGGCGAAAGTTGGACGGCGAGACGAAACAGGTATTTAAGAGCGAATTCCAGCAGATTTTCGACGAGTTTCGCAACGATTTTTTGCTTTTTTCGTATTCGCTGGTCGGGTTCGATTCAAAAGCAGACATGATGTTTTGGCGGGTCGGTCGGTCGCTCGACGCCGTTCAGGACATGACCGCGAAACTCTACCGGACCAGTCTGGGCAGCTATTTGGAGACGGTCGACAACTATCTTTCGGTCACAAAACGGATGATGTTTGTCGACGGGCCGACTGACGACCGGTTTCACGTGCCGGCCGGAACCGCAAAGTATTTGTTTGTCTACCCGTTCGCGAAACATAACGACTGGTTCGAAATGTCCGCCGAGATGCGTGACGCCGTGATCGCGGAAAATTTCATGGTCGGTCAGAAATTTCCTAACATCAAGATCCATCTGACGCACGCGTTTGGATTTACCGATAACGAATATCTGGTGTCTTTCGAAACCGACGAGCCGCATGATTTTCTCGCGCTGGTCGAAGAATTGCGGCAGACACCGGCGAGCAAAGTCACCCTTCGCGGAATGTCGGTCTACACCTGCCGCCAGCGAACGCTGATGGACTGCATGGACGCGCTGGGATAGTTTCAAGTTCGGAGTTTCTAGTTCCAAGTTCGCGTATCCGACTTGGAACTAGAAACTGTAAACTCGAAACTAATTAGAGATGATTGCAAGGAAATTTTTCATCAGCGGTGATGTTCAGGGTGTTGGATACAGGTTTTTTGCCCAGCGTTCGTCCGCCGCGCATCAGGTTCGTGGCTATGTCCGCAACCTCAAAGACGGCCGCGTCGAGGTCTGGGCCGAGGGCAGTGCGAAGGCCGTTGACGGATTCAGGCTTGATCTCGCGGCCGGGCCAAGGCATTCGCGGGTTGGGACAATCGAAGAATTGGTCGTCGAGCCAAGCGGTTTATACTCAAATTTTAGGATAGAAAGGTGAAGATAGTTGTCGGTTGTCGGTTGTCAGTAAAGATGCCGAAATCTAGCTACCGATGACAACCGACAACCGAAAACTGATAACCGAAAACTGAAAACATGGACAACTTAAGAAAACTCATCCGCGAAGTACCCGATTTTCCAAAACCGGGCATCAATTTTTACGATATTACGACCCTGCTGCTTGACCCTGAGGGGCTTGAGGGCACGATTGACGCGTTGGTTGAAGCGTGTCGAGGGATGCAGATCGATACCGTCATCGGTGTTGAAGCGCGAGGCTTTATTTTTGGCACGCCGGTGGCTTATCAGCTCGGTGCGGGGTTTATCCCCGTCAGAAAGCCGAAAAAGCTGCCCGCCGAAAAGGTCTCGATCTCATACGACCTCGAATACGGCCAGGATACGCTCGAAATGCATAAAGACGCGGTCGGCAAAGGCCACAAGGTGCTGATCGTTGACGACCTGCTCGCAACCGGCGGCACCGCGAAAGCCGTCGTGGATCTCGTCGAAAGTGTCGGCGGCAAAGTCGCCGGGCTTTTATTTGTCGTCGAACTGGATTTTCTCAACGGCCGCGAAAAGTTTAAGGGCCATAACGTCCAGTCGCTGATACACTATGATTCGTAAATTTTAAATTGTGCATTTTTAATTTTGCATTGATTCGGTCCCGTAGCTCAGTTGGATAGAGCGTTCGCCTCCTAAGTGAAAGGCCGGTGGTTCGAATCCACCCGGGATCACCATTAAAATCAATAAGTTAGTGTGTCAACGTTTGACCGACTTTCGGTAGTATCCTATAAAGTATCCTATTATTGCATTGACTATTTATTTTTGTTAATTTTAATTTTTTTTGGCGCAGAGTTTGAGCCTTCACTTTTCACATGTCTGCAAGAATGGGATAAGATGCTTTTCTTTTGAATAAAGCACCCTGAATCCGACCCTGAAAAAGCCGATATCTCCCGCATTTCTTTTTCGGAGCATCGTCGTATATGAGATACCCAAAAACCGAGCTGCTTCTTTCTCGCTGAGGAGCGGTTCCTTTGCGTAGGTGAATGCAGGAACCGTCTCAGTAGGATCCGTGGCAGTTTCGTTGGGGACTTCCGTGCGTTGAACAACTGTCACCGTTTTAAGAGGACTAAGGTCGCACGCGAATCGCACCGCTATCGATTCGCGTGCGACCGTTATTTTTTCGCAGATATTCTCGATGATCGTTCTCTTATCTTTTACGTTGAGGTGAGGCCAGCTTTCGTACAAGTTGCATTCCTCGGAAATAACTAAAGGCTTGAGCTGCGAATGGAACACAGCTTCAAGATCATCGGTTGGTATCTTATGTCGGCACTTAGTACAAACGTACTTGCTTGAGTTTCCGGGAACGATCATGCGACCACCGCATGAGCATAAGACGATACGCGCAAATAGATTGACGGGCTGTTTCTGGATCTTTGTTCCTAGACGACGATTTACTCGATCCCAAGCTTCCGGCTCGATAACGGCATAAACAACTATCTCAACCCCATTTTCGATACGGCTTCCTTTGGCGGTCGAGTCCCTGAGCAGACGATCGATCGTCGTGTCCGAAAAAAGAGCTTTGTTTCGAGTGCGGTAGCCTCGGTCATCCCGTACCTCCTGCTTCCTTTTTCGTGGCACCCAACAGAACCTCGATGGTGCGGTCGCGTACCGCCTCGGTCTCATGCTTATGCGAGTGACCAAAAGGTCGATTCAACTTTATAACCCTTAACCCGTTGGCGTTCTGTCAGTTCAACCGAAGGCGTTTCAGGTCGCAGTGACTTAAGGAGCAAATGGAAATTCTGGGGTTCGAGAAAAAATACTCGATCGACTTGATCGGTAGTCAAGAAACTTTCTGAACTACGTTTGATGCCTTTCAAATGTTTGGAATTGGACGAAATGACAACGACGCGATCATAACCCGCAGTGAAGCATTTTTGAATATTATGCGTTTCATAGGAAATTGTGTTACTAACGGCTATCTCACAGGCAATTGGTGCGCGTTCTCAAGAGCGACATCAATTCGGCCTGCACCGCCCAAAACCTCTTTCTCGATTGTGGCAACAAATTCATGATTTTCTCCGATCTATTTTATTAGTTCTTGCAGAACACGATGCTCGGGCCGACCAGTGGCTTCAGCAACTACCGCACTAACCTTTTCTTCGTCGGTAGCCATGGAAACTGTCTCATCAACGATCACTTCAACGGTTTTGGAAACGGGTGCCTTGGTTGACGGCCGGAACGCGAACATGCAGTCTTCAACCTGCTGTCTATCAGTCGCATATTGAGCACGCGAAGATGCAATTATTTGAGTTCGTCTTTCTTCGGCAATTCTATTGTCGGCGTTCGGTGCAACCACGATCTTTAGGTTGAAGTCATAGTCGGCCCGTTCAATCCGAGCGACGGCCTCGCTGAAGCAGTTGACAAAGCAATTGCTGGAGCGGGCGATGACGGCGGAGATGACGGAGCACGTTGGATACGAGAAGCACGACGTTGCGGGTGACGGGAGTGGAAATTCGCGTAACGGCAAGTCGGCGAAGACGATCAAGGGAACATTTGGGACGGTGCCGATAGAGGTGCCGAGAGACCGGAACGGAACGTTCGAGCCGCAGATAGTTGGGAAGTACCAGAGGCGATTCACGGGGTTTGACGATAACATCATTTCGCTGTACGCACGGGGGCTGTCGACACGCGAGATTCGAGAGCATTTGGAAGAGATCTATCAGGTGGAGGTGTCGCCGGGGCTGATCTCGACTGTGACGGACGCTGTTCTGGAAGAGGTAAAGGCGTGGCAGATGCGGCAGCTCGATGAAGTTTACCCGATCATGTATCTGGACCAGGGTCCAGTTCAAGGTGCGGGATTCGGGGCATGTCAGAAACAAAGCGATCTATCTGGCAATCGGGGTCAATATGGACGGCCTGAAAGAAGTGCTGGGTCTGTGGATCGCGAGAGAGGAAGGAGCGAAGTTCTGGCTGTCGGTTATGACGGAGCTGAAAAACAGGGGCGTTGCGGACATTTTCATCGCCTGTGTGGACGGGCTCAAAGGTTTCCCGGAAGCGATTGAAACGGTCTTTCCACAAACTGAAGTACAGTTGTGCATCGTGCACATGGTGCGCCACTCGCTGAACTATGTAGGCTGGAAGCAGCGTAAGGAAGTGGCGGCAGATTTGAAGACGATCTACACTTCGGCGACCGAAGCAGAGGCCGAAGCTGCACTCGATGAGTTTGCTGCCAAATGGGACGCGAAGTATCCAACGATTTCCCGCTCCTGGCGGAGCAATTGGACGAGGGTTATCCCGTTTTTCGCCCATCCGCCTGAGATTCGGCGAGTGATCTATACGACCAATGCAATCGAGTCGCTCAACATGTCGCTGCGGAAAGTAACCAAAGCTCGCGGCTCATTTCCAAACGACGAGGCCGTTATGAAACTGCTCTACCTGGCACTGAGAAACATAGCGAAAAAATGGACTATGCCGATCCATGACTGGAAGGCCGCCCTAAACCGATTCGCCCTTCTTTACGAAGACCGATTGCCGATCAACTGACCGGCACGAAATCGGGCTATGGAAACCGTGGAAAAATGCAAAGCCATTTTTCCACCGTTCCCACAGCCCCTACTACTACTAAAAATAAAAATGAAGACAAAAACTAAGAAACAAAACCGATCATTTACACAAAATCCTTGACACTACCTGTGTTAAATCTTTTTGAATGGCCTTTTCTTGAGCTGAATATCGCTTCGTACTCCCCTTGTCGGTGAATTCCTTTTCACCTTAGAGATATGCACCACTATGGGACAATAACGACAGCTTTTTCGGGCTTTCGCACAACCAGAACTGAGCATGTTGCATGGTGCACTACACCATTGGAAACGGAGCCAAGCAGTCTGCCCCAGAATCCGCGCCCGTGCGACCCCACAACGATAAGATCGGCTTTCCATTCCATTGCAGCGTCGATGATGGCCTTATCGGGATAACCTCGAATTACTTCGGTCGTGAGATCGAGTTCTTCGCCCGCAAATCGTCCTCTAATTTGGGCCTCGGCGCTCTTGAGGTGTTGCTCCGCCATTTCCTTTAATCCGTCCTCGATCTGTTGGCAATATTGAGCGGAGGCCGACATGGATTCGATGGTAACGGGTAAAGCGTCTTCGAAAACCGATATTACTTTTATTGTCGTGGCTCCGGGCTTTATGAATTTACAGCTCTCCATTATCGCCGCGTCGCTGAATTCGGAACCGTCTGTCGCTATTAAGATTTTCATCGCTGATTTCTCCATCCTTTGGAAATATGTCCGCCCGCGTCGTTCAAACACGTCACTGGGCCGATCGTCTTTAGGCTACCTCAAAAAGAAGTCGTCCGTCCGTGCCTTAGCGCACGGACACGAGCGATCCGCATTGCTAATCTTTTTATGGCGAATGTATTACTTGGAGGTGGAAGATAACTATGAACAGGAATGTGGGTTTGTGGATCGATCATGAAAAAGCCGTGATCGTATTGGTTTCGGATTCGCGGTCGGATATCGCGCATGTGAGTGCGGACATCGAAAAGCCGCATTCTGGCAATTCGGAACCGGCCGATGATATTCGTCAGCGTGTGATGACCGGAAACCTGAACACTTACTATGACCGCGTGATCGAATGTATCGGTGATGCGGATGCTATTTTCCTGATGGGTCCCGGCGAGACAAAAGGCGAGATGCAAAAGCGCCTTGAGAAAGCCAGGTTCGGCGCACTCAGAATAAAGGTCGAGGCTGCCTACAAAATGACCGATCCGCAGATCACCGCCAGGGTCAGGGAGCATTTTTCTTTCAGGGCAAGCAATATGCTCTAGTGGTTAGCGGGCAAGGAGTTTGAAAAAATGACAATTGATATACCGAAAGGAAAGTGGACGCAATTTTTTAACGATCTTAGCAAACGCCGGTTTGGTTGGACGGCCAAGATCAAGGTTATGGCCGAATCCTTGGGCGATCAGGTACTAAGCGACGATCTGCCCTTTAACGGCGTTACCGTCGAGGAGAGGGGCCCACTTACCACGATCGAGATTTCGGTCGGTGAAGCGGCATCTCACCAATCGCACAGCATCGTCAACCCGTCAAAAGTGGCGTTTTATGATAACGAGGAAAATCTGGGCGGAATCGTCGAGATCGTGGAATCGAATGGCACAAAAACCCTGCTGCACTTGATCGAACCGATGCGCGTGATCATGAGTTATACGGAATATGATGCGATGGTTGCAGCCGTCTAAGGGACGTTAAAAGAAATCTCTGTTTTTGATACCTAACTTATGGCCACGCCGAAGGAATGAACGATGCTCGAAGTTACAGAGATGTCCGACGCTGAGATACTTGAGGTTCTTCCGGGCCTGCACTATGGTCATCTCGCATGTTCGATGAATAACAAACCTTACGTTGTGCCTGTCAATTTCACATTCAACGGTGGTGAGATATTCATTTATACGACCGACGGTAAAAAATCCGGGATCATCGACACAAACCCCCAAGTTTGTCTACAGACTGAGGACATTACAGATCGGCAACATTGGTACAGTGTAATAATCGACGGCGTCGCGGAACGCATCACTGACCCGGTCGAACGTGAGCGCTTTATGAAACTGATCTTAGCGGACAATCCAACATTGACGCCTGCCTTGAGTATCCACTGGATGGATAATTGGGTTCGCGAAAATATTGAGATTATTTACCGGATAACGCCAACTATGACGAGTGGCCGCCGGACTGTCAGCGAATGACAGATCATTTTGAATTAATAGATAAAGGTTTCAGTAACACAGGAGAAAAATATTATGTCAGAAACAGTAAAATGCGAACACGAAATATGCAGTTGCCCGGTGGGCAACGACGAATCGTTTTGCAGCGACCATTGCCGAGAGGCGAGCGAACAGGCCATATCGGAGATCGCTTGCGATTGCGGCTGTCCGGGCTGTAGCAAGTAGTTAGCCCAAACAATAGAGAAAGGATTTCAGGATCAAATGCCCGAAGCCTTTTTCTTGCGCAAAATACCGCTTAGTGCTGCGTTATCGGTGAATCGTCTTCACCCACCATGCTCTTTACTACGGCGATAATCTGAATATTCTGTGGCGGTATATCAAGGACGTGTCGGTGATCTGTATGGGATCCGCGGCCTGCTTTTCATCGTCGCTCTCCATGGCATCACTTTCAAGGCATTAGTTTTCTTTAACCATCCAGTCGGTCCTTGTAATAGCCTGGGTTCTCGGTAAAAGTACCGGGATTATTATTGATCTCAATTTCAGCTTCTTCAATTATCTTTTCTGCGTCAGCGAGCGATAAGAACTTGCTAGCGGCACTGTCTCTGTAAGACGATTCCTTACCCAGCGTAAATTCGAGGCAATATCTCATCCAGGTAAAATTCACACTGTGCATTTGAGCAACTAACGGAGAATATTCAAACGCATATAAACACTGGTTCGTTTGATTGTGGGAAGCACGAATCTCCAAACGAGATAACTCACGCCAAACGCCATCGCGACGCTTGTGAGAATATCCAGCGGATGGTGCAGCCCAGTGTAAACCCGCGAAGCTCCGACAAGCGCCGTCAACATCCAGAGAAATGCACTCATTCTCTTGTTATAAAAGAATACTATCGATGATGTGGCCGAGCAGAGCAAAGTGTGATCCGACGGAAAGCCATTGTCCGGATCGTGGGGGATCAGGGGCGTGAAATGTCCCACGTCAAACGGTCGCGGGTCAACATAAACCATTCCGGCTATTATCATTAGAATATACATCAGCGGCAGGGCAACCGTTCCCCACGCTATCATTTCCAGCTTAGCCGCACGCGGCTGTGTCAAATACCACAGCAACGCGAACAGCAGCAACAAAATATAGAGGTAATTTGCTCCGAAAATGGCGAGCGTATCGACCAATGCTTGATTCATAATCCCAAATCTAACTGAGGTAGGATAAATCTCCCATCATAATATCGCAATCGGCTGCGCCATCGGAATTGTCAACGAATCGAATTGTCACGACCAAATTGCAGCTTCTGCCAACGCTGCGGCGACGCGTCATTTTCCTCACTATAGTTAAGAAATAAATCGTGAGAATAAAATCCATAGGCACTG
The DNA here is from genome assembly GCA_038227175.1 of Pyrinomonadales bacterium. GTDB lineage: Bacteria > Acidobacteriota > Blastocatellia > Pyrinomonadales > Pyrinomonadaceae > OLB17. The sequence goes on along the minus strand of JBBRPZ010000024.1, from coordinate 43,632 downwards.
TTGAATGGCCTCTCAGGATAGGCTAACAGTGCGGTGATCGCGCGCGCTTTTCGGGCGAGTATCTCGGGGGAATTTTCAAAAGGAGTATCCAGCTGAAGATTTCATCGGCAAACTTGCGGGATTGATGTTGAAGGCGGGTTATTAGGAACTTCGGCCGGCGGAATGTATTCAATCAAAACTAAATTCTTTTTAAGCCTAAGGGAGAAAAAGCGAGGACGTGGAACGGTTCGATGCGGGCAGCCGCGCGCAGGGGGTTGGATGATGGGCCTCTCAAATCGACCGATAAACTCGCGTTGAGTCTAAAGTCGGACGCAGACACGATCCGCTTTTTAGCGAGGGCAAGGTCGATTTTACACGCAACGGCAATCTCAAATTAGGCCCTGTCACGATGCAACTAAAAGGCGGCAACGGCTGGCCGCAACACCGGTAAGATGCTGCAATTCAAGATTAATCTGGTTCAGCTTGTCGACGCGAAATAAGATGTAATGCAGAGGTCAATAACCTAATGTATTTCATTGAACCGAGTAATCATCTTTGATTCATTCAAACGGCCTTTTATTTATTCAAGACATTAGACTTCAGAACACCTTATTCTATTGACGATTTTTTAAGAGTTAAGAAAATGACAAAACTATTTTTTACGATCCTCTCAATTATCGCTTTTTCCTGCTTGGCTTTCGGGCAGCAAAGGTCGCCGGTTAGCAGTACACTCAAAGAGACTTTGATAAATCTCGAAAAACAGTCCTGGGAGGCTTGGCAAAAACGGGACGGCAAATTCTTTCAGGGTTTCCTGTCTGACGATCATGTCGAAATGGGTCCAGGCGGCGGCACGACCAAGGCGAGTATAGCTGCTTTTGTCGGCAGTCCCGTTTGTGTGGTTAAGAGCTATAGGGTCGATAAATTTGAATTGACCAAATTCAATGCAAATACCGCCCTTTTGACCTATTACGCCGAACAGGACACGACGTGCGGCGGCAAGCCCGTGCCCAGTCCGGCCTGGGTCGGCTCGCTTTTTATAAAGCGGAAAGGCCGTTGGCTTAATGCGTTTTACCAGCAGACGCCGACGCCGGGACACAAATAGTAAAGGAGTAAATGTAATGAACATGAAATTATTTTTAGTTATTGGATCCATTTTGGCTATGGGCTTACAGACAACGATACGGACTCAGACGATCCAAAGCAAAAAACTGAATGTAGCTATCATGATCTTTGACGGCGTGCAGATCATAGATTACACCGGGCCATATGAGGTGCTCGGTTCGCGAAGTAGGCGAAACGTTTATACCGTTGCCGAAAAACCGGACGCGATCACTACCAATATGGGAATGCGGGTCACGCCGAATTACACATTCGCGAATCAGCCGAAGCCGGACATTCTTGTACTGCCAGGCGGCGGCAACATTATTGACGGCGAAGGCGGTCGGGGCGTCGGAGCTCAGCTTAGCAATCAAAAAGTAATGGAATGGGTAAAGGAGAATGCGAGTGGCGCAAAATATGTAATGTCAGTCTGCAACGGAGCTTTTTTTCTCGCGAAGGCGGGCCTATTGGCGAACATGTCAGCGACGACGACCGCTGGCTTTATTCCTAGCCTTCAAAGTTTCTCGCCAACTACCACGCCAATATATGACAAGCGGTTCGTCGACAACGGAAAGATCATAACGACAGCCGGTCTGACGTCAGGCATCGACGGTGCGGTTCACCTGATCGAAAAGCTCGATGGCCCCGGCTGGGCAAAATATATCGCGCTTGGGATTGAGTACAACTGGCAGCCTGATTCCGATTTTAGTCGGGCATCGCTTGCCGATGTGAAACTTCCCAACAGCCTGGGGAATTTACTTACCGCGACCTCAGTGCCGCTCGATATGCACGGCAATAAGACCGACTGGGAAGAAAAATGGATGATTATCTCCAATTCTTCGCCTACGGAAGTTTTACAGGGCCTTGAAAAGGACTGGGCCGCCGAAACGGGTTGGTCGAAAACCAAAACCGAGAAATCACGTACCGAATGGAGATTAAACGAAAAAACGGGCAAAAAATGGGGCGGTTGGGCAACTGTCGAGCCCGCCACAGAAATGGGAAAGCTGATCCTGTCGTTCGGCATCGCGGCCGACCGAAAAAAGGCTGGTGAATAGCAGCCTAGTCGGACAACGCCCGGAAGGCTCCGGGTGTTGCTCCCGTATGCCGCTTGAAAACACGGGTAAAATGGCTCTGGTCCGAAAACCCTGCCGATTGCGAGATTTCGGAAAGGGGCATATCTTCTCGCCGGAGCAGCTCAGCCGCATACTCGATGCGACGTTTCTGGACGTATTCGCCAATTGTCTCATTATGGAATCGTCGGAAAACGGCGGCCAGATGTACAGGGTGAATACCAACTTCGGCGGCAAGCATGTCTGTCGTTAAAGAAGCCGTAAACTCTTCATTTAGCCTGTCGACCACATCAGCGAGCCATTTAGGGGGCCGTTTATCTTTTTCGGTACTTTTACGAACGAGGTGGCCGAGCATCTCCAATGTGATGCCTTCTGCAATAAGTGACGAATATTCCTGTCCGCTCAATATTTCGCGGCGTAACCGCGATGAAAGCAGAGTCAGCGATCCATTTTGCTCAACCAAACGGTCGGGAACGCGATCGTAGAGACTGAGGCTGTCAATAAAACTGCGTTTGATCTCGACAAAGAAAAAATGTGATTGGTCAGTTTCTATTCGATCCTTGTGGGACTGTCCGGCCTGACGCCAAAGAACAGTGTGAGGCATATAAACACTGTTCTTGCTCGCAAATTGTTCGCTGTATATGCCGTTAAGGATAAGCGTGAAAAAAGCCAGTTCGTGCGCATGTTCCGGGAGCGAGATTTTCTCTTGGTAAATGGACTCCGAAAAGACCGCCGATGGGATATTACATTTATTCGAGACCGATCCCCAGTGCTCTCCTGCCCTTAATTTACGGGTCATTGACTGTTTTGTATTCATGGTCAGTTTATTTTACGCTTTCGACCTTGGATTGTTCAATAAATCTTTGGATTCGACAAGACGACCGGCGGGTAGTAGTTAATAGTTAATATCGGAGCTCAATAATTAGTCAGGAGGATTGTACGAAATGAAAATGAAAAGGATAGTTTTGAATACCGCCCTACTCGCCGCCGTGATCCCAACAGCATTGGCCGTTGACTCGAACGCGCAAGCGCCGAGCCCCAAAGGCCCTCCACGCCACGCTGCGGGTCCGAGAGTGTCGCCCGACGGCAAACAAATTCTTTTCGCCATGGATTCGGGCGGTCAGCCGCAGCGATATGTCATGAATGCGGACGGGACGAATCAGCGCCGTCTGCCAGACGCGACGCTCGTTAGCACGAATTGGTTTCCGGACGGCAAGCGGCTGTTGACGATCCAAAGAGCAGATCGCTCCAGCCCCCCCCATCTCATGATCATGAACGTCGATGGCACGGAGTCGCACGAGATCCCCGTCGAAGGTGTGGCTGTCTCTGGGATGCCCCTTGGCGATGGCTCGTCGATCCTGGTAATCGCCAGTCAATCCGGCGCCGACCCTCGGACCGCTGTGCTTATTCTTCGAGTGATGCACCTCGACGGATCCGTGGTGCGTACGATCACGCTGCCGACGCTTCCCGGCCCGGTCAGGGCGATGATGCCATCGCGAGACGGCCAGCGGCTCGCATTCGTCGCCCTGATACGAGACACCACGGATGTATCGCCTTATGCCACCAAGTCGAGCACTCTCTACACCATGAACATCGAAGGCAGCGATCTTAAGACAGTTGCAACTTTCACGGGTACAGTCGAGCAGCCATCCTGGTCTCATGACGACCGCAAGATCGCGTTGCAGCACGACCATCCGTACGCGCACGACGCAACCGGAAAACCGCTGGATCCTGACAACCTCGATTCTGACATAGTGGTCGTTGACGTGGCGTCGGGCGCCGTTCGCGATCTCAAGCATCCGGATCGGAAATACCTCGACGAAACCCCCGATTGGTCTCCGGATGGAAGACTATACATTCAGAGCACGCGCGACGGTGCCATGGATATCTATCGAATAAAGGCGGACGGATCGAAGCCGCAACGTCTCACGAAATGATCGCGGCAAGAGAAGACTGGCGCAAAGGGTGGACTGAAGAGTTACTGGAGGTTTATGGATGAACAGGGTCGTGCCTGGACGGGGGTGGCGAGCATTGAACCTACATCCGGAGACAAGAAGGGGCTTTTGATGACCGTGAAGATCGCGCGCCGCGATTCGGCCAAGTCGTCGATGACTAAATAGGGACAATCTTAATTATTTATTTACTTGATATGAAAAGAGGTTAAGAAACATGAAGAAATCAATTTGCATTTTTATGATCATTTTTGGCGGCGTAATGGCGTCGTTTTCCCAACAAATGAAAGGCGTAGGGTACTTTACAGTTGCTTGGTCGCCGGATAGTAAATATCTGAGCTTTACGCGAATGGAATTTAAGGATTCCAAGATGAAATCGGACATTTATACCGTAAAGGTGAGTGGTACGGAGGCACGAAAAATGACCGGTGACGACAAAAATGAGGTTATGGGTTCGTGGTCGGCGGATGGCACGAGTGTTCTGTTCGGCATTGTAGACTCCTCGATGAGCCGCGGTGAATTGTATTCTGTCGGAGCGGATGGCAGCGGATTTAGGACGGTCACTAAGAGCTGCAATAATTGCTCTTCCCCGGCGATGTCGCCGGACGGAAAATACATCGCATACAATACCGAGACCGTGGCCCACAAGCCACAGATTAATGTGATGAATTTGGATGGAGGGAACGCTTCGGCGCTGACGAACGACAAGACGGTAGCTTTTTATAGCCCGGTCTGGTCTCCCGACAGCAGGGCGTTGGTCTATTATACCGACAAGGAGGACAAGAAAGACCAAATCTGGTCAATGAACGCAGACGGTACAGGGAAGAAACTGCTGACGAACAATATCGGCCATAATTTCTATCCTTCGTGGACGTCCGATGGAAAACGGATAATTTTTTGTTCAAATCGTGACGGTGAGGAACAGGTGATCTACTCAATGAATGCCGATGGTTCTGATATCAAACGTCTGATGACTGCAAATAGTTCTTATGCCCGAATGTCGCCGAATGGAAAGATGATTGCGTTCATTGCCGGCAGATTTCCCGCTACGGCAATCTATGTCGCTGGCGCCGACGGTTCGAATCCGGTTAAGATAACGCCGTGAGATCTTCTCTTAATAAATGAACTCCGAAAAGATAGCGGAAGCATTATCGAGTCAACCCATCGAACAATGAATTCGCCGTCGGCGCTAACCATGTTAACGGCATCGACGGGTTCTGCGGCTTTGCAATAATTCTCCTTATGAAGTTTCACGGCATGCGAAAATCCACCAGTCACGAGCACCTCAAAGAATGTGAGTAAGATTCAATTACAGAAAATCTTTATGCAATTCTATCGAATATAATCAAAGATCGAAGAGTTAACTAGTCGTGATCCTTACAAATTATTTGTTCTTAACTTGTCCATCTTTTTTAAAGGCGGGGATTCCATTCCCGAATTCCTGGCCTTTTTTATTAATTAATTGTCACAAAATGGTTTTGGGTAGTGTTTTAAAAGTATGGGATTTATGGATTTAATTCAACAGTTCGTACATCAAAATGACAATGACGATCATCTAAGTCAAAACTAACCGAGTCTCTGTTGCGTAATTAAAGCAGACTTTTTTCTTTAAGGATTGCATGGCTGATCAAAGCGTGAATTACGAATTTGAAGGTTATCGATTGCTGACGGATCAGCGCTTGCTGCTGTTCGAGGAACGTCCGGTTTCGCTTAAACCGAAAGTTCTCGAGACGCTGCTTGTTTTGGTGCGCAACAGCGGACGCTTGATCGACAAAGCCGAATTGATCAACCAGATATGGGGCGATAATTTTGTCGAAGAAGGGAATCTGACGCAATACATCTTTACGCTTAGAAAGGTATTCGGCGAAAATCCACGCGATCATCGTTTCATCGTCACGGTTCCCGGACAGGGCTATAGCTTTGTTGCAAAAGTCAGGGAAATTCTCGAAACAGGCAAACCGTATCAGTCGAACAATGGTCATTCGGCAAACGGTCATATCAAATCGCTCGCCGTTTTGCCGCTAAAGCTTTTGATACCGGACGAGGACGCAAAAAAAGAATATCTCGGTCTGGCAATCGCCGATTCTCTGATAACACGGCTTAATGCAAGCCACGCCGGTTCGATCTATCCGACCGAGGCCATATTAAAGTATGTCGAAACGGAAAAAGACGCGATTTCGATCGGGCGCGAGTTAGAAGTCGATACAGTTTTAAGCGGATCAATTCAAAAATCCGAAGGGATCGTCCGGGCCAGCCTTCAGCTGCACAAAGTAGAAACGGGCATTGTGCTCTGGGCAAGCAAATTTGAATGTCGCTCCGACAATGTTTTTGAACTCCAGGATCAAATCTCGGAGCGGGTAACGGTGGCCCTGATGTTGAGACTGAACGAGAGTTTGTCAATCCAAAATACGCTGAAAAATCCGGAAAATTATCAATCGTTTATTAAATATCGATTTTTCTGGGAAACACGCACTGAAAGCGGTTTATTGACAAGTCTAAAAGGCGCAAAGGAATTGGTCGCTGCCGAGCCTGATTTTGCGCTGGGACATATCGCCGTCGCCGATTCATATCTGCTGCTTGGCCATCATGTTTATCTCGGGCCCGACAAGGTCTTGCCGGCTGCCCGTCAGGCTGTCGACAAAGCTCTCGAACTTGATCCTAATCTCGCTGAAGGCTACGCCACAAAAGCCGACTATACCTTTATTACCCGTAACTGGACGCAGGCCGAACTGTTTTATCAGCAGGCAATTCGGCTCAAGCCCGCGTATGCGTCAGCGCATCACTGGTACGGCTGGTTTTTAATGACGATGGGGCGCTTTGACGAATCGCTGGATCAAATCGAACAAGCTCAGACGATCGACCCGAATTCGCTGTATCTCGGAATGGCCCGGGGCGTTCCGTTATATTACAAAGGAATGTTTGACCAGGCGATCAGGCAATTTCGCCTTATACTCGACGTTGATCCAAATTACAGCCGGGCACGTTATTATCTCGGTACTGCTTTATTTCATTCGGGCGAGCACGCGGCCGGAATCGCCGAATTTGAAAAAGTAGTCGCCGCCGAGCCGATACAGCAAACCTTTGGATTATTGGGATATTGCTACGGTGCTGCCAAGCGGCATTCGGAGGCACGTGAAATCCTCCGTCGGCTCGACCGGATAGAAAGCAAAAGATATGTTTCGCCGTACGTCCGTGCCTGGGTCCACAGTGGTTTGGGCGAAAAGGACGAGGCCCTTACACAACTTGAGAGATGTTATGAGGAAGGCACGATCTGGCTGGCCTGGGTCAATATCGATCTGCACTTTAAGAACCTCGCCGAAGAACCGCGATTTCGCCGGTTAATTCAAAAAATGAACTTTTCCGAACGCTTAACGCCATCGTCTTCCTGACCCGTGAGCCTAAATCGTTCAATTGATTGAGCTTTTTTGTCTGCCTTTGACCTGGCTTTTCTCTCATAAAATCCGAAACTTCCAATTTCCCTTCACGAATTCTTCGATGATCAAAAACGCGCTCGTCAAAGCGTCATTCGCGGTTTAGTCATTCAGTCGCTATCTGTCAAAAAAAGTACGATCCGTACCATTGGCACAAGTCTTGCCATGTTTATGTGGTGAGCAATGAGCTAAGTCAAATGTGTTCAATAATTTGGACGCGCGTTTCGCAGGAGAGTGATCGAAGGAGTTTTAAGTTACGTTTGGCATGAAATCAATGGGTATTTTCAACCGCCCGACGAGCACAAAAATATCATTTCCGAAATGATGTGATGATAATTTTTATCATCATCTGGATAATGAACCGCTTTTATCTTCTGCCAATAATTTTTAGAAACGCTATAACCCATTAAAAACAATTAACTTAGACCACTGCCCAGCCGAAAGGATTTAATGGAATGCTTCTTGATTTCTATAAGTCCGGAAGCAGCTTTAACAAAACCTGTAGATAGAAGCTATCTACAGGTTTAGGTAATTCTTTCCGCATTTTCTTTATAAGGATAGACGAAGAATTAAATTTTAAGGAGATTATAATGAAGAAGTTATTTAGCGTAGGCATGGCGTCGATAATATTTATTATTACCGCTATTGCGCAGTCAAATTCAGGACGTATAGTGGGAACGGTTTCCGACCCAAGCGGCGTAATCGCCGGGGCAACCGTTGTCGTTACAGATAGCCAAACCAAGGCAGAGAAAACTGTCGTGACAACCAGCGACGGCGCGTTTACCGTTCCCCAACTTGAGTTTGGCACATATAGCGTAAAGGTGACCTCGCCCGGCCGCAAGGCTTATCTCGCCAAAGATCTAAAGATCGACGCCGGACGTGATTACTCGATTAACATTGCTATGGAGGTAGGGGATGTAAGCGCGGAGGTAACCGTCACCGCTGGTGCCGACCAGATCAACTCTACAAATGGAGAATTAAGCTCGACAATTAGTCACGAACAGATCAGAGAGCTGCCATTAAACGGGCGCAACCCGCTTTCGCTGCTTAGTTTAACCGCCGGTGCGGGCCCGACGACCAGCTCGATCAACGGACAACGTTCGTCATCGACGACGATTACCCGCGATGGGTTAAATGTTCAGGACAACTTTATTCGTTCGGGTGCGTTTGTAGATGACCGCCCAACTGTCGACGATACCGGCGAATTTACCGTAACCACGCAAAACGCCGGAGCCGACCAGGGCGGTGGAGCGTCGATCGTTCAGTTGGTAACGCCGCGAGGCGGCTCGAAATTTCACGGCAATTTGTTTGCATTTAATCGTAATGCCAGGTTTGCGGCCAATGATTTTTTTAATAACGCAACTCCCGATGCACAGGGAAAAGCCATCCCGAAACCGTTCTTAAATCGTAACCAATTTGGCGGCACGATCAGCGGGCCTTCGCCGTTTTTCAATGTTGGAAGGACGAGCGAAGATCTGTTTGTGAAAAACAAAGCATTCTTCTTTTTCAATTACGAAGGCTTTCGTCTCGCGCAGCAGGTTTCAACCAGCGCGACCACGTTGCTTTCGCCGGCCCGCAACGGAAACTTTACCTATGTTGACACCGTTACAGGCCAGCAAAGAACAATTAATGTTCTTAACGGGACCGGCTTCGCAACTCCGTTGACAACCGCCCAGGGAGGTGTGCTTGGCGTCGATCCGGTTATTCAATCGCGTATTTTGAACCAGTTGCCGACGGTCGGAAATGGAATTACGACGGGAATTAATCTTACCCAGCTCTTAAATTTCAACATTAATAATCCGATAACACGCAATCAATGGGCCCTTCGGTACGACGTTGAAATCAACGATCGAAATTCATTTAATGTTGTTTACAAGCATAAAGTGGAACACAATACCCGTCCGGATATTGCCTCCGGTTTCGCGACGGTACCGTTTGTCGATCAAACCGATCCGACAAAATTCCTGAGCATTGCTTTCCGAACTACGCCAACAACCAGTTTTTCAAATGAAGTTAGAGGTGGTTTTCAGATCGCCAAGCCTTTCTTTAATCAAACTCACATTCCGTCGGACTTCTTTCTCGGCGGATTAGGTCTCGTAACCACCCCCGAAGGTTCGTTCACAGACCAGGGACGTGATACGGATTACAGAAACATTCAGGACAATGCCGTTTATTCAGTTGGCAATCACTCTTTTCGTTTCGGCGGCCAGATCGAATTCTATAACCTGAAATCCTTGGATTTCTTCGGTGTGCTTCCCACCTATAATATTTCAACCACGGGGAATTTGAATACGCCGGGTCTGACAACGGGTCAAATCGGCAATATCAACACGACGGAACTGGGAAGGGCAAACTCGCTGCGATATTTGTTGGGTGGTATTATAGGCAGCGGCAGCCAAACATTTAATCTGGTTAACAACCAGTATGCCTCCGCCGGCAACTCACAGCCTTTGGACTATAAAATTTACTCGGGCTATGTGTCCGATCAATGGCGTCTTCGACCGTCGCTCACGGTTAATCTGGGACTTCGGTATGAATATTACACGCCGCTGCATAGTTCGCAGGGAAATTATCTGGAGCCGGTTGTTGTAAATAATGATCTGGTAAAAAGCATTCTCGACCCAAACGGCAATCTTAACGTTATAGGCGGCAACTCGGGTAAAAAGGGAACCTTTACCAAACCCGACAGAAATAACTTTGGGCCAAACGTCAGCTTTGCTTACTCGCCGAAATTTGAAAAAGGAATGTTTGAGCACCTTCTTGGCAGCAGTTTTGTTGTAAGAGGTGGTTTCCGTATGAATTACGTCAACGACGAGTACGTCAAATCGACCAGCACGCTTCTTAGCGGCAATCCCGGATTACGCTCATTTACCACCAGCGTGGTTAACGGTTCCACCACATTTGCATCGGCTTTGACGCCGCGTAACGGATTAGGGGCGATTCCCTTATTCCCAATGCCGGCTTTCATGCCGCCGCCGCTCTCTTTTGCCCAAAATAATGCCAATCAGGGCGGAGCTCAGGTATTCGGCGTCGATCCAAACCTACAGGTTCAAAAAGTACTGGAATATAATATTGGCATTCAGCGTAATATTGGAGCCAAAACGGTGCTTGAGATCAGATACGTCGGTGGCCGCAGCAATGACCTCATTCGGACTACCACTTTTAATCAGGTTAATCTACGCGATAATGGATTTTTGGCTGACTTTCAGAAAGCTCAGCAAAATTGCCGACTACAAGCGACAGCGCCGACGTCTGTAGGTGGGCGAGGGATAGTACTGGGCAGCGTATTTGATCCGTTGTTTTCATGCACCAATGCCGCATTTAATCCAAATATCCCGGGCAGCCAGGTGCTGAATGTATTTAATAATTTGGTGGGTCAGGGATTGTTGAATAATGGGGCAATCTTTCCGCTTATTCAAGCAGGGCGAGTCGGTTCGCTGGCCCAAACCTATCTCTTAAACGGTTTGAACGGTACGGTGCAGCTGGTTAAGAATCCAAACATCTTCGTCGATGAGATCCTTCAGAACACGGGCCGCTACCGCTACAACTCGTTACAGGCCGAAGTTCGTCGACGCTTTTCCAATGGATTCTCTTTGCAGGCTAATTATACGTTTGCAAAAACGTTGACGGACGTTCCGGATGATGGTCAAAACCGCCAGGGTGAATTACAGGATAATAACAATCCGAACCTGAACTACTCGCGGCCTGACTATGACCGGACGCATACGTTTAATTTCAATGCGATTTACGAACTGCCGTTCGGCAAGGGCAGGAAATTTCTAAATCACGGCGGTTGGATGAGTGCGGTCTTAGGCGGATTTCAATTTACTTCGATTGTGAATGTAGTCACGGGACCGCCGATCGGGGTTATCGATCCGCGTTCGACCTCGACGATCACTTTCCAAGCAGGACGACAATCGGCAACCACGTCGTTGTCGGTGCCTGAACTTAGAAAACTAACCGGCACATTCCACACTCCAAACGGGATCTATTACTTCAATCCGAAAATATTGTGTGCGACGGCAACCGCTACAGGACAGCCGACACTCAATTGCTTTGACTTGAATCAAAGGCTTCCGACCGGTTATGTCCTCTCAAGCGTTCGCGCGGCAAGCCCGCTCGGGCAGGCGCCGTTTGCCGGACAAGTATTCTTCTTTAATCAGGCGGGATCGACCGGAAATATAGCGCGAAACGCTCTGAACGGCGCACCCTATCTGAATTGGGATGCCGGGTTAGCCAAGAACATTCATGTTTCGGAAACAAAGCGGGTGCAGTTTCGCGTTGAGGCATTTAACGTGCTGAATAAACAAGTTCCGTTTTTCGGCACGAGCTCGGCTTATACAAATGCGCGACTCGATGTTAACAGCAACAGTTTCAGCCGCGTCACTTCCATTTACAACACGCCCCGGATCATTCAGTTCGGCGCTCGTTTCGATTTCTAAACCTTAACTGGTTCTGAAATTATTCAGGGAATATCTTTGGCAGCGAAGATATTCCCTGATTTTATTTGCCGCAAGCCCGCAGGCTGACCCCCGCCCGCACGAAGTAAGGGCGCTCGTACGAAGAAAGAGCCCTTACTTCGTGTGATGTTATAAAGACGGTTTCTCGTGAGGTTGAACTAGAATCAATGTTGACGACAAGGATTTGTTCTTTGACAGGAGAAACCGTAATGACATTATACATCGGAGTTGATTTTCATCCGCATCAGCAAACGGTTGCATGGTGCGAAACGGGAACTGGGGAAACGAAGACCTTTGATCTGGCACACGATCTGGAAAAAGTTCGCCAGTTTTATTCAACGCTTCCCGGACCAGCGATAATAGGCATCGAGGCCTCAGGCCGTGCGATCTGGACCCTCGAACATGCTCTTTGAATGAACCATAAGCTGCTTGTCGGCAATCCGGTTTTAATAAGAAAACGAGCCACATCGAGGCGTAAGAACGACCGGCGGGATGCGGAGTTGATACTTGAGCTGCAGATGCGCGACGAGTATGTCGCCGTTTCTCTCAAGGTTTCTATTTTCAAGCGAATTATACTTTTTCAAAGACGTTGACCAATTCGCCCGTAGTCTATCAGCGCCGGCAGGAGTTTGAGCTGGACGCTACCCGTCCCCAACTTGAATACGGACGAGCCCAGAACGATCAGACATATATATTTAACTTCAACGGAATTTGCGATTTTCCGTTTGGCAGCGGCAAGCGTTTTCTTTCCCACAGCGGTGGCTTGCTCGATCGAATCGTCGGTGGCTGCCCGCTAAATGGAATTATTAAACTCGCCAGTGGGCGCTCCATTTGGAATATTTGATCCTCGCGGAACGTTGAACTATACGACCCAGTCGGCACGCAACCCCGCTAATTCAAGTCTTTCAAAGCAGCAGATCAAAGATTTGGTGGGAATATTCAAAACCGACAGGGTAAGACTTTTCATCAATCCGAAGATCATCGATCCGGTCATTGGACGAGCGGCAAATGGATATGGTCAGCCGACTTTGCGGGGCAGGTATTTGCAAATGTCGACCCCGAACAAGTGGGTAATGTCGAACCGTTCTTCTTAAATGGACCCGTGTTCTTTAATGTGGACGCTTCGCTTTTCAAGAACATCCGCATCACGGAAAAGACACGTTTTCAGATCCGGGCCGAAGCCTTTAACCTGTTCAACCGAACGAATTATGCTATTACGGCCGGTCAACAATTGCAGAACATCAATAGCCCAAACTTGGACGGCTTGGGGGCGATATTGCACCCCGAGTCATCCAGTTTGCGGGACGTTTTGAATTTTAATGCTTGAGCCTCAGGGCTGCTCGGAGCAATCCTGAATTCAATTTTTGAGACGCTGTTCCCGTGAACAACGCCTCCTTTTGGCAGATAGGGGTAGAAGCCTGCACGAAATAATGGATCTCTTAGGGGTGAGCAGCTCTGGAACCCAGCGATGCTCTTCGGTATAAGAGCCTTTACCTCGTGCCGCTTGCGTTCGATAACCTGAATTTTTAAGTTTGATGTTCAGGGGACCCGCTTCCCGGGGAAGGATCAAGCTGGCACCGTTACAGCAGGTCTCATTCTGATTAACCAATCCGATCTCAAGAAAGGCTTTTCCCATTACAGATTTTACAGCGATTGCAACCCAGATATGGTATGGCGATGCAGGATCCTGCATCTGCAAGATCCACTTGTTCCGTTCAAGGTTTTTTGATTGTGAATTTAAATGGTTTTAGGTGTTTTGCGAGCCAATCGGAGGCTGGAGAGGTTGGGGGATCTTTTACGAAGGCCGCGACATCAAATTTAGACAGGGCACCGAGAATGCGGGACCGGTTCCGGCCCATTGTACTTCGAAGAAGAAGCTATTCTTAAAGCGGCCGGCGGTCGCTTTGCCCCAAGCCGGAACCGTGTACGCGTCATATTGAGCAGCTAATACAAACGACGGAATATCTTACTCCTTAATTGCTTTAACCCACTCACTTATCTGTTTACCAACATCTACAGCGCTCGGCGGATCATAATTCGCCAAGACGATTACTGTGTATCCGCTTTGTCCGCTTACGTTGAGAAGAGCGTTTATGCCGGGCGCCCCGCCGGCGATACCGCTTTCCGCCTCGGTTCGCGGACGTCCATTATCGTCCGGCACGAGCAATTTTCCGTTCTGTAGAGCCAACGAAAATTTCAACAGATCGTTCGCCGTAGAATATCCGCCGCCAGCCGAACTGCCTTTCGCAGGACGCGTATCTACATTATTTACTCGCTTGCCGGTCGGGCTTTTAGATGTGTACCCATTCGCTGCATTTGCAGGCATTTTTTCTGCCTCGAACGAATCGGTATCCTTCATCCCGGCAGGTTTAAAAATATTTTCGCGAACGTAATCATAGTAACTCACCCCTGTAACCTTTTCGATGATCGCCCCAAGGAGCACGTAACCACCGTTGGAGTACTGGTTTTTAGTTCCAGGCTCAAATGCAAGCGGTTCCCCGGCAAACAACGGGATAAAGTCCGCATTCTTCCTGAACTGTCCTTTTGGGGTCGCCTCGAACTTTGGTCCGAAAAAATCACTGATACCCGACCTCATTGCTAGCAAATTTGCGACCGTGACCTTTTCGGCGGCCTCATGATTAGGATACTCGGGCAGGAATTTACCAAGTTTGTCATCCGGCGAGATTTTGCCGGCGGCGATCAATTGTCCGATCGCGATCTTGGTAAAAATCTTGTTGATCGAGCCGAGATTGAATTTTGTATCGATATTATTCGGTGTCTTTTTATCCTGATCCGCGAGGCCGGTTGCTTTTGAATACAGAACCTTGTCCCCCTTAGCGACGAGGACAACACCCGAAAACTTGTCCGCGACAATTTGTTCATCTACGTAGCTGTCGACGGTTTTAATAAACTCCGCCTTGTTCATCGCAGCCGCAGAGGCTGAAGTTTTCTCGGTTGGTCGGATTGGGGAATCATCGATTTGTAATCCGATGATTTTCTGTGACGGTTCAGTTTCGATAGCAAACGAAAATTCAAGCCAATCGCCATTTTTGGCGTGTACGAGGACTTTTATCGCGGAATCGGTTACGGATTGGACCTTCTTGATCTCCAACGTTTTAAAGTTCAGTATCATCTCGCGGTGAACTTCCAATCGAGGTTGGACCGGACGCTGCTTTAAAGATTCGGCGGTGATGTTCTCGCCGAAAAAGGCTTCCAATTTTTGCTCGTCACCTGAATTGAAAGCCGCGAAGTAATTGACAACGCGCTGACCGCCGGCCGTTTTCGTGAGCGGCGCCAGATCAATCAACTGACCAAAAGCGCCCATCGCCAAAAGTAATATTGATGTGACGCCAAAAAATAATTTCATAAAATGACTCCTTTTGAAAATTAAGACTCGCTAGATGTTACGGCATCGCCGCATGGAAATAATTAGGATGACGTAAAGAATTTGTTAAGAATGTAAAATATTCAGAAAAACAATGGAAAATGGACAATCTAGGAGAATGAATAACGAACAAGGGCAACGACAATAAGAAGAAAACGATCAAAAGAGTCCCGTGAAATACCCGATTTCAGTTTTAGATAAAAGGTATTTTCGGTGAATAGTGTGCATCGAGAAATTGAGTAGCGGACAGACGGTTCGGACGGACAATGCTTTCGCCGCCGCAACGGCTTGCTCCGGGGTCAAGCTCATTGGAATACTGAAATCCGATGCTAGGTGAGCGGTGCCTTTCGATTTAACATAGCTATTTTAATGGCCGTGGAGAACTCATGCGTCGGGGATTTCCTATTGGATTAACTTGGCATTTTGACAGTCGGCTGAGGAATTGGCGGTGGCAGAGTTGCGCTGTCTTAACGTTTCAACGATGACAGTTCTTGAACAGGATAGCGAAATTGCGGCGAAAATTATCAAGCTAGTTTGGGGCAAATATGGCCAATATCCCGCCGCTCAACTATCTCCCATTACGCACAGACCCGGCACTCCCTGGACTCAAGTCTGGAATGATAAGGATTATGGCATCACCCCAAATGAACTCATCCGATACCATTACACTGACCTGATTGCGAAAGCGGCTTAATGACGAAGAACTCCCTCACCAAGTCGGAGCAACTCGTTGAAGCCGCTCCCAAACCCACCGCACCACTTCCGACCGAGGAAGCCGAGCAACAAAAGGGTGATAATCCCGATACCCAAATTCCGAGGATCACGGCCGGCCAAAAGGCCGAGGAACTACAACGTCTAGATAAGCTCGAACTTCAAAACACGGCGACTGCCGACCGCATTTGAGCGAGAAATTGCAGATCTTCAAGACACATACATCCCCAAACTCTATCGGATGATGGCTACGTGGCTTTTATTTGTGGCAGGCGTGGTTCTAATGTCGATGGCCTTAATCGTGTTCAAAGTTCCGTCCTTGTCGGACGGGGTTCTAATAGCGCTTATCACGACCACAACCGCTACCGTATTAGGAATATGTGTGATTGTCGCTAAATGGCAATTTCCTTCTCCGCCATCTCCAATTAAAGAAAAGTAAAATTCAAACGGACCCACTGCACAAGCGCACCCAATTTTGCATACAAAAACATTATGATAGCGACATGCTTTTAACAGTCGAATACAATCCAGACGGGATCGTGGAAGTGTTTATGGATGAAGAAGGACGAGAAGCCTTACTCTTTTATCTTAAACGGCTTTCAACAGGCAATCACGATCATCTAATGACGCCATCATGGGCCGGGACAGAACTAACAGAAGACCCGCAAAATCCAAAGAACAAACTAATCAATAAAGTTAATCTCTTTTTGATTCGAGATGAAATTTCAAACTGATGCACTACCTAAATCTTTGATTCATAAAGGTTATTTCTTTCTTATGACCCAGGGCGATCAAAACACCTCGTTCGGCCCTTTACCGGTTTCGACCAGGTAAGCAGCTTGAGCCAAAGCAGCGCTCGCAACATAATCCTGGAATCGATTTGTCAGAAAAGGGTCTCCGTGTGTAAATCGTTTCTCCACGCTTGAATAATCGACTTTCGCGATCGCATCCTTTTCTGACAGCCCCTGTTTCACAAATGCTTTCATCTGCGTTGAAACCGTCTGGATCGTATCGCTTAACAGATCGATGTATTGCGAATCAGATTCTACAAGACCGTGACCCGGGACCAGTGTTTTGAATCCCAGGGCTTTGATCTTGGCAAGCACGGCGACATACTCGTTGGTATACGGGCTGGGCATGAGCGGAATCGGCCCCGTGACAATATCGCCGGTGGCAACGATCTTTTCCTGCGGCAGCCACATGATCAGGTCGCCGGCGGTATGCGCGTTGCCAAGATGCAGAAACTGGATCTCTCGTCCGCCCATAAAAAGAGTCATCTGATCGGCGAATGTTGCAGTGGGCATGACATAGGCCGTGCGTTTATTTTCTGCATCGAGTTGGTCGGCGATCGACAACCCGTTTTGCAGCCACGCCTTTTCCTCCTTGATCAGAGGACGGCCGCTAAGGTCGAGGTTTTTGCCTAACGCCGCCGCTACACCTTTGCGTATGCCAGGAACCATATTGACGCGTCTTTTCAACCATTTATCCTGCGTCGAGACGATAAAATCGCGCGAATATGGATGGGCAAATATCTGCACCTGTGGAAAGGCGGATTGAATGCTCTGGAGACCGCGCATGTGGTCGCCGTGCCAGTGGCTGATTATGACATGGGTGATCGGCTTATCGGTTACGGCACGTACCTTTGCGACGAGGCCCTCACCCATCAGCGGGCTTCCGCCGGCGTCAAATACCACGACGCCCTGATCGGTTACGACAAAAACCGCATTCCCTTCCTGCGGAAGCTCAAACGGATCCTGCCGGATCGCTGCCCAAACGCCCGGCGCCAATTGTTGCCAACGGTATTCGAATGGATTGGCTCGGACATTCTGCACCGTCCAAACGTTCGCAAAGACGAGCATAACCAAAACAAAACCTAGAATTTTTTTCATAATCATTTTTTCTACCCGCACACGTCCTTGAATAGTCGGACGAAATTGCCGCCAATAATTTTTTCGATGGCATCGCTCTTATATCTTCGTTTTGCTAACCCGTTCGCTAAATTGAAGAGACGTTTGGGAGTGTTTAGTTCGGGCACTCGGCAGTGAGTAGGCATTTTTTCCGCCCCGGGGAGCCCGAGGTTGCTCTTCGTGTATTCTTTTAGGCCTTCTAATACCGCTGATATAGACAATTCAAGGGCCGGACCGTCACTCCCGAATGAAACATGCTCGATACCCCCAACCTTTACGGCGTGTTCAATATGGTCAAGCACATCATCAATAGATGTCGTGTCTCGATCCGTAAGCCAAAGAGTCATATCATATACACCAAAAACACCGCCTTTATCAGCTAGGGCCTTTATCTGATCGTCTGTTTTATTCCTCAATGATCGATTCAATGATCGGCAACCGGCGTGAGTGATTGCACATGGCGTCTTGGAGAGTTGAATAGCGTCTGATGTGGTTTTGTCACTACAATGTGAAAGATCAATGATCATTCCAAGTGAATTCATCGCTGCGACTACGATCTCACCAAGCCGACTAAGACCGGTATCATTTTTTTCCCTAAAAGCGTCACCCACGCTGTTACGGTCATTATGAGTTAACTGAAGTACGCGAAGTCCCAGATCGTAAAAGACATCCAAATTCCTGATATTATAATTGTCCACCGAGGCTGTTGATGCGTCGAGGATCGATGCATCCTGACAGGCCAGGATCACGCCGAACTTCTTCTGTTGTTTGGCGGCAATAAGATCGGAGGCCTTCAAGATCTTGAGAAGATTAGATTGTGGATTCTTGAACGACGCACTCCAATCGGTAAGAGCCTTGAGTGCATTAGCAGTGTTTCTCGGATAAATTGGCAGATCCATCACTGAGGCAGTCAGACCAGCTTCTATTGCCTTTTTTACTGACCAAAAAGGACCACTATTAACTAACGTGTCAATCGTAATTGCATTAGCGTATATTTCTTCGATTGATGTCTGAGGACCGTTAGAGTCGGACGGCGGCAACTGCGGGTAGCCGACGAAGATCGGAACCGACAAGGCCGCACTTTTAATAAAGTTCCTGCGTGAAATCATATCTTATTGCCTTCCGAACGATTTGAATCGGCGAGAAAAGCTGCCTTTTTGCGACTGTCCTTTTGCACCTTCCCACGTCCGGTTTCCGGTTAATTGCCAGTAGTCGCGTGGGAAATAAAGAGGTTGAACTCTGTGCTCCTTAGGTATTTTCGGACGGAGCGACCAACGTCCGACGGTTTTAGCCTCGATTGATACTGGAGTCGTTTGAAGTAAAAAGACGGATCTCCCGCAAATAAGAGACCTTCTCCAAGAAGCTGGGTCCGGCTGTCGATAAAGCCGAGCTGATTCTCCATCTTTCGCGTCTCTTCCAAAATCCTGGCATTGGCGCCCTTGAGTTCCGTTGCGGACACGCCGTTCTTGCGTATTTTTGCTATCGTCTGCCGCAGAAAAGTTTCAACTTCTGCTCTGTCCCCGGATGCGGAAAACGAACAATAAACGCCAAATTCGCCGGCCCGTTCAAAAAGAGCGAATAGATCACAGGATCCTGTCTCGACTATAGACGCAGGTTTTTCCGGAGAGTTCTTAAGCTTTCGATCGAGGATTTCGGCCAACAACTGTAGCGATGATGCGTCCAGTGACCGATATGCCGGAATTTTCCATGTGATAACGAGAAAATTAGTCGGCGAAGGTGTAGAAATCGACGCCGAGCCACCTTTAGTATCGGCGAAATACCTTTTTTCCACTTTCAAACGCAGCCCCACTTTTCTAAGTTCCCCAAAATATTTTTCGATCAGGGCTTTTGCTGATTCGGCGTCAAATCGACCGACAACAAAGAGAACAGTATTTTCTGGATGCATATACCGTGCGTACCAGCGTGTGATGTCGTCTTTGGTGAATGCCTCATTTTCTTTACGAGTGCCGTATGTGCTGTGACCGTACGGATCGCTTTCGCCAAATGTTCCGGCCTCGCGCATGCCGCTCGCGGTCGCTCCCGAAAGTGAATTTGGCTCCTGACGGTCAATCTCGCTCAGTACATTTTTTCGGTGTCCTTCGATGACTGCGTCAGTAAGCGTTGTGAGATCGCCCTGCAGTCGATCCGCTGAGTAACGCAAGGCCACCTCAAGACCGTCGGGCTTTACTTGAACGTAATAACGCGTGTAATCCTTTCTGGTTTGCGCGTTAGAATTTGTCCGTCGAGATCTGAATGACACCAGAGCTTCTGGATCCGTTGTAAGACCGTAAGGAGTCGCGTGTTCAAAGAAATGCGCTAACCCAAATTTTCCAGGTTCTTCATCTCTTGCCCCGGCGTGTATCCAGAACTCAACCGCGACTTCCGTTTGGGCTGGGTCCGGCTGTAGGACCACCCTGAGGCCGTTGGAGAGCTTATAATACTCGTATTTGAGTGCAAGCGGATAGGGGCCTGGATTTTGACCGCTTATCCATTTAGCGAGCGAAAAAGCGATAACCAACACGGTCAATATGCGTTGCGTACGTTTGGAAATGAGTTTTGACACGGATTTGCGCAATTAGTGCTTCTCCTTGAGTTTCATCATTTTTTCAAGCAGATCTTCGTCTGAGGCACGTTTAACGCTCCATCGATCATCCAATTGCCTCCCGCCTCAAACCAAATAAAAGCTGCAAAACATCCGAGTAGAATTCTCTCGACAAGTTCGGATCAAAATCTTCCTTTTTTCAACCATTAGCTACGGACGAGCAATCCGTTTATTGCGGGCTTGAAGTCTGATTTTCAATACGGCTAAGTTTCAACGGCACTTGCGTCGTAAATTCAAAGTTAAATTTTTGCCATTCGCCTTTTTCTCTCATGACAAGAACAGACAATTCCCCTTTCTTGGCCGCCATTATTTTTTTGTATTCTATTCCGCCAAGATTTCCGTACATTTGTTTGTAGCCTTGAAGCCGTTCGTCGATCGGACGACGTTTTACGGCCTCTTCACTTAGATTGGCCACGAAAAATTCACGCATCTTTTCAGCATCGCCCGCGTTAAACGCTTGAATATATGCCGCGACAATTTTACCTTCGGCCGTCTCGGCAAGACCCTGTCCCGCTGACGAGATATCTTTTGAGTCGGTCGGCATTTGATTTTTGCCTTGCTCTGCTTGGACGTTCTTTTCGCGACCGGCGAGAACATTGTTAATCCATTTTGAATATTGTGAAACTCTGACGAAACTATCTTCCGCGCCATATGTGCCGGGACCATTTTTCCCGTCTGTTCCAAGAGAACTAACCCCAGCGACATATACCGAACCTTTTTTGACAATTAGTGATGGTCCGCCGCTGTCGCCGCGTCCCGGAGCACCTTCTAGTTCCGTACAATTAGGAGGTTCGTCAAAAGTCATATATATCCATTTTTCATCGGCTCGGTCGATCTTATCCGTAGCGGCACGCACCCGATCGTCTGAAATCCATTGACCGCCATTTCCTGTACGAGTATCGCCGTGACCGACTATTGTGGCAATTTGATTGATCTCGTCACTCTCGGTGTACATCTTGATCGGTGACACATCAGTTACGACTTTTGAAAGCTTCAATAGGGCGATATCGTTTGGCCCCATATCTGTCCATTGCGTATGAATAAATACTTTTTCAACTGCGTAGTCCGTATCTTTACAATGGGCGCTGATCCCCTTTCCGCGCATTTGCAGACCCTTGGCGACATGGGCGGCCGTCAAAATCCATTGCGGAGCGATTAATGTTCCGTCTCCGGCACGCCCAAGAGAGCAAACCGCCGGAAACTTTTTCCCGAGTTCCAAATATTTGCTATCCGCTACGTCATGACGAATCGTGATGGCGGAACATATAACTGAGAAAGGCGACAAAATCATCGCACTAAATAAAACATAAAACAGGCTACTTCGTAATCGCTTCATAAAGAGTTCTCCTTAAATTGTGATGGCTTGCCTAACCGCAGAGGGATGAGGCCCTCGAACTACGTCCAACAAAAAACCATTAGGTGCAGACTATTGCCAATAAAAGTTCCGGTTTTTGGCACCTATTTTCCAAGTCCGACCTTTTGTAATGAACCATCCGAATTTCAGCTTCGAGGAAACAGATTATTGTTTCTACCTGACATATATCTCATCCCAAACGGAGGTCCGCGTTTTGCCATCGTCGGACGACGTTTCCGCCGTCCGCGCCTTGTTTAATTGGCGAAACATCCACGCTAAAGTGCGCGAAAATAACTCGGGAGCCTGATGTCGAGTTTTTTTTGAGTTTCTGGCGACAAATAAGGCATGATCCGCCTTCGGAATCAGTGTTGCCGAAACACTTTTGCGAGGCAATGATTTGTGAATCTCGTTAATAACGTCCGATATCGGAAAAGTTTGATCGTCCGCACCAAGAACGAAAAGAACCGGGCAGCGAAGAAGTTTATATGATGGCAATGGGTCGAAGAAAAGCTCACGCTGGAAACGGCGGCGACCCTCAGGCCATTCGCCGACCGTCGGATCAGATTTGGGCAGATCGAGCAGCGCAAACCATTTTTCGCCCGCGTACTCGCGCCATGCTCTGCTGACGTCAGCCGCACGTGCTGCCCCGTTTGTATGCAAATATTCGAAATAGTTTTCGACTACGGACAGCGCAGTACGGCAGTCATCCTTACTATATCCGGCGTCTTGCACGAGTCGAACACGCCGATAAATCTCCTGTTTGGCCGGAGTAATCGGGCCTCCGCCGGAAACAATAACAAAGGCAATCCCTCTGTCCAATGATGCCGCGAGAGGGGCGACCCAGCCTCCTTGACTACCACCAGAAATGCCAATCTCACGCGGACGAATATCATTCCATTGTCTCAGGAAGCAAACGGCAGCCAGAACGTCCGCAGCCAAGTCTTCAAATTTCGCCGTTTGATAATCCCCGGTGGATCTCCCAGCTCCTCGCTTATCGTACATCAGCGTCGCAATACCATTTGCCGCAAAGTAATAACTCCACTCACGATAGTCATCTCGGGTGGCTGCCCCGCTGCCATGAACAAAGATAACGGCAGGATATGGACCGGCGGTCGGCGGAAGAACCAGGGAGCCTGAGAGGGTAACGTCCCCGTTGCTAAAAGCGATGTCTTCTTCCCGGATAGCCACTCGAGTTCCCGTGCGGCTTTTTCCATTTGGAAGTACGAGTCTAATACTAAGAGAATCACCGGTTTTACCTAAAACGATTTTGGGATCGGCAGGACGCAGCGTTTGATCACGCTCAAGTACGTCAAAAGTATCTAGGGAAGCAGGTTGCAGCAATCCCCGCCATCCAGCAGCGTAATCGGTGAAAAGAAAAAGCTCGCGACCGCCGTGTTGAAAATGACAAATCGTCATTGTCTCGGCAGCACTGACCCGGTACGCACCGACATATTCGCTAAGTTTTGTGACATCAATCTGCGGCGCGGAACCTTGGCCATTAACTATCCCGGCTGCCAATGGGAGAAGATAAATACCAAGAATACGAAATCCCTTCCGCATGAATTTCCAGTTAGTGTTAGTAGTTTCATTTTTCATAAAAGCGTCTATAAACGTAATGAACACATCTAGCTTTTAGTTCCGTTGCACTTACTTCTTCCTGACATACATTCCGTCCCAGACGGAGGTCCACGTCTTGCCGTCATCGATTGATGTTTCGGCAGTTTGGCGAACTTTGTCGGGGCCTAAATTATAGAAAGTCATGTGTACCAAGACCTTTCCGGTCGGCGAATAGATCGTGCCTTCGTAGCGAAGTACGCCATCTTTAAGCTCGCCGTCCATCATCCAGTTGCCGCCGGTGTTGTCCATGTACGACTGGTGCCATTTCTTCGTGGTTGGATTGTAGAAGTTAAAACTCTTGCCCACACCGCCACCGGAGGCCTCCCAGTTTTCTTCGATTATGCAGCCGTCGGCCAGCATGACGACCTTGTTCGTTCCTGCTTGCCGCCCGTTTGCCACCGCTACATTCCACTCGCCAAGCCAGAAATCAAAACCGCGATACTCCGCCGTGTTCATGCAAACATATGTAGCCCTTGCCGCTGCGGTCGCAATATTTTGAAATCGCGGGTCGTCGCGCAATACGGCGAGATTAGGGTCGGCGGCGACCGTCCTCGACCCGTATTTTGCGGAAATAGCCTTGTTAAGCCACTCAAAAGCTTTGTCCTTATCATTCATCCCGGCGTACATCGTCGCCATTGCGTACATTACGGTCGGCTCACGTGGAGTACCTTTGCTTAGTTCCATCGGCTTTTGAAATGCCTCGATCGCCTCCTGGTAGTGATGAAGGCCGTGACGCGCCCACCCAAGCTGAAACCACGCCGGGCCATTATTCGGCTCGGCTTTGGTGATCGCTTCATAGGCCTTTGCGGCTTCGTCCCATTTCTGAGCTTGAAGCAAGGCACTGGCCGCCGCCATCGGCGTCGTGGCAGGCTGGGTCTGCGCAATTGCGGTCGAGAAACAAATCGAGAAGATCAATACAAAAAGTCGTTTGTGCATTTTGAACATTTTTATTTTCTGTCCTTTCCTTATAGTTATAGTTCTTAATTGTTATCACTCCATTTAATGAGCTAACGACGTTTACTTATATGCCAATATCGCGTCCATCACTGGGTCGCGGTTGTGGCTGTAGGCGGCGAATGTGGGCGGTATAAATATCTGTGGAGCGATCCACGTGCGCCGGTCGCTCGGAAACGCGCTCTCCCAATAAAGATCGGAAACATTCATCTGAAGCTTGCTGTACGGGAGAACAAATGGATCCTCTTCACCAACGAAGTTTGGGCTTGAGCCGGTGGGTTCGCCAATAAAAGTCGCATTTGTATACCGCTCGATAAAGGTCGTTGTGTTTTGCGCGGCAGAAAAAGTTCGGCGGCCAATAATCACAAACAGCTTACCTGACCGATTGATCTTGTCACCCTTGATCAACTCCTGAATGAGCGGTTTTACAAGAGCGGTGTTGCCGCCGTTGTTCCACCGCATATCGATCACCAGCTTTTCTACATTGTTGTCATTGATGAATTTAAAAAGGCGCGCGATGAAATCCGCAAGCGATTCCCCTTTGTCGTTCCGTACGCCGTTAAAGCCGAAATAGACCACTTTCTTGTCAGAAAGATATTCGAACCAGAACGGAGATCCTGGATTTTTCATATAGAGTGGAACGGGGCCCGGCACGTTTTGCGTCAGGTTCGTCCACGTCGTCGGATTTGGCAGGGAATTCCATATACTTGGCTGCGTGTTATCCGGCGAAACCGAAACGACACGCTCCTGGCCATCCAGTCCGCGAACAGTCAACGAAACCTTGTCCGTTTCGTTAATCAGGCCTAGACTGGCAAGCATATTCAAGTTTCGCATGTTGTACGGAGCGACTTGCTTGATCCAGATATCATTGTCACGGTTGATGACGGGAGTTAGTCCTTTGACGATCTCATCCGGTGTACGATCACCAAATTTCACAATTTGTGAGCCGATCAGATCCTTATATTTCGGGTCGGCAGCAATGATGAATAAACCTTCTTCAAACAAATAGAATTGCACCGGCAGATTTGGCAAAAAATCCGCCCGCAATCCACCCAGCACGCCGCCATGCCCATCGCCGACCTTTTGCATGAGTTTCATTATTTCGACAATGATCTTGCCATCGCTCAATTGGGGGATCGAATCGTTAAGCCTTTTTACGGCCGCATCAAAATCCGCCTCTGTTCCGGTACGTGGAAACAAGTTATAGCCCTTACGCTTAATTTCTCGATTTAGAAGCTGTAGATCGGAGCGCCACTTCTCGTCGCGAGACATATTACTGATGTCGACCAACCCCACGATATTCCGGTATCTCGGATCGTCACGTATGGAGGCCAGGTCAGCGTCTGTTTGTGAGCCGGGCAAATTGGTAAAGCCCATCTTAAACGCTTTTTCAAGCCACGTGATCGCCTTTTCTTTTTCGCCGATGAGGGCATAATCGCAAGCGATATTGTAGGCGGCATTTGCCGGGAGCCCAGCCCCAAGCTCGATCTGCTTCTCATAGGCCGGGATAGATTTGCGGTAATCTTTCGCATTGTAATAAGCCAACGCCAACTGGTTCCAGAACCGTCCCTCGACAGGATTGACTTTAACGAGTTTCTCCCACTGGACAACGGCTTCGGACCATTGTTTTGCGGCGGCGTTAGCCTGCGCACGTTGCACGGTCTCGAAATAAAAGCTTATCTCGGAAGGCTTTTGTTCCGCGACTGTTTGTGAGGACGCAAATTTAGTGTTACATACCGCAAAAATAACGACCATCAACGCACCGAGCGTAGAGGCGACTATCCCTTTCATTGCTCGATATAACTTATTGCTTTCAGAAATATGTAAAGTCATAGTATTAGGTCCAAGTCTTGCCATCATCGGTCGAAGCCTCAGAGTACAGTCAGACGCGATCTGGCCCGAGGTTGAAAAAAGTCAGCCACCGCATGACCTTGTGGCCATCCGGCGTGTGCGATTCGCCGTCGTAGCGGATGGCGTTGTCCTTGTAGTCGCCGGAAAATTCGCGCTCCATTGCCAGGTTCAATTTCGCAATTGCTTTGTCGGCTCCGACCGCTGCGGATCATTATTGCGTTTGAAAAAGCGTATTGGCTTCGTCCACAGCCGCCTGCGGTTCTTTGCGATCTTGCCGTCGACAAACTCATTAGCAAGACGAGGAAGGCAATACAGAATTTATTGGATTCAGAGATATTCATTTTAGGGAGTCAAATGAGCCATCTGATTGCAATAAGTTTTCAATTTCAGGAAACATTCCAACTCGCTTCAAACAAATTATTGGCCTCATCCAAAGGCTTTTTGGCTAAATCCAAATATGGCGTCGGCAGCTTTTCCTTGATCCTAGTGGTGATATCCAGACCTCGTCCGCCTTTCGCACTCGCTTGAGAACCGTGGATGTAGTTGGCTTCCAAATTAACTAAATTTGTTTTACCGGCCGTCAGCATTTGGTCATCCGTTTTTCTGACCGTAAATTTCTTACCGTTCGTGAAATCTTTTGCGCCAACCATCTCATAGTTCAGAATTCGCACCTCACCTTCCAGTCCAAGCGTAACCACATTCCCGTACGTATGCGCGTGAGTGCGAATTACGGTATTGGGTTCCATTCTCCAATGCAAAACCGTAAAAGGCGCGCCGGCGGCTTCGTTTGCACCGATAAGAGTCCCGGGACCTGCACCCTGTCCACTGTCGCGCATCTTTGGAATCGGAACATTTTCGAGTTGCACCGCAAACGAAGCTAAAGTCAGTAGATATTTGCTCTGCCCGATCAAAGAAGTATTTGCCAACAAAGTTTTCGCTATCGGCACAACCTCTTTTAAAAATTGTTCGTAAGACAAATTTTCGTTTTGAAACTCGGCAGATTTTGCCTTTGAAACAAACGGCAGACTGATTGTGCCCAACATCATCGCCACGGTTTTAATAAAAGAACGTCTTTCAATTAAAAGTCCTTTTTCTATTTCAACTATTTCGCCAATCGGCAAATTGTCGAGTTCATTTTCTTTCATTATTTCCCTATTGCGATTTCCAAAAGTACGGTAATGACAAATTTCATTTTTTTCCTAAGAGTTGATAGTGAATTTACGAGGGCTAAAATTTCGGGTGTTCAGTACCGCCGCCGCATCATCGTCGAGCCAGCCTTTAACAAATTTGGCATCAAGAGCGCGAGTCGCCGCCCCGTCTTTAGCGGTCACGCCGTCCGACACTTTCTGTTGTGAATGAGACGACCCTGCTGCCGTTTGCGCTGTCGCCGATAGAAAAATCATCATTAAAACCGCGGCGGAAATTCTAATTTTATTGAGATTTGTCATATTCATCGTTTTCTACTCCTTCACTTACTAGCGGAGAGCCGGTCGAAATAGGTTACGTCTCGTATAATTTTCCCATTTTTAACCTCCAGCGCCGTGGCTATTTTCAGCGAAAACTTTTCTCCGGATATGGTGCCGCTTGAAACGAATTCAACGAAGACTTTATTTCCACACGCGACCAGGTTTCCAACTTCGTCCTTAATATCCGGCGATTGCTTGAAATATTTCGGATAAATCTCGCGAATTCCGCGCGGTCCATGTTTGGGCGTGTCAAAATCGGGGGAATCGATAAAGGCGTCTTCCGAATAGAGCGCGGCCATCGCCTCTACATCGTGCCGATTAAACGCGTCGAACATGCTTTTAACCAATTCTTCTGCGTTCTTGGGGCGAGCATTCACGCTTTGAATACTAAATAAAAGCGTGCCGGCGACCAAAAAGGCGGCCAGCGCGGTGATAGTCGGACGTTCCATTATTTATTGCCTCCTTAATCCTGAATAGAGTGGCTTAATATATAACTTTCACTGCTTTTATACGAAACGAAGCGATTTTAGTTATGTAGATTTTTGAGCAATTTGACGAGCCGCACGCCGCTTTCCCAATCAAAGTTTTCGCCGTCAAAAAGATGCAGGTTGGTTTGCTTAAGGCTTTCCGGGGGCAGGCCGCTGCCGTTCTCCCACAGAACCGCGACACGCTGATTTAAGAGAGCTATTGCCACATTGATCTCCGCCAGCCGTATGCCGCATAACTCAAGTTCGCCGTTTTTATTAGAATTACAGTCGCCCGCGTCGAGCATGAAAATGGCGGCGTGACATTGTCTAATCGCGGCCAGTTCGGATTGCGGCATAAAATCGCCGCGCGAATCCGTTTGCCCGTAGACAATATCGTCGAGATCGGCGAGCGCGAGCGCCGTCAGTACGTGTCCGGCACCGTTGGTTGTCGAGCTGCCTTTGCCTGTCGCCAAATAGACGTACCCATTAGATGCGTCCGGATTTGCGACGCTAGCGGGATGAATAATCCTCTGCTTAGACCAGGGTAACGGCAAAGTATTGTTTGGATGATCCCGAGACTCAAAAAACGTGCCTAGTTCGTCCTGATCGATCCGCAGGCGGGCCGGTTGTCCGCGTTTGCCAACTGTGAGAGTGCCAAGTTCGGCAGCATGGCAAATACTAAAAAAACTGACCGCGATTGCCTCAATGTTTTTTTCATCTTGGTGAGAAAGATTCAATTCCGGATGAGAATCTTTCCAATAATTTGCCGCTTCGATCCGGGTGATGATCTGAAGCTTCTGATCTTGGAACGCTCTCAACGCGCCGAAGTACGTGGGGATCGAACGCAAGATCCGGCGGTGGATGTCGCATTCGGGTCTGATCGTCTCAGCCAATTTCTTTCCGAGATCGCTTAGTCTTAGCCGCTCGCGGGAGCGTTCGACGATGCCCCAGAATTCATACGCCGCGATTTTGCGCGCGTCAAACACGCGGCGGGGTTCGGCGTTCATTGCTTCGATAGTTGTCACACCAACGGGTTTGTTTTTAAGAAATCTAACGACCTCTCGTATATCATTGCCAGTGGCCAAAATTGGCAGGCTCGTCTCCGACAACTCATCGATAGAATCTGTAGACTCGACTTCGTCATCGACTTCAACAGGTTCAACAATATCGAACCTCCGGGGAATTGAGGCCGGCCCCAGTTGTTTAGTAGGCCCACGTTGTTGGTAACCAATACGGCCGGCTTTCATTGACATTACTTCTTTCTTAGGCTTGAAACGCCCTCTGGTTATTCGAAATTGGTGTATCTAGTTTGAAGCGCTTGATCTTGGCGTTGAGTGTCGTAAGTTTTATCCCGAGCATACGAGCCGCTTCGCTTTGCCTTCCATTTGCCAGATAAAGCGCGTGGCGGATCATGTCAGTTTCGAATTTCTGAATCTGCTCGCGGAGCTTAAAACCGTCGCTGAAATTAAGTCGGTTGTGGGAGGTGATGCTCTCGACCTCGGAAAGCAGCTTATTTGCCAATTCATGCAGAATCCCGATACGTGGCGTCGTTACTTGCTGCCAGACTTCTTTGGCGATATATGCTTCGTTTGGTTTGTTGCGGTTAAACATGTTTGATTTCTTAGTTAAAATCCATTCTTTTCGGACACAACTCTTTTTTACACAAAAGGCTTCCCTGACGTCTTTAATTAAAGTTGTTTTATCTCAATTTTTATCAATTCGTGCATTTCGCCTGAACCAGTCATTCGTCATTGCCAATGTTCACCGGTCTTCAGCTGTTGAAACTCTACTGAGATTGCGCGGATAAGGCTAAATGGATGTCTACGTGAGATCTTTTTTCGGGGTGTTAGGTGGAAACGTGATACGGGCACCTTTTTTAGTCCAGGAACTTATTGATTTAATTGGCTCCGTAGATAAGCCGGGAACCTACTACCCTTCGGTTGATAGCGCGGCTCTCACTGGGTTACGCTGAGTATCATAGGAAAGCTAGGTCCCATGCAAGGTGCTATTTTAGGACATGTTACGCTATTTCTGCCTTAAGTCATGATATTATTTGACTTCCTGCGATAGCATCTTGAGCCGCGTTGCGTTTCGATCTAGGATGATCTTCAACAGCAAAGAGTTGGTTTCCTAGGGACTTCCGCCTTCGCCGGTTGTCCGTTCCGTAAAGCTCGTCAGAGACTGCGAGACCTCAAAAGCGGCACCGGCTATTGCAACGGGACACATGTGTAATCCTTGGCGAGAATCCTTGCCAGAATAAAACAACAATCGTCGCGTTCTCTAATAACCATAGAATCCGGCATATGCATCTCATAGGCTCCTCCGGGTAGGACAAATCAAAACAAGATCTTAAGCAAAACGATGGGCTCTGCGTAATCGACCCACACGACGACCAAATTGACGCGGTAAAGGAAATTGTTCCTGAAAGTGGAATAAACGACGTTATCCTTATCGATCCTTCGGATCGAGGGTATAAATATTTGTGTAAATGGTCATTGAGGGTCCGATGATGTCGGTTTGGCAGGAGGAGAAAAATGACCATATACAAGGACCTGATTGATAATTTACTGAAGGGGGTAAAAGAAGCCGGAGGATTTGATTGGGGAGAACGGTTAACTGAAACAATTGATAAAGCAGTTGCTGGAGCGGACGTTGGCGGCGAAGATGACGGAGCATTTGGGGTAGGAAAAGGACGACGCAGCGGGAGTTGGAGCGGGAATTCGCGGAATGGCAACTCAGCGAAGGCGATAAAAGGAACTTTCGGGACACGACCGATAGAGGCCTAGATTCAAGTAATAAGTGCAACAGAGGCGGTTTACGGGTTTTGATAAGAACATTATCTCATTGTACGCACGAGGGCTGTCAACACGTGATATCCGAGAGCGTCTGGAAATGATCTATCAGGTGGAGGTGTCGCCGGGGCTGATCTCGACGGTGACGGATACGAGGTCATAGAAAAGGTAAAGGTTTGGCAGAACCGGCCGCTCGATGAGATTTACCCGATCATGCATCTGGCCGCCATCCAGTTCAAAATGAGGGACGCGGGACACAAACATCGACCCGTTCTTTCAGCCGCTGCACCGCAACCAGAGCTTTGCCGCGTTTTTGAACCGTTGAAATATGACGGCATTAAGTACTTAATCATTTCCGAAATAATTAAATGATATCTTTTATAACTTTCTGGGCATATTGACACCTAACATGGAGCATTACTCACAAGTCACCACCAACCGTAACCCATTGAATTCACTGGACGTACGGGGTATTTGACGGCGTTTTCGCTGAACGGCACGTCATTTGATCTAGTTATGGAGAGATACGTGTTTTCCAGGCCACTACGGAAAGACCTATCTATCTAACTAATCAAAAAAGAGGAGTAAAAAATGAACAAAGCATTGATAACTGTCGGTCTGTTATTCGCATTGGTCGCGATATCGCTCGGCCAGTCAACAACTGGCCGTCTTGTCGGTGTTGTATCGGGTCCCGACGGCGTATTGCCGAACGCGACCGTAACAGCGAAAGACAGCAAGACCGGAAAAGTGCAGACGGTCGTCTCGAAAGACGGCGGAGCGTTTGCGTTTCCACAATTGGATTTTGGAACGTACACGGTGACTGTCACCGCCAATGGTTTCAAAACATATATCGCCAACGAAGTAAAGATCGATGTTGGCCGCGAATACAGCCTCGCACCGGCGCTTCAGGTCGGTGAAGTGAGTGCGAGTGTGACCGTCACCGCCGGTGAAGACGTCGTCACATCGACGACCGCGCAGATCAGCAATACGGTTAGTCCGCAGCAGATCCTATCGCTCCCGCTGATCACTCGCAACCCGATCGAGCTGATCAAGCTGCAGGCCGGAACCACGAGTAATTCGTTTCAGAACACGACGATCAACGGTATGCGCACGACCTTTACGAACATTACTCGTGACGGCATAAATATTCAGGACGCTTTCATTCGCACAAATGCTACGGATTTTGCACCGGGAAGGCCGCTTGTGGACGATACGGGCGAATTTACGATCTCGACAAGCAATCAGGAAGCCGATTCCGGTTATGGCGGTGCTCAAGTCAAGCTAGTGACGCCTCGCGGCACCAAGGACTTTCACGGTGCGTTGTTCGCGTACAACCGCAACTCAAAGTTCGGTGCCAATAGCTTCCTTAATAACCGCAATCCCGACCCCGGCACAAACAAAAAGCCTCCATTTCGTAATCGTAACCAGTACGGTGGCAAGGTGAGCGGCCCGCTTCCGGTCCCGCATTTTGGTGAAGGCGGCCCGACGTTTGTTAAGGGTAAGGGGTTTTTCTTCTTTTCGACCGAGTTTATCAAGGATCCGGTCACACTCTTTAGCACCAGAACCATTCTGACACCATCGGCTCGCACGGGAGCGTTTCAATACAACCGCACAATCGACGGTGCGCCGATAAACAGCGGCGGCGTTTCCTGTCCGTCAGGTGCGGCCGGTAGCATTTGTACCGTATCCAGCATTTTGGGCCTCGCCGGGCTTCCGACCGCGATCGATCCGACGGTCCAGAGCCGCATCATCGCAAAATTACCGACAGCAAGTAATTTTTCCGGCGGTGACAATCTGAACACTGCGGGGTATTCATTCAACCCGCGTTTTGATGAAAACCGTCCCACCTACACAACGAGGATCGATTACGATATTAACGATAAAAATTCGGTCAACGGAGTTTTCAGCTATACCAAGGATGCGACACTCCGTCCGGATGTTTCCGCTGGTGGCTACACCACAATTCCGGGCGCCAATTTTTACTCGCAGAATAAGACGCTTTCGCTGGCATATAGACGAACCATCTCTAGCAACATCTTCAATGAAGCTCGATTTGGCAATTTCCGCAGTTTCGTACCGTTTTTCAGGACGGAAGATACTCCAGCGTTCTTTCTGGCAGTTCCGCTTGTAAACAACCCGGATACTTTGTTTCTTGACCAAGGAAGGCGTATCAATAACTATACGTTTGCGGACAACGTCGACTGGGTCGCTGGAAAAAACAACTTCAGATTTGGCGTCCAAGTTCAAAAATTTGGCGTCGACGCCTATAACGCGGGTGGCATCGTACCAACATATACCCTCGGCACCAATGCAAATACGCCGCTATTTTCATCGGCAAATTTTCCCGGTGGTATCAACAACACGCAGCTCGGGACGGCCAATAACCTGATGGCTCTTCTCGGCGGTGTCGTTGGCACGGGAGCACAGTCGTTTAATACGGTCGATGCGACGTCCGGCTTTCAGGCCGTCCAGCGATTTCAGCCGTTCCGCTACGCAAATGACTCATTCTATATTCAGGACCACATTTCTCTCGCACGCGGCCTGACAGTCAATGCCGGTGTTCGGTATGAGCTGTTTCCGGCCTTAAAACTTGCGAACGGGTTGGCCCTCGAACCGGTAATCACTGATCCGAACAATCCGGGACCGTCGCTGCTGAACCAAGCCGGAACCTACAACGTCATCGGCACCAATTCGGGCGTTAAAAACGCGTATTACAAAACCGACCGCAACAATTTTGCACCATCAATCGGCGTTGCGTACACGCCTTACGCCAAATCAGGCATCGGTCGATTTCTCTTCGGCGATGGCAAAACCGTATTGCGCGGCGGCTATAGCCGTGCGTACGGAAACGATTCAATCGTGACGTCGATCAATAATGCGGGTGCGGGCAATGTGGGTCTCGGCACCACCGCATCGAACGCTCTCCAGAATGGCAGCACAAGCTTGAACGCCCGCCTTTCCGGAGCCCTGCCGCCTATAACGGCGCCGACGTTTATCACGCCGCCGCGCACGTACCTCCAGAACAATTCTGCTGCTCTTGCTGGTAATTTCGGGACCGTATTCTCGGTCAATCCGAAGATCCAGGTACCGGCGGTCGTCCAATATAGCTTTGGCTTACAGCGTGAGTTGTTTGGCAATTTGGCACTCGAGGTTCGCTATGTCGGTTCGCGGAGCAGCAACCTCATTCGCGGTGTCGATCTGAATCAGATCGATATCTTCAACAATGGCTTCCTTGCGGATTTCAACCGTGCGGCAGGCAATCTGGCGTTGACCGGAACTACAGCATTCTGTAACCCGGCAACCGTCACCGGCTGTCAGACACTGACAATTTTCCAGAATGGAGCCGGTGCTGCCGGAAAATTAGGCGTTGGAACCGGCGGTTTGTCAGCGACAACGTTTAATAATAACCTGCGCAACGGGACGCCAGCTGACCTGGCAACATCGTTCATCACGAACGGATTGAACAATCATCCGACGGTCGCTAGCCCAACGAGCACACCATTCGTAAAATTCCTCGCGAATCCGGCAACGGGGGCCGTTGATTACTTGGTCAACGACGCCAATTACCGTTATGATTCGCTGCAAGTCGAGGTTCGGCGGCGATTTTCGCAAGGTTTGTACCTGCAGGCAAACTATACGTTTTCGAAGAACCTTACCAATGCTGTTGGCACGGGCCAGACATTATTCGAGCCGTATCTGGACAACAACAATAAAAAGCTCGACAAACAGCGAGCCGACTTTGACCAGACGCACGTCTTTAACCTGAACGGCATCTACCAACTGCCGTTCGGCAAAGGCAAAGCGTTTCTGAACCAAGGCGGTATCGCCAACGCGATATTCGGCGGATTCGAGCTTTCGGGTCTGGTTTCGTGGACATCGGGAGCACCGATCACGTTCATCGATAATCGCGGGACGCTTAACCGCACGGGCCGTTCGGGTCGGCAGACGGCTATCACTAGTCTGACGAACCAGCAGCTCAAAGCTCTGGTCGGTCATTTTGAGGCAAACGGAAACCTTTATTATCTCAATCCGTCGATCCTCAATTCGAACGGCCAGGCCGCTGCCGGATTCGGTTCGACGCCTTTCGCGGGACAAGTATTCTTCAACGTAAACCCAGGCCAAACGGGGAATATGAGAAGAGCTGCGGTCGACGGGCCCGGATTTTTCAACATCAACAGTGCGTTGCTGAAGAATATCCGGCTTGGCGAAAAGATGCGGGTTCAATTGAGAGCTGAGGCGTTCAACCTGTTAAATCACACGAACTTTAACTTTGCTACGGCGGGTGATCAGTTCAAGAACATTAACAGCACGACCTTCGGCCAGATCAATTCCGTCGCGGGTGCCCGCGAGTTTCAATTTGCCGCGCGATTAGAGTTTTAGTTGACCTCAACACTCGATTGTACGTTTGGAAGGAGTTATCAAAAGGTAATTCCTTCCCTTTTTCAATCTACCTCGCATCGGTATTTGACGACCGAGCAGATCATAAGGAGAAAGGAAAATGAAAAACTATTTTGCGAGATCTCAATACTTTATGTCGGTGGTTACGATATTTGGGACGCTGGTTTCAATTGCTATTGCTGATGATAAATTGATGGCCGAAGAAATCGTCGCCAAACACCTCGATTCGATCGGGACGAAACAAAAGTGGGCGGAGATCAAAAATCGGCTGATCGTTGGCCGGGCCCAATTTTTAAACTTGCACCCCACTGCCGGCGGCACGAGCGGAAAGTGCGTTTTTGTTTCCGAGCCCGACAAGCTTTTCTTTGGATCGAGCTTTACTTCGCCAAACTATCCATTTGAAAAGGTCAGTTTTGACGGAGATAAGGTTAATATTGCGTTTGTTACCACCGGCAGCCGCTCTGCGTTCGGCAATTTCATTTTGGCTCACAAAGAGATCTTCAGCTCAGGACTGTTTACAGGGAGCCTTTCGTCGTCGTGGAGCCTGCTCGACCTGAAATCTAACAAAGCGAAGGTCAAATTTGCGGGAAAAAAAAAGATCGACGGGCATGAAGTATATATCCTAGACTACTCGCCAAACCGAGGCACCGATCTGACGATAAAGCTGTATTTCGACGCTGAAACCTACCGGCACGTTCGCACCGAATATAGCCAAACATTGTCTGCCGCTCAAGGTGCAAAGCCGGAAGATTCGTCACGTCAACTCGAATCACGACATCAGTTAACCGAAGATTTTTTCGGATTCAGCGAGGAAAATGGGCTCACGATGCCGCATTCTTATACCATTCGTCTTGTGTTGTCGGGACAAAACGCGACCAACGAATACGAATGGAAGTTTGGAATGTCCCTGTTTATGTTTAACCAGAAACTGGATCCAGGATCTTATGATGTGAATTAGGAAACATCGCTAGTATCTTGGGACCATCGAAAGGTTCGTCGTCAAACCATTGCCACCGTCGTAGACTTTTACGTTGTCGTAATGGATATCACTTACCGGAATGCCCGACGTAAAACTCTTTCTGGTAGAAGGTATTTTTATACCGTCCTGATCGTGATAGCCGGCGAAAATTAGTTCAGTCACCGCGTCCCCTATCACATTCCGGCTGGTGAGGAATTCGTATTTTGTAAGCAAGCGGGTCTGGGAGTCGAAGTAAAGTGTCATTTGCTGCCCATTCTCCGTGGCATATGTTATGACATCCTGCCGTTTTCCATTAACGAGGATATTACCCAGCGAGCGAAGGGTCGAGGCTCTGAGCGTCGCCTCGGCTAAGACAACATGAGGCATAAGGAGAACCCAGTTTCGGTAATCCGAGAGGGGAAGCGTTCTCTGCCGGGACAGCCCACTTTTTGTCCATTATGATGTCGTAGCTTTTTTCACCATTCACTAAATATCGCGTCCAAGAAACATAGTTAGAGTTCGGCTTTTGCAAAAATTCATCCCCGTATAATCTATTCCGGCGTACATCGACGGTCGCGGTCCGTTTGACACTCCATCCAACGAACGGTAGTTCGGGATCGTATCCAGCGAAAATCTGAAAACTTGTGCCGCTCATTTTTAACGAAAAACCTTGCGCTAAATCGAGAGCCCGCTGCCCGCCCATCGCCTTAACCCCAGCACTCAAGACCTTTCGTGCTTCGAGGTAGGATTTTTGTGAATCATTTGTAATTTGTTGGGCAAACAGCGTCGAGGAAAAAGCCGCTAGAACCAACAAAAATGCGGAAGAAATCACCCAGCTGATGACTGGCAATTTTCCATTTACCGTATTCGACGAAATTTGATTATTTGACGTGCTTGTTACTCGCGTTGTTTTCATTTTCCTTGATCAAAGGTCTGATAACTTCTTCCGTATGGCTCCCGCGATTGATTTACTTGCTTCAATACACTAATGATGTGCAGGTTCGCTTCCTGCGGATTTTCTATTATGATTGTATTTTCAATCCGCGAGTTGGCAAATGGACAAGTTCGGCTATCTGAACCGCTGTCAGATCAACGGCTCCGCAATATCTGACGAAATTTTGCCAACGAAATTTGAGTGCGTATCCGAACCTTGTAACTTGTGCTCATGACTGCCTTCAAGTTTTAAAAAAACTCTCTTGCTAGTCATGACCCATTAATTAATAGCTACATTAGATTTCATTTACCGGCCGATTGATGCTTCGAACACCTTCGCTAACCAAATATTTTTTGAGTTTATTGTATTTAAAACCCGGAGCGATTTAATTACAATAAACGAAAAATAAGGGCGGGGAATCCCGCAAATATGAAATTCCCCGCCACCAAAAGAAGGTCGCCAAATCTAAAAAATAAATTTGAGGCGAAACGTCATTGAGCGCCCGAAAAAATCACCGAGTGAATAATCGTTAAAATTTGGACTATTTACATTGGCAAAGGTCGTGTTAGTTTCCAGCCCGGCAGCGGCAACGGCGATGGCTGCCGGATTGTAAATTCCGATGGTCGGTGATCTTTGATTGAAAATATCAAAGATCTCGGCACCGATTTGGATCTTCATAGTTTCGCGGAACCGAAAATCTTTCAGCAGCGCCGTATCCGTACGACTAAAGCCCTTGCTGCGAAGCGTATTACGACCGGCGGTGGCGATTGCCCCAAATCCGGTTTGAATGTATTGGGCATTAGGGTTGACAGCAAAATATGCAACGGTCGAGGCATTGCCAGATGCAACCGTTTGGCCCGCCGCGTTCACCGCTCTGACGGCGCTGCCCGTTCCCCGAACGCCGTTTGGATTGATGATCGTCCTGTCGCCGGCCGAATCTCCGTTCCGATTTGAGTCGATACCGGAAAGCGGTGTAAAAGGCTGTCCCGATTGCGCCTGAAAGATGCCGTTGATCTGCCAGCCGCCAAGAAACGCTCTCGCGAAAGCGTTTTTACTTTTGTTGAAAAACGGCACTTCGAACAGGAACGATGTGACAAACCGTTGCGGCACATCGAGAGCCGAAAGCCCACGTTCATTCCTGAGATTGAACGCGTCCTGTGCACGGCGCGGATTTATTGCGCTTGAATTCAGTTCGTTGGTCGAATCGTCCATAGTTTTGCTAAACGTATAAGCTGCGGTGAACGACAGATTGTTTGCAAAACGGCGGGTCAAGGTTACCGATCCCGAATCGTAATCCGAATGCCCGACCAGCGAATGCTCAGTTACATTTGCGCCAAATCCGTATTGGCCAAGTGCTGTGCGGCGTTGGGCATTGATGGCTCCGAGAGTATTTGTCAATCCGGCGAGCTGAACTGCGGTAGGGGTGCTCAAGAACGTCGGCAAGCCTAAATTGCCTGGCACCACGCCGGCGTTCAACCTTATCTGAACCGGCAGGCGATGGCCGCTGGTGTGCAGATACCGAAATTCGATCGCCATCGTGTGTGTTATCTCCCGCTGATAGCTGAGACTGAATGCCAATGAATATGGTGAGATCTGATCAGGAATACGTGCCTGCGTAATCAGCCGTGCCGAAGCGGCATTGGTAATCGCGGGCAGCGCGCCCGGCAATCCACCGTTCTGCAAAAATGGCCGGGCAGGATTAATCCCCGAATTGTTCGGATTCAGCTCTGACTGGGTTTGCGGCGGCAATGCAATTTCCGGTAAATTTTGGAAATTCGAATAGTACGACATTGCAAAATTTGCCCGGATCGAGCTTTGTCCGGGATTGCCAAACAGGAAATGCGACACGCCGCCCTCAGAACCTGGCGAATACGCAAAACCGACGCGCGGGGCAAAATTGAGATGTTGATTCTTTGGCACGCCAAATTCGATCACGCCTGGCACGTTGGAAATGGCGTTGAGCGCCTGGCTCTGGGAGCCTTCGAGAATAGTCGAGAATTCGTAGCGAATGCCCAAATTCAGAGTTAGATTGGGCCGAACCTTCCAGTCGTCCTGGGCGAACGCATTGAAAAACTTTTGGTTCCCCGTAAACGCGCCCGATCCGACACCGCGCAATGCCGAAAAGCTCGGAACTGCGTCTGATATCAGTTCGTCAAAACTGCCATAAATATAATCGCCGCGCGAACGCGGCAGGAATATATTGTTTACCCTCAAACTGCGAAATTCGCCGCCGAACTTAAACGTGTGTTCGCCGCGAATGTAGCTCAACGCATTGAAAAATTGGAAATTTCGATCAAGCGGCGTGCCTTGCGGCAGTGGGCCGCCGGGGCCAAAATCTATGCCGGTTTCAGCGTCGACCCATGTCGGAAAATTACTGAAAGCCTTATCTTTTAACGGGTAATCCTGGACATGATCGCGGAACGAAAAACGAAAATCATTGACCAGATTTGAATTAATTGTCTTTACCCAGGTTGATGAAAATAGCTTAGATCGAAATGCAAACAAGTTATTGAATGCTGCAATTGCCCCGCCCTGACTGCCGCCAACCTGCTCAGCGCTTGTTGTTTGGTTGTTGAATCGAAAGCGAAATTGGTTATTGCTGTTAGGCGAGTAATCGATGTTGATCAAATACTGCTGGTTCGTCAGACCGTTCGGCGAGGTGACGGATGCATTGCCGAATGGGATGCAGTTGACATTATTCGGCGTTGCAGCACAATTGACCGCAGGTGCGAGAACTGCCTGTAAAAAGTTCTGTGTAGGAGCCTGCATCGTATATGTTTTTAGCAGATTAACAATATATGCGCTGGCACCCGGAAGAGCCGCGATTCGTGTTAATCCCGCCGCAGTCGGGGCAACAAAGCTGTATGTGCTGCCGGCCGAAACAGTTTTCTGCCGTTCGTACGCGCTAAAGAAAAACAGCTTGTTCTTAAGGATCGGACCTCCAATGGTAAAGCCGTAGCGATCGTCTTTAAAGGCCGGCTTTGAACCCACGACCTGTGTCGAGGGGGCATTAAATCTATCTCGCTGGCCGTAATAGAATCCGGAACCACTGAAACGATTTGTCCCGGATTTTGTGATCGTATTAAACTGCCCGCCAGTGCCGGAACCGAACTCGGCGTTGTAGTTATTTGTCAGGAGCGTAAATTCCTGAATCGAATCCTGAATTACAGCATTGATCGGGCCGGTTTGGACAGGATCGTTATTGTCCACACCGTCAACCGTAAAGGCGTTGCCGCGAGGGCGGGTTCCGCCGACCGCTCCGCCGGATCCCCTCACACCAGCCGAGCGTTCGACGACGTTTGGGGCG
Organism: Pyrinomonadales bacterium; assembly: GCA_038227175.1. GTDB lineage: Bacteria > Acidobacteriota > Blastocatellia > Pyrinomonadales > Pyrinomonadaceae > OLB17. The sequence continues at coordinate 2,939 of JBBRPZ010000024.1, read as the reverse complement.
AGGAGCGCGAGTTGATTCTGATTGCCAAAAGTCGGCAGATCGATCACCTGACGGCTGTCAAAACTTTTACCGAGCTGCGATGTATCGGTTTGCACCAAAATCTCGCTGTCCGTACTGACGTTCACCGTTTCCTGAAGGCCCTTGGTTTGTAAAACGATCTCCGCCGTCACCGTTTGGTTTAGTGAAACCTTGATCTCCTGCGTCGCGGGCGCAAAATTTGGGCTTTCGGCCTTTAGAGTGTAGGTGCCGACCGACACATTCGGAAAGCTGTACGACCCGGCGGTTGAACTTTGAGTCGTCAGTTTCAGGCCATTTTCTTTACTGACTATCGAAATCGTAACGTTCGGCACGACTGCCCTGTTAGCGTCGGACACCGTCCCTGTGACCGCGCCACCGGTAGCCTGTCCCAGCACCGCTAATGCGGACGCGGACGCCAAAACCAGAACGAACATCAATATCCGCATTAACCCTCGATCTGCCTTAAATAATATGTTTTTCATTTAATCCTCCAGAATAATTCGTTTGATCCGTGAAGAGACAGGTGCTCTTCACTCACTTTTATAGATCCATGGATGTTCGCGCAACTATCGTTCCTTCCCTATCGGCCAGTGCTAAGTAGTGTCAATAAATGGTTTAACATCGCAGAGGCAAAGCCGGACGAGCGCTGCCAGGACAAAACATTTTATTTAATATGATTAAATCAATTTAGGAATCTTAACTTTGCTCATTGGCCGATTTGACAAACAATCGAGCGGCCCTTATAAACAATGGATACACCGACACCGCTTCACCGAGCCTGAACCGGGCAAAACGTTCATAGTAGATGAGGTACGATACCCGCTGCCTCTCGAGCCCCTCGGCAACCTTGCCCAGTTTTTAATCAACATCCAGCTCAAGGATATCTTTGACTACCGTAATAAGGCCGTCACCGGGATATTGGCCCCAAGTCTGTGATCCATATCAGGATAGACTTTGTCTGGCGGGTTGTTTTCGGTCGTGGCAAACCGGCGCAGGCTTGCAGAATACTAAGGCCCTGAAAATAACGGTTATGAAGGCACAACAAGATAGGAATGGTTACGCGCGTACTCTGCAACGTCGGTAAAATTACACTTTTGGCCCGGTCGCTGTTCGACCTCTACTCCGATTTTACGTTCTTTTTGCTTGACCTTGTTTACGGCGACGAAAATTCAACAGCCCGATAGCCGTTTACAACAGGGCGGGTCGGTCCAGTTCGTCAAGCCTTATAAATTGGGCAATACCCAGTCCGTTCTAAACGTCGACTGCGGGTTTCACCTCAAGCAGATAAACATCGCGCTCTACCCTTCCGGCGACGCGTGCCTAACCGAAAGTTTCTGCCGGGCAATATCGACAACCCGGATGTCAAATTTACCAAGTCGCACGCCAATGTGAATAATTACTCAGGCTACGTGTAAAACTCGACTGGACTGTTCGGTGGACATCTCCGCCTCGATCTCGGCCTGCGGTTCGACTATTTCAATTTTAAGGTAAAGGGTTTCGAACTAGGCGGACCAGACCCAGCGTCGCCTCCAGGATCGTTGTGCAATAGCAATTTTGCCGATCCGGTCAACGCGGCAAACCCATGTGCGGTGATTCTCCGAGGTATCGAAAGCTCTGGAAAGTTTCAGCCTAAATTTGCCGTTGCCTTGTCGCCGTTTGAAAACACGCCGATCTCGTTCTATTTCAACCACGGTCGCGGCATCTCATCGCAGGACGCGCGCGGTATTATTCGCAACCCAGACGCACCAAAACTCGCAACCACCGACTTTTACCAGGCTGGAGTTTCCTTCAACGCGCGCCGTGTTTCGATTGTTGCAAGTTCGTTTTTTATCGACCATTCGAACGAGCAGGTTTGTATTCCTGATGACGGCACACTCGAATACAAGGGCCGGTCCCGCTCCTACGGTTTCGAACTGCGAAACTCGATCAAGATAACCAGATTCCTTGCATTCAATGGCGGCTTAACGCAGGTGATTCGAGCGTACTATCCCCGACAATTTGCTGCGGATGGGCACCGGATCGTCGTCGACTCGGCACCGCACACGGCGGCGAAAGGCAGTTTAGTCCTGACGGAGTTTCACAAATTCAACGGATCGCTTAACTAGCGCCCATCTTACACTACCGTCTCAACGGCGAAGACCAATCGATCGTCGCCTCGGGCGTCGACATCGTTGATCTTTCGCAATCCCGGCACATTCGAAAATGGCTGGACATCAATTTTTCCATCGACAACCTATTAGATAAGCGTTTCTTCGAAACGCAGGACTTCCTCGAATCGCGAGTGTCTCCGGCTGCACCTGTCGTCGCCCAGATCCACGCCACGCCGGGCTATCCTCGCGGTTTCTCCTTCGGTGTAACGTTTCATTCCGGGTCAAAGAAATAAATGCCTGGATGTCCTCATTTCTCATGGTTCACGGTGAAAAGCTCACCGCTGAAATTATTAGCCGGGCAGAATTCCGCAGCAGCAAATAAAAAATCTGCTGTCGTGGGCAATCCGCGGGGCGGACTCACACGATAATGGGAATTCCATGGGTAACCGGTCAAGTTTATTACCCCCTGTAAGCTCTTACGGTTCATCTCCGGACCAACCCGCTCAACGCTGTGATCGGCACCGCCTCGGGCCTGGGGACGATCCTCAACGACGATCCGGGTGCGACTCCGACGCCGACACCGGTGCCGTTGCCAACACCGGGGAATGGTTTCGAGGGTAGTATCAGGCGCAACGCTGGCAATGTCCCCGGAACCAGTGACGGCGACGTCAATGTCGGCGACCAGATCCAGTTCCTGCGGTTCTTAAAGGGAACAGACTGTCCGAGCCTGAACGAGCAGCAGGCTCTGGATGCCGGACCGAGAGACCTGCCCATCGCGTTCGCTCGCGGTGACGGCCTGTTAGGTGCGTCCGACGGAACGGCGATCGATGC
>JBBRPZ010000023.1:0-86455 GCA_038227175.1 Pyrinomonadales bacterium | reverse complement strand
TGTCACTATCGTCGACCGCAACGGCTTTGCACGAACGGTGACAACCAGTTCGTTCGGCTACTACACGTTCGACGACATCACAACGGGTGCCAGCTACACGATCGGCGTCTCATCGAGGCAATACCGCTTCGCAAGCCGCACTATCGAAATAACCGACACCCTTGCGAATGTCGACTTTGTTGGATTGGAATAAACTTTCGGTCCATCACCTAAGACTAAGGCGGGCTTCGGCCCGCCTTTTTTCTTTAAAGACCGGGACATGTGTCGGCATTAATATTTTTTTGGCCCGGTCATTAAAAAATACTGTAATTCTATTAGAAAAATGCTAATAAATAAGTGTATGCTGTTAGGTTAGACATTCTGGGCGACGGTGTCCTGTTTAGTAGTCCTTTCCGGTATTCTCCGGGAGCGATGATCACCCCCGTTTAACACTATTTCTAATTTATAATTTAGGAACGTACGTTTATTTGAAATGGCATTTAAGTCTTTATTTAGTTTATTTTCCAGCGATCTGGCGATCGATCTCGGCACCGCTAATACACTCGTTTACGCCAAGGGTCGCGGCATCGTCGTCTCGGAGCCCTCGATAGTAGCGATCAACAAGATTACCAACCAGGTCGAGGCCGTCGGACGCGACGCAAAAGAGATGCTCGGCCGTACGCCGGGCAACATCGTCGCGATCCGCCCGATGAAGGATGGCGTTATCGCAAATTTCGAGGTTACGGAAAAGATGCTCCAGCATTTTATCCGCAAGGCCCACAACGGCAAATCGTGGGTCCGCCCGCGCGTCGTCATCGGCATCCCGTCCGAGATAACACAGGTCGAGCGCCGCGCGGTTGAAGATTCCGCTTATCGGGCAAAAGCTTCTGAGGTGTATCTCGTCGAAGAGGCAATGGCCGCCGCTATCGGTGCCGGGCTGCCGATCACCGAGCCGCACGGCAATATGATCGTCGATATCGGCGGCGGAACCACGGATATCGCGGTCATCTCGCTCTCGGGAATTGTTTACTCACGCGCGGTGCGCGTCGCCGGCAACGAGATGGACGAGGCGATTACGCAATACATCAAACGCAAGTACAATCTCCTCATTGGCGAACGTACCGCCGAGGCTATCAAGATCGCTTTGGGAAGCGCCTTCCCGCTCGAAGAGCCCCTCTCAATGGACGTCCGCGGCCGCAATCTGATCGAAGGCATCCCGAAGACAATCACAATGACCGATGAGGAGATACGCGAAGCCCTATCAGATGCTGTCTCGACGATCATCAACGCGGTTCGCGTCGCTCTCGAACGCACTCCACCTGAGCTTTCAGCCGACATTATAGAACGCGGCATCGTCCTCACCGGGGGCGGCGCACTGCTTAAAAATCTCGATAAACGTTTAATGATCGAGACCGGCTTGCCGGTCGTGATCGCGGACGACCCGCTCTCGTCGGTCGTACTCGGAACGGGCAAAATGCTCTCCGATTTCGAACTCCTCAAACGTGTTAAATGGGATAATTCATTGATGACAGGGAATTGATTAGTTGTCGGTTGTCAGTTGTCGGATGAGACACAACTGGCAACTGACAACCGACAACTGACAAATGGTTGAACGTAGTCAAAAAGATGTTTGGCGGTTGACCCCTTGGCTGATGATCGCTCTTCTGCTTGTCAATTTTGTTTTAATGGCATTTGACGCGCGTGAGATCACGTCGGGGCAGCGCGTCGTGCGCTCATGGACGCAGACGACGGCGGATTTCGTCCAGTCGCCGGTAACGAGCCTAGCCGCCTCGATTTCGAATTACTTCACAAACATCGCCACTCTTCGCTCGGCGCAGTCAGACAACGACATTCTCAAACAACGCGTTCAGGAACTCGAGGTCGAGGTCAAACAAAAAGAAGATCTCGCCTCCGAGAATACGCGTCTCAAGTCTTTGCTTCAACTCAAAGAAACGAGCAAATACAAGATCCTGACGGCCCGCATCATCGGACGTGATCCGTCGGTTTGGTTCGATTCGTCGATCGTGAATCGCGGGCTGCTCGACGGTGTGGCCATCAATATGCCGGTCGTCGACGACGGCGGGCTGATCGGGCGAGTGACCGCTGTCGGCCCGCTGACCTGCCAGATCGACCTGATAACACGAAATAAATCGGGCCTCGGCGCCGTGATCGGCCTGATCGGTGAGTCAAACGCCCTCGGCGTTGTCATGGGCACGAGTAAGAGCGGCCTGCTCGAAATGAGATACGTGCCCGGCTCGATTGACGTAAAGGTCGGCCAATCGGTATTCACCACCGGCCAGGACGGCATCTATCCGCCGGGCCTGAAGGTCGGCGAGATCGTAAACGTCGTCACCGGATCGGCGACAACGCCGCACCAGATAGAGATACAACCGTCATCAAAGCTAAATTCGATGCAGGAAGTCGGCATTCTCCTCTATGAACCGCCGTCACGGGACACTTTCGAACAGAAATTGCCGAATGCGGTGAAAACTAAATAGTTGCGGGTTTCTGGTTAAGAAGCTGCTAGAAACCAGAAACTCGAAGCTCGAAACTCGAAACTAATAGACATGGAAGGCGTAAAGCTAACAATTTCTCTGATTATTGCGATACTCCTGCAATGGACGCTGCGTAATGTCTGGGACGGGTTTGCCTTTATCGACTTTCCATTGATCATCGTCGTCTACGCGGCTCTCCAGCGAAACTCGATCCGGGCGATCCTTTTCGGCACGATCTCGGGTGTCGCGGTCGATGCTCTGAGCGGAGGATTGCTGGGTGCAAACGGGTTTTCGAAAACGATCATCGCATATATCGTTTCCGAGATCGCGCGGCGTGTCTACATGGACAACCTTATCCTTCGCATACCCGTCATAGCTGGAGCATGTTTGTTGAACTATGCGATCTATTACGGGCTGCACCGGCTGTTCGGCCAGCCGCCCAGCGGAGACATTTTGGTGACGGCGGCGTACTCGCTGATAGGCACGACGATCTCCGGCACTCTGGTCTATCTTCTGTTACAGAGTTTGTCCGGTGACAGAACCAGACGCAAAAAGCGTGACGTATTTGCTCCGCGGCGCCAAACCCGCCGCCGTAACCCGATCAGGTTGAATAAATAGTGGTAATTTTAAGAATATGAAACTCGGTGATCACGTTCAAAATCTTGGCTTGAGAGTTGGAGCGATACAGGCATTTGCCTTTATTTTGCTTACGATTTTGGGTGTCCGGCTGTATTATCTGCAGATCGTTAAGGGCGATTATTACAGTAACAAAGCCGAAAATCAGCGTGTCCGCCTGATACCGATTCCGGCCCCGCGTGGAGCGATATTCGACCGTAACGGAAAGCTGCTCGTCGATTCTCGGCCGACGTATAATGTCGTGCTTTCGAGCGAGGCCATCAAAACGGTCAACGTAAATGATCGTGTCGATGTCTATTCACACGGCCTTCGGATCGACCGCCAGTTTGTCGTCGAAAGGCTGAACCTGATCAAGACCCACAACGAATTCGAAACGATGGTCCTCAAGGAAAACGTCGCTATCGACGATATCACCTGGGTCGAGGCCCATTCGCTCGAATATCCTGAGCTGCGCGTCGAATTGCAGCCGCAGCGTTACTATCCTCTCGGTACGTCGCTCGCCCACGTCCTGGGTTACGTTGGTGAGATCAGCCCTAAACAGCTTGAGGATCCTGAGGTAAAAGAAAAAGGCTTTCGCCCCGGCGACATAGTCGGCAAAGGCGGGCTGGAGCAGTATTACGATGAATACCTTCGCGGCAAGCCCGGCTTCCGAAAAGTGCTGGTCGACAGCCGCGGCCGCGTCCAGAGCGAGCTTGAGATCGTCCCGCCACAATCCGGCCAGGACATGGTCACCACCATAGATTACGACCTGCAGATGGAGGCTGAGCACCAACTCGCGATATCGACCACAAAGCGCGGCACTGTCATCTCAATGGATCCGAATAACGGCGAGATGCTGGCCATGGCATCCGCCCCGTCATTTGACCCTAATGTTTTTGTTAACGGCAGTTCCACGCGTGAGGGGCGAAAACAGATATTAGCGTACGCGCAGGATGAAAAGCGTCCGCTCCTCAACCGCGCTATCCAGGGCCGCTACCCGCCCGGCTCAACATGGAAAATTCCCGAATCGGTCGGAGCTCTGCAGCAAGGGACCATAACCGTCGCCCATTCCTCTCTTGCATGTGGCGGCGGCCTGAAGGTGGGAAACAGATTTATTCATTGCCTGGGCAATCACGGGGCTCCAACTTTAACCCCAGCCATAATCCATTCATGCGATGGGTACTATTACCGTCTTGGGCAGAAAATGGGCGTCGACGGCTTAATTAAAATGATCGAAACTTTTGGTTATGACAAAGTTTCGGGTATCGATCTGCCAAACGAAAAAGTCCCTCAGACGCCAAAATCGTGGATGCCGACGATCGTAAAGCGCGAGGGCAGTTGGAGCGAGATTCGCACGGTAATGGCCTCAATCGGTCAGGACACCGTGGTCGTAACGCCGATCTCGATGCTTCGTGCAGTCTCAAGCGTCGGTATGCGCGGCAGGGAATACACGCCGCATTTCTTAAAAGAGTTTAAGCCGATCGGAGCCCTCGGAAAAGAAGGTGATATCGCGTACATACCGGCCCGCGACGGATTTAGCTATCAGCATCCCGAGCCGCGGCTTATCGACCTTCAGCAAGATCAGTGGGACATGATAATAAAAGGAATGTGGGGCGTCGTCAACGCCGGCGGCACTGGCGGTTCGATACGCATGCCGAATTTTGAGATCGCCGGCAAGACAGGAACGGCGCAAGTTTCGGAAAAAGGTAAGGATGTCGGAGCAAACAAAGATCACGCATGGTTCGTAAGTTTTGCCCCCGCCTATAAGCCTGAAATCTCGGTGATCGCACTGATCGAAAATTCCGGGTTCGGCTCGGCAAACGCGGCACCAGCCGTAAAGGCAATTTACCAGTCTTATTTATTGAGGCGTCAAACGCCGGAGCCCACCGGACAGGAGGTCTCCGCAAAATGACGCAGAAACTTCGAGATGCGGTGACGCCGGGTATTGTCACTGCGTCACTGCGTCACTGCGTCTAACAAAAAAATGGTAGCGATACTCGAAAAACGAGATCTTCGGGATTTTGACTGGCTGACGTCGGTGCTGGCGCTTGCCATTTCTGCGTTTGGTGTCTGGCAGATCCACAATGCGGCACCCACGGAGAGCTTTTGGTCAAAGCAGATCTACGGTATCGGCATCGCTCTCGTTGCTTTCGTGATCGTATCGTTTACTGATTTTAGACGGCTTATCGATTCGGCTCCGGTCTTTTACGTGATTGGGCTTGTCCTGCTTTTTCTGGTATTGACGCCGTTGGGCGTTCAGATAAACGGACAAAAAGCGTGGGTGCGTCTTCCGCTGTTTGGGCAGTTTCAGCCGTCGGAATTTGTTAAAATACCGACTGTCCTGATGCTCGCCAAGTATTTTGGCGCGAAAAAAGGCGGCACTCTCAGCCTCAGGGAAATATTCATCGGCGGCGCGATCTTCGCGGCTCCCGTCGGGCTGATAATGCTCGAGCCCGATGCCGGACAGGCGATCACGTATTTCCCGATACTTGCGGCAATGTACTTTCTTTCGGGGATCAAGATCCGCTATGTAGTTTTGGCCGCCGTGGCCGCAACCATACTTGTCCCGGCGGCGTGGGTCGTTGGTGTAAGGACCGGCAAGATCAAGCGGTATCAGGAAGAGCGAATTTTAGCGATAATCGACCCTGACAAGGTCGACCCCCGCGGTTATGGCTACCACACTATCCAGTCGACGATCACAGTCGGCAAAGGCGAGCTTGCCGGAATACAAGGAGATCCGGAAACTTCGCAGAGTGTTTTAAAATTTCTGCCGGAACCGCATTCCGACTTCATCTTTGCCGTAACGGCCGAAAATACAGGCTTTATCGGCTGTGTATCGCTATTGCTCGCCTACGCGCTGCTGATCTCGCGCATGATCGCGGGTGCCCGCGACGCTTCTGACCGGGCGGGTATGTTGGTTATAATGGCTATTGTATGCGGGATGGTGTTTCAGATATTTATGAACATTGGCATGGCCCTCGGGATATTGCCGGTGATCGGCGTTCCGCTGCCGCTGATGAGCGCGGGGCTGTCGGCCATTCTTTCGACATTTGTCGCCATCGGGTTTGTGATTAGCGTTAAACTGCGTCGTTTCGTCAACTAACTAAAGCAAGGGAGATATATGCAGGCGATTTTGAATATTGGACCAAATGAAATTGACGATCGTCTTTTATTCGTCATCAAGGAATTATTATCGAAAAATGTTGAAATAACATTAAAAAACCGGCAGTTCGAATTGTTGGAATTTGATACGACTTTGCCCCTGAATGAACTAATTGAACAATTTGCGAAAGCGGGTTACAGCGATGGTTTTATGAATGATTTGAGAGATGGTTTTATTACGTCCGAAATATATGCCGAGTAAAGCGACGATAAAACCTATTAAAAACAGCATAAATGAATATTTAGAGCAGCATCAGCTGGAAAAGAAATTTAAGAAAGCTTTGGGTTTTTTTTGAGAAGGATATCCATCATCAGGCCTTGAACGTTGAACTTTTAGAACCAAAGCACTTAAGAGTATATTCGTTTAGAATTGATAGAAAATATAGGGCAATTTTCATATTAGTCGGCAATGAGATTGAAATAATAGCGGTTACAAATCATTATAAATAATTTCGAACGAGGTAAAAATGGCTGTAGAAGTAAAGAAATTAAGAACGGTCGAGGCCGCGTCAAACGGTTCGGGCAGAGGCGGATTTTCGACCCTCATGCTGCTCACGGTAGCTCTCCTTCTCGCTCTGTCAGCGGGAGCGTTGACCGGTGTTTTGGCCTCGTATTATTTGAATAACTCCCGCTACTCGGTCGAGGTGTCGGCGCTCGCGACCTATCGCCCGCCGCAGGTGACGACGATCTATGCCGATGATGGCGAAACTGTTCTGGCCGAATTTGCGCTCGAAAAACGCATCCCGATCAAAATAGGGGACGTGCCGGACAAGGTGACCGACGCCTTGATCGCAGTCGAGGATTCCAGGTTCCGCGACCATATCGGAATCGATCCGTACCGCATCGTCGGCGTTATCTTTAAGAACCTGACGACCGGCAAGGTCGAGGGCGGCTCGACGATCACGCAGCAGCTGGCGAAGAATCTCTTCCTCTACAAAGACCAGACCTACACCCGCAAGGTCAACGAATGGGCCGTGGCTCTCCAAATCGAGCGGCTTTATACGAAAGACCAGATCCTCGAGATGTATATGAATTACGTCTTCATGGGAGCCGGTGCCTATGGTTTCGAGGCTGGTGCCCGCACTTATTTTGGCAAATCCATAAAGGAATTGAACCTCGAAGAGGCTGCGTTACTGGCCGCAGTCCCGAAATCTCCGGAATATTCGCCGACACGCAACATGGAAAAGGCGACCACACGGCGCAACATCGTGCTTGATCAAATGGCAAAGTATTTCCCCGCGAAATACTCGCAATCCGAAGTCGACACCGCCAAAGCCAAACCGATCGTTCTGGCCGACACGGCTTATTACCAATCGCAGCCCAAATCGACCGCGTGGGATTACCCGGTCGAAGATATGCGCAAATATCTGGAAGAAAAATACACGACCCGCGTCGCACAGGGCGGCCTCAAGGTTTACACCTCTATAAATGTCCAAGCTCAAAAGATCGCGACCCAGGACCTCCGCCAGCATCTGCGCGACTATGCTAAGGGCCGCAAATGGCGATCTGACTACGATAATATTCTCTTGGATGACGACGATCAGCCGCTGACCGACGAAAAGCAGATCGACAAAACCCTGAATTCGTTCAAACACGCCGACTGGTTCGGCGACGATTACCAAGTGGGCGAGTACATCAAGGGGCTCGTGATGAAATCGAACAACTCCGCCGACGAAGTTGGTGTCCGCTTCGGGCGTTTTAAGGCGATTGTGCGACGCCCGAATATGGGCCGCAGCGGAAAAGGGCCGAAAGAGGAGCTAAAGCCTGGTTACCTGGCCGAGTTTTTAGTTAAGGGCGTCGATAAGGAACATCAAACCCTTGACGTTGAGCTGATGCAGGTTCCCGACGTTCAAGCGGCGCTGGTATCTATAAATGCCCACAACGGGGAAGTCGTGGCTATGGTCGGCGGTTACGATTTTCATACGAATAAATTCAATAACGCGACACAGGGTTTAAGGCAGACCGGTTCGACGTACAAGCCTTTCATCTACACGGCTGCCGTGGAGGCGGGCATGACGCCGGACTCGATCGTCAGCGGAGCGCCTATTCAACGCGGCGGATGGCAGCCTCATAATTACGATGGCAGCACGAGTTGTGCAAATATGCCGATGAAAACGATGCTCCAAAAATCGATGAATATCGGTGCCGTTCATCTAATGGAGCAGGTTGGTATTCAGGCTGCGGCGCAGATGGTCCGCCGGTTCGGTATCACGAATCCGATGGCCCCGAGCTTGCCGTCCGCATTGGGTGCCAGCGAGGTTTCGTTGATTGAAATGGTAGCGGCTTATTCGTCCTTCCCCAACAAGGGTATTCGCATGACCCCGCATATGATCCGCAAGGTCTACAATCGCGACGGCAGTCTGCTCGAGCAGTATGACAATAGCAGCACAAAAGTAATAAGCGAATATGTGGCTCTTACGATGGTCCAGATGATGCGCGGCGTTGTTAACGGTGGAACCGGTTCGGGCGCAAGCGCCAGCGGGCAGCCGATCGGGGCAAAAACGGGAACCGTCAATGACCATACCGATGTGTGGTTTATCGGCTACACGCCGACATACGTGACCGGCGTTTGGATGGGCAACCCGGAGCGCAAAGAAAATCTCGGAAACGGTATGACCGGCCACAGCGCTATACCGTATTGGAACGCTTTCATGGACCCGTTTATGAAGGGCAAGCCTATCGAACAATTCCCAGGGCCGCCGCCGATGCCGGCGGACGTTAAACGTGAAGCCGAAATGCGCAAACGCGAAGAGCTTGAATCGCTTCAGGAAGCCGATACCGGCGGCAAGAAAACCGGCATCACGTCGACGCCGGGGGCCAAAATAGACCCCAACGGGCCTCTGCCAGGAGAGATAACAACGACCGATTCCGGGAAACCGCCGGTTACAGAAACCAAGCCGACCGAAACTAAGCCGTCTGACAGTCCACCTGTCATAAAACCGCCGGTCGTTAAGCCAACTACTCCTAAAGTAGAAAAGCCGCCCGAACCCAGCGGGACAAAGCCGAAAGGTAAAAAAGGCGACGGAAGGTAGAAGGGGACAAGAGTTGAAAAGGAGAGGAGGGGCGAGTTGAAAATATTCAGCTTTCTCCTCTTCCCCTTTTCACCTCTTCTCCTCCTCGCAAATCAGCGGCAAAACTCGCCGAGATAGTACGGCAGCATTTTCCTCCACCAGACCCAGTCGTGGTTAACGTCATGGCCCCAAACGTCGAGGCGGTGTGGAATGCCTTTAGAATGCAGTAGTTCTGAGAATTCACGACTGCGATCCGGTGCTTCAAAAGATCCCTGTCCCGTAACAATGACGATCGAATCCGCGTGTCGCAAACGCGGCAGGTGATAGTCGTCATCGAGATTCTTGAGATACATCATCGGGTTGTTGAAATAGACGTTGTCGTCGTAGTGCGGCTCAAGATAGTTGTAAATGTCGTAGCTGCCGCTCATGGCTATGACGCCGCGAAAATTGTCGGAGTGTTTGAAATACGTATTGGCTGCAAGCAATGCTCCGAGGCTGGCGCCGGTCGTTAGCGGCTTGGCATCCTCACCGCATTCGTTGCGGATCAGCGGCAAGACCTCTTCCATAACGTATTTGTCGTAACGCGTCAGCATCTCGACCTTCCACGCCGGATGCGATTCTTTGTTGAGCAGGCTGTAGCGATTGACCGAATTGATCGAATACGCGCGGATCAGCCCCGCCTCGATAAAATCCTTGATCGCGTCGATCAAATAAAACCGCTCGTATTCCAGATAATCCGCCGCCGCCGTCGGAAACATCAGCAGCGGGTAACCCGCGTGCCCATAAGCCACAAGCGGCATATCCATCCCCAAATTGCCGCTAAACCACGATGTCGTATCACGTCGCATAAATATTCTGCTCCATTTGTGTCAATAGCCCGCACGTAAGTAAGGGCTTGATTCAGTTCCTGGCCCTTACTTACGTGCGGGCTACTGACACGCGGGCTACCGACACGGACGACACCCTCGCTACCACTTGGGTTTCCGCCATGTCATACCCGAAAACGTTCCTAAAATTCACCTCGATCCGATCCTCGATCTCCGCCATATCGACTTCGCGGTCGAGCAACCGCTCCATCGACGTCACCGGTTCGCCTTCGCAGGCGATGATCCAGTCGTAATAGCTGAGGTCGGTGTTAACGTTTAGCGCAAAACCGTGCGTCGTCACCCAGCGTTTAATATGGACGCCGATCGCCGCGACCTTGCCTTCCGTAGTGTGGACGCCCGTCAGCCCCTCAATTCGAAACGTGTCAATGCCAAAATCGGCCATTGTCCGGATCAGCACTTCTTCGAGATCGCGGACGTATTTGTGCACGTCTTCGCGGTTCGGGGAGAGGCTGATGATCGGGTATCCGACAAGCTGACCGAGGCCGTGATACGTCACCTTGCCGCCGCGGTTTATCTCGAAAACCTCGACACCGAGGCCTTTTAACATTTCCGCCGTTGCCAGTACGCCGTCATTTTTTGAACGCCGCCCGATCGTGAATGTGTGCGGATGTTCGAGCAGCAGCAAATAGTCACGCTCGCGATTAGCGATGACCTCGGCCTCGATCCTTTTTTGCAAATCGAGCGCTTTTGCGTAGCCAACCCGCCCGAGTCTTCTGACCTCTAAATAGCGCTGGTCCATTAGGACTATGATAAAATTTTTACCAGTATTTGAACAGGACGGGAAAATTATGAGGCATCTGCAATTAATTGGACTAGGCGTACTAACATTGGCCCTTTTCGCCGGAACGGCCGACGCCCAGCGAAAAACAACGCGCAAAACCACCCCACCGGCGTCCAAAACGATCGTGCCTCCTCTGGACGTCCGGGCAGGCCGTGAAAAGGTCGATACGCAATTATCTAACGTCAACGATTTTGTAAATAAGCTCGGAACGATCGCACAAGGCCTGGAGGTCGCGGATTCTGACGCAAAGGCCGGTAATCTCAAACCAGCCACCGTGGCTAAGATAGAGGCAAAAAAGAAAGAGATCGTGGACGCGATTCGTAATATCAAAGTGGGTCTCGGCAACCTGGAATCCGATTTCCGGACAAAACCCGATCTAAAGAAATACCTGCCGACCATTCAGGGCATCACGGACCTGGCGGGACAATCGGAAGACTCGGCGATCGCGGGAAAATTCGTCGCCGCTAAAGAGCCTCTGCGATCGATTGCACAAAAACTGACTGATACTCTTGCCGTCATGCCCGCCAGTCCGCCTCGGTAAATAAGAAAGGCAAAAGTAAAAAGACAAAATATAAATTTATCTTTTATTTTTACTTTTACTTTTGCCTTTCGAAACTAAGGTTTTTTCAGCGGCGCCGCCGGCTTATCCGGGTCGCAGACTTCGATCTTGCCGCTTTTGGCCGTTGCGGTTTTCGAATCGACGGCAGGCAGGCCCAGCTTTTCGCGGATAAATTTCTCGCCTTCGGCTTCGACCATTTCGCCGTTGATGACGTTCGATCTTTTCACAAGCGTATCGCCTTTTTTCTCGAATGAGGCGGGTTCGAGCAGAATGTACCACGGCGAGCCCCATTTGCGGTCGTCGGTCGTCGATTTACGGTAATCGAAGTGCTTTGTTTTTTCCCTGTCGCCCTGATCCGTGGACTCCGACACAACTGGAAAAGTTATCTTAAGTGTCCCCAGATTGCCCTTCATCGAGGCGACAGGGTCGTATTCGCCGACGCCGACGATCTCCAGCCCGGCTGCTTTATATTTGTCGTAAAACTTCTGCAAAAACGGAGCGTCATGCTGCCAGTTGTGGCACCATGGGGCGAAATAAACGACGACGACCAGTTTTTTGCCTTTCGTCAGGTCGCGAAGATTTACTTCCGCATCCGTCCGCACATCCTTATAAGTCCAGTTTTTATAACTGATCTCCTTATCAACGATCGGCGACTGCTCGTTCTGAGCAAAACCCATGGTAAAGGCAAATAAAACAATTGTAATAGCAAAAAGACTCTTGGTCATCAATAAAACTCCGTTAAAAAAGACTAACTTTTAAGATGCAAAACATCAAGATAAAAGTTGGCGGGAAAAGATGTTAACAGCGGATGTACGCAGATATACACAGATTAGGAATTCTTTTTTCGGATAGTAAATTGCGTCGCGATTTATTAATATCGGCGTTCATCTGTGTTAATCTGTTGTTTCATTTTTTCGTGGAGCTATACCTAGCCAATGGCAAACCAACCGACAGTTTCCGATATTTTTCGCCGTGCCCTGGAGATGAGACAGGCGAATCCGGGCGCGTCTTATAAAGATGTTGCAAAGCAGATCGTCAGCGAATTTGGCGGCAAACCGATGCCGCTGACCGCGTTTTTGACGATTCCCGAGTACGACAACATAGCTCCCGAAGAAGATTGGACGGCCGGTTTGCCGGTCGTGCTTCGCGGCATCCAGAACGAAGACTGGAACGACGTCGCCCACGGCATTATCATCAGCCTCGAACAGGTCGAAAATTACCCCAAAGAATCCGGCCGCGAGGACGACCCGGCCAAAGAATGGCGTAACCGTGACAAAGGCATCGCCGGTGCCGAAGAGAAAAATCTCAATAAATGGATGCCCGCCGACCTGATGGCGATCGCGAAACGGAATGTAAAATGACGCGGCGACACTGGGAAGCAGGGACATGATCAGACGTCCAATCTCAGTCCGTCCGCCGCCTGCAGCACCTCGCAAAACGGCTCAAAACCTGCAACCTCGACATCAAAATTCACCTCATCCCATTCCGGATAAAGGT
The DNA here is from genome assembly GCA_038227175.1 of Pyrinomonadales bacterium. Classification (GTDB taxonomy): domain Bacteria; phylum Acidobacteriota; class Blastocatellia; order Pyrinomonadales; family Pyrinomonadaceae; genus OLB17. The sequence goes on along the minus strand of JBBRPZ010000023.1, from coordinate 73,469 downwards.
GCGTCAGCATTGCCCGTTTCGGCTTTGCCTTTCGGACTAGGTACATTGCCTCGGCGAGTTCGAGGTGTTTTTGCACCGGCTTATTTTTTGGATACGAACATTCCAAAACAAACAGATCGACCATATTCGCAAACGCAGCCAGCGGCTCGGAAAATCCGGTATCCGCCGAATAAACAAGCGTCTTGCCGTGCGTATCCCGCAAATGTATCGCATGGCTCTCATCGGTGTGCGGCGTTTTCATCGCGACCGCCTCAACACGGGGCAAGATCTCAAATGTTTCCAATGCCTCGACCTCAATAACCTCGACGGGAAACGGCTGTTCGAGAAGACGATAATTATTAACTACATCAAATCTCGACAATAAGGAATTTAACCCCACCGGGCCGAATATTCGCAGGGCTTTCGTCCGCCGCCTCATCTCCGCCGAATGCTTTGTCCCGGCCAGAAACGGAGCTAACCCACCGCAATGATCGAGATGAAAATGCGAGATCCAGATCGCGTCGAGATTCGCCCAATCCAGACCTTCCTGCGTGATCCGGTGGATCGCGGACGCCGAACAATCGAGCAAGAGCGTTCCGCCGTCAGTCTCGAGCCAATAGCCCGAACTGCTCCGCGCACAATGCGGTATCGATGTGCCTGATCCGAGTACGGTCAATTTCATATTTCTATGTTACCAAAGGTTGATTTCAAACAAGATAAACAAACCGGTCAGTATAAAAACCACCATCCGGTCTATCCTGTCCATCCTGTTTGAAACGCCTTGTGATAAATTAGACCTATGAGCCAAGTGGATATCCTCGCCGTTTTTGCCCACCCCGACGATGTAGAGCTGACCGTCGGCGGCACTTTGCTGAAGATGAAACATCTCGGTTACCGCACCGGAGCCCTCGATGTCACACGCGGCGAGATGGGCACACGCGGCACGCCTGAGGGACGAGCCGTTGAGGCGGAAGAAGCAGCCAAAATATTAAAGCTCGACATCCGCGAAAACCTCGGTCTGCCTGACGGCCACGTGTTTGTCACCGATGTCGAGCGCACGCAAATGGTAAAGATGCTGCGCCGTCTAAAACCCAGGGTCATCCTCACGCACCAGCTCGACGATCCGCATCCCGATCACGATCATATCGCGCGGCTTGTCCGCGAATCGGCGCGGCTTGCGAGCATGAAAAATTACGATCCGGAATCGGGCAGCGAAAAAATTCCGGTGCCAAATGTCGCACACAACATTTTTTCGCGTCGGACGGAGCCTTCGTTTGTCGTCGATATTTCGGATTTTCTCGAACAAAAAATGGAGGCGATCCGGGCACACAAATCGCAGTTTTTCGATTCCGCTTCGACCGAACCGGAGACGCGACTGACGTCGAAATATTTCCTCGACGAACTCGAAAACCGCTCGCGTTATTTCGGTTCGCTCATCGGCGTCGTGGCCGGCGAGCCTTTTTACGTGCGCGAGGCGTTGAATGTCCACGACCCAATGGATCTGCTGACCCGATCGATGAATTTATATTCATGACGCCACTCGCACCGGAAGAAATTGAACTGGACAAAAAACGGCGTGTCCTCGACCGGCTCAAGGACCGGCTTGCGGACCGCGAGGAGGAGATGGCCGATCTTCGCTCGCGGCAGGAGCAGTTTGAGGCCCAATATACGATGGGTGTGGCTCGACTCTATGCTGAATTTGACGAGATCGAGGCCGAGATCGCGGAAGAGGAAGTAAAGCTCGTACCGGACGACGAAGAGATCAAGAAAAAGGCCGAGGAAATGCGCCGCCGTGCGGAGGAATCCGCGGCCCGGGCGGCAGAAAATACTGAGTGCGCTAATTTTCGCTTCAACCCGACCGCCGAGGCGAAAAAGGCGTATCACAACCTCGCCCGTATCATTCATCCCGACCTCGCACTCGACACCGTGGAAAAAGAAAAACGCCACGGCCTGATGGCCGAGCTTAACGCGGCATATTCCGCCGGAGATCAGCAAAAGCTGAATAAATTGGTCGAGGATTACCGAAACAGCCCAGATCTCGTCAGGGGCGATTCAATTGGCGACGAACTCGTCCGTACGATCCGCCAGATCTTTCAGATCAAGGTGCGTCTAAACGAGCTTCATGAGGAGCGGCTAGCCGCCGAGGGTTCTGAGCTGTTTATCCTGAGAAAAAAGGTTGAGGCCGAGATGGCGGAGGGGCATGATCTACTTGCTCAAATGGCTTCGCGAACCCGGGTACACATCAGGAAATCACAACGGCGGCTCGCAAACCTTAAGAGCGTCAATGCTGCGGCTGAGGAGTATGTTAAGGAAAAATACGGGATGGATATCGGAGAGTTTCGTTAGATATTGAGCGATTCGACAACCATTTTGCCTTCCTCGTTCCGGCCAGTGTTACAAACTCCGACGATCTTGCCGAGTACGCGAACCTCTTTTTCGTCAAATACCTGCGGCTCGCCGTCGCATCCTTCGAGACAGACAATGCCAAAATCGGCATCGTAAAATCCACAGCTTACCGCCTCATTTTCAACCTCGGCAACTGCGACAAGATCGCCACGGTTTACCTTCGTTTTGGCGACAACCGCCAGCGAACCTTTCGCGAGACCAATGCTTTCAAGCTGTGTGTTATTGATCCATACGCCACGATAATCGCTGAAATGAGCTATCGACTGCGGCAGTATCAATTCAAAATCGCCATTTTCGAGATTCGGTTTCGGCCGCTTATTCCTTTCCTCCAACGAAGTTTCAAATCGTTTTATCAAGGCCATAGCTGCCTTATCGTCGGTTTGAACACGAGCCATGCCCACCGCCTCGCTTAGGCTCATGACAGCCTCGGAAAACTTGTCGAGATAAAGTAATATTGTGGCCTTAGTAAGCAGGGTTTCGATCAGGTGTGTGACATTTTCACTTTTTCTAAGGATCGCGATGCCCTTTTCAATTGTCTTAAAGGCTTCAGCGTATTTGGCTTCCGAAAAATAAATGAGGGCTTTTGTATCAAACGAAAAGCCCTCACGCGTCTTGTCTTTTATCTGTCTGAAAATGCGAGTCGCGTTGTCGATCGATTCGTGAGCTTTACTGAATTTTCTTACATCTCGATACAGCATAGCGAGATTGTTTTCAGTAGTCGCGAAATAAACTTTATGATGAGCTAGTCGGTAATGATATTTCGATAACTCAAGATATTTGAAGGCCGCCGACATATTCTTGAGGTTCTTATGGGCTATACCTATATTCGCGCAAATAATACCCTTTAAATACTCCGATGCATGCTCTCGAAAAACATCTTCGTAAAGCTTTTCATACTTAACGTTTTCCGCGTGTCTGTTACAACCCTGATTCACCAGACTTGTAATTGCATGGGTGTGAAGCCTGGTTTCTGAAATTTCGGGTATGTTGTGCCCAAATGACGCTGCTAAACACGCATCTGCCTCATTAAATTCACCGGTTCTCGTATAAACAATAGCTAGCTGGTTTTCACATTCAGCAACCTTTTCCACCTCTCCCATCTCCGAAAAACGTCTATGGGCATCAGTTAAGAGGTCCTTTGCGATCAACTGAGAATTTTCAATCTGTTCGTTTAGCCCGTGAAAGCCAATCAAACTGCCGCAACGAAGCAAAAGTTCGGCGGCCTCACCCTGAGCCAGTCCCGCAACATCTGGTGAAACACTAATGTCTTTCCACATGTGTTCGACCTCAACCAGCGCTTCGTTATAAAGTCCACGCCGCTCAAGCCTAAGAAGGCTTGCCGCTATGGCACTCGGTTTTTTTGCCGAAATTGTGTGGAGAATGTTCATGGCTTCGCGAGATAAAGGTTCTGTTATTATAAACAGGCTGCGTTCGCGTATCAACTGAAAAAACAACTAGGAGAAAAAAAATGAAAACGATTATCAAACTTACGCTCGTACTTTCCCTCTTCGGATCGGTCGCCTTTGCTGACGGTGACATGCCTGGTGGTAACCGCTCGTGCCCACCCGAAGGTTGTCCGACGCCGCCCATCAGTCAACCGGCTGACGAAGCTACGCTGGACGTATCCGACATGGTTATCACGGGAGTCGAAACGGCAATTGATTTTGCTGGCGACATTCTCGGCGTCCTGTAAGAATAGGGAACGCATATCAACTGAAAAAACAACTAGGAGAAAAAAAATGAAAACGATTATCAAACTTACGCTCGTACTTTCCCTGTTCGGATCGGTCGCCTTTGCTGACGGCGATATGCCTGGCGGAAACCTCTCGTGCCCACCAGCAGGTTGTCCGCCGCCTTGCACTGAAAACTGCATGCTCGCCAGCCGACCCGACGACGATGGTACGCTAAGCGTATCCGACACCGCTATCGAAGGCGTAGTATCGGCAATTGATTTTGCCGGTGACATGCTGGGAATAGGGTAGTAACCGGTACAGGATTCAGTTCCCCGCGACCGTTAAGGTTGGCTCCCGGTCAAGGCATGGGCTTCGTCCATAACCTTTTCCGACATTAACTCGCTGGACTGTAATACAACGACTTTCGGCTGAGATATCTCTTGTCTACCGTAATTTTCGTTGATTACTTCCATACAAATCTGCCTGACCAAAGCTTCAAATTGGCCAGTAGCCAGAGGTGTATCTCCAATCCGGAGTGTATCGACAAATTTTTTTCCGTGTCCGGTCAGGAGCCAATCGATTGAATAGGACGTGCGTTGCGATATGGAAACGAGCATTTCCGATTTTGGCAACCGGCCGTCTAAATAATTCTTCGCCGTCTGGTATGAAATATTCAACAAGCGTTGAATCTTCGCCGGCTGCGCGGAGCCGCAGGCTTCGATAAACCTCAGTACAAATTCAGGATTTTTATCCATACTTCGTATTTAGCCCTTGACAGAACTATATGATCGTGTAATATCTTATACAATCATTAACATTTTGAGTATAGCGAAAAACGTGATTACTTCAAACTGTGGCAAAGATGATATAAAATTTATCGACTTTCGCGGCTGCATACACCCCGTATGCGACGCGAAAATAGAGGGAGACGGTGTGGGAGACGTCTCCCTCGCCCTTTTTAAATAGCATTTCCCGCCGCGTACCCTGACGACCACGCCCATTGAAAATTGTAACCACCAAGCCAACCCGTAACGTCGACTACCTCGCCGATGAAATAAAGGCCCGCCTGTTTCTTTGTCTCCATCGTCTTGGAGTATAGTTCGTTCGTCGACACGCCGCCCAAAGTGACCTCCGCCCGCCCGTAGCCTTCCGTTTCGCTAAAACGCACCTGCCACGAGTTTATAGCTCGCTCTATCTCGTCGATTTCATGATTTGTAAGTTGATTTAGCGTTTTATTGGCGAATCTTTTGCCAGTGATCGCGTCGGCAAAACGTCGTGGCAGCGAGCTCCCAAGGAAATTGGCGAGCGTTTGGCGACTGTCGCGTTTGGCGTCGATCAGCGCTTTGGCGTCCATGTCGGGCAACAGATCAATCGTCAACGGCTCATTCCGCTTCCAATAATTGGAGGCTTGCAGTATCGCCGGGCCCGAAAGGCCACGATGTGTGAACAAAATATTTTCGCGAAAACTCTGCTTTCCGATTGTCACTTGCGAATCTATCGAAACTCCGGCAAGCTCGCTAAATTTTTCTCCCGCAAGGACCAATGCTACCAGCGATGGCCGAGTCTCGACGATCTTTAACCCGAATTGCCGGGCGATACGATACCCCAGATCGCTGGCCCCGATCTTGGGGAAAGAAAGTCCGCCGCAGGCCATGACCAGGTTTTCGGCGGCAAATACGCCCTGATCGGTCTCAACCTCAAATAGATCCGTCCGCCGCACCTCGCGTACCGGGCAATTTGTCTTTATCTCGACTCGTGCCTTGCGGCATTCGGTCAGCAGCATTTCAACGATCTGCCTCGAACTTTCGCGGCAAAACAGTTGCCCGAGTTTTTTTTCGAAAAATGCAATCCTGTGTTTTTGGACCAGTTCGACGAAATCCTGCGGCGTGTATCCGGCAAGCGCCGACTTGCAGAAATGCGGATTCTGCGAAATAAAATTCTCAGCCCGCGTGTGGATATTTGTAAAATTACACCTGCCCCCGCCTGAAATAATGATCTTTCGCCCGACCTCGGCGTTATGCTCGATCACCGTAACGCGTCGGCCACGCTTCCCCGCCTCAATAGCGCAAAAAAGCCCGGCCGCTCCACCCCCGATGATGATCGCGTCGTTGGTCACTTTCGGTAGAACATACTTTTTAAGTATGCGAGTCGGGCAAGCCTATCGGTCATATCCTCATAGGCTAAAGTAAAACTCCCAGCCTTTATCTTCGAGAAAGAATTGCAGAGCTAGAGCTTCGGTGGCTAGATCAATCATCAAACTGCACCAAACAAGACTCTTTGTGCTTTAGTCAGTCCTTTGGTCCTTCGCTCCGAGGCATGCTTTATTGCAAACTTGAAAGCAAGGTCAAGCGACTGCATGGCACGTATGGCATCGCTTTCGCGAATGTCCTTGATGCGAAGCTCCTCTAACCGGCCTGCTTCACGGCGATAACCTGCGGATATTGCAGCTAAACTTTGAATATCGCTGTTCACAATACTATTTTACCAAATACCGCTCTTTTAAAATAGCTAAATGATGCTGCACATGCCCGGCCATGATATACGCGATGGCCCGCGTTGAGATAGGATTGTCGCTCGCGGTGCCCATCCGGCGGGAACCTTCGTCGCTGACCCCCTTGAGCATTAGCAGGTTGGAACGCCGCTGAAGGTCAAATTCAGCTATGAGGTCGGCGAACAAGCGGTCGTTAGCGTTCGCGGTTTCGATATAGTCGTCCTGCTCAAAACCCTCGATCGGCGTCTCGTCCCCGCGTGAGATACGCAATACTCGATAGGCAAATATTCGCTCTCCGTCGATAATATGGCTCAATAATTCCTTTATAGTCCATTTACCGTCGGCATACCGATACGTACCTTTTTCCTCCGGCAAAGCCGAAAAAACCGAGCGTACGTCGGCCGCTTGGGCATCCAAAACCGGGATCACGTCGCCGCCTTCGACAAGCGAGATGTAATTTCCGTAATAACTAGCAAATTCGTTTTTTTCTGGTCGTTTCATAATGCGGTATATTATCAGAGTCAAAAAAATAATTCTTAGAGGCTAATTATTGCTATGAGATCATTTCTACTATTAATGCTTATCGCTCTTGGGTTGGCGGTCAGCAGCATCTTTGCCCAACATGGCGGTAAGGCCGAGCCCAAACGTATTAAGTTCGCCCGCGGAGCTTCGAGTGCGACCGTCACCGGTACGCTATCAAATGACGAAGAAATGGACTTTGTTTTCGCCGCCAGCAAAGGCCAAAAGGTCACGATACGGAATCCGCGAATAAGCCTTTTCGACTTTCGTGTGTTTAGCGAGGAGAATTTCCCCGACGGTGATTTCGACAGCTCACCGACATATACATTCGAGATTCCCGCGACCGGCGACTACATGTTTTATGTCCGCAAAAAACGGGTCAAGACTCCAAAAACTGCGAGATTTTCAATAACGCTTACGATTAAGTGAAAAGCTATTCCAACCCTTTCAGGTCGTCTAGATTGCGAATCAGTGAAAAAGCTATGTCATATATCGCGTAGGTCTTCCAATCCTTGTAGTCAAAGTGCCACCATTCGTTGTCGTTAACCGTAAAACCTTCGGCCTCCATCATTCGCCGCAGCTTGTCGCGGTTGGCCGTTTCCTCGGCGGTGCCGCCTTTGTAGTCGGGCGAGGCACGCTCGGTAAATTCGTCAAAGCCAGACGGCATCGCTATCAGCTTTCCCGATTTGAGATCGTAAATGCTCAGATCAACCGCACAGCCGCGATTGTGTTTTGAGCCTTTGGCGGGGTCAGCGACGTACTTGCGTTGGTCCTCTTGAACCACTTCCCAAAACAGCTTGGTGATAGCCCACGGCCGGTAGCCGTCGAATATCACGATGCCCAAGCCTTCTTTTTTCAGTAATTTATGAACTCGAACCAAAGCCTCGGCCGCCGGCCGCTGCAGGAATGCTCGTGCCTCGGGGTAAACCGCACGGCCGACGAAATTATTGGCCGTGGCGTATCGAATATCGAGTTTTATGGATTTATCGAGCTTTTTGAGTTCTATCAAGTCGGCCTCGCGTTTATTTTGTTCCTTTGGCGGCCCAGTTTGAGCGAACGCGTAAGAAAAGATGATAAGGCAAAGGGCAGCGACCGCAAATCCTGGAACAGTTTTTCGCCTCATCTCGTAAATTTATCCTCAGTGGAATTGAAAAACTGCCGCGAAAACGATATTTTGTTTACTTAATGCAGGAAGATCCCCAAAAGAGAAACTGCCCCGCCCGCAAATGGACGAAACGCGTCGGTCTCGTCGCGTCGCTCTTTTTCCTCGCCAAGGGCCTCGTCTGGCTCGGTCTCGCCGCTGCCGGAGCGTATTACACGCTGGGCAATTAATCAGGCTTCTTCGGCGTCGGTGACGGAGTTGGGGTCGGCGTTGCATCCGGTTTGACGTCGTCGTCCAGGATCACGACCTCGCTGCCGTATTTCTGATAATCCTTAAATTTGATCAGGTTACGCGTTTCAAAGACGTTGCTCTTTTCGCGAAACGAAAGCCGCACGTCCGAGATCGACGGCAGTAGATATTTTCCGTCCGTTATCTTTACCCAGTCGTAATCGATGTTTCGCTTGGCGGTCGTGATCGGAAAACCGGCCGGGATCTCGGTCGCCTCGCTCTCGATCCGCAGCACGCGAAAATTCTCGCGGTCGATCCAGATACGGCCCTTCATCCCGGCGATCGTCGATTCGGTCGTGTAACCTGTCGCCGAGATCACCTCGTGGGCACGATCCTTCGTAACCGAAAAATCAAAAACTATCGCCTTCCGGTCGCGGAGCATATCGGTATCGATGACGTTAAATTTAGTCTCGCTCTCAGGCTTGAAGATCGTCGCCAGCACCGTCACAAATTCCCCGGTCGAACTCGTCCCGCCCGCCTGTTCGTAAGATTGCTTTGACTGCACATTATTTTGGAGCACGCCGTTCATCGAGAGCAGCTTGTAATCTTCCTCGCCCGTGGAACGATAGCTGACCGCTACGACGAGCCGGTCGAGATTGCGAAAATTCCCCGTCCCCGCATACGCCGCCGAACGCTGGATCTGCTGCTTGACCACAAAATCGGGCATTTCCCCGACCGCGTCAAGCGTATTTTGCCGCGTCTTTTCCAGGGCCTCCGCCGCCTCTTTGGCCGAAGGCGGTTTCGTCGCGACCGGATTTTCCTTCCGCCGCCCCGCTTCGTCGAGGGCCCGTTTTAGCTCTTCGTCATTCGCCCCCTTTGACCGCGTCAGGTCCCGCAGCCCATCCGTCACGGCAAAATCGATACCCCGCTTTCTGAGTGCCTCAACAATATCCGCCTTCCCGCCCGGATCCTTTTGCAGGGCATAAAGCATCTTTACATACTCCGCCTGCGTCAACGCCGCCGGCTGCCCAAACAGCGATTGAACAAAACAAAAAAATATTAATGCAAAAACCAGCTTTCTCATCTCTATTACTGATGCCCTACAGCAATTATACGTTGTTTGGGCATTACGGCGTACACCAAGGCGGTCGCATCCGGCCCATTGCGTGTTCAATGTTCATTGTTCAATTGTTCAACTTGTTCAATTTTGTTCAATGTGTTCAATTTTGGGATTTTGCGGACTGATAAGAATTAGTCAGGAATGCAACAGTACTCTGCCGACCGATGCATATATAAATTCAGTGTCTTCGTATATACTTTATATGCAATTTGTTCCAGATCAATCTTTCGCGCTCAATGGTGACCGTTCCGGGTTCGTCTGTTGAGCGCAAATTTGCGAGGAGCAGTATGAAAAGCAAGCGAGTTTTGATAGTTCTATTTCTCTTGATCTCGGCGTACGCGGTATTCCCGCAGACGACGGAGTTCACCTACCAGGGCAGCCTGAAAGACATGTCCGCGATGGCAAATGGCAGATACGATTTTGAGTTTGCTCTGTATGACTCGATCTCTGGCGGAAACCAGATCGGAGCGACGATTGCACAAAATTCGATCACCCTCGCTAACGGCCTACTCAGCGTAAAACTGGATTTCGGAAACCAGTTTCCCGGAACCGGCCGGTTTCTTGAGATTCGAGTACGGCCTAATGGCGGTGGAGCATTTACCACATTGACGCCGCGACAGCAGCTAAATAGCGCTCCGTATTCGGTGAAAAGCCTGAACGCGGACAATGCAACCAATGCCGCGACCGCTACAACCGCGCAAACCGCCACTAACGCGACCAATGCGACAACTGCGAATAATGCTTTGAATCTTGGCGGAGTGGGAGCTGGCCAGTACATATTAAACGGCGATGCACGGCTGTCGGATGCGAGAAACCCGCTTCCGGGAAGCTCAAATTATGTACAGCCAAACGATTCCCGCTTGACGGACGCCAGAAATCCGCTCCCCGGCAGCCCAAATTATGTACAACCGACCGATTCTCGATTGACCGATGCGCGAAATCCGCTCCCCGGGAGCGCGAATTATGTCGGGCCGACCGATCCCCGATTGGCCGATGCCAGAAACCCACTCCCCGGCAGCGCAAATTATGTACAACCAACCGATTCCAGATTGACGGACGCCAGAAATCCGCTTCCGGCAAGCCCAAATTATATCCAGAATACGACCTCACCGCAGGCCGCAAACCTCAATATCACCGGCACAGTTTCGATCGGTGGAAACTTGCCGCCGGCGGTGGCCCCCGCCGGGCAGGGACGAATCTATTTCGACACGGCGTCCGGCAAAGTAAAAGTCTCCGAGAATGGTACGGCTTTCGTTAATCTGGTCGGGGCCAGCGGCGTCAGCGGCGGAGTAGCCAACAACATTCCGGTATGGACTAGCGGCACAACGTTGAGTACCTCTATTATCACGCAGTCAGCCAACGGCGTTCAACTGCCAAATGGCGTTCAACTGGGAGTGGGAGCACAGGGAAACAATATTTCATTCGGCTCACCCAATGGTGAAACCGGCATGACCATGGGCGGAGCGACGGCCAGAGCCGACCTTAGATTCGACGGCACTACGATCAGGCTAGTTGTCGGTCAAGCGGGCGTCGGGCCGCCACCTTCTACAAATGGATTAAGCGTTGATATTTTTGGCGCAGTCAGTATTGGCAGCGTTCTCCGTTTCAACAGTATCGCCACTGGAGGCATCTCAACATTATGTCTCAACGGCAGCGCAGTTGCCCTCTGCAATTCATCAAGTCTGCGTTATAAGACGGATTTGCATCCGTTCGCCGGCGGCTTGAACGTCATCAACCGTCTGCGCCCGATCACTTTCAAGTGGAAGGCAGACAAAAGGTTGGATGTCGGCTTTGGTGCGGAAGACGTGGCGGCTGTCGAGCCGCTGCTCACGTTCAGCAACGACAAGGGCGAGATCGAAGGCGTCAAATATGACCGCCTGAGCGTCGTTTTCGTCAACGCTATCAAAGAGTAGCAAGCGCAGATTGCTCAACGGCAGAAACAGATCGCCAAGCTGCTGACGGCCAACACCGTTTTGAACACGCGCCTCCAAGGGGTCGAGAAGCGCTTGCCGAAGAAGCGCGGCTCGGCTGGTCGGCGTCATTAGGAGCAGCCAGCACATTGCCGGATCGACATCTACAGGTGGCGCGTTCGAATTAGGAAGCGGTTTCTGGGGCGGCGGTGCGGCACCATCGGCGAATGCGACGGTGTCAGGCCGTGTGCTGACATCCGATGGCCGGGGCCTGCGCAACGCTACGATGTCAATTACCGATTCAAACGGCGTTGTCCGAACAACAACGACCAGCTCGTTCGGTTTTTTCTCGTTTGATAATGTCAGTACCGGTGGGACATATATATTCAGGGTGTCGTCCAGGCTCTTTCGCTTTCAGCCGCGAACGGTGCAGGTCAACGACAATCTAACGCTCGCGGATTTTATCGGACTTGAATGATGGTCATTCTTCTTAGGTTGTTGAGATGAAGCGGCTGCGTGTCGCCCGTGAAAAAAAAGCAACCTTTTTTGTGTTGATACGTGATATACTTTGTTGTACGATGCATGGTTCTCGGGCCACTTTCCTAAGGCATCGGCATCGGTCAGCTTGGATTTCTCGCGTTTTAGGCCCGTCGCGATCTCGTCAGAAATAGAGCTTGGCACGGTCAAATTTTTTAAGAGGTGTTGAATTGTATGTCACATTTTTATCGTTCGGCTTTTACCCGTTTCTGCTTGCTGTTAGCCGTTAGCTTAGTTGCGGCAGTCACGGCTTTTGCGCAGGCGGACGGCGGAGGCTTTTATGATGTTTTCGCCAACGGGCCCGAAGCTCCGATGGGGTCCCGCACCGTTAAGGTTGTTTCGGCGACGGGAGCGGTCGGCACGGATTTGTTTGTCGAGGTCGAGCTGGAAGCACAGGGCAACGAGGCGGGCCTCCAGTACAGTGTCCATTTTGATCCGACGGTTCTCAGCATCAGCAGCGTGAACGGCGTAAATGCCAATCCCGACATTACCGCAGGATCCGGCGCGCCGGCGGGAACGAACCTCAATGTTAATGCAGCCGATGCTGCGAACGGCAATGTCGGCGTCGGCCAAAACTTTAACGGAGCCAATACAAATCCCCCGTCGGTCGTGTCCGCAGGGACCAAGCGTATTGCCAGGTTTAAATTTCACATTCTAAGCTCAGCCGCCGCCGGAACTTCTTCAGTAACCTTTACCAGCAACCCGATAAACCGCTTGCTGTTCGATGAAAATGGCCTTCTGATATCAACGCCGCCTTTCACGGACGGCAATGTAACTGTTGGGCCTGCGGCTCCCAGCCTGGTTTCGATCAGCGGCCGTACCACAACTCCCGGCGGAAACGGGCTGCGAAATGCGACCGTTTTCCTTGTAGACCCGATCGGAGTCAGGCGGACAACGACGACGAGTTCATTCGGCTTCTACCAGTTTGACAATGTCGAGACCGGAAAAACATACACCTTGGGCGTGACATCGAGATCGTTCCGATTTAGTTCGCGGTCGGTGAACGTGACGGGTAACCTCACTGATATGGATTTTGTCGGTTTGGAATAGCTTTTCTTAACAAAACAACCAGTAAAGGCGGCTTCCGGGCCGTCTTTTCTGTTTTGGAACAGAGTCTAAACAAGCGAAAGCGGGAAAATCTCCAAAGAAACTTCCCCGACTGCCGGGAAAATACCGTTGCTACCGCCGCCGGAAAGTGCCGCCGCACCCCGTTAAAAGTAAACTCAAACCAACTATTAAATAAAGTGTTTTCATAATTTCTCCTTTTTCGTTTTTCAAAGCGCCCTATCAATAAGTTACGCAACGGATTTTTTCGCTTTCAATACGAAGATCGCTGAAACGACGGTCAGTACAAACGCCAGAAGGAACACGATCACCGCCGGGATCAGTCCGAGCATTGATTCTCCGCGACTGACGTGGTTGTTAGTCATCGCAGGCAGCAGCAGGCACACAATAAAAACAATGCCCGCCAAAACCATTAACACAATTCCAATTATCAAACTCGCTATTTTCATGTTCGTTCTCCCAACCTACTTCTATGCGCCCACCTTTGAGCATTGGTCCAGAATTACCCAGTGTTTGTTGTTGAACGAACTCGCTTCTTTGAAAATTCCCTTGACATTTATGGGCGGCGCTTTGCCTAGTTTTAAATAGATCACGGTTTTGGTGCCATCGCGGCCGCTGTCATTGCTGAATGTTCCCTTGCATGTAACGAAGTACTCAGCTTGACCCGATTCCATACCAAAATAGGGGTTTTGACCTTTTCCGACTGTCAACTTGTTCACTTCAAACTCGTACAAAACGCCCCCCATAACCGTCATCTGTCGGTCGGCATATTTTTGTCTCATCGAACTCGCGGTGCCCGCCTCGGATTCCGTGAAAAGATCCACAATGCCGATCGTGACGGGGCTCGTATCCGTGTTTTTGGTTTCGACGGCGGCGGTATTGGAGCCGGAGGCGTTAGCGGCGGGCGAGTTAGAGTTTTTGTTGCTTGATACATTGCCCACTCCGCAGGCTGAAATGAATATCAGACCGCCGACAATTCCTGCGATCACGATGTAATTTGAATTTCTCTCTGCTTTTATTGTTATTCTCCTTATTCTCAATATGATTGATCCGTCTTGTCCTGACCTTATTTACGGGCATTTCACAAAATTTCCCCCGATCGGCAGACGTATTTTCGCCGCCCCGTAACCGCCTCCGTCCTTGAACTCGGTAGCCACAAAATCGCGGCTCTGGCAAAACGGCTGGTTGGGCATTTTTACGAGTGTGACGCCGACCTTAGAACGATACGCACCGATGACCGTTTTTAAAACCTTGTAGCCCCCTCCCGCGTCAATAACCGATGCATCATCCCCCGCTTTCCAGGTCGTGTAATTCATTCCGGTTTTGAGAACTTTGACACCGGGAAATTTTCCCGGATACATCCGCCGTACGTCTGCTTCGAGGGCGGCGTCCGTATATGGCGGCGGTGTCCAACTGCGCGTCGGGGCTTCGCTCTCGATCTTCGCTTTTAACTCGGCGACTTTTGCATCCAGGGAGGCGAGTAAATCCGGCGGCATTTTTTCGCCCGCCTCCGCGTAACTTTTTCTCAACTTTTGCAAATTTTCTTGCTCCCATACGGCGCGGTCGTAAAGCAGCACTTGCAGATCATCCGGAACATATCCTTTCTCGTTTCTGATTGCGGCGTTTATTTGGTTGAGCCCACGTTGAATCACGCTTTTAGCTTCACCGGCGGCTCCATAGATGTGGACTTTTTTTATCAGCGATGTTCGCTGCTCTGCGATCTTGCACCAATCTGCAGGAGAATGAACGATGTTGTCCTGCATATAATCGGGCAGGTCGGGATTTGTCATAGTTGGATATTTTTGGCAAACCACGCTGAGCGCCTCGAGATTCTTTCGCCATTTTTCATATTGGGCTGGCGACGGGTCGCCGGTGATCCCGACCTGACGGTATTTTGGGTTATAAGCGGAAGCGAGCAGTTGCCACATTTCCTGCATTTCTCCCCGCATGAACGGCTCCGCTTCATCCTTAAATGCGGCACGTATGGGTGGTTGCTTTAATTCCTGTTGTTCGTGATCACGCTGCAATGCCATCGCCTTCGGACTCATGAGTTTGCTCAAAGACTCGACATAATAGTCCTGCTTTCCGGGACCGTACCTGACCATCGCGCCAGTGCCGTTCATTTGTTCGATCTTGCCCTCCTTGCCTGGGACTCTTGTAGAGAAAACAATATCGCCCACTTGAAAGACTTCTTTCGTGGGATCCACTGCTTCTTTGAGTTCGGTCAGATTAAAATACTGAGTTTCAGCGGCTCCCGGCCCAAACCGCACCCTTGCCAATCCCGGATTATCGAACGATGAGACCTTGTCGACAGTGCCTGTTCTGCCGTCGGGCGTTACGACCCTATCGCCCTCGCGAAAACTAGTCTTTTGCGTTTGTGCAAGCTGTTTACCAATTGACGTTTCTATTTGCTGCTTCTGCTCTTGTTGCTGCTGCTCACGTCTTAATGCCGCCGGTTTTGCACTAACGAGAGAGTCGAAACTATAGACGCGAATATCAGACCTGTTAGATCCGCAACTTACTTTTGCAGACCTTCCGGTGATAGATTCGACACGGCATTGACGGCCGTCGTTTGTTTCAACCCCATCGCCGACGCGAAAAGATTCCTGCGCGAAAGCGCTCATCGCGACCATGGCAATAAGCAATAAACATAAAATTGTGTGTTTCATTTTGATTCTCCTCTCTGATATTTTCCGGCGTAAATATTCGTTGTTTACGCCCGCAATAAATAATCGGAACCACCTCCGTTAGCAGGTGGGTTCTTCTGCTCATCCGGCAAGAGCCCGCCTGCTAACGCCGACGGGTACTGACGCTTTGCTTTTAATTCATCGTAAATCCCCATTTCTTTCGTAACCCTTTGTCTTTGCCGCACGCCGAGAGCGGTCTTGCATACGAGCTTTTTATTTCCAAAGCGCGGCTCGTTTCAGGATCAACCGTCATCTGAAAACAAGCACAGCCGTAACCATAGCTGTTGTTGGTCTCGACCCACTGTTTTTTGGGCCAATCAAATCATCGACCTGATAGCCGCCCTGAACGCCGATTATCCATTCGCTGTCTTTGTCGTAAAGCGAATAATTGGCGGGCGTCGGATTGTCAAACCAACCGCATCGGGTCTCATAATTTTTAGCCGTCATCAGGGAGGCATTATCAATTTCGTGCTGTCGGTGATTGCTCCGTGACTGCGGATAATGCCATACAGAGCATCGATAAGCGTGATCGAATACGTGTAAACCCTTTCGTTTTTTAACGATACAGCGGAATTGGATGCAGTGATCCTGAGCGTCGAGGTCTCGCTGTTAAGCGAGCTTTCGACAGTGATCTGAAAATAACGGGAATCATTTGGATCGCGCGGAAGCTCGATCGAATCCGGTCTCAGGCGTTTCCCGGACGCAACAATGGATACCAATCTGCCTTTCTCCGCCGCCGAAAGCGTGAACTCGTCAACCGCGGGAATCTGAATGGCGCGCAGGCTTCCCGATGCGGATTCCCAGGCTATCTTGTCGTCGTGCGTAACGGTAACGTAGGTGGTCTGGTTGCTGTGTCCCCTGCTTTGGTCCCCGGTTGTTACAGTGACTCGAAGAGTCAGTTCATCCACCGCAGCACCGGATGCCTGTATTGAAAGGACGGCACACAGCAGCCAGACGACACGAATACCTAATGACAATTTGACACCAATGTTCATACCGTTTTTTATAGGATCGAAAGCGCTTTGCTTACGCGGATCGATCACCTACCCGCTAAAACCCCAGTCGCTACTGCTACCGCTTCTGACCGGAATTTACTTGCGGCGTCATTCGCTTCGGCACTATTAATGCCGGGAGACCGACATTACCGCCCTGACTGCGAATGATGCGATAAAGCTCATTGATCAGCGCGATCGAATTTTGGTAGAGCGTTTCCTTTTCGAGCTGTACAGCGGTTCTCGATCCGCTAATTCTAGTCATGCCGCTCTTGCCGCCCGAAAAACTCTCGATCGAGAGTTCAAAGTACTGATAGGTAGCCGGATCGCGCTCCAGCTCGATCGACCGTGTCGTCAATAGCTCTCCCGATCTGAGAATTGCGATCAGCTTGCTCTTATCAGCAGCGGAAAGCGTGTATTCCTTGCGCACGGGCGCCGGTGTGGTGCGACGCCCGCCGGATTCGCTCTCCCACGCGATTATTTTATTGCCGGGGCCGACAGTAACGAACGTCGTTCGCGAGCTGCTATCCTTACTGTGCTCGCCGGTCGTTACCTCGACGCGCAGCGTAAGGTTATCGGTCGCGGCGTCGGACGCCGGCACCGAGCAAGCACAAAACAGCAGGCAAACCAAACTCACGCCTAACGACAATGTGTGATTCAAGATTGATTCGTATCGCATATGACCCGGTTGAGCAAACTATCCTGGCGGCTTGTCACTTTGGTGAGGTTGCCGCTCCGCATTCACCCATAAAAACAGACTTTCACTTTTACGACATCGCGATAAAATCAGTGGCCTTAACCTTTTGCGTCTTGCCGTCGGACATTTTCACCTCGGCGCTGTCACCCATAACGGACGTAACCGTTGCGAATTTCCACTCTTGCGTGTCGGTTTGTGGCTTGACGATGACGTAGTCACCAACCTTGGGCATAGTGCTCGCAGCGGCTGGATATGGAGCGATCTTGTCTTTGGCGACCGTTGCATCCTTCCACCCGTTTTGCCAGAGAATATCGATATTAGTGGCATTAATGTGCTTGATTATCGCCACGTGCCAACTGCCCAACGCCCATTGTGCGGCCACTTTCTCACCGTCCTTTGGTTTCCAGTCTTTTGGCAAAACCGGCGTTTTTGTTTTTCCGAGATCGATAAATGCTTTCTCATCGATATTTTGTTTAATATCGGCGATTGCGCTTGGCGAAACTTTAATAATTTTGTCGGGTGCGACATTCAACTTTCCGCCCGTCGCCCTTTCCACTTCGACAACAGCATCGGTAACATTTTTCACTTCGCCGCCAACCCAATAGGTCTCGTTGGCAAAAGCAACAACGAGGTCCCCCGCTTTTACATCTGTTTTCGAGCCTGCCTTGGGCAAGGCATAGACATCAGTGAGATCCGGTTTAGCAATGCTGTCGCGCGCGCGTATCTCGGTTTTGGCGCCCTCGATCTTTTCGATTTTGCCTTCGTTATAAGAAGCCTGACCGGTTTTATAAACCACCGTGTCGCCGATTTTCGGTTTGTCGCCGGTCGCTCCACTCGTCGGAATTAATCCCGCAGCGCCGCACGCCGACATCAATAGACTTGTCATTATCATCAACCAAAGTTTTTTCATTTTTTTTCTCCTTTTTCGCTGCCGGAATTCTTTCCGCATTTTAAATTTTCTTGCCGACCATTTTTTTTGTTTTTGAACGTGAATAGGTATATCTTTAAGGCGGCTAACGTGTCCTTTGGAAGTTATTAGGAATTTGTTAGGTTTACGGATGTCCGATAAAAGCAGGGTTTTATACGCGTTTGAAGATTTTCGCCTCGATGCGGCAAGTCCGTGTTTGTGGCGCGGCGATCAGCTTGTGGCTATCTCACCCAAGGCTCTCGAGACACTGACGCTGCTGGTGACCAGAAAAGGCGAGATCGTCTCTCGCGAAGAATTGATCGAAACCGTCTGGAAGGACACGTTTGTCGAAGAAGGCAATATCAACTACACGATTTCCCTGCTCCGAAAGATTTTTGACAATAAAGAACTGATTAAGACTATCCCGCGACACGGCTATCGTTTTACAGCACCTGTAAATGCGGTTGCCGTAAAAACAGCTACTCCGCCAACACCCGATCAAACGCCCCAACTGCAAAAGCCCCAGCCGATCCGCTGGGTTTTGATATCTGCGCTGATCGCCGGATTTATATTCGTCACCTGTTTTGCGTATTTTTGGCGGGTCGCTCCAATAGCGAAACCGGTTGGTGCCACCGCGGTTGAAAACGCTGACGCTAGAGCCATTTACCAACGCGGTAGGATGATCCTGGAAAATCGATCAGTAGAAAATCGCGAGGAGAAAGCGATCGACGAGTTCCAAAAGGCGGTTGCTCTCGATCCGACTCTGGCTCTCGGCTATGCAGGTCTGGCTGAGGGCTTTACTTCAGCCGGGGTACAACGCACCGGGGCGAAAGGCCGGGAAGATGTTGTAAAGGCAAAAGTCGCCGCTGAAAAAGCCCTTTCGCTCGACCCGAATTTACCCGAAGGACTTCTTATTCGTGGGTGGATTAGGCGAAACTTTGAGTGGGACTGGTCCGGAGCAGAGAGTGATCTTCGGAAGGCGATAGAGTTAATGCCTAACAATCCGATGGCCCATCAACGACTATCTCAGACCTTGGCCATCGAGGATAAACTGGATGAGGCGATCGCCGAAATTACCGAGGCTAATAGACTCGATCCGGTTTCGGAAACAATTTTAAATTCGCGATTTCCCATACTGGAGGCGCGGGGCGAATTCGATATAGCCTTACAGCAGGCGCAAGAATATTTAATCGAAAACAAAGCGAGCAATAATGCCGCCCGCGCCTACGCGACCTTTCTCTATCATAAACAGGATTTTGCCCAAGTAATCGAGATCGGCGAAGCAAGCCTGGCGAAGAGTCCGAATAAGGTGCCTTTTGCCTGGCTTTCCCTGCTCGCCGCGTCATATCAAAAAATCGGTCAGCCCGAAAAGGCCGATGCCGCTTTGAACCATTTGCAGACTCTCGGTCAGACGGACAGTAAGGCACTTTATTCGCTCACGATGAATTACGCTGAAATGCAACACCTCGATGAGGCGTTCGAGGCTCTCGAAAAATGTTATGAAATGCGCGAAGAACGCTTGGTCTGGGTAAAGATCGAACCTCGATTTGCAAACCTAAGAAACGACCCTCGCTTTCAGGAACTACTGCGGAAAATGAATCTCTCTTAAAAAAGCGACTTGAACCCGCAAGGTCAGTGCCACGCGCCTACAGAGTCTGTGTCAAAACTCTTCATCGGAGAGCGGGATTTCAAGACTCAGTAGTCCGGTTCATCAAGAAATCGATGAATTCAGGCATTTATGTAAGAATTTGCCCGCGAAATACGCGAAAAAAGAAGATTTATTCCGCGTCTTTTCGCGTATTTCGCGGGCAAAATCTGTTTTGACACAGCCCCCTACAGGCAAGGGTGCCTGCGTTCCCAAAAAAACGAAAGCGGGAAAATCTCTTATAGAAACTTTCCCGCCCCGGTATTATAACAATTGAAGACTAACGGTTAGTTAACCCATTCTTCTTCGTAGTTAAGCTGCCAATGCCTCGTCACCCATTTTTCCGCAGCGGCCATGGCTGTATTCTTCCATTTCTTCATATTTTCCAAAATGGTAAGAGCGGCCATCGGTTTGCCCGGATCGCGTTCAACCCTGATCACCCGCGTCGTAACGTCGATGATCGGCTTGTTTTCGTCCATTATGCGTAGACGAACTTCGCAGCCGACAGGCGGTAAAGTATCGAGATTGACCAAAGTGCTGGTTTCGCCAACATTTTCGGTCAAGCCCTCAACATTTATCGTTTCCCCTGTCACTGCGTCGATCC
Organism: Pyrinomonadales bacterium; assembly: GCA_038227175.1. Classification (GTDB taxonomy): domain Bacteria; phylum Acidobacteriota; class Blastocatellia; order Pyrinomonadales; family Pyrinomonadaceae; genus OLB17. The sequence continues at coordinate 52,907 of JBBRPZ010000023.1, read as the reverse complement.
AGCTTGCCTGTACCGGCATGCTTGCAATAATGCGATGATGCAATGGCGTTTTGTATGATGATGTAGAATATTCTACGTGTTGTGCCATTATTTTCCCCTTTTCAGTTACTAATTTATGCATCGTTTCTCACCTTTCAGCCTCGGTTTCGATCCGAATGCACGACTAACTTAGTCTATATTTACAAAAAAGTCAAGTTTCAGAAAATTCATCAAAACCCTGTCTTTTCGGGGTTTTTCTAACATATTCGAATCCTTGATACTCATTGTAACAAAAAACATTACAAATTGCACGTGATTCCTTTCGCCTTCTTTCGTAAAAATCACCTAAGCAGCAAGCGGATTATTTCATTTGTCTTTTAACTCTAATGTAATGCGGCTTACCTAATATAAATTAAAGCGCGAAATTTTGCCGGAGAGGAACTCAATTTGCGTTGAATTACAGGCACAAGATTGTCGGCGGTTTTTGATCGGGGTTTCTACGTTCGCACACCCTGTCAATAACGGCAAAAATCATGGAAATATATGGATTTTAGGACAAAAATAGTTAAATGACGTTTTTGCATGAGAGCTAAAAAAGTAATATCTTTAAGAGCACAAAATCCGAGAATTAATACAAAAATCCAAAAACCGAAATTTGCGCGCGTTTTCGCGTAACTTTGCGAGTTTAAATCAAGAGGAAATTCTAATAAACGAGGTCAAAAAAACACATGACTAAAAACATTTCAATAAAAATTTTATCTGGCTTAAGCCTGTGTCTGATGCTGTTCGCAGGAAGCATTTTTGCACAGAATCAGGTCACTGGCGCCATCAGCGGCAAGGTTACCGATCCGGCAGGGGCACTTATACCAAATGCCAGCGTTACCGTCATCAACACGGGCACCAACAGCTCGGCAACCGTGACTACCAGCGACGAAGGCACCTACCGCGTGACGGGTCTTCAGCCCGGCACTTACAAGGTGTCAACGGCGGCAATCAGCGGCTTTTCAGGCGCGAAGGCTGAAAACGTCATCGTCCAGGTCGGAGCTACGACACCGGTCGATTTCAAGCTGACGGTCGGAACGGCTACGGCCGTTGTCGAAATCACCTCCGAAGCACCGGTTATCAATACATCCGACAACTCGAACGCCCAGAACGAAGATCAGCGTCAGATCAACGAACGTCCGATCAACGGACGCCGCTGGTCCAATTTCGCGATCCTCGCACCGAGCGCGGTGCCGGATGGTACATTTGGCTTGATCAGCTTTCGCGGAATATCGGGCCTGCTCAACAACAACACTATCGACGGCGGCGACAACAACCAGGCGTTCTTCTCCGAAGAACGCGGCCGTACGCGCATTAACTACGTGATCAGCCAGTCGGCGATCCGCGAATTTCAGATCAACACGTCCAACTATTCGGCTGAATACGGACGCTCCGCCGGCGGCGTGACAAACGCTGTCACCAAAAGCGGAACTAACAAGTTTCACGGTGACGTTTTCTACTACAATCGTAATAACCGCAACGGTGCCCGGAACCCGCGTGCCTTTGGCTCGCAATTGATCGGTGGCGTTTCGACACCGGTCCCGGCCAAACCTATCGATCTTCGACAGCAGTACGGCGGAACGATCGGCGGTCCTATTTTTAAGGATAAACTGTTCTTCTTCTTTAGCTACGATCAGCAAAAACGTAACTTCCCCGGGCTTGCGGTATTCACCAATCCGGGATACCTGAATACGGCAAACACGGCTTGCCTGACCGGAGCCCTCGGTGCTGTTATCGCCGGCTGCACCGGCAATGGCAAAGGCATAACCCCCACGCAGCTTAACAACACTTTGAATTTTATCAATTCTTTGACCGGCGAGACACCGCGTAAGGGTAATCAGACTCTTTACTTGCCGAAGATCGACTGGAATATCAACAAATCGAACACTTTCTCGATCAGCTACAATCGTCTGCGTTGGAAGTCGCCAAACGGCGTCCAGACCCAAGCTGTAAACACGCGTGGACGCTCGAGTTTTGGCGATGACTTTGTCGTAGTTGACTCGATCAATGCCCGTGTGAATTCGTCGATAACTTCAAATCTTCTCAATGAAGCACGGTATCAATACGGTAAGGATTTCGAAACGCAATTCAGCACGCCGCCGGTGTCAGGTGAGCCGGCAACGTCGAGAACGGCATTGGGGGGCGTTCGAGCACCGGACGTCTTTTTGACCAATGGCCTCGAATTCGGCACACCCACTTTCCTAGAAAGATCCGCCTATCCGGACGAACGGCGTAATCAGTATGCCGATACGCTCACGTGGATTCATGGCCGGCACACATTCAAAATGGGCGGCGATATCAACTTTGTTAAGGATACGATCGCAAACCTCCGGTTTGAGGCGGGGTCATATTCATACAACAATATCAACGACTTCATCGTTGACTATGTAAACTTTGTTACGCCGCTTGCACCCACCACGACATGCGTGAACAGCGCAACGAGATTTGCCGGCCGCTGCTACACCAGCAATTATCAGCAGGGTGTCGGAAATCCGGGTTATGTGGTCAAGACAACTGATTACAACGTCTTCGGTCAGGATGATTTCCGTATTACGCCCCGCTTGACCCTAAATATGGGCATGCGTTGGGAATACATCAAGATGCCGACGCCGACCCTGTCGGCATCGACCAATACGACAGTTATCCCGTTCGTTAACCGTACCGTCGCTGAAGCAACCAATTTCCTGCCGAACGACAAGAACAACTTCGGTCCGCGTTTTGGTTTCGCATGGGACGTTTTTGGCGACGGCAAAACGAGTTTCCGCGGTGGATATGGTATCTACTACGGTCGCATCCAAAACTCGACGATCTACAATGCTCTTGTAAATACGGGAAACACCGGCGGACAATCGCAGGTGCAGATCGGCCCGACAGTTACGACCAACTGTACACCGACTACCGTCGGTGCAACCACGCCTTGTGCACCAGTCTTTCCGCAGATCGTAGCTCCTGCGTTGATCCCGTTTGCAGGTGGTGCCATCCAGTTCTTTGCCAAGAACTTCCAGGCACCGCTTATCAATCAGTACGACTTTATTCTCGAGCATCAGTTCGGAAATAATATCGTCGGTTCGGTGTCGTATATCGGAAGCCTCGGCCGTTCACTGCCAACGTTTGTCGACTATAATAACCAACGCGTAAACGGGGCCTCAACCACCTACGTGGTCAGCGGCGGTCCTGCCGATGGAAGAACTTTTACACTGCCGCTTTATACCCGTGTGATCGGCACACAGGCGATGACGCAGATCGAAAGCACCGTTTCGTCGCAGTATGACGGTCTGGTCTTTCAGGCAAAGAGCCGCTTTTCTCATGGTTTGAGCTGGAACGCCAGCTATACGCTTGCAAAGGCAACCGATACGAACCAGAACTCGGCAACGTTCACACAGACCAACAGTCCGTATGATCTGTTTGACCGCAGCTACGACGCTGGCCCAAGTTCAAACGACGTCCGCCACAAGATTGTCGGTAGTGCTGTCTATTCGCCGACATTGGTCAAAGACTCAAAGGGATTTGCCAATTACATCGCGAATGGATGGTCGTTCTCACCGATCTTCGTTTATTATTCAGGTAGGGCCTTTGACGGTACTGTTTCGGGCACAAGCCTGAACGGCTCGTTCGGCGACACCCGTTTCCCGCTCAATCCACGTAACGCATATCGTTTGCCGAGCCTCTGGAACCTGGACGCTCGTTTGTCGAAGCGTTTCAAGATCACTGAGTCGACCAATCTTGAGTTATTGGCTGAAGGCTTTAACGTCTTTAACCGTACTCAGGTTTTTGGTGAGAATACCGTTCTATATGCGAGAGGCTCAACACCCGCCGGTGGAGCTCCGACGCCGTTGACCTATAACGCTCCATTCGGCTCAATTACTACTACGGACAGCACGCTGTATCGCGAACGTCAGATCCAGTTTGCGGCACGTTTTCAGTTCTAGGTTTCGCTCCCGTTTGGGACATCGGGCACGCTTCGTCGAGAAGCGTGCCTTTTTTTGTTTCCGTGTTCGGTATAGAATTGCCGCAATGCGTGTTCTGCATATTTCATCGGCAAAAACCTTCGGCGGCGGCGAACGCCACCTGGTTGATCTGTGCCGCGAACTTTCAAAACGCGGGCACGACGTTTACGTTGCCCTCAGGCCCACCAGTGAATGGCAGGACCGGCTGGATTTTTTGTCGCCGGAGAATTTTCTGCACGTCTCGATCCGCAACTCGTTCGGTATGTTCAGCGCCAAGCGCATTGCCCGTTTCGTCGAAAAAAACAAGATCGACATCATTCACGCCCATGTCGCCCGCGATTATCTGGCGGCGAGCGTCGCGGCCCGCGTGGTTCGCGGCGTAAGGCTTGTGCTGACGCGGCACGTCGTTTTTTCGATGAAGCCCTTTCACCGGTTTGCCTTGCGCAACGTCGACGCGGCGATTGCTGTCTCACCGGCGGTCCGCGTCCAGCTCGAACGGATATTTCCGGCTGACAAGATTCGCGTTATTCCAAACGGCATCGGATTTGCCACGACCTCGGACGAAGCGAGAATTGAGATGGCGAATGATTTCCGCGATCTCCACTCGATCCCGCTCGACGCGCCCCTGGTTGCGACGCTCGGTGAACTAAGGGTTCTCAAGGGCCAGCGTGATTTTGTCCTGGCGGCAAACGAGATCGTAAAACGCATCCCCGACGCGATGTTTGTCGTCGCGGGCAGGGACAATACGATAGACCAGAAATTTCGCCGGGAACTAAAACGTCTTGTCCGCGTGTTCGGAATGAAGGAAAAATTCCTGTGGCTCGACTGGCTCGACGACACCGCCCCGCTGCTTGCGGCCGCCGATGTCTTTGTCTCGCCGTCGCATTCCGAAAGCTTCGGCCTCGCTATCCTCGACGCAATGGCTGCCGGAACGGCCGTGATCGCAACCGAAACCGACGGAGCGAAAGAGCTGATCCGTGACGAAAATGCCCTCGCTCCCATAAAAGACCCGGTCATACTCGCCGCTAAGATCTGCCGACTACTGGAAGACACTGCCCTTCGTCAATCAATGGGTGAAAAACTAAAGATCGCCGCCCGTGAAAATTTTGGCCTGGACAAGATGGTTGATGCGACGGAGAAGCTTTATCGCGGTTTGTCAGAACCGCCTGCGTAAGCGGGCGGGGGGCCGTGAGACCAGGAAAATTTTTGCCCGCGAATAACGCGAATAGTCGCGAATTAAATCTCCTTTTATTCGCGTTTTTTCGCGTAATTCGCGGGCAAAACCTTCTTTTCCTTGCCGTAACCCGCACATTCGGTTTATCTTATGTGTATGCGTTCAATTGGCTTGATCTTATTGTTGACCTTGATTTGCGCGATGAATGTCTATACTCAAACCGCGGAGAAATTCGCCTCGATCTGGGAAAAGGAGCATATTTCTCATATCGCCCCGTCCGACGTTCGTCATGCCGATCTCAAAAACTATCTCGACCAGCTAAAAAAACTCGGTCTCGCGGTAAACGAGGTAGGACGCAGCAATGCGAATCGCGAAATTTACCAGATCGAATTTGGTCACGGCTCGCTCAAGGTTTTTATGTGGTCGCAGATGCACGGCGACGAGCCGACCGCGACATCGGCGCTGATGGACATGCTCGCCTGGCTGCAAAAAAACCATAAAAACGATCTGGTCAAAAAGATCGCCGATACGATGACGATCCGTGCCGTGCCAATGCTAAACCCGGATGGCGAGGAGATGTACCAGCGGCGAAACCTACAGGGCATCGACATCAACCGCGACGCTATCGATCTAAAAACGCCCGAGGCGCGGCTGCTAAAGCAGCTTCGCGACGACTGGTCGCCGGCGATCGGATTTAATCTGCACAACCAGGGTGCTCTGACCACCGTCGGACATTCACCGAGCCAGGCCTCGATCTCGCTGCTCGTCGTCTATGGTGACGCCGCGAAAACGACAAATTCCGGCCTGGAGCGAAATACGCGTTTGGCCTCGCAGATCGTTCTCGCTCTGCAAAAATTCATCCCCGGCCACATCGCCCGCTATGGCGACGAATACACCGCCTCCGCATTTGGCGATAATTTTTCGGCTTGGGGCACGCCTGTGATCCTGATCGAAACCGGGGCCCTCTACGGTAAGGACGAGATGTTTTTGGTCAAAATGAATTTCGTCGCCTTTATGACCGTACTGGAATCGCTGGCGATCGGCAGCGAACAAACGCAGGACACGGCGCCGTATGTTTCGCTGATCGAAAACGGCTCTGGGGGCCTTGTAAATTTTATATTCCGTCGCGCGACCATTGTTAATCAGGCTCCCCCAACTCCTGCCGCGAATGCAGCCGCAGACTTAACATCCGCTCAGCCGACGCCAGTACCAACGCCGACGACGTTGATGTCCATAGCGGATCTAGCCGCGGTTACCGAGAGGCGGCGGGCGAGTTTAATCGCTCCGACCACGATCCGAAGTGTCGGGGAGCTTAGCGGCACGCGCGGGCTGGAAGAGTACGACGCCAGCGGATTTAATGTACGGCAGCGATTCGGCAACGCGAAGACCGGAGAGCTGGCCGAGTTTTTCTTTTATAAAAAAGGCCGCGTTGTCGATTGGGCTTCTCTGGATCTCGAAAAACAATTTCCGCCCGACGCCATTTTTTCGACTGGAAAATGGATCAAAGGTCAGGGCATTGTGCCCAAAATGTAGTTTATCTATCGTGTTAAGCCTGCTAAAGATCAAAAATATCGCCCTCATCGACACGCTCGAGATCGAGTTCGGTGCGGGGCTCAATTTGCTCACGGGCGAGACCGGCTCCGGCAAATCTATCATCGTCGACAGCCTCGGAGCCTTGACCGGCGAACGTGTTTCAAACGATCTGATCAAGGAAGGCGAGGAATCGGCCGGGATCGAGGGGTTGTTTACCGTTACCGCCGACCCAACCGTAACAAAGCTGCTCGACGAGAGCGGCATCGAGATAGACGGCGGCGGCGAGGTCGAACTCATTGTCCGCCGCGAACTGTCGCTGTCGGGCAAAAATCGCGTCTTTGTAAACAACCAGCTCGTGACCCAGGGGTTTCTCAAATCCTTAGGCCCATACCTCGCCGACATTCACGGCCAGGGCGAACAGGCTGCTCTGTATGATATCGAAACGCACATCGGCATGCTCGATCAATTTGCCGACGTCGATAGACTAAAGGCAGATGTTGCGGAAGTTTATCATCATTGGTCGGTAACGAAGACCGAGCTTGGGATGCTCGAAAAAAACGAGGCCGAGAAACTGCAGCTTCTCGACATCCTCCGTTTTCAGGTCAAGGAGATAAAGGACGCAAATCCTCAGCCCGGCGAAGACGACGAGCTTGAGGCCGAAAAACATCGTCTCAACAACATCGAAAAGCTTTCGAAACTAAGCGACGACGCCTACTCTCTGCTGTACGAAAATGACCAATCGACGCTCGCCACGCTCGACCGGGCAACCCGCGACATCGGCGAATTGGGCGAATACGAAACAAGCTTTCACGAACATTCGGACGTTCTGGTTGGTGTCCGGGCAACGCTCGAAGACGTGGCTTTCGCGATCAGGGATTTTCGAGGCCGGCTTGAGTTATCGCCCGAACGGCTTGAGGATATCGACAATCGCTTGGCCGAGATTTCACGACTCAAGCGAAAATACGGTGGGTCGATCGAAACTGTTCTCGACCGTCTTCGCGACGCCGAACAGCGGCTTGAAAATATTGAAACTGCTGAGTTTCGCGAGCAGGAGTTAAAGCAAAAGATTGCTGAATTTCGAGTCGAATTTTTGAAGCGAGCCGGTGAACTTCACGACAAGCGTGTGTCCGCTGCTAGAAAGTTTGAAAAGAACGTTGAGAATGACCTCAAGGCTGTCGCTCTAGAAAAGGCGCGGTTTGAGGTGCGCTTTGATGGCGGCGGCGATGACAGCAACTTTACCGCCACGGGCTACGACCGAGTCGAATTTTACTTCTCCGCAAACCCGGGCGAATCAGTTCGGCCGCTGGCACGGGTCGCGTCCGGCGGCGAAGCCTCGCGGCTAATGCTCATTCTAAAGACTGTCGCAAGAATCAATGATTCCGGCAAAACCGCTGTTTTTGATGAAATAGATATCGGCGTAGGCGGTCGCGTCGCCGAAGCTGTCGGTCGCAAGCTAAAGGAACTTGCGGCGACAAACCAGGTATTTTGCGTCACGCACCAGCCGCAGATCGCCTCGCTTGCGGATCGTCATTTTGTCGTCGAAAAAAGCGAGCCCGGAGGCCGCACCTCGATCAGCGTGCGCGAATTAGCCGCCGCGGAAAAGCTCGAGGAAATCGCCCGTATGCTCGCCGGCTCGGAGATAACCGAAGCAGCCCGCGAAAACGCGAGAGCGATGCTCGCCGCGAGTTAGATTTAACGCAAAGACGCTAAGTTACAAAGACGCAAAGGAAATCAAATGGCACCTGGGAGCCAGTCAACTGTAATTATATTCCTTAGCGGCTTTGCGTCTCTGCGACTTTGCGTTAAAAATCTCTTATGACCTCTAATATCCTCGCAAACGTCATTCGCGGCGAAACGGTCGAGTCGATCCATCGCGGCCATGTGATCGTCATCGACGGCGGTGGTAAAACGGTCGCGTCCATCGGCGATCCGTCGACCGTCACGTTCTTTCGCTCGGCCTGCAAGGCTTTTCAATTGGTTCCTTGCATTACGAGCGGGGCGGCGGATGCGTTTGGGTTTACCGACAAGGAAATTGCTCTCGGGGCTGCTTCGCATTCGGGCGAGGTCGTCCATGTGGCCCTTGCTACACGGATGCTGTCAAAAATAGGACTGTCGGAATCCAACCTAAAATGCGGCGCTCATCTGCCCTTTGCAGAAATCGACGCCAAACACATGATGCGTGCCGGTGAAGAACCAACACAGCTTCACAATAACTGTTCGGGCAAGCACGCCGCCATGCTCGCTCTCGCCAAACATATCGGCTCCGATACCGCAACCTACGATCACCCGGACAGCCGCATTCAAAAACGCATATTAAAATGTGTCGCGGATTTCTGTGAGCTACCCGAAAACGAGATCGCGATCGGCATCGACGGCTGCGCCGCACCGAATTTTGCCGTGCCGGTCGCGGCAATGGCCAGGAGCTTTATCAACCTTATCTCGCCGTCAAAATTCCCCGAAGTGACGCAAAACGCTTGTTCGCGGATCGTCGCGGCGATGATGAAATACCCCGAACTCATCGGCGGCACCGGCCGCCTCGACACAATGCTGATGCAAGCCGCTCCCGGCCAGATCATCTCAAAAGTTGGAGCCGACGGCGTCTGGCTCTGCGGCGTCCTCCCGTCCGAAAAATACCCAACCGGCCTCGGAATCGCCCTAAAAGTCGAAGACGGCGACGACCATCGCGGCCGGCCTGTCATAGCAGTTGAGATCTTGCGTCAATTGGGAATTTTGCCGGGCGATGCTATGCATGAGCTTTCTCCGATGCCGATCAAGAATCGACGCGGTGATGTTGTCGGAAGAGTGGGGGCCACGTTGGCATTTCCAAAATAACCAATAGCCTTTCGAGGGTTATTCCTTATCCCGAACTGTTGTGTTCTAGCTTTTGATCGGATTAATGACTTGAATGACTGGGAAGCGCAAAAAATCACGGTCGGTGCTGGCGAGTTTTGCTCCGCATGATGCGGCCATAGCAGCGAGGTGGGCGTCCATTACGAGGTCGCCATTTGCCTGACTCTCAATAAGAATCGACGAAAACAACGGCCAGTTTTTCTTTTCGAGTGCGACCAAGTGTGTGTTTTCTAATGCGAGCCATTCGCTCACGATCGCAATAGCTTTCTGAATACTCATCGGGTTGAGATAGATCCGTCTATTCGTTATGATCCGGAGAAACCCACATATTGAATGCCAGGAGAAAAAAACCTGTTCCTCATCCAAAACCAGTTCCAGCCAGGCGGCGGCGGATTTATGACATTCGCAGGTAGAGTCGTATGCATAAACAAGCAAATTGACATCGGGCTTTATCATTTGCGGTTAGGCCCCTCGACCTGATCGAGAAGTTCTTCAATATTATCGAGATTTAGGCCTGCGCGTAGATTAAGCGGATAGGCTTTGACCTTAAATTTTTTCCTGCCTTGTTTCGGTCTAGGTGATGTAAGGCCGCGACGCAGGACTTCGTTGATGACCTCTTTGAATGATTTTTCCCTCTCGCTCTCCTGAATTCTTTTCAAGCCAAAGGCTACATCGTCGTCTATGGTTAGGGTGGTTCTCACAACATCCCAATATTAACCTGATTTGACATCAAGTTCAACATCAAATCATCATCGTATTGATGTCTTGATGTGTCATTGACCCTTCTGCTGAAATTTGGTCTTGAATTCTTCTTTTCCAAATGCGCGATCCAGCCACAGGTTTGTCAACTTTTCCTGAATGCTGTTTGCCCGCAGACGTTCATTGAGATTCTTGAAATCGACGAAATCGAGATGCTGGTCCTGGTTAAAGCATGAGAAAACGAAGAATTCCTCGCCGGTGTGCGGGTTGACGTGGCGTTGGAGGCATTGGGCACAGACCTCTTTCATCATGCACTGCATGGGGCTGTTGATCGAGCCGATCGCGGTGTGATTTTCGTTCAGGTAAGGCTTGAGCGTCGTGTGACGAGCCTCGCGGACGCCGTTCATCATGCGGTCGGAGCCGATGGCGATGATGCGGTTAACATCTTTTAGATCAACCGCTTGGTTGCCGAGGCGGCCTTCGGCGTAGGCGATCATAGCCTGGACGATATTGCCGCGAAAATGCGTGTCTTGCGGTCGTGCGGGCATGATCTCGTCGCCGAAATCCGTCGCCCAAACGACCTCATCGGTTGCGTTTTCGATCTCTTCACGTTTGAAGAGATCCGAGCCATTCTTGTATCCGGCAAAATAGACGACCTTGTTATTTTTCTCGCGCAACGCTTTGGCTATCGAGAACAGAACGGCGTTACCCAAGCCGCCGCCTGCGAGCAGCACGGTTTCGTTTTCTGTGATCTCGGTCGGTGTGCCGGTCGGGCCCATGACGAGAACTTCCTCGCCCTCCTTGAGCAGCGAGCAGAGCCGCGACGACGTGCCCATTTCGAGAACGATCATCGAGAGCAGACCTTTTTCTTCATCGACCCATGCACCGGTCAGGGCGAGACCCTCCATTACCAACCGCGTACCGTCCACGATGGGCGCTGACGTTTCAAAATTTTGCAGCCGATAAAACTGGCCGGGCTCAAATTTGCGTGCCTGCAGCGGAGCTTTGACAATGACATCGACGATCGTCGGCGTCAGGCGCTCTACACGGACGACGTATGCGCGAAGCTGCTCGTCGAGTGTCGTTACAAGTTTGTCGAAAATCGCATCGTTCAGAGTGCGCGATTTATCACGTTCATGTCCGCCGTCGGACAAGCTAAAGCTTGCACTCAGAACTTCGTCCGCAAACAGCTCGACCACGCGTTCGTAGCCAAATTTCGCCGAGGCCATCGCCTTGACGACGTTTCCGGCGTATTTCGGATGGTTGTCGCCGTAGTAGCTGATAAATTTGCCGTCGGATTCGTAAGACGTGAAAAACCCTGTCTCACCCCGTGCGGCCTCGACAGCGTGCAGTTTGCCATCGCCGTTCCGCTCGACCGTAAACGGCTGGAAAAACTGCTTCCACTCATCCATCTTGAACGTGCCCGGTTTTTCCTTTTCGTAAATAACGTTCGGCGATGTGCCGGCCGCTACGCATACCGTGTGGGCGGGAAATTCGTGCATCTCGCCCGTCTTCTCAAATTTCCCGGTTTCAGCGATATAGTCGAGGCGCTCGAAAACAAGAGCTTTTACCGCGTTAAATTCGTCAGGCACGGCCTCGGTCGGGTTCATGCATTCGATAAAATCGATGCCCTCTTCGAGAGCTTTTTGCACCTCTTCGTGGTTAAGGCGGTACGCGGGCGAATCCTGCAACCGCTTGCGATAGACAAGTGACACGCCGCCCCAGCCGCGAACTAGCGGAACAAAATTCGGATCCTCGCCAGCCGCGGCCGCACGAGATCGCTCGTCGCGAATTTCCCTTCCGTGTTCGAGGAATTCCTGTAGGACACGGATCTCTTCTTCGTCAAAATGCTCGACGACCTTTTCCTCGCCAAATTCGGCGACGACCTGCTCATATTTACCGAGCATTTTCTCGCACTGCACCGGATAGTAAGCAAAAAGCTCGGTCGCCGTGTCGATACCGGTCAAACCGCCGCCGATGACGATGGCGGGCAGGCGGACTTGCAGGTTCGACAGCGTATCTTTTTTGAATGCACCGGTTAGCTGCAACGCCATGAGGAAATCAGACGCCTGCCGAATGCCGCGAATGAGATTGTTTTTCATCGGCACGATCGTCGGCCGCCCGGCGCCGGTGGCGATGGCGATGTGGTCGAATCCGAAATCCCACGCGTCCTCGATCGTCAGTGTTCCGCCAAACCGTACGCCGCCGTATGGCCGAAACCGCTTGCGACGCGTCAGCATCAACTGAACCATCGTTAAGAAATTTTTGTCCCAACGCACAGTAATGCCGTATTCGGAAACGCCTCCGAAACCCGACAGAATTCGTTCGTCGAGGTCTTCGGTGATCTCCGTGATCTCTTTGATCGGTTTTGGGCAAGTCTTTCCGTGATTTCCGGTCCATTCGGACGGGAGCGGTTCGATCTTCAGGCCGTCAATACCAATGACGCCGAAGCCTTCGTTCAACAGGTAATGAGCGAGCGTGTATCCGGCCGGGCCGAGACCGACGACCAGTACGTTTTTACCGTTGTACGGCAGCGAATATGGCCGTTTTGCGTTCAGAGGATTCCAACGAGTGAGCAGACTGTAGATCTCAAATCCGTAGGGCATATCGAGTACGTCGGTCAGCGTCGCGGTCTCGGCCAGCGGTATGTTTACCGGCTCCTGCTTCTGGAAAATGCAGCCTTTCATGCAGTCGTTGCAGATGCGGTGGCCGGTGCCGGCACACATCGGGTTATCGATAACAACCAGCGCAAGCGAGCCGATCGCGTCGCCCTGTTTTTTGAGCAGGTGCATTTCCGAGATGCGTTCGTCGAGCGGGCAGCCCTCGGTCTTGATGCCGAGCGGATTGCGTTTCGTCGTGCCGTCGTTCTCATGCAGGCCAGTTCTGCACGAATCCTTCTCCCGTTCGTGGCAGATCAGGCAGTAGTCGATCTCGTACAGCGCGTCGCGCATCGTGCCGCGGTCGTCCGTCAGCTTAAATCCGTCGCGTTTTCGCAAGATCTCCTCGCCGCCGCGCATTATATTGTGCAGCTCCGGCTCGGGATGAATGAGATGGACCAGATTTTGATAATCGAGCGAGTGCGGCGTTTTGAAGCTGTACCATTTGCGCGATTTATTGTGAAAAGCGGCGGCAGACCACGATTCGATCACGCGAAGAGCCGCTCTGACAGTGAGCAGATCGCCCGCGTCTTCCTCCTCCAAAATGAACTGCGAATAGAGCTTGCCGAACGTTTGATCTTTCAGCTTTTCGTATGCGGCGTTTACTCGGGCCATGACGGCGGGTGTCGACGTGTCGGAATCACGAACCCCGTCGCTACCGCTCCCGGTTCTGACAAGAATATCCTCGGCGTCGAGCAAACGGCAGGTCATTTCGGCGATGGACAACTCTTCGTCACCAACAAGCGTTTCATCGAACGCGGCGTTGCGCAGCTCGGTCATCGCCAGCCACAATTCGCCTTCGTTCAGTTCGGCGGCTTGCTCAGCTTTGATCTTTTTGATGGCACGCCGCTGGACGAAAAATTTGTATTTCCAAACCGGATTTTGGACAGTGATCTCGTGTTCGAGCCGGGTACGTGCGTCGCTGATGCTAAACAGTCTCGCAATAAAATTAGACAGAAACGGTGCCGCATCGGTCAGTATCTTTGATTCGACACGTTTTTCAAATCCCTCGCCTCGGACGGCAATATATTTTGACAAAGCATTGCCGAGGATCGGCTCGCGCGCCGCAACCTCGGCATAAAATTTATCGGCCAGCTCATGCAGCTTTGGCGCGTCGAACAGGTCGGCGAACGTAAACCCGTCTATACCCAATTTCATATCGTGCGACAATTGTCCGCCCGCGTTTTCGAGAACTTCACTCATATTCCGTTTAGCTGCTCATTATTTTGCGTAACGAGCAAACTTAAAATATACCACCGGCCGCCGCCGCTTCACAAAGCCGGGGGCTTTTAGGGCTAACCGTTAGCGGTCCAAAGTGGTAGACTGATCGTAACTATCGCGCTTTTTTATGAAAAAATGGCCTTAATATGTTATAAAACAAGATTGTCTATATTAAATTTTGGCCTGTCGGGGCCGAATGGATGAGCAGTAAAGTAGTATGCAAAACGATCAACGCCTAACACCGTTACCAGTGGTAACAAACGATATCCAGACGAGCCCGATTGATTTTTCGGCGGTGTACTCTCCCTCGTATGACGACACGCTCGACAGCAAGCGTTCGATCAGGCAGTACATCAACGTCGTCTACAAACGGCTCCCGATCATTCTCGCGATCACGATTCTCGTCACCGCCGCAGTCGCTTTTTACTCGTACCGTCTGTCGTCCGAGTACGAAGTGACCACAGGCATGATCATAGAGCCTCGCAAGCCTCCCGCAACAAAAAAGGACGCGATCAATATCAGTTTTGGTGACGATCAGAAATATTATAATACTCAGATCCAACTCCTTATGGATCCAGCATTGATGAAGCGTGCGGTGATAGCCCTTGGCCTACATCGCGACGCAACTCTTTTCGACGATCAGAGCCGCGGCCTGCTGGGTGGCCTAAGGTCTTTGTTCAATCGGGGACAAAAAACCGACGCCGCCGACAATTCGCTCCCGATAGTCAGCGGAAGCAGCGATAGTAAATCTGACGAGGCCAATCTCACGCCCGAAGAGAATCGGCGAGCCGACCTCTATGCAGGCATTCTCGTAAGCGGTCTTAAGGTTGTGCAGCAGCCGTCAACTAATATCGTTACGCTTAGCCTTCGCACTTCAAATCCCGTAGTCGCTCCCAAAGTCTCGGATATGGTTGCGGACCTTTTCATCAAGGAAGATATAAGGCGCGAGACGGACGGGGCTCAAACCGCGCTTGATAATCTTCGAAAATCCATCGTAGACCTAAAAGCAACAATCCACGAAGAAGAAGATGGTTTGATCGAGGCTATGAAGGCCGCGAATCTGCCGCTGCAGGAAAAGGGGGGTGAGGTTCGAGCCGCTGATCTTCAGTCGATCCTGATACTGTACCGCAACGCTCAGGACGACGCCGCCAAGGCCGAGGCAAATTACTCGGCAGCTCTAAAAGCCGACCAAAACGGCGATATTTTAGCCGTTGCGGAAGATAACAAAACGGTACAGGACGAGCGGAGCCAACTGCTTAAGCGTCAACAGGATCTCGATAAAATTATCCAGGACTTCGATAAAAAGATTGACGAGAAAACACAAAAGAAAGAGGAGCTTCTCGTAAAGTATCAGCCTGGATATAAAGACGTAAAAGCGGTCGAGGCTGAGATCGTGGAGCTAACGAAGCAAAAGAGCCGGGTACTCGGAGAAAACACCGACAAGATCAAAAGCGAAGAAGGGAAAATTAAGGATATCGCCAAGCGCGAGGAGTTGGGCAGACGCAGGGCGGTTTTGGCGTCGGCCCAGCAGCGTGAGGCTCGACAAAGGGCTGCGTTCGAACAGGCTGCGGCAAAAGCAAATGTCGACGGTCAAGCCGAAACAACGATCGTCGGAAAGAAAAGCGCACTTAAATCAAATCGCGATCTGCTTGACTCTTTAAATTTGCGAGAAAAGGAGCAAGACCTTGCCCTCGCAACCGAAGCTCCGAACAATATTAAACGTCAGAGCAGCGCCGTTACACCGACGACGCCTATCGGCCCAGCCCGTGGACGCAACATTTTAGTCGCTTTGTTTCTTTCCCTCGGTGCGGGCATTGGCCTCGCGTTTTTGCTTGATTTCCTTGACGATTCGGTGAGGACCTCGGACGACATTACGCGTCATCTTGGCCTCCCGACGTTGGCGCTAATACCGCATTACATGAATTCGGAGAAGAAGAAATTGCTTGCGGCCGGAAACGGCAACGGCAGTGCTTCACCCGGATCGGCGTTGATCACGATGGAGGAGCGCAATTCGCCGATGGCCGAGGCCTATCGCCATTTGCGCACGAGCCTCCTGTTTTCGTCTGCCGGAAAGCCGCCGCAAACGATACTCGTCACATCGTCGCAGCCGTCCGAGGGTAAAACGACGACCGCCATCAACACGGCGATCACGCTTGCACAATCGGATGTCGATGTCGTCATCATCGACTGCGACCTGCGTCGTCCGAGGCTCCATCAACATTTTGGTTTGGAGAATACGACCGGCCTGACCAACTATCTCTCCGGCGACAAAAACACCGAAAACCTGATGAAAACGTACAAGGATCTGCCGCGGCTCAAGGTCATCACCAGCGGCCCGATCCCGCCAAACCCGGCCGAATTGCTCAGCTCAAACGAGATGCGCAATCTGCTGACATTCCTTTCAGGTCGATTTAAGCACATCATCATCGACTCGCCGCCGGCGATCTCGTTCACCGACGCGTCGATACTTTCGACACTGGTTGATGGCGTCGTCCTCGTCGCGATGGCCAATAAGAGCTCGATCCACCTGATGCGGCAGTTTAAACAACGCGTCACCGCCATCGGAGCCCGCATCTACGGCGTGGTGCTTAACGGCATCAAATCGAATTCGGAAGAGTACTATTACTACGGCTCGGGATATTACAAATATTACTCGCAGGCGGATGATGACCAATCAACACCTCTGATGGAAAATCATCCAAAAGCTGCGCCACGTGATACGGAAGTCTAATTAGTGGTAAATGGTAAACGGTGAGTGGTAAATGACGAGCGGTATTTACCGTTTACCATTTACCGTTCCAGATCGCGCATCTGTTTTAGCAACACATCCGCATAATGCTTCGGTGAGTTAATATTTTTCAGCACGGCTTTGCCGCCCAGATCACTGGCGTTATCGATAACGACATCGCCAAGCCCGAGCAGCCGCTGCCACGGGCTTGCGGAAACCGTCACATCCTGTATACGCCCGATCGGTATGTTGCGTGTCGCGCGCGAGACGAGCCCCGTATCGATCTCGAGTTTCGAATCGGTAAGCGTGTACCGCACCAGCTTTCGCTTGAAATGGTAAAACGCCGGTATCAGAAACAGCATCAGCCCGAGCAGGATCGCGACCCAGGTCGGCACGAAAGTACCTAGCACTACGCTCACGATCGCCACCAAAAACAAAGCCCCGACTGCCGCCGCCCCATACCCGGCCTTTACAAAGACTAGCGTCGGAGAGATCGAGAATATCTCGGCCTCGTCCCCCGGGATCCCCTCCTTACGCGGGGAGCGCGGTGGCGGCGTTTCGCCGACGGGGTGGTTCTCTCCTTCAACATCATCAGATCGCCGAGCCACCGAGCCTGCGTCACGGACCGTCGGCGGTCGATATTCTGCCGCCGCGTCGCCGCGTCGCACCGCCACGCGCGTCTCTTCCTCCGCGTCAACAACCGCCCCGCACGTCCGGCAAAACTTAGCCGTCTCCGAATTGTCCGCCCCGCATTTTTCGCAATACATACCAAAGTATTATACAGCAGCCCAGAACCGCAAGAACTAGCGACCGAGGTTTCTCATGTCAGAACCGGGATCAGAAGCGACCATGGTAGCTTTCTTTACGGTGTTAGAAAAAGCGGCGAAGGGAACGGCGACATTGGAGTGGAAAACGTATCAGATGGAAACAAAACAGTGCCAAAAAGCGACTTTTGTCTCAATCTTATCCACGTTATATCAGCCTTTTAGTGCAAAAAAACGCGGCCGACGCGTGTCGGCCGCAAGTCTTTTCGACTAGTTGGAGAAGAGCGTTTAATAGTGGAAAACTGAAAGTGGAAAATGGAAAGTTGGTGGAACTAGAAGTTTAACCAAACCTTACTCTTAACTTTCCATTTTCTATTTTCCACTTTCAACTTCCTACTGATTCACGAGCCGCATGCGACCGTCGGCGAGGCGGATCGCGACGGCATTTTGTTGTATTGTCAGCGGCTTGGCGACTTTTTCTTCAAGCTTGGCCGCCTTGGCAGTGCTTACGCGTTTTACGCTGCTGGCGAAGCTGCCGTTGGAGATCGATGCATATCGAGTCGAGATCCGCCGGACGTATTCCTGCGTCTCGTTGTACGGCGGTATCCGGTTGCCGAATTTCATCACCGCGCCTTCGCCGGCGTTGTAACCCGCCAGCGCGAGATTTACGTCCTGCCCAAACATGTCGAGCAGCATCCGCATGTATTTAACGCCGCCGTCGATATTCTGTTTCGGATCATATATGTTTGTAACGCCGAGCCGTCGGGCCGTTCCGGGCATAAGCTGCATCAAGCCGCTTGCACCTTTATTTGAGGTCGCTCTGAGCTTGAATGACGATTCCTGGTGCATCTGCGAATAGATGAGCAGCGGGTCGATGCCGTACCGGCGGCTTGAATCGACAATGTACGAATCGATCAGCACATCGCCGGTCGTAAACCCGTGCATGCTGCTCGCCGACGACATCAGCAGCTTGCTGTATTGGGCGTTTGACATGTCGCGGTCGGCGAGACCCTCGGACGCGTTCATTCGGGACTGGCGGGGTTTAGCACCGGATTTGGTTGTGAGCACGGTCGGTTTTACAAGCGGCCTGTCGGACGCACGGTATGGGTTGCCGGTCTTGGTTCTCGCGGTTTTGGCAGCAATGGGCACAAAATCCGGGCGTTGAACCTCGACGCCGCGGGCCGTGTCAAAATTATCGAAAAAACGTTGGCGTTGCTGTGCAAACGCGGGGACGGATGCAAGCAAACAGAGGAGGATGGCGAGGTGTGATCTTTTCATTGTGGTTGATTGGGCAGACGGGTATCCGCACGAGGAAACGGCCTTCTCGACCCGTTCCATCGTCTACTTAATAAAAATGGTTGATGGTGAAAGGTTTCCACAAAATACAAAAATATTTAATCTTGTTGTGCGTTACCGAGTTGTCAGTTGTCAGTGGTCGGTTGTCAGTAGTAGGATTTGGTGTGAGGTTTTTAGTTGATACATGGAGGCTGTCGGCACAAAACCGACAACTGACAACTGACCACCGACAACTGACCTATGCTCTATGTCTCGCAGATACTCAACCGCCCCGTCTTTGACGCCCGCAATGAAAAGATCGCGGTCATCAAAGACGTGATCGTGCGTTATGGCGACGAAGAGTATCCGCCCGTTATTGGGCTGATCGCGCGCTACCGTCGGCGCAATTTCTTTATGCCGAGTCGCGATTTTAAGGATCTCGGCCTGCGCGGCGCGACCATGACCTCGACCATTCTTGATCTAACGCCGTTCATCCGCCGCGACGGCGAGGTGTTGCTCGGCAAGGATGTTTTGGACAATCAGTTGATCGACGTTGACGGTAAACGCGTAGTTCGCGTCAATGATGTGCAGTTAATTGTGACGGGCGAGGATTGGCGCGTTTCCGGAGCTGACGTGAGCTTACAGGGATTTGTCCGCCGCCTTATGCCGCAGGGTTTTTTTGGCAGCGACCGCGTCGTCGAGGTCATTGATTGGGCCGACGTTGGCTATCTCGCGACTGACACGGCAACCGTCACGGTGCAGCTAAAATCGTCGAAGGACAAGCTTTCACGGCTACATCCGGTCGAGATCGCACAGCTTGCCGAATCGCTCTCGCCTATCCACCGCACCGAGGTTGTCGAAAGCCTCGACGATGAGATCGCTGCCGACACGCTCGAAGAAATGTCTACCGAGGCTCAGGCCCGAATTCTCGAGGAAATGGACGAGGAACGCGCGGCCGACATTCTCGAAGAAATGTCGCCCGACGATGCCGTTGACGTGCTCGACGAGATGGACGATCAAAAATCGGAGCTGCTTTTTAACCTGATGGAGGTTGAAGAACGGGCCGACGTAGCCGAGCTGATGCATTTCGCCCACGACACTGCCGGCGGATTGATGACGACCGAGTTTCTCGTGTTTCAGAAAGACCTGACGGTAGGCGAGACGATCAAGGGCCTTCGCCAAATGGCCGAGACGCCGAACATGATCTATTACCTCTATGTGGTCGAAGAGGTCGGCTCGTGGAAAATCTGCGGCGTGATCAGTCTCCGCAGCCTGATCCTCGCCAGCCCGACGCAAAAACTCTCGGACGTGATGCGGAGCGAATTCCGCTTCGCCCACCCGTCCGACTCGGCCGAAGATGCAGCCCAAACAATCGCCGAATACAACCTGCTCGCCCTGCCCGTGATCGATGACGAGGGTGATATAGCCGGTATCGTCACAGTCGATGATGCGATGGAAATTTTGCTGCCAAAAAATCTACAACGACGATTGCCCCGGCTTTTCGGTTAGATCTTTTCTTACATAAGTGGCTGTTGTCCGAGCAGCGGTACAGAATTTGGATTTTTATGTTGGTAATTTTTATCGTAATAATCCCTCCGACATTCTACGGGAAGGCCATTCTTTTCATTAGCTTCTGAAACTGCGGATCGGCGCGCAAATTATTCCATTTTGGTTCAACTTTTAAAAACGCCATTCGTGCATCGCGCTCGGCGTAACCGCGCTCCAACCATTCGAGCGCTTTGTCCGTCTCGCCCAAGCCGTTATAGATCATCGCAATGTTTGGCGCGGGGATGTATCGATCTTCAGACATTTTCAACAGTTCGTTGAGCATCGCCCGTGCTTCCGCCACCCGGCCCGCCTTTGCCATTGCATAACCGCCAAAGGCGATAGGGTGCGTGCTGCCGGAAAAATCTCTCGCTTTTTGCGCCGATTCGATAGCTTCAGCAAACATGCCCTTTTCGATGTATGCGCTCGATGTAAATATATGTGCAAGCCAAAAATGCGGCGCGAATTCAAGCGTTTCTTGCAGCCTCGCCAACGCTTCATCAACCCTTCCGGCGTGAAGCAGAAATTGCCCGTCAAGCGCATTGATTCGGAGGTGAAGCGGGTCGAGATTCCCGGCACGTTTTATCTCGACAAGAGCCTCCGGGTGTCGCCCGATGTTCGAAAGAATATGAGCATACGCCTCATAGCCGTCCGCTCCGTTCGGATTTAACTCGATAGCCATTAATGATTGATTTTCGGCAGCTTTCCAATCCCAGTCGTACCAAAGCGTCGCCCAAAAAAGCGCGGCATAAGCTTCGGACAGGCGGTCGTCAATGTCGAGAGCTTTTTCCGCTGCGGCTTTTGCCCTCGGGAAATACTCGGAAGGCAGGCCGTCACTTGTCATCGGAAAAGTTACGTAAGCAGCGGCTAGGCCGGCATAAGCGAGTGCATAATTTGGCGACAACTCAATTGCCTGATTAAAATACGAAATTCCTTTATTTGTTTCCGGAGGCGTTAATTTCAGGAAATGATAACGCCCCTTGAGATAGAGCTGGTACGCCTCAATATTTTCGGCATAACGGTTACGAACCGCGTCAATCTCCTCGCTCAGAAATTTCACTTTTAATTCGCCGATCACGGCAAGCGTAATTTCGTCCTGTAGATCGAAAATATCTTTTACTTCGCCATCGTAGCGCTTTGACCAGATTTGAAAACCGTTTGACGAATTGATCAGTTGTAACGAGATCCGTAATCGATTGCCAGCTTTTCGCACACTGCCTTCGAGAATTGTTTTGACTTTCAATGTGTTCCCGATTTCGCTTGCGTCAACGTTTCTGTTTCTAAACGAAAACGCTGAGGTGCGTGCGGCAACCTTTAAATTCTTTATTTTGGATAGCGCGATAAGGAGTTCTTCCGCTAGGCCGTCGCAAAAATATTCGTTTTCCGGGTCCGCGCTAATGTTTACAAATGGAAGTACGGCGATGGAATTTGAATTTGCACTAGCCGAATCATTACTGTTTTGATAAACCAAGGTCTTTGACTCGCTCGGCACCGATCCGCCCGCTAACGCAGGAAGTTCGGAAAGGATGGCGGTCCGCGGCTCATCGTTCGTGACATGAGCGCTCGCAGGCCCTTCAAGCAGCGCATTTCCATCGTCGAGACAGTACAGTAAAGTATCGTCGTAATAATCCCGCCTGCATTCAGGACATCGTTTCATAGTTCAGTTCGTATGATAACCTGATTACCCAAAAAATCGGTTATTTCGCATCCGGCGGCACGGCGGCGGTGTTTCCGTTTACGAACCGGTCAAACCAGTAAAGCTGCCAGTTGAGGCTTTCGACCAGGTGTTTTGGCTCGCCGGTGCGGGTCAGGTTGTGGTTTTCACGCGGAAACATAACGATCTCGGTCGTCACGCCGAAGTGTTTCAATGCGCGAAACCACTGCTCGCCCTGTTCAATCGGCACGCGAAAGTCGTTGTCCGAATGCAATATCAGCGTCGGCGTTTTTACCTTACTCGCAAACTTTAGCGGCGAGCGGTCCCAATACATATCCGTCTTCTGAAAAATGTCGCCGTCGAAATCCGACTTATGGCCATACGCGCCGTCGCGTGTGCCGTCATCGGAGATGAAATTGGACAGGCTGCGAAGCGTGACAGCGGCTTTGAAACGGTCCGTATGTCCGAGTATCCAGTTGGTCATGTAACCGCCATAGCTGCCACCGGTTACGCCCATGCGATCGGTGTCGATCCACGGATATTTTTTTAACCCTGCGTCGAGGCCGTTCATCACGTCCTGATAATCTTTGCCGCCCCATTCGTTAAGGATGCCGCGTTCGAACTTTTGCCCGTAACCAGTCGAGCCGCGCGGATTTGTGAATAAAACTGCGTAACCCTTCGCCGCATAAACCTGAAACTCGTGATACCAATCGACACCATACTGACCGGCCGGGCCGCCGTGAATACTGAGAACCAGCGGATATTTCTTGCCGGATTGCCAGCCGATCGGCTTGACAAGGAAACCGTCAACATCCCAATCGTCCGCGCTCTTATAGGTAAAACGCTCGACATCGGCGAATTGGATCTGTTTCCACAAAGCCTCGTTAAGACTTGTCAGTTTTCGCTCGTTTTTGCCCGCAAGGTCGGCGACGTAAATATCGTCTAAATGCTTGAAATCATTAGCCATATAGGCCATCTTGCCGCCGGCAAAGTTAAAATCGACGCCCCGCACGGCACGCGGCCCCGATGTCACCTGCGTGACCGATTTCGCCGCCACATCGACGCGGAACAGATGATTTTCGCCTTTAACGCCGGTCTCGAAAAATAGCGATTTACCATCGTCCGACCACCTGAGAGCACCCGGGATCAGGTCGAGGCCGTTTGCAGCGAGTGTAGATGACGTACCGCCGGTCGAAGAAGCCAGAAAGATTTTGGGGTGATCGCGGTCGTGGATTTCGCCGGTAAACGCGATCCATTTGCCGTCCGGCGACCAACGCGGCGACACGTCGGCTTCGGCGTGATCGGAGATCTTCGTCAGCGGGCCGCCAGACGCGCTGATCGTCCAAACATCGCTGTTTCGATCTTCTTCAAGCTCTTTCCCACTTCGATTTGAAACAAAAGCAAGCCGCGTCCCATCCGGCGACCATTGCGGATCGCTGTCGTTCCAGTCGTCGCCTTCGGTGACCTGTTTGGCATTGCCAGATGCCATTTCGACGACCCAAATGTGCGTCCGCCGGTCGTCAAACCATCCCGTATCATTAAAATTGTAGGTCGTGGTTTTATAATGCCGCACGTCGCTGCGGTCCTTGTTCTCGGCTTTGCTGTCGCTTGGCCCGATGCGCCCTACGGCGGCCATTCGCATTCCGTCCGGCGACCAGCGAAAGAGGCTGACGCCGTTTTTCAGGTTCGTGATCCGTTTGGCTTCCCCGCCGTTCATTGAGAGTACGTAGATCTGTGCTTTGGGTGCGTCAGCACCAGCCGCCGGAGTTGCCTCTCCCGGACGCGACGAGAGAAACGCGAGCGACTTGCCATCAGGCGACCATCGCGGCGATGTCGAATTTTGCGGAGCAGTCGTAAACTGCCACGGCTTGCCGCTGCCGTCGGTCGCGGCCATCCAGATCGCCGAGTTTCGCCGGTTCTGGGCTTTGTCGATCTTGGTCACAACGTATGCGACCATTTTCCCGTCAGGCGAGATATTCGGATCGCTTGCAAACTCAAACGCGAAATAGTCTTCGGTCGTGATGCCGCGCTGTCCGTTCGCGGTCTGCGTCAGCGCGGTCGCAGAAACCATCAACATCAGCAACCCGAGACAAAAAAGGCTTCGGTTGTATTGAATAACTTTCATAAGTATTTCCTTAAAATTGGTTAGTCGAGCCGTTTTGCTTTAATTATCTTGATCGGCGGCTTCAGGCTTTGTCCATCGGCCGTTGATTGCTGGATCTTTTTGACGACGTTCAGGCCTTTAACGACTTTGCCAAACGCCGCAAAGCCTTGCCCGTCCGCATTGCGTTTGCCGCCAAAATCCAGCTCCGGCTGGTCGCCGATGCATATAAAAAAGTCCGACGTGGCGCTGTCGGCGGCGTCCCGTGCCATAGAGATCACGCCATCTTTATGGAGCAGGCCGGTTGCATTTGTGCGTTCGAGCTTGATCGGGACAAAGCCGATCTTGGCTTTGTCGGGATTAACGCCAGCCTGAATGACCTCGATCTTGACGGTGTTGTTCGGCTGATTGTCGGGGTTGAGTTTGACCGTGCGGTGAAACAGTCCGCCGTCATAATGCCCGGCGTCAACATAGCGAAGAAAATTCTCGACGGTCGCGGGAGCAGCTTTAGCGTTTACCTCAACCTCGATATCGCCAAGGTCGGTTTGCATCAACACGCGCACGTGATCTTTCGGCTTCGGCTGTGCAAAAGCCGATGTGGATAAACACAAGCAGGCGAAAACCAAGAGTATCCTAAGTTTCATTATCTTCATCGAGTGCAAACAGTTCATCTACAAAAAGAATTTTCAGGCCGACAACAGATTCACTTTAACTTGAGGAGTTTTTTTTGCAGCTTGATTAATGAATCCTCGATCAAATGTCAGAATTTCTGTTGGCCGTGTTTGCGTCAATTCTTCGGCCAACGCGATATAAAGAGAATCAGATGTCCGGCTGCATCCATAACCTTCCTGAATCTCAAAGGCTCTCTTTATCAAGGATGCGTCACCATTGTGAGGGAGAGTAATGGCGGTCATATATTATTGAAGATCTCAACTGCTTGCTTGTATTCGGTTTCGTTTAGGATGCCTTGCGACAATTTTTGACACAAAACATATAGGACTTCGGCCACAATGATATTAGGAGCGAAAAAATCCCAGCCGTTTTCGGAGTATGTTTCAAACGCTTTTTCGGCTGACTGAAAAGTCAGATTTTCTTTACTACATAATGCAATCAAGATGTTTGCATCCGGAACTATCGCGGGTGGGAACTTACTCATTCACCAAACATTCCTCCACTACGGCCTTCGCGAAGAATTTGCTGGGTTTTAGAGCCATCGGTAAAACGCATTTTAGCCTGTTTTTTCTTTGCGTCTTTCAATATTGCCGACATCTCTTTGTTCGGCCCGATCTTAGATGGCTCGTCGTCTAATACTGTCAAGCGGAAACGCCGTCCGATCAGACGCGAGCCGAATTTTTGAATTTCATCCCAGGTTCCTTCTAAAACCGTCATACGTCGATACCTCTCTGCAAATATCATAACAAACCTATCAACAGGGTTTTCAAAGAACTGAGCCTTTTTCGAGTTCCATTATCTAAAATCCTTTATCAGGACGACGTCTTTGGTCGTGGCGCCGCGTGAGAAGAGGGTTGGCTTGCCGTCGCGGGAGAGGTCGAACCACGCGATCTGATCGGACGTGAAATTGGTCAATTGTTTTGGCACGCCGCCGTCGATGGGCATACTCCAGATGTTCGAGACGCCGTCGCCGAAGCAGCTTTCTCGTTTATTTCAAACTCTATGTCGCCAAGTTCGGTTTGCAATAGCACCCGGACGGCGTCTGCTGGCGCCTTTGGTTTGGGCTGGGCGAACGCCACCCTGGATAGCCAAAAGCAGACGCAACCCAAGAGATATATAACCTTCATTGCTATCCTCTCTTACAGAATTATCGACCAAACCAAAAGGCCAACGTGATATACAGATCAGTGAAATCCCTTTATCAAAATTATGTCAGATGACGCGGTGCCCCGGGCGATGGCAATTCGTTTGCCGTCGCGTGACAGCTTAAATCCGAAGATGTTTTGGGAAGTAAACTTTGTTAGCTGCTTTGGGGTACTGCCGTCCACGGGCACGGTCCAGAGGTTATCGACGCCGTCACGCTGCTCCTGATAGATGAAAGTATGCTCGTCTGTCATCCCCCAGGCGACGCCCGCCTTTTTGGGCAGGTCGAACACCTTGACCAATTGTCCGGTTTCGAATGAGAGGAGGGCGGGGCGCGATCTGGGAGGGCTAACCTGATCGTCGAAATAACTGCCAAACATCAGCTTCCCATCCGGCAGGAATCCGGAGCCTTGGAACGGCAGGTCGCTGACCTGCACCGGCTCACCGCCATTAATCGGGATCTTCCATAATCTGTTGGTGCCCGACCTCCAAGAGAGGAAGACTACCGTATTGGAATCGGCCGAGCAGATAGGGGTGTAGTCTTCGAACCCGCCTTGTGTCAGTTGTTTTGGATTTCCGCCATCGATATCCATCCGCCAAATGTGGGGAATACCTCCCCGGTCAGAAGTGAACAGTATGTAACGGCCGTCAGGTGAAACGGTCGGATTGGATTCGAAATCTTCATTGGATGTGAGTTGCTTTCGACCGGAACCGTCCGCACTCATGCTCCAGATATCGAACGTATCCCCTGTCTGGGCGGTGTAAACAATGCGTCCATCGGGTGTCCAGTCAAGTCCCGACGATCCATCGGAGCTGCCGCTGCTCAACTTTCGCGCACGGGCCTCGTCTTCATTTGGTGCGGCCAGCCATATCTGTGCAGATGATTCGGCGGCTATCGAGATTATGGTTGACGAGTCCGCAGTGAGGCCAAAACTCGTGGTACCGTACTGCGTCAGGTCGTTAGTTATGCGAGTAACGGCTCCGCCCGGATAGGAAACATTCCAGATCTGCACGGGGTCGGAAATATGATCCTGCGCATTAACGACCAGCCCGCTGCCGTCCTTTAACCAAAACGGACGCCATACCACACCGTGCCAGCTGTACGGCGTAATCCGGCGTTCAGGGCCGCCATCGACAGGCACCTCGACAAGCGAATATTGCGTCCCGCCGGTGTCTGTTCCCACGGGGCACACAATGACACGACCATCCGGCGACCAGGCAGGAATCCCGAGAAACCAGTCGTTCCCAGATCGTTTGGCTATCTCGCGAGGTTCTCCGCCGTCCAGGTTCCCGATCATCAGGAACGAGTCGCCCGATTTCAGATCGTCGCGTTGAAAAGCAAACCGTTTACCGTCCGGTGCAAATCCGATAATATCCGATATATGCTCAAGTATCTTCTTAGGCTCGCGGCCGCCAATGACCGGAACCTGGTAAAGAGTGCCCAAAGGGCTTTTTTCCCGCTGCCTAAAATTGTAATAGACCGACTCGCCATCGGGAGAAAAAACCGTTGCCGTGAAACTGCTGTCCTCTACCGGAGCGACGATCTCGCGGTCGCTGCCGGTCGAGACCTGGCGGACATGAAGGCTCGCCTTACCGTCTTTGTCTAACTCGTATGCGACATACTTGCCATCGGGTGATATAGATGCGTCGCCGATATTGCCGAGGCCTGTGACCAGACGCGAGATCTTAAGCTGTCCGGGCGCTGTCGAGGGCTTTTCCCTGTTGGAGAAATGATAGACCGCGTAGCCGCCAGCCCCGACCAGGGCGACAACTAATAAAAGGCCGCCGATCAGACCCGTCTTATGGCGTTTTATCTCGCTGACAATGTATTCGGCACTCGAAAGCTGCTGCGGCATGCGGTTCTGCGTCGAGATCACGCCGGAATGTATTGCGGTCGCGTGCTCGGAAAGTTGAGCCGTGCCGACGTTTGCCGAGCCTGTAGCGTGCGGCATTTGCGAGCGTTCGAGTTCGTCCGAGATCTCAAGTTCGCGTTTTAGATTCTTGACGTCGAGCAGCAGGTCTTTGACAGTCTGGTATCGCTCGTCGGCGTTCTTTTGTAATGTTTTCTTGATGATCCGCTGTAATTCCGACGGTGTTGCGGCATCTAGCGGCGGCGGGTCTTTGGTCAATATCGCGGCTATCGAATCGTTTGCGGTCTCGCCCGCAAAAGGCGTCCGCTTGGTGAGCATTTCGTACATCACCACGCCAAGGCTCCAGATGTCGCACCGGGCGTCAGTTTCCCTGCCGCGAGCCTGCTCCGGCGACATATATTGGACAGTTCCCATTATCACGCCCGGACGCGTATTGACCTGAGCACGGGTTGCCTCTTCGGAATCTGCCGTCGCATTCGGGTCCACCGCCAATTTAGCCAAGCCAAAATCGAGCACCTTCACGATGCCGTCGTCGCGGAGCATTATGTTCTCGGGCTTAATGTCACGGTGAACGATGCCCGCGCTATGAGCGGCGTTGAGAGCAGCGGCTGTTTGCATGGCAACGTCGAGCACCTCGCGCAAGGTCATCGGTTCGCCGCGCAGGCGGTCGCGCAACGTCTGCCCCTTGATCAACTCGGTCGCGATAAAGCGCGATTCGTCAAAGGTGCCGATCTCGTAAACGGTCAGAATATTGGGGTGATTGAGAGCAGACGCGGCCTTGGCTTCCTGAACGAATCGCCGGACGCGGTCTTCGTCACCAGCGACCTCGGAAAGCAGCACTTTTAGCGCAACTTGCCGCCCAAGTTCGGTGTCCTCGGCCAGGTAAACCTCGCCCATTCCGCCCTCGCCGATCTTCGAAACGACGCGGTACCGGCTAAACGAACCACCGATCTCTAAACCTTCGGGCATAATGTTCTTTAAACTATCCTGGAAGCAATACAAGTTACCACAGGTTTCCCGATTTTAGGAATAGTTGGCTCTAGATCGGTTTCGAAGGTGCATAGCAAGCAAAGTAATTTCAATCCGGTTTACGCGTCAGGAGGATGATCGTGATCCAATTTCTTTCAGCCCGTTTCAACGGGCTTCGCGAACGGCGGTACATAGCCCCGTCGTTCACGGCGGGGTTGGGAAGCAAATTTGTCTCCTAGCCCGTTTTAACGGGCTTACAAATCGGTGGCTTAAGCCAATAAATTGAAAGGACGTTAAAACGCCCTCCGAATGCTTATTCCGAATCTCACCCCGCCGTAAACGACGGGGCTATGTGCCGCGAAGACGCGGTGACGCGGCGGTTTGCAGTTTTACGGGTGACGCGGTGACGCGGAGAAACGCCGGTGAATTCGTGCCGCCGTTATCGTTCTGACACGCATTTGGTCCGAAAACCGCATTTTTTGTCAAAAAGACACACCGTAAAAACACAAAGCAAAGTGAAATGCACCAGAGATTTTTAAAAAAACTACCCAATCCCGTAGTCACGCTTGATAAACTTAGGTCAATAGGCTCATAATTTCTTCGACCAGATTAACAAACCACTAAATTTCGAAGGAGCCTTTGCCGTGCATAAATTGCGTCTGTCGTTTGTCTTAGTTTGTCTTACTCTACTAATCACCTCATTGTCATTTGCCCAGCGGCCCGGACGGCCTCCTACCGATCCGACGCCGACTCCCGACAATGCGTCTACGCCCATTCTACCGGCAGCTTTGCCGACACCGACGCCGGTGGCTTCACCAGCCGCATCACCAGCGGGTGACGCACCGGTAGGCGGACCAGTCGGTGGCCGAGGTCAGGGACAGGGTGGATTTGGCGCTGGCGGTGGTGGCCCATTTGGCGGGCTGCGGTTTCGTTCGATCGGCCCGGCGGTTACTTCGGGACGGGTGAATGCATTTGCGGTTGACCCGACAGATCGCTCTAAATATTACGTCGCGGTCGCATCCGGTGGTGTTTGGAAAACGGTTAATGCGGGTACGACGTGGACGCCGGTTTTCGACAACGAAGCCTCATTTTCTATTGGAGCTATCGCCCTCGACCCGAAAAATCCCGCGACCATATGGGTCGGCACCGGCGAAAGCAACAGCCAGCGCAGCGTCGGATACGGCGACGGCGTTTACCGCTCGGACGACGGCGGCCGCAGTTGGCGTAACGTCGGCCTTAAAACCTCAGAGCACATCGGCAAGATCGCGATCGACCCGCGCAACAGCGACATCGTATTTGTCGCCGCTCAGGGCCCGCTCTGGTCCGGCGGCGGCGAACGCGGTCTCTATAAAACGACCGACGGCGGCAAGACTTGGAAAGCCGTAATTCCCGGCACAGAAAACACGGGGGCCACCGATGTCGTCATCGACCCGTCAAATCCCGACACGATGTACGCCGCGACATGGCAGCGCCGGCGGCATTTTTTCACGCTCGTCAATGGTGGCCCCGAGACCGCGATGTATAAATCGACTGACGGCGGCAATACGTGGGCGCGGCTCCGATCCGGCATACCTCCGGGCGATCTGGGACGCATTGGCCTTGCGATCTCACCGGCGAATACGAACGTGGTTTACGCAACCATTGAAGCGACGGGCGTCCTGAGCGGCATCTTCCGCTCAAATGACCGCGGAGCAACTTGGGAGCGGATGAGCCCTGCGATCGCGCAGGGAATGTACTACGGCCAGATCATCGCCGACCCCAAAAATGTCGACCTCATCTATATTCCAAATGTTCAAAATCAGGTCTCGGACGATGGCGGGCGAACGCAGCGAGCCCTTGGCGAACGCCTCAAGCACGTCGATAACCACGCCATCTGGGTCGATCCGAACAACACAGATTACATACTTGCCGGATGCGACGGCGGCATCTACGAGAGCTTTGACAAAGGCACGAGTTGGAATTTCAAATCCAATCTGCCGATCGCTCAGTTTTACGACATCGTCGCGGACAACAACGTGCCGTTTTACCACGTCTATGGCGGGACTCAGGACAACAATTCGCTCGGTGGCCCGGCCCGTACCCGGAGCAGCGGCGGCATCCTGAATTCCGACTGGTACGCGACCAACGGCGGTGACGGTTTCCGTTCGCAGGTCGATCCGATAGATTCGAACATCGTCTACGCCGAGAGTCAAAATGGCGGCCTCGTCCGCCTCGACAAAAAAACCGGCGAGCGTGCGAACATCGTGCCTATCGAGGGCAAGGACGTCGAATCGCAGCGTTACAACTGGGATTCGCCGATCCTCATCAGCCCGCACAACAACAACCGGCTCTATTTCGCCGGCCACAAACTCTACCGATCCGAAAATCGCGGCGACGATTGGAAAGTAATCAGCGGCGACCTCTCACGTGGCCTCGACCGCAACGCACTGCCTGTAATGGGCAAGATCTGGGGCCCGGATGCGGTTGAAAAAAATGTCTCGACCGCCCTCTACGGCAACGCCTCGTCGATCACGGAATCGCCTAAAAAAGCTGGTCTGATCTACGTCGGAACCGATGACGGCCTCGTTAATGTCACAGAAAACGACGGCGGTTCGTGGCGTAAGGTCGATAAGGTCGCAGGCGTTCCCGAAAACAGCTACGTCCATCGCATTATTGCCTCACAGCATGACGTAAATACGGTTTTCGCGGCGTTCAATAACCACCAAAATGGTGATTTCAAACCGTATCTGATGAAGAGCGTCGATAAAGGCGTCATATGGACCTCGATCAACGGCAACCTGCCCGAACGCGGTTCGGTTTATGCGTTTGCAGAAGATCCGGTCAACCCGAATCTGCTCTTTACAGGCACCGAATTCGGTCTGTTTTTCTCGATTGACGGCGGCTCCAAATGGACTCAGCTCAAAGGTGGTCTGCCGACCATCGCGATCCGCGATATTGCCATCCAGAAGATCGAAAATGACCTCGTCATCGCGACATTTGGACGCGGAATTTATGTTCTCGACGATTACACGCCGCTCCGTGCTGCAACAAAAGAAAATCTCGACAAACCGTCGATGCTTATGCCCGTCAAGGATGCGTTGATGTACATTCGCTCAAACCTCTCATTTGCAGGCTCACAAGGAGCGGGATTTTACACCGCCCAAAATCCGGCCTACGGAGCGACTTTCTCATACTTTTTGAAGGAATCGCCGAAGACGATGAAGCAAAAACGGCAGGAAGCCGAACGTGCCGCGGAGCGGGCAAAGACACCGATCCATTATCCGTCAATCGCCGCGCTGCGTACCGAGACTGAAGAAGAGCCACCGGCAACGATCTTCACGATCACAGATTCCGAAGGCAAAATCGTAAGGCGGCTCAACGCACCTGCCGGCCAGGGAATACAGCGGGTCGTCTGGGATATGCGCTACACTCCGCCGTCAGTCTCGGCTGCTGCCGGTGGTGGTGCTGGCTTTGGTGGACGCGGTGGCGGCGCCATCGGCGAACCGCCACCCGAGGGCGCCGGAGGTGGTGGATTTGGCGGAGGCCCGCAGGGACCGCTGGTCATGCCCGGCAAGTACACCGTCACGATGGCGCAACGCGTCAACGGAGTCGTCTCCACGATTCCCGGTTCGCAGACCTTTAATGTCACCGTCGAAGGCCGCGAGAAAATGACCGCCGCCGAGATCGCCACTCTGTCGGTCTTTCAGCAAAAGGTCTCGGCCCTCCAGCGTGCTGTCTCGGGTGCAACCTCGTCAGCCTCAGAAGCAAAAGCCAGGATCACGTTGTTAAAACGTGCTGCCGAGGAAGCACCTGTCGCCGACAACAAAAAGCTGATCGACCAGGCCGAAGCGATGGATAACGAGATCGATACGATCCTCAATAAACTGCGGGGCGGGCGTGAAAACTCTGATATTCCGCCTCCGACGATTGCCCAACGTATCCAAGTCATCGCCGGCGGCATCAGGTTGTCGACCACCAAGCCGACGCAGACGCAGGTCGAGCAATATGACATTGCCAGCACGGAATTCAAACCCGTATCGGCAAGGCTAAAAGCCCTGGTCGATGGCGAGCTGCCTAAGTTTGAAATGGTACTTGAGGACTCCGGAGCCCCGATGATCCTCATCCGCGGCCCACTGCCCAACCCGTCGAACGGTGAAGACGAAGAGGGAGATGGTAACGGAGACACCGATTGGCAGAGCTTCGAATAGGGAGCTGTCGGTTGAGAAGAAAGCCCCGCGCCGCAATCGAGAAATTTCACGATTGCGGCGCGGGTTCTTTATTTACAACGCATGTTCGTCATGAGAGCCGTAGACCTTGCTCTCCGGTAAGACGGTGCTTATAGCTTTCAGGGTTACTCTCAGATCGTCCTTGGGTCTCAGCAAAACCAATGGCAACGGTTCGATCTCAGCTTTTGAATCGAGCGTTATTTCAAATTTCTCTGCTATGGTGGCCATGACCAGAGCAACCTCCATCATGGCGAAGGATCTGCCGATACAGATCCTTGGACCGCCTCCGAAGGGAAAATATGCATATTTGTGCATCGTCTGTTCGAATTCTGTTGTCCATCGATCCGGGATGAATTCATTCGGACGATCGTAGAATCTCTCGTCCCGATGCACAACCCATTGCGGCATAACCACCTGCGAACCTGCTGGAATGAAATAATTGCCGATCCGACAATCCTTGATGGCCTCACGAGCAGTGCTCCGATTTGGCGGAAACAACCTCAGAGTCTCCTTGATGATCCGGTATGTATGCTGTAGTTTAGGGAGATCCGCAAATGTCGGTGTTCGACCGTCCAGGACAGTTTCCATCTCTTTCCTCAATTTCCAGAATTCCTCGGGATTTTGCGAAAGCATGACCCATGTCCAGCTTAACGCAACAGCCGTCGTCTCATTTCCGGCAATAAACATGGTGACGATCTCGTCACGTAGCTGCTTTTCCGTCAGGTTTCCGGTTTCACTGTTTTTGATAGACAGGAGCACCGACAGCAAATCTTTCCGGTCGGATTCCTGGGCTCGTCGATCCCTGATCAGATCCGAAATCAATTGATCCATTTTTCGAATTGCTCGTCTAAACGCAAATGTTTGGGTGTCGGCAAAAAATTGTCCAAAAACCAAAAGAGACGATTCTGGGTTGAAAAAATACTCTTGTTTAAGTTGATCAACCCGCGAATGATCTCCTTTTCCCACACGCCATCTATTCCGAAAAACGCACGGGAAGCCAGTTTAAAGGTCAAATCAACAAGGTCATCGCTGATTATATGAACATCGCCGTCTTTCCAGTCTCCGATATGATCGAGCGTGGTATCGACAATGAGCCGGGCATAATCACTCAGATAATTTTGATGAAACGCCGGCTGAGTCGCCCGGCGCTGCCGGAGCCAGTCTTCGCCTTCGCTGACAAGGAGACTATTCCCGAAAAGCATCCTTTGCGAGGGCATCCTCACGGTTTTGGCTTTCCTGAAATTGGCGCTGTTCTTGGCGAAGACCTCTTCGATCATATCGGGATGACCGATCAGAAAGATAGGCAAATGAAAAAACCGAAATGAAACAATATCACCATGCTCGCGGGCGCAGTTGGTGAGGAATTCCAGTTGATTACGAAAAAAATCAAAATATGAACCGCTGATGATTTTCCCCTTTAGCCGCGGTGGTTGCTCATTTTGAGATTTGCTTAGCATGGGTCAATTCTAACGATCAACTGTGACGACTAATAATCCCGCAAAATGATTATTCGGACAACAACTGTCGCCCGCTTAGCAGGGCGTTAGATTCGATGCGCGCCGAATTGCGTTCGTATATCCATAAGAGAATATTCGTTTTATTCAGTAAACCCTACCTTTTCGATAATTCCTGAAAACGCGGGTCGCTGCGCAGGCTGTCAAACGCGGGATCGAGTTGCACGTGGATCAGTTTTGAGGGTGATGTGAAATATCGATAACCAAAAAATCCACCGATCAAAACCACGATCGCAAATCCGATAACCCCTATCGGCTTTGCCGCCCTATTTGCGAAAAAGCTCCGCTTTCCCGAGGGCGGGTCTGTACCGCCTGCGGTAGCGGTTTGAAGAATGGCTGTGGGTGACCCTGACAGATCAGTAGACGACGCCAACCCACTCGCTACTGCAGGTGGTACTGACAAGATAGCCGTTGCTGGTTCTTCGGATACAACCTGACTGGCCGGTACGGATCCCTGCACCAATAGATTTCCGTCCTCCAGACAGTACAGCAGCGTGTCGTCGTAATAGTCCCGTCGGCATTCAGGGCATCGTTTCATGGCTCTATACTTAGAAAAGTCGTCAGCGGCGAAATATTATTGCCCTATGCAGGCATATGTTTATTTCGAGGAATTATAGCATTGAAGCAAATGATTTTGGTCCTATCTGTCGTTCCGTGCATCAAAAAGAAGATCGGGCATTGTGGATACGCGAAACTGTTGGCTTTGCATCTGCGTAAAAGGCTGAAATACTTGTGCAAACAGGGTCGGCGTTGATAAAATATCGAAATCGGTAGTCATTTACTTTTGGAGGTAGATCTTTATGAAACGAGCAGTATTTATGTTAACGGCATTCTTTGCCTTGGCGATGGCGGCAAATGCCCAGGGGATCGCGGTCGGCGGGACGGTGGATAATTTCTCGATGCCGGATGTGAACGGCAAGGTGCAGACGCTCGATGGCATGAAGGGCAAGAACGGAGCGGTTATCGTTTTTGTTTCGTCGCAGTGCCCGGTGGTGAAAGGCTACAACGACCGGATGAACCAGATCGCGACCGATTATGCCGCCAAGGGCATCACGTTTATCGGCATCAATGCGAATGCGACCGAGATGGACGCGATGGCGAGACCGTCCGATTGGGTCAAAACGCATATCGCGGCGACGTACAAATTCCCTGTATTGTTCGATAAGGGGAACGTGTTTGCCGATGCGGTCGGCGCGACTACGACGCCGGAGGCCTACTATGTCGACGCCAAGGATACGCTGCTTTATCACGGAGCCATTGACAACGACCGTTCGGGCAGCAATGTGACCGAACGATATCTGACGACGGCCTTTGATTCGACGCTGGCGGGCAAGCCAGTCGCTAAAAAGTCGGCCAATGCTTTTGGCTGCACGATCAAAAAGGTCGGGATGTAGACCGGTAAATAATTATGGTTAGAGCGATCAGATTTTTGGCGAAGACGGTGCTGTGCGCTTTGTTGACGGTGTTGTTGTGTCAGTCTGTGCTGGCCCAGGGCTCCAAATCAAAAGTCCCGGCGACCACGGTAAAAGCGGCAGTCGGCCCCAAAGTCATGCAGATCGACATTGAGGGCCTCAAAACCCTCATCAAGCCTAACGGCAAACCGCTCCTCATCAATTTTTGGGCGACATGGTGCGACCCGTGCCGCGAGGAGTTTCCCGATCTCGTAAAACTCAATGCGGCCTATCGCGGCAAGATCGATTTCCTCACCGTCTCGCTCGACGACCTTGCCGACATCAATGGCGACGTGCCGAAATTCCTGTCCGAAATGAAATCGGACATGCCCGCGTACCTGCTAAAGACGGCGGACGAGAGCGCCGCTATTACGCTTGTGGCCAAAGACTGGGCCGGAAATCTGCCGCTGACGATTCTTTTCTCGCCAAATGGTGACACGGCCTACATGCGTAACGGAAAGATCCGCCCGGAAATTCTTAAGGAAAACCTCGACCGCGTTCTCGGTGCCGCACCGTCCGGGACAGGCGTCATTTCGACGATCGATTTTGTAAAGATCAAAGGCGGAATGCGCGACGAGGCCCGTTATTTTTACGAAAATAACTGGCGTGCCTACCGTGCCGCGGCGTTCAAACAGGGGCTGATCGACTCGTACGAGTATATCGAGGCAAATTCTGAAAAAGACGCGACGTTTGACCTCATGCTCATCACCCGTTATCGGGGCGAAGTGCAATTCAAGAACAGCGAAAAGGTATTTGAACCGATAATTAAGGAATTGACGCCAAACGGCCCTTTTCTCAAGGGCACGTCGAAACCCGATGAGTTTCGGCAGGTCGTTTTTTCCTACACCGGCAAATCCCCGTTTATTTCCGCCAAATAGAGCTTTTTCCTAACGTTTCGTAAAATCCAGCCGTTTAGGTTACACTCTCGCCAATAGATACATTTCTGATTCGGAGAAACTTCAAAATGAACAATCAAAGACTGGTTGGCCTCGCGGCACTTACATTGCTTGCGGCCATTTTTTTCAGCGTCCCCATAAATGCTCAGGATACGTCGGTTGTTCCATCGCCGCCGATTGGAAAGGGAGTTGTCGTGGTTAAGGCAGCCCATCTTATTGACGGCACCGGCAAACCCGCGATCCAAAATGCGGTCGTTGTTATTACCGACAACATGATCACGGCCGTAGGAACAAGTGGCCAGGTGCAGATTCCTGCCGGAGCAAAGGTCATCGACCTCGGCGATGCGACGCTCATGCCTGGATTTATTGACGCACACACGCATGTCATCGGCCGCATACTTGGAGATCCTGCGGGAACTGACGCGGTCGTCAAGGATTACGATTCTTTTGCCGCGATCCTCGGCACGCGAAACGCAAATAATATCCTGCTTGCCGGCTTTACGACGATCCGAAATGTCGGAGCATCGAATTTTGACGACATGGCCCTGCGTAAAGCGATCAACGAAGGCTGGGTTCCCGGCCCGCGTATGGTCGCCGCCGGCCACGCCATCGGCATCACCGGCGGACACTGCGACGAGAATGGTTTTAAGCCGGGACTGCTCGACGAAGGCATAAAAGGCGGCATCGCCAACGGCCCCGAAGAGATCCGGGCGGCGGTTAGATACCAAGTCAAATACGGGGCGGATGTTATCAAAACCTGTGCGACCGGCGGCGTCCTGAGCGAAGGCGATGCAGTCGGAGCCACGCAATACACCTACGAAGAAATGAAGGCCTTAGTTGACGAGGCCCACAAACTAGACCGGAAAGTCGCCGCCCACGCCCACGGAACCGAAGGCATCAAGATCGCGGTCCGCGCGGGTGTCAATTCGATCGAACACGGTTCATTCCTCGATGAAGAAGGAGCCAAAATGATGGCCGACCGTGGCACCTATCTTGTGCCGACGCTCATGGCCGGAGAAAACGTCGAACGCCTTGCAAAAACCGGCGTTCTCAAAGGCCTGATCGCCGAAAAAGCCCTCGCCGCTGCCGCCGCAATGCGAAACGGCATCCGCATCGCCAAGAAAAATAACGTGAAGATGGCTCTCGGTACCGATTCGTCGGTCATACCACACGGCACGAACGGCCACGAATTTACCCTGATGGTCGAATGGGGTGGCCTCTCGCCAATGGAATCCATAGTCGCCGGCACAATGGGCGGCGCAACCCTGCTCGGTTGGGACAAAAAAATCGGCTCGTTAGAAGTCGGCAAATGGGCCGACATCGCCGCCGTCAAAGGCGATCCCCTAGCCGATATTCATAAAATGGAATCAGCCGTTTTTGTAATGAAAAATGGCGTGATCTACAAGCAATAAATTGCAGAAGCCCTCGCGTGAGCAAGGGCGTAACCTACAAGATGAATCTCACGCCCTTGCTTACACGCGGGCTTCTGCACACCTATTCACACATAGTTTATGCCTTCGGATTTGATATCGGAACCGGAAACGCATAAACTCATTTGTTTATTTCAAGTGACTTTTTTCGCACTGAATAAACAATGACCAATATCACCGCAGAAATCGTCGTCCAGCACGGCCTCGCACCCGATGAATACGAAAAGATCAAAGAATTAATGGGCCGCGAGCCCAATCTGACCGAGCTCGGTGTTTTCAGCGTGATGTGGTCGGAGCATTGCTCGTACAAATCGTCGCGCGTCCATCTCAAGCGGCTGCCGACGAGCGGGCCGCGTGTAATTGTGCCGCCCGGCGAGAACGCCGGCGTGGTCGATATCGGCGACGACTGGTGCGTTGCATTTAAGGTCGAATCACACAATCACCCCAGCTTTATCGAGCCGTTTCAGGGAGCCGCAACCGGTGTCGGCGGCATTCTTCGCGATGTATTCACGATGGGTGCCAGACCGATAGCGGCGATGAACAGTCTACGGTTTGGACCGCTCACGAGTCCGACAAACTTAAGTTTGTCGGACATTAACCGCAACAAATCGATTCTAAAGGGCTGCGTTGCGGGTATCGGTCATTACGGTAACTGTTTCGGCGTGCCGACCGTGGGTGGTGAGGTCGTTTTTGACGAATCTTACGGCTTGAATCCGCTCGTCAATGCCTTTGCTCTTGGTATTGTCCGCAAAGATCAGATATTTTTCGGCAAGGCCTCGGGCGTCGGTAATCCGGTGCTTTACGCCGGTGCTAAGACGGGCCGCGACGGCATCCATGGTGCTACGATGGCGTCGGCCGAATTTGATGACGAAGCGCTCGAAAAACGCCCGACCGTGCAGGTTGGCGATCCATTCCTCGAAAAACTCCTGCTCGAAGCCTGTCTCGAAGCCATGCGCTCGGGTGCTATAGAGGGCATTCAGGACATGGGAGCCGCCGGGCTGACATCGTCGTCCGTCGAGATGGCCGCCCGTGCCGGGACCGGCCTTGAGATTGATCTGACGCTCGTCCCGCAGCGGGAGACGGGCATGACAGCCTATGAAATGCTGCTGTCCGAGTCGCAGGAGCGGATGCTGATCGTCGCCCGTAAGGGCCACGAAAAAGAGGTCGTCGAGATATTTAACAAATGGGACCTCGACTGCGTCGTCATCGGTAAGGTAGTCGAAGGCGATCGGCTCAAGATCGTTCACAACGGGGTTCTCGAAGCCGACCTGCCAGTACTTGCATTAACGGATGAAGCTCCAAAATACAACCGGCCGATGGCCGCCCCGAGTCCAAATTCCAAGGTCCAAAGTCCAATGTTGAAAACCGAAAACGTTGGACCTTGGACCTTGGACCTTGGACTAATTCTGCAAGCACTTCTCGCTTCGCCGAACATCTGCTCAAAACGTTGGGTTTACGAGCAATACGACACGATGGTACGGACAAATACCGCCATCATGCCCGGAGCTGATGCGGCGGTCATTCGAGTTAAGGAAACGCGCCGAGCGATCGCGATGTGTCTCGACGGCAGCGGTAAATTCACGGCGATCGACCCGCGAAACGGTGCAAAACTCGCCGTCGCGGAATCTGCTCGCAACGTCGTCTGCGTCGGAGCCAAACCGATCGCGGTCACGAACTGCCTCAATTTTGCCTCACCCGAACGCCCGGAAGTGATGTGGAGTTTCTCAGAGGTTGTCGACGGTATTACCGAGGCGTGTGAGGTGTTTGAGACGCCGGTCGTTTCGGGGAATGTCTCGTTCTATAACGAAACCGACGGCGGCGGTATCTTGCCGACGCCGGTCATCGGCATGGTCGGCCTGATCGAAGACACACGAAAAATCGTGACACACGGCTTCAAATCCGAGGGTGACGTCATTGTCGTGCTCGGCGTCACAAAAGACGACCTTGCTGCCGGTGAATACGCTCAAACTATCCTCGGACTCTCGACCTCAGAGATCATCGAAAACGGCATCGTCCCGCAGCTCGATCTACAACTAGAGAGAAAGGTTCAGGACACTTGTCTACGGCTGATCGACGAATGCCTGATCCGCTCGGCCCACGATTGCTCGGATGGTGGCCTCGCCGTCGCGATTGCCGAAAGCTGTTTTTCCTCGCTCGGCCGTCACGCCATTGGGGCGAAGATCAACATTGCCAATAGTGATCTTTCAGCCGAAGCCTTGCTCTTCGGCGAAACTCCGTCGAGGATCGTGGTCAGTTTTGCGCCGGAAAACCTAGAAAAAGTCAGATTATTTGCACGTGATTGTCCGTTTGAGGTGATTGGAAAAGTTGGTGGCATCAGCCTTTTGATCTCACTGGCCGAAGCGATACTTGTCCAATCATCCATTGAGTCACTCGAAACTGCCTGGAAAAATGCGTTGCAGATGTCATTGACCTAGCCGGTGATAATTTACCAGCTACTAGCAGCTCGCAGCTAGTAGCCGGAATCAATTTTGTCTTTAGACTTTTAAGAATGGAACAAAACCTGGAACTTTCGCCTTCCACGTCTCAAATTCCTTGCCAAATGCGTCGCTCAACAGGCGTTCCTCGAAACGTGTCCTGATGAAAGTGCCCATTAGAAAAATAACCACAGCGATAATCAGAACCAACCAATGGCTAATGACAATTCCCGTAGCGATCAGATTGCAAAGCATCGCCGTATAGATCGGGTGTCGAACGAGGTTATAGGGTCCCGTCATAACCAGCTTGTGGCCCTCGACGAGCCGGGCCGCAAGACTCCATTGACGCCCAAGCTCGCGAATGGCCGACGTGGTGAGAATTACGGAGCTTATCGATAGAGCAACCGCGACGATCTGGACAACGATATTAAACGTGTAATTATCGCCCGTAAACGACGAAAATATAGGCGTGCGGTGAAGCGACCACACAACCGCGTAGCTGAGTCCCTGCAAGACAATGCCTACCCAGGATTTTGGGGCGTTGACCGCATCCTTGCCGGCCTCGGGTTTTTTGCGAAGAAAAAAGGCCGACGCAAAGACCAACCAGCATATCATGACGATGCCAAACGCAGCCATCGATATCCAATAAGAGATCTGCTCCATATATTAGCCTGGTCTGATTTACGCCCGTTGTAGCATTTTGTTCCGAGCCGTTACAAAATATAATCATTATAGATGACAGCGGGCATTTACCTACACATACCTTTCTGCAAATCGCGTTGCTCGTACTGCGATTTCGCGACTGATGTTTACCGCGATTCGGGAGCGGTCGAGCGGTATGTCAATGCCCTGTGTGCCGAGGTCGAAGGCAGAACCGCCCGCGTAAGCGGGTGGAACGACCGTCATGAAAATGCGGCGTCCCTGCCCCCTGCTTCCGCAGGCGGTTATGCCTTTGACACGATCTACTTCGGCGGCGGCACACCTTCGTTGCTGACGCCCGATCAAATCGAGAAGATACTGCTGGCCGTCGACGCGCAATTCGACATGTCACCTGACGCCGAGATCACGATGGAGATGAATCCGGCGACCGTCACGCCGGAGACTCTGCAGGCGTTTCGCTCGCTCGGCGTCAACCGGGCAAGCTTTGGCGTGCAGACCTTCGACGATCATTTGCTGAAGCTCCTCGCCCGCGGCCACGACGCTAATGACGCAAGAAAAACGTTTGCGATGCTTCGCGACGCCGGTTTTGATAACGTCAGCTTTGACCTGATAGCGGGTTTGCCACATCAGGCGCTTGGCGACTGGGAGAAAAACCTTGACGAGGCCATTAAACTCTCACCGGAGCACATGTCCCTATATTTACTAGAAATTCACGCCGGAACACCGCTAGCCGAACAAGTCCGCAGCAAGCGCCAACCGACGCCCGCCCCGGAACTCGCCGCCGATATGTACGAACTAATGCTCGACCGTCTCGCCGCTGCGGGTTACGAGCAGTACGAGATCTCAAATTTCTCCCGGCCCGGCCTTGCTTCGCGGCATAATTCGAAATACTGGACGCTTGATCCGGTTTACGCTTTTGGCGTGTCGGCTCATTCATTCGACGGCAAACATCGTTACGCAAACGAACGCGACAACGCAAAATATGTCGAACTGATCGAAAACTCAAGCTCGGCCGAGGTGATCCGAGAGGATATAGATCTTGGCTCGGAATTTGTCTTTCTCGGCCTGAGGTTGGAAAAAGGCATCAATCTTGGCGAATATGCACGGCGGTTCGGTGTCGATTTGATGAAAAAATACGAGGCCGAGCTTGTCGACCTCAATGACGCCGGATTGATCGAGGCGGTTTGCGGTCAGCTTCGGCTGACAAGAAAAGGAAAGCTCTTTTCCAACGAGGTTTTTGCGGTATTTGTTTAGTATGAATAAGCTATCAATCGCTTTCTCTCTGATATTCGTAGCGCTTCTGACCGGTTCACTCACCAGCGGTCAGGTATTGCCTAAGATCGACCGAGAATTTCGGGCTGTGTGGGTCGCAACGGTCGATAATATCGATTTCCCAACCAAAAAACGTCTGCCCGTCGAGCAGCAAAAGGGTGAACTCACAGCCATCCTCGATCTCGCCAAAAAGCTGCATCTAAATGCCATCATCTTTCAGGTTCGGCCGATGGCTGACGCTCTTTATAACTCGAAATATGAGCCGTGGTCTGAATTTTTGACTGGGCGAATGGGAAAGGAGCAGGATTTCGATCCGCTCGCTTTCCTGGTCGCCGAAGCCCATAAACAAGGGATTCTCGTCCATGCGTGGTTCAATCCGTACAGGGCCGATCATCCGGCCGCAAAGACGATGTCGCCGCACCACATCTCGGAAACCAATCCGATGATCGTTCGCCGGTATGGTCTTTACAAATGGCTAGACCCCACCGAACCTGCGGTGCAGCGATATTCGCTGAAAGTTATCGCCGATGTGGTTAGCAGATATGACATCGACGGAGTGCATTTTGACGATTACTTTTACCCGTATCCGGAAATGGACGCGGCTGGCAAAAGGATCGAGTTTTTTGATGATACAAACTGGAAGAAATATCTTTCCGGCGGCGGCACACTCAGCCGCGATGATTGGCGCCGCTCACACGTGACTTCGTTTATCGAGACTGTCGGACGCGAGATCAAGCGGATCAAGCCGGACGTTATTTTCGGTGTCTCGCCGTTCGGCATCTGGCAGCCGGAGCCGGAGAAAGGGATCACGGGCTTTAACGCATACAAGGAGCTTTACGCCGACTCAAAGAAATGGCTGCAGGACGGAACGGTTGATTACCTGTCGCCGCAACTCTATTGGGAAACCGCCAAAAAAGGACAGAGTTTTCCGGTGCTGCTCGATTGGTGGAAACAGCAGAATATCCGACATCATTTCATCTGGCCGGGCCTCGCGGCTTATCGCATCGGTTCGACAGCGACATTCACGGCGGGCGAGATCGTTTCGCAGATCGGCAAAACCCGAGGTTCACCCGAAACCTCCGGAGCAATCTTCTTCAGCGAGAAATCGCTGCGAAACGATCTCGGCGGTGTGCAAAGGGAATTGTCTGAAAATGTCTATGAAACGGATGCTGTTATTCCGCAATTTTCGTGGATCAAAACCGAGCCGATCCGGTTTCCACTCGTCATCGTAAC
The DNA here is from genome assembly GCA_038227175.1 of Pyrinomonadales bacterium. Lineage (GTDB taxonomy): Bacteria > Acidobacteriota > Blastocatellia > Pyrinomonadales > Pyrinomonadaceae > OLB17. Next base: position 8,987 of record JBBRPZ010000023.1, on the reverse strand, counting down.
CCGCGACAAACGATACGTTCGCGCCCGCTGGACCGAAACGGGTAAACGAAAAGCGTTTTGGTTCGTAGTTTATGCCAAAGACAAAGACGGCTGGAGCCATTCGGTGCTGCCGGCCACGGAAAGGTCGATCGCTCTCTCGGCGGACCGCAAGATAGAAAAGATAATCGTTACGAGCGTGGATCGGCTTGGGAATGATAGCCATTAGGCTACTTTGAGGTGCGTCCGTGCCTCCCAAATCTCAGGGAAGAATTTCTTGGTCAGCGTCGTCATCAAATAACCGACGCCGTCCGATCCGCCCGTGCCACGTTTCATGCCCATCATCCGCTCGACCATCAGCACGTGATGATACCGCCAGAGCGAAATGTTTTCGTCGTGTTCGATCAACAGATCCTGCATGTTGAATAGATCGGCGAATTTTTCGGGATGCGTGAGAATTTCAACGATCGCGGCAACCCTCTCATCGTGGTCGGCGACCCCAAATCCTTGCCGTCCAAGCAACGCCCAGAACGCGTCGCCGAGACTTGGCTCGGCAAACCGCTCGCTCAGACGCTTGTAGGCAAACTCGTCCGATTTGAAGATCTCAAGTATCTTTTCGTCCTTCTGCCCCGAGAGAAATTCCAGCTCGCGAAACTGCATCGATTGAAAACCGCTCGCGGGATTGAGCTTGTCGCGAAACTCGAGAAACCCGATCTGAGCCATTGATTCCAGAATATGTATCTGCGAGACCATTATCTTTTCGATGCCGGTAACGGCCCGCAGACTGTGATTGACGCGAAATGCACGTCCCTCATCGAGCCATTTTATTGTCGCGTCAATCTCATGCAGGATCTGCTTAAACCACAGCTCGTACGTCTGATGGATTATTATAAATAACAGTTCATCGTGGCTCGTCGGCTCAGACAGCCGCTCCTGTAGATCGAGCAGTTCGGGAACTCTGAGGTATTTGTTGTAACAAAGTGGCGGGTTTTTGCCGTAGTCCGATGCCATATTGCTATTTCTGCGGTTCCCGAATGCGTGACGAATGGCCAGCAACGATCTGCCACCAGCCTTTCCTTTTCACAAACACGTCTGTAAATCGGTTCCGGGTCGTGACCTCGCGATCCTTTCCCCGAGATACGGTTGTCGTCAGGCCTGTCACGACAGCTGTTTGGCCGTAGACTGTGACCTTAATATCTCCAACATCGTACGAAACGAGCTTAAAGTCGCCGACCGGTTTGTCGAGACTCGCGACATCTTCAGCTTTGGTGGTTATTCCGCCGGCCGAATCGGTAAAAATGAACTCGTCCGCCTCGACGCGTTCGAAAAATGCCTTGTCACGCCGGATATTTGCCTGCCCGATATCCCGCTCAAGTTGCGTAACTTCAGCCGCTAACTTGTTCTGCTTTGTGGGCTTGATCGCCTGTCCAGAGACCGCCGCGCAAAGGACCGCAATTAGTAGCAAAAACAAAGCCAAATACTTCACCGAGGAATCTCCAGAATCTAATAAAATCCGGCTTTATTTTCCTTTATTAACGAATTTATGTCAATTTTTTGCCAAAATCGGCGAATTGGCGAAAAATCCCTTGACACGCGATTAAGATTTGGTTAAATTTCGTTCGTCTATCAAACACAAAAACAAAGAAAAGCATCAGGGTCTTGTAGTTTAAGATTCGTGTGACTTTTGGGTAAATTTAGTGCGACATAGATTTTGACTGCACCTGAGTGGCTACCGTATATGCCTTAGGCTGCAGTGTTGTTTTCCGCTCTTTGAGTGGGAGAATTTTGAGGATTTAAGCTTTAGGAGGATTTAGAAGTGATGTCAAAAACTGTCGGCAAGGTCAAATGGTTTAATAATGCTAAGGGCTACGGATTTATCGAGCAACCCGGTGAACAAGATATTTTCGTGCATTACAGCGCGATCGACGGAGACGGCTATAAGACCTTGATCCAGGGTCAGGAGGTCGAGTTTGAGGTCACAAATGGCCCCAAAGGCCCGCAGGCGGAAAATGTGATGAAGGTGGCATGAGCCTCGACATCTGAAATTAAAAAAGAGACTGTCTAAAAAGGCGGTCTCTTTTTTTGCGGCTAAGCATTTGCCCGCGAATTACGCGAATAAGACGAAATCCAGGACTTAATTCGCGTTTATTCGTGTGATTCGCGGGCGAAATCACTTTTGACAGTCTTTATACAAGCTCTTCGCCCTTTGCCTTCAATGTCCGCCGCCACAACTCGCGGTATGACGTAAAACGCGCGACGAGCGTGTTGAAATAGTACCGCTGGGCGAATGACAGATTGCGGTTATCGGCGAGGCGTTTGATGTACGAATCAAGCCGCGCCCGCGCCTCGAGAGGCGGACGCTTAACTGCACCGTTGAAATATATATCAAAATCGATCTTGAGCTTGCGGATATCATCCTCAAGCCGCGAAAGCTGCTGATCGATCTCGGCCACCTCGTCGTTCTTTGACTGAAGGTTTCTGTATAATTTATTTCCGATTAATGCCATTTTGAATGTTTATTAATAAAGGTGAGTGATGGGACAGGCCCTTTTTAAACATATCGCTAAAAACAAGGTATTTCCACGGTTTTTTTAATTTTCGGTTAAGATATTTACATGCGCTCCGCCAAAGCAACTGCTCAAAACTCGATCCTTCGCCATTTGCCGTCGGTAGACGAACTGCTCCGTTCCGACGCGGCGCGTGAGATCGCTGTGACGGCAGGCGAGCGGCATTGCTCGGTGTTGGCACGAAGAGCCGTTGATTCTCTTCGGCAGGAGATCGGAAAACTTGAGGGTGAACGGTCGGAAGTGAACCTCTTGATGTATGCTCAAACCAGGATAAAAAGTCTGTGGCAGTCGGAACAGATGACGGGAACCCGTCGCGTAATTAATGCCACCGGCGTCATTATCCATACAAATCTCGGCCGGGCGCCTTTGTCCGACAACGCGCGGCGGGCGGTCGATAATGCTTCGGGCTATTGCACGCTGGAATACGATCTCGAAACCGGCAAACGCGGCCGACGCGGTTCGCGGGCCGAAGAAGTGATCGTCGAATTAACCGGCGCCGAAAGCGCTCTCATCGTCAACAACTGCGCCGCAGCTGCATTTTTCATCTTGACCGCCTTCGCTTCCGGCGGCGAAGTGGTGATCTCGCGCGGCGAGCTTGTCGAGATCGGCGGCGATTTTCGTGTGCCCGATGTTTTGTCGCAATCCGGCGGAACGCTGCGTGAGGTCGGCACGACAAACCGGACAAAGCTCGCCGATTACGAAAAGGCGATCGGTCAACACACGCGGATGATCCTCCGCGTCCACCCGTCAAATTACCGGATCGTAGGTTTTACCGCCATGCCGACGTTATCGGAGCTTTCAGCTTTGGCGCAAAAGCACGGAGTTCTCCTATACGAAGACATCGGTTCAGGGGCGTTGATTGACCTCAGTGAATTTGGGCTGAACGACGAGCCGGTCGTCAGCAGCTCGATCGCTGCCGGTGCGGATGTCGTATCATTTAGCGGCGACAAGCTCCTCGGTGGTCCGCAAGCCGGCATAATCGCGGGTAAACGAGAGATCATCGAGCAATTGCGAAAGCACCCGCTGTATCGTGCCCTGCGCGTGGACAAGGTCGCGTACGCCGCCCTGGAGGCAACGCTCGAAGCCTACCGCCGCGGCATCGCCACAACGGATATTCCCGTTATACAAATGCTCTCGACAAGCCCCAAAGAGATCGAGGAACGTGTCACGCGTTTTTCGCACCAGCTTTGCGAAAAACTTGGCAAAGAAAGTGATCTAAGCGTTGAGATCATCGACGGAGCATCGGCCATCGGCGGCGGTGCGGCCCCGGCGGTTCAATTGCAAACAAAGCTGCTCGCTTTGACGCACAAAAAAATGACGGCTTCGAGACTCGAACATCTGCTAAGAAACTCCGATCCGCCCGTTATCGCACGAATTGTCGACAGTCGCATCGTCATCGACCTGCGGACAGTGTCGGGAAAGGACGAGGCGGATCTCGCAACGGCAATCGAAAGCGCCCGACAAGTATGAGTTACCACTGGCCTAACAGTTTGATTGTCAAAGAACTTGAGCCCAACTTCCGGCTGAAAAGCCGTACGGTGCGTTTGTTTTGCCCGTATTCGGCTAAGCCGCTCCTTAAATATTTTCCCCGCTCAGCCATTCCGCTGTGCAAAATCCTGCATAAAATCGACAAGGGCGTGTACGCCCCGCTTTGGAAAGGCGTTGTATATCGAGGCGCGCACCCCGCCGAGTGAACGGTGGCCTTTTAGGCCGTCGAGACCGGCGGCGGTGGCTTCGCGGCAGAATTGGTCGTCGAGGTCTTCGGAAGCGAGGCGGAATGTGACGTTCATCACCGAGCGCACCTCGCGGTTCGCATGGCCCGTATAGTAACCGTCGCTCGAATCTATCGCCTGGTAAAGAATTGCCGCCTTTTCGGCGTTTCGCTGCTGCATTGCCTCGACTCCGCCTTCGCCCCTGAGCCATTTGCACACCAGATCGACCATGTAGATCGACCATGTGTTCGGCGTGTTGGCCATCGAGCCGTTTTCAGCGATTGCTCGATAATCAAGCAGCGTGTGCAGCCCCTCGGGTACCCGCTCGATCATGTCGTCGCGGATAATTATTATCGCGATGCCGCTCGGCCCGATATTTTTCTGAGCGCCGGTATAGATCAGGGCATAGTTATCGAAGTCGATGGGTTTTGACAAAATATTTGACGACATATCGCAAACGACCGGTATACCGCCGGCGTCGATGTCGTATTTGAACTCAACGCCCTCGATCGTTTCGTTGGCGACATAGTGGACATATCGCGCGTCGGGGGTGAAATTCAATTCGGCCTGTTCAGGCAGGTTCCGATATCCGCTTTCGGCAGTTGAGTAGATAACATTCACGTTCCCGCACCGTTGTGCTTCGGCGAGTGCCTTGCGGCCCCAGAAACCGGTTATCACATAGTCGGCAGTTTGATCCTTGCCCAAAAAATTGATCGGGACCATCGAAAATTGCAGCGATGCCCCGCCCTGCGAAAAAAGGATCCTGTAATTGGCCGGAACGCCCAACAGTTCGCGAATCCCATTTACCGCCGACTCGAGGATCGCTTCAAAATGCTTTGAGCGGTGGCTTATCTCCATCACGCTCATCCCGATGCCGTTGAGCGAGAGCATTTCATCCCGTGCTTTTTCGAGTACCGGTACGGGCAACACGGCCGGTCCGGCACTAAAGTTGTATATTCTGTTCGTCATCAATTTACTAAACCGAGGTTTTAGACCAATTTCAAAACGATAAAGATACCACAGCGGACGACGCTTTTGAACCTCGGCGCGCTCTGATCGTATTCCTAGCATGGTTAAGCAAGCTGCAAAAGGAACTCGACCACCGGTTCTATAGGCTGTCCCAAGTGTCCCGAGTGTCCCACGTGTCCCAAATCATGTTTCCAAAGTCAGAACCACCTACGGTAGTGGGTGATTTAACGCGGTCCATCGACATGCTTAAAGTCGTGGGTGACTATCGTCAACCACCCGCTACCGCAGGTGGTTCCGACATGAGTGTCCCAAAAAGCGCCCCATTTTTGCAAAATGGGGCAGGCTAAACGTTGTAAATAAGCCCGTTAACCCCGCTTTTGACAATTTTATGTTCGCGCACATACAAAAATGGGGTACTTTTCCCCGCTGGCGTCCCAAAAACTGTCCCACTTTTGCAAAATGGGACAGTCTAAATGCTTGCAAATACGCCCGTTATCCCCATTTGTGCTTTTTTGCGTGCGCGCACATACAAAAGTGGGACACCTTTTCCATTTTCCGTCCCAAATGGACAAATGAGTCAATGATCAAATCTCTCGGTTGTCAAAGAACGATCCGACAGGCTCATCGACAACGTTGCAAGTATAATACAGCGTGCTACCAATAGTCAATCTTTTTACAGATTCTGCACGGAAAGTTACTCTCTCTCTCTCTCTCTCTCTGGTGTTGCAATTGCGGAAAAAGAGTGCTAGCGTGTTCGCGTTCTTAGATTTTTACGGGGTACTCTCACGATGGATAGGATAATTGACAAAAGAATTTTTGATTTGATCAGTAGCATATCAGCGGACATTGCTAAGGATTGGACGGATGAAGCGATGGCTGCTCATGCTGAGTTGTCCGTACCTTACTTTAGAAAGCTGTTCAAACAAGAAATGGGAACGCCGCCGATCACTTGGCTCCATAACCGCCGTCTCGAAAAGTTGCGGTACTTCTATTAACAACCTACCATCCGGTCAAGATTATCGGATTTAATGTTGGCCTCTCAAATCAAAGCCATCTAACCCAGGATTTCAAAAAGAAATTCGGCCTCGCCCCGACCGCTTTCCGCAAACACCACGCCGCAATCGAACAACTGGAAGCTCAAATTGAGCACCCCCAATCACAAAAAGGTATAGAAAAGCTCGATTTGGACAAATAAATGATGATTTACGACAAGAAATAATCGTTGACGTCTTGCTTTCGCTACGAAACAATTTAGTTAACCTAAACTTTTTGTTTTTCAGCGGTTTACCAAAAACATATGAGCGAGAACTTATCGGTTGAAAACCCTTCGGACGTTGTTTCGGGTGGAGCACCTCGGAAAATTGGTTCGTATCTTTTCGGTCTGATCTTAGTTGCCCTTTGTATCACCAATGCACTTTTGATCAAGCAGAATTATGACCTAAAGGCAGCTAAAAATCGCAGCGAGCCTGAATATCTCAAGCCGGGGCAACAGGTACCGCCGCTCGTCGCGCAAAGAGTTTCGGGCGAAGCCGTGACGATTAACCCCAACGAAGCTCAAAAGACAGTTTTCTTTGTTTTTGCACCCGGATGTGTAGCCTGCGAATATACAGCCCCGCAGTGGAAACTTATTGAAAATGCTTCGAGTCAGAAAGGATTTCACAGTTTCGCAGCGACTTTGGGAAACGATGATTCTAAGGGGACGGCCTTTCTTTCGGCACACGGGTTGCGATCCGAGTTACTCACGCACCTAAGCTCCCAGACAAAAGCGGCATACCAGCTTACGCTCACGCCGCTCACTATAGTAGTTGACGCTCAGGGTAAAGTAGATAAAATATGGCCCGGAGCATTCACCGACGACATGAGGTCAGAAGTAGAACTGTATTTCGGTATTTCTCTGAACGACAGGGCGAGCAATTGACCGCTGAAACTATTATTTAATTTAGGAGGAGATAAAAATGAAAAAGAAAATCTTAACGTATCTATTGGCAACTATTTCGCTAGTAGTACTTGGCTTAGGCATGGTTCAATTGAGCACTCGTGTAGTCAAAGCGGACGGTTGTCCGTCGGAACCATTTGCGGGATGTTTCTGTGATTTGAGCGATGCTCAAGGAGTTCAGTCCGGGGACCAAATCCATTGGTATTGCACCTACAACTGCTCTTGCGGCGGAGGGGGCGGAGCGGAGCCTTTCTTCATCATTAGAGAAGCCGATTATTGGCAGTAGACACTTGTGCGACCCCAAGGCGTAGCCTTGGGGTCGCACCTTAAATATCGAAAACGAAAATTGACGCTTTAGGTTCATGAAATCCATTGAGTATGGGATACTATTCATTAATGGTGCAGTAATAATTGCTATTGTGGTGGTAGTGCAGACGCCTTTTTCATAATTAAGGACGATGATTACGGGGAGTAGCGCGATAAATCAAAGTACGTGTTTCCTGGGATGAATTGGAATACCTTAAACAAGAGAGACAATATGATTTTCGGGACAGATTTTCGCTCCCGGAATCGCCATTCCGTGTTTCGAAGTGGACTTTTACTGTTTATTGGACTGTTTTTTAGCTGCTTCGTTTCAGCTCAGGACACCAAAACGGTGAAAACTAACTCGGGTCCAGGAATCGTGGTTTCGACGTACAAAGAGATTCCGTCTCCAACTGAACAATGCACACCGGCGGAATGTGAGTGGTGGAATCGGTTGCGGCAGGCCGCAAATAATCTTCTTCAAAAAGGTGACCAAAAGTCTAAGGCTTCTTATATTTCTCTTTTTGTCGAGGGAATCGAAAAATCTTACAAGATTCCGGTAAAGGACCGCTCGGCGCAGACCTTATTTTACGGTCCGCCAGTACAAACCACTTCCCTTGCACCCACTGAAAGAAACGGAACGGTCAAACTTTCGGTTGAGCTTCGATCGGATTCGTCGATAGGCGACGTTAGCATTCTAAAAAGTCTTGGTTCTGAGATTGACCGTCGTTGTGTAAGAGCAGTGCAGAGTATAATATTTCTACCCGCGATTAAAGACGGGAAATTCGTGACCGAATTACAAACCCCCGAATACAAATTCATGCATGCAGCTTGGGCCCGCTGATTAATTCACCACATTGAAAGTTTCCGCTTCCGGCCTTATAAAACCTAGAAAACCTTGCGGTCTGAATTCATAATTGGTACGTTGCCAAAAATATCTTCGCGGACTTGGAAGAGGCGCCAGAAGCGGGGAAGAAGTCGATGTCTTCCCACCCGCAGATGCCGAACTGCAAAGCCATTGCGGCTATTGCACAGCCGGCGGCTTTTAAGGTGTACGCGTCAACGAGGGTGCCCAACCGCCCAAGATCTTGAGAGAGGAATTCCCTAGTCAAAACTTCAAAGTAATAGTAGAGACGAAAAGATTCGGCATCTAATTTAACTACTGACTTCAAGCGATTGCTCAGATTGCCACGGCTAAAATGTTATTGAAAAAGAAGTCATCAACTAAATAGTGCTCCGGTCCGCTTTTAATCTATTTACAACACCGGAATGAATTTCTCGGCAACGTGGTTCCTTAGCTCGGCAGCCAGCAGTTTGCGGTCGGGATTCATTACCGGCTTGTCGCCGAAGACGATGGTGGCGGTGTATTCGCGGACGTGGAAGAGGCGCCAGAGGTGGGGGAAGAAGCCGATGTCTTCCCACCAGCAGGCGGCGAGGTTGGCGGCGAGCTCGTCCGGCGGCGTGCTATAGCTGAGGGCGGCGTAGTGGACGGGGACGTTGCCGCGGGCGGCGAATTCGAGGAAG
>JBBRPZ010000022.1:0-95346 GCA_038227175.1 Pyrinomonadales bacterium | reverse complement strand
GACCGCCCACATGATGAGCGACAAGATCGAAGAAATTCGCAAGTGGGCCAGAAACAATATCAAGGGAGCGAACCCGTCTTTTAGTGACGCATCGTCGCTCGCCGGGCCGAAATCCAGCCGAGCATACGAACTATAAAAGAGGTGCTCCACAAACGGGAAAGAGAAAAATATGAGCAAATACATGGCATTTGAGTCAGAGACCTTTGCGAACTCCGGGCTTCTTGTGGAAGCTCTAAATCACCTCGGATTTGAAACTGTAACTCAGGGGGACAATCTAGCATTGGAGGGATGGGACAAGCGGGACATCCGCCGTGCGGATATTCTTATCCGGCGCGCCGATGCTAAAAAGTACCACCTTCTCGGTGACATTGGGTTTCAAAGAACCGCCAAGGGTTACGTTGCTGTTATTGATGACATGGATCTCAACTACCAACTGGGCAGAGATTTCGTGACGAGACTCCAAACGAACTATCACGAAGCGGCTGCCCGGAACATGGCAAAGACTCTCGGAGGGAAGCTTATCCGGGAACAAATCGGGAAAACGATCAAGATCAGGATCAAATATTAGGAGAAAACTACAGATGCCCGAAGTTGAATTTACGATTGACACCGATACCGGCAAATGCGCGACCGAGATCAAAGGAATTCGGGGGCCGGCCTGCGAGCAAGCGGCTAAGCATTTGAAACGGCTTCTAGGAGATCCGGCGATTGATAAAAAAACAAAAGAATATTACGGAATGCCTCAGACAAGGCGCCAAATTCAAGGCAATGGCAAGTGAAATCGTTTTTACTTTAGAGCCCGATGCCGGCCGGGTCACTGTTGAAGCTTCGCGGCTATCAAAGGCGGCCGCCAACGAACTGGCAAAGGATCTTGGAACATCGGTCAGCGTCAATTGCGCTCGGCCCGCCTCGGCCCAAAAAATTACCCTACCGATGGAGCAACGAACGGAACCTTTGCGTACCGACACACCATCAATTTATCTCTATCGGTTGTACCATTATTCGACTGTTGATGGTCCCGGAAGGCGTAGCGTGGTTCAGGTCTCAGGCTGCTCAATCCGCTGCCAAGGGTGTTACGTTCCCCAAACCCACAAAGCCGAGAATGGCGTCCGGGTGTCTATCGCTTCAATAGTCGGTGAGATACTCGCAAATCATGCGGATCATGATGGCGTAACAATTCTAGGCGGCGAACCGTTCGATCAACCGGAGCAGGTCGCAGAGCTTGTTTACAGACTAAAGCGTTATCATCTTCATCTCACAATCTACACAGGCTACAAGCTCGAAGCCTTAATTGATCGAAAAGATCCAAATGTGGATTATATTCTCACTCACACCGACTTCCTCATTGACGGTCCATTCGTAAAACAACTCAGCATGAATGCCGGTGAATATCGCGGCTCGCAAAATCAAAAATTAATCCTTAATCCTAAAAGCTAGCTAACTCCTCACGACGGCCCCATTTTCTTGTGGTTTATCGAGCCGTTTAACGGCTTCGAGCAATATGTCCGCCTCTGTTTCCGCGTACATATTTGTAATGCTCATATCTGAATGGGCAAAGAGATTTTGAACCACCAGCGGATTTGTGTTTCGGCGAATGAGTTCACTCGCAAAATAACTGCGGAGATCGTGAAAATGATAGTTCTCTGCACGGGTTCCATCTGGCCTATTGATTCCCGCCCGAATCAGAACTGCGTGCCATCGTTTGCGAAAGTCCTTGATTGGAAAAGGCAGTTGCCTCTCAGCAATCATCTGCCGCAACACAGAGGTAACGGTAGCATTTATTGGAACCAACCGCGGAGGACGTCCTTTTGAGTGAATGACCCAAACGCGTTCGTTTTCGAAGTCAATTACTTTTTCGTCAAGAGCCAATAGCTGGCCGCGCCTCAATGGAAGATTTACAGCCAATACCACAAGCCGGTAAAGCAATGGGTCTGTCTCAAGTTCCTTCCATAAAACCTCTTTTTGCGAGGCAGTTAACAAACGTTTTCGGGGCGGCGGCTCGGGGAGAGCCTTAACGTACTGCATCGGATTGCGATCGAGAATTCCTTCTTCACACGCAAGGCCAAAAATCTTCGACGCGGTGGACATTATTCGGTTTATCGACGAGGCAGAGAGACCACCTTTACTGCGCTTATTAGCTCGAATTTGGAGCTTCGAACGACAGTCCCGGCAATCCTGAGGTGTTATTGAAGTCAGTGATTTATTTTTGAAATGATCAAGCAGAAGCCTAATGTATAGTCTTTTTGCCCCTTTATTGACGTTATTTTGTTCGACATATTTGCGATAAGTCGATTCGATAAAGTCCTCGAATGCCGTTGTGGTATCGGCAATGCCATAAGCCCTATCAAACAATGCCCTGACTAAATGTCTTTCAGCAAGTTCTGCTTCTTCACGAGTCCGAGCCTCAGGAATTACCTGATGGATCGGCTTTTGTCCCTTGATGCGTTTATAGACCCACCAACGCGCTTTTGAATAAGCCGGATGTCGTGACGTTATACGTTTGCTATTAAATCGTTTGTAAACTGCCATAGTGATATCACATTTGGGCCAGCCAGGCGTCAACCTCGGCCCGATTAAAGGTGGGACGACCGACACCGTGATATGGAAGGCCGTTATAACGCATCCATCGGTTGATCGTCGCATGAGACTTTTTTAGGTATTTTGCTACTTCGGCCTTTGTCATGATTTCAGGCGGTTTCGCGGAACGAATTGCGCGTTCGATCGCTCCGGAAATTGACATGTCTATCAAACGAATCAGTTCACCTTTCTCGATAGTTACAACTTCAACCATGGTTTTGATCCTCCTGTGATCCGCCTGGCCTTTTGCAAACAACGTGCCTCATGAAATCGCTGGTTTTTGAGAAATTCCCATTGTTTTTGGCAAGTAAATGCACCAGTGGCGCAGTTATGCACCTATCTGCGAATCAATAGACCTACTCGAGAGTTAGTTTGAAAAGAAGTGAAGAATTACTGGAAGTTTTGAGTTGAAAAAGAAAAGTGCAACCAACCTGCAACCAACTTGAAAAAATGGGGCTTTCGAAACTGGCCGAAAGCCCCGTTTTTATTGGTCGGGACGACAAGATTTGAACTTGCGACCTCTCGCACCCCAAGCGAACGCGCTACCAGACTGCGCTACGTCCCGAAATATCGAATTTTAGAGTAATTCGTGCGACGAATGAATGTCAAACCGGACTATTTTTGCTACGGTCGCGGGTGGTTGGGCTTTAGCATCTCCCGCAGCTCCAACAAATGCGTCGCAAGCGTCTTTAAGGCTTCACGCTGCTCCCCGTTAAATTCCGGAGGGGCCGAGGCCGTGGAACGCGGTTCGTCGATCTGGACCGGAGTTTCGACATAGTTATCGAATAATGTGGGTGCACGGATGTCGTCACCGATCGCCGCCGATACAGCCTCCGCTTCGGCTTTGGGACGATTTACCTCGCGGGACTCGCTCTGTAGCTTTTTACGGGCTCCGGCGATGGTGAACATTTCGTTATAAAGTAGCTGTTTAACACGCAATGCGATCTCGACATCGCGGCGGCGATAGCTTCGCTGCCCCGATTTGTTTTTCTGCGGCGAAAGCATTGGAAACTCAGTCTCCCAATACCGCAGGACATGCGCCTGCACGCCAACCAACTCGCAAACTTCGCCTATTTTGAAGTAGATTTTCTCAGGTATTACTACAGGTTCTTGTGCCATCGGTCGTTCGTCTGTGTTAAAGTCTCTTATAAAACAGTAGCCGTTATTTTATGTATTTAATGCACTTGTGTCAACAGCAATTTTATGGTCAGCGAGTTTGAGTTCATAGAAAACATTAAGTCCAAATATTCGCTCGATAAGATCGGCGACGACTGCGCCGTACTTCCCAAAGATGCCGATACCGACCTTTTGTTGACGGCCGACATGCTTGTCGCAGACATTGATTTTCGGGTCGATTGGACAACACCCGAGTTTGTCGGTCACAAAACCCTTGCCGTTTCCCTTTCGGACATCGCTGCCATGGGTGGCGAAGCGAAATGGGCCATGCTTTCGGTCGGAGTGCCGGAAAACCTGTGGAATAGTGACTTTCTGAATCGATTTTATGCAGGCTTTATGGAGCTTGCGGCCGAATTCAATGTTGAGCTTATCGGCGGCGACGTTTCAAAAATACTTGATAAGATCGTCATTGATTCAATAGTTGGCGGCGAAATTGCTAAACGAAAAGCAGTCTTACGCTCGGGGGCCAAGGCCGGAGATGCGATTTTCGTTACCGGAACACTCGGCGGGGCAGCGGGCGGTCTGAAATTGCTCGAAAGCGGTGTCAAACTGGACCAATCTACGCTCGAAATAACACGCAAACTATTACTTCGCCACCTTCGACCGCAACCTCAACTAGACATAGCTAAACTACTGACTACACTGGGCATAGCGAATGCGATGATCGACATCAGTGACGGCCTGTCGTCAGACTTGGCCCACCTTTGTTACGCAAGCGGCGTCGGAGCGATTATCGATGCCGATTCCTTGCCGCTGGACGCATCGCTTGAGAAGCATTTCGATCACGGCCAGAGCCTTGAGATGGCTTTGCACGGTGGGGAGGATTTTGAGTTGCTTTTTACTGCTGACGAAAAAAAAATTTCAGCCGCAAAAATAGGCGGGATCACGCGTATCGGAACGGTAACCGCAAACAATGGAACCAATGCGCTTAGGCAAGACGGAGTATCTACCATTTTAGAGTCAAAAGGATACCGTCATTTCTAGCTTCAATTCCTTCCGCCGAGACCCTTTCCTTACTCAGAGTACAAGCTTTAGCTTGTGTATCCGGCTACAGAAAACAAGCTAAACCTTGCACTCTGAACATCTTCAGAAGGAAATATGCCTCGCGGATTAGCCAAGGATATTTTAGAACTCAGAACAATTTATGCGGGACACGCAAAACTCCGTACGCCGCATAACCCATTTTATACAAAGAGTTTAGCGAATTCTTCGTTGTTGCCCGTCCCACCTTGTCCCACGCGTGTCCCACGCCTAGGCGGGACAAATAAGCTCAGTATTTGCAATATTTACAGTCATTTTGTGCTTCTGTCCCGCCGTTTTTAAGAAAACACAACACACGTGTTGCTCCCGAGACTTTAATGTTTGTCACCGTTGGCGACGACACCGAGTTTATGTTTCCAGTACCTCTAACAGACGCTCCGATGCGAACTTAAAGCGAAGAGCCCCTAACGGAATATGATTTAGTATGTGGTTCAAATGATCGAGGTCGATCTGGTCGAGTCCGCCTCGGTCATAGACATAATCCTTGCACCTCAAAATATGGTCGTTCATCGTGCCGAGCACACTCGCGCTATCTGTTTTGGCAAAACTGTCAGGGCGGCAATCCAGAAGACGGCCTTTGCCAGACGCGGAGACTCCTTCCGTCCCGCGCAAAACCGGCAACGCATGTATGCAAAAGAGTTCGCCAAAATAGCGAAAATCCGCCTGACGCACGCCCGGAGCAATCACACTAAATAGAGAACGCTCATGCGTCCACAACAGACATTTACGCCGGTCGATATAGAAAAGGTTGCAAAACCAAACGTTGAGTCCTAGGTCGCCGCTGACCGTATCAAGGTCCCGATCACGCAATCGAAGAGCATTTCTTACCTTTAAGGTGCATTTGAACAACATATTTTGACGCCCGAAATAAATCGGGTGAATCGATTCAGCTCTTTTCCGTCCCAATGATTGTCACAATCAGAGTACACGGCTTGTCGCCATGATTTCGCCACGCGTGGCGGGTGCCGTTTTGGACCAATGAGTCGCCGGTCTTGAGATGAATCTCTTTTTGGTCGTCGAGTTCGAGCCAGATTTCACCGGCGGCGACGTAGATGAAATCTATTGTCGCGGTAGTGTGGAGGCCGGCTTGGTGCGATTCCATGTGGGCGGCACGACCGGGGAATTTTTGTTCCAGTTCCTGCATTGCCGGTTCCGTGTCGAGATCGGGCGGGGCTTTGACGGAGCTTGGCGGGATGGTGAAGACGATAAATCTCAGGCCGCCGGGAGCGGGAAAATGGGCCGGGCCGCCGGGTTCGGTGCCGTCGTTTGAAGCAAGCGGAATTTCGTCCATGCTCCATAGCCGATGCCAGCCGTAGCCCGGGACGGCGGCAGCGGTGCGGGGTTCGATCCGACTGTCGCTAACGACGACGCTTTTTCCATCAGCATCAACACCGGTCGCAATTAGGCGTCTTTCTTTTATGTTGTTTTCCATTTTTGGGTACTACGGACGTCTTTGCAGTGGCAAATACTCTCGGGACGTAAAGTTTCTTCTGCCATAGCATTCGTAGCACTAATTAAATTTAGAGGCGAAAATAATTTAGTACACACATGATCGCTTTGTCTATCAGACGATATGAAAAGACTCAATATTGGGTTTACACAAACCTTATGCAACTACGTATAGTGCTTGCGTTTAACGACGTTTGATATTACATTACCTAGAGAATAAAGGAGGGGAGAGAATTGCTTACAGGTCGAGTTTTACTTTTGAACTTTTCATACGAGCCGCTCGGCACGGTCGGTGTGGCGCGGTCGGTCTGCCTGTGGTTTCGCGGCGCTGTGTTTGTCGAAGAAAACGACGGCGATAATGTTCTCCATTCTCCGTCCACGATTTTCCCTGTGCCGTCGGTCATCCGGCTGCGGCACTACATTCATTTACGGCGTAACAACCGCGAAACAACGATGAAACGCGCCCGTATCTACATTCGCGACCGCTATCGCTGCCAATACTGCGGCGAGCACCGTCACGCCAAGGACCTGACGCTCGATCACATCTTCCCGCGAGCCCAGGGCGGCGAGAGCACCCCGCAAAATCTGGTCACAGCCTGCGTCAAGTGCAACCAACGAAAAGGCAACCGCACTCCAGAGCAGGCGAGGATGCCGTTGTTGACCTCGCAAAAGCTGCTGCGTCTTGGTCTCGACCACGTACTGCTTTGCCACTATGCGGAAAATCGTCCTGAATGGCGCAAATATCTGTTTATGGACGAACTGGAGGATGAGATGCTGGTGAAAGCCGCTTAATTAATGACGTGCGAACCTCTACCGCTCGCACGTCAAATCTGATCCCAGCCATGGCAGAGTCCGAATACACATTCCAACTTTTCGCTCCGTACAATAACGCTGCTAATCTGATCGCCGATTTCTCGGATTGGAAAGAGATCGCGATGGAGAAGGGCGAAGACGGATATTTCAGGACAAGGCAAACCCTTGCCGACGGCACGTATGCGTACCGCTTTAACATCCAGTCAAAAAGCTGGTTTTATAACGAAGACGAATGGAAGAGCATCAGCGATCCGTACTCGACAAATGTGGATCCGGCGACTCAGAATTCAATCCTCCGCCTTAAAGACGGTATTAAGATCGTTGACGAATACGAATGGCAGTTTAACGCGACTGATCTGCCGACGAATGACCGCATAGTCATTTACGAGATGCACGTTGGCGATTTTTCCGGTGGCGAGGAGGATGGTTACACCCGCGGAAAATACACGGACGTAATAGCAAAACTCAATTATCTGGCCGAACTCGGCGTCAACGCTCTCGAACTAATGCCGTTAAAAGTGTCGCCCGGTGATTATAGCTGGGGTTATTCGCCGATCCATTACTTTTCACCAGACCCCAATTACGGTTCAACCGAGCAATTAAAGGAGCTGATCGACCGGTGTCACGGGCTGGGTATCCGCGTCATTGTTGACGGTGTTTACAATCACGCCAGCACGGAAACGGCTCTCGTTCAGATCGATCACGACTACTGGTTTCGGCACGATCCCAAAAACCCGGACAGGAATTGGGGACCGGAATTTAACTATGAGTATTTTGACAAGCGATTTGAAAAGTACCCGGCCCGCGAGTTTATTTATGGCTCGATCCGGTTCTGGATCAGGGAATACCAGATCGACGGGATCCGCTACGACGCCGCAAACGAACTAGATAACTTTGATACGCTGCGCGGCTTTGTTGAAAATTCGCGCGAGATGGCGACGATGAAGCCGTTCTTCAACGTCGCCGAATACATTCCGCCATCGCCGGAGGTAACGGAACCGAACGGACCGATGGATAGCTGCTGGAACGATGGTTTTATGTATGCCGTCGTCGAATATCTTACGGACGGAGTTTTGAACATTGAACGGATCAAGGACGCGCTCAACCCGGGCCGACTCGGATACACATCCGTGACGGGCGTAGTAAATTATCTAGCGAACCATGACCAGAACCGCCTCTTTCGAAAGCTAGGTGAGCACGGGATACTTGATGACGAGGCATATTTAAGAGCTAAACTCGGCGGATTGATGCTGATGACCGCCGTTGGCGTACCGATGATATGGATGGGCGAGGAATTTGGCGAATATACCCGGATGTCCGAGCGGAGCAATAAAATCAACTGGACATTACTCGAAAATGAAGGAAATAAAGGACTTTTTAATTATTACTCGACGCTGATCGAACTTAGAAAAACCATGTCCGCGCTCCATACCGAAAAGATCGATTTTTTCCACGAAGATCCGGATAACGGAGTTTTGGCCTTTGATAGATTTGAGGGTGAAAATCACGTTGCCGTGATATTGAATTTGTCCGATGTCGATCTTCAGGATTACGCGGTCGCAAATTTTCCGGCGGACGGCATCTGGCACGAATGGCTTAAGAATTCCGACATTGCTATCCATTCCAAACAATTGACGCTGTCTTTGCCCAGACGAGCGGGATCGATATTCGTAAAATCTTAAATTCTGGTGAGGTCACTTCAGATCAAGGCTAAAAAGGCAGAAGCCTTGACATTGGAACTCTCTCTTCGCAACCATTATTACGGCTATTTTGCTGTCATTAGATCGCAGCCAGTTGTGATTTTGCCGCGAAGAGCACGTCCGCAATGTCGGTAGCATGTTCCTCTTCGACTGCAACAATAGTCTCGATCAGGCGGCGTGTGGTCGAATCTTTTTCGTAAGTAGCAACAAAAGTTATGAAAAGATATGAGTCCGAAAATGAAATTGTTAACGTGATTAGCGGCTTTGAGGACGCGACTATATCGCGCGATGCCTGGAAACACGCGGAGCATCTGACTGTCGCCCTCCACTATCTGGGCCTTCATGACATCGATACGGCAACCGACAAGATGCGGAGCGGACTATTTACTCTGCTCGGTGCATTCGGCGTCAATCTGACGAAGGAAATGCCTTATCACGAGACATTGACAGTATTTTGGATGCGAACGGTCGCGGATTTTAACGCGGCAAAAAACGGGACTTCTTTATTGGATAAAGCGAACGAACTGGTCGCGACGTACGACAAAGATTATCCGCTTCGCTTCTATAGCCGTGAGTATTTGTTTTCGGACGAGGCTCGAGCACGTTTCGTTGAAAAAGATCTATGAATGCGCTTTTCGAAATAGCTGATAGCTGATAGCTTATAGCTTTTAGCTTTTTTCTTATGCTCAAGTTTTTTAACACATTATCGCGACAGATCGAGGAATTTCACCCGATAGACGCGGGCAAAGTACGGATGTACATCTGCGGGCCGACGGTTTGGAATTTTAATCATATCGGTAATTTTCGGACGTTTATTTTCGCCGATATTTTGCGTCGATATTTAAAGTTCACGGGCTATGATCTGACGCACGTAATGAATTTGACTGACATCGACGACCGCATTATCAATGAAGCGGCCGCTCGAAATATCTCTATCGACGAATTCACCGAACCGTATGCCCAGTATTTTCTCGAAGACTTTGACGCACTCGGCAACGAACGTCCTGAGATAATTCCACGAGCGACACATCATATTCCGGAGATGATCAATATCATTTCAACGCTTCTGGAGAATGATCATGCGTACGAATCCGATGGCTCGATCTATTACCGCATCAGCGCGTTTCCTGGATACGGCAAGCTGTCGAAGATTAGTTTTTCCGGCAACAAGGTCGGTGGCAGCGAGCGGATAGACAGCGACAAATACGACAAGGAAGACGCCCGCGATTTTGCGCTCTGGAAGCTGGTCGGTGAAAACGAGCAGCCAGGCTGGGATGCCCCATTTGGACGCGGACGTCCGGGCTGGCACATCGAGTGCTCCGCGATGTCGATGAAATATCTCGGCGAGACTTTTGACCTACACGCCGGCGGGATGGACCTCCAATTCCCGCATCACGAAAACGAGATCGCCCAGAGCGAAGGCGCGACCGGAAAGTTGTTTTCAAAATACTGGATACACAGCGAATTTCTCAAGATCGACGACGTGACGATGTCCAAATCGAAGGGCAATTTCTTCACGTTCCGCGATCTTAGCGAACAGGGTTATTCTCCGCTCGCGATCCGCTATTTACTGCTGTCCGTTCCCTATCGCAAGCAGTTGAATTTTACATTCGAAGGCTTAAAGGGAGCCGAATCGACGATCGAACGGCTGCGTAATTTCCGCTCACTCGTTGGTGAGTCAAAAGCAAAAGAAGGCTCAAATCCCCAGGCGGCCGCATCGGTCGCAAAAGCTCTCGTCGATTTCGAGGCCGTGATGGATGACGACCTCAACACCGCCGCTGCTCTCGCAGCCATTCACGATATGGTTCGCGAGATAAACACGATACGCGCGGGCGACGGCTTGCAGGCGGACGATCAGTCCGCTGTTTTGGACGCGATCAAGAAATTCGACTCGGTCCTTGGAATCTTCGGGACCGAAGACAATGAAATTCTCGACGCCGACATCGAGGCCCTCATCGTCCAGCGGCAGGACGCCCGGCATAATCGCGATTTTGCGAGATCGGACGAAATCCGCGACGAAATGGCAGCACGCGGAATTATTCTTGAGGATACAAAAGACGGCGTCAGATGGAAACGCGGATAAAAATTACTAGAGCTTTACGCTGTCACACAGTTTACCGCCGATGCTCGTGTAAAAGAGCGGGACTTCCTTGAATGTATCGGTGTCACGGCAGTAAGAAAGGCACCTGTCGTATGGTTTTGAGTAGATATGGACGCTGACGGCACGTTGATCGTACTCAGCCAGATTGAGAATCTGATGGACCGGTTCTTCAAGTTCGACTTTTGCAGCGAGACAATCGGCCAGTTCAAAGGTATCGGTTTCAATCAGCTTGCAATGGCCAAGCGATTCGTTGATCTCCGCAATTGCAAAATTTTGACCGCGAAGTTTACCCACCGGCACGGACATCCAACATTTTTGATCCGAGTGGTTGTGAACCCGCGAGACTTGCCCTTTTTCCCAGCAGATCACCATCATTTCAAACCGATCATCTTTATACACAAGGTTTCGCGTATAAAAATCCTGGCTCCAGTGAAAATAGTTCGTTATCGAATCAACGTCGATCGGGTTGTCTCCCAGGAATCCATAGACATTGTCACAGGTAAAATCGTCATCTGAGATCGTCGTCAAACCGGCGATAACCTGCTGAATACTAACCTTTTGCATACTGAAATCTCTCCGTGACCTCTCTGCTCTCTGTAGCTAATTCTTTTCCGATTTCTTCAAAAAGTCAACGAATTCCGTCGGATTTCGCGTTAGCCCGGGAAACGTGCTCACCGGTTGTCCATCCGGGTCGAAGATCGCATAAAACGGCAATGCAACGGTTTGAAATGTCTTCTCCTGAAATTGCTGCTGTTTGTCGTAAACCGCGCCGTCGCCGTCGGTGTAGAGGCTGGCGAGGACGTATTCATCCATCGCGGCCTTTATCTCGGGCCGCGTGAACATATTAGCCTCCATCCAGCGGCAATTGGTACATGTGTAACCCGTGAAATCGACGAAAACTCGCTTGTTTTTTGCTTTTGCCTCGCTCAACGCCTGTTCTAGATTATTGGTGATCCATTTCAGTTCTTCGTTACGATTGCCCAGAACGTTAAAAACAGACTCGGCATTTTTCGGCGGGAGGAAAGATTCGAGTTCACCGAGCTTTTTGCCTAGGAGTCCGGTGACCAAATAGCCACACAGTCCGAGAAAAGTCGCCGCAAAAATAAGCCGCAGCGGCGAGATCTTTTTCACGGGGGAATCGTGACGAAACTTAAACAGCCCGAGAATGTACGAGCAAATGCCGATCCCGACTGCGATCCAAATCATCAGCACGATCTCGCGTGTAAAGATCTTGCCGTAATTCAACGCACCACTCGCGCTCATGCCGGCTCCCCAGACGAGATCTACATTCGAGAGGAATTTCATTGCCGCCGCGATCTCGAGAAAGCCCATGACGACTTTGACGGAGTTCAGCCAGCCGCCCGAACGTGGCAATGAACTGAGCAAACGCGGCACCGTGGCCAGTATGAAAAACGGCGTGGCAAAGACCGCTGAAAAGATTAACATTCCCAAAAGCGGCATTTTCCAGTCGCCCTGTGAAGTCGAAACAAGGATCGTCCCAATGAATGGTGACGTGCAGGTAAACGATGTGAGTGTGAAGGTTAAGCCCATCAACAAAGCACCGATATACGCACTTCCTTTGCCCTCTTCGCTTCGAGTAAGACGGTCGAGTTTCGTTAAAACCGAGGCCGGTATTGATATCTCGTAGAAGCCAAACAAATTGAATGCGAAGAACAAAAATATCGCCGCGATACCGAGGTTTACCCACGGATTAGCTGCAAAAAGGTTGATACCGGCCGCTCCAAAAACAACCGCGAGCAGCATTCCCAGCAACGAAAACGTGGCGATGATACCGACCGAATAGACCGTCGCAAGCTTGATCGTCTTCGCCCGGTCACCGTCCGAATGCTTCATAAAATATGAAACGGTGATCGGAATCATCGGAAACACGCACGGCGTCAGCAGCGAGATCGCCCCAAACGAGATAGCAAGCCAAATGAATGACCACAGATCGGTCGGCGGTGCTTGCGTATTTCCGACGAACGGTTTGGTATTCGCCATTGTGTCGCCCGGAGACGGTGCGGCGGCCGCGATCTTTTTCAAGTCTTCAAATCCCGTAAACGTTACCCGCATTGTCTTCGGCGGCAAACACGTTGTCTCGTTACAAACCTGATATCTGACGTTGATAGCGAGATCGTCGACCTTTGAAGCCGCAAGCGATTTAACGTTGAAGTCGAAGGTTGCCTCTTTTAAAAAATACTTTGTTTCTATCTTGAAATTTTCGTCAAATTTCTTAACCGGCGACGGTGACGTGATCTTGCCGTCGATCGCGAAAGCTTCGGGCGCCGAGGCAGTTATCGTCGTCGGGATCGGCCCGCCCGCAGCCTGTTCGACGGCATAAAGATGCCACGGTTCATCGATCTTGGCTTTGAGCCGAACCTTAAAAGCCTTGCCGCTTTCAGCCGGCTTACCTTTCGCTTCGGATTCGAGCGACCAAGTGACCGGGTTCTGGGCGAACCCGACAGCGGCAAAAAGTAGAACAATGAGTATCGAGGTTAACAGACTTCGCTTCATACAACTACAAAATATCTATCAAACTATACCATCTCGCGACAATGAGTCCATCCGCTTATTTACTGATTCTTTTGCAGATTCGGGGCCTCTCGCATATAATGCTATTTTTACAATATCTTATTCATTCTGCTCTTTTTTAGGTTACGGAGGAATTGATTTTGCCAAAAGCAGCAACAAGCCAGAAAACTGCCGCCGCCAAGGTTTCGACGAATGGTGCGGGAAAGACTATCGAAAAGATCGCGAAGAAACACGAGTCTGAAGATTTTCTCGAAGTCGATCAGGCCAAGGCCGAATACAACGCCCGGCGTGTCTCGCAACTCGAATCGATCAAGAAAACCGATAAGAAACTCCTACGTCAGATGCTCTATCAGATGGTTCTTGGACGGCGTTTTGAGGAAAAATGTGCTGAGGTTTACCGGATGGGCAAGATCGGCGGTTTTTGCCATCTGTACATCGGCCAGGAAGCGATCGGCGTCGGCTCGATGATGGCTCTCAAGCCATCGGACATGGTCATCACGTCCTATCGCGATCACGTCCAGGCGATCATCAAGGGCATCACACCCGAAGCCGTTTTAGCGGAGCTTTACGGCAAAGAAAGCGGCTGTGTTGGCGGCAAAGGCGGCTCGATGCATATGTTCTCGAAGGAACTCGAATTTTACGGCGGCCACGGCATTGTAGGCGGTCAAATCGGCGTCGGGACCGGTATGGCTTACGCTGCGAAATACAAAAAAACAGGTCAGGTCGTGCTTTGCTTTTTTGGCGAAGCGGCTGTAAATCAGGGCATATTTCACGAATCGCTCAACATGGCCCAGCTATGGAAACTTCCCTGCATCTACATTTGCGAAAACAACCAGTATGGGATGGGAACCTCGCAGGAACGGGCGATGAGTTCGCGAAGCATTTCGAAAAAGGCTGATGCCTTTGAAATGGCAAACGAATTTGTCGACGGCATGGACGTGATGGCCGTTCGCGAGGCGACTCTAAGAGCAATTGCTCGTGCCAGAAAAAGCGGCGAACCGACATTGCTTGAGGTACGGGCCTATCGTTACATGGGCCACTCGATGTCCGATCCCGGCAATTACCGGACGCGCGACGAGATCGCTAAATATCAGGAACGCGATCCGATCGTGCTGTTCAAAGACAGCCTTAAAGAAGCCAAGGTTTTTGGTGATAAGGATTTTGAAAAGATAGAGAAAGAGGCGGTAGAGGCGGTCGCGCGAGCCGTGGAATTCGCAGACGCGAGCCCGCTGCCGGATGAGAAAGAGTTATTGACGAATGTACTCGCTTGAGTCATGAAATACGCCATCGACTTTAAGCCTCGAGCCCTAAAGGATTTAGAATCCTTGGATCCGAAGATCGCTGGGCAAATTGTGCGAAAAATCAGATTGCTTCAAAACGATCTCTTCGGTGACGTAAAACGGTTGAAGAACTTCGATCCGAAGTTTAGATTAAGAGTGGGCGACCATCGTGTTCTGTTATACATTGTTGGCCAGTGGATTTATGTTTACCGAATCGTGCACCGTAGCGACGTTTATTAAACTTTATGCAGGCAATTGAGTTACACGCTGAATTTCTATCGAAAAGTGGCGAAAAAGAGTACGCTGTTATCCCGTATGCAGAATTTCTCGCGTTAAAGGAGTGGATATGTGACATTCGCGACCTACTCGATCTTGAAGAAGCCATACGATTTGAAGAAGACGCTCCAGGCATTCCACTTGAGGAAATCGAGCGAAGGTTCGGCGTGTCCATCACATAATTCGAAGGAAGTTAACTTATGGCAATTTTGACGATCCGGGACGCGCTGAATCAGGCGTTGCGTGAAGAGATATTGAGGGACGAGAACGTTTTCGTGATGGGCGAAGAGGTCGCCGAATACGATGGCGCTTATAAGGTCACCCGCGGGCTGTGGAAAGAGTTTGGCGATAAGCGGGTCGTCGATACGCCGATCACGGAGCTTGGGTTTGCGTCAGTCGGCGTCGGGGCGGCAATGGCTGGCCTGCGTCCCGTGATCGAGTTTATGACGTGGAATTTCTCGATCCTCGCGGCCGACCAGATCATTAATCACGCGGCCAAGATGCTCTATATGTCCGGCGGCCAGTTCAAAGTGCCGATCGTTTTTCGCGGACCGAACGGCTCGGCGTATCAAGTTTCGTCGCAGCACTCGCAAGCACTTGAGGCGTTTTACGCTAATTTCCCGGGCCTAAAAGTTGTCATGCCGTCAACGGCGGCTGATGCCAAAGGATTACTCAAATCGGCTATCCGCGACGACAATCCGGTTATGTTCCTCGAACAGGAACGCATGTACGGCCTAAAAGGCGAAGTCCCTGAAGATGACGATTTCACGATTCCGCTCGGACTCGCAGATGTAAAACGCGAAGGCACGGACTGCACGATCGTCGCTCGTTCGATGACGGTGCCGATGGCTCTGCAGGCGGCTGACCAGCTGCAAACGGAATTTGGCGTATCGGTCGAGGTCATCGACCCGCGTACGATCAAACCGCTCGACATCGACACGATCGCAAATTCGGTCAGGAAAACAAATCGTCTCGTTATCGCCGAGGAATCGCATTCGTTTGCTTCGGTCGGAGCCGAGATCTCGTACCAGATCATGGATCACGCATTCGATTATCTCGATGCTCCGATCAAACGTATCTCATGCGCCGAGACACCAATGCCGTACGCCAAGAATCTCGAGGCTTTGGCATTGCCCGACATCGCGAAGATCGTCGCGGCCGTAAAGGAAGTTTGTTATCTCTAGTCGGTACCACCTGCGGTAGCGGGTGGTTGAACACTATCAAAATGCTCGACAAAACAGCGGCAAAACTTGAGTATAAGCTTTCCCATCGGCCGATGGGTGTATTCCAGATCCGGAACTCGGCGAATGGCCGGGTGTTTATCGATTCGAGCATAAATATTCCAGGCAAGATCAACCGTCACAAGTTTGCCCTGAACATGGGCAAGCACGCGAGCAAATCGCTGCAGGCTGATTGGAATGAATTTGGTGGGGACGCGTTTGAGTTTGAGGTTTTAGAGGACGTTCAGCCCCGATCCGACGTAAATTACGACTACGCAGCTGACGTTGCAACGCTTGAGTCGCTTTGGCTTGAAAAGTTCGATCCGCTTGGCGACAAAGGCTATAACGAGCGAAAATTGACCCGCGACGAGCGGCTGAAAATGATACGTGATAATCATCGGGCGGCACTTGAGAGAAATTAATGCTTTATTTGATCGTGCCGGGCGTTACCAATTCGAGTGAGAACCATTGGCAGAGCCGTTGGGAACGCGAATTTCCCAACAAGTTTCGGCGGATCGCGCAAACCGAGTGGGACACGCCGGTTTGCAGCGACTGGATCGCGAAGATCGAGGCGGACGTTCAAGCCGCTGGACCGGAAAATGTAGTTTTGGTGGCTCACAGCCTTGGCTGTATTGCGACGGCACAGTGGGCGAAAGCGTTCCGCACAAAGATAAAAGGCGCGTTTCTCGTTGGCCCGAGCGATTGCGAGGCCGAGAGTTATACGTTTGATACAAAAGGATTTGCACCGATTCCGCTTGAACGGTTGCCTTTTAAAAGCGTCGTTGTTGCGAGTACGAATGATGAGTACATAAGTATGGCGCGTGCCCGCCAATTTGCCGACGCGTGGGGCAGCGAGCTATTCGACGTTGGAGCGAAGGGACACATAAATGTTGGCTCCGGATTTGGCGAGTGGAACGAAGGTTTGGAATTATTAAAACGGTTGGATTGAAAACAGGAAATCCCACCCGCTAACGCAGGTGGTACTGACGATAATATGGCGGAAAAATTTTTAATGCCGAAGCTCTCGCCCACCATGGAAGAAGGGCAGATCTCGCGTTGGGTCAAAAACGAAGGCGACAGCTACGAAGCCAATGAAACGCTTGCCGAGGTCGATACCGACAAAGCGACGATGGAAATGACCGCGCTCACAGCCGGCACGCTTTTGAAAATTCTCAAAGTTGGCGGCGAAACTGCTTTGCTGGGTGAGGCCATCGCCATTATCGGCAACAAAGGCGACGACATTTCGGCGCTTTTGATCGAGGTGTCTGCCAATGGAGCCCCGAAATTAGCCACAGAGGTCACAGAGAAAGAAGAGATCAAAGTTGACGTATCCGTTCCCGTAGCGGAACCTGCGACCGTTGCAGCTCCGCAATCCACAGTCCGCAATCCGCAGTCAAACGGCAGACTGATCGTCTCGCCTATCGCTGCACGCATGGCTGCAGAAAACTCGATCGATCTTAAGACCATCAGCGGCAGCGGCCCGAATGGACGAATTATTAAGCGTGATATCGAGACGGCATTGGCGGGCGGAACAACCTCCTCAGCCATGGCTGTTCAGCATGCGTTTACGCCTTCAACGGTTGTTGGAGCATCGGCATTTCACGATGAGACAACTTCGAAAATGCGTCAGATCATCGCGAGCCGTCTGGCCGAATCGATCGGCCCGATCCCGACGTTCTATTTGACGACCGAGATCGAGATGAACAATACGCTTGAGCTACGAAAGCAGGTCAATTCAACAGTTTCGGATGCACAAAAGATCAGTGTCAACGACATTGTCGTAAAAGCGGCGGCCATGGCGTTGACCAAACATCAGTTTGTTAACGCGTCGTATCAGGACAAGTCGATTCGCTTCTATCAACAGGCCGACATTGGCGTCGCTGTCGCTATCGACGAAGGGCTGATCACGCCGGTCGTTCGCGGAGCGAATCTGAAAGGATTTCTTGAGATCGCAGCCGAGATCAAAGACCTTGCGGCTAAGGCAAAAGCCAAAAAACTTCAACCCGAAGAATACACCGGTGCGACGTTCTCGATCTCAAATCTCGGAATGTTCGGCATCAAGGAATTCACTGCGATCATCAATCCACCCGAAGCCGGCATTCTCGCTGTCGGCGGAGCGGCACCGACGCCGGTTGTCCGCAACGGCGAGATCGTCATTCGCAGCATCATGCATGTCACGATGTCCTGCGATCATCGCGTGATCGACGGTGCGACGGGTGCGAAATTCCTCCAAACTTTCAAGCAAATGCTCGAACAGCCGGGGATGATGCTTGTCTAACGAGACCAAAAACGACCCCTCCATCGCTCCGTATCTTGCGCTGATCGGTGTACAACTATCGTTTGGCTCGTTTCCGGTCGTCGGGAAGGTCGCGCTATCTGTGATCCCGGCAGTCGGCCTGGTTGGTTTTCGGGTCGGACTGAGTACGTTTATTTTTGTTCTTGTTCAACTCGTCAGGCGACGATTCTGGCTCAGAGAGCGTATCGATTATCTAAAACTAGCGGGAATAAGCTTTCTGGCTGTTACATTTAACCAACTCCTTTTTACGACCGGACTTTCGCTTACAAAGGCGTCTAACACTTCCCTGATCTCGGTCACGATACCGATCTTTGCCCTCACGACGGGTTACATTATTGGTACCGAAACGCTCAAGCCCATGAAGATCACCGGCATTTTGCTCGCGTGCACAGGCGTGGTTCTGCTTATCGACCCGCGTAACGCCTCGTTCTCGTCTGAGACCACACTTGGCGATTTGCTGGTCGTTTTGAACTCTCTTTCTTACGGAGTCTATGTCGCAATCTCAAAGGATATCGTCACCCGAAACGGCGCGTTCCGCTCGATAATGTGGATATTTTTGTTCGCCTCGTTTTTTTGCGTTCCGCTTGGTGTCTATTCGATGAGAACGGTCGATATCCTGGCAATTACGCCGACCATCTGGCTGTGCGTTTTATACACGGCGGTGATTGGAACTCTCGTTCCTTACTTCTTGAACGCCTGGGCTTTGGCACGTGTAAACCCTTCGACCGTAGCGGTTTTTGTTTACTTGCAGCCGGTCGTCGGGTTCATGCTGGCGGTCCTATTTTTGGGTGAACATGTGGGATTAAATTTCATCGCTGCCGCAGTGCTTGTATTCGCAGGTCTGTTCTTGGTAATAAAGAAATTCGTCCCAATTGAAACGTGAGGTTGCTTTTTGCGCATTTTCGTCATCTAATCTCGAAATATGCCAACTCAGATCAAACAAATTGATCACGCCGATGTCCGCACAACTATTCTGCGGGTCGAAGGGGATATGTTTCAAGATGACGCCGCGTTGGTCGAACGTTTAGCAATCGAAATTCGCGGTGAGTCCGGCAATAAAGTCATCATCGATCTCGCCGATCTGGATTTTCTCGATAGTGACGCCGCCCCGATCTTGAGACGGCTCTCAGAGCTTGACGGCTTTGCAATCGAGGGCATCGAGGTTTTCCTGCAATCGGCCGTCGATAGCGCCGAACGCCAGGGTGCCTGACGCTCTACCTGACTTTTTTCAAAAAACAATTTACATTTAATGGAATGAAGATTCAGGAAATAGCTGATTTTCTTTCCGCCGACCTCGTCGGCGACGGCGATGTCGATATCGAACGCGTCGCGGCCCTGTCGTCTGCTTCACAGGGCGAACTTGCGTTTGTCGAGAAGGTTGACGGCGAGCTGGTGACGAATGCGTCATTTCTGATCGTGCCGCTCGATCTCTCGCTAGCTGTCTCGCGACCGCATATACGGGTAAAAGATCCAAAACTCGCGTTTGCTAAAATTGCCGCCAAACTCATTCCATGGGATAACCGGGACGGATGGCACGAGACTGCGATAATACCATCACAAGACGAGGGCAATTACAACATAAGAGCAGCCTTTATCGGTCCTTACGTTTCCATTGGCGAAGGAAGTTATATAGGCGAAGGAACCATCATTCACGACGGCGCTAAAATCGGACGCAATGTCAGCATCAAAAAATTTAGTGTCATACACCCCAACTGTACTATCTACGATAACGTAGAGATCGGAAATGATTGCGTCATACACTCGGGAACGGTGATCGGAGCAGATGGCTTCGGATACGTTCGCGATGAGAATGGCGAATATCACCAGTTTCCGCAGATCGGCACCGTCGTGATTGAAGACAAGGTCGAGATCGGAGCAAATTCGTGCATCGATCGCGGGGCTCTCGGCCAAACACGCATCGGCGAAGGCACTAAGATCGATAATCTCGTCCAGATCGCTCACAATGTCCAGATCGGAAAGAGAGTCATAATCGCCGCTCAAACCGGCATTTCGGGTAGCACTGTAATCGAGGACGATTGCGTCATTGGCGGACAGGTGGGCATGGGCGACCATGCCCGCGTTCTTAGCGGCGCGATCATCGGTTCTCAGGCAGGTGTTCTGCCGGGCAAGATCGTTCGCCCGGGCGTCTGGTGGGGTACGCCCGTTCAGCCGCTGGATGAATATAAACGCCAAAACGCTCACGTCAAGGGCATTGGGCGTCTTAGGGAACAGGTTAAGGCAATCGGTGAAAAGCTAGGAAGGCTTGAGGATAAGGATCTCGATGCATGAGTAATCAATCTAGTGACTTTGAAGGCCGCCCGGCGGGAAATTAAATCGTTGAACTTTCGTCGATCAGACGTAGGATTGCCTCTGCGGCACGCTTTGACGCTCCGCCGCTTCCCAGTTTATCCGCAGCCCCCTTTAGTCTCACTCGCATCAAGGCGTTCTCGTCTGGATCAAGTAAACGAAAAAGTTCATTTGCGAGGGTTTCGCGGGTAAAATCTTTTTGGATCAGCTCTTTAGCGACCCGTTCACCGGCGATCAGGTTTATCAGGCCGAAGTGATCGACCGAGATCAACGGCTCAAGCAGGCGGTAATTGAGGGCTGAAGAATTGTATACGATCGCCATCGGCGTGCCGATAATGCCCGCCTCAAGTGTCGCCGTACCGCTAGTGATCGCAGCCGCGTCCGAGGCATTCAGAGCGTCGTATGTTTCGTTTTCCACGACTTTCGGATGGGCGGATCCGAGATCTTTCATAACGCCGATTGCTCCCTCAATATCCGCCCGATCAAGGCTCGATACCGAGGCGATTACGAATTGGATCTTCGGATCTTTCGCTGACATCGCTGCCGCGGCATCGAGCATCACGGGCAATATCCGGACGATTTCTTTGTGACGGCTGCCCGGAAGGAGCGAGACGATGGGCAGATCGACATTCAAATTATGCCGCCGGCAAAACTCTTCTTTGCAACACTCCGCGCGAACTTCCATCGCGAGCGGATTACCGACGTATTCGACGTGTTCAACGCCGTGGCGCTCATACCAGTCTTTTTCGAAAGGCAGGATCGCGAGCAACAGATCTACATATCTCTTTATCGAACGAATCCGGTATTTACGCCAAGCCCAAAGTTGCGGCGAAATATAATAGATGACCTTAAAGCCCTGTTTCTTAAGAGATTTAGCCAGCTTTAAATTGAAATCTGGAAAATCGACAAGAATTACCGCATCGGGTCTCCGTTCCATCGCCGCGCGTTTTAGATCGCGAAATGCCCTAAGAAACATTGGCAACGCCCGCCCAATTTCCGGCAAACCCACTATCGACAAAGCGTCGGCCTCAACTATCGCCTCGACATCTACTGCTCGAAGTTCCTTGCCAGCGGCTCCAAAAAAATTAATTTCGCGGTCCGGTGTGGCGTCGCGGAGGGCGCGCACCAATTTGGCTCCGTGCCCGTCGCCTGAGGCTTCGCCTGCAACGATCATTAAATTTATTGGCTTCATCTTACGACTCGTAAATGACTAATCTTAAATGATATATGCGGATTGTAAAATGACAACCAAAATCAAACATTGCGGCATCAAAGTTGTTAGATTTGAATGAATTATGCGTTTTTCGTCTTGCAGTTGCTTGCAGTAAGCCGTCGTTACGCATAAAATCTAATGTTTTGGGTGAACAGCTTGCGATCGTGACTTTGGCTTTGAACTAATACTGATCGCTGATTTTCGGAGGAGATTTGTGACCTTTCGTTTTGCGTTAATAACAGCAATTATTTTTGTGTTTTCTGTCGCCGCGTTTGGGCAGGTCGATTCTGTCATTGCGCAGGTTTCTAATTCACCGGCCGAGTCTTTTGCCGGCAGCATGAGTGGAAACGGCCGATTTATCGTCTTCGAATCCCGTGGCAATATCGCCACCGAAAACCCTCGCAATGAGGACGGAAACGACGAGATATTTCTCTTCGACTATGCGCAAAGACGCATCTATCAGATAACCGACACGAAGAGCGTTTTGTTTAACCCCAATGCGTCAGCAACTCTATTTTCAAATGTACGCGTTGAAATAATGAATACGCGACCCGTTATCAGCAACGACGGCAAGTGGATATCATTCAGTTCGAACGCGACGACGTCGAGGCCAACGACCCCAAATGCAACAAACCCGGGCTCGTTCGACGGCAATTCATTTTCGGCCCCGACGCCTTCGCCAACACCGACGCCTGTACCGCCGTTTACCCCGACTCCGACGCCGACGCCTACACCCATTCCAACGACGCCAACCCCGACGCCAACAGTGACTCCAACTCCGGCTCCGGCGGCGAATCCGTTGGCTAACGATGGAAACCTTGAAATCTGGCTTTACCAGGTTCCAACGTACGCGGCGGTGGCAGACCTTTCAACTGGTGATGAAATTCCTGCGACAAATCTCGCGGGCGGCACCTTTATCCGAGTCACCAATTCCGACGCCAGCCAGCTGCCGAGGACCGGAAGCGCAACGACAGGTGCTTTCATAGCCGACGACAATCACGACGTGAGCATCAGTGACGATGGCAATGCTATTGCATTTGCCTCGACACGCGATCTGGTTCCATCCGTCGGAAACGCCTTTCCGACAGACGACAATGATGAGATTTTCACCTACGTCCGATCCACGGGACTCTTAAATCAGGTCACAAAAACGCCTCGTGGAAATATCGCAAACCCGATCTATAACAAAAATCCATCAATTTCAGGTAATGGACTGCGCGTGGCATTCACAAGTACGGGCGACAACCCGATAGTTGGGATGACCGGTGGCAGTAACCCGGACTCGAGCCGGAACGAAGAGATATTTTATTCGGACTTAAATGCCATAGGAGCACCGACCGGCACAAAAAAACAGGTCACCGTTACAACGCCCACGAACGCGGGTGATCCCGTAAACATCCTCGATCTCGGACGGCGCATGAGCAGGGATGGCCGGTATATAGCTCTGGATTCTTATGCTGACCTTGCCAACGAAAATAGCGGCAAAAACTATACGTCTTTCGCACTCTATCTCTACGACACAACGACGAGCAGCTTTCGCAGGATCTGCGCCCGCAGTGATGCTGATACAGCCGCGACAGGCGGTGATGTTGCACGATATCCCGGCTTTACTGATTACGACGCGTCAGGGGCGCCATCGACGCTGGTTCTTGAAAGCCGCTTAAATATCAAAGCTGATGGAACTGTCCCGACGACCGCCGCGGACGGACTGAATAACAATGACATCCGCCCCACTCAGCTATATTCATACCCCTTGAACATACCTGCGGCGACCGCGACGTTTTCACGTTTGGCAATATTCCCGTCGTCGAATAGTTTCGTCGCCTCGACGCAGTTGCTGCCGAGCAATTCGTCTCAGCGAATGGCTTTCAATCTGGCGCTGACCGAACTAGGAACGGGCAATCAGGACCTCCAGTCGGAGGTTTACTACTTTCTTAAACCAACGGCAACGACGACTCCGGCAGTGACAATTGCTCTGCAAACAGGTGCGAGCGGTCTCCCGATCTTGGTATCGGCAACCCCGACTCCAACCCCGACGACACCCACGCCGACACCGACCCCAACACCTACTCCTACTCCTACACCGACACCTACGCCTACTCCTACGCCAGACCCAAGCGTTACGCCAACTCCAACGCCTACACCGGTTACGCCCGCTGCTGTTTTCGGAATTTCGCCGGGCATGTTGGCGATACTCGATTTTGATTCGAGCACGGTGGCCCCGATCACCGCCCGAACAGCAACGGGGTCGCTTTCCAGAACGTTTAATTTGCCAATAGAATTGAGCGGCGTCACACTATCGATCAACGGCCTTGCCTGTGGGCTGAAAAGTGTCGGCGGACATCGGATAACATTTGTCGCGCCACCCTTTATCAGCAGTTCAACCGCCGGAACGATCTATCCGATAACCATCACCAAAGACGGAGCGATACTGAAAACCTTCGTCACGATCGTTCCCACCCGGCCGGATATTTTTAATTCGGCGATGACGGTTGCACCGTTGGGCCGGGCAAAGATCTTTAACTCGACCAACGCAGTTCTCACGCGGGAGCCGTTTGTCATACGCACGATAAAACGCAAGGGCAACATGCTGACCGCAAGCCGTTTGCGGCTGTATTTGACTGGAATCCAAAACGTATCGGCCGGGGTCGTGAGCATCCGAATAGGTTCCATAACTATCAACGGCGCGTCAATCGTTACAGATAATGTTTTGGTCGATCCGGGTGTGCAGACCATCGATTTCATTCTACCCGCGACACTGCAGGGAAAGGGCGACCAGCCGATTATCCTGACCGTAACGGCAAATGGCGTCACTTTTGAATCGAGGCTCGACGATACTTCGACGAGATTGTTCATACTCTGATATTGAAGGTCATAAAAGAGCTAAAGGGTGGGCATGTCCCGCCCTTTTCCCTTTAAAGATAAAGTTTGATTATGTTTGCATAACGTAGACTTATTCTTGCGAACCTTACCCGCTTGTATTATCCTTTTCTGGAAGTATTTTTTTAATACCCTCAATTTAGCAACTTAATTTAGAGCAGATATTTAACGATTGAAACCCCAAATATATGTCCGTAAAAGACGTTAACACCATGAAGATTGCACCCAAGGTTTGGAAAAATGGCGAGTTTATTGAATGGGATGATGCACGCATCCATGTGATGTCCCATGTGGTCAATTACGGTTCGAGCGTTTTCGAAGGCATTCGCTGCTACGAAACGAGCAAAGGTTCGGCAATATTCAGGCTCACCGAGCACATGCAGCGGCTGGTTAATTCGGCCAAGATATACCGCATGGATTCGCAATTTACCCGCGACCATTTTTGCGATGCGGCTGTCGAATTGGTGGCCAATAGCGGCCTCGAATCGTGCTATCTCCGCCCGCTCATCATGCGGGGTCTCGACGAGGAAAACCCTGCGTTCGGCGTCAATGGCATGAAAAATCCGATCGATTCGTACATCGCCGCATGGCAATGGGGTAAATATTTAGGCGAGGAAGCACTCGAAACCGGCATCGACGTTTGCGTCTCGAGTTGGACCCGCATCACATCAAATTCGATGCCCGCAATGGCCAAAGCCGGTGCGAATTACATGAATTCGCAGCTCATCAAAATGGAAGCCCTGCTCGGCGGCTTTTCCGAAGGCATCGCCCTCGACGACCGAGGCTTCGTCTCGGAAGGATCAGGCGAAAACATCTTTTTGGTCAACGGCAACAAGCTCATAACGCCTCCCTTGGGAGCGTCGATCCTGCCCGGCATCACACGAGATTCAGTCGTCGAAATCGCCCGCGAACTCGGAATCGAAGTCATCGAAACCAGCATCCAACGCTCGGCCCTCTACTTGGCCGACGAAGTCTTTTTCACCGGAACCGCCGCCGAGATAACCCCGATCCGATCGGTCGACCGCATCACCGTCGGCTCCGGCAAACGCGGCGAAATGACCGCCGCTCTACAGGACGAGTTCTTCACAATTATCGACGCCACCCGTCCAGCACCATCGGGAGCGAACTGGCTGACCTTTGTTGCCGGTGCGGAAAAAACAACCGCGATAGCCTGAGTTGACCGCCGCCGACTGGAAGGCAGGCGTCTCGCCTGCTCCGCGACGAATCGCCCTGGATTCGTAGACGGATTGTCGTCGACAATGGCTAGTGTTCCGTAACCTAAGTTTTTGAAGAGTTTAGCCACGAATTACACAGATTGCACAAATACGAAAAAACATTCGTGCTATTCGTGTAATTCGTGGCAAAAAAAATTCTACCCCCCCAATCAAAAAAAGTCTGTAAGATTTCCCAAAAAAAATCAATATAACCAGAAGAAACAAATTTTTTTGATAAAAAAATGCTTGCATTTACAAAAAACGGGTGTGCAATGCCGTCATTCAAGCAGTTTGTTCTTTCACAAGAGTGCGGAGCTCCGATGCGTATCGGCAACAACTCCAACTCTTAGGCGGTCCGAGGAGATCCCAAGCATTACTCCCGACCTTGGCACTTAACTTTTTCGGCTTGAAACTGAGATAATCCCAGGCTCGTCCCGTCGATTTCCACAGTTTCCAAAGCTCTCAAATAAAGAGGTATTTATGAAATTCCGACTTATATTAGTTGTGCTTTTAGATCTCATAATTTTTACTTTCGTGGCATTCTCTCAAAGTCCCCACGTTATTAGTCCTACAACCGCAGAAAGCACTCAGATTATGCTCGATGTTTCAGGCTACCCAGAAGTGATCAAAGTTCTTGTTTCATCGAGCGACGTGAAACGCGGAAAGAGAGTAGCTGATTATTCCGCTACAGGGAAGATTTTTACAGTCGACGTATCCCTGGCTCCGGATGATAATGAATTTCTGCTGGAGTGTTACAACAAGGACGGAAAGTATATTAAAACAATACCTGTTACCATCACCAAAGTGGCAATCGGTGGAAAACCGGGATCGACGTCACTGCCCACGCCGGCAAAAATTGTAGCTGCCGACACAAGAATAGCCGAGCCTCTAAAAAGCGCGCTGATTGAAACCGAGGTTGGTAAGCACTCGACCGGCGGAGATTCCAAAATAACTTTTAGCGAGCCAACAACAATCGCCGCCAGCTACTTGAGTCAGCCGCAGACCGCAACATCTGTTCCAGCGTCGAAGATTCTGTCGTCCACCCCTCCATCTAGTACGTCGTCGAAGCCAACGAAAAAACCGGACTCTTGCGTAGATGACATTGACAACTGTAAGTTATCGGATCCCACGATGCGCTTAATTTTCGGCTTTGAGCAGGTCGGAGCCAGTTCAACAACAAGCAAGGGCCAACCGTTTATCGATTTCTTTACGGAGATCCCGCTTCTAAAACAACCTTCGCTTAATAAGAAACAGGAGTGGACGCGTTTCACACCTTCGTTCTTCACTAGCTTACGTATCGCCTCGACGCCGAATCAGGCCTTGCCAGACTTCGGGAATTTAACTACAGCCGCGACGACAGGATTTTTTGGTACTAACCAGGCCTCGAAAGTTAATGAACTGATCCAATCTTTTCAAGTACGGGCAGGAATGGAGCTAGCGATGGGCAAGGGCTTTGGCTTCGTCGCAGGCGTAGGAGCAACAAGTCCTTTTTCTCCGGAGGCAACAGTCTCTGCTTACACAATACCGAAAGTCACGAATTGCACTTCTCCGCCATGTGATGCAACTTCCGCCTTTAAGGACGTATTTGGGCGTGACCAGGATTTCTCGAGATTAAACACCTTGATCCTAACTTCCGGCGATAGAGATCGTTTCCTAAGAAACTGGTTTTTTGGTGGGCGCCTTAGTCGAAGTTTTTCCAAGGAGCCTGACGTTTATCCGGGAGTTTTCGAACTTACGTTCGGGGAAGATGAAGCTATCACGAATAAGATGAGGGGAGTAATCCTTAAATTTGACAGCTTGGTACCCATACCGGTTAACGGTCTAAAATTTTTGTACTTCGGCACAAGCTTTACGTCCAGACTCGGGCACGCTCGTACCGTCACTCCGCTATTCCTGGCGCCAGTATCAAACCCTAATCTGTCTGCTACGGACAATTTCGTGAGGAGCTTTCGTGACGTTCCGAAATTGATCTCGGGCAGAGATGGATTTTCATTCCGGTTTGGAATCGATCTTATCCAGCTTTTAAAGAAAAACAGTGACAAAACGCCCACGGAGGGTAAGCCATTCTAGTCCATCCAATTGATGAGGACGCGGCGTGTCATTCTGGTGCGTCGCTAGGCTTGGCAGCCTGTTGTAATACCTCAACCCTTGCCAGATGTGTTCGGTGCCGAAGCTGTCGATATCTTGTAGTTCGAAGCTGATAACGAAATTGTTTTCATTTTAGCGTTCGTTGCAGGTCCAAGAAAACTGCGGCAGCTAATAGTCGTGGCCACGTTAAGTCGAGAAAATAGATAAGGAGAATTTATGGCTGTCAACCTAGACAAAATTAATACGGAATTAAAAGCAAAGATATTGACCTTGCTTCAGAATTGTAGAAATCGTGGCGTCGAAATGGTACCTAGTGACGGATTGCGAGACCCTTTCGAACAAGCTAAACTTTGGCGTCAATCGCGTTCGACGGCTGTAATAAACGCAAAAATAGACGAGCTAATGCATAACGGCGCGCCGTTTTTGGCCGACTGTCTGAGAATCGTGGAACCCCAAAATGGGGAGCATGTAACGAATACACCCCCGGGTATTTCATGGCATCAGTGGGGAGAGGCCGTCGATTGCTATTGGAGTGTCGATGGCGAAGAAGAGTGGTCCGAGGAGAAACTTATAAACGGCGTTAATGGTTATAGGGTGTATGCGAATGAGGCCGAAGCTATGGGCTTGACGGCGGGCGGCCACTGGACAAACTTTAAAGACTGGCCGCATGTTCAACTGCGTTCTGAGGCTAATGCGGCGAACGTTAAGTCAATTGTCGATATAAATGACGAAATGGAAAGAAGATTTGGCGGTGCTCACCATAACTTGATTAGTCCAGCAGCTGTTGTAGGAGTGGCAGCGGCTCCCACCGACAGCCTCGAAAAGATAAAAGAAATAGCTGCAAATTCTAAAATCCGACATTACTTTTGGCCGCAGAGAGGATATGCTCCCATTGGCTACATTAAAGGGGTTGCGGTCACGTATGCAAAGTCATATTCCGAACTTAAAGCAAACCAAGACGCCGCAGTTAGGGTAATGAGTCAACCTCTGGGTGATCCCCATGCGGATGCACTTGCTTGGTATGGCATCGCGGGTGGATCAGAAGTTGACAGGATACGCTCTGTGTACACGCTGGCCGTCGGACTTGGAATGCGCGAAAGCTCCGGCAATACAACTGAAGGCAGAGACATGAGTGTGCCCGAGCAGGACGCCACTGAGGCGAATGCTGAAGCCGGATTATTTCAAGTCAGCTTCGACTCATTTCAGGTATCTCCGTGGATGCAGAGATTATCCAATCAATACCATGCTACGGCGAGTCAGTGCTCCGTTACGACGTTCATGGAAGGAGTGCCGGATAAGAACCGCGCTGTGGTTGGGACAGGAAATGGAGCGGCCTTTCAGAAGTTTACCAAGGAATGTCCGTCTTTTGCTACAGAGTACGTTATGTTGATGCTACGCCTGAACCGAACCCATTTTGGTCCTGTCAACGGCAAGAAAGCGGAATACAAAACTGACGCAGAAAATATGTTTAGGGAAATCGAAAAAGTTGTTGATGA
Organism: Pyrinomonadales bacterium; assembly: GCA_038227175.1. Lineage (GTDB taxonomy): Bacteria > Acidobacteriota > Blastocatellia > Pyrinomonadales > Pyrinomonadaceae > OLB17. The sequence continues at coordinate 65,687 of JBBRPZ010000022.1, read as the reverse complement.
AACGATATAGGAGAATAAGCTTTTCATGTGACCTATGACGACGCAGATAAGCCATCAGCGCGAAGGTGTCTAAGACGTAAAGCATCTATCAAAACTGCTCCAATTTATGTTCTTCGCGGGAGCGTTCATGGGCATGTTCGGCGAGGAGATCGTCGGTCGAAGCGGAATCGGCTAATAGTTCGACAAATTCGCCTTCCAACTCGTCAATCGAAGATGCAGGCTCGACAAAATCTGGTTGTTTTTTTACCAACTGCACAATGGCTTCGTAGATTTCCTCCGTCAGAGGAATAGTATTTCCGTCTCTGGTCGTCAGTTGTCGCTGCATTTTTTAGCTGCCTCCGGCGGGGATATTATATAATATTTCTACCGCAGTCTCTGCCCGGTGCCGAATGAGCCGATGCCGTTTAGTCTAAAGCTGCTGTGTTTAGAGTTCAAGCTTCAGCTTGCATATCCCGGCACAAAAACAAACTAAAGTTTGAACTCTGAACCTAGCGCAGCCCCTGCCCGATTTGTTCGGTGCCGAAGCTGCCGATTCCCTTTAACTTGAAGCTAAAGACGAATTTGTTTTCTTTTCGGACGCCGACGTTGAAGGTGTAGTATTGGAGGGCGATGGAGCAGCAGTCGTAGGCGTAGCCGATGGTGTAGAGGGTGCTGATGCGGGATGAGAGGTCTAATGCACGGCGGTTTTCGAAGTCGAAGAAGAAGGATGCACCGCCATAGATGCCGTGGTCGCGGTTGCCGACAAAGAGCGATGGGCTCCATTGTGAGCCTCTGAGCGTGCCGGCCTCTTTGCCGGCGGCGGTGGCGTATTGTGCGAGCGACGGGATGAGCGTGATCGCACGGGTGTAATAGAAAGTTTGAAATAGTTTGACGAACGACGAATCGTACCCGACGGTCGCCGAGATCGCCCGCAGACCGTCGCCTTGTAGGCCGTAATCGAGACGGGAGTTTACGAATATCGTCTTTTGCGGGCGGTATGTCGCGTCGATGCTCAAAGGCGAAAAACGACGCGGGACGCCGCCGAAGGTGTAAAAACTGAGAGCGGTTATCGGCTCAATCTCGTTACGGCGTCCGGGGATTAGTGCTCCGCCGAAGAGTTTGTCGAAAAAGATCTTTCCGCGCACCGTTACACTAAAAATTTCGTAGGGTTGGATTGAGCCTTCCTTCTTAGCAGTATGGTCTGTATGTAGCGATAAACCACCCGCTACCGCAGGTGGTACTGACAGTATCTCGCCTTCCTTCTTTGCGGTATCGTCCGTATGTTGCGATAAACCACCCGCGACCGCAGGTGGTGCTGATAGGAGTTTTTGGGCTTCGGGGGTGACCGCCTCGGTGTATTTTCGGGTGTAGAAACGGTTGATGACGCCGAATTCGAGCTCGTTGGTGTTCGTCGCGGTGTCGACGTAATCGAAGCGGATGATCTTGTTGAAATTATTGATGCCGGCGATGTACCGGTACGTCAGGTACGGTTCGATGACATGGCGGAATTTAAATTTGTCGTCCTTGCCGTAGTAGTTTTTGGCAAGAGCGACGGGCCGGACGTCGAGTTCAAACTCGCCGTACCTACGAATGAGGTCGTCGCTAGCGACACGCCGCAGTGTGCTAAACGAATTTGAATAATATGTGACCCGCATCGCTGCGGTGGCGGTGAAATTGATGTATTTAGTGTGCAGCGGCACGATCAGTTGCGGATAAATGTCAAAACGCTGAACGACGGCCGGCGTTACCACCGGGTCGCTGCCGGTAAGCTTGCGGTAGATGGCGACATTATCAACATCCTCGCGGCGAGATACGCCCTCGGCACTCGATCTAAAAGAAAAATAAGCAGATTGAAAAAACGGCAATCTCGAAGGACGCTTTTCAAAGCTGATGCTCGGCAGATTACGCGTTTTTTCGCGGACATTCGGCAGCGAAATAACCTGCGAACGCGAGAGCACATCGAGCGTGTAATCGTTCCAACTCTTGTTAATAAAGACTTGCGAGGTTTCGATTGGCGAAATGATCTGCTGGATGCCGTCCGAAAACTCCTGTCGGAAAGCGAGATTTGACGTCAGCCGGACATCGACCGCCGCCGTGAAGCCGTTTGAAAAATAATGAACGCCCTCGGCGTATATTATCGACCCGCCCTGATCGGGGTGGGCGGCATCGGCCTTGGCTCCGAATATCCGGTCCTTGACCGCAAAGAAACCGAAATTTAAGAACGAACGCGAATTGGCCCGGGTTCTGAAATCCAGGCCGTATCCGAGGCCCCGCCCCGAATAAACGTCCGCCCGGAGCGTGACGTCCGCGGAATCGCCGAGAGTTTTGTAATATGCAGTCGAAAGCCGAACGCCTTTTCGCTGAGAATAGCTGATTGTCGGCGTCAGAAAACCCGAACTTCGATCCTTTTGTTTTATCGGGATCGAGGCGAACGGGACGATCAGCAGCGGCACGTTCTTGACTCGAAATTTCGCGCCTTTCAGCCGCAGCTTATCGTTCTTCGTTATCCGGGCGCTGTCGGCGCTAAAGCTCCATTTGGGAACGGCTTCTTCGCAGGCGGTAAACTGCCCTTTAATGATGAGAACCTCGTTGATCCCGACCCTCTCGACGCGATCGGCGGTGAAGTAGATGACTGTGCCGTCGTTCGTTTGATTGGTAAAACCGGTCGAGTCCTCAAATGTTCCGAGCTTGGTCTTGTAATTCCAAAGGCCTTTGGAGCCTGTGATACGCTGGTCGTCGCCCTGATCAAAGATGACGCTGCCGGTCGCGACCATCTTATTTTCACCCTCGTAGATCGTGATCTCATTAGCCTGCAAACGATAAATGCCGTAATGCACGTCGACATTTCCTGTGCGATGAATGATCCGCTTGCCTTTCTCGCCCTCGACGGTTTCCTTATCAGAATAAACTACCAGCTCGCCGTCACCGCCTTCCTCCTGAAAACTTGGCTTCTTCTTTAGTTTTGGCGGAGCGACGCGTTGCTCGGCGGAGACTGGGTTTACGTTGGGGGTATCGGTGATCGGATTTGAAACCTGCCGCTCGACCGGGTTTGTCTGCTGGGCGTAGGCGGAAAACAGCGAAAAAATAGCGGATAAAACAAGAATTGTAAGGATTCGAAACCGCATTAAATCAATTACTTAAGTTTTGATGCTATCACGAATCCAAATAAACAATAAAGCCTTGTGCTAGACTAATTTATCCAGGAATTCTCATGTCAATGCCGACGCAGCACAGTATTTTGGTGGTCGAAGACGAAGAAGTGATGCGCGCGATATTGCGGCAGCTGATGGAAAATTCGGGCTACGACGTTTTCACCGCCAACAGCGCTGAAAACGCGATACAGATATTCGCCGAAAACGACATTTCGATCACCCTAACCGACATAAAAATGTCCGGCAAAGACGGCCTTGAACTGCTCGATCAGATCAAATCGCTTGACGCGGAAGCAATAGTTATCATCATGACTGCTTACTCGTCCGTCGATACGGCTGTCGCCGCACTGAGAAAAGGGGCTTATGATTACGTCACAAAGCCTTTTGTGAACGAGGACCTTCTGCAAACGATCAAGAACGCGATGACGCAGCGTCGGCTATTCAACGAAAACCGATTCTTACGCCGCGAGCTGCGTGGGCGGTATGATTTCTCCGAGATCATCGGTAAAAGCGACAGTTTGCAGCGGGTATTTGATCTTGTAAGTAAGGTAGCCGGCACAAACGCCAACGTCCTGATTCAGGGCGAGAGCGGCACTGGCAAGGAACTCGTTGCCCGGTCGATACATTTCAACAGCGATCGTGCGGACGATCCTTTTTTGGCCGTCAACTGCGGAGCTTTGCCCGAATCGCTACTTGAAAGCGAGCTTTTTGGGCATACAAAGGGCTCGTTTACCGGCGCTATCGCGGATAAGCCGGGTCTTTTCCGTTCGGCGGCCGGCGGAACCATTTTCCTGGACGAGATCGGCGATATGCCGCCGGTGCTGCAGGTAAAGCTGCTGCGGGCATTGCAGGAGCATGAGGTGACGCCGGTCGGATCGAGCCAGCCGGTCAAGTTTGACGCGCGGATCATCGCCGCTACGAACAAAAAGCTTGAGTCCGAGGTTGCCGAGGGACGGTTTCGTGAGGATCTCTTCTATCGCCTCAATGTGGTCGAGATAGACGTGCCGCCGCTGCGGGAACGACGGGACGACATTCCACTCCTTGTGAAGCATTTTGTCGCAAAATCCGCGAGTGATCAGGGAGCCGGTGAGCGTGTAATGTCGGAAGGAGCAATAACGGCCATGGTCAACTATGAATGGCCCGGCAACGTCCGCGAGCTTGAAAATGTGATCGAAAGGGCGGTCATCCTGAGCGGTGAAGAGATCAAGACCGACAGCCTGCCAGCCAAGGTATTAGCTCTCCGTGCTCAAAATGAAGGGCCTAGCCACGCGCATCCTCTAACACTCGAAGGGTTGGAGAAGAGGCACGTCCTGGAAATTCTCGCATCCGTCGTGGATGACAAGGCTCAAGCCGCACATATTTTAGGTATTGACCTTTCGACTCTCTACCGCAAATTGAAAAAGTACGGCGAGCTCTGATCGCTATTTTGCGGTCAGATCAAGGACAAAATAGTCGGTATTATCGATACGGACAAGACGGCCGTTCGAATACGGCTCCTGAAAAAATTGGTTGGCGGCATACGCACGGCCGTTGAGGTTGTCCTCGCCGGTCATTTCGCTTTGGGCGGTGAGTTCAGGTGGAAACCACGTTTCCGATGGAACACTTGTGGGTTCCGAAGGCTTGATCTTTTCGGCGTCAGCGACCAGTTTTGCCGAATCGGCGGTAGAAAATCGAAGCACGGCGATGACCTGTTTCTGCGACGGGTATTCCTTCCAAACTATGTCTTCTGTTTCGTAAGGGACATTAACCAATAGGCCCAATTCACCGACATCGGAGCGGACCGTGTTGACATTCGTATTTGCCGAATTTGACGGCATTGAGCCATAAGAATTTGTCTGAGAGTTCGGCTTTCCGCTGCATGCGGGACACAATGTACCTACGGAAATTAGTGCTAAGATAGCGAGAGCCTTTGCGAACGTCATCTGCTCATTGTAAACGGACAACGAGCGATTTTGCAATTTTACACGACGGCCTTAAACTAGCATCAGAAGAATGTCTGATACTCGCATAAGTTTTTATTTTGATGAATACAACCGAAGCAGAAAAGACCCTAACCGCCGCTCAGGCGGAAGTCGAGCGTTGGGAAGACCGGACGCTGAAAAAGACGCTGGGAAAAACGCCGGAACGAAAAACCACGTTCGAAGGCGTGTCGCTCGAACCCGTTGACCGGCTTTACACAGACGCCGATACCGAGCATATCGACGAGATCGGCTTTCCGGGCGAGTTTCCGTACAAGCGAGGCATTCACCCCACCGGCTATCGTGGCAAAATGTGGACGATGCGGCAGTTTGCCGGATTTTCGTCGCCTGAGGAAACCAATCGCCGATTTAAATACCTGATGGCCCAGGGCCAGACGGGACTAAGCGTCGCCTATGATCTGCCGGCGCTGATGGGCCTCGACGCCGACTCGCCACTGAGCGAAGGCGAGGTTGGAAAATGCGGGGTTGCGGTTTCGTCGCTCGCTGATTTCGAGGTGCTGTTTGACGGCATTCCGCTCGATCAGGTAACGGTTTCTCAAACGATCAATGCTCCCGCACCGATCTTTTTGGCAATGTATCTCGTCGTCGCCGAAAAACAAAAGGCCGATTTCTCGAAGATTTCCGGCACGCTGCAAAATGACATTCTTAAGGAATACATCGCTCAAAAAGAATGGATCTACCCGATCAAACCGGCGATGAAACTGGTCATCGACACTTTCGAATACACGACCAAGCACGTTCCGAAATACAACCCGATCTCGGTGTCCGGCTACCATATTCGCGAGGCCGGTGCAACGGCCTTGCAGGAACTGGCGTTTACACTTCGCGATGGCGTCGAGTACGTCCAGTATGGCGTTGATCGCGGCATGGATGTCGACGATTTTGCTCCAAGACTGTCGTTTTTCTTCAACGCTCACAATGACTTTTTTGAGGAAATATCTAAATATCGTGCCGCTCGCGTTGTCTGGGCGAGGACAATGAAAGAGCGGTTCAGAGCGAAAAATCCCCGTACGATGCAGCTGCGATTTCACACGCAGACCGCCGGTGTTTCGCTGACGGTCCAGCAGCCGCTTAACAACATCGCCCGCGTCGCGATCCAGGCTCTCGCCGGCGTGCTTGGCGGGACCCAGTCGCTGCACACCGATTCTTACGACGAAGCATTCGCTCTGCCGACCGACGCGGCGGCATTGATCGCCCTGCGAACGCAGCAGATCATCGCCGAGGAAACCGGCGTTGCAAATACCGTCGACCCGCTCGGCGGCAGCTACTACGTCGAATCGCTCACGCAAAAGATGATCGACGGGTGTATGGATTATTTCGACAAGATCGACGGATTTGGGGGCATGGTGGAGGCTGTCGAGGCTGGATTCCCACAGCGTGAGATCCAGGAATCGGCCTATCAATATCAAAAAGCCGTCGAACGCCGTGAACAAACGATCGTCGGCGTCAACAAGTACGCGATGGACGAAGGCAATTCGAAATACAACATTCTCCAGATCGACGAGAATGTCCGTCAACATCAACTCGAACGCCTCGCCCACACAAAAGCGACGCGTGACAACGGCGCTGTTGCCAAATCGATCGAAAAGCTAAAACAAGCCGCGAAACAAAATGAAAATACCATGCCGACTATCATCGAGGCCGTCGCGGCGTATGCAACTGTCGAGGAGATATGCGTGGCACTTCGTGATGTTTATGGTATTTATGAAGAACCGGCATTTTAAGTGGATTTGTAGTGATATAATCTGGTTTGAGGGCTATAAGTATGACATTTCATGTGGTTTTAGAAAAAGATGAAGACGGGTGGATTGTGGCCGAATGTCCTTCGCTGCCCGGCTGTGTATCACAAGGGAAAACTGAGCAAGTAGCCCTGGAAAATATTAAAGAGGCGATCACTGCCTGGCTCTGGGCTGAGGATCAAAAAGCCTTCTCACTGCTCTCACCGCCGAGAGCAAGTGAAGCGGTTATGGTAACAATTTGACGCGATGGGCAGATTCGGAAATGTCTCTGGCAAAGAGGCTGTTAGAGCGTTTGAGAGAGCCGGTTGGATACGAATCGGTCAAGTTGGCAGCCATCTCGTAATGTCTAAGCCCAACGTTAGGGTAAATCTTTCGATCCCACAACATAAAGAACTCGCAACAGGCACGCTTAGGGCTTTAATTCGTAATGCAGAGATCTCGGTCGAGGAATTTGTTACATTGCTAAGAAAATAGTCCCAATGTCTGACGTTCTATCTATTTCTCCAAAAAATCCAGCCAACGCCTCGGCGGAAAATATCAGTCTCGGCGAACTCGGTGAGCGGCTCGCGGCGGATTACCTTGGCAAGAACGGCTACCGCCTGGTCGTCTCAAATTTTAAGGTTCCGGTGGGTCGCAATAGTAAGGGTGTCCAGGTGACGGGCGAAATTGACATTATCGCACTAAATGTTGACACGCTCTGTTTTATCGAGGTCAAAACCCGCCGTTCGGACGAATTTACACCTGTAATTACAAACGTCGACGCTCGCAAACAACGCCAGATCATTCGAACGGCAAAGGTCTACCGTAAGATCTTCAACATTCGCGACATCGCGTTTCGGTACGACGTTGTGACCGTTCTGATGCCGAAATATGCTGAACCGACGATCGAATTATCAAAGGGATTCTGGAGCGAAGGTAAATTTCGCAAGCGTAACTGGGATCGCGAGACTTGGGCCGAGTTTGCCTGAACTGTGTCACGGCGGTAAAAGGAACGCCAGACTTTACCCAGTTGGATCGCTGATCGGAGCCAATGCAGGCTCTGGGTCTATCGCGATCGATGCGGCATTGCTGGAACAGATCTTATAGCCCGCAAAGATCAAAATTATTCCAACAAATTCCCCGATATAGAGAGCTTCGACGATCCCGTACTTTGCCATTCCTCCGCCGATACCCGGAAGAATTGCCCCGAGCGTGATCAACGCGTTTCCGATCGCCCGATTTCGCCCATCCTCTATCCGCGAATAACGAATCGCGCTCCAAAATGCGGTGCCGATAAGAAAGATCACCGAATAGGTGTTAATGAAGGGCGTCAGTAATCTTACCCACTGCCACCCCAGCGACGCTCCGCTTGGCCGGTAAACCTCAAGCAGATCGGTGTTGATAGGCGAGAGAAAGACGAGTATTCCGGCAATTACGATGAAGGGCAGCGTGATGGATGTCAGTATGTTGGCGTTCTTGCGCTTCATGTGCAGATACACGGAACCCTGTGCAAGCGGATATCCACCCAGAATCGCTCCTGCGACGTACCAAAGCTTGTTCAGGGTCGGCGTATTTCCATGAAGTGTTATCAACGCTTCGAACAGGGTGCCCAGCCCGTACGTAAAGACCCCGGCGGCCCACCAAAACAAATGGGCGCCGCCCTTTTTAAGATAACGACTCGTTATCTGATAGAGAAAGAACGCGGAAAAGACGGTAGTCAAAATCGGCAGATAATGAACCGGCTGCAGCGATTGAAAATAGCTATTCACGCTCGTGTCCTGATTCCAGTAAACCTATTTTATTTCCCAAGTAGTTCCAACCGTAAATGATCTGCCCCGTGCCGGAGAAAACACGAATTGCTCGCTGTATGCACGGCTAAAGATATTTGAAACTCCGAGATTTATGTTGAAATTATAACGCTCACGACGAAAGTAATATCCGCCGCTCATGTTATGCGTGACAAAGCCTGCTCCGTTTCCGCTTTGATTTACGGACGACAGGAATGACGGCGAAATTCGATTCTGACGTCGTACGATCCGCGCATAGTAATCAAAGAAATACGACTTCCCGTAGTTATTCCAACGCACACCTATATTTGTTCGCGATGGGCTTATAAAATCCAACGGAACGTTATCTTTAATGTTGTCGCCGCGAAGGTAGCTGTAATTTCCATTCGGAGTCAGGTATCCGAGCCTTATTTTGATTGGTGCTTCAAATTCCGCCTCGAGTCCCTGAATACGGGCGCGATCGAAATTCTGAGTTTGATAGATGCGGGTGACCGGACCCGGCTGGTTTAGAAATATTGCGTTGCCATTCCTGTCAACCGCGGGTACCGTTGCCAACAGATTTTTGTACGAATTGTTAAAATAGGTGACCGATGCCGCGTAGCGCGAGGTCTTTACTTTGACGCTGGTGTCGACGTTCGTGCCTGTTTCCGGCTTTAAAAAAGGATTGCCTGCCACGAATGACCCACTCACCGACCCTCTATCGGTAAAAAACACCTCAAACAAATTTGGCGTTCGGAATGAGCGTCCGACACGGCCGGAGAGACTAACATTAGACGTTAATTTATAGACCGCGCCAAAATCTCCGGTTACCGAAGTATTTGATTTGTTAAGCCCGGAGGCGATATTGCCTATCCCGAGAAAGGCGATCTGATCCGGCAGCAGTGCCGGCAGGTTAAATCCGGTTGTCGTTTGCGACACGGTTTTGAAATTGTCCACCCTGATGCCGCCAACAAATTTCAACCTATTCGAAATGCGAAATTCGTCCTGAGCAAAACCGGCAAAGTTTGTCAGACTCGCATCGGGAACACTCTTACTGGTGCTGGATTGTGGATTAGGCGAGGTCGGCGTCGAACGGGTAACAACCAGCCGGTTATCGCTGTTGGTATCGCGGAAAAAGCTGAAGCCGGCAACCAGATTATTTCGGCTGCCAAGTGTCCAATCGGTCTGCACGTCAAATCCCGCGGTTTTGGTGTTGGTGACGGTTGAGCTGACCTGATATAGGCCGGGGAAAAAAGGCAGTACCGGTGAGACCGTCAAAATATTCGAAAAATCACGATCCTGCTTTTGATAAAAAGCGCTCACTGAGATGTGCTGCAAATATTTCGTCAGTGCAGCCGCATCGTAACGTCCGCCTACCTTGTCGCGATTTGAAAACGGGAAAAACCCGTTAAATGTTCCGACTAGTCCGGCAGAGCCAATATTAGAACCGCGGCGGCGGTCGAAATTTACCTTGAAAGTATTTTTTTCGTTAAGAAAAAATCTAACGGCACCGGTGGTATCGCTGCCGTGCGATTGCGAATTCAGGGCTTCGCCGTCGTCTGTTATCCCAAACCCCTCATTCCGAAGATCACGAAGAAATCCGGCATTTGGCCTGCCGGTGAAATAATTATCAAACCGCTCGAGCGACTGAGCGACGCGGAAAGCGAAATATTTGCCGGAACCGTTTACGGCGAGGCTGGCTCGACGACCGTGCTCGTTACTGCTGTAAAACGTATCCAAAACACCGCCAAACCGGAAACCATTTTCGCGTCGCAGCGGCGTGTCACGGGTAATGATATTGATCGTGCCGCCCAGCGCGTCGGTGCCGTAAAGGACCGAGCCGCTGCCGCGGACGACCTCTACGCTTTCGACCTGCGACAGTTCGACCAAGCCGGTTTCGACACCCGATTGTCCGGTTGATGTGCGGCTGTTATTCAGCCGTTCGCCATCAACGAGGATCAGGACACGATTGCTGTCCAGCCCGCGAATACGCGGCCGAACCTGAAATCCGCCTTCGTTGACGGTTGACGTTCCGGGCAACGTGCGAAAAATATCGCCGACCGTATTCACGGCCTTTTTCTCGATATCCTCGCGGCCAACAACGGTCACCGGGACGGGCGTATCCTCGCTCGTTATTTGTCCGCGTGTCGCTGTCACGGTAACGGCTTCGGATATGCCGCCGGGACTTAGCACAAAATCCTGCGAATTCGACACGCCGTCTTTTAGCGACACGTCTTTTGCAACGGTTGGGAATCCTTTCGCCACAACGATAAAGCGATAATCTCCCGCCGGAAGTTTATCAATGCGAACGGCTCCGTCTGAACCCGTTTCGGCACTTTGAATATGCTGGCCGTGCGAGGTAATGCTAACGCCTGCTCCGGAGATCACATTCCCATTTGTGTCCTTAACGGTAATAGATACATTCGCACTCTGGGTTTGTGCCTGAACGCCCGCAGCCGCGAAAAGCGTTATAACAAATAGAAACAACACAGATGATCTGGACATAATTAAAGCTCCTATACTTTTAAAGCTCCTATACTTTTGTTAACGGACGCAGATTCTTTACCCGAAATCTCACTTTAACAGATGTTCCCGTTAAAACGACACCGCTGGACTGTAATTATACTTCCGAAGGAAATAAGAGGCTCTAATCACCATGTAGGTTGCCGCACTCTGACGAAAATCGTCTATCGTTTACTTCGGGGCTGCTTTCCATCGGTGAGGATCACGAAATCGCCGATGTCAGTATCCCTGGATTTGTCAAACGTCTTAAAATCGTCTTCATATCGCATCGTAACGACGATAATTGTGGTTTTAGGCCAATATTTGAGCAATTGATCGACGGTCCCGAGTCGGCTCTCGGTATGAAAGCTCCCATTTAAATGGACAACCAACGCTTGTTTATTCCGTTTTAGAAAATTGGCGACCGAATTACCCATCGTCGCATCCCATAGGGATTGCGACGCGAGGATCTTATCGATCCCCATTTGGGCTTCGGGGCTCGGACCCATGAGAGCTTTGAACTTTTTTGCGTAAGTCTCCGACGGCTCGCCGTATGGCAGCGGTGCAAGCCACGTTTTTGCTTCTTTCGAAAGCCCGCTAAGAGTTTCACGCCCGCCCCGCGAGACCATATTTACATAACGGCGGGGAGCGTTTGCCGCAATGACGGGAAGTTTTTTATCTTTCGCGAGTTCGACCAGCGACCGATAATCGGTCTTGTAATTGCCCCAGGGCCTCGACGACGCCAAGAATTGTGCCTCGGTTATCTGGCTACTCAGGTATTCGTCAACGACGATCTGAACGTCGCGTTCGAACATCTCCATCGAAAGGGCAATTTTTCGCTTCGCCGAATATTGAGTGACTGCCTGCTTGAATATCTCAAATTCCAACGAATGCCCTACCGAATCGTCATGCTGTTCGCCGAGAAAAATCGCGTCCGCACCGTCTAACGCCTTAATTATCGCGGCCAGACTTGATGGGTTTCCCTTTCCGTCGAAAACCGTGAAATGTCGGTCGAGATCATCCGGTGTCTGTGAAAAAATCGTAGCGGTGAGAATGAGCGCCGTAAAAATTGTCAAACCGAATATTTTCATATATTTCCAGGCGTATGTGCTCATTCGCCGCAAATTATCTGCGCAGCAAGCAGCGGCATCGTCAGCTCGTGATGACCGGTTATCGAATACCCGCGGCCCGCTCCGTTGGCTGTCGGCCGGTGGACGACATTTGTCATCGGCCGGTATCGCTGAACAAAATCGAAGTTAGCCGTCGTAAAATCCTGCAATTCGTGGCCGAGGTTTCGGACGACGGTAATGGCCTTGAGAAATATCTCGGGCAAAACAACCGCCGAGCCGTAATTGATGTAAACACCACCGCGATTCAATTGTCTGACGATCGAGCAGATGAGCCTAAAGTCGGTATGCGATGCAGCCCCGAGGGCGGCTCCGTCGCATGACGGATGAAAGTGACCGATATCTGCCCCGATCGTCAGATGGGCTGTAAACGGAATCTTATTTTGATATGCATGACATATCAGCGACATATCGGCGTGCGGCGGATCTAATGCTGTCACTGAACGTCCCATTGCCTCGCCAAGTCCGATGCCGTCGTTTTGCGCAGCTTTTGCGGCTGCATTTAGTATTTCACCGGTCTCTTTAGCGGCCCCAAAATCACCCTTTCCGAGAGTGGCGTCAACATCCTCGCTGGTAAACCCGGCCAGAGCTATCTCCGTATCGTGCACCAAAACCGAGCCGTTTGTCGCGATAGCCGTAACGTATCCTCGCTTAGCAAGATCGATGACTATGGGTGCCAGCCCCGTTTTGATCACGTGTCCGCCAAAGCCCCAAATAATAGGTTTCCTGAGGACTTTCGCACGGCGAATCTGGGCGGCTAGATTCCGTAGACTTTGAACAGCGAGTATATCGGGCAATTTGCCGAGAAAACCGCTCAGAGAATCATCTTCGAGGATCGGCTTGGCAAACTCTTTTACGCTTACCTTGCTGGGCCTCGTGGCGAGTCCGTAAGTTTGAATTTTCGCCAGATCGATCGGATCGAGACCCTTGTAAATAGACATTTCAAATCACTATCTCCGAAATTTACCAAATCATATCATAAGAGAAAGCCCCGGTCTCAAGGAAAGGTGAACGCCGTTAACGCGCGTCTATTCATATACTATAAAAAAAGACAGCCCGAAGACCGCCTTTGGTCCTGGTTAAGAAGTATAGGACTATTCGAATCCAACAAAGTCCAAATCCATGATGTTGTCCATGGCATATACCAGGCGTTGGCTGAATCGGTAAAGCCTCGACGTGACCCCGACGGTGTAAGTTACTCCCGGTTCGATGTCGTCAAACTGGTAGAAGCCAAATGAACTTGTCGTTACCGTTCGCCTGTTGCCCGCGGCATCGGTTAAGGTCACCGTTGCATTTCGCAATCCCGAACCACTTGGAGTTATTACACGACCACTGATCGTTGTCCGTGGATTTTCTACCACGGGTACGGTTACGCTGCCGTCAGTAAACGGCGGCTGCGCAAGCGTGAAACCGTTTTCGTCGTATAAGCCACGCCTAACTATGCTATCGGTAAATGTCACGAGTGACGCTCCGAATGCCGCGTTATTTAGAATGTGAAACTTAAGCCGGGCAATTTGCTTCCTGCCGGCGGGGATAACCATAACAGGATTCGTATTGCTGCCGCTAAAATTCTCGCCGATTCCAACGTCACCGCTGGCAACGCTCGCGGCGTTAACATTCAGTGTTGTTCCAGCCGGTGTACCCACACCCACAGTGATGTCCGGATTCGCGTTTACACCGCTTACATTGCTGATGCTAAGAACGGCAGGATCGAAATGGACGCTGAACTGGATACCGGCTTCGTTGCCCTGAGCCTCCAGTTCGATATCCACAGAGACATTAGAGTTGCCCCCTCCTGAGGTGGACATCAAACTTACTGCTCGTGCAGCTGTGGCAGCCTCCGGTTCGGCGGTCACTCCATCAGTGCCGGCCGTCTCAGTCTCCGGTTCGGATGCGGGAGTGCAGCCCAAATTGGTGATAGCCAGAGGGCCCCCGGCCGGTGTCGGATCCCAGACGGGCGTATTTGGATTGAAGTCGGTCGATGCATCATGCCGTGCATAGGAGTCGATCGCCGTTCCGTCCGATGCTCCAAGCAGACCGTCGCCCCGTGAAAATGCTACCGGCAAGTCTCTCGGTCCGGCATCCAGTCGCTGCTGCTCGCTCAAAAGCGAGTTTGCCGTGCCGCGCGACGGGCAATCCGTTCCATTCAGGAACCGGATGTACTGGAGCTGATCGCCGACATTGACATCGCCGTCGCCCGTTCCGGGCTGCCCAATCGAGGTGCGGTTAATATCACCCTCGAACCCAGCTCCCGGAATAGGAGCCGGAGTAGGTGTTGGAGTCGGCGTAGGGCCGCCGGAGCAGAAATTAACTGCCGAAGCCGTATTGCGTGGATTCGGAGCTGCCGTTGAGAAGTCCGATCCGTTTTGGTCAGTATCCATGCACCCCCCATTTGCTCTAATATCTGCGGTTGTGTTGCTCAAAACTGCAGTCGCCGCTGTCCCTTCACGACAATCGGCTGAACCATAGCCGACAAAATCCATCGTATTACCGCCAAGAGGGCATCCACCGGTAAGAGCGGTTGAGGTATTTACCAACGCTACCTTGCCGTTTGTCGCGCTCATGTTAATACTGCCCGTCGCGTCCGGCGTCGGAAGACTCGATATAAGCGGCGCCGCTGCCGGCCCCGATTCTTGAACCAAATAATATTGGCCAGACTGGATCGATCCGGCAAGAGGCGTCGTCTGCCATGTTGTGCCTGATGAAGAAGTATATTGGACCGACCATCCGGTCAGATTGACCGTCGCGTTGCCACGATTAAACAGTTCGATATAGTCGTTCGTGTATTGAGCACCGCTGTTGCTGCCGCCGCCATATACCTGACTAACGACAATCGAAGATGTTGCCGGTGTGGGAGTTGGAGTCGGAGTCGGCGTCGGCGTTGGAGTCGGTACCGGTGCCGTCAGCGTGTCTGTGTCCGTCGCAGAGTTATTGACTGGGTTTGGATCGGTCACACCCGACGGCGGTATCACGGTTGCCGTATTGGACATGGCGCCCACGGCGTTTGGACTGATCGTGGCCGCCACCGTATAAGTGATTGACCCGCCCACGGCAATATTGACCGCCTGTTGGATATTCCCGCTGCCCGAAGCTCCGCCACATGTCCCGCCGAGCAAACCCGAGCATGTCCATGTCGCACCGGTTATCGCCGCCGGTAACGTGTCCAAAATAACCGCCCCGTTGGCCGCACTCGGCCCCGCATTTGACGCAACTATCGTGTAAGTCACCGTCGATCCCGCCGCCGCCGATAACACTCCATCCGTCTTGGTGATCGAGAGGTTGGCGGATAACGCCGTTGGCGTTGGCGTTGGCGTTGGCGTCGGCGTCGGCGTCGGCGTTGGAGTTGGTGTCGGTAACACGCTGCAGTCGTTTGCCGGTGTCGATGAATTTCGCGGAGCGGGCGTTGCGGCACTAAAATCCGCGCTGTTCACATTTGAATCCACACAGCCATTCCCGGCCCTGAAATCGACTGCGGTAGCGGACGGCGCGGGTGCGTTTGCCGCACCTTCGGAGCAATTTGCAGTCGTTCCGTAGCCGACAAAATCGATCGTATTTGAATTCAAAGGACATTGAATTACCAGGGCAGTCTGGTTATTGACCAGTGCGATCTTTCCGGCCGTCGCCGCCATAGTGATCGTTCCGGTCGCATCCGGCGTCGGTAGGGCCACACCGACAGAACCGCCTGAGGATTCCTGGACCAGGAAATATTTCCCGGGCTGTATCGTCCCGGTCAACTGTGTCACGCTCCACGTCGTGGTTGTGCTGGCCGCCGTCACATACTGGACCGACCATCCAGTAATATCCACCGGCACAGTGCCGCGGTTAAACAATTCGACATAATCATTAAAAAACGGAGCGTTCGCATTCCCGCCGCCACCGTAAACCTGACTGATCACGATCAACCCGGACTGAACCGGCGTCGGAGTCGGTGTTGGAGTTGGAGTTGGAGTCGGCGTCGGTGTTGGAGTCGGAGTCGGTGTTGGTGATGGTGTTGGCGTTGGTGTCGGAGCCAGGCTAGGTGTTATGCAGAAATCATCGACCGCCAGGCCGTCGTCAGCACCTGTCGCATTAAAGTCATTCCAGCGTATCCAAAAAGTAGCTCCATTCGCGATGCTAATGGAATTGATCGTATTGCTGATGGCGGTACGATTGGCAATCGCGTTTCCATCCAACGCCCCGGTTGAACCAGACGTAACCGGGGCTGTAAAGTCGAGTGTGTCAACGTCGGTCCAAGTGCCAGTCGTCAGGCTGGTGGCGTCCGTACTGATCTGAAAATCAAGCCGATCGACGCGGCCCAAGGCCGCTAGCCGCCATTGTTCGCCCGTATATGCGACAAGCAGGGTGCCAATTGCCTGGCCAGTGTTGTTCGTAAAGGCAGCTCCTACGGACGGAATCAATGACCCGCTCTGCAAGCCTCCGAAGGCCCGGTCAGTACTTCCCGTCGATCCAAAACTATAAGTGTCGCCGCTGGTCGAGGAACCGGTTCCTGCCGTATATGTCATATTCGCCGCCGTGCCTGCTTCAGTGAACGTCCAGCCCGCCGGCGTTACACTCGATGTTCCGGTATTTGCAAGCGTATCGAAGTTTTCGCAAACCGGTGCTCCGATCGTGGTTAAACTCACTGGGCCCGGCGTCGGCGTCGGTGTTGGCGTTGGCGTTGGCGTCGGCGTAGGAGTCGGTGTTGGCGTTGGTGTCGGCGTTGGCGTCGGCGTCGGTGTGGGTGTCGGCGTCATCGCACTGGTCAACGTAAAATAAGCAACCGGCTGATCGTGATCAGATATGCGGAGCTCGTTGGTGCTCTCATAATTCTTTACCGCAAAATCCGAATCGTCGCGTGCATAGGCAAAACGGCTGAGGATAGCATTTGCCGGTGCGTTAATAATGATATGATCCAGCGTCTGGGCGTTTCCATCAAAGTTGTAAGAATATTGCTGGGCGGCGGGCAGCGTATCGACGAGGTCAATCAAATCGGGATTTACGAGGTCGGAGCTTGCTAACGTGACCTGACTCGCCGGTGCGGGTGTTCCCAAAATGGTTCCGATTGAGTCCACATACCCGTCGTTGACTCTGAAAGCGTTCATGTCGCCGACCGTTACGATCACCTCTGTCGGATCCGCGACCTGGCGGGCTTGAATAAGATTGGCGAGGAACTCGGCCTGCGCTCGTCGCTTAGTACGGACGCGGTTGCCGTCAACCGGGTCGTCGACGCCTGAGAGCGAGCGCAGATGATTGACGAAGACTGTGAACGGAAGCGTGCCGCCCGCGGGCCGGTTGATCGTTGCCCGCAGAACGAGCGGCGGTCGGTCGTTGAGCAACTCTGGCTGTCCGTTGTTCGGATTGACGTATGTCGTCGTCTTGCCAATCTGCGTCACGTCAACGACCGTGACGCGAGACGACTTGACGAGGAAGCCGACATCGATACCGCCGATGTCGTTGCCCTCGACCAGATAGGGCTGGTAATTGGGATTCGGAAGAGAGTCAAGGTTGACCGCGTCAGTATTAATTTGGTTGGCAACGGTTTGTAGAGTGGTCAGATTTTCCATCTCCTCGACGCCGATCACGTCCGGATACCGTTGCACGGTGCGAATAACCAAAGAGGCTTTCGCCACTCGGCGATTAAAAGCCGCCGCAGTAAGGATCGGATCGCTCGTACCCGGATCGTCCGCGGTGTCAAAGAATCGCTCCATGTTGAATGACGCAACGGTCATTTCGCTGGAGATCGCGGCCGGCACAGCCGTTGATCCGGGCTGAGCGCCAACCGTCGGTGGTGTAGCAGCGTCGGGGTCGATCGTATAGGCTCGGAACGCATACTCGAGGGGGCCAGTAATATTTGTTATGACGGTACCTGCTGTAACGTCAATGACCGCTGCCCCAGTCTGCCCGTTGCTGTCGACTCGAATGCGTTCCGGATTTTCATCAAATCGCGGAATCGTAACGGGCGCTCCGGTCGGCAACGGATCGGATATCGCGATTCCCGGTTCGCGGAACGGGCGGGCGACACTCGTGACGACTCCGAGAAAAACACCGGTCGAGCCGACTGTTGCGCTCGACTCCGTGATCGTGCCCTGTGTCGGGCCGCTCACGGTCAATGAGGGCACCGTGACCCTCATGCCTTCGTACCGTTCAAGATTTTCCAGGTTGTTGACGAGCGTATCGGCGGCGGTGATTGTTTTGGCTGCCGGCAAAGGATTACCAGTACTCAGCACGCCGACAGTGACCGTGCCGCTCAATTCCGTCATCGGTTTCTGATTTAGGTCGGAGCTCGGGATAAACTCACTGACGGTGCCGGACACCTGCACCGAATTTCCGATCGCAGCCGCTGCCGGAGGTGCGGACGAGGTAAAGACAAAAATGCCTTCGGAAGTAGCAGGATTGCCGTCGACGGTTGCGTCAGGTTCCTGAAGAAAGAAACCATTGCTCTTGACGCCTGTCACAATGCCTTTTGTTACCACAGGATTCCCAACCAGTGGAGAGGTCGAGCCGCTCCCCTGTATGTCGTGGATGAACGTAAAATCGTCGTTAACGATCGTCCCCTGACCCTGGGTATCCGCTCCAATGGCGTTCGTGATGTTCGTGACGTTGACAAAAAATGTTTCGTTCGATTCCGCCGCCGTATCGCCCTTAACTAGCACGTCAAAGGTATACGTCGAAGAACCGGCTAGGATTGTCTGAGTCGTAAGAGCCTTTTGCACATAGTCGCTCGGCTGCGTAGCCGTACCGTCCGCCGTCGCGATGTCAAATGTCACGCTGCCCGCCGGTGCCGGGGCTGAGAGACTGACGGTAAATGTAAACGTCGTCGTACCGGCATTACCTTCGTTCAACGACACGTCGTTAATCGTCAGATTAGCGGCGGCGTCATCATTGACGATAGTTCCCTGCCCTTGCCCGTCGGTGACGGTTGCGCCCGTGACGTTGGTGACATTTACAAACAATGTTTCGTTTGTCTCCGGCGTCAGGTCGCCGTTTACAAGGACAGTAAAGCTATAAGTCGAACTGCCGACAGGAATTGTCTGGCCCGTAAGAGATTTTTGGGCATAGTCGCTCGGTTGGGTCGCCGTACCATCCGCCGTGGCGATATCAAACGTTACCCCGCCGGCTCCCGCCGGAGCGGAGAGACTGACTGTAAATATAAAACTAGTCGTTCCCGCGTTACCTTCGTTCAACGAAACGTCGTTAATTGTAAGGTTCGGGCCGCCACCGCCGCATGGATTGAGTGTCGCCGCAGTGTTGCGGGGGTTTGGAGCGCCTGTAGCAAAGTCAGTTGCGTTTTGATCGGTCTCAGTACAGCCGTTGCCACCGCGTAAAACCGCAGTCGTGTTGCTAGGCGCCGGGGTTGGGCCGGTGCCCTCGAAGGAAGAAGCCGTAGTCCCAAAGCCGACCAGATCAACTATGCTCGCGTTAGGTAAGCAGTTATTAGTGGCACCACAGGTGAGAGCAGTTGTGGTGTTGACGAGAGCCACCTTACCGGCGGAAGCAGACAGCGCAATCGTCCCGGTCGCATCCGGAGTGGGCAAATTGGTCGTCCCGCCAGTTCCTACCGCTTCCTGAATCAGATAATACTGGCCCGGTTGAACGGTAACGTTTGTTAGATTAGTCACAGCCCAACTATTTGCTGTAGCCGAGGCATATTGAACTGACCAGCCGTTAACGTTCACGGGCGAAATGCCGCGATTAAATAGCTCAATAAAATCATTCTTATAAGTTGAGCCAGTGTTTCCACCACCGCCGTAAACCTGACTGATGACAATTCCGGTAGAAACCGTTGGAGAATTTACCTGGAAGCCCCAAAAGCCGCCGAAAATCGAGAACGGATTGTTTGTCGAGAGTGTTCCCGCGGCTGGTTGTCCGAGCGTCCCTGTCAAGGAGAAAATATTGCCCGCATCAGCGGCCGCTCCGCCGCCCGATGCGATAACCGCCTGATCGAGCGTGTATGAGCCGCCCGTTGCGACCTGAGCGTTCGCGATCCCGCCGAAAAATAGTGTTATGGCGAATAATGTTGAAAGTAATCTGATTTGCTGTTTCATTAGTTTTCTCCTATCGCCGAAGTACTAAATAGTTTGTGATAAAATACCATAACTATGAACATTACTGAGGTATTAGATGAGGTACAAAACTTGTCGCCCCTTGAAAAGCGACAAGTTGTCGAGACGCTTCTAAGCGAAAATGGGAATAAAAACGATGCAAGCATCGAAGAGCGCCAAATCGCATTGATAAAGCGATTGCACGCCGAAGGCGTAATAAAAAACATTCCACCGCGACTGATTGAACCTCGGGATTTTAAACCCGTGCCGATCAAAGGAAAACCGCTTTCTGAGACCATCATTGAGGATCGTCGCTGCTGAGATTTCTTTTCTTCGACACCAGCCGTCTTGCCAAAAGATTTATCACGGAGACTGGTTCGGCCTGGGTTGAGAACATTTGCTCGCCTATTTCCGACAATCGGGTTTTGATAGCCGAAATCACGATCGTCGAGATCACCTCGGCAATCGTGCGTCGTGAACGTGGCGGATCGCTCGCCGTTGCCGACGCACAAGCCGCGCTCCGCGAGTTTGATTATGACCTGACGAATGTTTATTTCGTTTCGGACATTACTTCCGAGCGTCATCGGGAAGCACGTCGGGTTGCCGAAACTTACGGATTGCGCTCGTTGGACGCAATCCAACTCGCAGTCGCCGCGCATCTCAATCGCGAACAACTCGCCGCCGAACTGCCGCCGATCGCCCTCGTCTCCGCCGACACCGGACTGCTCGACGCTGCTCAAGCCGAAGGCATGTTGATTGAAAATCCTAACGATCATCCCTAATTCTCTTAACAATTCTCTTAACCTTCCTCTTTTGGCTTCGCGGCCTGATTTGCGGAAAATCCCGCTTTACTTAAATCCTTCGCTCAACCTATCGTCTCTGCCGCGCTTATCTTTTGACGACGGTGACGGTCAGTTGAGCCCGGAGCAGTGGGTCACCGCCGCTGCTGACGTTGGCAGACGAACCGTTGAGTCCGGTTCGCGCTCTGACTTCTATCGTGTGACTGCCTGCCGCGAGCGTTTGTCCGCCGCTCAAAGCCCAATTGCCGACTGACGATGACACGGGAAAATTGCCGATGACGATTCTTCGTACACTGATTGCCGCGCCGTCAACAAAGAGGGCGACATCAACCACCGAAAAAGTGTTGATCGCGCCGTTGCTTTGAATGCCGCCGACGGTCGAGATAACGAGCGAACTGTTTGCCGGAACAGTGACGGTTTGCGTCAGTCCGGGAACGAGCGTGTAAGTCACGGTCGTGCCGTCAGCCGTCAAACTTGCCGTTCCGAGAACCGTCGTTACACTTTGCCCTAAACTGCTGCTGCTGGTCAGATAATTGGCAGCCGCCACGCCGCCGAGCTGCGTCGCGTTGGTAACAGTTCCGTTGATTGTGCCTGTCACGGTCAGACTGCCGCCGACTGTGCCGCTGCCGGTTATGTTAAAATTTCCGGTCTGCTGAGTAGTCGAGTTTTGGATAAAGTTAGTATTATTCGTCGCCGACAAACGCGGGTCGGTGGTCAAAACGTATTGATTTGCCACCACATTGCCGAGTTGCGCGGCATTCGTCGCGTTCGCAACGGTTCCATTGATTGCGCCGCTGACCGTCAGATTGCCCGCCGCATCCAACCGCATTCGTTCGGTCCCGCCGCTAAAGCCGTTCGTCCAGAGAAACCCGCCGAAAGCGCGAAACTCCGGTCCGTCAACAGCCGAACTGTAAAGCAGCCCTTGATTACCGTCGGTGATTGTATGCAATCGCAGCATATTGTCATTAAGGGTTAAATTGCCACCGTTGACTGTAAATCCGCTTGTCGCGTTGGTTGCGTTTGTGGCGTTAGTAGCAGTCGTCGCGCTCGTCGCAGTTACGGCATTCTGCGCGTTAACGGCGAATGGAACTTGTGTTAGCGGTTGGCGCGGCGTTAAAACGGTAAACGCACCCGTTGAAACGCCCGGTCTGACGCCGATTTCGAGAAACTTGAATTTAAGATTGTTGGTCAAAGCCGAACCGAATTTGAGCCCAACAGTGAAAACGCCGCCCGTCACCTGGACATCTTCGAGCGTGATCAACTCGCTCTCCGACGTACCATCTGTGACAGCGTCGAAGGCCTGAATCTGCAGATCATAAATGCCGTTCGCGGCACTACCCACGTCGCTCAGTCTGCCTTGGTAGGTGATCGTCGAGCAGCCCTGCGCCGCGTTCGCCGTCGAGGTCGCCTGCCCATTGTTGAGATACCATGTAAAGGTAATTGGGGCAATGGTTTTAATCACAAAAACATTTTCATGCTTACCGGGTTGAAAATTATTCGGCTGGACCAAGTAAACGAGAGATCCCCAAGCAAAGTAGTTATGGCTGCTTACGCCTCGCGAGATTGTCACGGCGGCACTGCTCGTATTGTTGTACCCCCAAACCGCATCGCCGTCCGTAATCAGCAAAATCGGTTCGCCAACAGCGTGAGAATACCGAAGAGGAGGCTGATACGGCAGGCCAGAACCGCTGGTGTTTAGGCTGTGCGTACTGCTTCCACTACCATAACCGTATGTTAATCTTTCTTCGGTCGCGCCGCCCGGATTGAGGAGAGGCGTATAAAACCCTGGTGAAACCGTTTGGGTGAAATCTAAGCCAAACCCACCGGCAGCGATAGCTCGAGTCAATGTTCCGGTTAAAGTCTCCTGCTTCGCCTCAAAGCAAACCGACGGAATCACCGTCCCGTCCGCCTGCGCCCGCGCCGATGCGAAGCTGCCGAAGACGATCAGACCCAATAAAGACAGGCCTCGAATCATTCGTGTTAAAGATATTTGTTGTTTCATATCTTCTCCTCCTAAAATTTGTTTACCGCTATTGCAGCACAGTAAACTTCCAACCGATCGCCGCGCAGATGTAAAGACGGCTGGTCGTCGCGTCAAACTTTTGCTGCCCGTATTGACTCGATGTATTGCATTCGAGTGACGACGGAGCGTTCGTCGTCAGCGGAAGCTGAACGAACCCGCCCGAAACACTCGTTGCCTGTTTCGCTCTGATGGCGTATGGCACGGATGTCAATGGCTGGCGTGGGCTTAGGATCGTGAAGAGACCGGTGTCGCCCGTCGACCGGACGCCAATCTCCAGATAACGAGCGTCGTCAGTGTCGATAAATACAGTGTGAACGTCCAGCTCGACCGTAAACACGCCGCTCGCGACCGGCACAGCGCTGTTGACAATTCTCGCTTTCGACGTGCCGCCCGTCAGCGAATCGAACAACGTAAATTGAAGGTCGTAGTTTCCGGTCGCTGCCGAGGTCCCGTTCGATAATCTGCCCTGATAAGTCATTGTCCCGCTCGAACAGTAGCCAGACCAGGTAACGTCCATCTTCGCCGGAATATTATTGACGATCCAATTGATCGCCGTCGGATAAGTGACCAGTATGGAAAACGCTTTCGCGTGATAGCCGGGCAGAAAGTTTAATGTCTGGTGTCCCGAATACTGGCCGCCGGGGTTAGGGTTAAAGAAGTTATTCGGTCCGTCACCGATGACTACGTTGGCATTCGTCGTGTTATCGTAGCCGTAATATGCCAGCAGCTTGGTCACCACGCCGTTCGTATAAACCGGCTCGGTACAGTCGAAATGCGGAATCACGGTTTGCGCCCGCGCCGATGCGAAACACGCGCCGACAACTAAACATACCATCAACAAATTGCGCGATATAAGCGTCATAAATTTTTCGTGTTTCATAATTTCCCTTAAAGTTTAGAGTGCCGACCTTAGGAGGTTTTTCGCTTGTCAAAGAAGAACCGCCTAAAGGCAGCACTCTGACTGTTATTGCAGCACGGTAAATTTCCAGCCCGCCGCCGTGCAGATGTAAAGCCGAGCGTTCGCCCCGTCAACCTTTTGCCGCCCGGATTCCGCCGCTTCGTCGCATTCGGTCGCCGGCGGTGCGCCAATCGTTAATGTTCGCTTCTGACAATCGAAAGTTAATAGACGCAGCGATACGGAAAAGTCGGTGCGGTTCCGCCGCTGCCGCCGGTGTAAACATTAACGGCGGACCCGTCCAAATCTCCGTTCACGGGCGGATTCCACGTCGGGCGCAGATTATCGCCCGCGTAATCGCCGAGCCAGCCGACGTTGACACTGAAATAATTAAAGCCCGATTGACTTAATGAAAGCGTCGCGTCGGCAACCGTGCCGACGCGCGCTCCCATATTGATACAAGTCTGCGTCGCGCCGTTTGCGCCATAGAATGCGGCTGCCGGCTGCATCGCCGAAACGCACAACCGCCCGCCCGCTATCGCCGTAAATCCGCTTTGGCAGCTCAAACGCGAATCGTCCGTTTTGATAAATTGATTTGCCGCCGTGCCGCCGAGTTGTAATGAATTGCCCGCCGTCGTCGCATTATCGGCGAAAGCGGCGCGAACGGCGTTGTTCGCCGTATCCGCCAGCATTGCCAGAGGCACCGCCGTCAGCGGCTGGCGCGGCGTTAAAATCGTGAACGCGCCGGTCGAATTTCCCGGACGCACGCCGATTTCAAAAAAATTGTCTTCGCCGCTCAAAATCGCCGCGTTTAAGGCCTGGATTCTGCCTGTCGGGTTGATACTCGCGTTCACGCCCAAATTTAACGGCACGGTGAAAATTCCGTTCGTCACCGTTACGTCCTCGAGCGTGATTGGCGTCGTGCGCGCCGTGCCGCCGGTCGCGGCGCTGAACAACTGAAACTGCAAATCGTAGACGCCGTTCGCCGCCGCGCTGCCGTCGCTCAGTCTGCCTTGATAAGTTATTAGGCGGGCGTTCTGGTTGTCGCTGCCGCATAATTGACTTGATGTTACAGGATCAGTCGGGAGGGTAGCGGTCACCAAATAAGTGCTAAGCCGCCACGTTTCGGTGGCGACGCTCGCATCGAGCGTGACGGATAATATGCGCGGATGCACGCCCGGCATAAAAGTGGACGGCTGATTCGGTGGATTCCTGCCCGGAGTCAGAAAATTGCCGGCACTGTTAAGCGGAATAAACACCGCCGTTGTTCCGTAATTGATGTAACCGAAATGCGCGACGTATTTGCCGGTCAGCGCGCCGCTGTTGTCGCGCTCGCGCTCGATGCAATCGACGAACGGCTGGATGTTCTGCGCCCGCACCGCCGCGAAGCATGCGAACACGATCAAACCAATCGCCAGCAAATAGCGGGAGATGTGCGCCATAGATTTTTCTTGTTTCATGATTTTTCTCCTCAAGTAGAGTTTGGAGTTCCAACTTTAGTTGTGTTTCTTAGGTCGGCTGGAGAGCCAACTAAAGTTGGAACTCCAAACTTTTCCGCCGATTTAATCTTTATCGCTCTTACGGCCCGGCCCCCAAACTTTTTGTCCGGTTCGCTAAAATATCCGCTAGCGAATTTGGGCAAACCAATAAAACGCCGTCTTCCGTTTCGGCAAAATGGGCCGCTCCGCTCTCGATATACTGATAAACCGCGCGGCGGCTGATGCCGCATACGGCGGCGGTTTGTTCGGCCGTCACCATAAAACCGGCACAGTCGGGACATGCGGCTTGATCAGCGGTCTCACCCGCGTGGATGACAAACCGGCGGCTTGTTTTGACCAGTACTTCGGTGGTGCGTTTGATTTCCATGTGTTGTGAACTAAACTCTAAGTTCGCCGTCGTCACTTTTTTCTCCGACGATGGTTACGACCTTAAGAAAATTTCAAACTTGTGTCCTGACAAACGACGGAGATTTTGCTGACAAATTTCTGACATGATGGAAACGCCGCAAACAAAGGAGTTTTACGATTTCGGCGAGTTTCGTCTCGACGTCCCAAACCGTCTTTTGCGGCTTGGGCAAGAGACGGTCGATCTAAATCTGAAAGAATTTGAGGTCTTATTTTTCCTGGTCGAGAACGCTGGGCGCGTGGTGACAAAAGACAATTTGCTCGACGCGATCTGGAAAGACCTGTTTATCGAGGAAGGCACGCTGACGCAAAACATTTCGCGTCTGCGAAAAAAGCTCGAAGCCGCAAGCGGCAGCGGCAGCAAGATCATCGAAACTCTCCCGAAACGCGGCTACCGGTTTCTGCCCACCGTTACCGCGATCGAAACCGGAAATACCCTCTTAATCGAAGAACAAATAATTCAGCATATTCGGATCGAAGAGACGCTGACGCTTTCAGACGCGGCGACGTTCGGACACCGAGACGCGGCGAAAGAAATCCTTGCCTTGCCAAACGTCACCGCGCCCCCGCGTCGCGCCGTCACCGCTTGGCTGTTGCCCGCTTTGGGGCTGATTGCACTCACGGCGATCGGGTTAGTCGTTTATCAAAATTTCATTAAGAAAAGTGACCCGAAAACAATTTTCGCCGGGCGAATCATGCCTTTCGCGGGCTTATCCGGACGCGAGGAGTCACCCTCGTTTTCGCCTGACGGCAAGCAGATCGCCTTTGTCTGGAACGGCGGCGACGAGGCCGGTAATTTCGATGTTTATGTCAAACTCGTCGGATCGGGCGAGCCGATCCGCTTGACGAAGAATGTTGAGGACGATTTGAACCCGGCATTTTCCCCCGATGGTTCGCAAATCGCTTTTGTTCGCAACTTTCCGACCTACAGCGAGCTTTTTCTGATCCCTGCTCTTGGCGGAGCGGAAAGAAAAGTCGCCACGCTGCGTTCAACCCGTTCGAGCGTATCGTTTGCTCCTGACGGTAAGACTCTGGCCGTGCAGGACAGCGACGCCGACAATCTGCAAAAAAGCATTTATCTAATCGACATCGGAACGGGTGATAAAAAGCGTCTGACCTCGCCGCCCGAATACGCCGACGACGAAAGGCCTGGATTTTCACCTGACGGAAACAAGGTCGTTTTCACGAGAAGCACCGGCTCCGTCGTGCAGGAGCTTTTTTTCATCGCAACGGGCGGCGGCGAGCCGCACCAACTGACGTTTGACAGAGCGTGGATCGACGGCGCGGTATGGATGAGCGACGGAGAACACATAATTTTCGCCTCTATGCGAGGCAGTAACAACCAAACGAAATTGTGGCGGATAGCGGCGACGGGAGGCGAACCCGAATTGATTGAAACGGGCGGCAAAAACCTGGGCAGCCCCGCCGTCGCCCCTGATGGTGGGACAATAGCTTTTGTCGAGGATACTCGGGATATGAACATCTGGAGCATCGCTCTCGACAAGACCCCCGCAAGATATGCCTTTCGCAAATTTATCGCGTCAAGCCGCAACGACAACAGCCCGCAATTTTCACCGGATGGCAAACGAATCGTCTTTGCCTCGGACAGGACAGCAAATTATGAGATCTGGATCGCGGATGCCGACGGCTCGAAAGCCAGGCAATTGTCCGATCTGAAAAACTCGCCGACCGGCTCGCCCCGATTCTCGCCCGACGGTCGCTTAGTAGTTTTCGACGCTCAGGTGGCCGGGAACGCCGATATTTTTGTCGTTCCCGCCGATGGCGGTCAAATTCGGCGCCTTACCGACGCGGACTCATTCGATTTTATGCCAAGCTGGAGTTCGGACGGACGGTCGATCTATTTTGCGTCGAATCGCAGCGGCGACGGGCAGATATGGAAGATGCCCGCAGCCGGCGGCGAGGCGGTTCAAATAACCATGCAAGGCGGCCGCGAATCGTATGAGTCGCCGGATGGGTCTGAAATTTACTTCTCAAAAGCCGAAGGGGTCACCGGTCTATGGCGCATTCCGTCGGGCGGCGGTGAAGAAATCGCGGTTCCGGAACTCGCGCAAGCTGGTTACTGGCGTTCGTGGACTGTCACGCGGCTAGGCGTCTACTTTGTCGTCCGTGCCGCGAGTTCGCCGTACCGGATAGCTTTTTACGACTTCGCGACCCGGCGAGTAAAGGATGTTGCGACCGCCGAACAGCCGCCGGTTTGGGTTTTCCCTTCCCTGAGCGTTGCAACCGATGGCAAAACGGTTCTCTATACTCAGAATGACCAAAACGCCAGCAGCATTCTCCTCGCCAAACTCGGAAACTAACCACTGGCGCCGTCCCCAAAAATTATGCCGACATTACACACAAAAGTCCCCGTAAGAAAAAACGTGGGACGGCTGTCGGGCACACTTGGAAAGTTGAACGGGTCCAAGTCAACAGTAAAAAAGCATCGCGATAGTTCTTTAACTAGTCACCAATCACCGTCCAACCTATTGCGGAAAGTAGCTCAAAACTATCAGCATTCGCCGGTTTTTTGCGCGATTGACGGCTGTCGTATTGGGTACGACAGGGACGCTGGCACCGAAGCCTTTGGCATAAATCCGGCCTTCGGGGATGCCCATTGAGTTTAGCTTTTCCGCTACTGCATATGAGCGTTTTTCGGTGACGGACTGGATTGCGGTCGGGTCTCCGCTGTTGTCGGTGTACGATTCGACCGCTATGCGGTAATCGGGGTTGTTGTTGAGAATTTCGGCGAGCGAAGTCAACTTACCGTCGGCCTGAGGAACAAACGCGCTCGTTCGCGGCCCGGTCCATAGGGTTTCAGGCAAAGTCAAAACAATACCACGGTCATTCTTTTCCACCGTGCCGAACGTTTTCAGCGACGCCATCAATGTGCCTTCGGCAGCCTTGGCATTCACGGCTTTCAGAACCTTGTCATTCTGCTCCAGAATTGCCTTTTTTTCATTCTCTGCGGCCGCGAGTTTTGTGCTCAGGTTCTCGATCTCAAGTTTTTCACGGGTGTTGTCGTCGCGCAGCTTGCCATTCTCGTCACGCAGTTCTTTGACCTGATTCGAATAATTCAAAACATCGCGTTCGGCCAACTCACGGTTTCGGGTCTCGCGGGCGAGTTCTGCTTTAATGTCCGCGATCTGGTTCTGGACGTCGGTAACACGGGTTTCGGCGGTGCGTATCTCGGAATCGGTACGGATCTTTTCGTTCCGTTTCTCACGGGCATCTTTACGCTGGATCGCAAGCGATTCCGCCTTGACCGAGGCGCTGATCGATTTTCTCGCGGCGATATCTATTGTGTCAGTATCGCGTCCGGCTTCCCAAGCGTTTAAGGCATTTTGCAGAAGCGTATCGGCCTCGGCAAGCTCGGTGGCAGCATCACGCTCGGCTCCGGCAAACCTTGCAAGAGCAACTGCCTGCTTAGCCTGTAAAATGGCCGACGGCGTTTTTGCGTAATCGGTTTCGGCGATCTCGGGAGTCCGTGGATCGCGGAAATAGTCGCTCGAATTACCGAAATATGAGATCGATGGCGTCGTCCCGACCGGTTTTCCGTTGTCGGCAACCGGGTAAAGATTTTCCAACATGATCGTCTGGCTTGGCCTGGTGACAAGAAAATGTGGCTCGGCGGTGATTATGAGCGAAAAGGTCTGTAGCGGAGTCGTAACTAACATCTTGGAATCGATAAAAAATATCCCGCTTCGCTTTATCTCACCGAGGTTGTCGGCAATTCCGGTCGGTGAGATCGCCCACAGGACATAAGTCGCATAGCCCGCTCCGAGTTCAAATGGCCGTGGCATTTTGTCGACCGACAGCTCGATCCTCGTACCGTTGCGGCCCGTGCGCTTTACCTTTGCCTCACCTTTCATGCGCGGAAATCGGGTGGTACCGCGAAACTGCACGGTTACCTGCTCATCCAACGGATAAGTGATCGCTGTCGTTTTCCGGGCGACATCTACCTGTGCCGAGACCAAAATGCTCGAAGCCGACAACAAGATCAACAAAGCGGCGATTACAAAAAGGTTGGAAATTTTCATAGGTTTTCTCCGAAAGCAAGGCGCTTTAAAAAAGATGCCATAATTCTTTTGATAGTTGCAAGGATATACGTCTTGGACTCTGGTTGCTATGTGCAGTATATTCAAGGTTTTGTAGTAGAAATGAACGATTTTCAGCGGCTCCTAAAATACGTCCGGCCTTACTGGCTCATATTCGTGTTGGCTTTCGTCGCGATGATCCTCGGTGCAGTGTTCGAAACCGCGACAGGGGCCCTGCTCGTTCCGATCTTCGATCAATTTCTTCAGACCACCGGCAAAAAAACAAAGACGCTCTTCGATCTCAATAGCCTGATCTCCCGCGACGACTGGTATCGGGCATGGATCTCGATCTCGGCCCTACTGCTGACCTTTACTTTGTTAAAAGGCGTCGCCGAGTATTTTTCTTCCTATTTGATGGCCCGCATCGGTCAATCCGCCGTCCTTAAACTGCGTGGTGAGCTTTACGAGCATTTATTGCAGCAATCAGCCGTTTTCTTTGAAAAACACCGGACAAATTTTCTCGTTTCGCGTCTCGTCGTCAACTGCGCGGCGATCGAGACGGCCGTCTCGTCAAACCTCCGTGACGTTCTTCGCGAAGCGTGCATGCTTCTCTTTTTTCTCGGAGCCGCTTTTTATTATAACTGGCGGCTGACGCTCGGTTCATTGATTATCGCACCGATCATCGGGCTATTGACCACAAATTTCAGCCGCCGCCTGAGAAAACTCGCGGACGTTTCCGTCAAAGGCAATAAAGATCTGAACGACGTGTCACAGGAAACCCTTTCGAACCACGTCATTGTAAAGGCTTACTCGGCCGAGAAACGGGAGCACAACCGGTTTTTGAACGTGGCTCGTATTATTGCACGGGCAAATCTTCGGGCCGCCCGGATCGCCGCGACCTCGCCGCCTACGATCGAGTTGATCGGCATGGTTGCCATAATTATTCTGTTTTACTTCGGCCTTCGCGAGATAAATTCGCAAAGGCTCGATCCGTCGCAGTTCTTCACGTTTCTGTTCTTCCTTTTCCGCAGCTACGACCCGATGCGAAAGATCTCGCGGCAGCATAACGAGATTACCAAGGCCTTTGCCGCCGCCCGCGACGTTTGGACCATTCTGGATGAAAACGACAAATTGCCTCAAAAACACGATGCTGTCGAACTGGCGCCATTAAAAGACAAGTTCAAGCTCGAGAGCGTCTCGTTCCACTATCGGAACACTAAGAAAAAGATCCTGCAAAACATCGACCTCGAAATAAAAAAAGGCACGATGGTCGCTCTCGTCGGCCAAAGCGGCGGCGGCAAATCGAGCCTCACTAGGCTTATTCAGAGGCTCTATGACCCGACGGACGGGGCGATATTATGGGATGGCGTCGATCTTCGCGATGCAAAGATCTTAAGCCTGAGAAAACAGCTTGCCCTTGTGACGCAGGAAACTGTGCTGTTTAACGATACGATCCACCAAAATATAGCCTACGGCAGGCCCGAGGCAACCGACGCCGAGATCGCCGAAGCCGCGCGAATAGCCTACGCTGACGAGTTTATCGAGCAATTGCCGAATAAGTACGAAACGCTCGTCGGCGAACGCGGGACGTTACTTTCGGGCGGTCAGCGACAACGAATCGCGATCGCCCGCGCTGTTTTGGTGGACGCTCCGGTACTCATACTCGACGAAGCTACATCCGCTCTAGACACGGAAAGCGAAGGCCTTGTGCAGATGGCATTGGCAAATCTGATGCAGAACAGAACGTCGATCGTCATCGCCCACCGGCTTTCGACAATACGAAACGCCGACAAGATCGTGGTTATGGAAAAAGGCAGGATCACACAGACGGGCACGCACGACGAATTGCTCGCAGCCGGCGGAACGTACAAAATGCTCTACGAGCTCCAGTTCGCGGATCTGGAGTCGAGAGACGAGGTCCAATTATGAAATCAATGACAGGCTTTGGCCGCGGCTCGGTCGCGGAAAGTAATTTTTCGATCAGCGTCGAGCTGAAAACGGTAAATAACCGTTTTCTCGACGTAAACCTGCGGCTTGCGAACGAGTTGCAGCCCCTCGAATCGGTCATAAAACGGCTGATCGGCAACCGCCTCACGCGCGGACGTGTCGACGTCAATCTGCAATATGACCGCGGCGACGAGGTCGATTTTGAACTTAACCGCCCGTTGATACGCGGGTTTTTAGCGGCGATGAAAGAAATGCATAACGAATTCGCCTTGAGCGGAGAACCTGACCTCAACGTTATCGCTCGCCTTCCAAATGTAGTCAACGCAAAGAAAGAAGAGCCGGGCCCGGATTTCCTGGACGCCATCGAACGCGTCTTTTCGCTTGCCCTCGACGACCTCGAAAAAATGCGGGAAAAAGAAGGTTCGATGCTCGCAAACGAACTCGAATCGCGATTGACAGAGATCGAAAACCGGCTCCCGCCAATCGAAAACGAAGCCGATAACGTTGCCGACGAATTTCAGAAACGGCTCACAAAACGGATCGGTGACATGCTCGCGAAAACCGATTCGCAGATCGAAATCGACCAGGCCCGGCTCGCCCAGGAAGTCGCCTACCTGGCTGAAAAAGCTGATATTTCAGAAGAGATCGCACGGCTCCGTACGCATATCGAGCATTTCCGTTCAATTGTCAACGACGACCGCGACGTCGGCAAACGCCTCGATTTCCTGACACAAGAGTTAAACCGCGAAGCGAATACCATCACATCCAAAACAAACAGCATGGCCGTAAAAGAAAATGCCCTTGCGATAAAAAGCGAAATTGAGAAAATCCGCGAACAGGTGCAAAATGTGGAATGACAAGAAGTTGTCGGTTGTCGGTTGAAAACGCTGATTACCGACAACTGGCAACTGACAACCGACAACCGACCCAATGAAAGGTAATCTCATCATAATCAGTTCTCCGTCGGGCGGCGGTAAAGGCACTCTTATCAAAGAGGTGCGGGATATCCTGCCCGATCTGGGCTATTCGTGTTCGCACACGACACGGCCGCAGCGATTTGGCGAGGAAGAGGGACGGGAATATTTCTTTATCAGCGAGGGCGAATTCCGGCAGAGCATCGACGCCGGCGATTTTTTGGAATATGCAAACGTCCACGGCAATCTGTACGGGACGTCGCTGGCCGAAAGCCGCAAGGTCTTTAACACCGGCAAAGACCTGATCGTCGAAGTCGACGTTCAGGGAGCCTTGCATATTATGGAGCTCATCACGGATGCGAGCGTGACCATCTTTATTCTGCCGCCATCGTTTGAGGTTTTGCGGGCGAGGTTAACAGCACGGGCGACCGAGGATCACGATGAACTTCGTACCCGGCTGAAGAATTCTTTCCACGAGGTGATGGAGTATTCCAAATTCGATTACGTCATCGTAAATCAGGACCTGCCGGTCGCGGCCCGCCAGCTTGCATCAATAATTACCGCCGAACGTCAAACGACAGATAGACAAAAGAGTGCGATTCAGGGTATTCTTGATAGTTTCGATGCTTCCAGACATCTATTTGATGGAGAATAGCGAAATTATGGCTGACTTAACCGAACAAACCGTTGACGAATCAACCGATGTCGAGCAGGAAGAGATTATCGATCCGCCGGTGATCGACTCAAAATACCGCATGATCATCCTCGCCGCACAGCGAAGCAAACAGCTTCAGCGTGGTGCTATTCCCCGAGTCGACATGGACATCCGCAAAACAAAACCGACGCGTATCGCGATGAAAGAGTTTCAGGAGCGGAAAGTTAATTTTAAGTTCGACGATTAATTGAGTTACCAGAGATCATATCCGGCCGTCCGAATGGGCCGCCTTTTTTTCGTACGGCAGGCTGCCAAGCCTGCCGGTGCCACAGTTATTAGGCTACATACCCTTATAATTAGGCCCGCCGCCGCCCTCGGGCGTAACCCAGTTGATTATCTGATAAGGATCCGCCACATCGCATGTTTTGCAATGAACGCAGTTCGAAAAATTGACTTTTAACTCCTTTCGCCCCGATTCGGCATTCGTTTCCATCTCATAAACCGCCGCCGGACAAAAGCGCTGGCAGGGATTGTCGTATTCTTCGGCGCAGCGTGTCGCGCAGATCTCGGTATCGAGCACGTGCAAGTGTGACGGCTGGTCTTCGTCATGAGCGACCGCACCGTAAAATACGTCAGTCACCTTATCAAACGTCAGTTCCTTGTCAAATTTGACGTCGGCGTATCGTTTCGAATCCACAGCACCATCAGCCAGTTTCGCCATTCGCTCATGGCCCGCGACATGATGCTCCTTCGGCATAAAGCCCCACGCCAGGCCTTTCGTTAGGAACTGCAATCCAGTATTTACCAACCCAGACCAGCGGCCTTTTTGAAACGCTCCGTGAAAATTACGGACCGGATGCAGCTCGTCGTAGATCCAGCTCAGGTTTACCTTTTCGTCAAAATACTTGAGCGTCGTCGAGGTAAAATCTTCATGTTCGAACGCCCCAATGATAGTCTCTGCCGCGAGCATTCCGGATTTCATTGCGGTATGAATGCCCTTGATTCGCTGGCCATTGAGGAACGACGCGCTGTCTCCGACGATCAACACGCCGTCCGCGTAAAGCTTTGGCATCGTATAATAGCCGCCTGCGTTGATCGTTTTAGCTCCGTATTTGATAATCTTGCCGCCCGCGAGAATGGCTGCGACCTTTGGATGGGTCTTGAATTTCTGAAACTCTGCATGTGGATCGATGTTCGGATCGACATAATCCAGGCCGGTGACATAACCTATGCTGACGACGTTGTTCTTTAGCCCGTAGATCCAGCCACCGCCGTAAGTCTTTTTATCAGAGGGAAATCCGAGCGTGTGGACAACCATTCCCTCGGCAAAATTCCCTTCCGGCACTTCCCATAATTCTTTAACGCCAAGCGAGAAAACCTGCGGCTCCTTGCCTTCCATCAGGCCGAGCCGTGCTGTTAGTTGCTTGGCGAGCGAACCGCGTGAGCCTTCGCCAAGAACGCTAACTTTCGCAAGCAGATCAACGCCCGGCTCGTAGTTAGCTTTCCTTTCGCCGTCCTTGCCGATGCCTTTGTCTCCGGTGCGAATGCCGATGACAGCGTCGTTTTCGTCATACAGCACCTCGGAGGCTGGAAATTCGGGGAAAATATTGACCCCCGCTTCCTCACATTTTTCGGCAAGCCATTCACAAACTTTACTGAGCGATACGATGTACTTGCCCTTATTCTTGAGCGGCGGCGGCGTGATCGGGGCGACAAAACCTCGCTTCGGCGTCAAATACCATGCGGCGTCATCCGTAACGACTGTATCGACCGGACAGCCCTGCGCGAGAAAATCGGGCATCAATTCGCGGATCGCAATCGGGTCCATCACGGCTCCCGACAGGATGTGAGCACCGACAAACGATCCTTTTTCGACGATCGCGATCTCAAGATCGCCGATCTTTTTGGCCTGCTTTAGTCCCTTATCGACAAGCTCGTCGTGCTTTTTGATCTCGTTCTTCAGATGCAGCGCAGCTGCGAGGTTAGCCGGCCCAGCCCCGACGAAAACGACATCCATAGGTATTTGTTCACGTTCTGTCATATCTGTGGTAGCGGGTGCGTTATCAAAATGAATCCTCATTCAGTAAGTGAAAAGTATACCAAACCACGGGCGGAAACACGACCGGTAGGAAGTGTGCCTCGTGGTACTATGTTAACGCCGAATGAGAACAAAATGCCTTTTCTTTCATCCAATTCGTGGTCAAAAACCAAGCGGGGCAGACTCGCAACCTCACGTGTTTCCGCCGTTTTGTTCATAATGCTTTCGCTATCTTGCGGGCCCAAAAATGCGGTCAATCCGCGTCTAGCTAACGAAATGCCGCCGAAGATCATCTGGGCATGGGAACGGCCCGAAGACCTGCGTTTTCTCGACCCTAATCAGTTCGGCGTGGCGTTTCTCGCACAGTCGATCTTTCTCGAAAGTGACGGCATCGGGCCAAAGCCGCGCCGTCAGCCGCTCCTGGTCGCTCCCGGCACATACATGATAGCTGTCACGCGGATCGAGACCAATAAAGACGGGCTGCGCCGCCCGACTTTCGATGGCGAAATGCTGAACAAGGTCGCGGCCCTTATCAAAGGCACGCTCGACCTGCCCGACGTAAAAGGCGTCCAGATCGATTTTGACGCGGTCGTTTCGGAACGTGCGTTTTATCGTTCGCTGATAAATGAAGTTAGGAAACAATTGCCGCCGAACACACCGCTGACGATGACCTCGCTCGCTTCGTGGTGCACGGGCGATGCGTGGTTTAACGACTTCCCGATTGACGAAGCCGTGCCGATGGCGTTCCAAATGGGAGCCGACAACGACAAGATCAAAACCTTCCTGCGAAACGGCAACGACTGGCGAGAACCGCTCTGCCGAGGCAGCTGCGGCATCTCCGTCGACGACCCGCTCAAGGTCGAGCTAAAACCAAACCGTCGAACCTACTATTTCAAAAACTCAGCATGGAACCGCGACGATATTGCTAGGCTGAAATAGCCCCTCACGACTGCCGTTTTGGTACGGCAAATGACCCTTTGGAACGCCAAAAGGCCCTGTTGGTAGAGTAATTTTACCGTGTTGGTAGACTAGAAACCGCGATTGGAAAACTAGTTTTCCACGATCGCCGTGTAATTTACACACTTCACGCAGCCGCGCACTAATTGTGCAGTTCGCACACTTTAACAAATTGGCGTCGGCTACATTTGTGTGCTTCGTGTCTTCCCTTGGTGAGCTTTGTGTTAAATGATTTTTTTAATCAAAAAGAACACGGAGCCGAAGACACAAAGAACACAAAGAGGCTAAATCAAAAAAATCATGCGATCGTCGTTTCATTCTTGACACATTCGCCCGTTCTTGCTATTATTCAAATGTGCCACGGAGATGGGAAGAATTTGATGAGCCCGGTGCAGCGCGTATCGCGAAGCTGCACGTATCGATGTCGCCCGCGGGGACAATGATGCTCAGCCGCAACGCCTACGAGGCGCTCGGGCAGCCAACGCATGTGGTGATGTTGTGGGAAGGCGAGACCGACACCGTTGGCATACGCCCCGTGCCGCCGCAAACGGTCAATGCTTTTGAGCTATATTATTCCGGCCGATCCGGTGCCTACCGCTTTCACGCCATGCGGTTTCTCCTCAAACACGATATCCGGCTCGACTACACCGTCCGATTCCCCACCGCCGCGATCGAAGACGGCGTCCTGCTCCTCGAACTAAAATACCGCGTCCGCTCCCCACGCTTCGTCCGCCCTGTGCCGCCGAGGAAGGAGCGAGTTACCAAATAATTAAAGAATTTTATTCAGTGTCCTGCATCCACAACGGGATATCTGTTTTAGTGTGCAGTACGCGTAAGACTTCGACGTGAGAATCGGTGGCGAAGAAAAACAGCAGGTATGGAAACCGCTGCAAAGGCCACGAACGAAGGTCTTCGATCTCAAGCTCAAATTCGTATCTGGTTGAACCCGTGAATGGATGAACGGAAATGTGGTTGACGGCCGTCTCAAGTGCGTTGACGAATTCGATCGCGATGGATGCATCTGCGTGCGTTAAGTAATATTCAAATGCGGAATCAATGTCTTCTTCGGCCTTTCGGCGACGAACAACAGGGATCTTTTTCATTATCCATTAGCTCGCTGCCTGAGAGAATCAAAATAGCTCGCATCGAACGCTTCACCTCGGTCTGAGGCGATGCCATCCGTGATCATCTGCCGGAGCCGGAGCCGTTCCTGGTCTCTCGTGATCAAATGATTCAGATACTCGCTGCTCGTCGAGTATGCCCCTTCCGATACACGCTCATCGACAAATGTTCTCAAGGCTTCAGGAATCGATACATTCAAGGTCGTCATATGATTAATTTAACATCGTTGAGAATCCTTGCCAAGAATAAATAAATGAGGTTCGGTGGTTTCGAAGTATCACGCACCGGCAACTTTACTATTCAGTCTTCATTTTTCACTTTTCACTTTTCACTATTCCCCGCCTTTCCCACTCTTTTTCTCTTCTTAGACACAGACAGATTTGATTAAGTTCCTGTGTAGCTGATTTTATTACGACCGCTCCGCAGACCAAACCACCCATCCGCGAAGTAAATTAACGCTTCCTACGCCTCGACGCCGAAGAACGCGGCATACCGAACGACGATCATTGGATTATCGATCACGTCGAAGCAGCTACGAATCTCGGTCGAAGAAGGTAACCTTGAAGGAATGAAAAACGGCCGCAGGATGTATTACTTCAAAAACAGTGCATGGAACGCTGGTGATATGAATTCGATCAAATGACGACAATTTCGCCGATCGAGATAGCGGCGATCAAAATGAACTAAACGACTGTTCGCTGTTCACTGTTCACTGTTCACTGTTCACTTTTCAATGCCCGACAACTGCACCGGCTGCCGCTTCGCCGCCTTTCCCGCTCTTTTCTTTTCTTAGATAAAGGCATATTTTATTAAGCTTCTCTCTCTCTAATTTTATTGACGATAGTTCACGCAGAATTCCCGCGAGATTATCTTCCAAAAGATTGACCAAAGTAGTCAGGCCCGGACTGATCCATGCTTTTACTCAGTTCAATCGGAAATCGAGGTTCAAATTTCTGGTCCGTTAGATTGATAGAAGTCATCTTATCTTGTGTGTATGATCGGATTCCCTCTCCTCCGCTTCGACCACCTTGAACACAATATCCATAGAAATATTCTCGTCCCGCGCCGTCCTTACGAACCTTGTACGCGAGAGAGTAAGGCTCAACCAAACGCGGTAGGCCGTCATAGTGAATTTGCAGGAGAGTTTGAGTTCTTCCTGCTTCCATAATCAAATTTCTTTGCTCAGAAGAATAATGGGTGAGATAGCCAGTTCTAAAGATTCCTCCAGCAGTTCCTGTTGATTCGCCGGCCAAAAGTCCAAAGAGACTTTCGATGATATTGCGAAATTGTTCTTCAGCGGTGTCGAATGATATTAAAGACGCCCGAGGGCGAACCAAATATTTATCCCAAAAATTCTTAAATGTAACGAACGGAATGCCCAACAGAAGATCGCGAGCAACACCCGGACTTCCTACGTGTATTGTTTTACGAAGAAAGGTTTGTACAACTTGTAAACGGTTTATTGGTAAAGCGTTTTGAAAGAAGACGCTGTAAATAAAGTCGTAGAGATCAGGCGAATGAACCCTGTGGATTAAAGCGAGAAGTTTTGATGCTAATAATTCTTCTAACTGATGACACGCGATAGCTCCAACACAGGCCTCGGCATCTGAGTAATCGTGAATTATTTGTCGCCGCTGAATCGGAAGAAAGATGCGATCGAAGTCCGTAATATCCAACTTTGCTTTTAGATTTACGTGCTCATCACCAAAAAAACTTCGAAAGTATAACCTCGCTTCGAAAGCTCGAATATCCTTGTCCACACTTCGTTTCGGCTGGACTCGATTTTCGTCTACAGCAAAACTTACACCGGTGTTATCTCCCACATACTGACAGACTTGGTTGAGCTCGGTGCGAATTAGATCTGGATTGATCTCCGTTTGCATGGAAAAATCGAGATCGCCAGAGTATCGAGCGTCAGTAAAATAGGCTTTTCGGAACGCATTTCCGCCTTTAAGTACGAGGGACTCGCTTAATGTTGGAGAAATGTGGAAAATACCCGACAACAGCCAGCCGAAAACGTAGTCTCGCTGAACATCCGATGTGTCAACTTCGAGTTCGACCGCCTTATCCTTAATTTCTTGATTACTTATCATCCGTCAAGCAGGTTAATATTCGCGGGAGCGTCTATAGTAATTCCGATGGCCGCTGAAATTGGAGCACTACGGTTAAAGAAAACTTGATAGAGAGTCTCATCATTCTGAAAATTTGCAATGTACCCTTGATGGCACGTTAGGAGTTCGTCAGCAACGAAATTTTCCAACTTCCAACCCGCAATACGTGGTTTCTTGTCAAAACCTAGACAATTTTTCGCAATATCCGAGTATCGCGGCTGCTTAATCTTGGGATCTGACGAATGGAGTTCTGACAGTTGATCGAAAGGCAATACTCGGCTACCGATTTCCATGTCTGAAGGTTTGGCCTGTGCTCCTGCGATTACAGGGAAGGATACCTTAGTGGGTAGAACATTAGGATTATAAAATAAATAGAAGACGGGAACTTTATTTGCATTCTGGTACTGCTGCACGCGTTTAAACTGCTCATCTCCCAGAGAGAGAGCCTGATATTTGGAAGTCGTGTCGAAGGTAAATGTACGTGGTGAATATAGCCTTGCATGGTCAGCGTCCGTGCGCTGGAGTCGTCCAAAACCGATGAGCTGGTCGCGAGCGTAATCAATCCTCTTCTTAATTTCCTTGGGATACAGTCGCTTCGATTGAAGAAGAGCTACTTTGCTTCGAACGATTCGACCTTTTTGTCGAAACATTATTAAGAATCCGATATCCGCAATTTCCCATTTTCGAAACATTGGAAACGAACCTAGAAAATGAGTTTCAATACTTACGCTCCATCCATTTCGTAGAAGTGTTGGAGCGCTGGCATTACTGATACTCTCGATCAAAGACAAATCATAGAAAGTCTCATGAAGCGTTGGAATGCGAGACTGTTTATTCGTAACCGCCCGGTTTGCTGAGCGAAATATTTTGCGAACCCAGTTTTTGACTTCATTATCAATTTTCATAGTCATTCCTTTAGGTGCTACTGAACTTTATGGCCTTATCTTTTCTTCGGCCCATCTAAGGTGTGGTGGTGGCTCCCGGTGGCCTTGGTGAGAAGATTGGGCGGCAGATGCGGCCATTTCACTACTTGCAATGGAAAATTGAGAAAAGAAACTTGCTCGGTCGCGAGGCGAGACAGTTTTGACGGAGCGCATGTTGTGCATACGGCGAAGAATCTCCTATTTTCTTTCGATAACCGTGGAAAAGCGCGCGGTAGGACAATAATACGCCGGTTTTTGCGGGTGTCAAACTAGTGAATAGTTAACGGTGAATAGTGAATAACGAACAGCTCAGAACTTATGATCGGCGGGCGACATATTCCTGCAGGACTTTGTAGATGCGGGCCTGCCAGCCTTCGCCGGTCGATCTAAAGTATTTAAGACTTCGGGACCGTAACGCATCGAGACAAATATCTAACCTCACGTCGGTTAGCTCGTCGCAGACTGATCACAGCAACGGGTTTAGTCCTTAAACTGCTCAATGTAGCTGTCGAGGTCTTGTTGCAGGTCTTTGTTTCGGTTGTAGCCGCGCTCGGTTATGAGATCGAGCAGCTGGCGGGCATTCTTCAGATCTTCGGGAGAGGACTCGTTGATCAGATGTTGTAGGTCGATGATGTCCTGCGGGCGTCTTTCCCAGTCGGCTGACAGTGTTTTCAAGGCTATGAGTGATGGTAGCGTGGCAACACGAACGTTAGCCTTAGAAAAAATGCGTCCAGGCTCCGCAGACTCGACCACTTCTGACTCGATTCCCGAGGAGGCGAACAACAGATCAACTCTCATCGTGCTGGAACCGGATAAGATAAGACGAGCTGTCGCCATGCGGTCCTGAATCTCGTGCTCGACCAGTTCGCTGACCACGAAGCCAAGGTGACCGCACTCGAAGGCGAGGGCTTCTGCCTCCTGATCATCTTTAACAACGACGGCGAGATCGACGTCTTTGGTAAAGCGTTCGATCGTGCGAAAGGAGACCGCGATGCCGCCGAACACTGCGAAACGGGCTCCCAACCGGTCGAGCATCTCAAAAACTCGGGCCGAATGTTGTTCCAGGTTGTCTAAAGTCAGATGTTCTATTTTCGATTGAAACGCGAAGTGTCGAGGCGTCGGCCGCGATGGCTGCTATTCGGCCGCTCGTTAAGATACCACTTACCGACCTCGGCCGCGATCTCGTCGGGCGTTATCTCCGGTCGCTTCTGCTTGAGCTTGAAAACAAAGGCACGTTCGCCCAGCCGTTGTAGCTCTGATACCAAGCGAAATTGCGGCTCAAAATCTTTCACGGCCTTTATTTTAACATATTTCACTAGCGGTTTGGATTCTATTTTATTGCTGTTTGAGGCCTAAAGTAGCGGATACCAGTTGCTACCGCTCCCGGTTCTGACTATCGCTCGAACTGAGCTTTCAAACTCTCCGTGTAAGGAGCACGGGCGACGCCTTTTTCGGTGATGATCGCTGTGACAAACTCGTTTGGCGTTACGTCAAAAGCGTAGTTGCTGACCTCGCAACCCGCGGGGGCGAGCTGGATGTCCTGGACGTGCGTGACCTCGCGTGGCCCTCGTTCCTCGATTGGAATTTGATCTCCGGTCGGACAATTGAGATCGACGGTTGAGAGCGGAGCCGCGACGTAGAACGGGATGCCGTGCTGGCGGGCGAGGACGGCGACCATGTAGGTGCCGATCTTGTTGGCGACATCGCCATTGGCGGCGATGCGGTCGGAGCCGACGACGACGGCCTGGACGCGGCCTTTTTTCATGACGTGGCCGCTCATATTGTCGGTGATGAGCGTGACGGGAATGTCGTCTTCCATCAATTCCCACGCGGTCAGACGGGCACCTTGCAGATATGGCCGCGTCTCGTCGGCGATCACGGAGATATGTTTGCCGGCATCGACCGCTCCGCGAATGACGCCCAGAGCGGTGCCCCAAACGCCTCCTGTCGCGAGTGCTCCGGCGTTGCAGTGGGTCAAAACGGTGTCGTTATCAGCCAGCAATTCGCCGCCAAATTTGGCGATCAGGCGCTGCGATTCGATGTCTTCGTCGTGGATGGCTATCGAGTCGGTCTTAAGAATTTCCTTGATCTCGCTGACCGATTTCCCTTCTGCTTTGGCTTTCTGAAATGTGCGATTCATGCGGTCGATCGCCCAGAAAAGGTTGACCGCAGTCGGACGCGTTTTGGTCAAAACGTCGCTCATAAATTCGAGTTCGTCCTCGAGATCGGCGACGCTGGTGCCGACAAAATTCTTAGCGCCGAGAGCGATGCCGTACGCCGCCGAAACGCCGATTGCGGGTGCCCCGCGAACGACCATGTCGCGGATGCCGTCCGCGACCTCATCGTAGCTTCGCAGCATCAGCC
The DNA here is from genome assembly GCA_038227175.1 of Pyrinomonadales bacterium. Taxonomy (GTDB): domain Bacteria; phylum Acidobacteriota; class Blastocatellia; order Pyrinomonadales; family Pyrinomonadaceae; genus OLB17. The sequence continues at coordinate 22,753 of JBBRPZ010000022.1, read as the reverse complement.
ATTTTTCCTCGGTCGGCAGCAGCCGCTGATCGAGCATCGCGACGCCTTCGTCGGTCCATTTAACGGGGATGATATTTAGTTTCATTTCAGATCGCTCCTACGAAATTGTTGATTATAGCGAACCCCGTGTGATTCCAAAACTTGAAAAATTTGAATCTGCCGCCCGATTCGTTTATATTCGTTACATACATTCTATGCAATTATGACGGAGGCCGCGACCGATATTACAACGCAACAAGCAGTAAGCCCGCAGACGGAAAGCACATTGAGAACAGATTTTGAATTCAGCCGCGAGATCCCTGAAAATCTCGCTGCGCTGGATACGATTTCGAGGAATTTTTACTGGTCATGGCAGCCGGAGGGCAACTCACTGTTTCGCGACCTCGACCCTGAGATGTGGGACAAATGCGAACAAAACCCGCGCGTCATGCTCAAAAAGTTAAGCGGTTTGCGCCTCTGGCAGCGATCAGTCGATGCCGCCTATGTCGAACGGCTGCGGAGGTTTAGCGAAAAATGTGACGACTATCTTTCGACAGAGCGGCGTTCGTCGACGATAGCGTATTTCTGTGCCGAATACGGCGTTCATAATTCCCTGCCTAATTATTCCGGCGGTCTCGGCATCCTGGCCGGCGACCATCTCAAATCGGCAAGCGATCTCAATCTGCCGCTGACGGCCGTCGGGTTATTGTACCGTTACGGCTATTTTCGCCAGAAGATAAGGCACGACGGATGGCAGGAAGAGATATATAACGACATTTTCGACTCGGAATTGGCTCTTACGCCCGCTCTCGACGAAAACGGAGATCGAATAACGGTTGCCGTACATATCCGTGGCCGCGAGGTCGTTGCACAGGCGTGGCTTGCTCGTATCGGTCGTATTTCGCTCTATTTGCTCGATACCAACGTGCCCGAAAACAGCCCGGTCGACCGCCTGATCACCGGCCATCTGTACGGCGGCGATGTCGAAACGCGGATCGTGCAGGAAAAGGTTTTGGGCATGGGCGGCGTCAGGCTGCTTGCGAAGCTCGGCGTCGAGCCAGTGGTTTTTCATTTGAATGAAGGACATTCGGCGTTCCTTACGCTCGAACTCGTTCGGGAACATCTGCGGCAGAATCCCGAAAAAAACTTTACCGAGGCCGCCGCTGTTATTCGTGAAAAATGCGTTTTCACTACGCACACACCGGTCGCGGCTGGCAATGACGCCTTTCCGCCGCAGGTTCTCAGAGAATGTTTTAGTGCGGAATATTTTGAGTCGCTAAAACTCACGATTGACGAATTTCTCGCCCTCGGGCGCGCCGACGTCGCTGATGACATCGGGTTTTTTGGAATGACGCCGCTCGCGATCCGGATGTGCCGCTCGGCTAACGGTGTCAGCGAAAAACACGGCGAAGTATCGCGAGGACTATGGCTCGAGATGTTCCCTGATCTCGACGATTCGGGAGCGGTGCCGATAACTTCAGTGACCAATGGCGTCCACGCTCCGACGTGGGTCGCACCGGCATTTCAGAGCATCTACGAGCGGCAGTTCGGGCAGAAATGGCACGAGATAGTTCGCAACGAAGGATCGTGGGCGGCCGCAGTAGGAAAGCTGTCGGACCGTGAGATCTGGGACACCCATCGAGCTTTGAAGAATCTGTTGATCGCCTTTATCCGCGAACGCACGCGTTCGAAAAATACGGGCAACCGGGACACTATCAACGAGCACGAGGACACGCGGCGGTTATTCTCGCCGGACGTGCTGACGATAGGATTCGCGCGGCGTGTCGCAGCCTACAAACGCTGGGATCTCTTATTCAGCGATCTCGAACGCCTGTTAAAGATGGTTGACGCCGCCGAGTGCCCTGTGCAGTTCGTCTTTGCCGGCAAAGCTCACCCGCAGGACCGTACGGCAAAAGGGATTTTGCAGGAGCTGATGAGCATAAATCACGCCTCCAATTGGCAGCGGCGGGCCGTTTTTCTCGAAGACTACGACCATGAAGTGGCCCGCTATCTTGTCTCCGGGGTCGATGTCTGGATGAACGTCCCCCGCCGCCCGATGGAAGCCAGCGGAACCAGCGGAATGAAGGCCGCGATGAACGGCGCCTTGAATTTCTCGATCCTCGACGGCTGGTGGATCGAGGGCTACAACGGCAAAAACGGCTTTGCCATCGGCGATCTTGCGGACAAGTCAAACGACCTGGAAACCGATGTGGCGGACGCCGAAGCTCTGTACTCAACGCTCGAAGATGAGATAATCCCGATGTTTTATGCAGTTGACGACAGCGGCCTGCCGACTGAGTGGATAGCCCGGATGAAGAATTCGATCGCGACACTCACGCCGCAATTTTCGAGTGACCGGATGGTGACCGAGTATCTGTGGAGTATCTACGAAGGAGGCTAACCCTATGCTGCCAATGCTGCCAACCGAATTCCAAACCGGCGTGATCAGACCCATCGAGATCTATAAAGAATCATGGGAGCTGATCAAGGATCAGTACTGGCTGGTTTTTGCAGTCGTGTTGGTCGGAATGCTGATCGGCGGCGCGGTGCCTATCTTTCTGATTGGCCCGATGATTTGCGGTATATATCTGTGCATGTTTGAGAAAATAGAGGGCCGCCCGGTCGCTTTCGAGACACTTTTTAAAGGCTTTGAATACTTCATGCCGAGCCTAATCGTCGCGATAGTGATCGTCGTTCCGGTTATTATCCTTATCTTTACCGTTTACCTACCGATGATCGGAATGGCGGTTGCCGGCCAGAAAATGAAAGAGTCGGAGCTTGTGCCGTTTTTTATCGGGATAATGGTTTTCGAACTCGTCGTTGCGGTCATCATGGTTTGCTTTCACACGCTGCTCATGTTTGCATTTCCGCTGGTCGTCGATCGCAAACTCTCCGGCTGGCAGGCGATGAAGGTCAGCGCGAAAGCCGTTTGGCACAATCTCTCGGGCGTCGCCGGGCTGTTTGGCGTCGGTTTTGTCGTAGCTCTCGCTGGTTATCTGGCCTTGTGCGTCGGTATGTATCTCGTGCTGCCACTGATCTTTATGTCGAATGCAGTCGCGTTTCGCAAGATATTTCCACGGCTCGATCCGAACTCGTTCGATCCGCCGCCTCCAAACGCTTATCAGGGAATATAAAATGCCGTCAAAATTTATCACAATCGATTCGGTCGAAAAGCTCGAAGCTCTGATGGCCGAATCCGAGATGCGGCCCGTTTTCCTTTTCAAACACAGCAACAGCTGCGGCATCAGCCTCGACGTACTTGAACAGCTCGAAGCCGTTAATGGCGACGTGCATATTGTTACGGTACAGACAGATCGCGGCCTCTCGAATTCGATCGCCGAAAAACTCAGTATCCGCCATGCGTCGCCGCAAGCTTTTGTTATAAAAAACGGCGTACCCGTTTACCACGCGACGCATTATGGTATCGACCCCGACGAGATCTCCAACAGACTCCACGAAAAGCGATGATCGAACCTCTCCAAATAATTGAAGAATCCCTAACTCGCATCACGATCAAATGGTCGGACGACAGCGAAACCGCCTACGAAGCCGCGACCCTTCGCCGCTCGTGCCCCTGTGCAAGCTGCGTCAATGAATGGACGGGGCAAAAAATACTGGACGACGCGCAGGTCGGAGACGATATGTCGTTTACCCAAATCTCGATAGTCGGCCGTTATGCCCTGAATTTTCACTTTTCTGACGGCCACGACACCGGCATTTTCAGTTTCGACTATCTGCGAAAAATGTCAGAACCACCTGCGGTAGCGGGTGGTTGAACCCAACCAAAAAAATCGGCTAATAATAAGGGGAAAATCTGCACAAGTTTTTCTTGCCAACATGTGGAACAATACCGATGAACCGCTCGCCTATTTCATTACGTTTCGCACTCGCGGAACATGGCTTCACGGCGACAAACGAGGTTCGGTCAACCGATTTCACAACAAATTCAAGACCGCAAAAATTCGTCACGAACAGCAATGGCTGGAAATAAATCGCGCTCGTCTAATAGGTGAACCTATTACATTGAATGCCAGACAGCGGGCTTGTGTCAGAAAAGCAATAAGAGAAACCTGTAAAATTCGTGACTGGCGGTTGTTTGCTCTAAATATTCGAACTAACCATGTTCACGCAGTGGTGATTGCCCCAGGTAAAACCGCCTCGGCTGTGCTTAACGCACTAAAAGCAAATTCTACCCGCCTCATGCGAGAACGGAGCACTTGGGTTAGCGACCGCAGCCCATGGAGCGACAAGGGCAGTACCCGATATCTCGGGAATGAAGCTAGCGTAAGTAGGGCCTGCAATTATGTCGAGTATGGCCAAGGTGACGACTTGCCGGAATTTGAGTGATATACTAGGTTCAACCACCCGCTACCGCAGGTGGTTCTGACATACTACCGCAGGTGGTTCTGACTTATGCATGAACGCGATATTTTTGACGAACGACGGGAAACAAAATCGGCGAGTTTTTCGTGCCCGCATTGCCGCGAGCGGGCTGATTACGACGTACTTTGGATGAAACGCACCAAAAAGAAGCAGGCCCCGCGACAGATGAACGAGCAAGAAAGGGCACAATACGCCAAATCACGCGATTACATGGTCCGCATCGACGACATGCTGATGTGTAAGAATATTCGGTGTCGTAAGCGGTTTGAGATACCGTCGTCACAGTCGGTAGTATTTATTTAGCCATACAAGGAGGGTAAAAATGAATCCAGATTTATTGGAACTTGACGAGGACGAGATCGAGTCCGAAAAGGGATTTCAGGCGGAGATCGATGATGAGATCTCGAGCGTTCCGCACGACACGAGTGAATTAATTGAACGTCTGAGAGAAAATACCGCCGCGTCCCCCGCGGATTCGGGCGGCGATATCGATGCGGATTGGGAAGATGTAAACACTTCGGGCGAGGAGAGCGTTTTCGGTGCCAATCCGACACCGGACCAGTCCGATGTCGAGGCCAATGCTCACGCAATGGGTATTAATTTCGAAGACAATGAGCCGCTCGATTTTACCGAAAAGATGGAAAAACGCGACCGCGACCGGTTTGAGCTGGACGAAGATTCGAAAGGCGAAGACGACTCGATCTAATGTCCAACAAACTTCAGTTTGTTGTTCGGAGACGTCAAACTAAAGTTTGACGGACATTCAAAAGAGGCAGCCCTTTCGGACGGCCTCTTTTTTTGTTTAGCCTGGGATGGCTATGTTATTTAATATATCGAGAATGTGTACTCGATCTGCTTGGTAACCGACTGCGCAACGCCGTTCGTTTTCGCGGGTTCAAACGCGATCCTGTGAGCAGCGGCAATTGCCTGTTCGGTCAACCCGCTGCCCAAGCCCTTGACCGCTGAAATACTGCCGACCTGTCCCGACGCGAGAAATGTCACACGCAGGATAACAGTTCCCTGAATATTCGCCTGACGGGCCGTATCAGTGTAGCCCGGACGCGGTTTCGACAGAATTTTGATGCCCTGTGTAACGCCCACCGGCTTTGGTGGAGGGGCTCCAATGCCGTCGCCGTCACCGTTTCCATTTCCGTTTCCATTGCCATTTCCGCCGCCATAACCCGACCCGAGACCAGATCCAGCTCCGGTGCCATTGCCGCTTCCCTGTCCGGTTCCGCGTCCGCTGCCTATGCCGCCGCCCGAACCCGTGCCGTTCGATTCGCCATCGGGGCCGTTAGGGTCGCCGAATTTGCCATAAAGCTTATCGAATTTTTTTGTACCCTGCGTCGAGGCCGGAGGCAAAGTCAGCGACGGATTGTCGAGCTTAGGTATATGGACATCCGGGGGTCTGATCGGATCTGGCGTCTGGTCGGCCAGATCGCCGCGCGAAGCGGGCGTTTTTTCCTCACGTCCGCCGCCACCGCCACCGCCTGAATCCTTATCCAGTTTTTGTTTTTTTTCCGGTTCGGTCTGCGTCGGAACGTCATCGACTATAACGGCGTTAAAGATGTCGTCATTGATAGAGCCGACATTTAGGTCCTTTGCAAAAAGGCTGTAAACGGTCGCCGTCATCATGGCAATGATCATGAATCCGAGAGATCCGAGCAGAAGCATATTACGCTGCTTCGCATTCTTCTCCTCGATGACCGTGACGTAAAATCCGCCTTCGGACGTGACCTTGTTATGTTCCTCTTCAAACGAGGAGGGCTTACGATCGACATCGACTCCGGTTTTCTGAACAAAAACAGGCGCCGCCGCTTTTGCCACTGGCTTCGCCGCGATAGGCTCGGCAACCGGATCGTGGACTGCTTCCTGCTCACGCGTCGGGGCGACAAATTCAGTAACTAATTCCTGAGGAGCGACAGGCTCATTAAATCCGGCAATTACCGGTGCCGCAATCACTTCGGCCACCGCAGCGGCCTCTATGACAGGAGCGGTCTCAGCCAAAAACACGGGTGCTGCCGGCTCTGGAGCGGTAACCACCGGCGGTTCAACTGCCGGAGGTGGAGGCTCGACCGCAACTACGGGAGATGCCTCGACAGCAAGAGGGTTCATCTCGAAAGCTTGCAATGATGCTCCGCAGTTAGGACAAAACCCAAACTTCTCGGCAAATCCCTCGTCACAAGAACTGCAATACTTAACAATTTTTCCCATTTTCAGCCTCTCAATACTAACGCCCGATTTTATCCGTGACCCAATCAGGGCGACATAACAATAAAACGATTATATCGCGTTTAACTCCGAAGTTAATCCTTTTTTCAATAAAAAGTCCGCGATATAGCTCCGTGCGGGTCTTTCAATCTGGATAGATGCCGCTACTGTTTGACGCGATGCCCGCCAGTCTCTAAAATTTTCATTTGTGAAACTTTCAGTAGCCCGCACGTAAGTAAGGGCATTGTTCGCCGTGTCAAAGTCCAAACTAATGCACGGATGTGATGAGATCGACAACACAGGCAGCAAATTTGGCAACTAACCGTAAAGCAAAACGGTTCCTTAATAGTTTAGACGATGAAAAACAAGAATCTATTACAAAAAGTTGTCTTCGCGGGTATCGCAGTGGCGATATTATTGTCCACCGCATACGCAAATGTTTCCGCTCAGGCGTCACCCCGACAAGAAAAACTGCTGAACGGGCTAAAGGTCCTGATGTGGAGCGATGCTAAGGCTGACAAGGTTTGGGTCAAAATACGCGTCCACTCCGGCTCCGCCTTTGACCCGCAGGGTAAAGAAGGCGCGATGCAGTTGCTGGCCGATGATCTTTTTCCGAATGAAGCCTCGCGTGACTTCTTTGCCGAGGACCTCGGCGGCAGCCTTGAGATCATTACGACCTACGATTACGTCCAGATCAATGCGTCGTCAAAACCAGAAAGCTATCTGACCATGCTCGAGACGCTCTCGACCGCACTCTCGAACCCAGCCATCGATAAAGAAACCACCGCAAAGGTCCGAACGGCGTTGCTGGCCAAGCTAAAGGTTCTCGAATCCGACCCGGCCTACGTCGCCGACCAGGCGGTCGCAAAACGTTTGTTTGGAGCATTTCCCTACGGCCGTCCCCAGCGTGGCTCGACCGCATCTGTGCAAAAACTCGATTTCGCCGATCTGATCGACGCCAAATCCCGCTTTTTGACAGCCGACAACGCCACCATTACGATCAGTGGCAATTATGATAAAGACCTGGCCTTTCGGGCATTGAGGAGATATTTCGGAAGCTGGCTGAAATCGGATAAGAAGATTCCCGCGACCTTTCGTCAGCCCGATCCTGCTCCGGGAGGCATTATGACCGCCGACTCGCCGGACCCGCAGATGTCGGCATTGAGATATGCCATTCGAGGAGTCGCGCGCAAAGATAAGGACTTTGCCGCCGCGTCCGTCATTGCAAGCGTGCTAAACGAGCGATTGAAAAACCTCGTTCCACCGCAGTACGCCAATGACGTTTTTGTACGCAATGAGGCTCATACTTTGCCTGGCTCGATAGTGATCGGATTTGCGGTGAAACGCGATGTGAGTGCTCAGGAAAAAGGTGATGCCGGAGACGTCGTGCCCAAGGCCCTCTCGGGTCCGGTAACCGATGCTGAGTTTTCAAAGGCAAAGGCTTTATTTTCGGCAGATTGGAGCAGACGCGACCCTGCCACGTTCTGGCTCGACGTGGACACCTTTCAGACGGGCGGAGTCGATCCGGACGCTAAATTAGGCGATAACGTAACGCTTGCAGACGCGAATTCCTATCTCGAAAAGATCCGCAAGTCGCCAATGGCCGCCGTACTCGTCATGATTGTCCCCAAGAAACTCCAATAAGTGCAGAACGAACTCAACGCAAAAGAGGCGGCGCACGCCCGGGCCGTCCGCGAGATGTTTTCGGGCATCGCGGGGCGTTACGATCTGCTCAATCACGTTCTCTCGCTAAACATCGACAAACGCTGGCGTCGAAAGGTCCGCGCCGAGATCCAGGGCATTCTGGATAACAAAGACGCGGTCGTCCTCGACGTTGCCTGTGGTACCGGTGATCTGTCCATCGAGCTGAACCGCGGCTCGGCCGCACGGGTGATAGGCACCGACTTTTGCCGACCGATGCTAAGCGTTGCAAATGAAAAGAACGCTGCCGAACATTTAACGATCCCTTACGTCGAGGGCGACGCGATGAATCTTTCGTTTGCGGACGACAGTTTTGACGCCCTGACAATCGCCTTTGGCCTCCGCAACCTTTCAAATTTTGGGGCTGGACTTCGGGAACTTAATCGCGTCCTCAAACCCGCCGGACGGATCGTCATCCTCGAATTTTCAAGCCCCGTGCTTCCGGGTTTTCGTCAATTGTTTAAGTTCTACTTCGCGAATGTGCTGCCGCGTATTGGCGGTGCGGTCAGCGGTTCACGTGGAGCGTATGAATATCTGCCCGACAGCGTCTCAAAATTTCCCGACCAAAAAGCCCTCGTCGCGATGATGGAGCAAACGGGCTTTTCAAATGTTAAATACCAAAACCTAACGGGCGGGATCGCGGCGATCCATGTCGGGACGAAAAATGCGGAGGCCCGCGCGTAAGCAAGGGCGTAACACGCGAGTTAGCGTTGAATGTTACGCCCTCGCTCACGCGCGGGCTTCTGCAATTGGTGAATTTGTTATAAAATCTCCCTGCCCTCTCGTCTTTTTGATGAAATACCGACTTCTGAATTTCACCAGACAGCTTACTCTGATGCTGCTCGTCATCTGGACGGTGGTATCGCTCGTCACGCTGTTGATTGAGATCGTGCCCGGCGATCCGGCGACGGTTATTTTGGGCGAGACGGCGACACAGGAGCAGATCGACAATTTTCGTATCAAACACGGTCTCGATCGACCGGCTTTTTTCTTTTCGTACAGCGGTGAAAGGGGTTTTGTCTGGAACGGAGCGGACAATCGCTACGCCGACTACTGGGGCGGTCTGCTCCACGGCGATCTCGGCAATTCGTTTCGCACGGACCAGCCCGTTCGCGACATGATATTCGAGCGTTACCCGGCGACTATCAAGCTCGCGATCGCGGCCATGCTCGTCGCCATCGGCATCGCTTTGCCTCTGGGAGTCTTGTCGGGTTCGCGCAAAAATTCGCTGGTGGATAATGCCGCGTCGTTTTTCGCTCTATTGGGCATTTCGCTGCCGACATTTGTGGTCGGCCCGTTTCTCGTATATCTGTTTGCGGTCAAGCTCGGCTGGTTTTCGCCGACCGGCAGCCTGTATCCCGAAGACATCGTGCTGCCCGCCGTCACGCTTGGGGCCGCTCTGTCGGCGATCCTGACGCGTATGATCCGCTCCAGCGTGATCGAAGAGCTTGGCGAAGACTACGTGCGCACCGCCCGGGCAAAAGGCGTGAGCGAGCGAATGGTGCTCTACAAACACGTTTTGAAAAATGGCCTGATACCGGTCGTCACAATTTTAGGCCTGCAGCTCGGCGTTTTGCTTGCAGGTGCGATCATCACCGAGAAAATTTTTAACTGGCAGGGCCTCGGACTTCTGCTTCTAGAGGACGGCATTGGAAAACGAGATTACCGCCTCGTGCAGGGTTGCGTTCTCGTGATAAGTATTACGTTTATTATCGCAAATTCGCTGACAGATTTTGTGTATCGGAAACTCGATCCAAGGATAAGGCTGTCGTAAAAAAACAGCCGACAGCTATTAGCTAACGGCTTATAGCTGATTTTTCTCACGACTTTGTCTAATGAGCAGATTCGCATACATCGGATTCGCCATCGCAGGCCTTTTCATCTTGGCAGCGATCTTTGCGCCGTTTATCGCGACGCACGACGTGACGGCGCAGAATTTGGCGATGCGCTATTTTCCGCCGTCGGCTGAGCATTGGTTCGGGACGGACGGTCTTGGGCGCGATGTTTTTTCACGTGTGGTTTTTGGAGCACGGATATCGCTCGAGGTCGGGATCACTGTGGTTGTTGTTTCCTCCATTTTCGGCACGATCATCGGTGCGGTCGCCGGGTTTTACGGCGGATTTGTCGACAAATTCTTGTCTGGTTACGTTTTTAATGTTTTCCTCGCGTTTCCGGGCCTGTTGCTGGCGATTGCTCTGGTCGCCTTTCTCGGAGCCGGTCAGGGAAAACTGATCGCGGCCCTCTGCGTGATCGGCTGGGTCGGCTATGCCCGCGTGATGCGAGGGCAGGTTTTGAAGGTTCGCGAATACGATTACGTGCTCGCCGCACGAGCCTTGGGTGCCAGCAACATGCGTATCCTGTTCACCCACATCTTGCCAAACGCCGTCCAACCCCTAATCGTGCAAGCCTCGCTCGGCATGGCCGGTGCCGTGTTGTCCGAAGCCTCGCTCTCATTTCTCGGTCTCGGCATTCCACCCCCGTCGCCAAGTTGGGGCACGATGATCGAAGAGGCCCGGCAATACTTCAGTACCTCACCGCATGTTCTGCTTTTCCCTGGCATCGCGATCGCTTTGACGGTGCTTGCGTTCAATTTCATAGGCGACGGGTTGCGTGAATACCTCGACCCGAAACAACGAAGCAGATAGCCGATGGACGATGAGATGATCAGAATCTTTCCGGTTGGTGATTCGGCATTGACCGTCGAGTTTAGCAATGCAATCTCCGACACCATCAACAAAAAAGCGATCGCTCTCGCCGACCGGATCGAAATGACGGGCTTTCCCGGATTTATCGAATCGGTCCCGGCATATTCTTCGACAACTATCTTTTACGATCTGGTAAGGGTAAGACTGCATTTTACCGAGTTCCCGACTGCTTTTGAAGCCATCAAAGCGGTTGCGGAAAAGGCACTGGAAACGCTCGTTGGCCTATACACCGAAACCTCGCGATTGGTCGAGATCCCCATTCATTTTGACGCTGAAACAGCATTAGACCTCGATTTTATTGCCAATGAAAAAGGCTTATCCCATGCTGAGGTCATAGATATCTTCACTAGCAAGACCTATCGCGTTTTCATGCTCGGCTTCCTGCCCGGGTTTACATATATGGGCGAAGTAGATGACCGGATCGCGGTGCCGCGAAAGCTGACCCCACGCAAGCTCCTCCCAAGGGGGAGTGTCGGAATCGCAGGAAAGCAGACGGGTATCTATTCGCTCGAATCGCCCGGCGGGTGGCAGATCGTGGGACGGACGGATGTCGAGATGTTTACACCCGACGCGGATCCACCGAGCTTCCTCCAACCGGGCGATGAGGTCAAATTTATTGCGGTCAAATGAACATCCTGATCCAAAAACCCGGTATTTTGACGACCGTCCAGGACCTTGGGCGTCAGGGATACCGCCGTTTTGGGATAAACCCGAACGGTGCGATGGATCAAACCGCCGCTCGGCTCGTCAACATCCTGCTCGATAACGATGAGAATGAAGCGGTCTTGGAAATGCACTTCCCCGCTCCGCAGCTGGTTTTCGAGTCCGGCGCCGTTTTTGCAATCGGCGGGGCCGAATTCGAGCCGCAATTGGACGGCGAGCCGCTCGAGAATTGGCGGCAAGTGTACGCCACGAAAAACAGTGTCCTGAAATTTGAGGCAAAAACGACAGGTAATCGGGCATATTTGGCGGTCAAAGGCGGTCTCAAGATCGACCGCTGGCTCGACAGTTCGAGCACCAATCTTGCCGCAAAAATTGGCGGCCTCGATGGCCGAAAGCTCGAATCCGGCGACCGTATCGCATTGAACGAACAAATTCGAAAACCCGTCGGCCTTGATCCGAGGCAGATCTCGGCGTCGCTGATACCGATCTATAGTCGATTTCCGACCGTCCGGATCGTCGCCGGGGCCGAATTTGAAATGTTGACACAGAAAAGCCGCGATACGCTGCTCGTACAAAACTTCTCGATCTCGAACGACTCTAACAGAATGGGCTTTCGCCTCGCCGGAAACCCGCTTTCTCTCTCAAACCCGTTTGAGATGATATCGGCGGCGGCAACTTACGGCACCGTCCAGCTCTTGCCGGATGGCCAGTTAGTCGTGTTAATGTCCGACGCTCAAACCGCCGGCGGCTACCCGCGCGTTGCTCACGTGATCACGCACGACCTGCCGCTGCTCGCCCAGCTCGGGGCACATGATAAGGTGGCATTTCATATGATCACAATCTATGAAGCAGAAGATCTGGTCCTGGAATTTGAACGTGAGTTGAGTTTTTTTCGCATCGGGTGTAGATTTCAGGCAAATCTAAAATGACGCGAACAATCGACCTAAATTGCGACATGGGCGAAGGCTGCGGCAATGACGCGGAGTTGATGGACTATATGTCGTCGGCGAATATTGCGTGCGGATTTCACGCAGGAGATGCCGCGACGATGAGGAAAACGGTTGAAACGGCGGTTGAAAAAGAGGTCGCGATAGGAGCCCATCCGGGATACGCCGACCGCGAAAATTTTGGCCGTCTCGCTATGCAAATGTCACCAAAGGAAGTAAACGAGATCGTTGGCGAGCAAATTGCGATGCTGAGCGAGATCGCTATTGCGGCCGGAGGCAAACTCCGTCACGTCAAAGCACATGGTGCGCTGTACAATCAGGCGGCCCGTGATACTGAGCTTGCCGCCGCGATCGCCGATGCAGTGATCGATTTCGACAAGTATCTTATCCTGTTCTGCCTTTCGGGCAGCCCGATGATCGCCGAAGCCGAAAAACGCGGCCTTCGCACCGCCTCGGAGGTCTTTGCCGACCGGACATATCAGATTGACGGCAGTTTGACGCCGAGGACGCAGCAGAATGCTTTAATTCATAAAACCGATCAAGCAGTAGCTCAGGCGGTCCAAATGTTGACGACGGGCACGGTTACGGTCGTTAACGGATCAACACTAACCATTCGAGCGGACACGATCTGCCTGCACGGCGATGGAGAAAATCCGTTGGAATTCGCGATTGCGATCAATAACGCCATGAAACACAACGGCATCGGCATCAGGCCTCTGTGAGGTAAAACATGAAAGACGAAAATGCCGATGAAGGCAAAAAGCTGGTTCGCGGGCTGAGTCTGGTCGATGCCACAACGATTGTCGTCGGTTCGATGATCGGCAGTGGGATATTTCTCGTATCCGCTGAATCGTCGCGGCTTGTCGGCTCGCCCGGCTGGCTTCTGGTCGCATGGATACTCGCGGGCGTGATGACGCTTTGCGGAGCCTTGTGCCTCGGCGAGGTCGCGGCGATGATGCCACGCGCCGGGGGGCCATACGTTTTCCTCAGCGAGGCCTATAGTCCGGGCGTCGGATTCCTATTCGGCTGGTCGCAGTTTTTGGTGGTCCAAACAGGAACCATCGCCGCCGTTGCAGTCGCATTTGCAAATTTTAGCGGGGTTCTGTTTCCGCCAATTTCCGGAACGAATTACATAATTCAGCCAGTAATTGTTGGCACCTACGCATTCAGCCTGTCGACCCAGCAATTAACGGGCATCGTCATCATCTTGGTGCTGACGGCGGTTAATACGCGTGGCCTAAAGCTCGGGAAGCTGATACAAAACTCGTTTACATTCACAAAAGCGGCGGCCCTTTTTGCACTCGTCGCGCTTGGGTTGTTTGTGGGTTGGAACGCCGCCGGCGCGGCTTTCACGTCCGACTGGTGGCATCCGGCGGCAAACGGTTGGAGCCTCGAAGCCGCTCAACCAGCTGCGATGTCCGCCGGAAGCCTGGCGTTCCTGTTGGTTCTTGGCCGGGCCATGACCGGACCGCTTTTTTCGCAGTCCGCTTGGAATAACGTGACGTTTACAGCCGGCGAGGTCGAAAATCCGCAGCGAAATCTACCCCGTGCACTGTTCATCGGATGCGTGATCGTTGTCGCACTCTACATCTTGGCCAATCTGGCGTATGTCGTAACACTGCCGCTCGCGGGCATTCAAACTGCGGCACAGAATCGGGTCGGCACGGCCCTCATGGAGCATATTTTCGGTTCCGGCGGGGCAATTGCGATGGCTGTGGCGATTATGATCTCGACATTCGGTTGTAACAACGGGTTGATACTCGCCGGGGCACGTGTTTACTACGCGATGGCCCGCGATCGTCTGTTCTTTTCGCAGCTTGCAAAAACAAATCGCTTTCATGTTCCGGCGACCGCTCTCGTGGCCCAAGGGATATGGGCGTCGATACTGGTATTGCCGCGAACGGTTACGGTAAATGCGGCGACCGGGGCTACAGAATTTGGCAACGTCTATACGCAGTTGCTCGAATACATCGTCTCGGTCGAACTGGTCTTCGGGGCTTTGGCCGTGCTGGCGGTCGTCGTTCTGCGGTACCGCAAACCCGACGCCGAACGGCCTTATCGAGCATGGGGCTATCCGGTGGTTCCGTTTATTTTTGTCGCCCTTTCGGTTTTGCTGATCCTAAACCTCGCGTATCTGGCGGGGGCGACCTCCGGCATCGGCTACCTGATCGCGTTTACAGGAATTCCGGTATACTTCATATGGCGAAAAAAAGGCGAATAGTTTGGCATCGACCAAGATTACCGGTTACCTTTTGCCTGTTGCGTGCATCTAAAGTTCGAAATAGATTTCTTACGGAGACCCTGTAAATGAAAAATGTTGTTGTCGCATTGTTTTTCGTGTTGGTAGTGAGTGTTTTCGGATCGGCACAGTCAGGCCGCCGCGCTACTGCGACGCCAACGCCGTCACCGACCGCCCGGCAGGACAACCCTGGCGAGTATTCCGAATCAAAACCGCACGCACCACGAACCACGCGCGTTGCCGAGCGTTTTCCGGGGATCGGTGATGGCAGCAACGCAAAACCGACCGCTTCGCCGACTGTCACAGATGCTAAAGACGATGGCGAGACGCTGCGTGTGGAAACCAATCTGATCACGATTCCGGTTTCAGTATTTGACCGCAATGGCCTTTATATTCCAGGCCTTCATCAGACTGATTTTAAGATTTTTGAGGACGGCTCCGAGCAGGAGATTGCGTATTTTGGCACCTCTGACAAACCTTTCACGGTCGCTCTGCTTATCGATACGAGCCCATCCACCGCGTACAAGATCGACGAGATCCACCGGGCGGCAGCGGCGTTTGTAAACCAACTTGAGCCACGCGACAGCGTTATTGTGATCGAATTCAACCAGAGCGTAAGAGTGTTGACCGAGGCGACCTCGGATCGCGAAAAAATCTTCAAGGCGATCAATAAGTCGAATTTCGGGAACGGCACCTCGCTGTACACCGCTGTCGACGAAGGACTGCGAAAGCAGCTTGGCAAGATTCCCGGTCGTAAGGCCGTCGTGCTCTTTACCGACGGCGTTGACACGACATCGCACAAAAACACGTATGAAAGCACTGTAAACTATGCCGAGGAATCAGACTCCCTGGTGTTTCCGATCTATTTCAATACCTTTTTCGACAATCAGGGCGGCCTGGGCGGGATCAACGGAGGCGGGATTAACGGAGGCGGCATACCAAGCATTTTTGGCTCACCCAGTATGGCTGGCACGTCGTCCGAGGACTACGCACTTGGTCGCCGGTACTTACAGGATCTCGCCGATGTAACGGGCGGCCGCCTATTTCGTCCGGAGGCAACACCAGGGGGCCTGACGGCGGCATTCGAGGGCATTGCCGAAGAGCTGCGGCGTCAATACAACATTGGTTATGTTCCGACTAACGAAGGCAAAATCGGCCAACGTAAGCAGATCAAGCTACGTGTCGACCGCCCAAATCTCATTATCCGGGCCCGCGACTATTACGTAGTCGGCTCGGCCGTGAAAGCCCCGGCGCCGGGAAAATAAGCCAACTCTATTCTGTGGGCATTTTCACGGGTTTTTCGTCAATGATGTTTTTGCATTCATCGTTATCTGTTCACTTTGTAAACAAAGTGTCTACGCCGTAGACAGTTGTCGCCGTCTCAATTCGTTAGTTGCGAGATCCCATACCACATTATTACCCCAATAAATACTAGTAATTGCCGATTCGTTTCACTTTGATTTAATGCGGCACGGTTTTTGTATTACATCTGCATTGACCAGTAAAGAAAATCAAGGAGATAGAGTCGATGCATAACCATAACGCTCCAGAGAAAGATTCCCCAATGATTGAGCTTGAGGCAAAGATCGCCCGTTTCGCCCGGGTCCCGCATTACGTGCTGATCACCGGAGAGCGTGGCACTGGCAAGACAACCATCGCCCGAAGGCTCCACGAGCTTAGTGCTCGATCGAAATCCGATTTTGTGAGCGTCAATTGTGCAAGCTTCACTGCTGAGCTTCTTGAGTCGGAGCTGTTCGGATATGAGAAAGGAGCCTTCACTGGAGCCTCGGCACCAAAAGCGGGGCTGTTCGAGACTGCTGGCGGAGGGACATTGTTCCTCGATGAGATCGGAGAGCTGACACTGAGTTTGCAGGCAAAACTCTTAAAAGCCGTCGAGGAAAAACGCATCCGTCGCGTCGGCGGCACCTATGAACGCCAAATAGATGTTCGCGTGATCGCCGCTACGTCTCGCAATTTAAAGCTAATGGTATCCGAAGGCTCCTTTAGGCCCGACCTGTATGACCGGTTGAATATCCTCCAGCTTGAAACCATCCCTCTCCGCCGCCAAAGAGGAACGATCCGCGAAGTCTTTTTACGTCAGATGGAAGACGAACGCCCATCGGTGGGGCGGGAGCTGCCGTTTGTAATAGACGAGAACGCATTATGCGAAGTCGAACAGCTGCAATGGAAGGGCAATTACCGGGAGCTGCGAAACTTCGCAACTCGTCTTGCCGTCGAGTCGATCGATGTCACCGCTATTACCGCCGACTTAATAAGAAATGCTCTTAGGCCAAATTCGTCACCGGGCGCGGCCGGAGTGGCCTTGCCCTTGCCGGATACGAGTTCGGATCAGGAAGCTTATAGAGACGGTCACGCCCATCGCAACTTCGTTACAGTTATGCTTGATCCGGAAGGAGACGACCTGGACAGTATTTACGTCAAAGCGGCGGGAGCTTTTATAGAGCACGCTCTCAAGCTGACGAACGGAAATCTGCGACGCGCGGCTCGTTCGATGGGTACCACGCATTCCACTCTTTCACGTATTCTTAAGAAACATAAGGAACAAACGGCCAAGAGTTTTCCGGTTTCCCAGCACGAATCTGCAGCATTCCCTGCTGCCGCCTGAACCTTTTCCCAAACACCAAATGTCTGTAGATTAAGAGCGTTTCTATAAACGTAAAATGTCTTTATCCTATGGATGCGAGATCCGTCCGTAGACGATCATCAGGAAAACTTACTCATGAACGAGTGTCCGGCAATGGAAATCCAATTCTAATCGAATACACCCCGATTCGGCACCAGACCATTCGTGCACATATCTGTATGAACTCGCTTGGTGAGATTAAGGTCTAGGCTTCTACGCGGTTCTTTGCGTCAGTTTCGCGCAAGGGAGTCGAGACTTTTGAAACGAACCATGCCCACATACCGAGATGATGAAGATCACTGGACATTCTCAATTAAAGACGTTTCTGCGTTACTTGAATATAACGCCTGAAGCAACAAACAAAGTCGCGACCGTCCTTCAAAATTACATATCAGAAATAATGTCGGCTTTTGAAATAATTTCGGACGCGATGAGTTCAATGGAGCATGCCACCGCCAACGCATAAGGTTCTCAATTCACTGCCTCAATTAATGGTCATGCTGTACCTCCGCGAATATCGCAAGAGCCTCCAAGTCAGTTATCCTAATATTCCGCCCCTCGTGAACGATTAGTTTCTGATCTTCAAGCCGCAGCAGGCTCCGCGTCACTACTTCACGAACCGTCCCAATCCTTGCAGCGAGCTGATTGTGCGTTAGCGGCAATTTTATTGTTATTCCTGCTTCAGCACTGATCCCGGAAGTTCGAGCTTCCTCCAGGAGCAAGCCGGCAAGTCTTTGGCCGACTTCGCGCAACGAGAGCGTCTCAACAAGTGCAGCGCATCGTCGAAGGCGTGAAGCCATCAATTTAGCTGCGGCCAATGCGAGCTGCGGAAACGCGATAGCCGCCTTTAGAATCAACTGTTTATTAAGAAAATATACGATGGTCGACTCTTCTGCCGCCGCTGTGGACGGGTAATTTCCACCGTCAAAAACCGGCACTTCAGCTATCGTTGTAATAGCATGTTCAACGTGAATGACCTGTTCGCGTCCGTCGGTGCTGGTGCGAAATGCGCTCACCGATCCCGACGCGATCACATGGAGTCCCTTCGAAGGCTCTCCTGCCAGAAATAGAATCTCATTGCGCTCCAAACGTTTCTTGATCGAGTGTTTCGCCAGGAGAAGCAGTACCTCGTCATCTAAATCACGAAACAGTTCTGTTTGCTTAAAAATTGTGATCTTGTCGTCGTGCACTTCCAAGAATCTTAGCCTGGCGGAATAGAAACTACAAAGGTCATCGCACTGGTGACTTGAGTCACATTTCTAGGGTGATGAAGGGGCCAAAATGAAATGAGGTTGTGAATTAGGGAGGCAGAAATGAGAATTACTGGTGATATGAAGATCAAGGAAGTCCTTGCAATCGATGAAGAGAAAATGATCACGACGTTGATGTGGTTGGCACCGGAGTTCGAGCGTCTTCGATATCCGAAATTGCGTCGTGCAATGGCGGGCCGCGTTACGGTTTCACAAGCAGCTCGCATCGCGCGCGTTCCCCTGTCGGAAATGCTTTATGTCCTTAATCTCGCTTTAGGCGAAGACGAAGCTGGGCTTTCTGATGAGTTGCGGCTATGCGGTTGGGACGAGCTTCCATACACGGATTCAAACCTGCCCGTACGACCCAAGGAGATTGCGTCTATTAACGATGACCATCCGAATGTGATTTACGTTGATCTCATGCGACAGGCGGATGAGAGGCTCGACCCTATGCCCGCGATAGCCAAGGGACTGGTAGGGCTGTAAAACCCGAGTGAGATATTGCTTTTGCGTCATCCTTTCGACCCGATACCGCTAGGGGACATGTTTGCACGGAGAGGCTTTGCGAGTTGGGCCGAGGAGCGAAAAGCCGGCGAGTGGTTTATATATTTTTATCGTCCCGCCTTAAGAGCGAAGGCTGCGGCCCATCCGCAGGTCACGACGGAAGTCTATGCCAAGGCATTTGCCGCAGCGGCCTAGTCGCCTGAGATTTTGAGGGCAGACTCCTGATCTGCCGGATTATTCACGTTAAAGAAGAAATTATCGGAACCGCTTAAATCGGCGAGTTCGTCGAAATCAACAAAGCGCGAATGTAAGGTCGAGACGACCTTTCGCATTTTCAGTTCACCTTTCTCGATCATGTTTTTGACAACAGGCAGACATTTTTCGCGGTTGTAAATCGTACACAATGGTTGCGGGTTAGCGTCGGGTTGGAGCGGAACAATTGCGTCGATCTCATCCGCACGATACCCAGCCAGCCTTATCATCAAATCTCCGGTAACAAACGGCAGGTCGCACGCAAGAACTGCGATCCACGGCATTTTCGCATACGTCAAAGCCGTATAGAGTCCGACGATCGGTGCCTGCGGAAGTTCCGTCCCGCGGATTTCATTAAGGTCCGGGATAAACTCGACATCCGAGCCGGTTTGAAAAGCAAGGTCAGCACGAGTTCCGCCCACAACCGACACGGGCCCGAGACATATCGGGCACAACGCGGCTGCTGCTCTTTCAAAAAACCGCTTTCCGCCAACACAGAGATGAGCTTTATCCTGGCCCATTCGACTACTCGCACCGCCTGCGAGCACAAAACCCTGAATTCGCTCGTTGTCATTATCGCTTGGACTGATCATTGAATCGTTCTTTAGATGTCACAACAAAGCGCGGCGGCAGATTATCCAATTCCCTTCTTATTTTGGTGCGAAGTATAATTGCGGCATCCGGTACGAGCAACCTATCAGCCAGAGGATAGATCCCAGATTCTTCCTTTTCATTATGAACTATCAGCCGGCGGTGGACGTTTTCTATCCGCACTTTCACTTCACCCAGACGGCTCAAGTCGTCGCTATCTGGATCGGCGACAATTTGACGCATTGTTTTTCTGGCCACGATCATCTCTCGCATAAAAAAATTGTGATCTTCATGAAGGTCTTCGATCCAATTCTTTATCGCTGCGGCTTCGGCGGTGTCGAGCAAGCGGGATGCCTCCGTAAGCGCTGGAAACAAATGAAGATGCTCCGCCCGGATATGCATCGCCAGGCGGGCCCAAAAATAGTCAAGCTTTGTGAATGCCCGCTTGGTATCTGCGTGCCCAAGAGCAGCATTTGCCTGTTCCAGCACGTCGTCAATGTCGGCATGGTCGGCCTCAAGCAGATTCTCTTGCTTTGTCATTCCGAATGAAGGAAAAATAGTTCACCGCGAAGCACATGAGAGCGAACAGGGAGAGGAGAGCGAATCCAATTGTATAACTGCCGGTCGCGTCTTTCACCAGCCCGAGCTCTATTGGTGGAAAAAAACCACCGAGGCCGCCAAAAGCTCCAACTAGGCCGGTCACGGACCCTGTCTCTTTGGCAAAATACTGCGGCACGAGTTTGAACACCGCGCCGTTGCCCAGTCCGAGAGCCGCGGCACAACCAAGTGCTCCAATGGTAAACGGCACGATGGTGATAAAGCTTAAAAAAGGCGCGAGAATTACTATCGCTGCGAACACGAACAAAAGCACTTTCGCTCCTCCGATCTTATCGGCCAGGACTCCCCCGACGGGCCGCATCAATGTCGCAAGGACGACGAAGCCGGCCGTTCTTGCCCCGGCATCAGTCGAAGATAGCGAGAATAACTCCCGCAAAAGCGTTGGCATATATAGCGCAAGCGCCACAAATCCGCCAAACGTAAGGAAGTAAAATAACGATAATATCCACGCAGTCTTTGAGCGCTTCAAAACGCCAAGACTTTCGGACAGCGATTTGGGCCGAACCGTCGCCGTATCGTTCCTGGCAAAAATATAAAAAACGACACCCCAAATTATCGATACCGCGCCGAGGATGTAAAAGACGACTCTCCAGTCTCCAAGCCATAATGCAAGCAGCGGCGCAAAAAATACTGCTATCGATTGTCCTATATTGCCCATACCGTATATGCCAAGAGCCGTTCCCTGTTTTTCCTGAGCAAACCACCTCGATGTAAAACCAACGCCAACCGGAAAGGTCGTTCCGGCTATTCCTAGAAAAAGTCCGAAGACCAATAGCTGCGAATAGCTATTCGATAATCCGATCGCGAACGCGGGAAGAGCCGAGAAAATGAGAAGAGCCGAGAAGACCGCCCGCCCGCCGAGTCTGTCTGCCAGAATTCCGGAGAAGAGACGGCCAACCGAACCAAGTAAGACTGGCACCGCGATCATCAAGCTTTTTTCGGTTGCCGACAGCTTGTATATCTGCGTGAAGTGAGGAGCAAGGGCGGCGAGGAGTCCCCAGACGGCGAACGAAACCGCAAACGCCGTCGTCGAAAGAAAGAGTGTCCTAGCGGAGCCGGGCCTGGGCGGGTTAGTCGTCATATTCTCGTGGATTATTTATCGAAATCTCTTCATTTTCCTTCATCGCACTTTCGGCATTCAAGCTCAGCGCCGATCTTTTGATCGCGCCCGGCCGTGGTTAACGTCCATTCGCGAGTCGTGAGGGGCGGGTCGTGACGGACGTGCTGGTAGTGTCCGCAGGCAAGCATCGCCCGCCAATCCTTATCGCTGTCCTGGTCAAAGCCGGTGATCTTCTGCTTCATTGATGCTGCACCGATTCCCATGGCAACGGACGCATGGCAGCAGGCTTCCACCATAAGAAGATCGTAAGTGCAATGAGCCAGCACACGCCGGAAGCGACAACGAGCGGTACGAGTTGCTTATAATGCGCGGCGAGCGCAGCCTCGATCGTCGCTGACAATATCCACAACTGCGCGATGTTTATCATTACGAGCAAAACTAAGCGAGCTTGCCATATCGCTGTCCGGCCTCCGGTCAATACGCGTCTTCGAGCCGGACGTTCCATCGCAGCCTTATGTTCTGCCGCTCTAGGTTGATTCATGTCCGCCTCCTGTCCTTTTCCCGATTGCCCAAACCTCGCCGCCGCGAATCTCAATTTGAATCCGATCGAGCGGACGCGGCGGCGGCCCGTAAAGTACGTTTCCGGTATGCACATCAAAGCCGCCCTCATGGCACGGACATTCGATCCGGTCATTAGACTTTGAATAATAAACCGGGCATGTCAGGTGTGTGCATTTCTGTTCGAAAGCATAGTACTGGCCGTCAAATGCGCGTACCAAGATCGCCGTATCATTTTCTTCGGGATAGTGAAAATTGAGGGAACTGCCAGGCTCCAGGGCTTCTGCCCCATCAATCTTCAGGGGAGTAAACGTTCGGACACGACCTGAATCGTATGCCAGCTTCCCGGCAAAACCTGCGGCACCGAGAAATAAAACTGAAGATGTCAGGAAGAGAAAATTACAAAATTCACGCCGCGTCACCTGAGCTTCCAAATCTCGCTCATATG
>JBBRPZ010000021.1:0-99886 GCA_038227175.1 Pyrinomonadales bacterium | reverse complement strand
GCTGTCCAAGCTCGAGCATGACGTAATTGGTGATATCCGCAACATTATTGATCGAACGCTCACCGATCGCCTCAAGACGGTCAACTAGCCACTGCGGCGACGGGCCGATCTTGACGTTTCGGATAATGCGACCGGTGAAGCGATGGCAGAGATCGGGTTCCTCAATCGTAACTAACGTTTGGTCTTCGGTTTTCCGTTTTTGGCCTTCGTAATTCGTAATTCGTAGTTCTGAATTTGTAATTACTTGTAATTCGCGGGCGACGCCAAGATGCGACAGACAGTCAGGCCGATTCGAGGTCAGGTCAATGTCCAAAACACTGTCGTCCCCGTGCGCGTGAATGCCCTCGACCGCGAGGCCGACGCGGGTCAATTCCTCCGCAACCCGTTCAGCGGACAGATCGATATCGATCAAATCCTTTAGCCATTTATAGCTGATATTCATGAAAAAACTATTTCCGGCGGATCATATAGATCCCAAATGCGATAAGCCCAGCAGCAATAAGGCCTTCCAGCGTAACGCTAATGTAAAAGCTGATCGGGTTTGAAGTCTGCGTGATGCCGTATGAACGGCTGCCCTGCAAAACACCGTCACGAACCTCAAAAACAAACATCATCAGCGTTAGCAAGCCGATAACAAGCCCGACCCATCCGATCCAACTATTTTTGGGTTCATCCGTCATCGGCTGTTACTTAAACTGCTCTAAAAACCTCACGTCGTTATCGAACATCAGACGTATATCGTCGAGCGAATACATCAGCGAACACATGCGTTCCAGGCCGAAGCCGAATGCGAAGCCCGAATACACCGCCGGATCGACGCCGACAGCTTTTAGTACATTCGGATGAACCATTCCTGAGCCGCCGAGCTCGATCCAGCCGGAGCCTTTGCATGGGCGACAACGGACGGTTGTCGGTTGTCGGTTGTCGGTTGTCAGATTTTCAGCATTCTGACTGCTGACTGCTGACTGCTGACCGCTGACTGTCCCCGTCCCGTGACATTTGAAGCACGAGAAATCGAACTCCGCCGACGGCTCGGTGAAAGGGAAGTACGACGGGCGAAAACGTGTGACGGTATCCTCTCCAAACAAACGCTTTAGCCATTCGGTGACCGTGCCTTTGAGGTGGGCCATCGTGATGCCTTTGTCGACGCAGAGGCCTTCGATCTGGTGGAACATCGGCACATGCGTCATGTCCGGCGTATCGCGGCGAAAGACCTTGCCCGGAGCGATAATGCGTATCGGCACGCCGCGGCGCTCCATCGCACGGATCTGCACGGTCGAGGTCTGCGAACGCAACGCGTAGCCCTCGGTCGTGTAAAACGTGTCCTGAGATTCACGGGCCGGGTGGCCGTCGGGGATGTTCAACGCGTCGAAGTTGTAATAATCCGTCTCGATCTCGCGGTCGTCCTCGATCGCGTAGCCCATCGAAACAAAAATATCCTCGATCTTTTGCCGCAATATGGTGATCAAATGCAGATGTCCCGTACGCGGCCGCCGGCCGGGAAGCGTGACGTCGAGCCGTTCGCGCTCGACCTTGGCTTTTGAAATGAAATCGGCAAGCTGCGTTTCAGCCGTTTCGAGTTTCGCCGTGATCGACGTTTCGACCGATTGGACGATTTGAGCGAATGCAGGACGTCCCTCAGTAGCAACGCCGCCGATGAGCTTCATCGCCCCCGAGATCGCCGACTTTTTGCCCGTATGCTTTACCTTTAGCTCGCCAAGATCGCGCAGCAGGGCCTCCGCGTCCATCAACCCAACGCCGTCGAGACGCAAATCAGCAAAGCGTCCGAACTCTTGCTCGAACGCCTCGCCTATCTGTTCAATTTGTGCCCTTTCGTCAGACATAACAAATAGATCACGAGCCTTGGTTGAAAAATTGTCTTGCTTCCATCGAAGTTTGAACCCGAATGACCTCAAAATCCATCAGGTCAGCCCACTCGGCGATCCAGGTGTCGAATAACGCAACATCGTCGGTTTCCATTAGCTGAAAACAGCGGTCAAAGCCCTTTTCGACCCAGCTATCGACGTAATTCAATCCCTCCGGCATCATCCGGCCCTTCTCTGCGAACCGCTCGTAAACGGGTTTCGCGTCGCGGTTCTTGAAATGTTCAATCACCATGAAGAGCATCGGAATTCATCTTATGTCGACGGTTGTACTTTGCCGATAGCGTCCTTGGCCTGGCCAACGATCGTCGCAAAAGTCTCGGGCTGTTTTACGGCGAGATCAGCGAGGACTTTGCGGTCCAGTTCGATCTCGGCGAGGTTCAGGCCGTGTATGAATTGCGAATATTTGATGTCGTTCAGACGGCACGCCGCGTTGATGCGGACGATCCACAATTTACGGAAATCACGTTTTTTCAGCTTTCGCCCTGTGTAGGCAAAGTTTAATGCGCGTTCGACCGACTCTTTGGCCGAGCGATACAATTTTGATTTCGTTCCACGATAACCTTTGGCTAAGGCTAATATTTTTTTGCGCTTCTCGAGGCGCTTATTTCCACGTTTTGCTCTAGGCATGTCTTCACTCCTTTCAGTCGTTCAAAGGCGAAAGGATAAAGAGTAAAGGGTAAAGTAAATTTCAACTTTATCCTTTATCCTTTCGCCTTTTATCCTTTAATTTCGTCCGTACGGCAGCATTCTCTCGACGCGTTTTTGATCGCCTTCGGATACCAATGCATCGATGTCCAGGTTGCGTTTACGCTTGCTGGTTTTCTTCGTCAAGATATGACGTGCGTGGCTGTGGCCGCGTTTGAATTTGCCGCTGGCGGTCGAGCGAAAACGCTTTGCCGCGCCTTTGTGTGTTTTTAGTTTTGGCATAACTTCTGTCTCTCCTATCTCGTTGCTATAACTGTCAAAATATCTCGTCGTCGTCTTTAGGCTCGGCCTTTGGTTCGGCTTTCGCCTTCGACGCTGCCGGTTTCTTTGCGACTGGCTTTTTCTCTTCAGCCGCCGGCTCCTCGGTCTTATGAATCTTTTCCGAAGGCTTCTTATCTGCAACCTTCGCCTTTTTCGGGTTAAAGATGGTGAACATCTGGTAGCCTTCCATCTTCGGATAAACCTCGACGTCAGCCAGGTCGATCAGGTCTGCGGTCAATTTTTTGAGGATCTTCCCACCCAATTCACGATGCGTCATCTCTCGGCCGCGGAATGCGATCGTCGCCCTCACTTTATCACCGTCGCCCAGCCATTTGCGGGCATTCTCCATCCGGTAACCATAATCGTGATCGTCGGTGCCGGGTCGAAACTTGATCTCCTTAACCTCCACCGTGACCTGTTTCTTTTTCGCGTCATGAGCCTTTTTCTTTTGCTCATATAGAAACTTGCCGTAGTCGATCATCTTGCAGACCGGCGGCTGGGCCTTAGGGGCGATCTCGACGAGGTCGATGCCTCGATTTCGCGCTTCCTGGATCGCGTCGCGCGTGTCCATTACGCCAAAAAGTTCGCCATCCTCAGTAACCACGCGAACCGAAGGAACGCGGATACGTTCGTTCGTGCGGTGCAGCGGTTCACGAAACCGCGGCTTAAATCTATTTCCACCAAATCTTCTTGCGATAAATGCCTCCTTTTGTAATTAGCCCTCTGTTAGTGACCACGGCTGGTTTTTTCCACCGTGATCTTTTCCTTAAATTCTGCGAGCGTCATCGCACCGATGTCGCCCTGCTTTCTGTCGCGAACGGCCACCGTGCCGTTTTCAAGCTCCTGATCGCCCAAAACGAGCATATACGGGATCTTTTGCATCTGTGCGTCGCGTATCTTTGCACCAATTTTATCAGAAATCGTATTCGATTCAACACGAAAACCAGCTTGTTTCAATTCCGCCGCGACCTGATTAGCGTAATCGTTGATGCGATCCGTGATCGGCAGCACGGCGACCTGCACCGGAGCGAGCCACAGCGGGAACGCACCCGCGTAATGCTCGATCAGCACACCAAAAAACCGCTCGATCGAACCGAACAACGCCCGGTGGATCATAAACGGACGATGCTTCTGGTTGTCGTCGCCGGTGTATTCAAGTTCAAAACGCTCAGGCAGATTGAAATCAAGTTGGATCGTGCCAAGCTGCCACACGCGTCCGATGGCGTCTTCGATCTTAATATCGATCTTCGGCCCGTAAAACGCGGCCTCGCCCTCGATGCGTTCGTACGAGATGCCTCGTTCTTTAAGGGCACTCGCGAGCTGATCTTCGGCGGCAACCCAGTCTTCGTCGGAGCCAAGATACCCTTTATTTTCCGCTTCGCCGCGAACCGAAAGCTCAAATTTGACCTTGTCGAAACCGTACGTATCGAAAACCTTGATCGCAAAATCCAAACAATCAGCAACCTCGGCATGGACCTGGTCCGGCCGCACAAAAAGATGTGCGTCATCGACCGAAAATCCGCGAACACGCATCAAGCCGTGGAGCGTTCCCGACAGCTCGGCACGATAGACCGTGCCCATCTCGGAATAACGCTGCGGCAGATCGCGGTACGATTTGGGCGAAGCCTTGTAGATACCGATGTGAAACGGACAATTCATCGGCTTGAGCCGGTATTCCTCGTCCTCGATGCTCGTCGGTGCGTACATCGAATCAGAATAATTGCCTTCGTGGCCGCTTGTGACCCAAAGCTGCCGTTTGGCGATATGCGGCGTGAAAACAAAGCTGTAGCCACGCTGCTCAAGCTCTTCGCGAAGCAGTCGCTCCATCTCCATGCGAACGATGCCGCCTTTTGGGTGCCACAAGATCAGGCCCTGGCCGTAATCGTCCTGAATCGAAAACAGATCGAGTTCGCGTCCCAATTTTCGGTGATCGCGTTTTTCGGCCTCTTCACGCTGTTTGAGCCAAGCGTCTAATTCTTCTTGTTTCGCAAAAGCAGTGCCATATATGCGCTGCATCTGCTCACGCTCGGCGTCGCCTTTCCAGTATGCACCGGACAGAGCGAGCAGCTTGAACGCCTGCAATTTGCCCGTATGCGGCACGTGCGGGCCGAGGCAAAAATCTATGAACGGCGAATTGTCGATGTAATACAACGTCGCCGAATCCGATACTTTGTCCGAGATCAGCTCGCATTTGAGCGGCTCATCCCGTTCCTTAAAAATGTCGAGAATCTTTGCCTTTTCTACGACCTCGCGGCGATAGACCAGATTTTGCTTGGCCATGCCTTTCATCCGTTTTTCGATCACAGGCAGATCCGCCTCAGTCAATTGTCGCGGAGCGATAACGTCGTAATAAAAGCCGTAGCGCGGATCTTCCATCAACGCGGGCCCGACTCCTAGCTTGGTCCCGGGGAAAAGATCTAGCAGAGCAGCGGCGAGCAAATGAGCAGTCGAGTGGCGAATTAATTCAAGGCCGTCGTGCGAATCCGCAATGACCGGTTCGATTGAGAGAACCTCGTCCGTAGCGGTCAATTCACGATTCAGATCGACTTCCTCACCGTTTACTTTCGCGGCAAGCGCTTTCTTAAAACCGTCGCGGTCAAATGCTTTTATCGCATCAGCAACCGTCGCGGGCGCAGGGATAGAGCGCTCGTTTCCACCGTATTTTACGTTTAATTCGCTCATAATTTCGTTAATAGTAAATGGTGAATCGTGAATCGAAAACCCGATCCGCGACTCTACATCGTCAAAGTTCAATACAACCGCAAAGCCGATTGCTCTTACTATTTACGATTTACTATTTACGATTCACTACTACTTAAATAGATTTGATCCGATAAGAGCGACTTTGCTTTGAAGTCCCACAAACTTAAGTTTGTTGGACGTCGATTGTACCGCCATTAGAGGCGGGTCGTAGTAGTTGTAGTAACAGCAAAGTTCTTCGTAAGCATCTTATCGAAAAATGTAAATGGTAGTCTCTAGCAGACTCGAACTGCTGACCCCTACCTTGTCAAGGTAATGCTCTACCAACTGAGCTAAGAGACTATACCCTCGCCTTTTTCAGAGAAAAGCGAAGACTAAGAATGCCAAACCTGTGGAAAAGTGTCAAGTTTACAGGGTGCTTGGCGAGTTAATACCCTTTGTGCGATACCGTACATACATAGCTCGCAATGTCATGTAAGCTTTCTGAGAAAGGAATAAAATTATGGTTTCACTACTGATTTGGTTGGTTTTAGGATTCGTTGTGGGCTACATTGCTAAGATGGTCGTGCCGGGACGGGACGGCGGCGGGATTCTTTTAACAACGCTTCTTGGCATTGTTGGAGCAGTGGTCGGCGGTTTTATCGGCCAATACGTGGGCTATCCGATGATCAGCAATTTTAACAATATCGGAAATTCGGTCCCGAGTCTGATCTCGTCGATCATCGGCGCGATCGTCGTTCTTGCGATCTTTCATCTGGCACGCGGCCGACGCATCTAGCGACTTCGCACCTTAATCCACGCCGGTGCAAAATCTATGCATCGCTATCGCGACGAGTTTTGTCGTGCGGTTATCGACGTCAAATCTTGGGTTTACCTCGGTAAACTCGATTATTTTCGTATTTGCGAGCGAGGCGGCGTATTTGACGAGCTGAATAAATTCGCCGTTACGCAAACCCAGCGGCGATGGCGCGGACGTACCCGGCGCATCGGCGGAGCGGACGGCGTCCATGTCAAAGCCGAAAAATGTGTTTAAGCTAGCGCTGTGACCGATAAATTTTTCGCGGATCATCTCCTTCAGCTCAATGTCGGCCTCGGCACGTGAGCGAAGCAATTCTAGACTGATCCGATGAACCCCAAGTTCGCGGATATAGTTGTAATAGATAGGCGAGCAAAAATGGGTTTGAAATCCAACCTCGTAAAAATATGTCGGGAGCAGCAGCTTTTCTTCTAATAGCTGCCGATATGGTGTGCCGCTGTTTCGCTGTTCGGCGATTCGGACATCGAGATGAGCATCGATATTGACGCCGATCCACCATTCGGGCCCAAAAACCTCGGCCATCGCCCGGCCATCGGCATATGAAATGTCGTTGCCGCCCCCGAGCACGATCAGCCGCTTGCCGTCCTGAATGACTTGCTTGACGACCGCAGTCATCGTCTCGTGGGTGTCTTCGAGCGAGGCCCCAAGCCTTACATTGCCGAGGTCAAAGACTTTTTTCTTAAAATTAAACGTCGTCAACCGGTAAAACTGTTCGCGTATTGCGTCGGGGGCCTCAGCCGCACCGACACGGCCATTATTTCGCCGCACGCCTTCGTCCTGCGGGCAGCCGAGAATAACGATGTCAGATGCAGCGTAATCTTTTTCCTCACGGGCAACAATCTCGCCAAGACGCGTGTCATTTGGGTCATTGCGTGAGAAAAATAGATCTGGGTCGGGACGCGTTGTTTGCTTAAATATCTCGCTCATATGCCTTCAGTATTTTCCTAAACGCAATCGAAGTCAAAGATTTTTGCCACGAATGACACGAATTTCACGAATCAGATCATTATATTTAGAAAGTGCATTCGTGCCATTCGTGTAATTCGTGGCAAAAAATGGTTTAGTGGTCTTTCTTTTCCGATTCTGTCAGCAATTCACCGAGGTATTTACCCCAGATCGCCGGGATCGTGTGCGTACCATGTCCACGCGTCTCGTCGGTAATCGGGAGCAGAATAAATCGTCCGTTCTTGACGCGTTTGATCTGTTTCTCGGCAATTCCAAGTTCAGGCGGATTGACGGCGTCGTCCGCCGAATTGATGGCTAGCAAACGCGTCTTGATCGTTTCGAGTTTTGGCTCAGGATTGTAATCACGCGAGGCGTCGAATTGGTACAGCATGTCGTTGGCGTCCGTCGCCGCGAGCCGCTGCTTCATTGTGGCGTCAAACGCCGCGTCGGCCGCCGCCTTGGTCGGCATTGTTTTTTGCATTTGCAACGGAGCTGTGCCCATCATAATCAGTGTATAAAGCGCCGTTGTCAGGCCGCGAACCGGCTGCATTTTGTACTCGCCGTTCATCCAATCGGGATCGCTGCGGATCGGATCTATGACCATTCGCCGAAAATACCGGTTGCGGCCCGCGATCTCTACCGGCAGGCTCGCGAGCGGCATCGCGGAGTCCATAAAATCGGGGTACATCTAGCTCCAAAGCCACGAATGCATCCCTCCCATCGACGTACCCATAACGAGCCGCAGATGGT
The DNA here is from genome assembly GCA_038227175.1 of Pyrinomonadales bacterium. Classification (GTDB taxonomy): domain Bacteria; phylum Acidobacteriota; class Blastocatellia; order Pyrinomonadales; family Pyrinomonadaceae; genus OLB17. Next base: position 91,822 of record JBBRPZ010000021.1, on the reverse strand, counting down.
TAACGCCCAGCTTTTCCGTCAAAAGCCGATATTGCGTGTCGATCATGTCGTGATAGCAGTAGTGCGGAAATTTGGCGTGCAGCCCATTGCTCGGCTTGCTCGAAGCGCCGTGGCCGACGTTGTCGGGTATGACGATGAAGTATTTCTCCGCGTCGAGCAGCTGCCCCTTGCCAAAAAGAACGCCCGCAAATCCGTGCGACAAAAACTGCGTGTTCGAGCCACCCGTACCGTGGTTGATAATGACGGCGTTGGTGACCTGACCGTTTTTATTCTTTTGCGGCGTACCGAGAGTTACATAATGGATCTTCAATTCCGGCAGCGTCTCGCCGCTTTCGAATTTGTAATCTTTGATGACGAAATCATCGGGCACAGTCTTCGGAGCGTCTTGCGCATACGCCGCAATAGATAAGACGGTCATTAATGCTATTGCTAAAAGGAAAAACAATCTACTGCTTACCCAAAATCTATTCATTTTATTCTTGCGCTCCGCTTTGTTGAAATTCGGAAATTACTGATTTTGATTTTGACTAAGTATTTGCCGACTCTCCCGGGAAGTCAACGGCAGAACTCCGCACGGACGATATTCAAAAAAGAATTCCGACTGTTGTTAACCACAACCCTCTTTTGAGCATTATAGTTTGTGAAAACAAATTTATCGGAGACTGAATCTCAGCGAAATATATGAACGACTTAAATGTAAACGGAATAATGGGCAATCTTTCGACGATGGCATTGGGGATGACAGTCATCATCAGTGTCGCGTGGATCGTCGTCAACTTTGCTAAAGGATTGAAACAGCGTGCAAATACGCGAACCAGAGCCGACATCTACAATCGCCTGATCGACAAATTCGGCTCCGCGCCTGAGTTCATCGATTTTTTGAAAAGCGATGCCGGTCTGAGCTTTATCGAGGAAAATGTGGTGCAAACGGCCGTTCCCTTGAGCCGGATCCTAACGGCGATTCAAATCGGCATCGTGCTCTCGCTGCTCGGCGCAGGGTTATTAATTACGGGCAACATTTTCGGCGGCTCGCTCGGCGGCGATTTATATATAGTGTTGGCGGTCGGCGGAGTGATCGGGCTGATGATAGGGCTCGGTTTTCTGATTTCCGCGGCCATTTCATACCGGCTCTGCAAGGCTTGGGGACTATTTACGAAAAGCGAAAAACCACAGGCGATTTAGGGGTGAGATGTCCGAAACAAACATATCAGGAGTTTTTATGAAAATACGCAAAACATCTATTTTTTTATTTGCAGTTTTAACCTTGACGATTGCAAACGACTGCACGATTTCGGCTCAAGGCGAGAATAATGGATCTAATTTGACCCTTAACGCGGCGACGCGAACTCAGGTTATCGAGGGCGTAATCAAGCGTTTTAATCAGTCATATATTTTCCCGGACGTCGCCAAAGCGATGGAGCAATCCGTCCACGAGCGAATGCGAAAGGGGGAGTACGACAAAATTACAAGCCCGTCGGAGCTGGCTGAAATGTTGAAATCGAATCTGCGCGAAGTCAGTAAAGATAATCACATCGACGTTGTTTTCAGCAGCGACTCTTTACCGCCGATGGGTGAAACCGAAAGAGAAGAAACGGCAGCCGAGAGGGAAAATCGTCGCCGCAATTCTGCTCAGGCTAACAATGGCTTTCTCAAAGTCGAACGTCTAAGAGGAAATATCGGTTTCCTTGATATTGATTCGTTCGTCGATCCCGCTTTCGGCGGCGACACGGCGGCGGCGGCAATGAACTTTTTATCAAATACGGATGCACTGATCGTTGATCTGCGTTATTGTCCGGGCGGCAACGGGCAGATGGTGTCATTGCTTTTAACCTATATGTTCCCTGATTCGGTTCACTTGAGCGATTATTATCAGCGGGAAGATGCCCTAACCAAACAGTCAACGCTACAAAAACAGTTGTGGACACTGCCATATGTTCCGGGAAAACGCTATTTAGATAGGGACATTTACATTTTGACGAGCAACCGAACTCACTCCGCCGCCGAAGCCTTCGCTTATGACTTACAAGCGTTGAAACGCGCGACGATAATCGGCGAGACAACGCGAGGCGGAGCACATCCGGTGCAGCGATTCCGGATCAACGAACATTTTGGCGCTCAAGTTCCAATCGGAAACAATATCAACGCTGTTACAAAAACCAACTGGGAAGGAAAAGGCGTGATGCCGGACGTGCAGACAACGGCTGACCTGGCATTTAAGCTCGCGCATCTTACGGCATTAAAGCGCATTCTAGAAAAGAATCCGAACCAGGAAAGAGCGAATGACATTAAGCAGCTCATTGAAAAACTTGAAATAGAAACGACCGCCAAACCCTAAACGGCACCCAATGGAGGATTCGATATTTGAGAAGATTTACCGCGAAACATCGCGTCCGCTGTGGGCCTATGTCTCGCGCATGTCGGGCAGTGCAACTTCTGCTGACGATATCTTGCAGGAAACTTATCTTAGTTTCCTGCGTTCTCCGTTTAAAGGTGATGAAGTCAAAGACGCAAGGCCATATTTGTACAAGATCGCGACAAATCTGATTTATAAACGATTTCATAAGACCAGGCACGAGATCCAGCCGGAGATTGAAATGTCGCAGTTGCCCGGGCCGACATCCGAGTTGTTCGGCCAATCGGTTGAGATGACCGAAATTTTTGCCAGGCTAAACGAGCGCGAACGCTCGCTGCTGTGGCTCGCATACGTTGACGGTTATGAGCATAACGAGATCGCCGCGATAATGAACATTAATTCGATAAGCGTTCGCGTGCTGCTGTTTCGGACTAAACGAAAACTCGCAGCGCTTTTGGAGAGTTAAACAAATGAAAGAAATAGACGATGTACAGGAACAGAAAATTTCCGAATGGATGCAGACCATGGCGGAACAAACCGCACCGCCGCGAGATTTGCCGACGCCGGGCTTGCTCCTGTTCAAAGCACGCCTGATCGAAAAGCGGATTGCCGCGGCACGGGCGATCCGCTCTCTCGTTTGGATGCGGACGGCCGCATTAGCCGTGTTCTTTCTCGCGTCGCTCTGGCTCGTATCATCGGGCCGATCACCGCTAGCTCCGCTTTTTAGAGATACCCTCTCGTCCCTGATGTCGGTCGCGGTACTTTTCATTTTCGGAGCAATAGCCGCGACGGCGATCTGTCTTGGATTTGCTCTCATTTTGCGCCGAACCAACGACCGCTAAGTCATCGGCATCGAGAAGAGGAGAGAGTACGAACCCAGGCCTCAGTGTGAAACAATAGCGTTTGTGATAACCGACCCCAAACAGTTAACGCCTGAGATTCTTACAAATATTCTGCGAGATCGCGGTTTTCTCTATAACGGTTACGTGACGGGCGTCGCCAGCCTTTTAACCAGAGAGCTGCCGGTTTCCTTTGTTTCACGTTTAAAAATCAGCTTTTCCGCCGACGCCGCAGCCCATGCTCCGAAAAATTTGTTCTTGAAGATGTCGGCTAATGGGTTGGCTCTGGAACATAGCGGCAAAGAGGTCGAATTTTACACCCAACTTGCTCCCCAAATGTCGGGCGGCCCGCTTATAAGATGCTTTGCGACCGAATATTCGCCCGAATCACATCAGTACTACCTTCTGCTTGAAGATCTGTCCGAATCTCATACGCAAAGCGAATCGCCTTTTCCGCCGTCGGAGGAACGCTCGATCGGAGCGGTTGAAGCTCTTGCCGAAGTTCACGCTCACTGGTGGAATCGTCCGAAATTAGGCGGAGAGATCGGGACTGTTTTCGATGCCGCCTGGCTTGAATCATTAGTGACGGAGCTTGACCGAAGCGTAATCGCTTTCATGGATTTTCTGGGTGACGAGCTTTCTCCGCAACGGCGCAAAATGTACGAACACCTGCTCGATAACAAATACGCGATCTGGGGACGGCTGACGGACGCACGGGGCCTGACCCTAACGCATGGAGACGTCCACTGGTGGAATTTTCTATATCCTCGTGACGGTGTTGACGATAAAGTTCGTCTTTTCGACTGTACGCTCTGGCACATCGATCTCGGCCCGCGACCTGGCGTTTGTTGTCGCTCTCGGTGGTTTTGCCGAACGCCGTCCCAACCTCGACGGCGTTCTGGTGCAGCGATACTATGACAGCCTGATTGCCCACGGCGTCAGCGGCTACACGTCGGAAATGTTCATGTCCGATTACCGCTGGTCGGCCGTCCGCAACCTCAAGATGCCGGTCATCCAGTGGTCGCAAGGCAAGGGCCGCGATGTCTGGTGGCCAAATCTCGAACGCGCGACCGCGGCATTTGACGAGCTTCAATGCTCGGCACTCTAGCTTGACTTTTTATACTTAGATCGAATATCACTTATCGAATAACGCTTCGCCCGTAGACACCGAAAATTATGAAAATCAGGTCCCTATTAATCCTTTTTGCTTTGGTCGTATTTTCGAGTGTCGCAAGTGCCCAGATCGATGAAATATGCGGCGAGACCGGTGCCACGCCGGGGTTGGACTCGCCATTTGCCCATGTTCCGTATGTTTATGGCCGCATCACGCTAAATGGATTTGACGCCGCTGCAAAGCCGCCAAAGGTCGTCGTGTCGCTGGTTGACGGTCAGCGGTCCGCCGAAAGATGGACAATCGACAGATCCGGCAATTACTGCTTCAAACGCAAGTCCAATGGGGGTGAGATCCGGGTCGAGGTCGACGGTATCGAAGCCGCAAGGCGGATGCTGCCGTCGTTCGGCTCGCCGCAGCAACGCGAAGATTTTGAGATCGAACCGCCCACCGGACGGCGACCTAACCCGCCGGGAGTCGTTTCCGCCAAGTTTTCTCATCCGCCAAACGAAAAAACCATCGAACTCTACAAGAAAACGCTCGAAGCCGAGAGCTACAAAGACAACGGAAAAATGATAGATTATCTCAAAGAGATCGTCGCTCTCGACCCGGCGGATTTCATCGCCTGGGCGAAGCTCGGAACGAAATATTTCGAGCAAAACAAGTATTCGGACGCCGACGCGGCCTATCGGAAGTCGCTCGAACTAAAGGTTGATTACACTCCCGCATGGATAACCGTCGGCCAGCTGAGGACCGCCCAAAAACAATACGAAGCCGCCATCCAGATCCTTACGCACGCCACCGAACTCGACCCGACATCTGCCCGCGCATATCAACTCCTCGGCGAAGCATATCTCCTCGCCCGCAAAGGCACTCTCGGTGCCGAAGCTCTCAACCAAGCCATAAAACTCAACCCCATCGGCATGGCCGAATGCCACCTCCAACTCGCCCACCTCTACGAGCTAGCCGGTGCAAAACAAATGGCGACGCATGAATATAAGACATTCCTGACCAAGGTTCCCAACCACTCTGACAAGAAGAAATTTGAGAAGTATATTAAAGACAACCCGGAATGATGGGGAGCCTGTCGGTTCCGTGGTCAGTGTCGGCGACGGGGATGGTTTCGAGTGCTCATCCTCACGAGTCAATATACCCGTCTTTTTCGTTTTGTTCTTCTTCAAGTGTGCGACCGTCGGCCATGTCGAACCATCGCTTGTAGCCGTGGCGGGCTAATCCCCAGGCGGTGCGTCCGACGTGTTTGATCATTTTGTTTTTAATGGCGTCGCGATCTACGAGGCCTTTGCGGCTGAGCAGGAAAACTGCGTCTTCCTGATCTTTGAAACGACCCGCGATAAATTTTAAGATCACCAGCCATTCCGGCGTGAGAACGGGAACGTCATTTATCCGGACCGATTCGCTCAGAGCGGTTGCGAACAATGTATCGAATTCGTCACGTCTAATGATCCAATCAACCGGCACTTCGCGCTTTGAGGTCTTAATGCTGTAACGTTCGCCGCCCTGTCTGAGCGTGCCTTGACTTGTTAAAGGCAGAAGCTTATTGGCGATAATATCAACGTCTTTGGTATTTCGGTCGCTACCGTAAATAGCCATCGCGATACCGCCGACCAAGGCCCATTCAACGCCGTTGGCGCTAGCTACTTCGGCTACCGTGATTACTGCTTCCGTTGCTGATTCTGTATCAAGCAAGTCAATATCGATCGTCATATACTAGCTCCTCATAAGAATCTTAACATCATTTTTCACAGCAAATTCCTGCGCAATATCATACCCCGCGTCCGCGTGACGAATAATTCCCATTCCCGGATCGGTGGTTAGGACGCGTTCAATGCGGGCAGCGGCTTCTGGGGTGCCGTCGGCGACGATGACTTGGCCGGCGTGCAGGGAATATCCGATGCCGACGCCGCCGCCGTGGTGGACCGAGACCCATGTGGCACCGCCGACGGCGTTGATCATGGCGTTTAGGTAGACCCAGTCGGCGATGGCGTCGGAGCCGTCGAGCATCGACTCGGTCTCGCGGTTGGGCGAGGCGACCGAGCCGCAGTCGAGATGATCGCGGCCGATGACGATCGGGGCTTTTAGCTCGCCGGACGCGACCATGTCGTTGAGTTTCAAACCGGCCTTTGCACGCTCGCCGTATCCGAGCCAGCAGATGCGAGCGGGCAGGCCTTGGAATTCAACCTTGGCCTGCGCCATCGTCAGCCAGCGGGCGAGGTGGTCATTGTCGGGGAAAAGGTTCATGATCGCTTCGTCGGTTTTGTAGATGTCTTCCTTGTCGCCCGAAAGAGCGACCCAGCGAAACGGCCCTTTGCCCTCGCAAAACATCGGGCGAATGTAAGCAGGAACGAAGCCGGGATAATCGAAAGCGTTCGCAACACCGTGATCTAAAGCCCGTTGGCGAAGATTATTGCCGTAATCGAATACGACCGAGCCGCGTTTCTGAAATTCGAGCATCGCCTCGACATGTTTCGCCATCGACGCCATCGCCCGTTCGGTATATTCAGCCTGGTTCGTCTTTCGCAATTCCGCCGCCTGTTCGATATCGAGCCCGACCGGAATATATCCGTAAAGCACATCGTGAGCCGATGTCTGGTCGGTGACGACATCGGGAATGATGCCGCGTTCGAGCAATTGCCAGTGGACCTCGGCGGCGTTGCCGAGCAGGGCGATGGACTTTGCCTCTTTGTTATTAACGGCCTCGTTCGCGATCTTTATCGCATCGTCTAGATCGCGGGCTGCGACATCGACTTGCTTGAGCTGCAAACGCCGCTCTATTCGCCACTGATCTACATCAACGAGCACCCCGACGCCGCCGTTGAACGTGATCGCCTGAGCCTGTGCACCGCCCATTTCACCGAGCCCGGCTGAAAGAACCAATTTTCCCGCAAGCGTTCCCCAACCGTGCTGCCGTGCAAGCGAACCGAACGTCTCATAGGTCCCCTGCAAAATGCCCTGCGTGCCGATGTAGATCCACGACCCGGCCGTCATCTGGCCGTACATCATCAGTCCGTCGCGTTCGTACTGGTCAAACTGCTCCTGCGTCGCCCAATGCGGAACAATGTTAGTGTTTGCGATGAGGACGCGCGGGGCGTCGGTGTGCGATTTGAACACGCCGACCGGTTTGCCGGATTGAACTAAAAGCGTTTCGTCTTCGTCGAGGTTTCTCAGGCTGTCAAGAATCGCGTCAAAACATTCCCAATTCCGTGCCGCCTTGCCGCGGCCGCCGTACACGATCAGGTTATCCGGATCAAACGCCACGTCCGGGTCCAGATTGTTCTGGATCATGCGGTAAGCGGCTTCGATCAGCCAGTTTTTGCACGTCAATTCGGTGCCGGTCGGAGCTTTTACGGTTCTAGGCATAGTTTTTACACAGAATATCTTTTGTTAAATATCTAAGCTACAATCAGGCAGTTCGTTTGGCAAACGTAAGAGATCGCGTCTATTCGCACATCAATATCTTATGGCCGAAATTGATCCTAAAATTGCAGAACTCGACGCAAGGCTCGACAGCCTCGTTCGCACACAGATCGATTTTCAACAAGAGATTTCGACGATCCGCAGGGAACTGACAAAACTCCGTGGTGGGCCGCCGTCATTGGTTACGAGGCCACTTACCGAACCGTCGCGGCAATATGTTCCGCCGACAGAGCTGCGACAGCCGCCGCCGAATCACACCGGAGACGTACCGCCACCGAGCTTTGGCATGAAGCCGGGAGCCGGGAAAAGCGGTTCGTCAGCCCCGCATGAAAACGCATTTTCAAAACAGGCTGCTGCTTACAAAGGATCAGCCAAATCCGATCTCGAAAAATTTATCGGTGAGAATCTGATCAGCAAGATCGGCATTGTGATATTGATCCTCGGCGTCGCGATCGGCGCCAAATACGCGATTGACAATGGCTGGGTCAGCCCGCTGATGCGGATCGTTTTCGGGTACGTGATGGGCTTTGGCCTGCTCGGGTTTGCCGTCCGCTTAAAAGCCAAATACCTCAATTTTAGCGCGGTTTTACTGAGCGGGGGCATGGCGATAATGTATTTCGTCACCTATTTTGCCTACGCCTATTATGGACTGATGCCACAGGCGGCGGCGTTCATATTGATGGCGATGTTTACAGCTTTTACCGTCGCATCGGCCATTTTTTACAACCGTCAGGTCATCGCCCACATAGGCCTCGTCGGTGCGTACGCGGTGCCGTTTTTGCTGAGCGACGATTCCGGCAACTACCTGTTTTTGTTTTCCTACGTGGCGGTCATCAACACCGGAATACTCGCAATTGCCGTCAGCAAATTTTGGAAACCGCTTTACTATACGGCCTTCGCGTTCACATGGCTCATCTTCGGCTCGTGGTTCTTTACAAAATACAGCGCGACCCAGCATTTTTCTTTGGCCGCCATATACGTCGGTGTTTTCTTCCTGATTTTTTATCTTGTCGGGATGGTTTACCGTCTTGTCACGGATAAGGTCGCGGCGGTCGAAAACGCCGGGTTCGTCCTTGTTAATTCGTTTGTTTTCTATGGTTTCAGCTACGCGATTGTGGCCAGCAGGGAAAATCTACAGGGCTACGAAGGCTTATTGACCGTCGCCCACGCCGCATTTCATTCAGTCGCGGCACAAGCAATTAGCAGGTTTAAGGCATCGGCCGTCGATGTCGTCCAGGTTCTGACGATCCTCACCATTATCTTTTCGACGATTGCAGTTCCCGTGCAGTTTGACGGTAATACGGTCACGCTTGTATGGACGGTTGAGGCGGCGGTACTGTTCTGGTTCGGGCGGGCACGACTGATACCGCTGTTTGAATATTTTTCATATCCGCTGATGGTTTTGGCGACAGGCAGTATGTTTGTCGACTGGTTCCAGGTTTATGCAGATCGCACAAATACGGTGAGCGAATTAAACCGTCAGCCTATCGCAAACGGCGACTTTATTACTGCTCTCGTCTTCGTTGCCGCTTTTTCTTTTATTTATGTAACCAATCGCCGCAAAAATGAAGGCTCGGCTATTGGCTCAGGCCTCATCCGGCCATTCGGGATCGCGGTCGCGGCGATCGGTCTGTTTGTTCTTTACAACTCATTTCGAATCGAGATCAGCAATTTCTTCCATCTTTGGGCCGTCCATCACACCATTGACGAAATTGGAACATGGCCTGTAGGTCTCGCTCAATTTAATTTCATCTGGCAGTTGAATTACACGATGCTATTCCTGGTCGCGATGTGCGTCGTTAACTTGCGAAAGGTCCGCTCCGCCGTTTTGGGATTCACCGGCATCGGGTTTAGCGTCCTGACGCTATTTCTATTTGTCACCGCCGGGATGTACGAGTTTTATACGCTACGCAATGCCTACCCGGTTGGCGACGGGGTATATGTCCCGACGATGAATATTGCGATCCGATATATCTCGTACATGTTTGCGGCGGCGTTGCTTTGGTCGCTTTTCGCTTACAGCCGAAATGAGTTGCTTACAAGATTGGTCCCGGCAAAAGCTTTACAGCTCAGCTTTGAGGCGCTTTTCTATACAACTGTCTTCATTACCGCGAGCTGCGAACTCGTAGACCTTATGGTTCAATTCAATGTGCCCGATGCTACCAAACTCGGATTAAGCATTCTTTGGGGTGTTTTCGCCCTCGCACTGATCGCCCTCGGCATCGCATGGAACAAGAAACATCTGCGGATCGCGGCGATCGGTTTGCTTGCGGTGACGCTCGTAAAACTATTCATTTACGACGTCGCGGATCTGCCGACGATCCCGAAAACGATACTCTTCGTCTCGCTCGGACTGCTGCTGTTGATCGTCTCGTTTCTCTACAACAAATTCACGGCGCTCATTTTCAAAGCAGATGCAGAACCCCACGAATAGAATGTTTTGTATTAAAATACGGTTACAGGTAAAAAAATTCCAATACGCATGTAAGTTTTCCGCGTACGATCTGAAACATGAAAAAAATAACCTTACTTTTTATTACGTTCTTAGTTCTAACCGCCGTCTCGACTGCTTTCGCCCAGAAGGCGGAGAAACCTAAGAATCCCGCCTACGACGCTGCACTGGCCAAAAAGCTGGGTGCGGATGAACGCGGGATGAAGATGTTTGTTCTCTGCATCCTAAAGACCGGGCCAAAAGACGCTGAATTCAAAGGGAAAGAGCGGGACGACATTTTCGCCGGACACTTTGCCAACATCGCCAAGCTTGCGGGTGAGGGCAAACTTGCCGTCGCCGGCCCGTTTGGGAAGAACGACAAGACGTATCGCGGGCTTTACGTTTTCAACGTCGCAACGATTGAAGAGGCTGACAAACTTGTTGTCCTCGACCCGGCGGTCAAGGCTGGCGTGTTCGTACCGGAACTGACGCTTTGGTACGCCACAGCAGCATTGATGGAGATCAACCGCATCCACAACACCCTGACGCCATAGACGCTATTTCATCGAAACTATCAGATGCTGCGGCATCGGTACGAGCGGGATGTGTTCGTTACGGGAAAACCCCGCGGTTTCGAACATCGTTCGCAGCTCGGCAAATGTATAGGCGTCGCCGGCCGGGGTCGCCGCCAGCATGACCAGGCTGAACAACGCCTCGGACGGCGGTGAGACGCGGTCGTCATTCGGCACAAATTCGAGCGTCAATGCCTTTCCGCCGTCATTCAGCGCGTTGTTGACCTTTTGCATAAATTTCGTGGAGGTATCGACGTCGAAATGATGTAGAAAATTGGTCACGAGCACTACATCGTAATCATCGCTAAAATCCGCGTCAAAAGCGCTGCCGGGAATCAAATGATGTCGGTCGGCTACGCCGAATTTTTTAGCGTTTTCGGTCGCGACGGTCAGGACATTTTTCCAGTCGACGGCGTAGATCTCGGCGTTTGGGAAAGCCTTAGCGACCATTATGCCGAATATGCCGTGACCGGCGGCGATGTCAAGCACCTTTAATTTGCGGTCCGGCTCAAAGCCGATATGTCCGGGGATCATCTGTGCCGACTGCATCATCATCGGCATCATCGCTTTGGCAAACGTCACCCACATCGGGCTTTCCGGGTCGAGCGAGGCCCCGCCCTGGACGAGCGATCCGCCGTTGCGCACCGCACGCGTCAGATCGGTAAATCCACGCATCTGCGTCTCACCCATTATGAAATCCGTGACGCTGCCAAGGTACATCGGCGAATGCTTATCCAGAAACGCGGCTGAAACATCGGTGAGCGAATATTCTCCGTTTTGCTTGGTCAACAGGCCGATGACAGTCAGTGAATCGGCGAGAATTCGCACGCCGCGTTCCGCCGCTTCGCAAGCCGGAGCGAGTTTGTCAGGTGTCTTGTTGCCCTCGGCGATCTTAGTAAAAAGCTCGATCTCGACCGCGGCTTTAAATGCTGCCGAATGCTGAAACCCGGTCATTATTTGCCATATGTGCTGCGGGTCGACGTTTGATGCGGGTTGTGTCATGGTTGATTTTCCTTTTCGATGAATCGCCAAATACAATGAATTCTGACAGAAAATAAAACGCCCCGCAACCAAAATCATGAAGCACGCCGTTTGTGTTATCATTTCGCCAGTTGGCCCATAAAATGAACGCAGATTTAATAGTTTCAAACATCGGACAGCTCGTAACCTGTGCGTCCGGCGGCAAGCCAAAATGCGGCGCTGCAATGCAGGATGTCGGCTTGATCGAAAATGGAGCGGTCGCAATACTGAACGGCAAGTTTGTTTCAGTCGGCGGATTGAGCGAGGTCCTTCGCGAATACCAGAGCGATAACATGATCGATGCCGACGGTCAGGTCGTTTGCCCCGGATTTGTCGATCCACACACGCATATTGTCTTTGCGGGCGACCGTTTGAATGAATTTGAGCTAAAGATAAAAGGCGCGGACTATCTCGCCATCCTGGCAAACGGCGGCGGGATAATTGCGACGGTGCGTCAAACACGAAACGCAAGCGTCGACGAATTGCTAGAGCAAAGCCGCAAACGCCTCGACAAAATGCTGGCCTGCGGCACGGCGACGGTCGAGATAAAAACCGGCTACGGTCTTGATACCGAGACGGAGATGAAAATGCTTGCGGTAATCGAAGAACTCGATAAAATGCATACGATCAATATTGTTCCGACGTTTCTCGCGGCCCACGCGGTGCCACCTGAATTCAAGAGCAATGCAAACGGCTATGTCGACCTGATCTGTAACACAATGCTGCCGCAGGCATGGAAATGGTTTGTCGCGTCGCGATTTTATGGCCGGGTGTCGTTTTTTGCGGATGTTTTTTGTGAAAAAGGGGCGTTCGACCTTGCTCAATCAAAGCAGGTCCTCGAAACGGCGCGGAGCATGGGTTTTAAACTCAAGGCCCACGTTGACGAATTCACCAACCTCGGCGGCAGCCGGCTTGCGATTGAAATGGGAGCCGCGTCGATCGATCACCTCGACGCGATCTCGGACGACGAGATTAAGCTCCTCGCTGCATCGAATACCGTCGGAATCGTAACGCCGGCGGTGAATTTCAACCTCGGCAGCACCGATTTTGCAGATGCTCGCACGATGATCGACGCCGGGTGTGCCGTCGCTCTTTCGACTGATTGTAATCCGGGCTCTGCACCGTGCCCTTCGCAGCCAATGGCGATGGCAATTGCGACGCGCTATCAGAAAATGTTGCCGTCTGAGGCTTTAAATGCCGCAACGATCAATGCCGCGTATGCGATTGGGCTGGGCGACAAAACGGGCTCAATCGAAGTCGGAAAAAGAGCTGATATTTTGATTATGGATTGCCCTGACTATCGAATCATCGCAAATGAATTTGGCGGAAATCTCGTTGAGACGGTGGTCGTGAACGGCGTCAAGATTTAGATAATTTACGTCGAATTAGCTGATAGCTGGTAGCTATTAACTGTCAGCTATTTTATATTATTCTCTCATTATTTATGCCCGCTGAGATCATCATTGACGGCGAAAGCCTGACATTTGAACAAGTTATCGAGGTTGCCTATAGCAAGCCCGGAGAACCCCGCGTTGTTTTGTCGGAGGTCGCCAAATCCAATGTAAATCGCTGTGCGGCGGCCGTTCAAACGCTGCTTGACCGAGGCGAGATCGCATACGGCATCACGACCGGATTTGGTGCGTTCAAAGACAAGATTATCAGCCGCGAAGAGGTCGAAACCTTGCAGCGAAACGTCGTTCTGAGCCACGCGGTCGGCGTCGGCAGACCGTTCGACACTCCAACCGTCCGGGCAATCATGCTCATCCGCGCAAATACCCTTGCCCGAGGCTTTTCCGGGATTCGTCTCGAGACACTCGAACTCATTTTAGAGTTTCTCAATCGCGGCGTTCATCCCGTAATTCCCGAAAAGGGCAGTCTCGGTGCCAGCGGCGATCTGGCTCCGCTCGCCCATTTTGCATGCGTCCTGATCGGAGAAGGCGAGGCTGAATTTGAGGGTGAGACCTTGCGCGGCTCCGAAGCTTTGCTGCGTGCCGGTCTTGGTCCGTTAACCCTTGCGGCCAAAGAGGGAATTGCTCTGACCAACGGCACGACCGTGATGACTGCGGTCGGGCTGCTCGAAACCTGGAAATCGATCCGCCTCGCGGAGATTGCCGATATTTCGGGATGTCTGAGCCTCGAGGCTTTGCATGGGACGGTATCGGCATTTGACGAGCGGATCCACGCATTGCGTCCGCATCCCAGACAGATCGAATGCGCGAGAAATCTGCGCGAGATCCTCGCCGGCAGCGAATTTGTCCGCGATTTTGACCCGGTCAATGTGCAGGACGCATACACGCTGCGGTGCATGCCGCAGGTCCACGGAGCTTGCCGCGACGCCGTTGCCTATGCCGAATGGCTGATAAAGCTTGAGCTGAATTCGGTCACGGATAATCCGCTGATCTTTGTGTCAGAACCACCCGCTTCCGCAGGTGGTACTGACATGCGGATCGAGGTTATCAGCGGTGGCAATTTCCACGGCGAACCATTAGCCCTGGCCTTCGATTACCTGACGATCGCGCTATCCGAGCTTGGAAACATCGCCGAACGCCGCATCATGCGGCTCACAGACGAAGCCTCAAACGCTCACATTCTGCCGCCGTTTTTGACCGAGCACGGCGGGCTGAATTCGGGCTTTATGATCGTGCAATACACGGCTGCCGCGCTTTGCACCGAAAACAAGATACTTTCGCATCCCGCAAGCGTCGATACTATCCCCAGTTCGGCCAATGTTGAGGACCATGTCTCGATGGGAGCAACCGCAGCTTTAAAATTGCGTCAGGTCGCGGAAAATCTTGAGACGATCCTTGCTCTGGAATTATTCTGTGCCGCGCAGGCGGTTGATTTCAGAAAAAAGGCGCTCGGTGTAGACAAAAATCTGGGCAACGGGACGCGTGACATCTACAATCACATCCGGGCCGTTGTGCCGTTTATCGAAAAAGACGAATATCTCAAAGATCACATCGAAGCCGTCAGGGCGATAGTCGCAAATTTTGATGCTAATTAAACATAAATCCTTGATCTGCTGTTACGTGCTGGCCCTCGCTCTGGCGAGCTGTGGCTCGGGTGTGCCGAGCAACGCTTCGCAAAACACGGTGACTAACATACAATCGACTGGCGATAATATGGCCGAAAGCGATCAAAATCGACTGTTTTTCAAGAATCTGCCGAAAGGGTTTGCACAGCCCAAGAACGACCCCGAACGGCTCCTGCTCAAGGAATATGGCGCCGTTTACGTCGCTCGCGGTGGCGTGATGCCGCCGTCAAAAATCGTGTTTAAGGACGAGGCGGACGTGTCGGCGTTTCAGGCGGGTTTGTCCAAATCAACTGAAAATATCGGCGGCATCTCGATTGATCTCCAATCCGCCGCGATGACCGCACTACGCGAAGCACGGGCCGAAGCACAAAAAAGCGGCCTAACGATCGGCCCACGCGGAGCCGATTCGGCCCGACGCGGCTACAAACATACCGTCGATCTCTGGGCCAGCCGTGTTAACCCAGGCTTCGTCCACTGGGTCGGCCTCGGCAAAGTGACCCAGGCGGAAGCCAACCGCATCAAGGCCCTGTCGCCTTTCGAGCAAGTACCCGAAATCCTGACCCTCGAAAAAAGCAGCATTTTCTTCGCCAAAGACCTCTCGAAATCAATCATCTACTCCGTCGCCCCGCCCGGAACCTCACAGCATCTATCCATGCTCGCCCTCGACGTCAAAGAATTCGAAGACGCCCGCGTCCGCGCGATCCTGTACAGACACGGCTGGTACCAAACCGTCGTCTCCGACCTACCGCATTTTGCTTATCTTGGGGTAACGACCGATGCTGAATTGACCGGACTTGGTTTAAAAAAGGTCGAAAACGCGGGGCGTGTGTTTTGGGTTCCCGACATCTAAACTTGGAACCCGAGACTCGAAACTCGGAACTTATATTGGTACACCCGGCAAGATTCGAACTTGCGACCCTCTGATTCGAAGTCAGATACTCTATCCAGCTGAGCTACGGGTGCGTGATAACGTAAAATTAAAAATGCAAAATGCAAAATTAACGAAAGCAGATCCGCTTTTTAGAAAGTTTAGTTGTCGGTTATGCAATTTGCAAACGCAATCATTTCAAGCAACATACAATTATGCTCCCTGAAGCTTTCTTAGGTGCTTGACGACCGCTTTGATCTGATCGTCAGTCAGCTTGCCCTTGAAGGCAGGCATTCCGTCGTCAGGCGAACCTTCGCTGATATCCTTGAATAGCTTGTCATCGCTCCTGGATTTTATCTTATCGGCGGTGAGGTCGTTTGGGTTGAGCGATTTGCCGTCAACCGTTACCTTGCCGCCCTTGCCGCTGTCGCGGTGGCAGGTCATGCAGTTGGTGGTGTACAGGTTTGCGGCCAGCGCGACTTCGTCAACCGGTGTTGCGGGTACGGGTGTCGCGGCGGCGGTCGTGTTAGCATTCGCCGCAGTATTCGATTTGTTCGGCGTCGAAGCCGATTGGCCGCATGCTAAAATGAAAACCGCGAACGCGGTCAGCACGATAAATAGTTTCAAGCGATTCATCAGGGGTTCTCCAAAAAAATTTGAATATAGACAGCGAAAAGTTTAACGTAATGTTCGTAGCCAATGCAATATTCGTTATCGAACGTCTCGCACCGTTGCATATTGGCCATAATTTCAGCCAAATTAAACCAAAAGCGGTATCGTGCTTATCATTTTTATGAAAAAAGCTCTGTTCGTATTATTCTTCGTGGTTGTCCAGTTTTCGTTGATGGCCTTCGCTCAGGGTGGTCCAACCAAGGTGGTTGCCTCCGGCCTTAAGGAAGAGGTGACGGTTCGTCGCGACGGTCGCGGGATACCGTATATCGAAGCCAAAACGGACGCCGACCTGTATTTTGCCCAGGGCTACATCACCGCCAGCGATCGTCTGTGGCAGATGGATCTGATGCGGCGCCTCGCTCGCGGCGAGACGGCCGAAATCTTCGGCGCGTCGGTGCTTGAAGAGGATAAACGCTGGCGGCGGTTTGGTTTTGCCGAGATCGCGAACGAAGGTCTAGGTCAATTGACGCCACAATTGAGGTCGGCACTGGATGATTACGCTCGCGGGGTCAACGCGTACATCGCGATCCTCGACGATAAAACGATGCCCGTCGAGTTTAAGATACTACAGTACAAACCGCGTCAATGGTCGCCGTCCGACACGATCGTTATCGGCAAAATCCTAGCTGATGCTCTGAGTACGACATGGCGCAACGATCTGCTGGCGGCCTCGCTTCAGAATATTCCAAAGGATAAACTGACCGACCTAATGAAACAGGTGACGCCGTATGATGTCGTGCTGTTTGGAGCGGATAAAAAGTCAGAACCGCCTGCGTTAGCGGGCCGAACGAACTCGTCAATCGTCAACTATAAAGAATCTAGACCTCTTACCGCTAACGGAGCATTCTCACCAAGTGCCGTTCCGCCCGCTTACGCAGGCGGCTCTGACTCGACTTTGCCGACAGCGGACTCGGATTGGCAAACAAGGGCCAATTCGCTCAGCCGCGTCGGCCTTTACGCCGAAGACCTCGCGGCGAGCAATAATTGGGTAATTTCGGGCAAGAGAACGGCCGACGGCAAACCGATCCTCGCCAACGACCCGCATCTCGCTCCGACGGCTCCGGGCATCTGGTATCTGAGCGAACTGACCTCGCCGTCCCTTCATATATCCGGAGTAACCATTCCCGGCGTTCCCGGCATTGTGCTCGGGCATAACGAATTTATAGCGTGGGGTGCGACCAACGTCGGCCCTGACGTGCAGGACCTTTACAGCGAGACATTTAACGATGCGGGCGAATACAAGACACCCGACGGTTGGGCCAAGCCGACCATACGCAAAGAGATTATCAACGTTCGCGGCAACCTGATGAAACCGGACACAACGCCCGAGACGCTTGAGGTAACGGAAACCCGCAACGGCGTTATCATTATGGACGAGATCGGCAAAAAATACGCCCTCAAATGGACGGCCCGCGATCCGAAAAATAACGAATTCGAAGCTTTTTTCGGCCTCAATCGCGCCCGCGACTGGACGGGATTCAAGAGCGTTCTGAAAACCTACGGCGGAGCGACGCAAAATTTTGTGTTTGCGGACGTAAAGGGAAATATTGGCTGGTACGCGGCCGGACGCGTCCCGACCCGCAAGACAGGCGACGGTGCTTTTCCATATGACGGCTCGACGAACGACGGCGACTGGACGGGCTACATTCCTTTTGAAGAGATGCCAAATCTCTACAATCCGTCCGACGGCCTGATCGTAACGGCGAACCAACGAATCGTCGGCACGTCGTACAAATACACACAGATGTCTCGTAACGTCGACGCACCATGGCGGGCCCGCCGCATTCACGACACGCTGGACGCCAAGAAAAAGATCACGATGGATGACGTTCGCGATGTGCAATTGGATGTGCTGAACACGCCGCTTTCCAACATTGCAAAAGCAATACTCAAAAACGGAGCGGCGTCAGCTGAGACTCTTGCCGTTTTGAAAGATTGGGACGGACGGATGACGCCCGATTCGCGTGGTTCGATCCTGACAACCGAGCTCCGTACCTGTATCGCAAATAAAATGGCCGACGACAATAAACCGGTGCCCGCGTTCCTGATCCGCGAACGCATCATCGACTGGGCCCTGCGCGAACAGCCAGCCCGATGGCTGCCCACTGGTTTTACGACTTACGACGATCTCCTCAAATCGTGCGATGTGTCGTCGCGGATATCGCTCGCCGGACCAAAACGCCTCGGGCCTGACCCAACGACGTGGACGTGGTCGCGCATTTTTCTATCGCGATTTCCGCATCCGCTTGCGGTTGCACCGCTGATCGGCGCGCAGTTTATGACGCCAAATATCCCGCTCAACGGCAGCGGCCAGACACCAAACGTCGGCTCAAACGTCTCGATGCGTTTTATCGCAAGTCCCGGAAACTGGGACGCCACCCGCCACGTCATCCCCCTCGGCGAAAGCGGTGACCCGAAATCACCGCATTTCAAGGACCAGTTCGACGCATGGCGAACCGGAACGCCGATGATATTTCCGTTCAGCAAGGCCGCCGTGGAAAAAGCCGCAAGAGAGGTGGTTGTAATTACGCCACGGTAACTAATCGTCCAACTTTAGTATGTTTATGAGATTTGATTGATCTCAGGAATCTCGGCCGGATCAATTTCGCCTAAAATACCATCGACAAGATTCAAGTCGATCGTTACCAACTTTGATAGTCTGATCAAAGATTCTTGTTTTAAGCCGTTTAGTTTTGTTGGATTGAGGATGACATCGTTAGGTTCTTTCCAACGAATTTGCGTTGTTATGAACGCAACCGTTACATCATTGTTACTAGTTACGAGTACGAGGGCCGGACGCAATTTATTTCCCGTCAGATCCGTAAAGGGAAATGGAATTAGAACGATAATCGCCTTTCTTCATTTGAAGCGGATCTTCAGATCGTCTCTCGAGTACGGATCTTCTTCACCCGCGAGAAACGCAAAGACCTCCGAATCGCTGACAATTTGCGTAAGGCCCTCTTGTAAAAGAGATTCCTCGTGCCTCTTAAGAACAAAAGCCGCAAAATCGGCAACTTCCAGTTTTTCAACCGGAAGTTTTGAAAGTCGATATCGTATTCTCTATTACCGCTGACTGCGTCATAAATCACTCACCCCAGCCCTCATCATAACACTGTTTCTCGTCAAACTCGTCCTCCGGATTCAGCTAATCGGCGATGAAATCGCCGTATTTCCTATAGTCTTTCTGTGATATCCGTCCGCACATAGAACTTATTTTAGCGTTGATAAACCTTCGCGTCTATTAGCATTTGATAGGCGGCTTCAGCCGTCTAACCGCGACAGCGGCACGTAGCCACGTCGTTTACGGCGTGGTATCGTTCGCCTCTCGATTCTCAGCCCGTTTCAACGGGATTACTTTGTCGTGGCTTAAGCCGAAGAGGTAAGGACGTTAAAACGCCCTCGCAGATGCGTGCTAACTGTTACCACGCCCTAAAGGGACGTGGCTATGCAAGAAAGCCTCGTGAACGAGGGTGCGACCTCTATTTTCCTATCTTCATTTCCGCGATCTCCAGAATGTCTTTGAGTCGATGTAGACCCTCCGAGAAAACTGCTTTGATCTCGTAGATTTGAACATATATATTCCATTGCCGTCGATCATCTCGAGATGATAGCGGACGCTTTCGGACAGATTTCTCAACATCCGAATCTGAGAGCGGAAGAAAATGCCAAGTATGCCCGTTACGAGATATTTGTTTCTCTTTTCCACCGGATTCGATGTGTAAATGTGTTCTTTTTGAAATTGGTCCTGACGTAATGTGGGCCTCAAAATGGCGCAAGGTTCTCAATCCTTTTATATACACGTCATATTGGGATTGCTGTTTAAACCAATCATCAAAGGTATCTTTACCGAACTTCTTTTCAAACTGGGTTTTGAGAAATTGAATCGTCGCCTCGAAAGTAAGCAGAAATGCACTCACTGAATCTCTAATGAGAACTCTGTGGTGCGGATTCTCTGGATCATTTTGTCCCTCTATCCACTCATAGAATGCCATCCGACGTTCGGCCTCACGTAATTTGCCCCAGGCATCCAACTGGCTGCCCACTGACCCTATAGCTGCGGAATAAGGATAATTCTCGAAATCGGGCATCAAATCAAGGAGATTGGGTTTAGTATTGCTTCTTTTCAGGGTTTGGCTCAACCAGGTTAATATTTGTCGCATATTTCAAACATCTCATCAATCCGATGGCCAATGAACGCTAAGTGAATCTCTGGCAAAGCTTGTAATTCGGTTTCAACGATGTCGGCAATCGGTTCGAGGAGATCGCGCCGTTTCGTTTTTTTTAACAAATCTATAACCATTCCCTCGATGTTTTCCCGACCAATCATGCTGCGGAGTTCGGCCTTACGCCTTTGAACGCTCAAGCCTCTAGCCCAACAAAGAAATGACCAGATTCCAAACCGCCCGGCAAGATTAACTTTCTTTTCCCTCTGTAGAAATAGCCGCATTTTTGTCATAGATCTGTGAATGATCCATAGGCAATACGAGACCCCCGATTTGACCCGGATAACCCGTAGTAATCAATCTGTTGAACTCACTCCAAGCCTCGTCGTTTCGGCCAGCCTTTTGAAGCCGCACCATCAAAATCTCCGGCGTTCTTTTTTGCCGTCGCATTTTTGAGAAAAATTGCGGCCGCGTCATAATGCGGATCGCGACTAGTTGAAACCCTATCGATATTTGCCAATCTGTCGGCATGAATTCCTATTCTAACTTTTTTGGTCTATCTAAAAGAAGGTCACCGGGACGGGCTGCACCTTTCCAATGCCGTGTATCCTCGAAAGCCACCCTAGCGAGTCCGCCTCAAGTCCGCTCTCGTCTTTGAAAAGCACGTTGTAGTTGCGGTTCGAATTGAACGGCGGATCACTTGAGGCGGAAACACGACCGGTTGGGAGTGTGTCAGGATGCTGTACACCCGCGGACGGTCGCGGAAAAGTAACACACTTGCTACCGCGCGTGTTTCCGCCATACCGCCGTAGGATATTCAGATTATCGCTGTAGTAAAGAGTGTTCATGGGTGAAGAAGTTTGCACCGCCAATGTAGCACCAAGCGGTGTTCTTGGCAAGAAATCGACGCTCAGCCCGAAGAACCCAGTCGCCGCCCACCACCCCGGCCACGAAACGCATCCACCCCTCCTCAGGCAGGGGGAGCAAATCTCCCGGTTCTGACGGATGGGATATTGACTTGTGTGCAATAATGTACTATCCTTGCAACGTTTTCGATATGCATGGATATCGGAGCGATCTTTGAAAAGTTAGGCCGGTGAAGGGAAAGTATGAATATTGCGTCCCAAAGATCTCAATGTGTCCCACTTTCATATGCGTACGCACACAAAAAAAGCCCAAATGCGGGATAACAGTCGTATTTGCAGCATTTAGCCTGTCCCATTTTGCAAAAGTGGGACAGTTTTGGGACAGATGCGGGAAAAAGTGCCCCATTTTTGTACGTGTACGCGCACACAAAATTGTCATAATTGGGGTTAAATCCAGTATGTACAATATTTAAACTGCCCCATTTTTGCAAAATGGGGCGCTTTTGGGGCACCTTTAGTTTTGCCGGATTATAAAGAAGCAGGAATCTTTAAACGAGAAAGGAAATCGCTGAGGATGATCGCGGCGGCCTCGCTGTCGACGAGACGACGGGATTCTTTTGGGGTGAAGCCGCGATCCCACAAGCGGGATTTGGCGGCGTAGGACGTGACTCGTTCGTCCTGGAGATAGACGGGGACGTCGAGCGAGAGCGAAAATTTGCGGGCCATGTCTCGGGCGACGGCGGACATCGCGCTTTCGTCGCCGTCGGATTCTAACGGCAAACCTATTACCAGGGCTTTCGCATCATATTCCGCGAGAATGTTTTTGACAGTTACGAGTAACTTTTTCCAGCTTTCTCGTTCGATCAGTTCGAGCGGGCGCGTCGTGAAACGTAATTCGTCGCAAATGGCGACGCCGATGCGTTTGGTGCCCGGGTCGAGAGCGACGATACGGCCCTCTGCGGGAACGTCATTTAGGTCTGTAAATTCGTGGTGATTAGTAGTTTCTTTTTGTTGCACTGGTAGTTTCAATAAACGATAATTATTTGTCGCTCGCTGACGATAGTTTTATACGAGGTATTATATGTCATTTCGCGGAAAACTTTGGGTACTTGCTCTTTCGGGCGTGATCGCCGTGTACGCGGTCATCGGCGGTTTGCCGATGGTCGGCGGCTTGCTCACGACTTCGGCGCAGGAGCCGGTCAATGACTCCGGAGCCCAACTTCGGATCGTCGAGTCAGTTTTGGCTCATATACAGAACGACTACGTTGACGACCCGAACATGGAAAAGGTACGTATCGGTGCCCTTAAAGGACTCGCAGGTGGCCTCGACTCGTACTCGGCATTTTTGACGGCCGATCAGGTCAAAGCGTATGAGGCAAACAAAACATCGAGCCGTGTCGGGATCGGCGCCGAGTTTTCTCAGGCCGGCGGCTATCTATATGTGATCTCGGCCATTAAAGGTTCTCCGGCGGAAAAGGCCGGGGTCAAGACGGGCGATTTCATCGAATACATCGACAGCAAAGCATCGCGTGACATTTCATTGTACGACGCCCGCCAACTGATCCTGGGCGACGCGGGAACGTTGGTGAGCTTGCGTATCCTGCGGCCGGGTGAAAAGCCGCAGACGATCAAAGTTACGCGTGGGACCTACAAGGTGCCAAACGCCGAATCTCGCATGGAAGCAGGCAAGATCGGTGTCGTAAAGGTTTACAGTCTTGAAGAAGGCGAAGGAAACGACATCCGCGGACAAGTTGCTGGTCTTGCCAAACAGGGTGCCCAAAAGATCGTTCTCGATCTCCGCAGTGTCTCGGCGGGGACTTTGGCCGAAGCAGCCAGCGTTGCTAACCTGTTTATCAAGGACGGCGACCTCGCAAAGGTTATTGGCCGCGAAAGCAAAGTAACGACGACATTTACCGCCGACCCGGCGAAAGTGATCTTTGACGGCGGCCTGGCGGTTTTGATCGACATCGGAACCTCCGGTGCCGCTGAAGCGATCGCTTCGACGGTGATCGAGCGAAAACGTGGTGAAGTGATCGGCGAACGCAGTTTTGGTGCCGGAACCGAGCAGAAACTTTTTACACTTAGGGGCGGCGACGGGCTTCTTCTGACGGTTGCAAAATGGGCGTCGGGCGGCGGCACACCGTTTCTGGGCGATGACCGCGCAACGACCGGTGTAAAACCGTCGATCGAGGTTAAACGCCCCGACACGCCGGAACCGCTTGAGGTCGAAAATCTGCTGGATCAGCAGACCAATCCGAATGCGACGCCGACGCCAACACCTGCCCCAAAACCTGTGGCTCCAAAGGTTGTTGAAGACGTGCAGATGAAAAAAGCCCTTGAGGTTTTAGCGGACAAGGCATCCGCCGCAAAGGCGGGCTAGTATCGTCCGGTAAAATTTTGATGTTTGCCAACTTAAAGGCCGGGAACCTGTGTCTCGGCCTTTTGCATAAAAGTAACTATTGTCCTGCTCACCCAACCCTGATAAAATCATTCTTCAATGGGTGAAATCCAATTTAACATCCGGTCGCTCGAAGAGCAGGATCTGAACGAATGGCTGCGGCTCAGGACGCTTTTGTGGGATGAGGCCGACGAAGACGATCACCGCTCGGAAATAGTCGATATTATCGAGCATTCCGACTCGCAATTTGTCGCGGTCGCCGATCCCGGAGACGGTCGTTTGATCGGCTTTCTCGAGGCGAGCATTCGCTCATTCGCCGAGGACTGCGAGTCGTATAATGTCGGCTATCTCGAAGGCTGGTTTGTCGAGGAGGGCTACCGGCAGCATGGCATTGGCCGCAAGCTGGTGGCGTTTGCCGAGAAATGGGCCCTGCAGCATGGCTGCACAGAAATGGCCTCGGACGCGGAACTCGGTAATGATGTGAGCCTACAGGCCCATCTTGGCCTGGGCTATACCGAAACTTCGCGGCTTGTTCATTTGCGGAAAGAGTTATGAAAGAGGTTCAAATCATAAGGGGTTACGTATTAAGTTTTTGCGTAGCGGCCTTGTGCCTGACCGTTCCCATGCTCGCCCAGTCTTCCGATCAAAATTTTCCCACACCAATTACATCAAATGAATTGAACGGCGTCATCAAAGCTCGCGATATTGGCGATGCTCGTCTGACGACGTACTTCTTCGCCTTTGACGGCGAGCAGGGCGACATATTTATCAATGTCGTCACGAAAAATCTCTCGGGTGATATCGATATTTTCTCAGCCGAAGGGCTTCGTTCGCTGACGAAAATGGTCGTCTATTCCGATGCCGATTCAAACGAAACTGGACGGCTGATCTATCTCCGCAAGCCAGAGAGACTGTTACTTCGAATCGAAGGCCGTCCACCAGGTGACGATCCGGCGACATTTAGGATCAAATTTGCTGGTAGTTTTGTCGCCTTAAAGGCGTCAAAGGTAGTCGAAGAAATAAAGCTTGTTACAACCTCGAAAAAGGATGACAAAGGCATCCGAGTAAACTCCGTCGGAACCATAATAGAATCCAAGCCCAAACAAACGCCAGTTAAGAATGCGGAACCGGAGAAGGCCAAGACGGCCGAAACTCCGTCGAAAGACGTAAGGACGAACGAGGCTAAAACAAAAGAAAATGAAGCAACGGCGATAAAGAAACCGGTTGTGGTGGTGGACGATTTCCCGGCGCCGACCGCGAAGGCCGAGCCGGTCAAGAAACCCGTCGAACCCAAACAAGTGGTTCGGCGTCCGACCAAGCCTAAGACTAATACGTCGACTGAAAAACCTCCGAAGCCGCCCGTCGAGCAACCCGCAAAAACGGACGAGAAAAAGCCAGATCCGCTGGCGAATATTCGGCTCGTCATTCAGTTAAAAGACGGGGACATGATCGAGCGTCGTTTAAGTGAGGTTGTTAAGTTCAGCGTCGACAATGGCGTTCTCACGGTTATCGCAAAGGACGGCAAGATCGTCCGGTATTCGATGCTGCTAGTCGCAAAGGTCACAATCGAGTAGGACAGGATGCTGAACCTGTCCATCAACGCGAAATTTCATCCGACTTGAATGTATAACAGATCTAATCGACAAACTTGTCCGTCTGTCGTACATTAGGCGTAACTGTGCAACCCCTTGAGCAAATAGCTCACGCCTAAATACGTAAAGATCACAAGCAAAAATCCTATCACTGCAAAATAGGCAGAGCTTCGTCCTTTCCATCCGCGAGCAATGCGCGTGTGAAGAAATGCAGCATACGTCAGCCACGCGATCAGCGCACCAGTTTCCTTTGAGTCAAAGCCCCACGGGCGCCCCCATGATTCGTTCGCCCAGATTGCGCCGGTGATGAGCAGCATGGCCAAACCGGCAAAAGCCAGGCATGCGGTTTTGTACATCAGGCTGTCGAGCGACTCGAGGCTTGGCAGGCGTTCACGAAGCTTATCTGTGCCAAAGCTAAAGAAGATCACGAAAAATGTCCCGACAAGCGCGGTCAGCAGTGCCGCGACCTCGACCGGGTTTGCATTCAGGCTGAGGAACATACCCCCGCTATTCTGTTTGATAAACGCCCGGGCCATCTGGTCATACTGGGCCGGCGTCAACGCGGCACGTTCCTGGGGTGTCATTTCTTCGTGCTCGGTCATCGCCATACCGGCAGTCACATATTGGCTTTGATCCTTCGCGAGTTGGGCCTGCATTCGGCTTGGCACGTCGGAATTTGCTTGGATAGCCCCGACCAGCAATGCAATCGAGATAATCTGGGCGACAAAGCCAAGCTTTAGCAAATAATGACCGATCGTTTTGGCCTGCTCGTTCTTTTGGTAAATATAAAATAGAAAAGCTACGATAGCTCCGGCAAGCAAAACTCCCGCCACAGCCAATGCCGGGCCGACGTAGGGGAGATCCAGGCGGAACGGGGCCTGAAACGGTTTTTTGCCTTCGCCCGCCGGAATAAAGATACCGGCCGAGTAAACAAATTGCGTAAATACCGAAAATTTGCTGATCGTTGCGATCACCGAGATGGCAAATATGCTCGACCATATGGCCATCGCCTCGACCTTGATGCCGTCCTTGAGCAAATACATGATCGCCACGCCAAAACACACCAGTGCGATGCCGTAGCTCAAACTCGCATCGCCAACATGGATCGGACGCCAATACGAATCAAGGACCGGCGGCAGATCTATAAACTCACTACCGATAAACCGAGCAAGCGTCAGGATCAGGGCCGCGATCGGCAGGGTAAACGCACTCAGCACCCGGAAACTCTTTCTATGAGCGAACAGTAGCGTCACAAAACCCGCTCCAAACGCGAATGCAAGGCTCAGGTCGTATAGATTGGCGAACGGAATATAGCGAAAGATCCACGGATTCGCCATATTGCCGCTCGCGCGCATGATGGCTATCTCGTGATCGAGGGCATTGACCCACCTGATCAGCCAACTCGAAAGATTAAAAAACACGCCCAGAGCACCACCAAAAAATCCAATCTTTTCGGCCATCGTTGATGGAGCATAGAGGTTCGTAAGTTGGAACAACGCCGCGAGGATATAGCACGCTAGGGCGAGCATCATGAACGCACCGTCTTTGATAAATCCGCTTCCGATCTGTAGCCGCAGCCCAAGCATCAGAAAGGCACCGGCGATCACTAGAATTGCGGGAATAAACGATTTCCAATTCGAACGACGTTCTAATCTATCAATTTCTTCCATAATGATTGTCCTCACCCGACTATCGGAGTTCATCGGCTATCTTCTTGAATTTATCTTCAAAGGCTATTTTATTACGATTGGCCTCGCCCGCCAAAACGACCTCTGTCGTCCCGTCCTCTCGTCTTTCAATATGGGCCCAGACGCGTTTGTGCGATAAAAAGAAAACAAACATCAACGCTCCGACCAGCCCAAATCCGCCGATATACCAGGCGATAAACGCGGCGCTGAACGGGTCGTATTTTATCGAAAGTATGTGTGCGAGCGGCGATTTTTCGAACTCGGCCAAACGCCATTTGTATCCTGCTTTTGGCGCACTGACCGGAATGTTGTCCGCCAATTTCTGTGCAAACGCAAAAACACGCACCGCATCGCCGCCCGGCGGCGTCACGTTAAGGACCGCGACCGGATTGTTGTATTCACCGCTTTTAGTATCGGGCTCGCCGCCCTGACCAAAGGTAAAATCGGGTTGGAACGATTTGAACTCGATCTTTGTGCCGTCCGGCAACTGCTGGTTGCCGTTCCTCGAGACGGTCGTGCGGCTCGCTTCGCCGCCGCCCTGTGGCGTCATCTCCAGCGTTATCGTCCGTGCATTACCGACCGGAATCGTCTGTGCCTGAAAAAAACGATAGCCACGATAGGTCAGCGGCCTGTTTAGGCTGGCGACGGCCTCCGTAATGCCATAAGACGGATCGTCAATCTTGAGTTTTGTGCTCCAATCGAGTGTATTGGTAACATCGATCGATCCTTTCTCATCTATCAACGTCTGGCTAATGTCAGTGCATTCCATCGAAAAAGGCAACTTGACGTTGAATTTTTCTTTTTTGTCGAGATTGAACTGGATGAGCTGTATCTCGTCGGTCTTGGAGCCGGGGATCATGCGAACATCCGCGTCAAAACCGGTCTGGAGAGCCACGAAATGGCCAAGAAAAAGTGTTAGCAAAAATACGTGGACAACATAAGCTCCGAGACGGTTGATCCTGCCGCCCTCGCCAAAAACAAAAGTAACATCTTTGTCTTGAGAAACAGTTGTCTTCAGGCCTTTTCCCTCAAGCTCCTTTTTAATCTTCGCTGTCACGTCTTCGACGGATTGGTTTGGAAACTCAAGCGTGTCATTTTCCTTACGGGCCAGCAACCATCCTTTCGTCGCTTTTAATTTCGGTTTGACAATATAGCTCCACGCTGACGGGAAGCGGTCGATCGACGCCAAAATTATATTCAGCGAAAGACTGAGCAGAATCAGATTGAAATACCAACTATGGTAGATGTCAAAAAGCCCGAGAGACCCAAACACGGTTTTTTCGGCCGGTGTCAACGAAACGTAATAGGCGTCAAACCCCTGCACGTTCTGCTGTAGGATCAGCATCCCCGCCATCGCAAAAACGACGAGTATACAAAGCTGCACCACGCCAAATCGCACCGAGCTTATAAAATCGAGCATCCGATTTAGTATCGGCGCGGTTTTTCGCTTAGTGACGGGTCGGGATTCGATTGATTCCTCAACTGCTGACATCTTTAACAGAAAGGATAACTTAAGCCGCCGTGGTTTGTCATCCTATTGAAAATAAGTTCCGCTTGAATTAAGAGTTATCGTTGTTAATTGCCTTCAAATTTGGAAATACCCTTATTAGACGTTATTCTTGTCGTTAAGGTTTTGCCGGATTGAACTACATGGACACAGCAACCGCCGAGATTAACGAGCCAGCAGTCACAGGAGCGCGTGTGCGCATTGCGGCTTTTGTAGAATTGACCAAGCCGCGTATCGCGATATTGCTCGTATTGACCTCGGCCGCCGGGTTTTATCTCGGCTCAGCCGGGACATTCGATTACGCACTTTTTGCCAACTCAATGATCTCCATCGCGCTGCTTGCATTTGGCGTGGCGACGCTAAATCAATATTGGGAGCGCGATCTGGACCGGCTGATGAAACGCACCTCGACGCGACCGCTGCCGACGAGCAAGGTAACGCCGACTGAGGCTTTGATATTCGGCATTCTTCAATGCCTAGTGGCCGAGGTTTATCTTTTTCTACTTGTTAATCCACTGACTGCCTTTCTCGGCCTTTTGGTCATTGTCGGTTACGTCCTGGTTTACACGCCGTTGAAAACACGGACATCCGTGTCTACTGCGATCGGAGCGATCCCCGGAGCCTTGCCGCCATTGATGGGTTGGACCGCAGTTGCCAACGATATTACGCTCGGGGCGTGGGCACTTTTCGCTATGCAGTTTTTGTGGCAGTTCCCGCATTTTCTAGCGATCGCGTGGATGTACCGCGAGGAATACGCAAAAGCCGGG
This sequence comes from Pyrinomonadales bacterium, assembly GCA_038227175.1. GTDB lineage: Bacteria > Acidobacteriota > Blastocatellia > Pyrinomonadales > Pyrinomonadaceae > OLB17. The sequence goes on along the minus strand of JBBRPZ010000021.1, from coordinate 62,506 downwards.
ATTCTGATGCTGCCCGTGGTCGAACCGGCAGGGAAGATCACCATGCGGCAGATCGTGATGTTCACGATAATGCTTGTCCCGGTCAGCCTCGCTCCGTACTTTTTCGGAATTTCCGGCCCGATCTTTTTGGTTGCGGCGAGCATATTGGGAATATTATTTTTGATCTCAAGTATCCGCGTAGCCAGGTCCAAGACGAACGAAATGGCAAAACGCCTGCTCCTCGCTTCGGTAATATATCTTCCGCTGCTTTTCATTTTTATGGTCGCCGATAAGCGATAACCATATGGAGATCGGAACTGCCGAGATAATTGACGATATTCCGGAACCAAAGCGCGTCCGCTCAGGAATATCCGGCGGGTCGAATTCGACTAATGGCGGCGGCTACAATCCGGGCGGAGGAGGTAGCGACGGCCCAGACGATAATAGCGACCTGCGACGTGAACCGTTCATCCCCGACAAATCCCGTATTCTGACCGTGTTTCTGCTGCTCGTCGTATTGATGACGTTTGGTGGCCTGATTGCTGCCTATATTGTGATAGCGACAAATGGCGTTGCCGAGTGGAAGCCATTCGATCTTCCCATTCAGGTCTGGATCAGCACGGCGATCATTGTTACCAGTAGTCTTACCTATCATTTCGGAAAAATGGCCGTGGTCCGCAACGATCAGCCGGTATCGAAGAAATGGCTCTCGATAACGACCGTTTTAGGAGCCGCATTTATCTCGTCGCAGATACTCGCATGGGTCACGTTGAACGCGCGAGGATTTTACATCCAGAGCAACCCATACGCGGGATTTTTCTATATCCTGACAGCGGTCCACGCGGTGCACGTATTAGGCGGTATTACGGCACTCGGATCGGTTCTGCTGCGTTCGTGGTACGCGACAGAGAATTCGGCGAACATCGCCAAGAGGGCCGCCCTCGCACAAGTCGTTGGTTGGTACTGGCATTTTATGGGCGGACTGTGGATAGTGTTATTCATACTGCTCGGATTTTGGAAATAATGGAGTGTCAGTAGCCCGCACGTAAGTAAGGGCCTCGGTGCGACACTTGCTCTTACTTACGTGCGGGCTACTGACACGGATTTTGGAATTCAATGGATGTATTGCAAATATTTCCGCATCTTAACGCGACGCTAAACGCTCTGAGCAGCGTTTTTTTGTTGTCGGGTTTTTACTTCATCATGCGACGGCGCATAGCGGCCCATCGTTTTTGCATGCTGTCGGCAAGTATTGTTTCGGCTATTTTTCTGGTAATGTATATCGCTCATCACGCTCTTCGAACCTATTACTTTGGCCTCGGCCCAACCAAATTTACTGGCGAGGGCATTGTTCGCCCGATCTATTTCACGATTCTAACTTCACATACGATTTTGGCGGTCGTGATCGGGCCGTTTGTCATCGTAACGCTGCGCAGAGGGTTGAAAGGATGGTATGAGTCACACAAAAAACTGGCCCGGCTCGTCTATCCGATTTGGCTCTACGTTTCCATCACGGGAGTCGTTGTTTACCTGCTTTTGTACCAAATATATCCGGGAAGATAATTTTTTTGACTTTTCTCAACCTTTTCCGGATTTTACGCATCTTAACTGTTGAAATAATACATGTCCGGTGGTATTATTTTGTTGTTGAAAAGTTGATCACCGAAGCCGTTGCACGTGGATAACGGCGCGGGGGAACCAATGTTATCGCTTATTTCAAGCGAAAACGGGGGCGAAGCATCTTGACATATGATGCAGGGATAATCTTTCGTTCCTAGCCCGTCAGCTAACCTCGTAGGTGTGGCAAAGAAGTTACTGGTAGAGATCTAGCCGAATGGCATGATTTTTTGATGTGCTTTGAGCTCTGCTATTTCAACATTTGAAGCAGACATCCGGTCTTCTCAAAGAGAAAAGCCCCGCTAAGCGATTAGCGGGGCTTTTTGTTGTTTCTATTGAACTAAGACCGGCGTCACCTTAACGGTCTTCAGCATAATCTTTTCCTCGGGATCGAGTTTTAACACCTTAGGTCTGCTTGCAACAGGGAGCGTAAATGTCTCGATGCGCTTGGTTATAATGATCGGCTTGGCCGCGACGCCATCGACCGTTACATCCATCGGCAGCCGGAAAGCCGTCGGAACATTCACGTCCGGTCTCTGTGTTTGAGTTACGGTTAGTTTCAGGGTCTTTGTCCTTGAATTATAAATCTGGCCGACAACGAGCTTGGGTGCTCCGACGCCGTAAACCCATTGATCAAAAAACCAGCCGAGGTCCTGCCCCGACGCATCTTCCATCGCTTTTTTTAGATCGCCTGATTCGACCGATCCAAATTTATGTTGATTTAGATAGACGTTGATCGCCTTCCAGAAATTCTCGGTTCCGACCTGCTCGCGGAGAATGTGTAGCACGACGCCGCCCTTGTTATATGTTATCGACGGATTATCAAACAAAGCATCTACGTTGCCGGCCCGCTGGTTGAATAGCCCGTGGCGTTTCTTGTTTACTGCGTCGTCACCGAGGAAAATATCCCGATCGGACTGGAGCTTTCTGATATAGTCCGCACGACCGTAGGCTTTCTCGCGGTACGCGGCCTCCATATAGGTCGCGAAACTCTCGTTGAGCCACAGCTCGGCCCAATTTTTGCAAGTAACCAGATCACCGAACCACGAGTGAGCAAGTTCGTGAGAAACCAGATCGACGACAACGTTCTTCCCGAATTCAAAATCAGCGAAAAATATTTCCTGATCGTTCATCGTTGTCGCCGTGATATTTTCCATGCCGCCAAACTGAAACTGCGATACGACAGTCTGATCGTATTTATTGTATGGAAAGGCAACGCCGGTCAGGTCTTCGTACACCTTGATCATATTCTTGGTGTCGCCAAAGGCCTTGCGTGCCGTGTCTTCCTTGCCCGGATAAACATAAAACCCGAGCGGTATCTCGTTATATTTGTCATCGACCCGCGAGTATTTACCGATCACAAACGAGATGAGATATGTCGAATGGGGTATCGACATCTTGTAATGCCACGTTTCCGTGCCGTTCGCGTTTTCCTCTTTGCCGAGAAACTCACCGTTTCCGATAACCGTCTCGCCCTTTTCGGCGGTGATGTACTCTTCGCTGCTCGCTTTGTCGCTGGGAAAATCGAAGGAGGGAAACCAATAACGAGCTTCCTCGGCCTCGCCCTGCGACCAAATTTGAGAAGAATGGATGGGTTTCTGGTTAGCGGTGTCCGCGTCACGAAAATAAACGCCCTTTTTTGGGACCGCCGTGTATTTGAACCGGATAGCAATCACATTGTCAGGACCGTAGGTCTTGTCGAGCGTCACAACGACCTTGCCGGGTAAGGTTTTATACTGTAGATCAACCCCCGACGGATCGAGTTTTACCGACTGGAATGTCATCTCGACCGCATCAAGCTCAACGACGCGAAAATCCGCCTTGAGCGGCTTTAGCGAGACGGTCGTGTCGCCAATGACTTTTTTGTTTACGCGATCAAAGCTCGCACGGATAGTATAATCCTGCGCGTCAAATGTCTGTGCCCGGTTAAAGTCGGGCCGCGGTGTTTGAGAAAATGCGGCAAAGACCCCGAGAAAAATGGTTGCGGCAAAAATTAATAAAGACGAGTGTTTCACAAATTTCATAAAATATCGAGTGCTACAGCGCCACGGAGCCCTTACTAACGTGCGGGCTATTGACACGATTCTAAGGTTTCAGATATTTCTTGAACCAATCCAACACATTACCATACCAAAACTCGGAATTTTGCGGCTTCAGTATCCAGTGGCCCTCGTCTGGAAAGACGATGAGTTTGGAATCGACGTGTTTAAGCTGCAATGTCGAGTAAAGCTGCATGCTTTGATCGTAAGGAACGCGGTAATCCAGTTCGCCGCACGAGACAAGCGTCGGGGTTGAAAAATTTGCTGCAAATTTATTCGGCGACCATTTGTTGTAAAGCAAGGAATTTTGCCAGGGGAACCCCTTGAATTCCCAACTCGGAAACCACAATTCTTCGGTTGCGGTGGCCATGCTTTCAAGATTGTAAACTCCGGCGTGAGAGACGAAAGCCGCGAATTTGAATCTCGGATCATTATTATGCCCGAGCAGCCAATCGACCATGTATCCGCCATAGCTTGCTCCCGCCGCGCCGATGCGTGATTTATCGATGAACGGCTTTTTGATTACCTCGGCAACGCCATTTGTGATGTCCGTATAGGCCTTGCCGCCCCAGTCCGCCGAGATCTCGTCGACAAATTTCTGTCCGTACCCCGTCGAACCGCGCGGGTTCGGCATAAAGACGACATAGCCTTGATTTGCAAAGACCTCCGGGTTCCAACGGTAGCTCCAGCTATCGTTCCAAGCGCTCTGCGGCCCGCCATGGATAAGAACGATGAGCGGGTATTTTTTTGCAGGGTCGAAATTGGCTGGTTTGAGCAAAAATCCGTGCACGTTTGCATTCAATCCGCCCTTCCAATCCATCTCCTCGGGCCGTTGGAGGCCAAATGGTGCGAGAGCGGCTTTGTTGGCCGTCGTCAATGCTGTAACGCCGCTGCCGTCGGCGTTCGCACGCATGATCTCGGCGGGCGAGGATAGCGAGCTGGACGCAAATACGAGCGTCGAGCCGTCATGGGAAATATTCAAATTCGAATAAAAGCCGCCGCCCGCGATCTTTTTGACGTGCGTCGCGATCCGCAAGCGAAAATCGGGATCGACAGGAACTGTAAAGATCGGGGCCTTTCCACGTTCGCCGGCCGTGAAGTAGATCGTCTTACTGTCCGACGAAACTGTCATTTCCTCGACTTGCTGGTCGAAACCGCGTGTCAGCTCGACCGTTTCGCCAGTCGTGACGTTATAACGCATTATACGCCAGCGGTCAGCCTCGAATCCCGGCGTCGCCTGTGAGCGGTAGAGAAGGTATTTGCCATCCGGCGTGAAGAGCGGTGAAACGTCATAGCCTTTCATTCCCTCGGTGATCGGCTTTACGCGGTTATCCGTGAGATTTACGAAATAGAGATCGCTGTTTGTTGAGATCGCCTCGATCTTGTCAGGATTGCGAAGATAAACAAGTCCCTTACTGTCCGGCGAAAACGCATAATCGACGCCCGTCGCTGCCGCGTACGGCGGGGAATCGAAATCGCCCGGCGTCACATCGCTGGCCGTGCCGCCGTTGCTCGAAACCACAAAAACATGCGAACGTTTCCGATCACGCCACTCGACCCAATGGCGGTAGAGCAAGCGCTCGGTCACGTGGGCCTGGACCTTGCTTTTATCCGCCTTTTCGTCCTCAACTTTGTTGCATTCGTCCGTCTGACATTGCGGATATACGTCCGAGCCAAAAGCGATCCAATTACCATCACGCGACCAGACGGGGCCGCCCGCACCGGTCGATATTTTGGTAATTTGTTTTCTATCAGTTCCGTCCGGTTTCATCGCCCAGATTTGTGCACCGGTAATGAAGGCAAGCCATTTGCCATCCGGCGACCAACGCGGGCTACTGCTCGATCCCGGATTGCTCGTGACTTGCTTTTGCCGCATGCCATCGACGCCGATCGTGAAGATCTGATTGACGGTTCTATTCGCTGCCTTATCAACCACGCCAATTGTAAAAGCGACTGTCTTTCCGTCCGGCGAAAGCTGCGGGTCGGTGACGCGTTTCATATTGATTACGTCATTGATCGTAAAAGTCGACTGGGCCTGAATGGCAAACACGACGACAACGGCGAAAAGAGCGGCCAAGAGAATGCGTTTCATAGGTAATTCCTGTAAATTAGGTTGTTCAGAACACGAACATTATCTCACAGAATTGCGTAACATCGAACGTTCCGCGTAGGATCAAAGATATGAAATTATTCTTTTTGCCGTTATTGGTATTTGTTACATCTTCGTCGTTTGCCCAAACACAGGCTCCGACACCCGTACTTTACAGCGACAAAACTCTTGCGGAAATGAAACGGCTACAGCAGGCTGCGGTTTCGAGCGATTATGCCTATCGCGAGGTTGGCTATCTTGCGAATAATATCGGCCCGCGATTGTCGGGTTCGGCTCAGGCTGAGCGTGCGGTGCAATACGTTGCTGAAGAAATGCGGAAACTCGGTCTCGATGTCCGGCTCCAACCCTGCATGGTGCCTCACTGGGTGCGCGGTGCTGAACATGGCGAGCTTATCGAATGGGATGGCATGGCTGCCGGCACGACACAAAAGGTCGTCCTGACAGCACTAGGCGGCAGCGTTGCGACGCCTGAAAGTGGATTAACGGCGGAGGTCGTGGTTGTTAACAGCTTTGACGAGCTAACGACGCTGGGCCGTGAAAAGGTGCAGGGCAAAATCGTGCTCTTCAACAACAAATTTGACCGCGAAATGTCCGCAAGTGGATTTGGCCTCGCGGCGTATGGCCAGGCCGTGCAGTATCGCTTTGGCGGTGCAATGGCAGCAGCCCGACTTGGAGCTGTCGCTGTGCTTGTGCGTTCGGCAGGTGCATCACAGAATCGGCTCGCTCACACCGGAGCAATGGGCTACGCCGATGGCGTAACCAAAATACCCGGGGCCGCCGTCACCTACGAAGACGCCGAAACCATCGCACACCTGGCTAAAATGGGCAAGGTGCGGATCAAGCTGACGCTCACTCCACAAACCCTGCCGGACGCTCCGAGCTTTAACGTTATAGGCGATCTCAAAGGCAGCGAAAAGCCCGATGAGATTGTCATCGTTTCGGGCCACCTCGATTCGTGGGATCTCGGACAGGGAGCCATCGACGACGGAGCCGGTGTTGCGGTCGCGATGTCCGTTCCGGCGATCCTCAAGCAGCTTGGCCTGAAGCCAAAGCGCACGATCCGCTTTATCGCATGGATGAACGAAGAAAACGGCGGCCGCGGCTCTGCGGCATATGCGGAAGCAGAGAAGGCTAATGTTGTCAATCATTTCGCGGCTATTGAGGCAGACCTCGGAGCTTCGCACCCGCTCGGATTCTTCTTCGCGGGCAAACAGGAAGCCGTTCCGTATTTCGCACCGATCTCAAATATTCTCGCGGCCCAGGGAGCCGGACAATCTCAGATCCAGGCCGGCGTCGGGTCGGATGTCGGGCCGTTGACACAAAAAGGCGTGCCGTCATTTGCACCGTGGTTTAACCAGCAGACCTATTTTAATTACCATCACACCGCCGCTGACACGTTCGACAAGATCAGTCCGCGTGAGATAGCGGAAGTAAGCTCTGTCATGGCGGTATTGGCTTACGGGCTGGCCAATCTTGAGCAGCCGCTGCCGAGGTAAGCTTAGTTGTCAGTTGTCGGTTGTTAGTTGCGGGATAAAGAGTTTGAAGATAGTCCTTTTGATGCTGTTGGCTTTACCTGATAAGCTACAGTTTACAAAACAACTGACTACCGACAACTGGCAACTGACAACCAAAGATGAACCGTCCACCACCATATTTTCCGCAAAACCAGCTTTCGCCGCCCGACGAGAATCGGTATAAGAAGTTTAAGTTCGTTGTCGCGGGGCTGATACTGGCTTTGCTAGCTATAATCGTCGGGATCGGTGTTGGTATCTATTATCTTGTAAGGTTGTTTGTCTAAACAAAAAAAGGAGCGGCCAAAAACCACTCCTTTTTTCTAATCTATCTTCCAAATTCTACTTATTCTCTCGACCGGGCTGCTTTCCTACCGTCGATCTCACCTTTTCGCTCTGCATCGCAAGCTGTTTTGCCTGCGGAAGCAGGTCGATCGCTTTCAGCAGCTGATTGTCATATTCGTTCGTCACCTGAAGCGACGTCTGCGAACCGTACGCCGCCGTCACAAGCTCGGATCGCAATGTACGTTCGACAAATTCGCGTTCGCGGTCGACCTGAGCAGAGGTGAATTTGAATTTATCACCCGCAAATTTCTTAAAGGCCTGAAAAAGAGGATCGGTGACCGGGAAATCCGTCGCCTTGATGTCGTATTCAAAAACGATCGGCTTGTCGACCTTATATGTTTCAAATCCTTTTATACGGCCCATCGAAATATCGAGAGCGAACGCAAAGAGCGGGTTAGCGAGTTTCGCTTGAAAATTGCCGCGTTCAATTGTGATGGTTCGGGGTTTGATCTGAACATCGGGATTTATTCCGCCGCCGCTGTAAACCGCGCGGCCAGTGTCAGTCTTGCTTTCGGGGCCCGACGGTTTGGGCAATGGGGCATCATCGTTGCGCAGGCTACCGCCTTCGGAATAGTAATTATAGAGGTCTCCATTTGAATAATCGCGCTGGATCAGACGGCCGGCCGGCGTCTCGTATTTTGCGATCGTAAGCAGAAGCATCGAGCCGTAATCGAGACGAAACGGGTTTTGCACCAAGCCTTTGCCAAACGTGTTTTCGCCGACAATCAGCGCCCGATCATGGTCTTGCATCGCACCGGCAAGTATCTCCGAGGCCGAGGCCGTGCCACGATTGACAAGCATTACGACCGGCGAACGGTCAGGAGCTCGGTTTTCCGCTACATAATTTTCGTTCGCGCCTTCGACGCGGCCGCGCTGCGTAAATACTGTCTGGCCATCCGACAAAAACGTGTTTGCGACCTTGAACGCCTGAATGACCAAGCCTCCTCCATTATCACGCAGATCAAGTATGAGCTGCTGCATACCGGCAGCCTTTAGGTCGCGAAGACCTCTGATAAACTCGCCATAGGTCGTCTGGTTAAAACCGCCATTCATCCGTAAATAGCCGATGCCCGGGCGGATCATGTAGATCTCGCTGATTGACGGCTGCGGCACTGCGTCGCGGATGATCTCGACGGTCTCTTTTTTGCCGGTCGCGAGGCGTTCGACAACGAGCTTTGCTGCCGTGCCCTGCGGCCCGCGAAGAAACGTGCGAACCTCGCTAAATGGCTTGCCCAGCATGGATTTGCCATTTACTTCGACGATCTTGTCGCCGTATCTCAAACCGGCCTTATTCGCCGGAGCACCTTCGAATGTCGCCTTGATATAGGTGGCTTGGACATTGCCATTTTCATCGCTGAGATCGCCGATAGTCGCTCCGATACCGAAATAGCGCGAGCTCTGCTCGGTCATGAAGGCATCAAATTCCTTGGCGTCAAAGTAGTTTGAGTGCGGATCCAACGTGTGAAGCATCGAATCGATCGACGATTTGACCACATCGTTGTAATTGATCGTTTTTCCCCCAACGTAATTGCCTTCGATGACGGCAAGGGCCTCTTTCATTTGAGTTTCGATCGCCTCGGACGTAACTTTGGCCGAAGAACTCTTGACCGCAGTGTCGGCTTTACGGCCAGGCTCGACCTTGGCGTTCGTGCCCGTCTGGCCAAAGGCCATGGACGAAACCAGTAGAATTGTTAATAGTGCGGAAAGGCGTGTATTACTTTGCTTCACGTATGTAAAATCTCCCAGGGTAAACCTTTTATCGACAATTTTTCACTCCAAAAAGAATAACATCCATTTGAGGAAAAAGCGACGGATTTAGTTGCCTTCGATCCGGCGCGGTAAGGCAACTTAGTGCACTTTCTTCGAATCGCGTATTACGTTACACTTTCAAAATCTAGTCTGGTAATTTAAGGGAGGATATTATGTTCAAATTCACTTTGTTGCTCGGAATGCTAATGTTATTTGTTTTGCCTGCATTCGCTCAAAATGAAAGCTCCAATGATTCTCCGAAAGATCGGAAGCTTAAGATCACCACAGGGATAAGGGTCGTCGTTCCTGATGAAGCTAAACGAAATATAAACAAATGGACTGTCAGACTAGAGATAATATTTCAGGCTGACGGAACTATCGGCGAAGTTCGATGTATCAATGACGACAACGAAGAAACGCGAAAACTGATTAAATACGGCATTGTACAAGCCTATATTGACGGAGCCAAGAAAATCGAGTTTGAGCCTGAGATCAGGGATGGGTCACCGAAAACAGTGTTGAAAAAACACGAGTATACTTACTCGATCTATTAAAAAAAATGTCCCACTTACTCGAAGTCAGCAACCTGAAAACGCATTTTCAGACAAGGGCTGGTCTTGTCAGGTCGGTTGATAATGTCAGGTTTAATATCGAAGAAGGTGAACTACTCGGTCTGGTCGGCGAATCGGGCTGCGGCAAATCTATTACGGCGCTTTCGATAATGCGGCTGATCTCGCCACCGGGCAAAATTGTTGACGGCTCCATCCGGTTTAAGGGCGAGGAACTGACCACCGCGTCCGAAGAGCGGATGCGTGAGATCCGCGGCGACGATATCGCGATGATCTTTCAGGACCCGATGACGTCGCTTAACCCGGTTTACACGGTTGGCGAACAGATCGCCGAGGCTCTCAGGCTTCACAAAAAGCTAGATCGAAAACGTGCATGGGCCGGGGCAATCGAGGCGATGAAGGAGGTTTCGATACCCTCGCCGGAGCGCCGCGCGTCCAATTATCCGCATCAGCTTTCGGGCGGCATGCGTCAGCGTGTGATGATCGCGATGGCGTTGGCGTGCGATCCGGAGATGTTGATCGCGGACGAACCGACGACGGCATTGGACGTGACGATTCAGGCTCAGATACTTGAGCTATTAAATGAGCTGCGTGTTTCACGGAAACTCGCAATTCTATTGATCACGCACGATCTCGGAGTCGTAGCTGAGGTCGCGGACCGTGTTTGCGTCATGTACACCGGCAAGATTGTCGAGGAATCGGGTGTCGATGAGATATTTGCGAATCCAAAACATCCGTACACACAGGGATTGCTGAGATCCGTGCCGAAATTGACCGAAATCGGAAGCGCCAAGGCCGAGCGCCTAAAAACAATCGAAGGCACCGTTCCCAGCCCGACAAATTTGCCGTTCGGGTGCCACTTTGCACCGCGATGCGAGTATCGGTTGGACATGTGTACCGAAGGGCTGATCCGGTTGATCGATCTTCCGAATGGCGTCAAAGTACGTTGCGTTTTACATGATGAAAAAAAGAAGTTCAAGATCGGCCGCGAGAGAACGCTCGCCGATCTCGCTACGGAAGCCATTTAGATGACAGCGACCGCCATACAAACAACCGAACGCCGGATCGTCGAAGTTCGTAATCTCGTCAAGCATTTTCCCGTCGATGGCAGCGACGATGTGGTGCAGGCGGTGGACGATGTTTCGTTCGATATTATCGGCGGCGAAACGCTTGGCCTCGTCGGAGAATCGGGCTGCGGCAAATCGACCGTTGGGCGATGCTTACTGCGACTGATCGAACCGACGAGCGGGGAAGTTTTGTTTGAAGGAAAGAACATCGTCGGGCGGCCAAACAAACAAATGCAGGCCCTGCGTCGTGAGATGCAGATCATTTTTCAGGATCCTTACGCGAGCCTGAACCCGCGACTGAGTATTCGCTCGATAGTTTCCGAACCGCTCAAGATACATCGGATCGGCGGCAAATCAGAGCAAAACGACCGCGTCGCCGATCTATTACAAAAGGTCGGGCTTGATCCAAAATACGCCGACCGTTACCCGCACGAATTCTCCGGTGGCCAGCGCCAGCGTATCGGCATCGCACGGGCATTGGCACTTAATCCAAAACTCGTGATCTGCGACGAACCAGTCTCGGCCCTTGACGTGTCGGTCCAGGCCCAGGTCGTCAATCTGCTTCAGGAATTGCAGGACGAATTTGGGCTGACTTATCTGTTTATTTCTCACGGATTGGCCGTTGTCGAACACATTTCAGACCGCGTCGCTGTTATGTATCTGGGCAAAATCGTCGAGATCTGCAAGGCCGAGGAATTGTACGAACACCCGCTCCATCCGTACACAAAAGCTCTGCTCTCAGCAATCCCTATACCCGATCCTACGAAAAAGCGTGACCGAATCGTGCTAACGGGCGATGTCCCGACACCGATAAATCCACCGTCCGGCTGCCGTTTTCGAACGCGGTGCCCGATTGCGATTGACGAATGTGCCGCGATTGATCCCGAACTCCGCGAGATCAAACCCGGTCATTTTGCCGCGTGCATTCGTGTCGATGGTTACGATAGTTCACAAAAAGTTGAAACGACGCAATAAAAATTAGCGTACTACCGATAGCAACGAAGATTACAATTTATCGTACACGCTACTGCCGGCAATTTCGGCGTACTTTCTTGGAAATTGAGGAGAAAACATAATGGACGAAAACAATATAGCCGAACTACCGACACCTCCGCCCGAAAAGCTCGCGACACCCGTCGAAGATCCGCAAATGTCGGAACCGGCAATGATCGGCAATATTTTTATTGAACCAGGCCGCGTCTTTGAGGACTTACGGAGAAAGCCGCGATTCATCATCGCGGGCCTGTTGATCATTTTTGCGTTCTCGATTTTTCAGATCGCGTTCGTTGAAAAGTTCGGCTTAGAAAACATCGTGCGTTCACGGATCGAATCGAGCAAGCGGACACAGGATCTCGATAAAGATCAAAAAGCGACGATGATAAAACAGCAGGCTTCCGACATCGCAAAATACGTTACTTACGGTGTGACACCGGTGGTAATTGCGATTGCGTTTTTTATCGGCGGTCTACTGTACTGGGGCGGTTCGAAAGCTATGGGCGGGGAAGGGGGCTATCTCGGAGCTGTGGCTGTATGGGTGTATGCGGGCGTACCGCCGACGATCGTCTTCCTGATAAGTAATTTGATCGTCATGTTTCTAAAATCTGCGGATGACATAGACCTCGCAACCAGCCAGGGCGGACTGGTGAAGGCTAACCTCGGATTTTTCATCGATCAGAAAACGATGCCCGTGGTTGCCGCACTGCTTGGGTCAGTTGATCTTTTTGCGATCTGGGGTTGGATTCTGGCGGCGATCGGGTTACAAAAGATCGCAAGGCTTTCATCCGGGTCAGCCTGGGCCGTTGTCGCGATCGTCGCGTTAATAAAGGTTGGATTTACCGTGATCGGCGCGATGCTCTTTTAGAATTACTCGTACCTCAGCGATTCAATCGGATCAAGACGGGCTGCTTTCCACGCGGGGAACAGCCCGAAAATTATGCCTATGCCGACACTGGCGACAAATCCCGCGATCGGCGCCCACAGCGGCACGTATGACGGCATAAAAAGCCGGACGAGAAAGGTCAGCAGCCACCCGATCAGCAATCCCACGACACCGCCAAATCCAGTCAACGTCGCCGCCTCGATCAAGAATTGCAGCAAAATATCGCTTTGCTTCGCACCTATTGCTTTTCGAATACCGATCTCACGCGTCCGCTCGGTCACAGACACGAGCATAATATTCATGACGCCGATTCCGCCGATCATCAGGCCGACAGACGAAATAACGACCATCGCGAGAAAGACGCCACCCGTTATTGCCTTAAATTGGTCGATCAGGCTCGCTGCGGTCTCCATTGCAAAATTATTCTTGTCACCGAACTTTACTTGCCGTCGGATACGCAAAAGATCCTGAACATCGTCTTTTGCCTTGTCGAGCTGCCCCTCCCTAGCGATGGCCAGGATGAAAAGATCCTCGGCGCTCGGCTTGATCTTGAGAGCGGTACTCATCGGAACGTAAATCACGTTTGACTGGTCATTGTTACCGCCGCCGCCGCCGAAGAGCTGTTCGCGTTTCTGAAGCGTGCCGAGAACCCGATATTCTTCACCACCGATACTGACAGACTCGCCGAGCGGCGATCCGTATGGGAAATATGCATCACGGACTGAATCACCGATGACACAAACGTTTGCTTTGGCATCGTTCTCCGCAGCCGAAAACCATCGCCCGTCGATCAATATATCGCCCGGGGCCTTGTCGACCTCAGGCAAAGTTCCTTTCAGCTGAACGGATGACGATGTCTTGCCATTTTTTCCGGTGACGTTGATCTTCTGGCCGAAAAAATTGTTCGAAATATCAAGATACGGCACGGCCAACTCGATAGACGACAGGTTGCTGATAGCTGCGGCATCGTCCATGGTCAGGGCCTTTCGCATCCGTTCCTCACGCGAAGGAGCACTGGTGCGGATTCCAATGTCCATTTTGTAGAGAAAGATCGATCTTGTGCCGAACGACTCAACCTGCTTTTCCACAGCCACGTTGATGCCGCTGATGAACGACGAAATCAACATCACCGTGATCACGCCAACAACAACGCCGACGATGGTCAGAAACGAGCGCAGCTTATTACCACGCATCGTGTCGAACGCCATCTTAAAGTTTTCGTAAAATGAGCCGGTTAAAAAATTCATCAGCTTTTAGTCCGCTCTAAGTGCCTCAATCGGGTCAAGGCGTGCGGCTTTCCAGGCCGGGAAAAGTCCCGCTAAAATCCCCACGCCACCCGAAATCGCTATCGCAAATAATGCTGACCAGATCGGAATTCGGGTTTGGAAAACGAATTTGGTTATGATGATGCCAAGCACCTCGGCAATAATCAGCCCGACTGTTCCGCCGAGAGCGGAGAGCGTCGCCGATTCCATCAAAAATTGTTTGAGAATGTCAGCCTGTCGTGCCCCGAGGCTTTTGCGAATACCGATCTCCTTTGTTCGCTCAGTGACCGAGACGAGCATGATGTTCATGATCACGATAGCTCCGACCAGCAGGGCAATCGTTGGAACTGCAATAATAACAATGAATACAGGCCCTAAAATACTGTCTCGCAACTTGGATATTGCATCCGGCGTCAGCATGCCAAAGGAATCTTTCGCGCCAAAGTTAAGCTTTCGCTTGATTCGCATTAGCGTCCTTACTTCTTCAACCGAGTCGTTAAAAACCTTGTCATTTTTGGCCGTAATTACAAAATAGGGGGCTCGTTGATTTCTAAGACCGCCAAATGCTCCACCAAAGGTCTTGATCGGAAGCTGGACAAAATTATCCTGTGGCTGTCCAAAGACTGTGCCTTTGGCCGTCTGGGTACCGATAATTTTGTACGGAATGCCTGAAATTGTGATTGCCTCGCCGATGGCGCCGCCGTTGGGGAAAAACTTATTGGCGACATCCATGCCAATAAACGCCACTCGCGCGCTGTTGTCGTTTTCGGGTTGGGAGAAAAAGCGGCCTTCGGCGATGTCGATTTTTTCGATCTCGGCGATAACCGGCTCCGCACCCGATATCGACACGCTTGAGAGCGATTCGCCGTTTCGTTTAACGTCGCGATTCATGTTGCCCGCTTTGGCACCGATCTTATCGATCAATTGTGAGTGATCACGTATGAAATCCCGCTCATCAAAAGTCAGGTCCTTATTACGACGCTGGGCCGCTGCGATGGTATCGGTATCCTTAAAATCGTCAAAACTAAAACGCCTGACAGTAAAAGAATTCGAGCCGATGCCAGCTATCTTTTCATCGACATAGGCATTAAACCCCTGGAGCAGCGACAGCACGACCATAAACGCCGTCACGCCGATGATCATTCCGAGCAATGTCAGGAACGACCTGAGTTTGTGAGCCCAGATCGCTGAAAATGCAAGTTTGATCGTCTCGGTAAAATTCATCTCCTAACAGCTTATCCAAAGCAAGTGTATCTTACGAGGTGAAATGCCTAAAAGTTTCCCGCAGACATCCGCTATTCGAACCGTAAGGCGTCTATCGGATTGAGGTTAGCGGCCTTCCATGCTGGAAAAACGCCAAATACAACCCCTACTCCTGCTGAGGCAAAAAGGCCCAGAATTATGGCCCAAATCGGAATGTACGCGGGCAAGGGAGAGTATGTATTGATCAGAATGCTGAGCCCTTCGCCAATGGCAACGCCGATTGTTCCGCCGATGGCTGTCAACACAACGGCTTCGATAAGAAACTGCGACAGGATGCCCGAACGGGTAGCACCGACAGCCTTGCGGATGCCGATTTCCTTTGTGCGTTCGGTAACGGATACGAGCATAATATTCATCACTCCGATGCCGCCTATCATCAGTGCGACGGCCGAGATCGCCGTCAGAACCAGATATGTCGCACCCGTTAATTGATTGTAAATATCGAGCAAAGCGTCCTGCGATGAGATGCCAAAATTATCTTTTTCGCCGTAATGTACGTCGCGGCGGACTCGCAAAATATCGCGTGTCTCGTCGATCGTTTGCTTTACGTCGGCACGCGTACGCGGGCGAATTACGATCGCAAAAAGCGTCGCCGGCGGATCGATCCGCGGATAATATTTTTGATTTGTAGTAAGCGGGGTAAACGCAATATTGTCACGCGATTGGCCGAAAAATGAGCCGAGTTCGTTCATCACACCGACGACGTGAAACGGAGTCCCGTCTATTTTTATCTCGGCACCGAGAGGGTTTTCGTCATTAAGGAAAAGAGCTTTGACCAGATCACGCCCGATCACCACAACGTTAGACCGGTCATTCAAATCCGCGTCGATGATAAACCGGCCGTAACTGATGTACTGCGACTGCGTAAATTCATAGTAAGGCGTCACACCCACCAATATTGCCGTGTCGGTCTGCTTGTCCTTGTATCTGATGGTTGAGGCGATCTCGCGTTGGAAAGGCGATACACCGACCGCCGTTGAAACACCGTCCCGCAAGGCGTTGGCGTCTTCGATCGTAAGTTCCTTCCGCTGGCGTTCCTCCTGTCCTGGCGGTTTGCCAAAGCTTGGGTCGAATTTGGCAATAAAGATTGTGTTCGAACCCAGCGATTCGATCTGTTCGGAAAATGAGCGGTTGAGACCCTGTATTATCGAAACCATCGCAAGGATCGTAACGACACCCACCGTGACGCCCAGTATAGTCAGGGTCGAGCGCAGTTTGTTCTTGGCTATCGTGTCGAGAGCCATTTTTGCCGATTCTCTGACAATGATTAGCTGCATTTTCTTACTCGTTACGCATCGCCTCGATAGGATCGAGTTTTGACGCCCGCATTGCTGGATATAGACCGCTGGTGATGCCAACAACGAGCGAAACCCCAACACCCATCACCGCAGATTGCAGTCGGATCGACACCGGAAATCCCAACGCAATCGACAGCAAATAGGCAAGCCCGTAACCGACGATCACGCCAATTGCTCCCCCAACACAAGTGACAGTGATTGCCTCGATCAAAAATTGCTGTAAAATGTCGCGGCGGCGGGCACCCATTGCTTTGCGGATGCCGATTTCCTTGGTCCGCTCAGTGACCGAGACGAGCATGATGTTCATAACGACGATGCCGCCGACTACGAGCGAAACGGCCGCGACGGCAATGGTCGCAGCGTAAATGCCAGAGGTCGCGTTCTTATATATCGATATAAACGCGTCCTGCGATTCGACTGAAAAACCGTCGTCCTCGTCGCCAAATGTCCTGCCCCTGCGATTACGCACTATCGCCCGTACTTCGTCCTTGGCGGCCTCAAAATTTGACGAATCATCGACCTGAATATGAACCGTGATCGAATTGCGGGAGCCAAACATCCGCTGTCCGGCCGGAAACGGAATAAAGACAAAATTGTCCCGCGAAAAACCCAAAACCTTTCCAAAAGGATCCGCAACGCCGATCACCTGATATGGAATTCCATCGACCCGCAGCACCTCGCCGACCACCGACGCGGCCGACCGATTGTTAAAAATATTTTCGAGCAAATCAGTTCCGATCACGCACACATCACGGCCACCGGCGGCTTCCTGATCGGTCCATCGGCGACCAGCCTGGATAGTCGTATTCTCAATATCGAACATGACCGGCGTCAGTCCGCGAACATTGACGTTTTCGGATTTATTTTCTTCAAATTTGATCAATCCCTGACCGTTTACAGCCATCCCGATGCGGTCGCATGTGCGGCAGACGCGCTGGATGACCTCAGCGTCTTCCTTGGTCACGTCTTTTCGCTTGTTAAATTTGATGAAATCTTCGCGGGATGTGATGACTAGCGGCCGCTTTGAGACACTGAAAACGGTCGATCCCTGTGACGAAAACGCACTAGCTACAGTCTTGTCCAGACCACTGATGATCGTGACCACGGCGATGACCGAAGTGACTCCTACGACTACGCCAACGAGGGTCAGAGATGTCCTGAGTTTATTTGAGCGCAAGCTCAAAAGCGCAAGGCGGAACGATTCGTTTAAGAGACGTAATGTGGCAAGCACACGCATTTAAGTCATTATACGTGAAAAACATCACAAAGGTTGTGTCATGCGTCATGCCGCAACCATAATTTCCAAAGACTCGACAGATGAGCAAAAAGTACAGTCGGCACAATGATGGTTGGCAACCAAATGTACGGGAAATACGCCAGTCCACGGTTTGGTTGATCAAGCGACATCTGCTGAATCGGTGAAGGAATCGACATTATCGCAATGCTGACGATGTTGGCGAGCAATATGAGTCCGACAAGATTAAAGCCGATCAGCAACCACCGATTGGCCGTTCCGCCTCGAAACGCCAAAAAATAAACGGCTACCGCAAGAATGCCTGATAAAATATCGAAATTTCGCCCCTCAAATGTCATCATCTGCGGCACCTGTTTAGCGGCGAAAAGCCAGAAAAACGTCAATTCAACCGGGATACGCACAACGTGAATTGAGGTCAGCAGTCGCAACGGAATTCGCTCAATAAAACTAACCCGAAAAAATAGAAAGTAGGCAATGATCGTGACGACCGCCGGTAAAACCCCGAACAGGACAATACGCGGGGGTACGACGTTTTCATTTAGATAGAAACCGCCGAGCGAAATAACCGCTTGAAAAATAAGCCAGAGCGGCAGTAAAAAAAGTAATAATTGCGAGGGAAGTGATCTGGTTCCGACCGCTCTGACCGCCTGCGTCAAAAACGCTGCCGTCGCGAAAGTCGTCAGTATGAAAACGATCGGAACGTAGGCCGGAACTGAATCCATTATCTGACTCGCTCGTCCTTTTCGATAAGCCCGTCACGGATCGTGATGACGCGATGGGCACGTGCGGCAATATCAGGCTCGTGTGTGACGAGGATAATCGTATTGCCTTCCTCGTGCAGCTTTTCGAAAAGATGCATGATCTCGATACTCGTCTTTGAGTCGAGAGCACCAGTCGGCTCATCGGCAAGCAGGATCGAAGGGTGATTTACAAGCGCACGGGCGATCGCGACACGTTGACGTTGGCCGCCTGAGAGTTCATTGGGACGGTGGGTTACGCGGTCGCCAAGCTCGACAGACGCAAGAGCCGCCTGGGCCTGGTCGTGGCGTTCGCCGGCACGCATACCGGCGTAAATAAGCGGCAGCTCGACATTGTGCAAGGCCGTTGCTCGTGCGAGTAGATTGAATGTCTGGAAAACAAAACCGATCTCTTTATTACGGATCCTGGCGAGCTCATCGTCGGTCATATCGGACACGAGGTGCCCGTTAATCCAATACTCGCCCTTGCTTGGTGAATCGAGACAGCCGATGAGATTCATCAACGTCGATTTACCCGAACCCGAAGGACCGATAATAGCGAGATATTCGTTGCGCTTGACCTCAAATGAAACGTCGCGGAGCGCATGCAGTTCCTCGGTGCCCATTTGGTAAGTCTTCCAAATGTGTTTCATGCTGATCAAGGATTCCCCGCCAGCCGCCGAAGGCATGCCCGACTCTTTGCCGTTGCCGTTTTCTTCATCCATAAATCTGTACATATCGGGATCGGAGTTTCGAGTTCCAAGTTCCGAGTTTCAAGTTCCGGATAACTCATAACCTGGAACTCGAAACTTGGAACTAACTCTTATTCGCGGCCTCGCCTTCTTTCTTGACTTGTTTTTTGACGACGGCCCCTTCTTTTAGCGTGTTCAAAACACGGCTCGGGCCGGTTATAACTTCATCGCCTTCTTTAAGGCCGCTGATGATCTGGCGGTCGGATTCGCCGATGATACCGGTTTCGACCTCGACAAATTTAGCTTTCTTGCCGCCCTCGAGAATGTAAACGCCGGTAATATTTTTTGGCTTTTCCGCAGTTGCCGGAGAATCGCCATGTATCGTCGGCGACGGCGAGGCATCAGGTTTCTTTTCGATCACGGCCTGGAGCGGCACGGCGATCACGTCGTTGACCACCTTAGTAGTGATCTCGGCGGTCGCGCTCATTCCGGGACGGAGGCTGTTTTTCACCTCGTCCGGCAAATCCTTAAGCTCAATTATTACGCGAAACTCTTTTGCTTCCTGAACGTTAATATTGGTCGAAAGGCCGCCGCTCGTCTGTGATTTACCGACAGCAAGCGGTGTTTTTTGTTTCACTTCACCTATGATTTCCTTATCACCGAAAGCATCTACCTTGATCTTCGCCTTTTGCCCGACCGCGATCTTGTCGATTGACGTTTCGTCGACCTTGACTTCAACGTTGACGGTCGACATATCGGCAATCGTCAAAAGGGCGGTGGTTGAAAGCCCGGCGACCGCAAACGTACCTACTTTCGACGGGATTTCTGCGATGACACCGTTTATAGGAGCCACCTGCATTGTTTTGTCACGCTGGTTACGCTGACCGCGCAGGACCGCCGACTGCTGGCTTGCTCTCGATTGCCCGGCAGAAACGTTCAAATTTGCGGTTTCCACCGCACGCCGGGCGTCACGCACAGCAACGGATTGCTGGGCAAGTCGGGTATTTGCGTCCTTGATCGCCAAGGTCTGCGACTTTAACCGCGACTGAACATTGCGAAGGGCTATCTCCGCCTGGTCGACCTTGTCTTTCGCATCATCGTATGAAGCTCTTGACGAAACGCCCGATTCGAATAATTGCGCGGTACGCGTCAATTCACGTTTGGCGATGGCAACATTCTTGTTCTCGCGGTCAACGTCCGTCTGCGACGCCTCGGCCGCCTGGCGTGCGGAATCGACCGCAACCTGAACCACGTTATACTGCTGCTGCGACTGCGCTAAATTATTCTGAGCCGCAGTCACCTGCGATTGCGAAACACGAACCTCGTCCTGCGCATTTTGAAACGCGGCGACCTGGGCATCTGTGTTCGACTGAAGCTGGTTAGGATCAAGCCGAACTAGCGGCTGTCCCTTGGTCACGTGATCGCCCTCTTTAACGTAGATCTCCTCGATCCTGCCCTGAACCTCGCTTGTGAGGTTCATAAACTGGATGGGCCTGACCTCGCCCGATGACGTGACGGTCGAACGCAATTCCTTACGCGTCTCAACCTTAACCACCGTAACCTCGGGTGTGTCTGTCCGCGTTGCAAAAATGCTTGCGACGATGACGATAACGACCAGCAGCCCCACGCCGCCGAAAATAATGATCTTTTTATTACGGCTCAATGCCATATTTTTCAGTCCCTCTCAGAGAAAAGTTTCCCTTAGCCTCAGTATAGCCAAATGCAGATGTCTTGTCTTATCAAGCCATTACTACGACAGAATTTTTGGCTTAGTTTCAAAAAAATCGCTCATCGACGTATGGAGTCGAGACCTTAACGAAGATCCTTTGAACATTTGACGTAAATCTAGCGTAGAATTACGATTTACGAACAAACTATAAGAAGGTAGAATTATAGTTTGGCTAACGTATGCGCACTCGCCCGGAATGGTGAGCGATTAACGACATGATTAAATGCCAGACATGCAACACGTCTAATCTCGATACCTCCCGTTTTTGCGACGAGTGCGGCTCCAGATTGGTAGTTGTCCACAATAGCACCGATCCGCATCCGCCTGCCTATGTTCCGCCACAGGCCGAGGTTTCAATGCCGCGGATCAGCCAGGCGACGTCGGTCGATATGCGGCCAGCGGTTTTCGCGTTTGAAGAGGGTGCCCCATCTGGTGAAAACGCAGAAAACCGTAACGGTAGTGTCCACGCGCTCCTGGTCATCGAACGCGGGGACGCGCCCGGCACCGAGTTTAAGCTTGTTAATGACGAATCGACGATCGGGCGATGGGATGCGGATAACGGCGTCTTTCCGGATGTTGACCTCGACGCTTTCGATTCGGACGCCAAAGTCTCGCGGCGCCACGCTCGGATTCGCCGCATCGCCGGCGGTTATTACATCGAGGACCTGGGTTCGACCAACGGCACCTATGTAAATCGTGGACGCAGATTATTGCCGGGAAACACCGAGACCCTGAGTGATGGCGACGAAGTAATCGTTGGCAAGACATTCTTACGCTTTCAAATAATGCACTAGCCCGGAATCTTTTTTCGAAAAATGGCCATGACCACGTGTCACCAGTGCGGCTTGGAAGCCGCCGAAAATGAGGTAGTTTGCTCGCAATGCGGAGCCAGTCTCCTCGCGCCGGTTGATGGCAACGCTGACAACGTGTTGCCGTTTGACGTAAAGACTAACGAAGAAATGGGCGTAGCCGAACCCGTGCCCGAAGAGATGTCTAAGAACGCCGCAATCGAGACTAAGTCGGAATCGGCGGTAGCTGCTGACACGCCGAAAGCCGATCCTACCGAAAACCCCGCCGCAAATGCAGGTGAAACGTCGCACACAATGGGTACGGGCACCGACGGCAAGCGCGCGGGTCTGAAAACGCTTGCCGAGGGCACCGTACTTAACAACCGTTACGAGATCGTCCGCAAGATCGGCGGCGGCGGCATGGGCGCGGTGTATCTGGCACTCGACAAGAACCTCGGTGACGTCGCCCGCGCCGTCAAGGAGATGGTCCAGTCGAATATCGAGGAAGAGCAGCAGCAGAAAGCCATCGAGGATTTCCGCCGCGAATCGATGATCCTCTCGACTCTGGATCATCCATCGATCCCAACCATTTACGATTACTTTTTCGATGAGACCGAGGGCCGTTTCTACCTCGTAATGAAGTACATTTCGGGCGGCGATCTCGCGGCCCGGCTTCGCTCGACACCGGGCGGGCGTATCGACGAAAAGACCGTTACCGAATGGGCTTTGCAGGTCGCTGACGTCCTCGCCTATCTTCATGGCCTGCCGGCGACCATCGTTTACCGCGATCTTAAACCGTCAAACGTCATGCTCGACGGCACCACCGGCAAAACGATGCTGATCGATTTCGGAATTGCCAGAGCGATAAATCAGGCGCAGGAAAAAGGCGTTACAGCGGTCGGCACGATGGGTTACGCTCCACCGGAACTGTTCAGCGGAAACGTTGAGCCACGCTCGGATATCTATAGCCTCGGTTCGACCATGTTCCATCTTTTGACAGGAGCCGATCCGCAAAATAACCCGTTGTTGATCTTCGATTTCCAAAAAAATCCGCGTCCGCGGCAGATAAATCCGCAGATGTCGGACCAGATGGAACGGATCCTAATGCGGGCGGTCGAATACAGTGCCGACGCTCGTTTTGCGAGTGCCGACGAGATGCGGAACGTCCTCGCCGATCATTTGGAGAATCTTAAGCGAGGGACCGTCACCCATGGCATCACGGAAATACCAGCGGCCGTAAGCCTGGCGAATCAGAGCGTCTTTTGCGGCTTTTGCGGGCAGCGAATCGTCGCGTCGGACATGTTTTGCGCTTTTTGCGGCTCAAAGCAGCCGATCGCACAGTACGGGGTTCATGCCGAGATCTATTCGCGGACCGCGCCGACCGCCAAATTGGTCATCGACGGCACGAGCGAGCTTGATGCTCCCGTGTTTTCGCTCGAAAAGAGTGAAAATCTCGTCGGGCGACGCGATCCACAGTCGAATGTTTTCCCCGAGGTCGATCTGTCCAGGTACGACCCGATGACCAAGATTTCTCGTCGCCATGCACGCATTTGGAACGACGGCGGTAAATTCCTCGTCGAGGATCTCGGCTCCTCGAACGGCACAATTCTTTTGGCCGGCGTCAGCGATACGCTTCGGCTGATTCCGCACCAGCCGCACGCTTTGGCCAACGGTGACCGGCTGCGTTTGGGCGACACGACATTACATTTTCTTATAAATTAAGGTTTTACGAATATTTATATGGCATCAACCGCTGAGGGCGTCGTCTCGCCCGCCAGATCGTCCGGAAGGGAAACGATCGTCGATTTCTCGCCCGAAATGCTAAAGGCCCCGTTTGTTTTGCGGTGTGCGGCGCTTTTTATCGACTACATGCTGCTGCTTGCCGTCCCGCTGGGTTGGATGTTCTTTGGAAAGTTTTTTGGGGATGGAGCGACGACCGCGCCTTTCGGGCCGACCGTTTGGCTTACGATAGTGATACTCTGGCTGATAGATTTTTTGCTCCTGCCGCTGCTGAGGGGGCAGACGCTGGGCAAAATGATCACGGGCCTTACGATCCTCAATATGGACGGCACAAGTGTGCGGCTTGGACGCATTTTGCTCCGGGATATTTTAGGCTATCTTATTACGGCACTGACATTCGGACTCGGATTTTTGATCTCGGCGTTCAACTCAAGAGGCCGGGCGCTGCATGATCTCTTATCTGGTACGATCGTTGTTCGCGGACGCAAAAAACTGATATAACTTGGCTATATGGCTCACCTGCTCGTAACACATTCAAACGGTCAGACGGATCAATTTCCGCTGGCCCGGCTGAGGACGACGATCGGCCGTTCGGCCCGCAGCGACGTATGTATTCCCGACGCGTTTGCGTCTCGTCTGCATGCCGAGGTGCGGCAGGAGGGCGATTCGTACTGGCTCCATGATCTCGAGTCGGCAAACGGGACAAAATACAATGGAATTCAGGTTGCCGCTCCGATGCCGCTATTGACCGGCGATGAGATCCAGATCGGAGAAACCAGGATCGTCTTTAACGACGATACCCACTCCTCAAAAAATATCAGTGCGACGCTCATCGCCGATGCTACCGAAGCTCTAAATCCGGCCACGACGATCGCTCTGTCGAGCCGCAAAAACCCGACGATCGAGATACTCGATTCGACATTATCGACCCGCACCGATCTTCTCGGTCTGATAAGCAAGGTGGGCGTTGCGCTGCTGTCATCCAGCGGTCTGGACGAGACTCTTAATCAGGTAGCCTCGCTCGTTTTCGACGCGGTCCCGGCGGAACGCGTGGTTATCATGCTGCGGGACGAGAAATCGAACACGGGCATGGAGATCAAGGTCGCCCGTGTTCGCGGCAAAGAAGACCAGACCGGCGAGGTCCGCATCAGCCGGGCCATCATGACCGAGGTTGTCGAAAACGGTAAATCCGTTCTCACGTCCGACGCTCAGCAGGATCCGAGATTTGCGAGCCAGACCATCGTTTTGCAGGGGATCCGCTCTGTCCTCGCCGTGCCGCTCAGCGTCGACGAACGCCACGTTTTCGGCATCATCTACGCCGATTCGCCGGGCTACGAATCGACATTCAAAGCCGAGCATCTCGACATCCTTACGACGCTCGCGTCGGTCGCCTCGATCCGCGTCGAAAACGCGAGCCTGCTCGACGAACGCATAAACCGTGAACGCATGGAACGCGAACTCGAGCTTGCGACCGAGATCCAACAGCGTTTTCAGCCATCAGGGCCGCCGGTGGTCGAAGGCTATGATTTTCAGGGGATTTCGTTCTCGTGCTACGAGATCGGCGGTGATTATTACGACTTTATCCCGCGTCACGATGGGAAAATGCTCGTCGCGCTCGGCGATGTATCCGGAAAGGGAACTTCGGCTTCGCTGCTTATGTCTAGTCTGCACGCCGCGATCCACGGTCAGGTTGCCGCCAAAACGCCGCTCGACCAGATGGTCACGTCCGTCAACGAATATCTCGCTGAAAACACTCCGGCCAACCGGTTCATCACACTTTTCGTCGCCGAGCTTGTGCCCGCAACCGGCGATCTTACGTTCATCAACGCCGGCCATAACCCACCGCTTATCGGCCGTGCCGACGGCACGATCGAAATGCTCCAGGCGGGCGGACTGCCGCTCGGCCTTATGGGCTTTGCCGAATACGAAAGCGGGCAGGCCAAGCTTAATTCCGGCGACGTACTCTTCATCTACTCCGACGGTGTCTCCGAGGCAAACAACCTGAACGAGGACGAATTCGGAATGGACCGCCTAACCGAGGTGATTCGCACGAACGTCGCCCGTTCGGCCAGCGGCATCCGTGATAAGGTCGAGGCCGCACTGTCCGAATTCACTGGTACCGCCGCTCCGAACGACGATATTACACTTGTGATCGTTAAGAGAGTTTGATCAACAGATATGAAAGTGTGCCCCCAATGCGACCAGAACTATAATGACGAGAGTTTGAGCTACTGTCTGATCGACGGGACGCCTTTGGTAACAACCGAGAGCCAACCGACGATCGTAATGCCCTCATCCGCCGCTCCGGTAACGACTGTCATGCCGCGTCAGCGCGAGAAGAGCAGATCCCAATTTTGGATCGTTGCCCTCGTTTTGGTTATTTTGCTCGGGCTTGCAGCTTTTGCGGGCATCTTGATCTATCTTTACGTTTCGCAAAATCAAACCGCAAACACAAATCGTCCGGGAAATATAAACGCAACCCCTTCGCCAAAGCCGCCGGCAACGCCAAAGCCGACACCTTCGTCGACGGCCACCGCAACACCGGTGATCGTGGAGACCAAGCCATCGCCAAAAAACGAAGAATCCGACGAGATCACGCCCATCGTTTGGTCAACGTCCGCCACCACCTTTAAGACCGACGTCGGTCAAACCTACAAATTCCAATGCCCGGAAAACGGCATCGAATCCGCCATCTGGGGCAGCGATATCTACACCGCCGACTCATCGATCTGCACGGCAGCCGTCCACGCGGGCATCATCACGCTTGAAACCGGAGGCGTCGTCACCGTCGAATTCCGCCCCGGCCGCTCCGTCTACGGCAGCACCGATCGCCATGGCGTCAAGTCAAATACGTTTGGGGAGTATTCGCACAGTTTTGTCGTCCGTTAGGCCACCCTCAACTACCAGCGTCTAAAAAGATTAAACCCGATAACGAGCTGTTTCGGTTTGAGCACCAAGTTGCTCGAATTATAACGGCTGGTTGTAGTCGTTTGGGTATTCGAAAATGTCAGCGAAAACTTATGCTTGCCGATAGAATACATAAGGCCAAGCCCCATCTCGGGTTCCGAACGCGCCGTGAATCCGGTTACGATGAAGCGACTGTTAAATATCGGTTGAACTTGCCCGAGCTTAAAACCTGTCCGCGGCGTAAATTCAAATACACCCGATACAGACGGCGTGATCCTTACCATGGCCCCGAACCCAAATGAGGCAGCGTTCACGGGCTGGTTGAAATTTAGTGCGACGGCAGCAGGTGGGAAAAAGTCAGTCGGACTCGGGTCGAAACGACGCCCGTGATTGGCATTCAAATGGATGGCCGGAGCAAAAAAAGCATAAAATCGCTCGCCGAAATCATGGGATATCATCGCTTGGAGATTGTATGTGTATTGCTTCGAAAAATTCTCGTCGCCCTCCATACTTCCATAAACCGATAGAGCAACCGGCGATTTTTTATCCTGATCTGTGATGTGATAGCCAAGCCCTAATTCGATCGTCCGGCATAAGCCTTTCTGACAGATCGGCGAACGCGATGCGTTAAAATAGAGCTTGTCGGTGATGCCGTACATTATGCCAAACGACGAAGTCGAAAAGCTATCGAGCCCCAACAGCGTTTTGCCGCTCTCGCTAAGCGGATCGATTGGCTGCGAAAAGCGGTGCGAGAAATTGAGATTCCACGTACCCTTAGGAACCTTCTTGGGGGTGGAAACATTTACGAGGCGATAATCATAGGGCTCGTCACCCGATTCGTATGCGTAAAAATCTTCTTTTGGAGCGGTCTTGCCGGCGGCGGGAATGGGACTCGGGGAGGTCTGTGGCTTGGGAGCCAGCACCTCGGCGATCTGCTCGATCTTTTTCGTCACAGTATCGACTCGCACGCGTTCCCCGTCCGATTCGACGATCATTATCGACGGATTTGCTTCGTCAAAAGTAATGTGGATTTTACTCGGCGGCTTGGCGGCCGCAGTCACATTTCCAGCTGTGGCAACCGCCTTCTCACTCATCCCCGGGGCGGTTTGAGCGGAAGTTACCAACGCACAGGCATAAAAAATGATCGACGCCAGGGCGAGGCTTACGGATGTACTTTCGATTTTCTTGTTCATAATGTTTCCTTAGTTCGTTAAACGGGGCGTTTCTACTGATTTGCAGCGAAATTCAAATATACCATTCTTTCGATCTTGCCCTACGCGCTTACTCGATCCCGATGAAATCGGCAATCGTTATGCCGTCTGTGACCCTCACCGTCGTTATAGGAAATCGAAAGCGTCGTGACGAGATCGTCACGATATCCGTGTCTTTGGATTTTTGGAACTGGCATGTGACATTTATTTCTCCAATACCAATAGTGCTGAAAGCAAAAAGACATTTCTCTAAAAAATACTTTATTATTCTCAACCTTAAAATAGACTCGACAGCAGCTCCCGCTTGTGCTTACCATTATACACAACATTGTTTAATAACGCCTCGCGGTTTTTTTTCGCACGACCGCAGGCCAGTAATCCGGCTTCGTTCACTGACTTACTTAATGTAAAAAGGAAAAAATTGTGAGCGGCCCGGTCGGGCCGCTCAACTTAAACGCTGACAGGAAGGTTTTGAACCTCAAGAATTTTGCCGTCTAAAATCAGGCGTAATCCATAATTGCCCTGTGGCACAAAATCGAAAGCAAACTCACAGGTTTCATCAATGGCGATCGCTTCGATAATATTACTCAAGACCAACAAAATCAGGCAGCGTTTGGTTGGCGTTGATCTGCATGGTTCGCGGGGAAAAGCGATAGAGCCGAGATGTTATCCTGAATGTATATGTCCCGCCTGTGCCGACGTTATCAAACGAGAAAAAACCGAACGAGCTGGTCGTTGTCGTTCGGCTGACGCCGTTTGAATCGGTCATTAATACGGTCGCATTTCGAAGCCCCCGGCTGTCGGGCGTCAGCACCTTCCCGTCTACGGTCGCACTCGTTGGCGTCGGCGTTGGCGTTGGCGTTGCGGTTGAACAAACGACATTCAGCGTTATGTCGTCAACATTGAAGTTCGCCAAGCCTCCTCCGGTTGGGGAAACGTACTGGAACAGAATCGTGTGTGACCCACCATTGGCGTAGGCGTTTAGATTTACGCTGCGCAGGGTGTAGCTTGATTCCGCGACGCTCGGCTCGGTTATGGTTTGCACGGTCGCGCCATCAACCTTTACGCTCAAGACATCGGTAAACGGTGAGCTTATCCCGCCCACGCGTAGAAAGTAATTCAGAGTGGCTGTTGATCCGGACGGGATCGTAACGGTCTGGGTTGCGGTCCCGGTCTCGGGTCCGTTCGCACCGCCGAACCAAACCCAGTAAGTTCCATTACGCGGAACAGCCGATGTCGTATTGCCACAGACCGCTATACTGCAAATCGACGTGACCGCCTGCGTCGAGGTGGAACCCCAAAACGGATTCGTAATCGGAGCAGTTCCCGTGCTCGCCTCAAAGCCTGGGTCTTGCAGCTTATTTCCCGGCGTGCAAGATGGCGGAGTCGGTGATGGCGTTGGCGTTGGCGTTGGTGTTGTTGTTGCCGTGGGCGTCGTTGTGGGAGTCGGCGTTGGCGGTGGAGCGCCCGCGCTACTGATCTTCGCGACGAACACGTCGCCATTAAAAGTGCTATTACTCGGCCCGCCGTAAACCTTCTGCACGGCGTTTGCCGTTGTCGGAAGGTTGGTCGAAGCGGTAATCCCTACCACATAAGTATTCCTTGATGGGTCCACAGCAATGCTCCGGCCTTCGTCGTTGCCGCTCCCGCCGAGATAGCTCGAGGACACCAGGGCCGTGCCTGTCGAATTCAATTCCGTCACGAAAGCATCTACGAATCCGCCGAGAGCCGGTTGGAATGCGTCAGCCGTTGTGGGGTACGCCAGTGACGTTCCCGACGGCGTATTGGTGGTGCCAGTTACATAGGTATTGCCGGCGCTATCCAACGCAATCGCCAAGCCTCTCTCGTCGGCTCCGCCGCCCAGCAGCGTGGAATAAACTAGGCCCGTGCCTGTCGGGTTTATCTTTGTCACGAAAGCATCTTCGCAAAGGAATTTATCGACACCGAATTCTCTTGAACACTTGAAAGGAAGAACCTTTTGTCTAAAGGCCCCGGGGGTCGTGGGGTAGGTGCTGGATTGGCCGGTGTATCCCGCGACGTAAGCATTGCCGGCAGAATCGACGGCGATGCCGTTGCCTCGATCCACGTCATCTCCGCCAAGGTAAGTGGAGTAGACCAGCGAAGCCAATCCGCTGCCGCTAGTATTCAGCTTCGCGGCAAAGGCATCGAAGGTGCCGCCGCTAAGAGTCTTCTGGAAGGCATTCGGCGAGATGAGAAAATCGTTCGAACCAGTCATACCGGTCACATAAACATTGCCGGCAGCGTCTGCGGCAATGGCCTTGCCGGAGGCACCACCGCTGCCGCCGATCATCGTAGAGTAGAGCAGGCTGGTACCCTCCGGGTTCACCTTCGTCACGAAGGCCTGACCGGCCGGGAACTCCGTCCCCGTCTGGAAGGCGCTCGGTAGCGTCGGGAAGTCGGTCGAATCCGAGTCTCCGGTTAGATAGGCGTTGCCCGCGGAGTCCACGGCGATCCCATTCCCGACATCACCGTTACTGCCTCCGAATGACCCGTTGTAAACTAACGCACCTGTGGAACTAATTTTCACAATGAGCACGTCACGCGCATTTGCTGCCCCGCTACCTATACGAGCCTCGCCTGTTACATATGCATTGCCGAATGCGTCAACGGCGATGGCTGTGCCGCTCTGCGGGAAAAAGTCACCGACATAAGTAGAATAGATGAGCGCCGTGCCCGTTGGATTCAACTTCGTAATGAAAACGTCGGTGTTGCCGCCGTACATGCTCTGCGCCGCGTTCGCTGTCGGAAAGTCCAGAGACTCAGTCGATCCCGTCACATAGGCATTGCCTGCCGAGTCGGTAGCGATACCATGACCCTCGTCGACCTGACTTCCACCAAGGTAGGTTGAATAGATTAGAACCGGATCGATGACGAGTGGCTGCTTACGATCGTACTCAGCCACCTCAAAGCCTACATGCCGGCGGTTCCTCATTGCGTAGCGGCCGGCCACATCGTGCCGCACGCCATCAACCACCTGGTAGATCACCGGCTTCTGAAGCTTCATTTGACCGTCATCTGTCTGCAGCAGCAGTTTGCCATCGCTGTCAATCCTTATCTTCTTCGCGCCGTCGAACGCAAGCGTGATCAGCTTGGGATCAGCGCCCGGAGCAACAACAAAATCATTTTCCAGTTGCTGCTCATTGCCGTAGTAAACCAGATCCACGCCGTTGTAGATTTCCTGGTAGTGCACGCTTGCGAAAGTAGGCACATTGACTTGCCAATTTTCTCGATCTTTGCCGATGAAGTAGTTGCTCTTGCCTGGAAGTTGATCGCATCCTTCCACTCGCGATGCGGGATTGCCACCCACTAGTTTCATCCGCAATACGTCAGCCATCGCGCGCGTCATGGGCGTGTCTCCGCGTCCCGGTGTCTTTTGGTTTCGCCTCTGCAGCGAAATCACAGCTTCAGTTGAAGTCAGGAAGAGCGTGTAACCGGGGCTGCGAGCAAGGAACTGAACCTGAGGATCTGTCTGGCCCCGGTTGGCTTCGAAACTGAGCGGGACACGGCCATATGCTTCGCCGTCGCGCAGTCGGGTCAGCCCATCTGGTGCGGCGGGTACTTCGCCGTCACGCACACCTTGCGGGACGCGCGCGTTTACGGAGCCGAGATCCTCCGGCCCGAGGGCTAAGGGCGAGACCCCGGTCGAATACTGGCCCAGGAGCGCAAGCGCGCTAACCAGACCGGCAACGGCAAGCACTGGACCGAAACCGCGGAATCTATTTCTCTTATTTTGCATGTTATGCATAAATATATAATCAATGTCGGGTTACCGACAGCTCGGCTAATCGAAAGCCGGTACTATTCAAGGCCCACAAAATCCGGCAGTGTTAAGTTGCCGTTGATTTGCATCGTTCGCGGTACGAAGCGATAGAGTCGGGATGCGACTCTTACTGTATCCCCCCCCTGTATTGACGTTGAAGGGTAAGTTATCCTGATCCCCGAATGGATCGGGGAGATTGTCGAGTTTTCGCACGATGATGGTCCCGGCCATGACAATATGGCGTTGCGTGATGGTTCTTGTTTGACCATTGATGACGTCCATCGAAGTGTTCGCTTCGGCCGTCCACGCGACCCCGAAGTATGGCTCAGGAGTGGCCAAAGGTACGGCCGGAGTCTGGTCACCAATTTGGGACGAATCGCCTTTGCCTCGCTGTGCGTGAGCCGGGTACGAAGGAGCGGCCACAATAACAAGCAGAACCGCTAGAATGCAGGAAGCAATTAGCACCAATGGGACATTGGTTTTCGCGAAGCCGACCGGCCGAGATTTTGTTTTTCTATAATTCATTGGATTTTTCGCTAAAAGAGTAAAAGTCCGTTTCGTCGATCTTGGTGCTTGCGAAAGGGACTTTTTCCGTCTGTCTGATTCCAGTTGCCATCATGATCGAAGGCCGGTACTATTCAAGCCCAACAAAGTCAGGCAGCGTTAGGTTGCAGTCGACCGGACGCGTCTGGACGGGAAAGCGAAATAGTCGTGACAAGACACGGAGCGTATATGTCTCGCCGGTAGCTACATTGTCGAACGAATAAGAGCCGAATGAGCTGGTCGTTGCGGTGATTGTCACGCCTTGCGAATTGGTAAGTGACACCGTTGCATTTCGCAGGCCGCGGCCGTCGGAGGTCAGCACTTTGCCGTCCACGGTGGCAAACGGCGGCAGCGCGGCGAAGCTCGCGGTCTGATTGGCGCCCTGGCTTGTTAATGTTCGGCTTGCCGGCGTGAACGTGAAACCTGCTTGCGATGGCGTGACTGTATAGTTACGTCCGGCCGGCAGATTGGTATAAGAGTAGTTGCCGCTCCCGTCCGAGATCGCGGTGAGTGTCTTGCCGTCAGTCAGGGCAAACGTGACGCCGCTCTGCGCCGAGCCGCATTTGGTGACCTGCCCGCTGATGTTGAATACGACCGGACTGAAGTCCAACCGCACATTTTTCACAAGGTTATTCGCAGGCTGCGAAAGAAAAATATAGTTAGGAACGGTAACTGAAACGGTGTAGTTATTCGCGGATGTCAGCAGACCAAACGTGTAGAAACCATTTGAGTCAGACAGCGTCGGTCCCGACGGCACGCCAGTGAGGCTGACGATCGCACCCGAGATCGGATTTCCATCCTCATCCACCACGCGACCGATGATGGTCGGGTCGGCGATCTCATTAACGGTAGTTCCACTGCCTTGGGCGCTGGTGGTAAAAGCGTTTCCAGCGCCGTCCAGCGCCAGGCCTAATCCCTGTAAGCCGACCGCTCCGAAACGCGTGGAATAAACCAGTGTGTTGCCTGCGGGGCTGAACTTAGCAAGAAATGCGCCGCCGGTGGTGCCGTCGGCAGTCGAGAGCGGGAAAGCAGTCGGAAAGTTAGTCGAACTTGCAGTAAGACCAACGACATAAGCATTGCCCGCTACATTCACGGCCACGGATCTGCCTTCATCATCGCTGCTGGTGCCGCTGCCGCCAAGATAGGTTGAGTAAACCAGCGCGGAGCCGGCCGGGTTTAGCTTGGTCAGAAAAGCATCGGTATTGCCGGCATTGGCGGCTTGAAAGGCATTAGCAGTGGGGAAGTTCGTCGAGGTAGTAAAACCCGTGACGTAGGCGTTGCCCGCCGAATCGATAGCAATCGCTTTGCTGCCGCTGGGGGTTGACTGACCGCCGAAATCCTGACCGCTGCCGCCGAGGTAAGTGGAGTAGACCCGCGATGCCGTGCCGGAAAGGTTTGTATTGAACTTGGCTATAAACGCGTCGGCACTGCCGCCGCCGTAGGTTGTTTGGAACGCTCCCGGCGAGGCAAAGTTCGTTGAAGTTGAGCTGGCATTGCCTGTGATATAGGCGTTACCCGCCGCATCCACTGTGACCGCGTGTCCTTCCGCGAATCCGGTTGGTCCAAGGTACGTTGAATAGACGAGCGACGCCGCGCCCGCAGCATTCGTATTTAGCTTCGTCAGGAAACCGCTACCGAAGTTGGTCGAGTTGAAAGCGCTGGCCGTTATGGGAAAGCCAGTGCCTGTCCGGCCCACTATATATGCATTGCCGGCTCCGTCGGTCGCGACGCCGAAGGCACTATTACCCTGCGGGCCAAAAAGGTACGTCGAATATCCGAGTGTCCCGTTGGCGTTGAGCTTCGTAACGAAACCTCCGTCCACCGTGTTGTTGGTGGTCTTAGTTGGCTGAAAGGCGGTCGCGGCAGTTACAGGGAAGTCGATTGAGGTCGTTCGGCCGGCCACATAGGCGTTGCCAGTCGCATCCACAGCGATGTCCCAGCCGTTCTCGAAACCGGAGCTGCCACCCAGATATGTGGAGTAAACAAGCGCCGTACCTGCGACATTGTACTTGCTGATGAATGCATCCTGGCCGCCATTCAAAGTTGTCTGAATGGCATTGACCGCTGGAAAGTTGGTCGATGCGGTGTTGCCGGTCACGTAGGCATTACCGGACGGATCGACGGCGATGGCATTGGCGCTGTCCGCACCGCTGCCATCCAGTAGCGAGCTCGAAAAAACGACCACCGGATCAATGACAAGCGGCTCATTGTAATCGTAATCCCCAAGCGTGAAGCCAACCTCTTGATTTTGGTTTTTAGTATTCGGATTTTGGATTGAATACGAAGCTGCGATCTCTATTCGCTCGCCGTTGATGGTCTGATAAACGACGGGCTTTTTCATCTGGACGTCGCTCCCATTGACATGCAGAACGAGCTGGCCGTCGTCATCAACGTCAGGCTTGTGAGCAGCTGGGATGGCCCAGCGAATCTGCGACGCGTCGGCATTCGGAGCGACGATGAAATCATATTCGAGCTCCCGTTGGTTGCCGTAATAAACCAGATCCACGCCGTCATAAACTGACTTATAGTTTACCTTTGCGAAAGTGGCGACATTTTCTCGCCAATTCTTTGGATCGTTGCCGACGAAATAGTTGCTCTTGCCGGGAAGTTCGTCGTGTGCGTCGACCGCGGCGTTCGCGTTCGCTCCCTTTAGCTCCATCCGCAAGACATTAGTGACCGGCGTCTTTTGCGAGTAATTTGTTCGCTGCTGGAGCGAAAGAACGGCCTTCGTTGGGGCCAGAAAGAGCGTATAGCCTGAGCCGCGAGAGAGAAACTGAACTTCGGCGGCTGTCTGACCCTGATTGGCTTCGAAGCTGAGCGGCACACGGCCATAGTCTGCTCGCAGCCCGCTCGACTGGTCGGCCTCCGGCTGATTAGCTGAGGCGACAGGGTTGTCCTCTTGTGTTTGTGTCACCGCCAGCCATGGCAATAGACTTGCTATTGCGAAAAACGGGAAAATTGATAGATGAAAAAACAATCGACAATTGCTTCGATTGTTTAACGTGATAACTCTTCTAAGATTTTTCATTGCAGTTCTCCTTGTCTAAAACCTCATTTCTCCGCAGAAATTTTTCCTCTATCCATTACGCGGAAAGAAGCGTAGAATTGGCTCAAATGTAGTTTTTTTTTTCGGAGATCTGTGGAGATGTTTCCATGAGCGAGATCACACGGCTTTTGGACGATTATGCTAACGGCAACCGTGCGGTGCTCGATGAGCTGCTGCCGCTGGTGTACGCCGAGCTTCGCCGGCTGGCCCATAGTTACCTCGCGAGTGAGCGCCAGGGCATAACTCTTCAAACCACCGCTCTCGTTCACGAAGCCTACTTAAAACTCATCAATCAGCACTCGGTTGATTTCAAAAATCGCGGACAATTTTTTGCGCTTTCCGCCCAGGCGATGCGCCGGATATTGCTCGACAACGCCCGCAGCCGTGACGCAGACAAGCGTGGCAACGGCCTTAAGATATCGCTCGAGGATATTAGCGATATAGCGGGCGACTCTAATCACGATCTTATCGAGTTGGACGCTGCTCTCACTGAACTTGAGTCGTTCGATCCGGCACAGGCAAAGATCGTCGAATTACGGTATTTTGGCGGCATGACTATCGACGAAACGGCCGAAGTATTGAATATTTCGTCAGCAACAGTAAAACGCGAATGGGCAATGGCCCGGGCATGGCTGTTTGAAAAGATCAAATGAGTGGGGAATGCGAAGTGGAGAATGCGGATTTTTGAATTTCACTCCGCACTCCGCACTCCGCACTTGTCTGAGCCGATTTCACCCGCGATTCCGCGTAATGTCTAAGGAGCATTATGGATTCGACCCGCTGGATAAAGATCAAAGAACTTTTCATGACAGCGT
Source organism: Pyrinomonadales bacterium (assembly GCA_038227175.1). Taxonomy (GTDB): domain Bacteria; phylum Acidobacteriota; class Blastocatellia; order Pyrinomonadales; family Pyrinomonadaceae; genus OLB17. Next base: position 26,571 of record JBBRPZ010000021.1, on the reverse strand, counting down.
TTGATCTGCCGGAGCATGAGCGTGCCGCCTTTCTCGCCACATGCGACGCGGACTTGCGCCCTGAGGTGGAAAGGCTGCTGCGTGCCGATATAGACGCCGGCGAATTTATCAACGAGCCGGCGGCAGTCGACCTCGGGCTGGCTCAGGAACAAACGGTTGACCCGTACCTCGGCCAACAAATTGATTCCTACAAGATCATTAAAGAGATCGGGCATGGCGGAATGGGGACGGTTTATCTCGCTAATCACGCCGACGAGTCCTTTGACAAGCGGGTTGCCCTAAAGCTGATAAAACGCGGTATGGACACGAATGCAGTCCTCAAGCGTTTTGTAATGGAGCGCCGGATCCTCGCCCAGCTCCAGCATCGTTTCATCGCAAATCTACTCGATGGCGGCTCGACTTCGGATGGTCTGCCTTATTTTGTGATGGAACACGTCGAGGGACTGCCCATCACAAAGTTCTGCGATTCGCACGAACTGTCTATCGACGAGCGTCTGGAGCTTTTCCGGAAAGTTTGTTCCGCGATCTCGTACGCTCACCAAAATCTGGTTGTTCACCGCGATATAAAACCGTCAAATATTATCGTGACCGAAGACGGCACCCCTAAACTGCTCGATTTTGGCATCGCCAAGCTGCTTCACCCCGATTGGTCGCTCGACACAAATGAGGCGACGGCGACGATGTTTCGCGTCTTGACCCCCGAGTACGCAAGCCCCGAACAGATGCGCGGGGCCCCGATCACGACGACAAGCGACGTTTATTCGTTAGGTGTGGTCCTGTACGAACTGCTGTGCGGCGAGCGTCCGTTCAAACTCGAAGGCCGAATGCCCGAAGAAGCCGCGCAGATTATCCGAACCGAAGATCCCGCGAAGCCGAGTTCGGTGGTCAGTGGCCGGTTGCGCGGAGCGGTGGCCGGAAATACCGGTGAAAACCCACAACCTAAAACACAAAATGAAAATAGATCAACAACATTTCGCAATCCGCAATCCGCAATCCGCAATCTGAAAGGCGACCTCGATAACATTATTCTAAAAACCCTCGCCAAAGAACCGGAACGCCGCTACCAATCGGTGCAGGAGCTTTCGGAAGATATACGCCGCCATCTCGCCGGCCTGCCGGTGACCGCGACGGCGGACTCGTTCGGCTATCGGACGGCAAAATTTGTGAAACGGCATCGCACGGGCGTTATTGCCGGCGGCATTGTTCTTTTAATTCTTTTAGCCGCAACCGCCGTCACATCATGGCAGGCAGCCGTGGTAAGGCGCGAGCGTGACCGGGCGGATCAGCGATTTAATCAGGTTCGAAAACTCGCCCACACCGTCTTATTTGACTATCACGACGGGATAGCCGAGCTGGCTGGATCGACCCCGATTCGCGAAAAAATGATTAAGGACGCCATCGAGTATCTCGACAATCTTGCCAACGAGACGGGCGGTGATGCGGAGCTACAGCGCGAACTTGCATCCGCGTATCAAAAAGTAGGCGACGTACAGGGTAATCCATTTACGGCAAATCTAGGAAACCCTGGCGGCGCGCTCGAAAGCTACAGAAAGGGTGTTGCCATTCTTGAAGCTTTACCCGTCTCGGAAGCGAATATGCCTCAATCGCTCGCGGCTCTCGGCCAGGGCTACGAAAAGGTAGGGGATATTTTATGGGCGCGTGGTGAAAGCGCCGACTCTCAGGCAAATTACCGAAAGGCACTATCAATTTACGAGGATCTAAAAACGAACGGCGAACTTTTTGATAGCTCATCCTTAAATAGAGTTTATAATCGGATCGGCCAAACCCAGGAACAGGTGGGCGACCTCGTCAGAGCCTTGCAAAGTTATCAATTGTCATTAGAAGAAAGCCAGACGTTGGCCGCCGCCGAACCTGAAAACATTAAATATCGTCGAGCCGTTGCCATTGCTTTTGCAAAAATTGGTGACGTTTCCTATCAAACACACGATTACAAGGTGGCGGCGACAAATTTTCAAAACGCATTTTCCATTTTACGTGATCTTTCTGACAAAGAGCCAACAAATACAACGCTTCGTCGAACACTCGGCTTAATTGATGCGCGACTAGCCCTGACCGAAATGAAAGCCGGAAATTACGCAGAAGCTGTCGAATTCAATCGTCAGACAATTGAGATTCAGCGACAAATTGTCGGTGCGGATCCGAATAATCTACAGATCCAATTTGATCTGGCGGCCACACTGGGAAATCTTGGCGAATGCTACGGCCTTATGCGTCTTTTCGCACTGGGAAACAAGAGTTTTCAGGAAGCGATGGAGATTTCGAGACATTCATTGTCAAAAGACCCAACCTATTCCCAAGGGCGTGAACATTTTGCAAACAACTATCTAATGTACGCACAGATGCTGCAAAAGAGTGGAGACGCCGCCCGCGCGCTCGAAAACTTTAGAAATGCTCAAGAAATGTTCGAATTGGAGCCCTTGAAAAGTAAATCATCCGACCAATTGGCAGAGATTTACGAAGGTATCGGGGATACCTTGCTCGCCTTAAATAAAAACGGTAAAAATTTCACCGACGCGAGAAAAATGTATCAGCTTAGCCTGGATACTCTGACAAATCTCCAGCAAAATGGAAAACTGAATTCGGAAAATATCGGCAAACTGATAGAAGTCCCTCAAAAGATAGCGAAATGCCAACCCCACCGTTAAAACTTGGTGACTGCACGCAGGCCTTTGCTTTAGAATTAAAGTGGCTTGGTTCTCAGGCCTAAACATGTTTTCAGAAAGGCGTCGGGATATTGAGAGGGTTACAGCTATACAAGGTAAACTAAAACACCCGACTACATCAACGAACTGAAAAAAAATCGTGAAATGCGAAATATCGTTGGCAAGGTTCAAAGACAAGCTTAAATAATTTACCAACTCCTCTGACAACTCTGCACAGAAACTCGAAGCCCGCAGCGACCGACCGACCTTCGTTTCAAGCCGCCGCACAATTGGCCGTTCCCGTACAAAACCAGTACTCCAAGGGATGATGTCAAAAAACTATAGGTTTTTGACAGTATACCGAGGCAAACCCCGACTGGAGACCTGGCGTTGTCGGTCGTACGAAGTCGATTTTGCTTTGGACAGACCACTGTTAGGCCCTTCCTATAGGATTTTATTAGATTGAGGAGCAGTAAAATCAAACTTGGAAATCTTGAAGACAGAGTTTTTATTAACTTCGGCTAAAGCCTGTATATTTAATGTTTAGTTCCAAATTATTTACAGTAACTTAAAATATGCTCACAATCGTGTTAATGCCCGTTTTGTTTCCTCAAAATTTTTCAGGTCGATTTTTCGCAAAACATTTTGCGCTTGCAAAATATTCCAGACATCCAGACTTTTTTGATACCAATCTCGTGCCGTATTCTTGCCATCTCGTTCAACTGCTTTGCCCATTTTGAAATAAATTTTTGCTAATTCAGCGCGGGCAACGACGTTTACTTTATCGCTTTCAACCTCCGATTCGTATAACTGAATTGCCTTTTGAAAATTTTCAATTGCAGTTTTTGAATCGCCGTTTTCAAGCAATGCCGAAGCGATTCCTTGATAAATACTCGCCAAATTATTATGTGCTTGTAAATCATCAGGCAGAAACTTCTGGCTAATTTCCAAAGCGCGATTGAAATTTGTAAGAGCCGCCGAATTTTCGCCCGTTTTGACCAGAGCGTTTCCAACATCTATCAAACTGTCAACTAAATCTCTCTGCCGGTCGTGATTGGATGCGTCAAGTAACGCTAAACTTTCGTAAATTTTGAAATGCTTGCGATAGTTTTCCAGCGCACCGCGAGCGTCACCTTTCTCCGTAAGAAAATTGCCGCTAAGGAGATAGCCGAAAGATAAGTCGCGTTGCGCCCGAACATCAGTTTTGTCCGAATTATACATTGATTCACGTATGGAAAGCGATTTTTCCACGTATTTACGAGCCATTTCCAACTCGTCTGCGTCAAGGAAATAAGTTACAAATCGGGCGTCACAAACCGCCACTTCGCGTTTTCGAGTCGGGTTTTCCGGATCAAGAGCAAGAAATTTTTCGACGATTTTTTCGGATTTTTGTAGAACGTTAAACTCTTCGGCAAAATTGCCGACCACTCGATAATTTTTAGCTAAGCGTTGATAACTTTGGTCTACGTTAGTATTTAACTTTCTGTCTTCAGGGTTGGCGGCAAGCAGTTGCTCGCGGATTGCCAACGCTTGATATTGTTTTTCGAGTGAAGCGGGCATATCTTTAAAACTTTGAGAACCCGCGCTATATTTGAGATCACCGAGAGACGCGTAATATTCCGCCAATAATAGTTTTTTTTCAATGTCATCGGGCGCGGCGGCTGACAAATCTTCAATCATTTTTGTTGCTTGCGTGTAATTTTCAAGCGTTGCGTTCAAATCGCCCTTGTCCCACAAAACATCACCGATTGAGCCGTAAGTTTGCGCGAGTTCACTTTTGATTTCCGCATTTGAGGGATTTTCTTGAATGAGTTGCTCATAAATTTCCAAGGCCTTTTGGTAGCTGATAAGGGCGCCCGATGTATCACCGAGATTTTGATGATACGAATTACCTTGAATATCGCCGATTTTGTTGTATCCGGTGGCAAGTTCACGTTTTAACAGCGTGTCGCCGCCTGTTTCCTGCGAAACCTTGTCGAGATATTCGAGAGTCCTCCGTACAAGCAATTCGCGGACGTGGGTATTTCCACTGACTTTGACCATTTCACCGTTCAGTTCAGTGAGAAAAGTATTGACTAAAGCGCGGACATCATTGAAGCGGCGTTCGGCGCGGGAGCGTTCAATTTGCGCTTGTCTAAATTCCCAAAGTGTCGCCGCTAAACCGCCAATAATTGCCAGAAAGAGGAGCGCGGCAGCGATAACGCTAATTTGATTTCGCTGCGTGAACTTTTGCGCCCGATATGCGAAAGTGTCGGCGCGAGCCAAAACAGGCAAGCCTTCGAGATGTCGGCGAATGTCTTCGGAAAATTGTTCAACCGACAAGTAACGACGCTCGGATTCTTTTTTGAGAGATTTGAGAACGATTTTATCAATGTCGCCTTTTAAGAATTTTGAATCTCCGTTATTAGATTTTGGATTTGCCGTGTGTCCGTTATTGGTTGTTGGTTGTGTATTATTTTTTGTCGCCGTGCTGACTTGTCGTTGTGTCGCCGCGTCGCTTGGACACATTGGCTCACTTTCCGAAACGAGACGCAAAACTTCGGCGAAACTTTTTCCGCCGATTTCAAACGGGGGCGTGCCGGTCAGCAGTTGATAGAGAATAACGCCTAAGCTGTAAATGTCTGTTGCGGTCGTCAATTTCTCGCCGCGCAATTGTTCGGGCGAAGCGTATGCGGGCGTGAGAGCGCGAAAATTTGCCATCGTTTCCGTCTGTGGTTTATCGGTCGAAAACAGTTTGGCGATTCCAAAATCAAGCAATTTCGGCTCGCCGTCTTTGGTCACCAAGATATTTGAAGGCTTCAAATCGCGGTGAATTATCAGATTGCGATGCGCGTGTGAAACGGCGGCGCAGATTTTCCGAAAAAGTATCAATTTTTCTTCAACAGAAAGATTTTTCTCGCGGCAAAATTCGTCAACCGGAATACCCGCGACATATTCCATCACCAGAAAAGGCAAACCGTCATCATGCGTGCCGCCATCAAGAAGACGAGCAATATTGGGATGTTCGAGCGCAGCTAAAATTTGTCGCTCGTTGCGAAACCGGCGAACCATTTCTTTTGTGTTGAAGCCGCCCTTGATGAGTTTGACAGCGACTTGCTGCGCGAATTCGCCGTCATCGCGGGTCGCATAAAACACTTCGCCCATTCCGCCTGCGCCGAGTTCCGAAACGATTTTGTAGTGACCGAGGCTTTTCCCGATTCGCGTTTCTTCCGGCGCGAAAACCTCGAAAATTGGAGCGACTAAAAAATCATCAATTCGCGCTTTATCGCCAGCAACAAGCAACGATTTAACTTCGGCAACAATGGATGAGTTTTCAGCGCAGATTGCCAGAAATTCAGCGCGTCGTCCAGGTTCGACATCGAGGACGGATTGAAATAATTCGAGAATTTTTTCGTCGTTCGTCAGCGTTTTCATTTCGTTTGAAAACAATTATTCAGAGTTATGCGATCAATTCTTTATGTAGCCAGGCACGGGCAAACTCCCAATCGCGCTCAACCGTGCGAAGCGAAACTTCCATTCCGTCCACCCCCAAAACTTCGGCAATATCCTTAAATTTCAAACCGCCGAAAAAGTGTAATTCAACGACTTGTGCCGGACGCGGAAACTTCATGGCAAGTTTTTGCAAACCGTCTTCGAGTGCAATTAAATCTATTGTCGGTTCCGACGAAACAATTTGTTCGACTTGGCTAAACGACACTCTGAATAAATCTCCGCCGCGTTTTTCCCGATTGTGGGAGCGGGCGTGTTCGACTAGAATCTGGCGCATGGCGCGGGCGGCGATACCGATAAAATGCGCGCGGCTTTGCCAATCAAAATTTTGCATCTCGCGCAAATTTAAAAATGCCTCGTGAACTAGCGCAGTTGCCTGCAAAGTATGGTCGGCGCGTTCGCGGCGCATATAAGAAGCGGCAAGCCGACGCAATTCGTCATAAACATTCAAGGTCAATTTTTCCAACGCAACTTCATCGCCATTGCTCCATTCGCTGAGCAGTTCGGTGATATTTTCGGTCAGGAGTGTTTGACTTTCACTCATTGTTTCGCTTCTCACGCTCTATTCACTATTTATGGAATTATAACACGCGTCTTACAACAATAAATTTTTCAATAAAAACTAAACGGAATGGCGGTTTTCAAGCAGGAAGATCGCATTACCAAGATAGAGGACAAAAATGGATTTTCCGGCACTTCCAACGCTTGCTATATCCCTTATAAATGAGTTTAAAGGTGCAAATAAAAGTGGGCCAAATGATCAGATGAGAAATGAAAATGAAAAAACAAATAAATTTTAGCGGAATCGCTTTCGCTGTTCTTATTATGATTGTGATCGCGCCAATACGCTCATGGGCGCAGGGTGATGTTAGCAGTTACAAGGTCGGCGAAAAGGTCGAGTATAAAGAAGGCTACTATCCCCGAGAGACCTGGTTTCAAGGGACGGTCGTCAAACTTGATGCCGACAAAGGTGTGTACATTCGCTGGGATCCGCGTCCGGAGTCATATTATGACGCGTACATGAAAAACGGCGTTATGACGTATCAACAGTTTTACGGCGTCGCCGATGTCCGCCATCTAAAAGCTCACGATAAGCCCGAAGATAAAAAAGATGTCCCAAAAGACATAAAAATTCCACCCGATAATCGCGGCGGGAACAGGACTCCGGTCGCGGGCGGTCGGGGCCTGATGACGAAGGCGGATATTACCGGCTATCTTCTTGCAAATGCTTATGCCAACGGCAAACCCATAAATGACCCGGAGATGTGCAAAGACTTGATTGAGCAAATAAAACTGCGGGGAGTTAAAGAACAATTTGGCGTGTTAGACGACGATATAAAGCCCTTAGGTGATTCACGCTGTTGGTATCAGTCGAACGATACTAATGTTTATGAAGCTATCGATTACAATCTTGGGCGGCCTCTTACCACTAACGATCTGGTAGCGAATTGGAACTTGTACACATTGGGCGCCACCGTGGACACTGTCCACGCCGATGGAAACCTCTACCGCCAAAATGAATTCGTCTCTGGTAAATATGGCTTTATCACCATCAGGGCGAATGGAACATATACCTGGAAAGTAAAGCCTTCGGATCCTCCGGCCAGCTATCTCAAAGGTTCATGGCGAAATGCGACGAAAGAAGAGATGGGGATGCGCGGCGGCGCTGGTGTCGTCTTGCAGAAAGCCGCGGACGACCGCGACTGGATCGTGTATAAGTACCTCGACGAAAAATACATGCCCGGCGGGATCGACGTTCGGGAGCTACCGAGTCAATCCGGCGGGAATCGAAGCAGAGGGTGGAAAGCATAGTGTGGGCTGACCAAGTGCTTCGTAGGGGCTGCCTCACTACGGCGTGACAAATATAATTCTTCTGAAAGAATTTACAACTAAGGAAGGATGAGAGTAATGACAAACACAAATTTTAGCAGAATCGCTTTCGCGGTTCTTATTATGGTTGCCCTGTCTCCAATACGATCGTGGGCGCAGGATGATGTTAGCAGTTACAAAGTTGGTGAAAGGGTCGAGTACAGAGATAGGCTTGATAAAACAGTTTGGTTTGAAGGCACCATCGTCAGACTTTCCCCTAGCTCCGAGCAAGTCGTCATTCGCTTGGACCCGCGTGCAGGTTATGAGGGCTTTACCCACAATGGCGTGAATAGTTTTGAGCAGGGTTACAACATGGACTGCGTGCGCCATATAAAAGCTCGCACGGCTGATGAGCCGGAAGATAAAAACGATGGCGCAAACGCCCCTGTCAATCCAGCTAATAATGCCAGGAAGGACAAAACTGACGGAGCGAAAACGGCTGACACGCAAGGCGGCACAGGGTTGATGACGAAGCAAGAAATACTCGGCTATATGAAGACAAACGGCTACGTCAATGGTCAGCCCAAATATGATCAGCAGGTCTGTAGAGATTTAATCGAACAGATGAAACGGCGCGGCGTCAAAGAGTCCTTTACGCCCGGGATCGAAGGGGACGACACTTCACCCATCTATAAAAACGGTTGTGTTGGTGTGTCTGATGACGTAGTGAGAGCTGCTGCTTACAATTTAGGAACGCCGACCACCCTCGACTGGCTGTCCGGGACGTGGGTCATGAACGTTATTGGTGGGGTTGTTTACACTGCTCCGGGCGACGGATACATCTATCGTAAAAATGAATCCTTCGCTCACTTAGGCTTTGTCACCATCAACGGTAATGGCACTTATAGTTGGAAAGTCGGGCCTTCTGATCCGCCAGCCAAGTACGTTAAAGGTACCTGGCGAAATGCGACGAAGAAGGAGATGGGACTTCAGGGCGGCGCCGGTATCGTTTTGCTGAAAGCCGCCGAGGGCTACGATTGGATTGCATTTAAGAATCAGGCGATGAGCGCGGAATTTAAAGCGGATCGCATCGAAGTCGAGGAACTACAATACAGAGGCTCGTACAGACGCACGGGCGGGCGAAAGTAAGAGAGTAGAATTGGCTCATCTATAAGGCTTGCTTGCTCGCCTACGTCGCAGAGTCAACATATCCCACGTTGCTTTTCTTTACTTAGCTCGTCGCTAAGTAAAAGTGCGGTAGGAGAAAAAATGTCAAAACATCAGTCGTCGATTCGTTTCATCGTTGCAGGTTTCGCAATTCTTGCGATCTTGGCTTTATCAGTCGCCGCGGAAAGCTTCTGGAGCGGAAATATGTTCGATTCAATTGGGGCGTTTTTCGGCGAACCGGCTACATTATCAAACGCGCTTGGGGGTCAAAATTCTTCGGACGAAGCCCTAGCTGCCGGAGACGTTGCGGTTGGTTCAAATCCAAGTGCCGTCCGCGTCAATCAGCCGACGAATAAAATCTACGTCGCTAATAAGGGCAGCAACAACGTGACGGTGATTGACGGCACGAACAACTCGACGGCAACCGTCGCGGCCGGCACAACTCCCGTTGCCGTGGCGATCAATCCGGGGATTGGGACGAATAAAATCTACGTCGCTAATCAGGGCAGCAACAACGTAACGGTGATTGACGCGCTGAACAACTCGACGGCAACCGTTGTGGCTGGCACACAGCCTAATGCCGTGGCGGTCAATCAGGCGACTAATAAAATCTACGTCGCTAATCAGGGCAGCAACAACGTGACGGTGATTGACGGCACGAACAACTCGACGGCAACCGTCACAACTGGCTCATTTTCATTTCCCGTTGCCGTGGCGGTCAATCAGACGACCAATAAGATCTACGTCGCTAATCAGGGCACCGACAATGTAACGGTGATTGACGGGACGAACAATTCGAAGGCAACCGTTGTGGCTGGCACACAGCCCAATGCCGTAGCAGTCAATCAGTTGACCAATAAAATCTACGTCACTAATATCCTCAGCGCGAATGTAACGGTGATTAACGGGACGGACAACTCGACGGCAAACGTTGCGGTTGGCACAACTCCCTGGGGCGTCGCGGTCAATGAGGCGACCAATAAAATCTACGTCGTTAATCGGGACAGCAACAACGTAACGGTGATTGATGGGACAAACAATTCGAAGGCAACCGTCGCGGTTGGTACAAGTCCGCAATCCGTGGCGGTCAATCCGTTGACGAATAAGATCTACGTCGGTAATGCCAACAGCCAGAATGTGACAGTGATTGACGGGACGAACAACTCGACGACCACCGTCGCGGCGGGCAATGCTCCTGTTGCCGTGGCGGTCAATCAGGGGACCAATACAATTTACGTCGCTAATCAGTCAAGCAACACCGTAACGGTGATTGGCGGGACGACGCCAACACCGACGCCGCAAGCGGCGAACGGGCTCGTCGCTTTCCAGTCCAAGCGCGACGGCAACTATGAAATTTATACAAGTACCCAACCCGCATTTGGCATCCCGACTGTGCGCAACATGACGAATAATCCCGCGGCTGATTTAACGCCCGCTTGGTCGCCCGATGGCACACAACTCGCTTTTGCCTCTGACCGTGACACGGGCGGCGTTAAGAATACAGAATTATATATCATGCAGGTCAACGCAGACGGTTCGCCCGGTGCGGTCACGCGCTTGACGACTTCGTCGCAAGACAGCGTCTATCCAACATGGTCAACCGACGGCAAGCGCATCGCTTTCATGCGCGGCAGCATCAAAGTTGATGTTCAGTTTTTCTTTAACAGCATATCGCAAATCTACATCGTTGACGTGGCGTCAAAAGCCGTCACGCTCTTTACGAATCCCCCCTCTAACTCTACGCAAAACATCACGCCCGCATGGTCACCTGACGGTACGAAGATCGCCTTTGCGCACAAGAGTGCGACTTCGGGCAAGTTCTTTCTCGAAACCGGCGTCGTCAACGCCGACAACACCATCGGTCAGATCAGTTTTGCGAGCAGCAGCGACACGAATAATATCATGCCTGCATGGTCGCCCGACGGCACGAAACTTGTTTTCATGAGTGACAGGAGTGACCCGTTTAGCGACATCTGGCTCGTGAACTTAAACGGACCGAAAGACGCGAACGGTTTTCCCACCGCCGCCGCTTTTACGAAAGTGGGGTCGGGTTTCAGTGAAATTGACGGCAAGCCCGTCTATTCGCCGGACGGAACGAAGATAACGTGGATGCGCGTCGACAACGGGGTGTTTACCGTCGATCTGCTCGACATCTTCGTTATAAATGCCGACGGCAGCGGCCAACAAACGAAAGCGGCGGGAAATTCATCGGCCGAGGATAGCTACCCATCCTGGCAAGCCGTTCCGGGGACAACACCGACGCCAACACCAACACCAGCGCCTGCGTCTACGCTCAGCTTTGATGGGCGACTTCGGGATAGAGTTAGCCGGGCGGACAATGGCGTTAGCGGTGACGGCGATCCTGATGGAACTTTCACCCTGACTTTACCCCCGGCCAGCATTGGCAAATTTCTCAAGACAGTTGACCTGTGCCAGAAATCAACTCCTTGCGCACCATTGCCGGCCGATAATAATGTAAATCGTTACGATACTATCCCGCAGCCAATTCCACCTTTTACCCTGGCGGATGTTAAATGGGTGGTAGGCGTTGACTACTCGCTTGATAGTTCGTCGTTACTGAATCAGTCCACCGGTTCGGTTGACGGCGTACCGGTAAGTAGTCAACGTGTTTTTAAGCTCTTCGCCTCGGCCGACGCGAATGGAAATGCTTTCGTTCAGGGAAGCCCATTCTCCGTAACAGTTACTTTCTCAGACAATACGACAGCCACAGCATCAACCACGGTGAGCGCCACCCCGCTTGTCGATTTAACTTTGGCCAACCTGACAGGCTCGCCGAATTCTGTGTCCGAAGGTCAAGCCATCGAGTATCACATGACGATCAAGAACAACGGCACCCTGGTTTCCACCGGAGTGACTCTCCAGCACCTGCTGGTTAACCTTGAGGGTTTCATCGGCGGGTTTAAGACATTGCCCAACGGTAGCGTGGGTTCGACCGTGTGCCAGCAGGTTGATACCAGTGACGGGACGGTGCGGACGGTGAAATGCCAGCTTGGAACTATTTTACCGGGCGACACATTTCCTGTGTCCGTATTCCTGCGCTTTCAGAAAGGCGGTGCCGCCGGAGCAGGCATAGCTGAATTCAAAGTCTTTTCTGAACAGTCGGATGCCAACTTCAATGACAACGCAGCCTTGGCCACTGTCGCAGTGGGCGCTCCGCCGCGGCCGTCAAACGATGACGTGGATGTGGTTTTTAGGAACTTTTTCACCAGTGGTCAGGTCTGCGTGGGGACTGGGCAGAGATGCGATAGCGGCGTGCTCCCCGGCAATGTGAGCGGAAATGTGACGGGCGCAAATATCGGCGCCACCAGACAGGATAACCTCGCCCCCGACAACCCCATCCGTAAGTCCTTTCCTTTGGGCGAGCCGAGTCATGTAGGCAACATAATAGGCGGCAGATCCGTCTGGTACATGTGGCAGGCGCCGGCCCGTGGCTCTGTTACGTTCTCTACCGGCCCATTACCGGGCGCTACCTGCGATCCGAGGCTGTCAGTATGTACCAACCTTGACACGCTGCTTGCGGTGTACACGATTCTCCCCGATGGTAATATATTTAAGGTCGCGGAGAATGATGACGCTCCTGGTGTTGCCAGCGGCTACAGCACAATAACATTCAATTCCGAATCTACGCCCGACGCTCCGGTGGTCTATTTCATAGTCGTCGATGGCTACAAAGGCGCGACCGGAAACATCAATCTGTCATGGAATTTGGCATCGTCACAGGCACGGCAAGTTACGTCGGCTATCACTGGATTCACACCGGGGACAACGTGTTCGAGCGGTTCCGACCCGTCCGCAGTATGTCTGCGGGATGCGGACGGCAATTTCCAGGTCACCGTCACCGGTACCGGCTTCACGTCTGATTCGCGAGTCTTCGTTAAAGGCATTCGGGACGTGAGAACCGACTTCTCTAACACAAGCGGAAGTTTGCGTTTGGTTTCGCATATAAGCCCCAGCATTTCCTTGACTGACATCACGAAACCTGGGGCGATTACAGTTAGGACGCGGATCGGTCCGGCGCCAGCCGCCAGTATTCCAGACGCGCTGCATCCGGAGGAGCTGAGCCTATTCGAGATAGCTCAAAACATTGGTCAGCTAAATGTGTTCGAGCTGCATAATTTCGTCATTCCACCGGGCCAAACGCAGGAAGTGTGCATCGGCTTGGCGGGTAATAAGGACGACGATGAGACATGCATTACCTTCGGCAATGACTTCAGCTCACAGAACGTGACTGTGACTCCAACTCTGTTCGCGGAAGTTGCTCGGTGTGTTATTCAGAGCAGCACACAAACCGCGCTTTTCGAATGCCAGGCAAACATTGCTGGAAGCAGATCTAATCCGTTTGCTTTCAACCCGAAAAACCCTGCCGATCCCAAGGCCGTGGTGACGGTTAAGAAGAAACAAAGCATCCTTCCGGGAACCGCAGCATTAATTGGTTCCGGCGCTGCAATTCCGCAGTTTCTCGTTCAAGGTGGGGTCACCAGTCTCATTGCCAACGATGGCAGCAGCCTCGTTGGCAATGCCGGCGGCACCCTTGTTGGCAATGCCGGCGGCACTATTGTCTCCAATGGCGGCAGCGGACTGGTTGGCAATGCCGGCGGCACTGTCATTAGCAATGACGGCGCCAGTCTCATTAGCGAAGATGGATCGGGAATTCCAGATTTTATCGGCGGGTATTCGACGCCGCTAAATAGGGGTTCAGGCAACGTTGGTTCCGTCAGCGGTCAGAACCAACCGGATCGCCCGTTTGCGTCTAACGATTTGTCAAATGGCGCCGGCGGTCAGTTTATTGGCAGCTCAAGCGGCGGCACTGCTCCCACGTTCACGATCTCCACCGACCCTGTGACCGGCGAAAAAGTCGGCACGATCACAATGACATTCGACAATACCAGCAACCCGCGCGTCACCGATCTGCAAGGGCTGGTCTTTGGCGTCTCGCTAAATCCTACCGTCGTTAAATTAGTTTCCAGCAGCGTCACCGTTAACGAAGGCGACGGACGTGCAACAGTCACGGTAAATCGTACCGGCGACACAACCAACACGGTTACGGTGAGCTACGCAACCAGCGACGGGACAGCCAATATGCGCACGGATTACTCGCCGGTGTTTGGCTCCGTCACCTTCGCGCCTGGCGAGACCCAGAAGACGATCAACATTCCAATCGTCGACAATGGATACGGCCCCGGCCTCGGAGCGCAAAGGTCGTTTAATCTCACAATCGGCAACACGATCGGCGGAGCTATTCAAATGCCGAACATGGCGACCATCAACATCACTAACAACGATGCTGCGGACTTAACCGTAAATCCGCTCGACAATGCGAACCAGCAGTTCTTCGTGCGGCAGCAATACCTTGACTTGCTCGGCCGTGAACCAACCGCCGGTGAGCTCTCCTCGGCAGCGGCACCGATCACACTATGCGGCAGTGACCAGACTTGTGTGAGGACGAAACGCACAGACCTGTCATACTCGCTGTTTCAGCAGTACAGCCAGGCATCGGCATACGTCTTCCGCCTCTATCGTGCGAGCTACGGGAACCTTCAGCCCTTCCCCAACCCTGACACCTCGAATTTGACCGAGGCTAAGAAATGGCCTGCCTATGCCGCGTTCTTCCGCGATCGCGTTTCGATCGTGGACGGTGTAAACCTCGCCGCATCACAGCTCGCGCTGGCGAATGCCTTTGTGTTACGCCCGGAATTTGTCCAGAGATATTCGGCACTCACACTTCCTGATGGCCCATCTTTTGTTGACGCCGTGCTGACTACAATCAGGAACGACAGCGGCATCGACGTCGTTTCTCAGCGCAACGCGCTGATCCTTGTGTTCAATCAGGCTGGAGGCCTTAACCAGGGGCGCGGGGCGGTGATGTACCGTCTGGCTGAAGAGGCACAGGCTAATCCGATCAGCAACGGCACGTTCATCAATGCTGAGTACAACCGTGCTTTTGCGGCGACGCTGTACTTTGGCTACTTGAAGCGCGACGGAGACATTGCGGGTGTCAACTCATGGAAAGGCCAGCTCGATGCGGCCCCGTTGCGAGATGCGAGCACCCAGAAGGGACTTGTTGATGCGTTTCTAAATATGGTCGGATATAGGTCCCGCTTTGGACTTGCTGGCGCGACCGTGGGTGGTCATGTCTTTACCTCCGACGGGCGCGGCCTGCGAAATGCGTCGGTGTCGATCACCGATTCGAGCGGTGTCGTTCGCCTGGCGACGACCAGTTCGTTCGGCTTTTACTCGTTTGACAATGTCTTGACGGGCAGCACATACACGATCCGGATTTCGTCGCGGCTTTTCCGTTTTGCACCCCGCGCATTACAGGTCACCGACAGCATTTCGAATGTCGACTTCGTTGGGTTGGAATAATTTCTGATCCACGTTAAAACTTGTTGACCGAAGGCGGGCCTTTGCTTTAGAATTAAAAAGGCTTGGTTCTCAAGCCTTCCCGCCGAAATGCCCGCTGAACGCCGAAAAATTAGTCTTATTTATTATGTCGTCCTGACCTTGCTGCTGGTCGGGCTGGCTCCGCTTGTGCTGACCGGGTGGCTTTTGTCCGACAAGAGCGGTCGCGAGTTGCGGGCGGCGGAGAACCGCTATCAGATACAGCTCGTACAAGAAAAGGCCCGCCAGATCGAGATGTTTGGGCGGAAAATGGGGTCATTGGTGTCGAGCCTTTCTAATGCGCTTGAAATCGCGCATGATCCGGCGGTGATCTCTTCCAACAATATGGATGCCAAGCTCGGCGCCATTCTTCGTGACAACCCCGATTTGGCAGCACTGTACATAAAACCCGAAAAAGGTGACGCCATAGTTGCTCGCCGCGACGTGTTAAGTCCCGACGACGTCGAATCGATCGCTGCCGAAGTCGCTAAGTCCTCGTCAAACACCAAGCTCACTGTCGGCACACCGCGAAAGATTGACGCAAGCGGCGTTTCCGTTATGTCATTTTCATCGAATGTCATGATAGACGGCGCGAACACCACAACGATCGTCGCTATCGCATCGCTTCAAAATATCTCGCGCGGCGTCGTGGGCATCAACCCTACAAAAGACGAAGACCTTTGGAAAGCAGGCTTGCCGATCATTTTTGTTGTCGATCAGTCCGGGAAGGCAGTCTTTCATCCAGATCGTTCCTTATCCGCCTCAAACAAGCCGATGAACGACCTCAGGATCGTCCAGGAGTGGCAGGAATCCGGGGGTCAGGTTCAATCAGCGCTGGTTCCGTTTTCCGCTAACTATAACGGCAAAACATACGACATGATCGGAGCCTACTCGACGGCCGAAATTGCCGATGGCCACAATCTCGGTGTCATCACGATGCAGGATGAGCGAAAGGCTCTGGCGTCGGTTGGCGAAATGCGCAACCAGACGTGGCTGATCAGCATGGCGTTTGCCCTGCTTGCACTTGGCGTTGGGTTTGTCGGGGCACGTTTTATGACCGCACCGCTCCTCAAACTCGTCGCCGCAGCCAAAAACATCGGTGCGGGAGATTTCTCTGCACGCGTCGAAACAAACAGCCGCACCGAAATCGGCGAACTCGGCAGAACGTTTAACGGCATGACCGACAAGATCGAAGAGCAGATTGCAAATCTCGCCAAGGCCGCCGAGGAAAACCGCGAACTGTTCGTCGGTACCGTCAAAGCTCTCGCCGCCGCTATTGACGGCAAAGATAAGTACACCCGTGGCCACTCGGAACGCGTTTCCCGCATTTCGGTCGCCATCGGCAAACGTATGGGCATGGAAGCCGAAGAACTCGAAACGCTCCGCATCAGCGCTTTGCTGCACGACGTCGGCAAGATCGCGGTCGACGACGCCATCCTCAAGAAACCCGCTGCTCTGACGGAAGAAGAATTTGAGATCATGAAGACCCACCCGCAAAAGGGCTACAAGATCATGTCGCAGATCCCCGCGATGAAAGCCTTTATGCCCGGGATGGTCATGCATCACGAAATGGTCAACGGCAAAGGCTATCCGAGCGGGCTGACCGGCGACCAGATACCGCTGCAGGCAAAGATCGTGTCGGTTGCGGATACGTTTGACGCGATGACAATCGACAGGCCTTATTCGAAGGGAATGGAGCTTGGGCCAGCACTCGAACGCCTTCGCAGCTTTGTCGGCACGCGTTACCAATCGGACGTTGTCGAAGCTCTCGTCGCTGCCTGCAACGCGGGCGAGGTCGCAAACGGCATCGTTCGCCAACTAGCCGCCCAACGCGCCGCCGAGGCCGAGGCAGAAACGGAAAACATCTTGCAGCTTGTCGCCTAATTTTGCGTATGGACGCCGAAACAAATCATGAACTTTGGGAAGTCGAGGCAAACGGCCAGGTCTTGTCGACCAATTTTGCCGAAATGACCGCATGGATCGGCGCGGGATCGCTGCTCCGGATCGACCGAGTCCGAAAGGGAAACCTGCGCTGGATTGAGGCCGGTAAAGTACCGTCGCTGCTCGAATTTTTCAATGCCAAAGACGCTTCGGAACCTTTGCCCCCCGTAATATCAACCACAACCACTGAGGTTCTGGGCGTCACAGAACAGGCCCAGCAATTCACTAATGCAGCCGCTGCTCCTACCTCTGCTGACCCCACCTCCGACGTATGCAGCATGCACCCGGACGCTCCGGCAAAATATATCTGCGACACCTGCTCAAATCTATTTTGCAAAGCATGTCCCAATTCTTACGGCGGCAACGTCAAGATCTGCCCGTTTTGCGGGGCAATGTGCCGCCCCTTGGCCGAAACAGCGGCTCATACCCAACAGACATATAGTTTTCAAAAGCCAATGACCACCGAGGCTTTTGGTTTCAATGACTTTGGAAAGGCGATAGCGTATCCGTTTAAGTTCAAAACCAGCCTGTTGCTCGGCGCCTTTATGTACATGATCTTCTCGATCGGCCAGGGTGTGGTTGGATTTGGCGGGATTTTCATGATGTTTTCGGCGTTGATATGTTTTCTGCTTGCAAATACGCTAACGTTCGGCGTTTTGGCGAATACGGTCGAAAATTTCTCCCAGGGCAAGGTCGATGTCAATTTCATGCCGACATTCGACGATTTCACGCTCTGGGATGACGTCGTACATCCTTTTTTCCTGAGTATCGGAACGTACATCGTGTCGTTCGGGCCGGTGATCGTTGTCGGTGTGTTTGCGGTGTTTTTCATGATGAATACGGCGAAATCGGGAATGAATGGCATCCAGTCCGACTTCGCCCGGGCCATCAACCCCGATTTGGCATACGCCCCAAACGCGATGCAGCAGTCCGACAAGGTCAAAGAACTGATCAACAATGCAAACGAAGCCCAAAAACGCCGCATCCAGATGATGTCGGAACGCGAAACGGCGGTCAAGGACCCGGTCGCCGACGCAGAGGACGACCGTGCGATCCAACCGGATGCTACCACTTCACGGCCAACGTTTAGTAATCCCGAGGACTTTCACAACCCTTCGGCGGTCAAGCTCCCATCGCCGACGCCCAATTCGGCGACCGCCGCTGTAGACCCCGACGAAGAATATTTTAACAAGACAAATAAGATGATCCTGGATTCGCGTAAGGCCCAGCTTGAGTCCGCATTCGGAAAGACGACCGAAACTGTCGCCAACGAGCGTAACGAGCTGATTAAGAAACTGATCGGTTACGGCGTTGTATTTATATTGATCGCCGCTGTTTGCATGCTGTGGGGGCTGTTTTATTTTCCGGCCGCCCTGGCCGTCGCGGGTTATACGCGGTCTTTCACCGCGACATTAAACCCGCTCCTCGGGCTAGATACGATCCGGCATCTGGGACTCGATTACGCAAAGATACTGCTGATGGGACTGGCCCTCGCCGTAGCGTCGGGATTTGTCAGCGGCGTCTTCGCGACATTATTGCAGGCCTTCGACATGCCGAGCGTGGGCAATCTCCCGGCTCGGGCACTCGGCAGTCTGTTTGGATTTTATTTTTCAGTTGTCTTTTCGTGCGTGATCGCATTTGCTTTATATAAAGCCGCAGACCGGCTGAAGCTGGCAAGATAGATCGTCATTTGATGATCTCGTATTCGCTTTGAACAAGACCGCTCGCGAACTCCCGTGTCTTTACATGCTTTAACGCGATGTCTTGAGGAACTGCACCAAAGAGCGAAATACCGTCGCCGATCAGCACTGGAACGCGAGTGACAATGAGCCGCTGAACAAGGCCGGCCGCGATAAATTCCTGGATCGTATGCCCGCCGTCCACATAGGCATGCTTGAACCCGCGTTCGTCGAGTTGCCTGACGATCTCCGCCGCGTTTCCAGACATATGCTCGACTATGGCCCCTTTCGGCGCCGGGGCAAGCGGCCGGGAACTTAGCACAAACACCGGCTTATCGCCATAGTGCCAGCCGCCAAACGACAGCACTAGGTCATAAGTGTTGCGACCAATGACCAGAGCGTCAACCGAGGCCATAAACTCCTCATAACCATGCGGCTCACCGCCGCCCGCCGGCAAAAAGTCGAACGCCCCGTCAGCGCGTGCAATAAACCCATCAAGACTGGTGCCGACGAATACACTTGCTTTCATTTCAAAAACCCTCGACTAAAAACACAAATCCGTCGCCGACTCTATCACAAAACCGTCTCAGCAAAGAACGCCTGAACTTTACGAAGGCCAAGCTATTTCGTAAATGTGCAGTCTGATTTTTTTATTTTTAGAGATTCAATTACGGTAACAATTTGTTGTTTAAACAAAATTGCCAATTAACAGGCTCGGCAGCCTATTCTATGAACTGTCCCACCTGTCCAAACGTTTTTCCCGTTACTCTTTTGCCCTTTTGCCTTTTTACTTTTACCCTTTCACTTCCTACTGTCCCACCGCTGACGGACATCCTGGTTGCGCCATTCCAAGCGTTCCAACACTTTTCACAATGGTTTTATCGTGCCGTCCGTTTCCGGTTACTTATCGTCGATCGGCGCGATCAATTTCCCCGCCGGTTTGATTGACACGATTCGCGGGCTGGAATGGTTCAACCTTGGTCGGCTATTTTGGGATCACAAACACGGCCCCCTATGGTCAGACCATCACCGCGACTGCTGCCAGCTCGAACCTCACCAGCTTCTCATTCGTGATGAAACAGCCCTCAACCATCGCTTTTCGCGGCGAAGTCTACGACTGGAACGGCTGGATGTCCCGATGCGGATCGATGATCGCCGCCTCGCCGTCAGAGCCAAGATAATAAGACGCATGCGACAGACAGCCAAGATAAAATTGCTTGAAATTCATACTGTTAAAATTCCTGGCTGTTTCCTAACACCAAGCCTTTCTCGAATTCTGTAAAAAGCGGTGAATTATTTCGCGTTGCGAATCAACACCACATCGCTGATTTCCGCACCGCGCACATAGGCAAATTGTTTGCCGTCGAGTGACCAGCCGTAGCCGTACAGTTTTTCCGGCGGCAAGCCTTGCAATCTCGTCGGTGCTCCGTCGCTCAATTCCTGTTTCCAAATTCCGTTTGCCCAATCACGGTATGTCATCCCGCTGCCGTCAGGTGTCCAGTGAATTCCGAGCCGGAAATTGGCGAGACGCGGAACGTCGAATGTTTTGATAATCTCTCCATCTTCAAGAGAAGCAATGGCAAGTTTCGGTTTTCCGTTTTCTTGGTAACCGGCGGCAAAAGATTTTGAGTCGGGTGAAATGCCAACCCAGCTAAGCTCTTTTTCGCCGAGCCGAACCGGTTCGCCTCCTTCGATTGAGATCCGCCGCAATATGCCTGAATCCGTTTGGTTGGAGTTATAGACAACCCATCTTCCGTCGGGCGAAAGGGCGGGTTGCCCGGCAATTTCGTCGTGCGTCAATTGAACCAGATTGCCGCCGTCAATGTCAGCCCGCCAGATGGCGGACATCCCGCTTCTGTTTGATTGGAAAACCACGAAATGTCCGTCGCTCGTAACGGCTGGATAGAGGCTGTCACCGCCGTTCGGGATCAGTTGCTTTTGATTGCTTCCATCGGCGTTCATTGTCCAGATCGTTACACCTTTATCCGATGATTTTGTGTACATGATTTTGCCGTCCGGCATCCAACCGATGCCATTCCAGCCATTATTCTGCCCGAATGAGCCAAACGTGATCTGCTTTCCCGCGGCAAAATTGTCGGCGGGCGCGACCCAAACATTCGATTGCTCCTGAACTTGAACCGCAAGCAAATTGCTGCCGTCGGCCGGTAAACTCAGAGACGCACCGTAGGAATTTAAATCGGCGATAAGGCTCTGAGTTTCACCACCGGGAAATGAAACCTGCCAGAGCTGGGTTGTGGAAAATGACGTTTCGTGGACGGCCGCAATTATGCCATTACCATTGTTTTGCCATGTTAAGCCGCGAATCCCGTTCCAGATTTGGTTCGTCAGTGGCTTCATCGCGCCATCGGCAACGCTGATCGTGAAAATCTTAAAACTATAACCGTTATTATCAGTTGCCGCGCCGATGGCGATCGTCGCGCCGTCGGGTGACCAGGCTGGCGTGTAAGGCGCAAATCCGGCGGTTGTTGGCGCCTTGGCGATAATTTGCTCACTTGTATTTTGCACATCGGAAATAACTAAAGACGATTGATTCTTTTCCTCGTCGTGACGGACAAAAGCAAATCGTTTTCCATCAGGTGCGAAAGTGATCGACCAGCGAACGTTGTCGCGAATTTTTTCGGGCACACCGCCGAAGACCGGTATTCTATACAATGCTCCGCTCTGATAGTTTTCGCTTAAAACGTAGTAAAGGCTGCTGCCGTCCGGCGCAAATCTTAGACTCAGGTAAATCGAATTAGCGGGCGGTCGAATCTCAATTGGCTCACCACCATCCGTGTGTCCGAGCCACAAACTCCTGGTCTCGCCCTCGGAAACCGAATATGCAAATAATTTGCCGTCAGGCGAGAGCGCGGCGGTGCCGACTTTACCGTTTTCGGTCAGCCGTTTGATCGAGGCGATTTGCAATCCCGAATTTTTGGTTAAAAGTGCACTCCGCAGAAAATAGCCGCCGATGCCGAGCGATATCAGGATCAAACAAACAATAGCTATTTTTAATCGCGGAATGCGGAATGCGGAATGTGGAATTTGTCCCCTGGTCTTTGTTATTTGCTCTTCGATTTGTAATGTGGAATTTGAAATCTCAGATGCGCCCTCTACTCTCAACTCTCGATCTCCGACTGCCGATTCCTCATGTTCGATTACAATGCGGGAGATCGTTTCACTTTCGACAACAAATTCTTCTGATTTTCCATTTAATTCACGAACATCAGCGACGAAACGATAGCCCTGACCGGAAATTGTTTTAACGTAATGCGGCTGGCTTGCCCGCTCGCCCAGAGCCTTGCGAATCGCCGACATATTCACGGTCAGATTCGATTCTTCAACTATTTGGTCCGACCATACGTGCGTAAATAAGTCATTTTTCGTCAAAAGCCGCCCGCTATTTTCAACCATCACGACGAGCATCTCGAACGCCTTGGCGTAAAGCTCGACCGGCTCACCGTCCCGCCACAATTGACGCTCGTTCACATCAAGGCGAAAGCCGTCAAACTCGTAAATTCGTTGAGCTTTATTGTACATCGCCCGATTTCGGAATTTTTTCGGAAAATTTTCCCGATTTTATAAAGATTTTCCCCGACGTCCGCGTCCAGGATTGACGCTATTCGGTCAGGACTGTCGAAGCGTGAGAACGTTTCACGGACTTGACTTGCCGATTTTAACAGAAGTCGGCAAACAAACCTAGTATTTTGAGCGTGATGATCAGCAAAACGAGGATAACGATCGAGGCGTGGCAGCGAACAACGATTCGCCGGGGAAGCTCGATGAAAATCGCGTGGTGCGAGCGATGCGCGGCGGAGACGGCGATGTTCTCACCCGAAGAATTCGCCTGCCTCTCGGGCACTTCCCCACGCGAGGTCTATCACGCAATCGAAGACGGAACATTACATTTCACAGAGACAATCGGCGGTGCGCTGTTTGTCTGCGGCAAATCCCTCAAGACCATATCAAAGGAGTAAATTTATGATTTCACAATTAACCAGAAAAATTGCATTGAGTTTATTGGTTTGCCTGACCTGCCTCGGCGTCGTTTCGTGGCGCGTCGGGGCGCAAATCGATTCGCGTGAAATGTTGCGCGACAGCAAGCAGAAAACCGACGGAGCAGTAAGCGCCCAAAGCAATTTTGCGGTTGATGCAGTCAGAGAGTTTTTCGGCATTGCGGGCAACGACGTCAGCAAGCCGAACTCACCATCCGTGGTGCGAAATTGTGATGAGGCCGGGCTGGACGCGGCGCTCGCGGCCGGCGGCACGAATACTTTTTCGTGCGCGGTCGCGACGACGATCACTATCTCCGCCACCAAAGACGTTACGGTTAGCGGCACGATCCTGGACGGCGGCAATTTGTTGACGATTAGCGGCGGTGGCGTACAGCGACCATTCCGTGTGTTAGGCGGCGTCACGGCGACTTTTCAGAACTTGACGATTGCCAACAGCTTGGCGACGACTAACGGCTACGGCGGCGGTGTCGACAACTTCGGCACGCTGACGATCAGCAACAGCACCTTCTCCGGCAATAGCGCTACCAGCGCCGGCGGCGGCATCGACAACATCGGCACGCTGACGATCAGCAACAGCACCTTCTCGGGCAACAGCGCTACCGGCGGTTCCGGCGGCGGCATCTCCAACAGAGGCAGCGGCACGCTGACGATCAGCAACAGCACCTTTTCGGGCAATAGCGCGGCGAACGGCGGCGGCATCTACATCAACGGCGGCACGGCGACGATCAGCAACAGCACCTTCTCGGGCAACATCGCTACCGCCGGCTTCGGCGGCGGTATCTCCACCGACGTCGGGTCGGTGACGACGATCAGCAACAGCACCTTCTCCGGCAATAGCGCGCTCTCCGGCAACAACAGCGGCGGCATCAACAACAACAACGGGATGGTGACGCTCAAGAACACGATTGTTGCCAACAGCACGTCAAGTAACAATTGCAGTGGCACCATAATCGATGGTGGCAATAACTTGCAATTTAGCGGCTCGTTAGCGAATTCGTGCGGCGCGGGCATCACAACCGCCGATCCCAAACTCGGTGCGCTGACCGGAAGCCCCGCTTATTTCCCTCTAAATATTGGCAGCGCGGCGAGAGATACAGGCAGCAATGCGACCTGTGCTGCCGCGCCAGTCAACAACACTTCGCAAAATGGCGTCACGCGCCCGCAGAACGTGATCTGCGACATTGGCTCGGTCGAAGTCGGACCACCGGCGATAGCGACGACGGCATCAGCTGGGATAACGCTGGGAGCGGGAACGATTTCGGATAGCGGGACGGTCAGCGGGCGTGTCAACCCACTGGCGGGTGCGACGGTCACATTTAGTTTATACGGGCCGGGCGACGCGACATGTACAGCGGCCGCGATCTTTACGTCCACCGTGCCGTATCCGGTGGTGGGCGGTTCGGTCAGTTCCGGACCCTTTAACCCGAGCCAGCCGGGAACATACCGCTGGATCGGTTCCTACAGCGGCGATGCTAACAACGCCGCAGTTGCGGGAGTGTGTAACGCCGCAAATGAAAGCGTGGTTGTCACTCAGACAACACCGACGGCGGCAAGCTATTTGTATGTTCTTGACCAGGTCGACTCAGGGGCCAATCAGATCTACGGCTTCAGCGTCAATGAAACAAGCGGTGTTCTCACTTTGCTTGCCGGATTTCCGGTCGCTACGGGCGGCATTGGCGGAGGGGGATCCTACACCGATCACTTGGCAATAGATAGGGTTAACCGGCGGCTCTATGCTGTTAATGATGGCTCGTCGTCGGTAAGCGCATTTTCTATTAATTCGGCATCGGGAGCTCTCACGGCTATGCCGTTTAGCCCGATCGCGATCACTGGCACTCTCACGGCCACGGTAGCCGTTGCCCCGTCAGGTTCTCCGCTCCTTATAAGCGGCAATGCCGGGGTGCATAGCTTTGTCATTACGGCGGGGACCGCAACTACGGCCGCGGGCAGTCCGTTTGCAACTATGTTGGCACAACCGTATGCGTCTGCTTTTACCCAGGACGGTCTCTTCTATTATACGGGCGGAAATTCAGGCGCCGGTTTTGCGGGATTTAGCGTCAACCCGGCGACCGGCGTATTGACCCCGATAGCCGGTTCGCCATTTAATTCCGGAGCTCAAGATCCGGTGGGCTATGCAACCGACTCTCAGGGGAGATTTTTCGAGTCAAATATTGGTGGCGGTTTGGGGGTATTCACGACGGCAGCGGGCATTCCGACGGGCGTGACGGGCAATCCGTTTACTTCCGGCTTGGCCAGTGGAATCGATGGGGTGCTAAGTCCGAACGGGGGTATTTTTTATGTTGCCGACCGGACTGGAAACCGCGTAGGGGCGTACAGGATCGTGGGAAGCGGTGCGGCAACGACGCTCACCGCCGCCGCCGGATCGCCCTTTGCTTCCAACGGTTCGTTTACCGACGTGATCACGACGAATAACGATGGCCGCTTTGTGTTCGCCGGCAACGGCACCTCACGCAATATCACGACCTACAGCGCCGACACGGCAACAGGGATCTTGACGTTTAACAATGTCCAACCTGTTAATACGCTCGGCGCGTCTGGGATCATTACCGGCATTGCTTATCTGTCGACGGCGGCGGTGACTCCAACACCGACTCCAACACCGACTCCAACACCAACTCCAACACCGACTCCAACACCGACGCCAACGCCTACTCCGACGCCTACTCCGACGCCGACGCCGACACCTACTCCGACGCCGACACCAACTCCGACACCAACGCCAACACCGACGCCGACGCCTACACCAACGCCGACGCCGACGCCAACTGCTACTCCGACACCGATGCCAACACCGACACCAACGGTTTCGTCAGCCGATCTCTCGATCACAAAGACCGACGGAGTTACGTCGGCCGCAGCGGGATCGACGGTGACTTATACGATTGTCGCGTCCAATAACGGACCGAATCCGGCCAACGGGGCCGTTGTTGTGGATACGTTCCCGGCGGCGATAACATCGGCGACATGGACATGCACGGGTTTGTTCGGCGGGCAATGCGGAGCATCTTCGGGCAGCGGGAATATCCAACAGGCGGTCAATCTTGCGGTGGGCGGGTCGGTCACTTATACGGTGGTGGCCACCATCAGTCCAAACGCTACCGGAACATTGTCCAATACGGCAAGCGTGATATCACCGGCGGGTTTGCCCGATACCATACCAGCTAATAACTCTGCGACGGACACGGACACGCTGACGGCACCGGGGCCGACTCCAACACCGACTCCGACTCCAACACCGACGCCGACAGCTACCCCGACACCGGTTCCGACGCCGACTCCGGGCAATGGATTTGAGGGCGACATCAACCGGACAGCGGTCGGACAACCGGGTATTGGCGACGGCGATGTCAATGTCGGCGATCAGCTCCAGTACATCCGGTTCCTGCG